>DATKAP010000001.1:0-9335 GCA_035577905.1 Binatia bacterium
TGGAATTCATCGCCTTGGACGTGCCGCACCCAGCACGCCGTGTCCACCGTCTTGCCGTCAGTCGGCATCACGTTGGGATTCCGGAAGGTGGCCAGCCGCGTCTCGCCTTCGGGAAACTCGCTGACCCGACCGAGCGGCACCCAGGACAGGTAACCGTTTGCACGGCCTCTCGTAACGGACGACAGAAGAAATCCCACAATCGGCGCTGCCAGCGCGGTTGCCACCACGCCGTTGAAGAGCATTCCTAACTTCATGAACAGCCCGCGGCGGGATAACACATTTTCATTCGGCATTGTCTGACTCCTAGTGCTGCACGTAATTCGAAGCGGAATAAGGCTGCCCGGGGCTTTGCACACGGCGCGATGCGAGCCAGGCCACAACATCGGTGATGTCCTGGTCTGTCATCGGCTTTCCGGGGATGTTTCCCCGCCAATCGGGCGCGCCCAATTCGGGACGGCCAGCGATGACAATCGTGCGCAGTTCCTGATCGTTGAGCAACGCGAGGAAGGAATCATCCGTGATGGAACTGCCCTTAGGTCCTCCGCGGCCACCCGGGCCGTGGCAGGATTCGCAGTAAGTCTTGTAAGCTGCTTCGCCCTGTGAAGGGTCGCCCGCGGATTTCGGAGCGTACGAAGGCGGGTTGGCTCCGGCGAGAATTCCTGGTTTGCTCCAGCGCGACCGGATTTGTGCGGTGATGACTTCGATCTGCTTGTCCGTCAACATTCCTCCAGAGCTTTCGGCAAAGGCTGCCATGGCTGTTCCGCGTACGCCGTTAGAGATGACTTTGCGAATCGCGTTGTCGTCAGCGATAGCCAGATAAACGGGATTGGCAAGCGCGATCGCCGCACCCCCCCGCCCTTCCCTGCCATGGCAACCCGCGCAGTTTTGCGCGTATAGAACGTCAAAATTCAGAATTTGATTGGGTGCCAGGGTTTCCGAATCCTTGAGTGGTTGGCCGTGCGGCGAACCGCAGCCGCAGAGCAGTACGGCTGCAAGCGCCGCCGTTGCACATAGATCGCGAAATGGAATCACGGCTGTTTCTCCCCCGCTCTGCGCGGTGACATCATTCCCGGAGCTTCAATTCCTGCGCGCAGCGCGAAGGGCAGGTTTTCACATGTCGAGACCCGTTCCTGCCGTATGACAACAAGTCCGGCGACAATGCCGAAAGCAAACTGCGAGGCCATGAACCAAGTCCAGTCAATGTGACTCCCAAGCACCGGATTGAGAATATCCATGATGGAGTACAGCAGTCCGGACCATAGAACTGGGGCAATCACACCTCCTAACAGAATGGGACGGCGAGCGAACATCGGGAGCATCGCCCCATAAAGCAATCCCACAAGGATAGAGGTGACGACATGTAACACCAGCGCAAGAAAAAAGAGGCCTGCGTGAAAGGAAGTCAATTGCGATAGCGGAGGCACCTCCGACGGCGCATAGACCACGGCGGCAAGAAGATTGATG
Organism: Binatia bacterium; assembly: GCA_035577905.1. GTDB lineage: Bacteria > Acidobacteriota > Terriglobia > Terriglobales > Acidobacteriaceae > Sulfotelmatobacter. The sequence goes on from DATKAP010000001.1 coordinate 1,465, forward strand.
GGATACCAAATGCTTCCCGTCTTCAATAAACCGTAGAGGCAAGCCAGCACGGCCATGGCTACGCTGCCCGCTAAGCCTCCCTTCACACCGGCGGAAACGGGATAAGTTTCAACGGGCAGCCACGCGCGTACTTGGTCAGGCGCCACTGGCAGCCGTTCGACGACGCGGCGCTCGGTGACCACAGAGACGTCTTCTGGGACGACCGGCACAATCTCCTCGTGTTCGTGTGGAAACACTTCGCGGAACCAGCCCACGCAACCGGCGATCGCCAGCACCGCGCCAAGGATACTCACAGAAACATTGGTTAACAGACCCGCGCACAGCAGCGTAAATCCAAAAGCCAGCACCAAAGGCCACGCTGTTGATGCCGGCACCTCCATCTCGTTGGGCACCCGAGAGCTTTGCTCTAATTTTTCCGAAACTAGCATTGCCATCTGTACTCCTCAACGACCAAAAATGTAAACCACGCTAAAAACAACGACCCACACGGCGTCGACAAAATGCCAGTACATGCAAAGCACGTCAATTCGAGTGGACTGCTCGCTGCCTACCCGCCCTGCCAATCCGAAGAGAAGGAGGATGGTGAGCATCAGCAGACCCACGGAAACGTGAATGGCGTGCAGACCAACAAGCGAGTAGTAGGTCGTTCCAAAAAGATTGGTCGAGATGGTGAGACCGTGCTCGTAAATCAGCCGGTGCCATTCCCGGCCAGTACCAAACAAAAAGAGACCACCAAGCACAATCGTCAGGAACCAGGAAGCCAGGAACGCGCCACGCTTGCCGTGTTCGAGAAGCTTTGCTGCGAGGTGGATTGTGAGGCTGCTGGACAACAAACAGACGGTGAAGAAAATGGGTGTCTCGAGCACTTCACGGGGAGTCGGCCCAGTGAGGCTTTTTCCTAAGTAGAAGAGATAGGCGACGACGAAAATAGTGAAGATGGCCGACTCCGCGATAATCAGACAGGCCATCGCAACCTTGCCGCGGTACGGAAGCTTCCAAGCCGCCGGTGTTTGTGGAAATGGAGTGGTGATTGCGCTCATGGCTCGATTCCTTCACTCATACCGGCTGTCCGGATCTTCGGGATGCTTCAAATCCCACAAGGGACGGCGACTGGCGACCGTTGGAATGGAAGCGAAGTTGTAGGTGGGTGGCGGCGAACTCACGGACCATTCGAGAGTCCAGGCATCCCAGGGATCGTTTCCCGCCTTCGCACCTCTGAAGTAGGAAATAATGAGATTGAACACAAACACCAGCGTGGCAATGGCCTGGAGGAATGCGCCGATAGAGACAAAAAGGTTCCAAATATCCCAGCCGCGGCCAGGCTCGTAGGTATAAATACGTCGCGGCATGCCAAGCACGCCGGGAATGTGCATGAGATCAAAGGTTAAGTGAAATCCGATGACGAACAGCCAGAAATGCAGTTTGCCGAGGCGTTCGCTCAACATTCTCCCCGTGATTTTTGGATACCAATAATAAAATGCTGCGAACAAGGCGAAGAGTATCCCGCCTACGATCACGTAGTGAAAATGCGCCACGACAAAGTAGGAATTGCCGAGCTGCCAATCGAACGGTGCGACGGCCAGCATAATTCCCGTAAGTCCGGCGATCAAGAATTGAAATAGAAATCCAATGCAGAATAGCATCGGCGTCTTAAATTGGATTTTTCCGCCCCACATGGTGCCGAGCCAATTGAAGATTTTTATTCCCGTCGGAACTCCCACCACCATCGAGGTGAGTGTAAAGAATGCGTTCGAGTAGGAATTCATCCCAATGGTGAACATGTGGTGCGCCCAGACGCTCATGCTGACAAAACCGATGCACACTGTGGCCGCGACCATGACCGGGTACCCGAAGATAGGTTTGCGCGAAAATACGGGAATGATTTCAGACAGAAAAGCAAAGCAAGGAATGATCAGGATGTACACTTCCGGATGACCGAAGATCCAAAAGAAATGCATCCATATCGCGGCCGATCCGCCTCCTTGCGTATCGAAGAAGTGGCCGCCGAGATAACGGTCGACGAGGAGCATGAGCTGCGCTGCTGATAACGGCGTGATGGCGATTAACACCATTCCCGACATCACCAGATTCAGCCACGCAAACAGTGGCATCCGGCTCAGTTTCATCCCCGGACAGCGCATCGACAGAATCGTAGCAATGACGTTGATTGCGGTGCCAATGCTGCCAAAGCCGGAGACAAGCAGCGCGATTGTCCAGTAATCAGAACTGTGCCCGGGAGAAAACGCTCGGGAAGTCAACGGAGCGTAAGCCCACCAGCCCACGTCCGGAACAGTTCCTGCGCCGTAGAGGCCGCTACCGCCAACAAAACTGAAGTACAGAAGAAAACCGCCGAAAGCGCTCAGCCAGAAACTGAAGGCGTTCAGCCGCGGAAAGGCCATGTCCCGCGCGCCGATCATTAACGGCACCAGGTAGTTGGCAAAGCCGAAGAGAACGGGCATAGCTACAAAGAAAATCATCGTGGTGCCATGCATGGTGAACATGCGATTGAACACTTGGGGCGAAACAAAGTCGTTATGGGGACGCATTAGCTGGACGCGTATGATGACGGCCTCGATCCCGCCAATTACTAGAAATAATAGTGCGAAAAGAATATAAAGAATGCCCAAACGCTTGTGATCGACGGTAGTCACCCACTCGTGCAGCGTTTCGACCCACGGTCGCCCGGCAACATCCGCCGTCTGCTGAAAGGCCATTACATCCGATGACATAGCTGGTCTCCCCAAATCCTTCTTTACTGGAGCGTTTCGAGATAGCGGACGAGTGCGTCCAGATCGACGTCGCTCAACTGCATGGCCGGCATCAGCGAACCCGGTTTGATGGCATCTGGGTTTTGAATCCACAAGCGCAGGTTCGCGGGTGTATTTTCGGCCGCGCCGGCCGCGACTGTGTGACGGCTCATTAGGTGCGTTAGATCGGGACCGAAACGGCCCGTTGCGTTTGTGCCGGCAATCGCGTGGCAGTTTATGCACGCATTTGTTTCAAAGACGTGTCTCCCAGCGACCACACTCGTGTCCTGGTTCGTGTCCTGCTTTTGTGCCTGGACCCACGCATCGAACTCTTCGGGAGTATCTACAGACACGCGGAGTAACATTTTCGCGTGTTGCGTGCCGCAGTACTGCGCGCATTGCCCAAGAAAAATGCCTGTCTGATGGGGGTCTATCCACGTTTCATTCACCCGATTCGGAATCAAGTCGGTCTTTCCAGCAAGCTGAGGAACCCAAAAACTGTGATCCGTGTCTGCAGAGAGCAACCTCAGAAACGTAGGCGTCGGATGAGCGGGATCGCTCACTGGAACGTGTAGTTCGTTGGCCGTGACGATGCCAAGCGCTGGATATCGGAACTCCCACCAGAACTGGTGGCCTATGGCTGTGACTTGCACCGCCGTCAGAGGGTTGCGGGCATCCTGGATGGCGTGAATCACGCGCGCGGTGGCCAGGAAGAGAACCACCACGATAAGAACGGGAATGACCGTCCAGGCCAGCTCAATCTGAGTGCTTCCGTATACTTGGGCTGGCTCGCGTTTATCATTTGCCCCCCTGTCCCGAAATTTCACAACCGCGTAAATCAATAGAGTGGCGACAACGAGGAAAATCAGGCCAGTGATTACAAGGGTGAACATCGACAGATGGTAGATCGACTGCGCTGGAGTTGAGTGAGGGTCGAAGATGCTTGGAATCGGATTGTCCCCGCGTGGGCTCGCAACGCACAACCCGGCTGCGAAGAGTATTCCAGCCACGAGAACAAGAATCCCGATGACGCGATCGACGACTATTCCCCACTCTGCCTTGCGGGTCTCTTTCATGGCTGACGGCGCTTCTTTCTCGCGGTGAGCTGTCACATTCAAGGTCCGCCTCTTTTCACCAATATGCAGGCCTACAATTCCCGACTTTCTGAAATCCTTGGGTTCACGTGCCACAAACAATTCAATCACGCTCGGGCCTACGTTTATTCAGCTGCAGCAGCCCTCACTTGCACGTCCCGTTCCATTACGCGGCGGAATTCATCGGGCGCTATATGCCTGTGTCGCCAACACTCCGAGCGACGATCAAGCCCCGGGGCTGCTTGGGGTCGCGCCACAGTGTCGCGAATCGGACAGACCCGACAGACGGCGACACGACGCATTCGACTTCTTTCAATCCTTGAGTGTTGCTAACCCGGGCAGATGCGTGAATTTCCGTTGCTCGATCGACCCACGCTGCGGGCCATTTGGGGGCAAATGAGTTTTCCAGGCGAAGACATTTGGAGACACGCTTGCTTCGCATCCGGTGTTCGGCGAGTTCACGGGTCAAATCACTCCGCGAGAGGAACAATATGGCAAAGAGAGTAGCTGACCTGCTTGTAGATGTTTTAGTGGAAGCGGGAGTTCAGAGAGTTTACGGTGTCAGTGGCGATTCCCTCAACGGAATCACGGATTCGATTCGCACGCGCAAGAATATCCAATGGATTCATGTGCGCCATGAGGAGGTGGCCGCTTTCGCCGCCGGCGCCGATGCGCATCTCACTGGCAAATTGGCCGTCTGCGCCGGGAGCTGTGGGCCCGGGAACATGCATTTGATCAATGGTCTCTACGACTGCCATCGGAGTCGTGTACCCGTCCTTGCGATTGCAGCTCAGATTCCGAGTAACGAAATCGGCAGCGGATATTTTCAGGAAACTCATCCCGACCAACTCTTCGGGCAGTGTAGTCATTATTCTGAGTTGGTCTCGCAGCCGTCGCAGATGCCCCGCGTACTCGAGATCGCCATGCAGACTGCAATGTCACGACGCGGTGTTGCCGTCGTTTCCATGCCGGGGGACGTGGCGATGCGAGAGGCCGTCAACGAAAGCCCCAGGGTTCATTTTTCCGAGACCAAGTCTACGGTCTGTCCCTCCGAAGACGAACTCAATGTGCTCGCCGACCTCTTGAATCGCGCAGAAAGGATAACCATCCTTGGCGGCGCTGGCTGCGCAGGAGCTCATGACGAGCTGATTGAACTTGCCGGCAAGCTGCAAGCGCCCATCGTCCACGCAATGCGCGGCAAAGAGTTCATCGAGTATGACAACCCATTCGACGTAGGTATGACTGGTCTGCTGGGATTCTCTTCCGGCTATCACGCGATGATGAACTGCGATGTGCTGCTGATGATCGGGACGGATTTTCCATATCAGCAGTTCTTTCCCAAAGAGGCGACCGTCGTTCAAATCGATCTTCGCGGCGAACAGCTCGGACGCCGTGCCAAGCTGGACTTCGGCTTCGTTGGGGATACGAAAACTACGCTGCGGGCCCTCTTACCGAAGCTGCAGCAAAACCCGTATGAAGTGCATTTGAAGAAATCGCTCGAGCACTATCGCGAGGCGCGCCAGGGTCTTGACGAAGTGGCCACAGGAAATTCTGGCAAGAAACCAATCCATCCTCAATATGTAGCGCGCATACTCAACCGACTCGCAAGCGAGGATGCGGTCTTCACTTGTGACGTAGGAACTCCAACAATCTGGGCCGCCCGGTATCTGACCATGAACGGCAAACGAAGGATTATCGGATCGTTTAACCACGGATCCATGGCCAACGCCCTGCCACATGCCATCGGCGCGCAGGTAAGTTATCCGGGCCGACAGGTGATCTCGATGTCGGGTGATGGCGGCTTGTCGATGCTCATGGGGGACCTGCTCACACTTCGCCAACACCAATTGCCGGTGAAGATCGTCGTCTTCAAGAACGAGTCGTTGGCGTTCGTCGAACTGGAAATGAAGGCGGCAGGCATCCTGGATTTCAGCACGGACCTGCACAACCCGGACTTCACAAAAATTGCCGAGGGGGCCGGTCTTCTCGGATTAAGAGCCGAAACCCCAGACCAGGTAGAACCCATGATTGCGCGGGCTCTCAAATATGATGGCCCTGCGCTCATCGAGGTGCCCGTCTCCCGTCAGGAACTCTCCATGCCTCCTACTATCACGTACGAAGAGGCCAAAGGCTTCAGCCTCTTTATGATGAAAGCCGTTCTCAGCGGTCGTGGCGACGAAATCATCGATCTCGCGAAGGTCAACCTGTTTCGCTAAGTGCCTGAAAGCAGAGGCCAAGCCAACCCGATGACTACGAAACCAATCGCGGCTTCTCTCGCTCCGGATGTAGCGGCCGCATGGCGAATTCGCGCCTACCAGATCGCTTGGGGACTCGCTCTACTCTTCTACTTTCTCGAATATGCCTCGCGATCCGCCCCCGCGGTCATGATTCAGCACCTTTCCTCGGCGTTTGGCACGACTGCCGTCGGCGTCAGTGTAATTCTCGGAACCTACTACTACACCTATTCGACGGCCAGCCTCATCGCTGGTGCGGCGCTGGACCGTGTGGGTGCGAAGAAAGCTGTACCCACCGGCATTTTCATTTTATCGATCGGTTGTCTGCTCTTCAGCATGTCATCAGCGACAGCCGGTTATGCCGGAAGGCTGCTTCAGGGCGCGGGCTCCGCCTTTGCTTTCACAGGCGCCGTCTATCTGGCGACCCACGGTTTTTCCGCACGCTGGCTGGCGACCGCCATCGGCGTAACGCAATGTCTGGGAATGCTGGGAGGAGCGGCGGGGCAATTCGTCGTGGGACCTTTACTCGAACATGGTTTCGCATGGCAGACAATTTGGCACTGGCTGGGCATCGCGTGCCTCGCAGTGGGTGTGTTGCTGTTTGCAATTACTCCCGGCGAACCGCGTTCGCAATCGGCGAGTTCCTCGTGGGCGTCTATGTTGAATCCGTATCGCGTCGTATTCCGCAACCCGCAGTCGTACCTATGCGGGGCAGTCGCCGGACTCCTATTTGTGCCGACGACCATTGGCGACATGACCTGGGGAGTGGCCTTTTTTCAACGCGACCGAATGTTCACCTACCACGAGGCGGTTCTCACCGGTTCCTTAGTGCCCCTGGGATGGGTAATCGGTTGTCCATTGGTCGGTTGGCTCGCGGATCGGCTAGGCCGTCGCAAACCGGTGCTCATCGGAGGCGCGGTCGCCATGTTGTTGTCTGCCGCGGTGATCACTTTCACTGCTGGTGACCGAATCGCGGAATTTGCCTGCCTGATTTTTGGAATCGCCTCTGGCGCGGCGATGATTCCATACACGATCGTTAAGGAAGTCAATCCGGATGAGGTGAAAGGTAGTGCCACAGGCGCGATCAACTTCCTTACTTTCGGAGTCACCGCATTGATTGGGCCCATCTTTGCTGACTTGCTCGGCAAAGGATTCGCGGGCACCGAAAATCATATCGCACATTTTCGTTCGAGCGGCATCTTCTGGATGGTCGGAATCACCATCGCGATATTTCTGACCGTCTTTTTACGCGAGACTGGACACGCGCACAAAAAGGGCATAGACGAGGCTCCTTGAGATGAAGGCGATCTGTGTATTCTTTGCTTTTCTACTTTTGCCCGGAACCATGCCGGCACAGGCGCGTGGCCAGGAACCTTCCTCGGCCGGCAATATGAATCTGGCTGCCGAGGTTAATGCTCTCCGCGAGGCTTTACAGGAAACACAGAAGCAAGTGGCAGATCAACAACGCGAAATTGAGGCGCTGAAAGCGCAACCGAAGAGCGGCCAAGCGACCTCGTCGGCCAACCGGCTATCGCCAATGGAAGGCGAAACCAGCCCGCCTAATTCGGCTTCACCCTCCCTTCAACCGGCGTCGGCGTACTCGGCGACCATTATCGCGCAGCAGCCAATTCAGCAAAATCAAGAAAAGGCAAAATCAGAAGAGCCTCTGGGGTCTATCAAAATCGGCGATGCGATATTGACCCTCGGCGGGTTTGTCGACTTCGAAAACATTTTTCGCACCACAAACACGCAGAGCAATATTGCAACAAACTTCGGCGGCATACCCTACAACAACA
>DATKAP010000002.1:0-3304 GCA_035577905.1 Binatia bacterium
TAACGGCAAAACAGGGAGTCTGATCCAGGTTCGCGGGATCGACAAGACATACCAGCGCGGGCAAGAGGAGATTGACGTGCTGCGTGGACTCAATCTCGACGTCAACAAAGGCCAGTTTGTTGCCTTCATGGGGCCGAGCGGCTCGGGGAAGACAACCCTGCTGAATCTGCTGGGCGGCCTCGACGTCCCCACACGGGGCAGCATTACGGTAGCCGGCGACGAGATCACAAACATGTCGCGCGGCAAATTGACGGAGTGGCGCGCCCGGCACGTCGGATTCATTTTCCAGATGTACAACCTCATCCCGGTGCTGACAGCTTTTCAAAATGTTGAGCTGCCGCTCCTGCTGACGAATCTCTCCAAGGCGGAACGGAAGAAGCACGTGGAAACCGCGCTGACTGTAGTCGGTCTGGCACAGCGGATGAACCACTATCCGCGGCAGCTCTCCGGCGGCCAGGAGCAACGCGTCGCGATCGCGCGGGCCATTGTCACCGATCCCAGCTTCCTTCTGGCAGATGAGCCTACCGGAGACTTGGATCGCAAAAGCGCCGACGAAATCATGGCGCTGATTCGAACACTTGTGAAGGATCACGGCAAGACCGTTCTCATGGTGACGCACGACCCGATGGTCGCACGCCAATCGGATGTGACGTTTCACTTAGATAAAGGTGTGCTCGTGGAAGACGGAGCGCATCTCGTCGCAGGAGAGCCGGCATGAAATTCAGCAGCCTGATCTTTGCGAATCTGTTGCGCAAGAAAGCGCGACTAATACTTACGGTCGGCTCTTTTGCGATCGCACTTTTCCTTTTCGCTTTTCTGGCCGTCGTCCGTGCTGCCTTTAACCAGCAGGCTGATGTGGCAAGCGCCGATCGCCTGATCTCGCGAAATCGCATTTCACTATCGGAGCCCCTGCCACTTTCGTACTACGAGCAGATTGCGCGAATTCCTGGACTCGCGGCGGTAACCCATTTCAATTGGTTCGGCGGCATCTACCAGGACGAAAAGAATTTCTTCCCTCAGTTCGTGATTGATCCGGAACACCAGCACCAGGTGATGCCAGAACTGGTCGTCCCCGATGATCAGTGGCAAACCTTCGTTCACGACCGGCAAGGTGCAATCGTCGGGGCTAAGACTGCCAAGCGCTTCGGATGGAAGATTGGCGATCGCATTCCCATCCAGAACAGCCGCTACGGCCCGCTTTCTACGTGGGACTTCAACATTGACGGCATCTATCACAGTCAAAATCAAGGCGGCGACGAGACCCAGTTTTGGTTGCAGTGGGACTACTTCGAAGAGAAGGTGCCACGGGATTTCAAAGGCAAAGTCGGATGGTACACAGTCAAGCTGGACAGGCCCGATAACGCTTTGAGTGTCAGCAACGCGATCGATAGCTTGTTCGACAACTCCGCTTACGAAACGAAAACAGAGACGGAATCTGCGTTTGCGGCGAGTTTTGTTAAACAGTTTGGCAACATCGAGGGTCTCATCATGATCATCGGTAGCGTCGTGTTCTTCACTCTGCTGCTGGTGACAGGTAACACCATGGCAATCGCGGTCAGAGAACGTACCGGAGAACTGGCGGTCCTGAAGGCCATCGGTTTTAGCGACCGCGCCGTGCTGTTCTTCGTTCTTGCGGAGTCGCTGTTGATCGCGGTTATCGGTGGCGTGCTTGGACTCGGATTATCGGCACTCGCGATTCCCGGTCTGGGCAGTGCTTTGACCGGGATGCTTCCGCCCCTGAATCTCTCCGCAACGATTCTCTCGATGGGACTGTTGGCCGCGCTCCTAGTCGGAGCTGTTGCCGGAATCGTTCCTGGTATCGGCGCGATGAGAATGCGCGTCGTGACTGCGTTACGGAGGATATGAAATGGCTATTCCCATCATCTACAACATCCGCAGCGTGCAGTCTCGCTGGAGTTCGAGCATTGTCGCAGTCCTCGGCATCGCTGGAACCGTAGGGGTGTTCATCGCCATGCTGGCGTTAGCACGGGGCTTCAAGGCGACGCTCGTAGCTTCCGGATCGGCCGACAACGTCATCGTTACACGTGCCGGTGCCAGTTCAGAGATCCTGAGCAGTATCGATCTCGATGCGGTCAAGATCCTGGAAGACGAACCGGGCGAGGCCCGTAGTGATGCGGGCCCACTCATCACCGCGGAAGCGGTAGCCGTAGCTTCGCTTCCGCTGCGCTCGACAGGTGGCGATGCAAATGTGCAGATCCGAGGCGTGTCCGCCAATGCGCTGAATATTCGCCGCAACATCAAGATCGTACAGGGCGAGATGTTCCATCCAGGGCTTACCGAAGTTGTCGTTGGCAAGAATGCGAGCGCAAGCTATGCAGGTCTCAATGTTGGAAACACGATAAAGTTTGGCGGTACGGAGTGGAAGGTCGTGGGCATTTTTGACGCTGGCGGCAGCGCGTTCGATTCCGAAGTCTGGTGCGATCCGCGCGTTCTGGACGATGCCTACAAACGGCCTTCCAATGCCTTCCAGTCTGCGACTGTCCATCTAACGTCAGCGGATGCCTTCCAGGGCTTCAGGGACGCCGTCCTCGCCGATCCGCGAATGAATGTCCAGGTCGAGCGCGAAATTGATTACTACGCCAAGCAATCGACCGCGATGACGCGGCTCATCACTGTTCTCGGCGGACTGGTAGCGTTCATCATGGCAATCGGTGCGGTGTTCGGAGCGCTCAACACAATGTATTCCGCGGTCTCGGAGCGCGGACGCGAAATCGCAACCATGCTGGCGCTTGGGTTTGGGAGTGCCGCGGTGATTTCTTCGTTTCTCGTCGAGGCGCTGTTCATTGCCGCGATCGGCGGCATTGTTGGATGCATCGCCGTGCTGCCATTGAACGGACTCACGACCGGAACCATGAACTGGCAGACTTTCTCCCAGTTGGCTTTTGCATTTCGAATCAGTCCCCAGTTGCTTGGGGCGGGAATTGCTTTCGCCCTTGCAATGGGTTTGGTCGGAGGCCTACTCCCGGCGTTGCGCGCGGCGCGGATGCCCGTGGCGACCGCTCTGCGGGAGCTATGAGTCAACTGAACCATGCAGTATCTTCGTATCTTCCTAGGCGTTTTCCGTGGAGGTTGGGTCGGGTCCCAGCCTCCTCTTGCATTTTGATCGTCGACGAGTAATGCCCATAAGACCCCGTCCCCACTCACCTAGTTCTCACTGGTTGCGAGCTGTCATCGGGTTTTTGACAGTTTTGACAGTCAACGCTGCTTCTTCCAATTCCACGTTGAGAATTCATCACTTTCCGCGGGTTTGCGCTTGGCCCTTGCATTGCCTTCCTCACTGCAG
>DATKAP010000003.1:0-5106 GCA_035577905.1 Binatia bacterium
ACTTCGACCACAGCATTTCCGATTGCCAACGCTGCGACTTGACTGACAACGCCTCCCCGACTACCCCGATGACCACGACCGAAATTCGTCCTACTCCCCCGCAGACGGATGTCCTCCAGGTTTTGAACGAGGTCTACCAACTCCTCGACGATTACGCTCCAGCCTGGTATTCGGAGGAATTGCACGCGAAGCTTACGCATACTTTGCAGGTCGAACGCGCCACGTCCGCGATCTAGGGATTTTTGCGCTACCGCAGAGGGTGAGGGGAAGTATCGAGCATTTCTCAGGTCCGTTCAGGGATTTCATCGTTCCTTCCTCGAAATGCCGCCGATGATTTCTAATGCCACCCCAGGTTTGCTGCGATTGTGCGAAGTTCCTGCCGGTGAAATAGCCAAGATTGTCCAACTTCTCCTCCCGCCCCCCGCTCTCGAATACGTCATGCAGCTTGGCTTTGTTCCCGACGCCCAAGTGGAAGTCGTGCGTAAACTCCCGTTTCGCGGGCCAACGGTTTACCGTGTGCAGGGCACGGAGATTGCCATCCGTCATGAGGTCGCCGAACGCATTCAGGTGCGCATGCGCGTTTCGCAAGTCGCAGGAGACCAATGAAGCTGAGTTCGATTACTGCCTCAACGTCTTGGCATACACTAGAGCCTCGCGAGGCCCTATCCTCGCCAAACGGCAAGCGAACGATCGCGTTGATAGGCCCACCTAATTCTGGCAAATCCACCTTATTTAACCGCCTGACCTTGCTTACCCAAAAGGTGGCCAACTATCCCGGAGTCACCGTTGAGTACCGTACGGGCAGGCTTGTCGGGGAAATCGGATTCGAAATAGAAGTGGTTGACCTGCCCGGGATTCGCGGGCTCGCCTCTTACTCCGAGGATGAGGAAGTCGCCAGCAAAGCTCTACGTGGCGAGATTCCCGGTGTCGCTAAGCCAGACGCGATTCTGGTCGTGCTGGACTCAACGCACCTGGAGCGGCATCTCACGCTTCTGCCCTCCGTTCTCGCGGTCGCACTTCCAACTTTGGTTCTGTTGAACATGTCTGACGAATTGCAGAAACGGGAGGGGTCTATTGACTTGGTTCGGTTGGCAGGAACCATCGGCGCGCCCGTGGCCCTGGTGTCCGCAAAAAATGGCGCCGGACTCGATGCTGTCCGGGTATTCTGCCAACAGCCGGTGTTTCCGGCGTCGCAGGACAACTTTCCGATCTTGCAAAATGTTTCGGCTTGTCATAAGTGGGCGCAGCAGATCCGGAAAGAGTCAGACTACAAGGCGCCTGTCCCTTCGGCCTGGACGAAGCGGCTTGATGAAATCCTACTGCATGTGGTCTGGGGCCCTGTGGTGTTTGGTGTGGTGGTCTTGACCGTCTTCCAGTCTGTCTTCTCTATCGGCCAGCCGCTCAGCAATCACTTCCAGGTGCTGCTGGACGCGGTGGGCAAAGACGTATTCCAGCGTCTTCCGGACGGCTGGCTGCAATCTCTTCTTCTGAACGGCATCTGGAGGGGCTTTTCCTCAATTCTCGTTTTCGTGCCACAGATTCTTTTACTCTTCCTTTTCATCGCAGTACTTGAGGATTCCGGCTACTTGGCTCGCGCCGCATTGACTGCCGATCGCGTGATGCAGCGAATTGGGCTGAACGGAAAATCCTTCGTTCCGCTGCTTTCCGCCTACGCTTGTGCTATCCCCGCGATCATGGCCACGCGAACGATCGAGGACAGGCGCGACCGCCTGGCCACCATCCTGATCACTCCCTTCATGACCTGCTCGGCACGATTGCCCATCTATACGCTTACAATCGCCGCCTTCGTGCCGAACACGAAGTATCTTGGCGGTCTCTTCGGGCTCCAGGCGACAGCCATGTTGTGTCTTTACGTTCTGGGGTTTTTGGCGGCGATGCTGACCGCCTTCCTCCTCAAGTCATCGATCCTGAAATCCAGCGGCATGCCGTTTTCAATGGAACTCCCGGAATATCGCATGCCCTCGCTCCGCTCACTCGCCGTCCGGCTCATTGACCGCTGCCGCGTCTTTGTGATGAACGCCGGCGCGGTCATCTTGATTGTCGCAATTGTTCTTTGGGTTTTGACTTATTTCCCGCTGAGTAGCGGGGAACCTCCCGCCATACAAGACAGCGTCATCGGCCACTTGGGCCGTTCCATCGAGCCCTTCATACATCCATTAGGATTCAATTGGAAAATCGGAATCGGCCTGTTCACGTCCATCTTTGCCCGTGAAGTGATTGTTGGGACATTCGGGACCATTTACGGAGTCGACCCGGAAACACGTTCTCTCAATTTACAGGAGGCTCTTCGACGCGATCTTTCCCCGGCTGGGGCGGCCGCATTGGTAGTTTTCTTTGCCTTCGCACTCCAGTGCACCTCCACGCTAGCCGTTGTGCGACGCGAAACCAACAGCTGGAAATGGCCTGTCCTTCAGTTTCTGTACATGGGGGTGCTTGCTTTCACTTCAGCATGGCTGACGAATCTCGTGGTGTCGCAACTATCAAGATTCTAGGGACAGCTACGCCGCTGTTATGAAAGTTCGGTCGAATTGTTGCCAAGTGCGCGTGAAAGCGATTGCTTGTCATCTAAACGTCGCACATGATACTTTCCTCAGACTATCGTGCGAAGATTGCTTGCCAGCCTAATACTTTCCGCCATCGCGTGGGGTACGTTCGCCCCGTTCGTGATGGCAACGACGGCGAATACGACCCCTCTCTGTTGCCGCCGAGACGGAAAACACCACTGCCAGATGGAGATGGCGCGGTCGCGGTTTGCCAGCACGCAGAATCCCGTTGTCCTGACAAATGCTCCCGAGTGCCCCTACCGCAATCTTCTCCTCGTTCCAACCGCCAGTGCACTCTTGCTTGTTGCAGAATCTATTGCGAACTGCCTTCCCGAAGTTGACTTGGTATCTATCGAGGCGGTTCCCTCTTCGATTTCGGTCTTTGCTTTTTCTCTCGGCCAGCGCGGGCCTCCTCTCTCTTCCTTGTAACGTTCCTGAATTCAAGTTGTCGCTATCAGTGGTTCGGAACCGCTACGAAGGAGAGTTTCATGCGTATTCGCTTGCGCCTAGTGTCTTTTCTGGGCTTTGCGCTGCTGAATTTGCTTTGTGCCGCATCTGTTTTCGCGCAGACGGATACTGCATCACTTAGCGGCACCGTCGTCGATCCCCAAGGGCGTCCCGTGACCGAAGTTCAGGTCAAGGCAACACGGATCGAAACGGGAATCACCGCCATTTCCAGCACAAATTCTGTCGGTCTTTATTTCTTCAGCAGCCTTATACCCGGGCAATATCAACTCGTGATCAGCAAGGCGGGCTTCAAGGAAATCGTCGCCAAAGGTCTTACACTCCAAGTCGAAGGTCGGGTAGAGCAAAATTTCGTATTGCAGCTTGGATCACAAGCGGAAACCGTTACGGTCGAAGGAAGCGCTTTGGAAATGAACACGACCGACGCAACCCTGAGCACCGTCGTGGACCGCAAATTCGCGGATAACCTACCGCTGAACGGGAGGAGTTTTCAAAGCCTGATTGAGCTGGCGCCGGGCGTCATCCCCACCGCGGGCTCGGGAAACACAGATACGTTTGTTGTAAACGGGCAGCGGGAGACCTCAAACTATTGGACCGTGGATGGGGTAAGTGCCAATTTCGGAATCGGTGGGAATATAGGCAATCCAGGAGCGGGACTTGGGGGACAAGCGGGCGCAACCAGCTTGTCGGGTGGGACCAACAGTCTCGTGTCGGTAGACGCGCTGCAGGAGTTTCGCATAGAGACTTCAACCGCTGCGCCGGACTCTGGTCTTACCGCGGGTGGGCAGATTTCCATCGTCACCCGCTCCGGCACGAACCAGTTCCATGGTTCTCTTTTTGATTATTTTCGAAATACGGTTTTGGATGCCAACAATTGGTTCAATGGTGTCAATGTTTTCAATCCGACTCCCCTTCCCAAAGCGCCGGAGCAACAGAATGATTTCGGAGGAACTATCGACGGCCCGATTCGAAAAGACCGGACTTTCTTTTTCTTCTCCTATGAGGGACTACGTCTCCGGCTGCCTCAAACGGCACTGACCGAGGTCCCCGATCTCCAAGCACGTCAGGACGCGATACCGGCAGTGCAGCAGTTCTTGAACGCATATCCGTACGACCCCAACCAGCCCGACCTAGGGAATGGTGTGGCTCAGTTCAATGCGACCTTTTCAGATCCCAGTTCACTGGATGCTTACAGTCTCCGGATCGATCATCGTTTGACAGACAAACTCAACCTGTTTGGCCGATATAACTACTCGCCGTCCAGCATCGCGCAGTACGGATTCGGACCTGGGTCGGGCGTCACCCTTAGTCAAAAAGGAGTTCAATCGCAGACGATACAGACATTCACCGTGGGAACGACCTGGTCATTGACTCCAACCATGACCAATGACTTCCGATTTAACTACAGTCGCCTGGATAGTACGGCCGCTTCCGTGTCGAGCAGCTTCGGTGGTGCCACTCCCATAACCTCGCCACCTCTACCCAGTGGCTACAATCTACAGAACGCCAATATGGGTTTCCAAGCGGGCTTTACCACCAATGGGTATCTCGACATCGGAGCGGGCGAAGAGAGTCTACAGCGCCAGATCGAGCTGCTCGACAACTTCGCCATTCAGAAGGGTGCCCACCGCTTTTCGTTCGGAGTGGACTACCGTCGATTGTCGCCGCGATTCGCACCAGCCCAATACTCCCAGTTTGTAGGGTTTAATGACTACCTCAGTACCGAGGCCGGTATTGTCGGCTTTGCCTTCACCAACCAGAATATTCCCGCAACCTTCCTGTTCCGGACCTTTAGCCTCTTTGCCCAAGACAGTTGGCAGCTCAAGCCTCGCCTTACCCTAACCTACGGCTTGCGATGGGGTGTCGAATTTCCCCCGCAAACAATCGACGGTCCGCCTTTTCCGGCTCTCGAGAATTTCAGCATCAGTGATTACTCGCAGATCGTGCTGGCTCCGCCAGGCACACCGGCTTACCAAACCAACTATGGAAATGTGTCGCCTCGCGTTGGCGTTGCATACCAACTCCGGCAAAAGAATGGTGCCCCTTCCACTATGCTTCGCGGTGGGTTTGGTCTCTA
>DATKAP010000004.1:0-119849 GCA_035577905.1 Binatia bacterium
TGACCGAAAATGGTGCACCCTCGCAACGCATTTTCTCGCAGAACCCGCACTGGACAAGGCTTTTCGCATGATCAAGTCCGCACTCCCCAATCTCCCCTGCGTCCCCTGCCTTTGCCTCCTCTGTGAAAAACCTGCAAACCCTTTATGGGAAGCGTGTTTCAAACCCGCTTATGGCACTTCGACCTTCTCGTCCCGCAGTTGCTTGTCAGACTCGTCGCTTCCAGTCAGTTCAAATGAGTTCGTAACCGCCGCTTTTCCCTTTTCCACGCTGGTGATCACGTACGAGCACCCGATCCAGTGCGCCTCCTCATGATCGGTCTTCGACCACTGGGCCGGGTGATCGGGATGAGAATGATAGAACCCAACGATGTCTTCTCCGCGCTCGCGCCCTTCGCGCTGGATACGCACCAGTTCCTTCGGATCGATGTTGTAGCGATTGTGCGCAGAGTCCGTGCGCGTATTCCCGCAGCGTGCCGTGCTGGTGACGACGCGCGCGCCGTCCTCCTCAAAACGCCCCAGGAGAACGCCGCAACATTCATGGGGGTATGTCTCTTCGCCGTGGCGGCGAATCGCCTCGTACTCTGACCGGGTGAATTTCAACATGACGCGGAATGCAGAACCTAAGAAGTCAGAATGCAGAAGTAAATGTGACGCCATTTTCCACTTCCGCATTCTGAGCTCTAACTTCTCACTTTTATTCTTCCGTCCAGAATCGCTCGCTCAAATACTTGTCTCCAGAATCGCAAAGAACGGTCACCATCACGACTTCCTGATCTCGCCGCAAGGGAATTTCATGAGCAATCTTCATGCACCCCACGATGGCAGCAGCGGCCGAGATACCGACCAGGAGTCCGGCCGTACGCGACAACCGACGCGCCATCGCATACGCATCCTCAGTGGAGATCTCGACATTCTGATCGGCAAGTGTCGGGTCGTAGATCTTTGGCACGATAGCGCTCGCCATATGTTTCGCGCCTTCAATTCCGTGGAAAGAAGAATCGGGCTGTAACGAGATGCATTGCACCGCCGGATTCAATTCCTTCAGCCGCCTCGTGGTTCCGACGAATGTGCCACTGGTCCCCAGCATGGAAATGAAATGCGTAATTCGCCCTTGCGTCTGCTGCCAGATTTCGTTTGCTGTGTTGTAGTAGTGCGCTTTCCAGTTGGCCTCGTTCGAATACTGATCGGCGTAGAAATATGTTTCAGGATGTTCGGCTGCCAGCTGGCGCGCCATGCGGATTGCGCCATCCGACCCGTCAGCCGGATTGGTATAAATGATGTTCGCACCGTAGCCCTGCAGGATCTGCTTGCGCTCGCGCGACACGTTTTCCGGCATGCAAAGAGTGACAGGGAATCCTTCGGCCGAGCCCAACATCGCATACGCGATTCCTGTATTACCGCTGGTCGCATCGAGAAGAATCTTTCCCGCTCGAAGCAATCCCCGTCGCTGGGCGTCCGCCACGATGTTGGCCGCCGCGCGATCCTTCACCGAGCCGCCGGGGTTGTACCATTCGGCCTTGCCCAAAAGTGTCACACCGGGCAGATCCCGAGTGACCGCATCCAGGCGCAGCAGCGGCGTATTCCCGATCCTCTCCATGAGGGTATGGCCCAGCGTTTCGCCAAGACTGGAGCCGCTTTCGCGCGTTTCTGAATGCTGCTCTTTCGCTGCAAACGGCGCAGTTTTGCTGGATGCGTATGTCATCTCTGAACTGGAGCGCCGTGACCAACGTAATGTGCTAGGTGGCTGGAAACACGGTATGTAGTATTTTGTTTAGATGAATCAGAATTATCCGGCGATGCAGCCCTTGTAAAGTTACCCTGGGTTCTTATCATTCCGCATCCAATAGACGGGCGACTGCCGGAAAAGAAAGGTTGAAGCAAAGAGCAATGGCGAAAGCAACACAAGCACGAACCTACGAAGAGGCGCTGGCTTGGCTGCGCGACAATGCGTTCGATGTCACCGACGCCCCCGGCACCAACGGCCGCGTCTTCCTGCGGAAGTATAACGTATCGGCGGCCATCGAAAGGACTTCCGATGATGGCATCAAGATCTTCGCCTATCCCGGATACCTCATCGGCAGCGAGATTTCGAAGCTGGTAAACCGCGGCTATCAGCAGTTCCTTAAGACCTCAAAGACCGAGGTCCCCGCGTCCGCCGAGCAATTAAAATCGCTGCAGAAATTCTCAGAAGAACTCAAGATGGCGCTGAGTCTCCCCAGCCTCTACAACGAATCGCTGGGAACGGTGAGCGAGTCTTATCACTACGATCGGGTTCAGGATCGCGACAAACCCGCTGTGGACCGTCCGAAACGTCCTTGGGAGGTCGCCGGCAAGCAGGCCGCGGCAGCCGCGAAAAAGGGCAGAGCGTAAGAAAACAAGTTCAGAGTTTCAAGGACTGCAGGGTTTAATCTTGCCCTTCAAACTTCTGCAGCTCTGTTTCTTCTCACTTGTTCTCAATCGACTTCAAATCCGGGGCAGGAGCTGGCATTTTGCCGGCAACGCTCTGATCTGCTTTCTCCCGTAACTCCCGCGTCTTTTTCAGTTCCTGTTCCGCTTCCCCTTTGCGTCCTAATGCCTGGTACAGGCGGCCAAGCTGATAGTGGGCATCGGGCTCGGTAGGATCTAGTCTCACCGCTTCCAGGAGGGCGGGCTCCGCGTCCTTGTAGTTTTTCTGCGCGAGGTAGATGGCTCCCATTTCCACGTAAGCGAAGCGATATTTCTGGTTGGCTTTTATAGCCTTTTGTAACAAAGGCAATGCCACACCAGGATGATCATTCTTCCATTCAATGTCGGCAAGATAGGCCAAGGCCTGTTCGTGGTTCGGGTCCAAGGACAGCTCTTGCTCGAACTCCTTCCGGGCCGCATCGAATTCCTGCGCCCGCCAATGCATATATCCCAACGCGAAATGGACGTTCGGTTCGCTGGGAGAAATCCTGGCAGCTGCTTGAAACTCGGCGATTGCCTCGTCCGTCTTCCCCGATTCGTCGAGCGCCTGGCCCATCAGGACATGCGTGGACGCCGAGTCGGGACTCTGCTGCAGGAGCAACCGGAACTCCTCGAGCGCACAGTCGGCTTTCCGCGCCCACAGGCAGCTCTGCGCAAGCATCTGATGAAGCTCGGCATTACCGGGGTCAGCCTTGCTGGCAGGCGTCAGATATTGGCTCGCCAAGTCGAATTTGCGTGAGGCGTAGTAGCTCATTCCGAGCAGCGTTTGCGCTTGAACGTTACTTGGATCAGTGGCAAGCGCGGCGCGGAAAGCTGTGATGGCAGCAGGCCAATGCTCCAGTTTGAACTCCGCAAGGCCAAGGTTGAGCTGGACTCCCGGCAGCTTCGGGTTGAGCTTCAAAGCCTTGCGATAAGCCGTCGCAGCCTCTTCGTATCTCTGCAGCCTTGCTAGGTCGACTCCCAGAGCAGCGTATGCCGCGGCATCACTCGGATTTCGAGCGGTCACTGCCTTCCATGCCTGGGCGGCTTCCGACCATTTCTGCTGCTGCTCGAAGGCGATGGCGTCGTCAGGCGTAGGCGCTTGCGCCAGCGCGATCGTAGGCAGAAGCAGGAACGCGAAGACGACGATTCGAGGCCACGTTAGCGGACGGGAAGCGAAGCGACGGCGGAGGACAGCGATTGGAAAAGAAAATTCGGGAAAGTGCTTGTTGAAGGGTTGAAATGAGGGTTTCGTTTTGGGAAACCGAGAGGCTTTTGGGATACCCCCCCCTCCCCCCTGGCCTATTAGAATCATTGAGTTAGCGGAGAAGCGAAAACAAAATATTGGGGCACAATAACTTAGAGGCAAAATCTTGAGCCGCAAGGAGTTACGCCCTCCAGGCAGATCACTTCAGGCACGCTTTCGCATTGGCTATGTTCTGCTTTTTTTCATCTGTGCGCAAGGGCAGATGTCACAAATCGGAGCTGTGGATGCCTGTGGAAAGCAAGCATCGGGGCCTGACTGGTTGTTCCCTTCTCAAACCGCAGGACTCTAACTTAGAGCTGTCTGGGAAATTGCGCAGGCCACCCCTGCCTGTCACCCTGAGACCCGCGTTCATTGGGGGTCGAGGGGACTGCATCTCCCCGGCGAGTTGCACGGGTCCTCCGCCGCAAAAAACGCGGCTCAGGATGACAAACGTGGCTAAACCGCTCTCGAGATTTCAGTTGGAATGGATCTTCCCATCTTTGGCAAGTCGATCCAGGTAACGGCGAGCTGTCTCAGCCTCAGGGTGGTCGCTGTAGCGCTTCACGAGGTCGCGGAGGCTTTGCGCCGCATCCTCATACTGCCCGACAGCCGTCTGGGACTTGGCAACGAGCAGCTCGATGCGCGGATCCTTGCCGTTGGAGGCCGTCCAGGCCTGCTGCGAGGCTTTCAGAGCCTGATCGTACTGCTGGAGGTGGTAATACGCCTCTCCCAGCACCCATTGGGGCTCCCAAGCTTTGGCATCCAGTTGAAGAGACTTTTCCGCGGGAGCGATCGCTTGCTCGTATTTCCCTTGGTCGGCCAGAGCCATGCATAAAGCCGAGAAGGCGCCCGCGTTGCTCGGATCCATCTGCGAAGCCTTTTCCAGCGCGGACTGTGCTTCTGTCGGGTTTTGCTTGTGCAGGAATAAGACCCCTTGGGCGTAGAGAACGTCAGGGTGGGACGGAGCGAGTTGAAGGGCTTCGTTGAGGTGCTTCTCAGCCTCCGACAATTTGTTCTTGCCAAGAGCTTTCCAGGTCTTCTCGAGCGCTTCCGCCGCCTTGGGAGTCAGGAGCGGCTTAGCGGGCCCTCCCGCATTTTCATCTGCCGAGTCGCGCTGTAGCGTGGCATCAACTTCATAGGGCATGGATATCGAGACATTCACGTCTCTCTGCGCCGACTTGTACCCTGTGGCCTCGATAACTACCGTGTAGCTTCCGAAGGGAATTGAACCGAAAAAAGCACGTCCGCGAGAGAGTGCCGCCGATCCGGCAGGTGTGCCGTCGCGATAGAGTTTCACTGTTCCCGCTGCCGTTATCATTGCACCGGCCCGATCACGAACGGTGACCGAGATCTCCGGCCGGTCCGTGCGAGGGATAATGCCCTGATTGCTGCTCTCTTGGGCTGGGGCGCCAAGCGAAGTCAGGAGAAAGATGATGAAGAAGATGGGCGTCGACCAGCCGGTGTGAGGCTTGGCGAAAGGCATGGAATGTCCGCCAGAATCACGCTTAAGCCTATTCTTGCTTGACGTAAGCGTCAACAACAAGCATGACAGATAGCACCAGCAGGGCAGCTTCGCCCCGAGGCGGCCGTGCCTACCTGATTCTTCTTGTGAAAAGAAACCGCCCCGCTCGCTGAAGTTTGCGAGCGGGGCGCATTGCGTTCCCTCAGCTTAAGAGGGGTTAGAACGATACCTTGCCGCCGAGCTGAATGATGCGCGACGGGAAGTAGTTGTTAACTGTGCCGAAGTTCGAGTCCCCAAAGCCGGTTTGAAAGCCGGTGGGTGTCCCGTGGTTGAACGTGTTGAAGGTTTCCAGCCGCAGCTCGAACCCACTCCCGCGAGCTTCGCTGAACACGAAGTTCTTGAAGAGTGACAAGTTCCAGATGTTGAGCCCTGGACCACGCACCGCGTCGAAAGGCAGATTGCCCCATGCGCCGACCGCCGGATTACTAAACGCCGAGCCGGTAATCCACGTCGACTTCGTATGTGGGGCCGCGACCTTACCGATCAGGTCCGGCCGGTTGTTTCCGCCGACGCCGTTTCCGCCCTGTCCGCCAGTCAACGTAATATTGAACGGCCGACCGGACTCGATCGTGACGATACCGGACACTTCCCAACCACCAGCGACCGTTCTCACGACAGCATTGGAGGCGTGCCGCAGGAAGGGCAGGTCATAGATGAAGTTGGCCGAGAAGTTATGCAGACGGTCATAACCATTCGGTCCCCAGTCGTACTTCCAGCCTTCGTACGGGTTCGAGACGCCTACCAGGTCACCTCCTCCGCTACCACCGTTGGTCTGATTGGATGCATCATATCCACGCGAGAGTGTGTAAAACACCCGCAGGCTCAGATCCCGCTTGATTTGCGAGTTGAGGTCCACTTGCAAACCGTTGTAGTGGGCGTTTGCTCCATCTTCGGACATTCTGATCGAGCCAAACCCTCTGTACGGTACTACCGCGTTGTACCCGCCGGCGATCGTTCCGTTAATCAGTCCTGGAAGATTCGACGGATCTGGAAGGTTTGTTTCAGTGTAGTAGTTCTGTTGACGGCTCTGGTTTCCAACGTACATCACCGCGAGCACACTCCTGGAAGCGAGCGAACGCTGAATGCCAGCGCTCCATTGATAAACCACGGGGGGCTTGTATTGATCCACCGCCAAGCCCGTAATACCCGCGACTGTGATCGGAGCGACTGCGGTGCCGCCCTTCAGGAAGTTGTGCGGATCCTGGAACGAAACGTTGTTGAAGGTCACGCTGGTGCTGAACGGAATGTTCGGCCCGGCATTATACATATCGTTGCCCTGTATGCGTTCATACATGGCTCCGAAGCCGCCGCGGAATACGGTCTTACCCGACCCGGTAAGGTCATAGGCCCAACCAATTCGCGGACCGAAGGCCGCCCACTGCGTATTGACTAAGCCCTTTGGCACGCCAGGTGTCGTGCCCGGAATGCCGATACCGTTCAGGTAGAACTGGGTGCCCGCCGCGGAAAGGATGGGATTCGGACTGCCACCTAGACCTGGACTGGCCTGAGTGCAACCGGGGTCGGTCGGACCGCTGCAAATGTTACCAACCGAATCCAGCAGAGCCTTCTTCGACTGATCGTACAGTTTCGGATAGAAGTTGCCCATCCGATTGTTGGCTTCGTAGGTGTGCGGTATACCGTCCCAGCGCAAGCCGAGATTCAGGGTCAGCCGCTTGTTGACACGCCAGTTGTCCTGGAAATAGGCAGCTGGCGAAACATTGTTCCAGAAGCCGTGATCCTGCACGCCCAGCTCGTTATAGGAATTGCCTAGACCGAGGAGGTAGTCGGCAAAGTCCAATCCGGTGTAGTTGCCGTTGAAATTGAATACGCCTTGTGTATCTCCAAACAGGTCCTGGACTTTCTTGTAGAGAGCCCAGCTGAAACCCATCTTCATCTGATGGCTACCCTTTGTCCACGACAGGTCGTCACGGATCTGGTAATCATCGGCTTTGTTGTGCCAAGGCCAACTGGCGACCTCGTAGATTGCACCCGTGGAGCCGGACAATTGGATGGCCGGAATCCGGCTGCTATTGTTCGGGCCGGTGAAGATGCGGTTGAATTGGAAACTGGACGGGGCCGTGTACAACCCATTCGGAACGATGTTGATACGGTTTCCGTTGTAGTTGAATGCCACCTCGTTCAGCAGTGTTGGGCTAATGGCATATGTGGTGTGAATGACGGCGCTATAGGATGGGTTCCCGAAGCTCGTACCGACTGATGCCTGGTTGGCCCACGCCCATAGAGTGGTACCGAACGTCTGGTCTACCTGTTCAGCCACAAAGTGCCCGAACACGGAGAACTTGCTGTTGAAATTGTGATCGACGCGGACAATTTCCTCCCTCAGGTTGGTGGGAGCATTGTTGCCGCCCAGGAACTGGTTACCGCTGTTCGGGGCCGGGAAGATGCCGCCGTACTTGCCACCCGCATGGAGTAGTGATTGAGCATTGCTGCTCCATAACGACCCCAGGTTGGCCGATGGGATCGAGCCGCCGATGGTGAGAGGTTGGAACACCGGGTTGTTCGCAACGGTAGCGTTCGAGTTCGGGGAGCATCCACCGGTCGCATCCGGGGTACTCATCGTCAACCCCGCCGCTTGGAATTGCGCCGCGACAGCATCGCTTACCTGATTGTGGGTGCCACCAGAGACCCAGCAGGGCGTGTGAAGTCCTGAGTTCGGTATCAGGGCCCCGGCAGAGTCCTTGCTGTCCGACGGCATGTGGGCGGCGAAATTTCCGTCATACCAGTCAGTATACGGTTCGTTTTGCTGTATATTGCCGCCGTTGATGTACTTGCGCCACTCCATATTGTAGAAGAAGAAGGTCTTGTTCTTGTCGGGATTGTAGAGCTTCCCGAAAGTAACCGGACCTCCAACATTGAAACCAAACTGATTCTGGCGAAGTTCTGAGACGGGGTTTGGGGCCCGATTCGTGTAGTAACGAGCGTCAAAAGCATCGTTACGATTGAATTCCCAAGCGGAAGCGTGGATCTGCTTTGTTCCAGACTTGAGAACCAACGTCATCGTGCCTGCCGAGGAGAGGCCATAGTCCGCGCTGTAATTGGAAGTGAGTTGACGGAACTCGGCAATCGCATCGACCGATGGAGCGATGCTCATACCGCCTGCACCGCCGCGATCAGAGTTTTCGCCGCCGTCCAGGAGATACAGATTGTGGTTTTGGCGCATGCCATTGAACTCGACACTGGCGTTGCCGCCGACCGGCACATTCGGAGCCGTAGTATCAATCTGGCTGGAAGCACCCGGAGCCAGAGCGGCCAACTGGTAAATGCCGCGGCCATTGATCGAGAGATTGTCAATCTGGTGACCGGTGATGACGTTGCTGACTTCACCGGTGTCCGCCTGCACGGCGACCGTATTGGCTTCGACAGTTACTGTTTCCTGCGAGCCGCCAACCGAGAGTTGGAAGTCAGCGCGACTGCGGGCGCCTACTTGCAGCACCATGCCTTTGCGCTCTTCCGTCTTGAATCCGCCTTTTTCGACCTTGATGTCATAGTGGCCGATGTGGATGTCGACCGCCACGTACTGTCCGGATTCGTTGGTGGGGAAAACTTTGGAAACACCCGTATCGGTGTTCGTAAGGGTGACCTTGGCGTCGGCGACGGCCGCGCCAGAGGGATCGGTCACAGTCCCTACGATGGTTGCTTCCTGCGCAAAGGCCGGCGTAGCCAGCGCCGCCAGGAAAAGGAAGGTAAACACTATTACCGCAAAACGCACGAGGTTGCGGCTCTCTATACTACGGCCACACCCCCCGGCATTCGTGGGCGAGAGGGATATCATTTGCAGCCTCCAGAAGTTGCGTTCGGTCGGGGCGGTCCTCTGGGACAGAACGACCCTTTTCGTGAACGTTTACGGTTTATAGCCACCTGTAAACCTTTGTCAAGAAGAAAATCGATATCGTAGAGGCTCTTTTTTCGTTTTGTCATAACCGGAAGGGTGCCCTAGTTTCAATTCTTTCTTGACCATTACACCCCTCCTGTGCATCATTCGCCGCTTACGAAAGCCCGTCCGTCTTTACTTCCTGAACCCACGCATGCCTCACCTTCGCCTTGGCCTCCCTGACAGTCTTGATCGAGCCGAGGAGTAGCCTTTGTGGTTCAATAGGTCTTTAGCCCGGTATGATCATTCGCAGTCCTCTAGCAGGGTTTTTCCTGGTGACAGTCTCTTTAGGGGTGCCGTTGGCTCCCCAGTCCAGTGACACGCCCAGCGCCGGCGCGCCGACTGCTGCCATCCGATTTTCCTTCCAATCGATTGATTTCAGACTCGACAGCAACGAGAGTCCCGAACACCACGCCCCGGAAACCATGGCCGGAGGTGTCGCCGTCTTCGACTACAACAATGATGGCAAGCCTGACATCTTCTTTACCAACGGCGCCGACCTCAAGACGCTGAAGAAAGATTCTCCCAAGTACAACAACCGCCTCTTCGAAAACGACGGCAAAGGGCACTTCACGGACGTCACCGACAAAGCAGGGCTGAAAGGGACGGGTTACGACACGGGCGTCGCAATCGGCGACTACGACAACGACGGATTCGAAGACATATTCGTCGCAGGCGTCTATCACAACACGCTGTATCACAACAACGGTGACGGAACCTTCACCGACGTATCGGCAAAGGCCGGGCTAAACAGGCCCGACGCCGAATTCGGTCCGCTCTGGGCCGTCGCCGGGGCCTGGATCGACGTCAACCACGATGGCCTGCTCGATCTGATTGTCGTGAATTATCTGAAGTGGGATTTCAATCACGAACCTGTGTGTAAAGGCTTCGGCCACGATGACTACTGCCATCCCAAGATGTACAAGCCCACGCCGAATCAGTTGCTCATCAACAACGGAGACGGCACTTTTCGGGATGCCTCGGTGGAAGCGGGATTCCGCGCGCATCCCGGCAAAGGCATGGGGGCGGCTGCCGCAGACTCAGAACTCAACGGCCGCATGGACCTGATCATCCCCAACGACAAGCTGATGAATTCCTTTTACCGCAGCAAGGGGGATGGCAAGTTTGAAGAAGTCGGATTCGAAGAGAATGTCGCCCTGCGCGAGGACGGCGTTTACATCTCCGGCATGGGTGTGGATTTCCGCGACCTCGACAACGACGGCTATCCCGACATCATCATCGTGGCTCTTGATGGCGAGACATTCCCTCTTTACAAGAACACTGGCAAAGGAAGCTTCACGGAGATCACGCGAGAAAGCGGAATGACCAAGCTGAGCCTGCCCATGTCGGGGTACTCTCCCAACATCGCCGACTTCGATAACGATGGCTGGAAAGACATCTTCGTCTCGCGCGGTCACGTGCAATCGCTGGCCTCGACGAACATGGTCATCGAGCAGCCGAACACGGTGTTCCGCAATCTCGGGGGAATGAAGTTCGCCGCTCTGACCGCGGAAGCTGGATTCACCGCGCAACCTCCGTCGCGCCACCGTGGCTCTGCAGTCTCCGACCTCAACGGTGACGGCAAGCTGGATGTAGTCGTGAACGCGTTGAATGCCCCGGCGGAAATCTGGATCAATCAAAGTCCCGGCGCGAATCACTGGGTCGAATTCAAGCTGCATGGGACGAAGAGCAATCGCGATGGTATCGGCGCACGCATCAAAGTGGTCACGAAATCGGGCGCTCAATACAACCACATGACAACGAGTTGCGGCTATGCGTCGTCCAGCTCCGGGCCGGTGCATTTTGGACTTGGCGCAAATGCTGCGGCGGATATGGTTGAGATCCATTGGCCGTCAGGCATCGTGCAAACGATGAAAGACGTTCAGGGCGATCAGGTAGTGAACGTGAAAGAACCTGCGAAATAGGACTGCCGGTTTGCACGTCTCTGGCCGGCGGTGTGTCATTCGTCCGCCGGGAGGTTGGCATCATGATCACATCTTTGCAGCGCTCCGCATCGATGGTAAGCCGCTGTTGGCCGAAGGCACCGGAGGTACTGTCGCGTGGCGATGGGTCACTCCCGACTACTTCCGCGCTCTCAGCATCCCGATCCTTCGCGGACGCGGTTTCAGCGAACCGGATCGCGACTCCGCCGACCATTTCATGATTCTCAGCCAGTCGCTCGCCCGGTATATCTTCCAAACTGAGGATCCGATCGGACGTCATGTGCAGCCCGGCTTGGAAGGTCCTTGGTATACCGTCGTGGGCGTCGTGGCGGACGTGAAAAATGGTAGTCTTATCGGTGGCGACGAACCCGAGTATTATCGCCTCTGTCGCAACCACCCGGAAGACTGGGGTCGCGATGCAAGTGTGACGGTAGCAACGCCGGTCGCGTTCGGCGCGATGGAAGACTGGATGAGGAGCGAGATCACGGCGATCGATTCCACGGTTCCTGTGCTGACCCAATCCATAAAAGATCGGGTCAGCAGGTTGGCGGACCGGCCGCGTTTCGAGGCGGCGCTCCTCGGGCTCTTCGCGCTAATCGGCATTCTGCTCGCAGCCATGGGCATTTATGGAGTGATCGCTTTTTTAGTGGCGCAGCGAACATCGGAAATCGGTGTGCGCATGGCCATGGGCGCCGCCAAGTTCGACATCCTGGAACTCATCGGCATGCAAGGACTGCGCATGATTGCCGCCGGAACGCTCGTGGGGCTCGTGATAGCACTTGTAGGCTCGCGCGTACTGAGCACTCTTCTGTTCGGAGTGCGGCCCGAGGATCCTCTTAGCTTCGGCAGCGTGTGCCTGTTACTCGCAGTCGTTGCAGGGATTGCAACGTGGATACCAGCCTCTCGCGCGATGAAGGTTGAGCCTTCCCGGGCCTTGCGTCATGACTGATCGCCTTCAAGGAGCATCACCGACAAATTCAGGAGCAACAATGAGGAAATTACAGAAAAGCCGGCCGGGACTTTCTTTGACCGGGCCGCGATCACGTCGCGGAGTTTTATGCCAGACCTTACGCAGTGACACCTTGCTGTGACCGAGGCAACGGCTCCTTTAGGCAATCTGCCGCAGCGCCGGGTAAATCTTCCGATAACTCCGATACGCTGTCTGCATCGTCGCTGAGTCCTTCGGATTCGGCGCGATCCGCTTCGCGACCCGCACAACGGCATCGCACCCTTGCTCCACCGACGACCAGGCCCCGCCTCCCGTCCCGGCCAGAATTGCTGCGCCATACGCCGCACCTTCTTCGGCGGCGACAATCTCCACTTCCAGGCCGTACACGTCGGCCTGAATCTGCCGCCACAACGACGAACGGGCCCCGCCTCCGCCAAGCCGGATCGAGGTCACGGGAATCTTCATCTCCTCGAAGATCGTAAACGTATCTTTCAGGCTGTACGCCACGCCTTCCATGATGGCGCGGATTACATGCGCCCGCGTGTGGGAAGCAGTCAAGCCGACCAGTGCCGCTCGCGCATACGGATCCAGATGCGGCGTGCGCTCGCCCATCAGATACGGTACCCAGAATGCGCCTTCGGATCCCGCCGGAGCCGCAGCCGCTTCCTCGGCGAACACGTCGTACGGATCGCGTCCATCCTTCTCCTGCACAGGCGGCGACGCTGCCCCAAAATTGTCACGATACCAGCGCAGCGACAGCCCTGCCGCTTGCGTCACGCCCATCACGTGCCAGCGTCCGGGAATCGCGTGGCAAAACGTATGTAGCCGGCCAGCCGGATCCATCGCCGGCCGATCCGTGGAAGCAAACACGACGCCCGACGTTCCGATCGTTGCGCTCACGGCACCTACACGCGCAATACCCATTCCGACTGCACCGGCGGCTTGATCACCCGCGCCTGCCACAACAGGCGTGCCCGGCTTCAACCCTGTTGCTTCTGCACCGGCGGCATTCACCTTCCCGCAAACTTGCGGCGACTCGAATAGCGCCGGCAGCATACACTCCTTGATGCCGGTCTTTGCCAGCACTTCCCTCGACCACTTGCGGTTCGCCACATCCAAGAGCAGCGTGCCGGAAGCATCCGCTACATCGATGGCGCGCTCGCCAGTTAACCGGAACCGCACGTAGTCCTTCGGCAGCATGACGTGCGCAACGCGTTCCCAGTTTTTGGGCTCGTTCTCCCTCACCCAGAGAAACTTCGTCAACGTGAAGTTGGTCAGCGGAGGATTGCAGGTCAGTCGAATCAGCACATCGCGCCCGAAAAGCTTCTCCAACTCGGCGCATTGGGGCTCGCTTCTTTGATCACACCAGATCAGTGCCGGCCGAACCACTTCATCCGAAGCGTCCAGCAGAACTGCCCCATGCATCTGACCCGAAAATCCGACGCACGCGATATCTCCCGCCTCTACTCCCGACGTCCGCAGCGC
Organism: Binatia bacterium; assembly: GCA_035577905.1. Classification (GTDB taxonomy): domain Bacteria; phylum Acidobacteriota; class Terriglobia; order Terriglobales; family Acidobacteriaceae; genus Sulfotelmatobacter. The sequence goes on from DATKAP010000004.1 coordinate 13,462, forward strand.
CTGACGCACGGCCACCCCGCAGGCTTTCCACCAGTCGCGCGGATCCTGCTCCGCCCAGCCCGGCTTCGGGCTGGCAAAATGCTGATGCTCCGCCGATGCGGACGCCACCACGTTTCCGTGCGCATCAATCACTAGAGCGCGTGTGCCGCCTGTTCCAACATCGATGCCTAAATAAGCCATCCTTCCGTCTCACCTTCGCTGAATGGACTAAGCAAAATCCTCAATCAACCGGTGGGCTTCCTCGCCATTTTGCCCACTCTTGCTGGCGGATTCCTGCGACTGCCGGCTCAGGAAGAAGTCCAGGTTCCCGCGCATCACCAGATGCGGCGCCAAGGAAACCTGGTATGAGCGTCTCCCACCCTCCGCCAGGAATTCGTGCAACATCCGCAACGCCATCTGCCCCTGCGCTCGCGGCCGCTGATAGATGGTTGCGACCACCGCTCCCGAGCGGAGAAAGGGTACAAGATCTGGAAACAAATCGGTTGTGATGATCTTCAGCCTATCGAGTGCCTTGGCATCGCAAGCGGCCTTCAGCACTGGGATCGACGCCTCCGTGGTGACATAGATCCCCGCGAGGTCCGAGCGTTCCTCAAACAGCTTCCGGCACTTGCGATATGCCTCCTGTTCGACGTCGTGGTCTTCCACGGGCTTGAGCAGTTGCAAGTTGGGATAAAACGACTCCAGTGTCGATTGGAATGCGGAGTATTTCTCCGCATGTTCGGTAATCGCCATATCGAATACAGTGATCGCCACCGAACCAGTTCGCTCGCCCAGGAATCGTCCCATCAGGTCGGCCGCGACGGCGCCGCTGGCCAGCGTATCGACCGCGACGATTCCCAGTCGCCCGCTGTTCGGAGCGTCGGTCGCCACGCACACCACCGGAATGTTGGCCCGCGAAGCTCGCCGAATCCACGGCCTCAAGGTTTCCGGCCGGCTCGGGAAGGTAATGATCCCGTCTACCTTGTCAGCGATTGCCGCCTCAAACGCCTCTTCCTCTCCTTCGCCCAGACTGGGAGTCGTTCGAAACTCCACTTCCACGTTCTCGAGGAGAATGCCGGCTGCTTCTTCGCGAATGCCGGCGCGAACTTCATCCCAGAACGAGGTCGTTCCCTTGAGAGTATTCACCGAAATACGCAGCGTTTTTTTGGAGGACAAGTATCGGGCGGCCAGGTTGGGCCGGTAACCCAGGGTCCTTGCCATCTGCAATACCTTGGCTTTGGTGGCGGGGCTCACTCCGGGATGATCATGGAGCGCGCGATGAACCGTGCCGATGGACGTACCCAGCGACTTGGCGATGTCGCCGAGAGTAGCAGGGGGCTTTCCCATTTTCAGGCCTGCATCGAGGCCGGCCGTTTACAGCCAGCAGAAATATCGGCGGCAAGTCTATCGACTTGCCTCCGGACCGTAAACGTTAACGGAACTTGAAAAAATCCGCAAGCCGTACGCCTCAAAGAGCGGGATTTTTTTAGATTAGAACCATAATGCGCTGATTTCTTTGGAACTAGCCGATCACTGCGGCCGAGCCTCTATCTTCTGATCGGAAATGCCCGAAAGCCGGTAGATCCAGCCGCAAATCGTGTCTCTCCACTTCACAGCCTCTCCTGCCTGGAACTCGAATCGGGCAAGAATGTCTTGGTAGCGTCCCGGATCGACGTGCCCCTGCAGACTCTTCCATTCCGTGATGAAGGCCTGAGCTTGTTCCGCGCCTTCGCGGTGGGAATCGTATACATGCTGAATCACAGTTTTTCCGGAATGCAACACATACGTGTACGGCACGTGGTGAAAAAACAGCAGCAGTTCGTCCGGACACGCCGCCAGCGATTCATACAACTTCTGCACCTCCGGCGGATATTGTCCGATGTACCCGGTTCCGGTAGCGACCGTACGATCCATGCCGATGCCCTGATGATCGGCCCGATGCCACTGTCCCCACCCATTCTCCTCGGAAGATTCGGGGCCCGGATCGTAATGGTTGCCGGTGATATTGGTGAGCGTCCCGGCGCCGAGCGGCCCGGTGTAGCTCTCGTAGACGTGCCACGATCGGAGTTGTAAGTCGGCAATTGTCTTCACCACCAGCGGGTCGCTGCCGAACGTCAGTCGAGTCCATTCGTCGATGACAGTCTCGCTGCTCAAATCCGGATTCCACGCCAGCCGACCAAATCCGTAGAGATTCGCCATCGCCAGGGGACTGCCAAGCCAGGTCGCGTCGAGTCCCACGTTTGCCACTCCCGCAAATCCGCCGATCGGCCGATGGAAAACTCGTCCGCTCACAAGGTCCTTTACGCGCGAAGGCTCGCCGTCTACACGCATGTCGAAATCCAGAACTTCCTTCCACATCGGGACCAGGAAGCAGAGATGTTTCTGTTGGCCTGTGTACTCCTGCGTGATTTGCAGTTCGATCGCTTCATTGGTTCGACGCAAACCTGCAAATAACGGTGACACCGGCTCGCGCACCTGGAAATCGATCGGACCATTCTTGATTTGAACGATGGCGTTATCGTCAAACTTGCCGTCAAGGGGATGGAAATTATCGTACGCGGCTTTGGCTCGATCATTCTTCAGATCGCGCCAGTCAAGATGATGGTTGTAGACAAAGGCGCGATAGAAAACCACACCGCCATGCGGTTTGAGTGCCCGCGCGATTACGTCTGCCGCATCCGCGTGAGTGCGCCCGTAAGCCGAAGGTCCGGAGCGCCCCTCTGAATCCGCCTTGACAACAAAACCACCGAAGTCTGGAATCTGTTGATAAATCTCATCGGCTTTCTTGCGCCACCATTCCGCCACGCGCGGCTCGAGCGGATCGAACGTATCGAGCCCGCCGATTACCTTCGGGCTGCTCAAATCCACCGACATCGAGAGTTGCACGCCCCAAGGCCGGAATACATCGGCGATGCTCTTCACCTCGGCAATGAAACTATCTTCCAAAGCGCCGGGGGCGGCATTCACATTATTGATCGTGCATCCGTTGATCCCGATCGAAGCCAGCAGCCGCGCATATTCGCCGGCGCGCGTCAGATCGCTGCGTACCTTGCCGCCTGAGAAAAAGATTGAGGGCCCGCCGTACCCTCGCTCGATCCGCCCATCGAGGTTGTCCCATTGATTGACCCACCGGATGGGCGCATACGGATTCTGGGCTTCATCGATTCCAACGATGCTTTCTCCTCGGGCGATCTTGCTTAGCAGTGCAAAGACGCCATACAAGACGCCACGGTCACTGGCTCCCACAATCAGGACACATTCAAAATTGCGAATTCGTGCGCTCGTGATCCAAAATCCATCGCCCTCAAGAGCGACCGGCGGGCGCAGCGAGGGCGCGCTACTCCGCAGATCGGAAAGTGTACTCAGAACAAAAGCTGGGCCGTTGATGCTGTCACGCGAATTCAACGCGCGCCCCAGCATCTTCTCGAAGCCGCTGGCTAATTCCCGTCGTGCGTTTTCGAGAACCAGCGATCGCCTGAGCAGAACCGAGGCCGATGGCAGTTGTTCGTAATTCCTGGCTGTTGGAGTATCCAGCCGCGCGTAGCGCAGCCATGCTTCAGTGTCGAGTGGCTCACTTGCCTGTACACACGGTGGTCTGGCAAGTACTAAAGAGACAAACGCGGTCAGGAAGACGTACCGCATCGCGCGAACGCGAGGTCCCATCACGCCGCCAGAGGAAAAGCGACAATCGTGTCGCCGCGCTTTCCCGTGTTCCTTTCAACTTCTCGCACCAACTGCGGCTCAAGGTTCTCTGGATCAGGAACCATCTCGCACTCAGCAATTTCTCGCTCAGAGCAGCTCTGGTAGCAAAGCTCGCAAATTCCCAGGCCGCCGCCCTCGATGCGCACCGGAGGCCCGAATGTGCGGCAGGTCATCGGTCGCCACTCATAGAGGTCACAGGTGCCCTCCACTGGATCCAGCGCGGGGCACAGTTCTTCGTTGGCGAAGTCTTCAAACCGGCGGCGTTCTTTTTTGGTCCTGCCAAGCAACCCGGTCGTCGGATTCCCGGGAAAAACGGGCGCCACGCGGGCAACGGATTCGCGAGCGCGCTGTCTCACAGCTTCTGCCCTCGCCGGGTCGCGCAGGGCTAGTTCTTTCAAACCGTGCTGCAATCTCCCGGCATCGAGCTGATTGATCGCGAACGCTCCGACGCAGCACGGCGTGCATCCTTTCCGGCAGACAAGCCACCCCTTGCTCCGGCGGGTTGCATCGGCCAGGGCGGCATCCACGATCTGAATCAGTTTTTGATCCCCTGAAACCGGGAAACCAGATTTCACAGCCAAGAGGATACCTACCCACAAAATACTGCGCAACTGCTGCTTTGATCGTTACGATGGAATTTTTGCGTTGGACTAAAAGCCTCGCGTACTTCACAGTGTTGTGCGTTGGTTCTGCAGCGTTGCAGAACGCTCCTCAGCCCACCGTCGGCTGTTCCTCGCGCAGAGGATTCTAGATATCCAAAACCGAGACGTTGACACGATCTGCACCTACAGATCGCTATCTGAAGCAGGTGCAGAGCACATTCCTTTTGGGGGAACGATGTTGCCGGAAAAGAAAACTGTGAATCTAAGAACTGTGGCCGCGAAGGTTGGGCTCGCGCCATCCTCCGTTTCAGCGATCTTGAATGAGACTGCGGCCGCACGCGCGATCCCGCAAGCCACCAGGGACCGCGTCTTTCGCGCTGCCGCCGAACTGAATTATCGTCCAAACTTTCTGGCGCGTTCGTTGCGCACAAAGCGTTCGCGCGTGGTCGCCGTCCTCGCGCCCGGCCTCTGCCGTTCTTCGGTTGCGCGCGTGGTCGCGGCCGCACAGCGTCGGCTGCATGAAAACGGTTACATGCTGGTCCTCGCCGTCCACGATGGCGACCGCATGAATACGCAATTTCAGCAGCGAGGAATTGAGGGTGTTATCGCGATTGACACCACCATTCCGGTGCAGCTGAATTTGCCTGTTACCTCGGTTGATCTGGGATACCGAACGTCCGCCAGCGATACTCCGGATGTGCCGTCTTCGTTTCTCTACCTCGGAGCTGCCGCCGCAGAAAGCATCATGAAGCAGATCGAGAACGAGGGCAGCAATCGAAGAATACAGCTTCGAACTGCGATGCCGGCCTACTTTCCTATGGAAAGAGTGGATCTGGCATTCTCTGCCGCCGAAGGCGCGTAAGCTCAGGCCCGAGTGCGTTGCGCCTTGGCCTGCTCGAGGAGGCGGAACAGCAGCAGCCAGCGCTTGACGTTCGTTGTTATCAGGAAGTTTTCTTTGACGTGCTCGTGCCCGGCCGTTCCAATACTCCGCGCGAACTCAGGGTGCGTGAGCAGGTAACGGATCTGAAACGCACAACCTTCCACCGAATGCACCAGCACACCCGTGAGCTTGTGCATGATCTGGTTCGGAATTCCACCGACCGCACTCGCGATGGTCGGCTTGCCCTTCCATAGCGCCTCAGTCACGGTCAGGCCGAATCCCTCTTTCAGTGATTTCTGCACGATGATCGTCGAGGCTCTTTGGATGGCATTGATCTGAAGGGCACACCAAGGCGGAAGATCCAGAATGATGATGTCTGGATCGTTCCCCGCCGCTTGCTTCACTTCCTGCAACACGACTGCACCTTCGGGATCGTCCGTCGCCCCGCCTCCCGCGAGTACCAACTGGCAATCAACATACTTCTTGGCCAGCTTATAGGCCTGCACTACGCCGACCGGGTCCTTGAGCCGGTCGAAGCGCGAGACCTGCGTCACGATTGGCCGCGAGCGGTCGATCCCGAAATCATCGCAGACCTGCTGAATCTGGGAATCCGGCAGCTCTTTATTCTTCTCCGAGAGGGGATCAATGCACGGATAAAACAGATACTGCGGAATTGGTAACTGCCGCGCAAATGACTGCGAGGAGAAAATCGCCGCGTCGTATCGCTCGACAAATGGCCGCAAGAACTCCCATACCGCAGGATTGGGGTTCGACAAATCAATGTGGCACCGCCAGACCCAACTCGCTGTGGTTTGGGACCGCGAAAGAATCAGGGCCACAGGCTGGGGATCGTGAATCACCACCAGGTCTTCTTCGAACTTCATCCGCTGACGATTGTGCTCGTTGTAAATCATGAAGATGTCTTTGGCGGCTTGGGTCAGTTCGTAGGGCGTGCCGTGGAGTGCATTGTGAAATGCCTTCGTGATCTCGAAGAAGTCATTTCCACCCGTGATCACATCCCAGCGCGTGGGAACATCCAGTTCCGACAACAACGGGACCAACCGGTTCAGCATTTCGGCCACACCGCCGCCGACGGCGGTGGAGTTAACCATTTTGATGGTCTTACCCTTGAGTTCTCTGGCCAGAAAGCGCAGCGTGTCCAACTGGCTCTGGCCCACGATCGAGCGGTAGTCGTCCAATGGCGGTGGCGGTGGCGGCGGTGGCGGGTTAAGCACACTGGCCGGCAGCGGCCGATCATTTCTCTTGTCTCTCTTGTCGGTCGCTCGGCGCCCGGGATGCGGCAACCGGCGCTCGACTTCGTCCCCGCCCGCTTCGCCTGGAGCTTGCGTTTCGATACTCGGACTCGTGATGGTGCGCGGATCGTCAGAACTCATGTACCCTCGGTCCTAATTCATTGCCTGCGAGACGATGCGCGCAATCTGTCGCCGCACCCCCTCCATCGTGTTGGCGTAAATATCGATCCTTTCGATCTCGTCTGCGGTTTGCGGAAGCCCGACTTCTTTCTCCAGCCAGTGTGAAAAGTCGTTCGACATGCGATGCAGGCGCAATCGGGCCTCAATGAAATGATGATGGATCGAATGAATCGTCACTTGGTTCAGGCCATCTAGGAATGCCGGAAGCGTGTCCGCGCGGAATGCAGTCGGCAACACCACGATGTCGGACGCACAGAAATAAAAGGCTTCATGCGCGGGACGGGTCCCGCTCATGTTGTGCAAGTGCAAGAACTCATCCAGAATCTCGACCATTCGTCGGCGCAGCCCTTCGATTGCAGTGAATTCCCGAATATCCACGCTCGCAAGCTGCTCCGCCAGCGCCGGCTCGTTACAGGCAAACAAACTCCAGTGCGCAAAGTCATTGGAAAAACCCTGGCGGATGAAGTGATGTTCCTGCAGGGTTCGAAATGTGTGCTGAAAAATGGAATCGTCCGGGCATGTCTGCAAGGCCCTTAACAGCTCACAAAGATTGTTGGCCTTCTGCCGGCCAATGCGGAGCAGATGCTCAGATGTGTTGAAGTAAAACGGCTTTTGCGGTTTGCGCAGTGTCGCTTTCTCGGCAAGATTCCCGGCTGTAGCCATGCTCTTTAGTAGTATCGCTCCAGCTCGGCAAGGTTGTCTGCCCGGTTCGTGGGGAATTTTTGTCTAAGCGACGGTCGCGCCCGCGCGGAACTGATCCCTGCCAACGTCCAGGCGAACGTCGCAGACTTCCCCGATCAGACTCGCTGCCCAGCGATACACATTGTGGTCGCGAATCGTCTTCCGCATCCTCTGCATGCGCTCTTGCTTCTCCTCGGCATTCATCTCCAGAGCCGCCCGGATCGCTTCCGCAGTCTGGTCAATGTCGTAGGGATTCACTTGCAGCGCGTCGCGCAATTCCCGCGCTGCTCCTGTGAAGCAACTGAGAATCAATACTCCCCGTTCATCATGCCGCGTCGCGACAAATTCCTTCGCCACCAGGTTCATCCCATCATGCAGGGAAGTCACCAGGCAGAGGTCTGCCGCCCGATAATACGGTTCGATCTCCTGGTGGCTGTGCTGCCGTTCAAGCAGCACTATCGGCTTCCACTGGTCGGAGCGGAATCGCCAATTGATACGCTCCGCTTCGGCTTCTATCTCCGCCTGGAGATCGTGATAGCGCTTGATATGGGTTCGGCTCGGCGCGCCGATCTGGACGAACGTAAACACTCCCTGATAGCGCGGATATTTCTCCAGAAAGCGCTCGATTGCCAGGAATCTCTCCAGAATGCCCTTGGTGTAATCCAGGCGATCCACGCCAACTCCCATCAGCGCAGCCCGTACCCCCAGGTTCTTCAGCAACGAAGCTCTTTCCTCGTATGCCGACTGCCGCTGCACTTTGGGTTGCATGTCTCCGGCGTTCACACTGATGGGAAATGGATGCACCGTCGTAAGGTGGTCCAGCCGCTGCACCGTGGAATGATCCCAGTCGATTCGTGACTCCACGATGCGATCCACAGTCTGCAGAAAATTCGTACAGTGCGCCTGAATGTGGAACCCGATCAGGTCTGCGCCGAGCAGTCCATCCACCAGTTCTTTCTGCCATGGGCAGATCCCAAATGCCTCCGGATTCGGCCATGGTATGTGCCAGAAAATTGCTACCCGCGCGTCGGGCCTGCGGTCCTTGATCATTCTGGGCAGCAACGCGAAGTGATAATCCTGCACCAGTACCACGGGATTGCTGACCCCCTTCATCTCGTCCAGAACCGCGTCGGCAAACTTTCGGTTTACCGCCTCGTAATACTTCCAGTCGCTAGCGCGAAACAGCGGACGCGTATGCGCAATATGGCACAGGGGCCAGAGACCCTCGTTCGCGAACCCGTAGTAGTATCCTTCCTCTTCTTCCTTGGAAAGCCATACACGACGCAGCGTATAGCGCGGATCGTCCGGCGGAACCAGCAGCCGGTCATGCGCATCCACCGTTTCCGCGTCGGCATCGCCAGATCCATGCGCGACCCACGTGCCATCACAAGCGCAGAGTACCGGCTCAAGGGCGGTAACCAGGCCGCTGGCCGGAACATTTACTTCAATCGATTTGCCTCGCTGCACATGCGTATATGGCTCGCGATTGGAGACTACAAAAAGTCTGCCGTCCTCCAGCCGCGACCGGAGATGCACGGCCAATCGCTCGGCTGTCCAGATCGATTCCCCGGTTTCGCGCAACCGGGCCTCACGCTCCGCCGCGGTGCGTGCGTTGTTCAGGCTCTCGGCCATGGTCGCAACCTCTCGCGCCAACGGCCGAAACAATTCCATATCAACTGGCTTGATGCGCCCCGCCACCGCGCGCCCGGTGCGCAAGGCCTTGATCCAGTTGGCCGTCCGTGCGATGGGCCCTGCAATGCTCCAGCGCACGATCAGCAACGTAATCAGCACGATCAGTACAACGTGAATCAACGCGCTAAGAAAGGTTTCCCGCCAGATCCTGAGACTCTCCGCGTGAATGTACCCGGAGTCGTGCACGATGGCCAGGCTGCCGACCAGATCGTCGCCATTGTGCAGAGGCAACGCGTAAATATGGATGGACGCAATGCCCATCCGCAGAAAAGCCTTCGTGTCCTGATTTTCGCGCAGCGATTGGAGCACGATCGGGGGAGCACTCTCCATCAGCGGCTGCAGATTCGTCGTCACCGCCAGCGGATGTCCCTGCGGGTCATATACAGCCAGTCCAGCCAGGTGCTCGCGATTCGCGAATTGCTGAACTGTTTTTTGCAGGGTACGTGGCGCGTCCCGTTGCAGGTCGCGTTCCACGTTTCGCGCCAGGCTCTCTCCCAACACCTCGGAACGCCGGTCCAGGTCCTTGCGCATACTCCGGCTCTGCATCAGCACCTGATAATAGGAGGTGCAGAGCGAGACCAGAGTGATCCCGATGATGAGGGAGACGATGAGTCTGGCGCTGAGTAGTCTCATCTAGCTTCCTGGTACCAAGGCTGCAAGAGCGAAACCGGGCGAAACCCCTTTCACCACGGACGAACTTCATCGGTTGAAACGGTCGGCTTCGAAACACTCTCCTGCGCGATTCCCAAGGCCGCGCCAGTTGACGAGGCGGCACAGACGAGTGGCAGTGTTCAAGGTCGCAAATTCGTAAGTTGGCAAACCGCTGCGTTGCCGCAACGGACTGCAACACTAAATGTGAGGACGAGACTCCTCAAAAGGTTGCAAAGAGGTTGCCAAACCCGAACTCTTTCCAATTCAGCAGGATTCAGCTTAACAGGATTGGTGAATCCGATGTAATTCTTCCACGATCGTGCACGCAACGAGCGAGTAGAAGGTTTGAAGACCTGCGTGTCAGAAAAATGTCAGCTCCAGGAAAGAGTGCTGACAGAATCCTTTGCTAAAGCAACCTCAGCCACCTTGCCGGCCAACTTCAGGTACACATTCTTCGGCTCGCCACAGTTGGTGATCACGACCAGTCGCTGCCCATCCGGATTTTCAAAGCCAACATGATCCACTCCGTCGACCCTCCCGACGGATTCAAACCGCCTGGCCCCGCGTCGCACATGCCGCGAGAAATGCGCGAAAGCCCAGTACTGCCCGGAGCGCGTGATCTCCCTTGTCTGCGAATGAATCGTCACCAGCCCGCCGCATGGGAACGGTCCGATGTTTGGCTTGCCCTTTTCGTCCAAGGCGAGATTCCATCCCGTGATCGACTGCGCCCAGTTGCGCGTGATCTCTATATAGGTCCGGGACCACTTCGTCCAGTCAGTCAGGTAATCGGGCGCAGTATAGTCCGGCCCACCCTCCGTCCAGTAAATCTGTGCATCCGGGTGCGCCGCATAAAATTTGCTCATCTGCTCTGCCCCACCGACGTATCCGTGAAATGCAACCGCTTTCGCATACTTGTTCACATCCGGATCATCGAGTTCCGCTACCGCTCGTCCCCAAAGGTTGTAATTGTGGTCAAGAATCCAAATCTTCGTGGAGAGCCCGTTCTTCTCGAGTGCCGGTCCCAGATGATTCTTTACGAACCCCATCTCGTATTCTTGCGCCCAGATGCAGGCCGGCATCCGCCCATCCTGATCCGTATCGACTTCGTTTTGCACGGTCACTGCCTGAACGGACACGCCATCCGCCGCATACGCCTGCAGGAACTTCACAAAGTACTTCGCGTACGGAGCGAAATATTTCTGCCGCATGGAGCCACCCAGCATGGTCCCGCCGGCCTTCATCCATCCCGGAGGGCTCCACGGCGACGAAAACAGAAACAAGTCCGGATTCTGCTTGCGTGCCTCCCGCAGCACCGGCAAAACATAGCGTTGATCATGCGCAATCGAGAACCGCTGCATCTCCGGATCAGGATCGCCTTCGTCGTAGCTGAACACCTCCGTCGAGTAGTCGCTTGCACCGATGCAAGTCCGGCAGACATTCAAGCCCATCTCCGACGGATGAAAAAGGTCGTGGAACAGTGTTTCGCGAGCGGATGGCTCCAGCCGGTTGAAGGTATAGCAAGCGGCGTCCGTAAACGCCGCGCCGAAGCCGAGCATCTCCTGATAGGTCTTGCCCGGGTTCAGTTCGATGACGTTACCTGCTGCACTGCCGGCTTTCCAGGCGAGCGAGGGCTGGGCCTTGTAACTTAGCTCGCCGCTAGTCACGCGAACCGCGATCTCCCCCGACGGTGGCGCCGCGTTCACCGGAAGTACGCTGGCCAATTCGATCGTGGATGCTGCTGCTATTCCGCATGCGGATAATTGCAGAAATTCTCGTCGGGTCTTCTCGCTGGACACGGATGAATCCTCCTGGCACCAAATCGAACCAGTGAGTATAGTGCCAACGTTATGGATTTCCCATATTGCTGATCACAACCAATCATAAGCAGTCGGCACTCTTCAAAGTACTCGCGCATTCTTGTTTAGAACAAGGTGGCCCACTCAAGCACAGGTTTGGCTTGAGTGAGGCTCTTCGAGAGCGCCGCACTGAATGATGCGAAGGAGAACCTCAATGCCACGCACCTCATATTGGATCGTTTTTGCAATCGTATTCCTGAAATGCACAATCGCATTCGGGCAGGCTTCAACTCCCCCGCCATCCCGCCCCGGATGGACCCTGACCTGGAGCGATGAATTCAATGCGCCTGACGGCTCTCCCGTAGACTCTTCTAAATGGGTCACCGAGACGGGCGGCAACGGATGGGGCAATCAGGAGCTGGAGTACTACACCACTCGCCCCGAGAACTCCTTTCACCAAGGTGGCAATCTCGTCGTCAAGGCAATGCGTGAGAAATATACGGGCGCGGACGGAGTCACGCGCGACTACACATCGGCCCGCCTGAAAACGCTGGAAAAGTTTTCTCAAAAGTATGGACGGTTTGAAGCACGCATGAAGATCCCCAAGGGGCAGGGCATTTGGCCCGCCTTCTGGATGCTCGGCGACGACATTGCGCAAGTCGGCTGGCCAAAATGCGGCGAGATCGACATCATGGAAAACATCGGTAAGGAACCTGCGCTTGTCCACGGTACAATTCACGGCCCCGGATACAGTGGCGACAAGGGTATCGGTTCGCCTTTCGCTCTTCCCAGCAATGCTCCATTTGCCGACGACTTCCATATCTACGCAGTGGAGTGGGAACCGAAGGCCATCCGCTTCTACGTTGACGATCATCTCTATGCGACCCGAACGCCGGCCGAGCTTCCTGAAGGCACGAAGTGGGCCTACGACCATCCATTCTTCATGCTGCTCAATGTCGCAGTCGGGGGAGAATGGCCCGGCAGTCCGGATGCCACCAGCATCTTTCCGCAAACCATGCAGGTTGACTACGTCCGCGTCTATACGCAATCAAAAAAATGAGTGCAGCACAGGATCAGTGCTCTAGCCTTTCGCAGCGCGTTCGCGCACGCCCCCCTGTGCGGCTCATCACAGACAGATCGCATCTCCGGAACTAGGTTTACCTTGCCACCGGGTCCTGGTCGGCGGAAGTCCAAACGGCCAACCGGCCCTGGCGTGTAGTGTCGCGATTCCTTCGCGGCCCCGCAGCAGAGAGGAGGTCTCTCCATGCCCCTCGACAGCCTGGAATTCCGTACATCCCTGAAGAATCTACTGGTTACGCTGATCGTCATTCTTGTGCCCCTGACTGTCTTCGGTTTCTATGTGGCGCTGCAGGGAGACGATCACATCCGCCAGACCAGCGGCGAAAACTTCCGCGCACTGACTCTGACCGCCGCTGAATCAACCTCCCAGTTCATTGCCGATCGTGTCAAGGATTTGAGCGTTATTGCCAATGCCCCCGACGCCATAGAGACCGTCGCATCGGCCAACCGTCAGTATCAAAGTCTCTCGGAAGATGCCACCAGCGCAAAAGTTGCCGCCATTGAGCAGGACTGGGAGACAGCCAAGGCCGACGCGATGGCACAGAAAATCCTGACCTCCGACCAGGCTCGCCACTTGCGCCGCCTGCGCGATCTCAATCCCGCGCTTCTGAAGATCACCATCGCCGATGTGATGGGATCGACGGTAGCAGCGACGGATCGCCCCGCACGTTACTCTCTGAATGATCCCGACCTCTGGCGTCAGCTCGCCGCCGGTGGGCGTGGCGCCATTCGCATGTCCGATTTGCGCTATGACGATCAGAACCGTCTCTACTACCTCAGCATCGCTTACCCGATTCTGCAGGAAGGAACCGGACGATTCATCGGCGCGGTGACCGCAACCGTCGATCTGTCACCGCTTTTTGTCCAATTGAATCGCCACCAGATCGGTCGCACCGGTCGCCTCTTCCTGGTACGGGATGACGGCTCGGTCATCGAAGGCGCCGGCATCACTCCCCTGATGAATATCAAGTCCGAGGAATATGCCGCCGTTCACGATGCGCTGGGCAGCCTGCGCGGCCGCCAGACCGGATATTTGTACGCAACACTCTCGAACGGGCAGTCGTACCTGATCGGCTTCGCCGACACCGGATTAAGAGAAGCCTATCCCGCGCTGTCCTGGACCGTGTTGGCCAGCCAGGAAGCACGCGAGGTCACAGGCCCGGTGCACAACATGATTGTCTTCGCACTTCTCCTGATGATCATCGCATTCCTGATGTTGTCGCTGCTCGCCGCGTACGTAGTGCTGCATACGAAACAGCGGCTCGAAGACATAGAAGCTCCGCAGGAAGAACAGAAGGGACACACGGTAGCAGCGTAACTAGTTCACGGGCTTCTTAGGGACTCCGTATTCGGAGTTCGAGCTGAGAACTGTCGGAGATCCCATGATCGATGCATCAGAGCTGGCCAGGGGAATGGTTGTTCGCGTTGAAGGACAGGTCTATCGTGTTCTCGAGGTTGAGGCGAAAGCCGCGGCCGCCAAGCTGGGCGGTGTGGTCAAAGCCGAACTCAGCAACGTGATCACCGGACGGCTGTGGGAAGCGCGGTTCCGCCCCCAGGAGCGCCTCGAAGACTTGCCGGTCGATCGCCGCAATCTCGAGTTCCTTTTCAGCGGTGGCGATGCCTGCACCTTTATGGATCCCAACACTTTCGAACAGTTCGAGGTTCCCGGCGAAATCATTGGCCCCGCGGCCGCGTTCCTGCAATCCGGAAGCTCCATCCCCGTGGAGTTTTTCGAGGGCCGGCCGATTCACGCCATCGTGCCTGACATCGTCGAAGCGCGCGTTGCCGATACCGCGCCGCCCGCTCACTCCCAGCAGGACAGCGCATGGAAAGAGGCAAAGCTCGAGAACGGTGTATCGATAAAAGTCCCGCTCTTCATTGCTCCACGGGACCGCGTGAGAGTGGACCTGAGAACTGGCCGATATCTGGAACGCGTCCATAACGACCGCAAACGCATCGCCTAGACAACATTGCCGCTCAAATTGTAGCCATGACACCTGGCAAAAGTTCTGATCATGTAAGTCCTCATTCAAGCGCGCGGGCGAACATTCGTCGCACCGAACTCCGCTCTCAAACAAGAGACCAGCGACCTGTCATTCCTTGCAGTTCATGCCCATCGACCGACGATGTTGAAATGCGCGATGTTTGCTCGAACTCTGTCCGGACGGTCGCCAAGATGTTGGTGCGCTTGGACGATGCCCAGAGGATCAGATTGCGGCCCTTAGTCTCTTAGTGATCCATTCACTTGAACAAACGAATGCAGAACGATTTCGTGGCTACGGGAAAAATTCTGATTTTCGCTCAATGGCCTTCGAGGCGTGAACGCCTGTCAACCCACCTGCTTGTTTACAGAGGCTATTGGAGTTTGTCCGGCAAAGAAAAAATCTTATGATCAATCTCATCAACCTGCCGCGTCTCTTTTTCGTAGTCTCACTTGTGGTGCTGTGGTCGTTTGCCCTTCTCGGGGCGTTCGTGGGCCAGAGAGTGCGACCTCTGCACGAAGAGGAGAGGGACGACTTCGGAGTTGTCCAGACCGCCGTTCTGACACTTCTAGGCCTGCTCATCGGATTCACTTTCTCCATGGCCGTCAGCAGATACGATCAGCGAAAGAACTACGAGGAAGCTGAAGCCAATGCGATCGGGACGGAATATGTCCGGGCCGACCTGTTACCTTCCGCCGATGCAGAACAGGTGCGCAATTTGTTGCGGAAGTACCTTGATCAGCGGATTTTGTTCTACATGACCCGGGACGAGAGTCAGTTGGAGCAGATCAACAGCGCTACGGCTCAATTGCAAACCGAACTCTGGTCCGCCGTCCTGACCCGCGCTGCCACCACACCGACCCCAGTCATTTCCCTCGCCGTCTCGGGTATGAATGATGTGTTGAACTCGCAGGGATATACTCAGGCCGCTTGGTGGAACCACATTCCGGCTGCGGCATGGGCTCTTTTGGTCGTGATTGCCATCTGCTGTAGCGTACTCGTCGGCTATGGAATGCATAGAAACCGCAGGCTCCTGACGGTGATTTTGCCCTTCGCTGTCTCCGTCTCGTTCTTATTGATAGCCGATATTGACAGCCCACGCCGCGGCCTGATTCGCGTTCAGCCACAAAACCTGATAAGCCTCTCTCAATCCCTGCATTGAAACCGTGTCAGATTGGATCGCCGCCGCAAAATCCCGTTGCGCTCACCATGTCGTGCCGCGAGTATTCCTCGATTGCGCAACGAATTCTTTGGTGACGCGGTTTGCTGACTCCACACCCTGGTTCCTCAACTGTGTGTGATGGATATCACCTCTGAAGCAACTGGCAGAATTTCCAGATGCAGCGAACGAGCGCGGCTGGTTTCATAGATTCGTTCGAAAGTTGGGCTGTGGAGAATCCAAATTGTGGGCGCTCACGTCGCCATAGGATCAGCTGAAAAATGAAAAACTCAGTCCGGCACATAATTGCAATCGGTCTCCTGCTGAGTTTGTCCTGGATAACCGCTTGCGTTCTGCAGGCGCAACAATCTGGGAGCGCAACCGCGGCAGAGAACCTTAAATTTCAGCCGCAACTTGTGACCAGGACCGTGCGCGTCATCAATCCGCCGCCTCGGGGGTCTGTAACAACGGTACTCAAAGCAACGGAACTGGCGCCGGGTGCAAGCGGACAGGCAAAACTGAAGATGGGAGACGTGGAGGTCACTGTCGAAACGCAAGCCAACGGATTGCCCGCACCCGCCAGCTTCGGAGCCCAGTTTGAAACCTATATGGTATGGGCCATTACGCCTGGCGCAAAGGCGGTCAAATTGGGAGCAATGGAATCCAAAGGAAACCGGTACGAGTTGGATACCAAGTCTGCCCTGCGCTCCTTCGCGATCATCGTAACTGCTGAACCATACGAAGAGGTGACGCGTCCCGCGGATACGATCGTGTTGGAGGTTCCTGCCGGAGCCCAGACCACCTCTGCAAGCTGCGAGTTCCTTAAAGACGGCTATGCACCGGTCGGATATCAATTCCCGCCGGTCGATACCGGTGCCGGCTATCCTCCGCAAATTGTACAAATGTACAACGCCCGCCGGATCGCGACACTCGCAGGCGCCGAGACGAGCGACAATTTCCGGATGGGTGACGAGTGGTTCAACTCGGTTGTCTTTTCCGCAAAACAACAAAAGAAGTTTACGGATCTGATACTGCAGCAAGCGACCAGCGCCACCCAGTATTTCGAAGCCGCCCGTATGAAAGCACTGCAGCAGGCGATGCGGTAGGGCTCTTGGAGATTTCCGGGGAAGAAGCATTCGGCATTCTTGATCGCCTTGTCCAAAACCTCCGGCTGCAAAGGATGTGGAAATAGGCTTGTCGCTCGCGGCTCACTCCTCGGCTAAGTCTTTATTCTGCAATATTTTACAAATAAGTCGTTCTGTATCAATATTTTGCGAATGAATAGAGCAGCTCTGATCTTCCAAGTTATTTAGATCCAACATTTTGTGCGTTCCCCTTCCGCAAAAGTGACACATTGTCGAGTCAAGCAAGCCATTTGTTTTCATCACGATGACCGTAAAATCCTGGCTCTGCGTGGCTTAGCGCGATGTCCCCTCCATTGACTCCGTAACCGCCTCGTTTAGAATTCGGTTCTATCCTCAGACGTGGGGCAATCCAGAAACGAAAATGGACAAGGAGTTTGCATGAGCCAAGTTCGAGTTCTTGTAGGGACGCGCAAGGGAGCGTTCATTCTTACCGCGGATGGCAAACGCGCTGACTGGAAGGTGAGCGGTCCGCACTTCGCCGGATGGGAGCTCTATCACTTGAAAGGCTCGCCTGCCGATCCCAATCGCATTTACGCATCCCAGACCAGCGGATGGTTTGGTCAAATCATCCAGCGGTCCGACGATGGCGGCAAAACCTGGCATCAGCCTGGAACTCCTCCCGGGGAATCCACCACTGGCCCGGGCGGCATGCCCAAAGGCGAGAGCAACAAGTTCGCCTACGACACCGCCGGCGCGCCACTCACCACCCATCAGTTCTACGATGGCACGCAGCACCCGTGGGAGTTCAAGCGGGTCTGGCATCTCGAACCGTCGCTCACCGACCCCGACACTGTCTACGCGGGAGTCGAAGACGCCGCGTTATTTAAATCGACCGATGGCGGTAAGAACTGGAAGGAACTCTCCGGCCTTCGCGGCCACGGTACCGGACCGAAATGGCAGCCGGGCGCGGGAGGCATGTGCCTGCACACGGTCATCCTCGATCCCAAAGATCCCAAGCGCATCTACATCGCGATCTCGGCGGCAGGTGCCTTTCGGACAGACGACGGCGGGAACAGCTGGAAACCCATTAACAAAGGCCTCTATTCGAAGTACATTCCGAATCCCACGGCTGAGATTGGCCACTGCGTGCACCACATCGCGATGAACCCGAAGCGCCCGGGTGTGCTCTTCATGCAGAAGCACTGGGACGTGATGCGCTCCGATGATGCCGGCGAGAACTGGAAAGAAATCAGCGGAAATTTGCCCACCGATTTTGGATTCGCCATCGACGTGCATTCGCACGAGCCCGAGACCATCTACGTGATTCCGATTAAGAGCGATGGCGAACACTACGTTCACGAAGGCAAACTTCGCGTCTACCGCAGCAAAAGCGGAGGCGATGAGTGGGAACCGCTGACAAAAGGTCTTCCGCAGGAGAACTGCTACGTGAACGTCCTGCGCGATGCGATGGCTGTGGACACGCTGGATAAGTGCGGCCTCTACTTCGGAACAACGGGAGGGCAGGTTTACATGTCGCCTGACGCAGGCGAGTCGTGGTCGCCGATTGTGCGGGATCTGCCGGCCGTGCTTTCGGTGGAGGTACAAACGCTGTAGTGATGTGTAGCCCCGCGCAGATTTTGGCGCGGTGCGTGGAGGCGCAATGGCAGTAACCATTCGAGTTGAACTTCCCCAGCACCTTCGCACACTGGCGCACGTCGGCCATGAAGTCGAAATTCAAGTGGAAGGTTCGGTGACGCAGCGATCGGTACTCGACGCGCTCGAAGAGCGGTATCCCATGCTGAAGGGTGCGATCCGCGAACACGTGACCAAGCAGCGCCGGGCCTTCCTGCGCTTCTTCGCCTGCGAGGAAGACTTGACGCACGAATCGCCTGATGCACCTTTGCCCGAGGCCGTGGCTTCTGGAAAAGAGCCGTTTCTCATCATCGGCGCAATCGCGGGAGGTTCCACTAGCGCCGGTTGAAATTTGCTTTACCGCGTTACCAATGGGAGTGCGTGATACGATTTTCTTGTGATGGATGACACGACAACCGAAGCGCTGGAGATCCAAACCCGCATTCAGCGCTCAATGTCGGGAGAAGAGAAGATTCTCCTCGCGCTTGATATGAGCCTCTTCGCTCGCGAGTTGGCGAAACAGCGAATTCGCGACGACCACCCGGAATGGAATGAAGTCCAGGTCGCTCGTGAGTTGCTGAGAATAGCCTTTTTACCTGACCCGTTGCCAGCTGGCTACCGATGAGGACAACGGATGTCTTCCGGAGAATTATCGAAATCCTCAATGGCAGTGGTGTTGCATACATGCTGACAGGGTCTTTTGCCAGTACCCATTACGGAACTTCTCGTTCCACTCAAGACATCGACATTGTCATCGACCCTACTAATGAACAGGTTCGAACTCTAATTGCGACCCTCAATCTAAACAACTACTAGGCTGAGTTGGATGCGGCGTTGGAAGCAAGACGCCGAGAATCGCTCTTCAATATCATCGATCGCGAAACTGGCTGGAAGATCGATCTAATTTTTCGCAAATCCCGCTCTTTCAGCAAAGAAGAGTTCGACCCGCGCAGAGTTGTCAACTTAGAAGGGTTCCCTCTTTACATAGCCAGCGCTGAGGATGTAATCATCGCGAAACTGGAGTGGTCCCAACTGGGCCACTCGCAGCGTCAGATAGAAGACGTCGCCACGATTGTGCGGATTCGCCGAGACGCCCGCGATGAATCGTACTTGGAAAAATGGGCCTCTGCGTTAGGGCTCGCAGACGAGTGGAGCCGTGCCAAGAGAAGCGCGAGGCTGAACGAGGATCATCCTCGCGCAACCTGAATCAGCTTGGGCAGCACATCACCGAACTGCGAGGATGCCGGGTTGCCGAATTCGAAATAGATGCGGCGGTACAGATCGTACAATGCGGCGTAGGTAGCCTGCGCCTGGGACTGCGGTTCATAGATTGTGAACTTCGGGCAGATCTTGTCTTGCGCCTCCGCGATCGTTTTGAATGCGCCAGCGGCCATGAATGCGAAGATCGCTGAGCCCAAGCCCGTGACTTTGCCACTAGGCACGAGTACGGGGCGGCCGAGGACGTTCGCATAGACCTGATTCAGGACAGGATTGTTTTGCGGGACTCCGCCGCCGTTGATAACGCGCTGTGTGGGCGCGCCGTATTCGCTCATGCGATCGAGGATGACACGCGTGTGGAAGGCGGTGCCCTCGATCGCGGCGAAGAGTTCGTCCTGTGCAGTGTGCACGAGATTCCACCCGATCGTCATGCCACCTAAGTTGGGATTCACGAGCACAGTGCGATCGCCGTTATCCCACGTCATTCGTAACAAGCCGGTCTGACCAGCACGGTACTGATCGAGTCCCTTGCTGAGTTCTTCAACCGTGGTGCCCGCTCTGCGCGCGATCGCGCTGAAGATGTCGCCGGTTGCAGAAAGGCCCGCCTCAATCCCCGTGAACTTCGGATGCACACTGCCCGGGACAACGCCGCAGACACCGGGGATCAGTTGCGCTTTGGGTGCGTAGGCGATGATGCAGGTGGAAGTGCCGACGACATTGACGACATCGCCCTCTTTCGCCCCTGCACCGATCGCGTCCCAGTGTGCGTCGAAGGCACCGACCGGGATTGGAATTCCGGCGCGCAGTCCGAGTTTCTCTGCCCACTGCGGCGCGAGTGTTCCCGCGATCTTGTCCGAGGTCGCGTACTCGCCCTCGAGCTTGTCGCGCGCCCCGGCCAGAAGCGGATCGACCTTGGCCAGGAAGCTCTCGGGCGGTAGCCCGCCGAGAGAGGCATTCCACATCCACTTGTGGCCCATGGCGCAGACGCTGCGCTTCACGCGCCGCGGATCCGTGATGCCGCACAACGTAGCTGCAACCATGTCGCAGTGTTCGAAGGCGCTTACGAACTTATCCCGTTTGTCGGGATTATGCCGCAGCCAGTGGAGGAGTTTGGCAAATCCCCATTCGGACGAGTAGACGCCTCCGCACCATTCGATGGCTTGAAGTTTCTCGATGCGAGCGATCTCGGTGATCAACGCTGCTTCCAGCTTGGCGCGGTGATCACACCAGAGGTAATACTCATCCATCGGAACCATGCCCGCCCCGACCGGGATGACACTTGATCCTGTGGTGTCGAGGGCAATGGATGCGATCTGGTCTCCGCTGATGCCCGCCGCCTGGGCGGCCCGCCGAGTGGCCTCGGCAAGTGCGCGCATGTGGTCGTCGTGAGACTGCGTCGCGAAATCCGGATCCTCGCGCTTACGGTGGAGAGGGTACTCAGCGACAGCAGAGGCGAGAAGTCCACGCTCGCTGTCTACGATCGAGACTCGGACGCTGAGGGTGCCGAAATCTACTCCTGCCACGATGGCCATGTAGTTCCCCGTAACTCACCACAGAGGACACAGAGGAATAATGGGGAGGGCTCTGTATTTCTCCATGTCCTCCATGGTGCAACAAACTCATGCAGGCAATCGGGAACTACGCCAGATTCCCGTGCCAGTACATTTGCCAGCCCAGATACCGGACTCCTGCCTCGTGCACGGCACCTGCTGTGCTCGAGAAGTTCGCGGCGACGTGGTGCTCGAATCCGTTCTCACAGATGTAGTGCAGCAGTTTCTGCAACTCCGGAATCTTCACCACGCCTACGCCGCCGAACGTGTTCAGTGAATCGCTGGTGAATTCTCCCTGGCCGACGTAACCCCGCATCACACCGGAGGTATCGTCGGTTGAGAAGCGGGCAAAGCTCATGGCGCCGGGCTTTACGCGGCCGACCACCGTGCCGAACGTGTTCTCTTTGCCCACTGTGCCGGCGATGATTTCCTGGAAGTCCATGCGGACATCCTGGAAGAAGTGCTTCGGCAGATTGCTGCAGTGGAAGCACACGGCCTTGTTGGGATCATCACCGTAGTTATTGTTCCAGTCGAGTAAGGCGCTGGGTGTTTCAGAAGCGAGGGCCAGGGCGTGCATGCTGAGCGTGCCGCAGACATCGACTTCACACGCGGCGGGGAGCAGTTTGTTGCTCATCATGCTCATAATCGTGCAGGGAACCACGCCGAAGTACTCTTCCATCGAGGTCCAGCACTGGACGGCGCTGACCTGCAAGTCGGTCTGCTTCATCCACTCGTCGACGACGTAGCCGAGCTTGGCCATCTTTATCAGCGCAGCATCGGGCACACTTTGAGTCGTGACGTACTTCTTGATTTCGGCCAGCTTGGCCTGTACACCGGAGTTGTCGTCTTTCAACTTGTCGATCCGACCGAAGACCTCCGACAGATCGAGTGTCTCGACCGAGATGCCGCTGTGCTCGAGCATCTTCTCGCTGTAGCGGACAGTGTTGAATGCTGTCGGACGCGCGCCCAGGCTGCCAATCCGCAGATTGCGGAAGCCTTTCACAATGCGGCACACCGCGGCGAACCAGGCCAAGTCATTCTGGAAATCCTGCGAATCAGGACTTACGGTATGCAGACGTGTCAGCGAGTACGGGATGCCATACTGGCGCAGATTGTTGCAGGCCGACATCTTGCCGCAAAAGCTGTCGCGGCGATGCAGAATGGTCATTTTTGACGCATCGTCAGGCGTGGCCTGAATCAGCACCGGAACGCCGAGCCGCGCCAGCCGCAAAGTATCGGCGATGGCGCGCTCGTCGCCGAAGTTCGGCAAGGTGACGATTACGCCGTCAATCTTGTCGCTGTTTTTTCTGAACAGAGCCGCGCAGCGTTTCGCTTCCTCGTGGGTTTCGACCGCGCCGTGTTTGCTGTCTTCCGGACCGAGCACGATGCCATCGATGCCGGCCTTGGCCAGCGCCTGGATCATCTCCTCTCGTCCGGACTTCGCCAACTGGTCGGGAAAGAACCCGCGATTCCCGACGATGACGCCCATCGTCATTTTCCTCTTGTCAGCCATAACAATCCTCTTCCCGATTCCCGATATAAGTTCCACCGATTAAGACTTGCCGGCCATGCGCTTGCGCTCATTAGCCGGGGAAAAATGAATGCCGAAGAACAGGCCTGAGACCAACAGGATTGCACCCCACCAAACATTCGCGTGCAGGTCGTAGAGCACAACTTTATTGACAGGTGGGTTCATAATTTCGTAAATGCCAGTGGCGAAAATGAGCGCACCAACTACGCCAAGGCACAATCCCGTGAAAAACCAGATCGAGAGGTGACTGCCGGATTTCATGCGAACCTCCTACCAGAAAATGATCTGCAATATCACAAACACGATGGCCACAACCACGCCCCAGAAAACAGGGCTGTGAAACATCGAAACATGCTCGACCTTTGGAATAGGCGTAAGACCGTACACCACATCCTTTAATTCCGAGTCCGGTTTCGGTTTAGTCAATAAGCTGACGATGACCGTCACGATCACGCAGATCAGACAACACCAGAGAGCGCGAAACATGTTCTGCGCCTGGTCTTGCGCGTCCATCGAGAGAGCCACATACCGCACTGCGTTGGGATCGAGCTTGACCCATGTGTACATGCCGATGGAAGAGAGCGTTCCAGCCGCCAAACCGGTCCAGCCACCTGCCGGCGTGGCGCGTTTCCACAGCATGCCCAGGAGAACGGTCCCGAACAGGGGTGCGATGAAGAAGCTGAACAAGGCCTGCACGTAGTCCATGATGCTCGGGGCGCGCGCCGCAAGATATGCGGTCCCAATACTGATCAAAACGCCCCAAATGGTCCACCTGCGACCGAGTTTTACCTTCTTCTCGTCGGAAGCGTCCTTATTGATCAGAGTTCCGTAGATGTCATACACCACGACAGTGGTGAAGGCGCTGACATTGCCCGCCATACCAGACATGAAGCCCGCAATGAGAGCAGTGATGCCTAATCCGAGAAGGCCCGGCCCACAGTAGCGAGCGAGCATGAGCGGTAAGACCTCGTCATAGCCGTGGAGGCCCTGGGCCTGTCCTGCATCGGACCATGCAAGGTTGGCGGGAACGAGGCGGATCAATCCTCCCGTCTGCGGATCGCGCAGCAGCGCCAAGCCGAGCAGTCCCGGAAGAATCACGATGAGGGGAACCATCATTTTGAATGCCGCGCCGATAATAGGTGCCAGTTCGGCAGAGCGCAGATCCTTCGCTGACAGGACGCGTTGGACAACCAGAAAATCTGTGGTCCAGTAGCCCATCGCGATGACTGCCCCAAGTCCGAAAACGATGCCGGCCCAATTGATGCCCATCGGGTTGGCGTTGAAGTTGCCCAGAGTCGACCAAAGATGCGTGTAGGATCCCGGATTCGCCACGTGCAGTTCTGTCAAGTTCTGCATGATCTTGACTTGCAGCCCACTCCACCCTCCGGCCTCGATCAGTCCAAGGACGGGAATCAGTAGAGCGCCCGCCCATATCAGAAAGAACTGAAGCACCTCGTTGAAAATAGCTGATCGGAGTCCACCGAGGGCAACATAGGCGGCGACGGTCAGAGACGAAACGATAATGCTGAAATGGATGTTCCATCCCAGCACGACTTTCATCACGACCGCCATGGCGTACATGTTGATGCCGCTCATCAAGACGGTCATGAACGCGAAGGAGATCGAGGAGATACCTTGCGCGCCCTCTCCAAAGCGCAATTTGAGATAACCGGGGACCGAGTGCGTCTTGCAGACGTAATAGAAGGGCATCATCACCAGCGCGAGGAACAGCATGGAAGGGATGGCACCGATCCAGTACCAGTGGGCAGCGAGGATGCCGTACTTATAGGAATTGCCCGCCCAGCCCATCAGTTCCAGCGAGCCCAGGTTCGCTGAGAGGAACGCGAGGCCGGCCACCCATGCGGTCATCTCGCGTCCCGCCATGAAGAAGTCTTCGCCGGTGTTGGCTTGCTCCTTGAGATAGAAACCAATGCCCAGCACCAGGGCAAAGTAGAAAATGATGATGGCGATGTCGACTCCGGAGAGGTGAACGAGTCTGTTTGAGCTGAGGAGTAGCAGAGCAAGATTCATTGTGTCTTGACCTGTCCGTAATAGGCGTTGCGGCCGTGCTTGCGAAGGAAGTGTTTGTCGTGCAATTCGCGGGCGATTGGCCGGGATTCAGCATTGATCAGAAGCGTATGGGAAGCCATTCTTGCGACATATTCGAGAATCACCGCATTGTGCGCGGCCGCCGCGGGAGTTGGCCCCCAGCAGAACGGGGCATGACCGGCGACGAGAACTGCCGGAATGGAATCAGGGTCGATTTTCGAGAAGGTGCGGCAGATGGCTTTTCCGGTTTCAAGTTCGTAGTCAGCATCGATCTCGCCCGAGGTGAGGCGATCTGTGACCGGAACCGGGCCGTGAAAATAATCCGCGTGGGTCGTGCCAAAACATGGAATCGCGGCTTCCGCCTGAGCCCAGGCAGTGGCGTACTCCGAATGCGTGTGCGCGACACCAGCAATGTTCGGGAATCGTCGGTAAAGTTCGAGGTGCGTTGGGAGATCGGAGGAGGGCCGCAATTTCGTGTCGACGATCGTTCCCTCAAGATCACAGACGACCATGTGCTCGGGTCTTAGTTCTTCGTAGGGAACGCCACTGGGCTTGATAGCGACCAGGCCTTCGTTGCGATCGAGGCCGCTGGCGTTGCCGAAGGTATAGACAACAAGGCCGCGACGAACGAGCTCCAGATTTGCCTCGAGCACCTCTTCGCGGAGTGTCTTCAAGAGCATGGGGAAAGTGACATTCTAATCAGAGTCGGCGATTCCGTAAACGTTTACGACCCAAGCATCCGAGTAAACGTTTACGCATCGGAACATTAAACGTCCTGACCATCTTTGTCAAAGTGTTTACAAGCATTATTTTAGGCCCAGGTTCTCAGCCCGATGATTCCCCAGTACGTCAGGTAGATGGTGGCGACCAGAAGAGCCAGCGAAACAATGATGGAAAATCTTCGCACGCCGCGACGGACATCCTCCCCGGGCCGCTGCCAGGAGTAGAACGCGCTGGCGACCGAACTCACCGCGAAAACCAGGGTCACGACCCATACCGCAGCGGACCACACGGTGAGATTTCCCATACGTTGAATGAGATCGTTAATTGAAATCGCAAAGATACCCACGATTGCGAGGAGGCTCACGACCGCAATCAGCGGCCATAGGCGCAAAGGTCGTTCGGCAGGGCGCCGCCGACGCTTGCTGATCCCACCCAAAATCCAGAACGGCGCGTACAGAAGAACCGCGATGACCGCGAGCAAGACCCATGCGGTGAGCAAGACTTCCGCGAGCGCCACCCACGTTGAAATCCTCTTCATGGTCGTTTGTTCCGCCTGGATGAAACGGCCATCCGGATTGACGCTGAGCAACGCAAGAGTCGGAGCCGGAGACGGCGGATCCTTCTGCGGCACGTGCCGGAATTGGTTGATCGTAACCGGAAGGAACGTCTCACTGCGTGCGCCTAACGAAGAGATGTAGAGCTTGCCTTCTCCGAAGCGCACGTGTGAGAGTCCCAGCAGTCGTTCCAGGAAGTGGAGCATTTCGATACGCGGTGAATCGGGCTCATACCATCCGGCATAGTCGCCCGCCGCGGCTGCCAAAGGCGCGGCAGGGGGCAGAGCCGGCTTTTGCAGGTTGCGAGTAATGTAGGCGCGGATTGCCTTCCCAACTTTGTCGAAAGCGTCGCCATTTCCGCTGTTGATACTGAAGAAATAGCCGGTACCGGGTTCCGGCAGATAAGCCATCTCGGTCAAGCCACCTTCGACGCCGCCATTGTGTCCGTGATAGACGAATCCTTCGTGGACGCTGGCGTAGTTACTCAAACCGTATCCAAACTTCAGGCCATCTTTTGCGGCCCAGGTGCTTTCGGGAACCTCCATGCGGTCGATATCGGACGCGGGAACGATCTGCTTGCCTCCGACAGCGCCGCGGTTGAGATAGAACTGAACGTAGGCAGCCATATCCTTGGCCGAAGCATTGATCGAGCCTGCCGGACGCAAAAGAATGTGCCAATAGCTGTAGGGAGTCTTACCGTCTCCGTGATAGAGCGTCGTTGTGGCACCGGCTGCGGGCTCGAAGTACGTCGCCGTTTTCATGCCGATGGGCGCGAACAGATTTTGCTGCACAAAATCTTCGAAACGCTGACCGGTAAGCTTTTCAACAATGTACGCTGCCACGGGAGGGCCCGAATTGCAGTACGACATGCGGGTGCCCGGGCGCCAGCGGGAGATGCGGGAGTGATGGTCGTAGTCGAGGCCGTCCCGGACGCCCATCGGGTCGGGAGCTTGCTTGGCGTATTCCCGAAAGTGCATGTCATCCCAGCCGGTGGTGTGCTCGAGCAGGTGGACGATGCGGATGGGGTCTGTCGATCCCCAGCGATTTTCAAACCAGACTTCTGGCGCAAGCTTGTGAACGGGATCCTCAAGGGAGAGTTTTCCTTGATCAGTGAGCATCAAGATCGACAGAGCAGCAAATGCCTTTGAGGTTGACCCGATACGGAAGAGAGTATCCGCCGTGTTGGCCCGATTGCTGGCGACATCTGCAATGCCCAGGCCCGCGACCCATTCCGGCCCGTCTTTGTGCACGATCGCCACTGAGACTCCGGGGGTACGAGTGTCTTTAAGAAGTTTCTCGAGTTGCTGGCGCAGTTCGTCAATCGATTGCGCGGGTTTGCTTTGTTCGTCTTGTTTATCGGCAGCAATGCAAGGCGGAAGTATGAATAGAAATAGGAGAGAAACGATCCATTTCACGGCATAGCCCTCGACACGGGATTCGTTGCGGACGGATCATCTTACGACCGAGCGGTCAAATCTGGTAGTCGAGATCATCCATCAGGCGCTGCAGAGAGGCGGGTACAGGCTCTGGCACGTGGCCTTTGCCTTCCAGTTGCTGCACTCGCTCACGGAGTTTGTTCACTTCCGTCGCTACCGATGCGAGAGCTTCGGAAAGGGGATCGTTGATCTGTTTGGGATCGGTGATCACGACGCGCTTGCCCTCGCGGAAGATGATATGGCCGGGCACACCGACTACGGTGGAATCGTCGGGAACGTTGCGGAGGACTACGGATCCCGCGCCAATGCGGCAGTTCTTGCCGACGACGATGTTGCCAAGAATCTTCGCGCCTCCGCCGACAACCACGTTGTCTTCGAGAGTGGGGTGGCGCTTGCCGTGTTCTTTGCCGGTGCCGCCTAGAGTGACTCCCTGATAGAGGGTTACGTCGTTGCCGACGATTGCGGTTTCCCCTATGACCACACCCATTCCGTGGTCGATGAACAGGCGCCGTCCGATTTTCGCTGCGGGGTGGATCTCAATCCCGGTGAGCAAGCGGGCGACTTGAGAAAGCCAGCGCGCGAACAGGAAGAAACCGCGATTCCACAACCCGTGGTTCATCCGGTGAAACCACACCGCGTGCAGGCCGGAGTAGCAGAGAAGGACTTCCATGCGCGACTTGGCCGCGGGGTCGTGATCCATCACGTTGGTTACGTCTTCCCGCATTAGAGAGAACAGGTGCGGCATGGAAGTCGATCAAGCCGGTGGTAGTTCCGCCGTCGGAATCTGCAGGGCCTTATCCCGCAGTTCCTGGAACAGAATACTGCTGAGATAGCGCTCGCCGAACGACGGAAGCACCACCACGATGAGTTTGCCCGCATTCTCCGGTCGCTTTGCGACCTTCAGGGCAGCAACGACGGCGGCGCCGGAAGAGATGCCGACGAAGAGGCCTTCGTCTTTCGGAAGCCTGCGCGCCATGTTGATCGCCTCGTCGTTCGTCACGGTGATCACTTCATCGATGTAGTCGCGGCGAAGGATGCTCGGGACGAACCCTGCGCCGATACCTTGGATTTTATGAGGCGACGGCTTGCCCCCCGACAGGACGGCGCTGTCTACAGGTTCGACGGCCACCGCTTTGAATGACGGTTTCTTGGGTTTGATGTACTGGCAGACACCGGTGATTGTTCCGCCCGTCCCGACGCCGGAGATAAGAATATCGACCTTTCCGTCGGTGTCGTTCCAGATTTCAGGGCCGGTGGTTTCGAAGTGGATCTTGGGATTCGCCGCATTGTCGAACTGCTGCAGCATGTATGCGTTCGGCGTGGCGGCAAGAATCTCCTTGGCTTTGAGGATCGCGCCTGTCATGCCACGCGGACCCGGCGTAAGAACAAGTTCGGCGCCGAAGGCGAGGAGAAGAACGCGGCGCTCGAGGCTCATCGTGTCGGGCATGACAAGAATCAGCCTGTATCCCTTCACGGCGGCGACAAAGGCAAGACCTATGCCAGTATTGCCGCTCGTCGGCTCAATGAGTACGGTTTTCCCGGGCTGGATTTTGCCGGCGCGCTCGGCATCTTCAATCATGCTGACGCCGATGCGATCTTTCACGCTGGCCAACGGATTCTGACTCTCGAGCTTCGCCACGACCTCGGCCACGCAGCCTTCGGTGACCTTATTGAGCCGGACCATCGGCGTGTTCCCAATCAACTCCGTAACATCCTTCGCGATCTTCATTTCTGCCTCATGCCGGTCAGAATAACTGATTCGCTAATACTAGCAAGATAGTAGGGATTCTGAGAACCGCGGTCCGGGGAAAAAGAGTGCGCTATCGGTGGGCGAGCCCGTAGGAAGCGGCACCAGCCGAAGCTCCAATGTCGACCGCCGACACAAGACGTTCGAGTTTGTGGTGACCGGTCTTGTGGAAGAAGTAGCTCAGGGTCATCACGCCTGCGGTTTCCCCAGCGAAGTTGAGGGCCAGGCCCGGAGTAGAGCGTCCAAACATACGAACCACAGGATTCAGTTCCTTGCCGCCGCTCTGAAGGTTCGAGCGGGTGATGGCAAAGTCAGCTCCATTCAGCGCGGTGGCGCCGATAAAAAGAAGCTCGTTCTGTTTGTCCCAGAATTTGTGTTCCCCGGTGGCCGGTTGCGGAATGGAGACGGAAGCAGAGGGATGCTCGACAGCGGTAAGATCCATTCTAGCTTCGGGAATCGGACCCTGTGCGAGCAAGGAGGGGCAAGTCACGAGGGTGAAGAAAAGAGTTACGACAGCCGCATTGAGTACATTAGAGAACTTGCCCCAAGCCAACATAAATGCCGACCGGGTTCGGCCGGCAATTCGACAATGGCAATTCAGCATCCAACTGGACCGATTTGGGAATTGCGGCAAGATGCTCAGGATTCGACGCTTAGATATTTCACTCTCATCAGAAATCAGATGAGAGAGTGCATTCTTTTGCAGGTATTTGCTGCGCGCGTTCTGTTCTGGGAAGAGTAACTACCTCTTGATAACTATGCCGCCCTTCATCACGAACGTAACATTGCCGACCGACGAGATGTCTTCGAGCGGATCCCCGGTGATTGCGATCACGTCGGCCAGATAGCCGGCTTCGAGCGAGCCGATCTGTCCATCCCAACCGAGAAGCTTCGCGCCATTCAGCAGATCTGCTTGCAGGACGGCCAAAGGCGACATTCCGTATTTCACCATCAGCAGGAGTTCGCGCGCTTGCGTGCCGTGAGGGAATGGTCCAACGTCGGAACCGACGGCCATCGGAACTCCAGCGGCTATCTGCTTCTTGAACTCCTGCACCTTCAAGTCGAGAATCTGATGTTCATGCGCGCTCCGCTGCGGCGTGGAGGCATGCTCGGCGAAGTATTCGAAAATCGTGAATGTCGGCACCGCGAAGATCTGCTTCTCTTTCATGAGCCTTATCGTTTCGTCGCTGAGTCGGTCGGCGTGGTCGATGGAAACGACGCCAGCCTGCGCGGCGTAGAGAGTTCCGGGCTCACCAGTGGCGTGAACTGCAACGTGCTTGCCGACCCGAGATGCCTCTTTCACGGCCGCTTCCAGTTGCGGTTCCGTGTATTGATATGGTGTCGACAACTTGCCGTCGCGAACGGAGTCGGCTCCGGTTTCGTAGATCTTGATGAAGTCGGCGCCTTCTTTGAATTGTTGACGTATAACCGCGACCACCTCATCCGCATTGTTGGCATAGTCTGCATTAGGCAGGACATGCTGGGCTGGGTTGTAGCCGATGGCGTCCTCGTGCCCTCCGAGGATGTTGATAGCATTCCCACTGATGCGCAAACGCGGGCCAGCAATACGCCCTTGATCGATCGCATTCCGAACCGCGGTGTCAGCCGAGCCGGCGCCTTCCGTGCCCATGTCACGCTCGGCAGTAAAGCCAGCCATCAAATCTTCCCGCGCGGCCAGCGTCGCCATGATTGTTCGCTCCGGGATGGATTCCTGTACCGTCTGTAAATCTTCCGCCCCCGGGTGAAGAAAGAGGTGAATGTGAGCATCGATTAAGCCGGGCATTAAAGTCCGGTCGCCCAAGTCAATCACCTCGGCGCTTGCGGGATGCTTCACAGCCGGTCCGACCTCAGCGATTCGATCTCCCTGGACAAGAACTTCTCCGGGCTTGATGAGTTTCCCAGCCTTCACATCGAGTAGTCGGGCGGCATGCAGCACGGTCGGGCGGGGCAGGGCCGCCGTTTGACTCTGACCGCTTGCTGTCACCAAAAATATAAGTAGGAAAAAACTCGCCAAGAGTGCGATCCGATTGTTCATGGCTCGCGATGGTAACACCGCCGAACATACGCGTTCCAGAGCACTCGAGCGATTGATGTGATTGCAATCACGACAGCTTGTGTGATTTGTCACGCCGGAAACCCGCACACATCAGTCACACTGATTTCGACTTATGGTTCAGTTTGGGGTTCTCAACAACCAGAAGCGCGCGATCATTGCCCTAATTCACTCCATTGTGTTTCTTGGCGTTGCGGCCCACGGCTTTGCTTCGCACAAGTTGGGGGTAGTACACGGCAACGTCGTCCCAGGGGAATTCGTCCTGATCGGGATATACGTAATCGTGTCCTCGATTCTCCTTTG
Organism: Binatia bacterium; assembly: GCA_035577905.1. Lineage (GTDB taxonomy): Bacteria > Acidobacteriota > Terriglobia > Terriglobales > Acidobacteriaceae > Sulfotelmatobacter. The sequence continues at coordinate 44,980 of DATKAP010000004.1, forward strand.
GCTTGTCGGCATCTCACGGGGGCTGCTGGAGCGCGCCTACTTCGGGCTCTGCGCCACCAGCGCCACTTCTGGCCTGGTCCGCACAATTCTTGGGGACCGGGTGGTTCCTCCCGCACAGTATTTGCGCGTCCTCATGTTGAGTTCTGCGGTCGCGATCGGTTTCATGATCGTTCGGTGCCACTCGCGAACGGCGGTTGCCGCTGATCCTGCAGAGCTGTCCACCGAAACGTCCCCAGACTAAAAAGCCGCCCGGGAGGTTCCCGGGCGGCGATTCACAGGAGGTTCGGGCGAGGCCTTTCCTCGTCCTGACTCAAGAAAGGAAGAATTCCTTTGTCAATGATGCCCAATCTTCATTGGGCAGATGGGCAGTGATATCGTCCACTGCTATGCCGCCATCCTGCGCCAGCGCCGCAGCCATGGCGACCGGCATCCGCTTTCGAAGCCGGAGAGCAGAGTCCTCAGTCCACATGCGGGCCAGCGCTCCGCCCAGCAGGTTGCGGAAATTGATCTTCGAGTCGGGAGCCTGCACGGTAACGATCCAGCCTTCACCATATGGATCGTTCAGCGCGAGGCTCGGATCTTTCGCGACCGCCTCATTGATATCGCTAACCGTCCCTTCGATGGGCGAAACCATATCCACGGACTTGCCGTCCCGAATAATCGTCCAGATCTTTTGGCCCTGGCGAACCCAACGGCCGCGCTGCGGTAGAGAAATGCTCTCGATCTTTCCGATAAGTTTCGACGCGAAATCATCGAGACCGACCCGCACCAGTTCGCGACTCTCACTCAGCGCCCAGGTGTGCCCGGCGTGATAGCGAACATTTTCCGGAACCTTGAATCCCGCGACCATTGCCGGAACCACATGAGATGGGACCTCGCGCAACACCGGCTGTACGGCAACCTGCCTCTCCAGTTGCTTGTGACTACGAACGTAATCGATGACTAAGAAGAGTGCGAACGTCAATAAGACCAGGATGACTGTCATAACTCACCTCGCCCGAGTGGTTGGATCTTACTTCTACTCACATTTCAGTAAAGGCAATCGCCATGCCAGAGTGTGTGCCAATACCAGTGAATCAAGGACAAGACCGCATGTCCAATGTTTGCAGGCAAATACAGGGAACTGCCGAGCGTGAGCCAGTGCGGCTGGGGCGAGTCACAGCAGTCTCGATGTTAAACATTGCAACAATCCGCCGCCCGAGTTCGATTGCAACTTGGGAGCTGAAAAGCCCTTAGGCCCATTAATTTCAAGGGTATGAGGCGATTGCCAGATGCTGCTGAGATTCACATCACGCCTCTGATGCGAAAGTCAACGAGGCTCGCATTGTTCGCCGCTAACACCTATTGACCACCATCACCGCGATAGGTGACAGGCGTCACGGATGAGAGTTTGTTAATCGTCGAGACTATTCCCTGTCTGAAGCTGCTGAATTTCGCGACAGCCTCTGATCTGACGAGGTAAACAGCTTGCGGTACCTCGTCGGCGGTTACGCCGGTAATCGCCGTTTCTTCCCTCATCAGCTCAGGCGTCGTCGAAAGGATTTCGCACGGGGATCGGTCTACCCATGCGAAGCGATCATTCATGAGTAAAGCACTCTTATATGATTCAACGCTCTGCATCGGATGTAAGCAGTGTGAACAAGCCTGTGCCACGCAAAACAATCTTCCGTACAACGACTCCATCGCCGCGGAGGAATTCCAGTCCGCGCATAAGTTGACTGCAGTTCTCACTCGAAACGACAAATTCATGCGTCGGCTGTGCATGCACTGCGGAGACCCAGCCTGCGCCTCGGTGTGCCCAGTAGGCGCTTTCCATAAAACCAAGGACGGGCCCGTCGTATACGACGTGTGGAAATGCATCGGGTGCCGTTACTGCATGGCAGCTTGTCCGTTCAGCCAGCCTAAATACGAGTGGGGATCGCTGAACCCCCGCGTCCGCAAGTGCGTTATGTGCCCGGACCGCGTCGCGACCGGACAGCAGACCGCCTGCGCCGAGATCTGTCCCACGGGCGCAACCAAGTTCGGCGAACGCGACGATCTGGTCCGGGAAGCTCAAGACCGGCTACGGCAGAACCCCTCCAACTATTTACCGCGAATTTACGGCCTTCATGAGGTCGGCGGCACTAGCATTCTTATTCTCGCGAGCGTCAAGGTCGAGGAGTTCGGGTATCCAGCTTCAGAGAAGATCGGTGAAACCTCGTTGCCCCAATACACGGGCCGCGTGATGGAGCGAGTTCCGGACTTCATTCCGGTGTGGTCGTTGGTGTTAGGAGGCATCTATTGGATCTCTCACCGGCGCGCCGAGGTCGCGGCGGCCGAGGCCGAGGAAAAGAAGAACGGGGGCGGGCGATGAAGATCAAGCTGACCTTCTGGCGAGCGGTGTTCCTGGTGATCATGGCACTCGGTCTGTATTCGACCTATGTCCGATATCTGCACGGGCTGGGTGCCGTTTCGAACATGACCGATCAATTTCCCTGGGGCTTCTGGATTGGATTCGACTGCCTCTGCGGCGTCATGCTTGCCGCCGGCGGATTCTGCATGGTCGGAGCAGTTTATCTCTTTAATGTTGAGAGTCTGCACAGCGTGGTTAAGCCCGCCGTGTTGACCGCATTCCTCGGATATCTGCTTTTCATCGTTGGCCTGCTTTTTGACCTTGGGCGTCCGTGGTTCATCTGGCACCAGCTCATTTACATGAACCCGCATTCGGTCATGTTCGAGGTGGGCTTCTGTGTGATGACGTACACGACGGTACTCTTCTTTGAGTTCCTGCCCAACGTGTTCGAGCGTCTGAACTGGAAGACGGCGATCAAGTGGATACACACGATCTACCCAATACTGATTGTGCTCGGCATCCTGCTTTCGACGTTGCACCAGAGTTCGCTGGGATCGCTCTACCTGATCATGCCGAGCAAGCTGCATCCGTTCTGGTATTCGCCGGCGTTGCCCTTCTTCTTCTTTGGATCAGCCGTTGCTGTCGGCCTGGCGATGACCATCTTCGAATCGACACAGAGCGCGAAGGCGCTGGGACGGCATCTGGAACTTTCGGTGCTGGTTCGACTGGGAGGAGCCTTGCTGGTGGCGTTGTGGGTAAATGCGCTGCTTCGATTCGAAGACTACTTTCATCGCGGGCTGCTGCGGCAAATCCTGCGTCCCAGCTACGAGGCCTATTTTCTCTGGCTGGAGCTGGCGCTCTCCTTTGTGATTCCGATCGTGCTGCTCAGCTTCAAGAAGGTGCGCCTCTCGCCCAGTGGCCTGTATCTCGCTTCTGTTATCTCTCTGCTGGGCTTCATTACCAACCGTCTGAATGTCAGCCTGATTGGTTTTGAGACCTATGTCGGTCACCATTACATGCCCAAGTGGACGGAGTTCTCCGTCACTCTCATGATCATCGCGTTGGGCTTCGCCCTCTTCCGAGTGGCGGTGCAGTATCTCCCGATTTTCCCGAAGGACGACTTGGTGCGCGTCCCGTCCCCAGCACGAACCGCTGTTCCGATGGGGCAGCCAGTACTGGAGCATGCCGGAGACTGAACCAACCCGGGCTCGCCTGTTGCGGGCAACGCAAACCCTGAGCGCCAAGCTCAACATACTTCTGCTCGGGGCGATGATTCTGATCTTCGCCATGCTGGGCTACCTCAACGTCCGGCTGCATCGCCAGCATCTTGAGCAGAACACATTGCTGGCAGCCGAGCGGATCAGCGACGTGATCAAACAGGGCACCACCGATTACATGCTGCGCAATGACCGCGAGGGACTCTATCGCTCGATCCAGACCATGGCAGCCGAGCCTGGGATTGAGAAGATCCGCATCTTCGATCAGGAAGGAAGGATTACTTATACAACGAACTCGGCGGAACAGAACCACGTAGTCGACAAAACCGCCGAGGCTTGTTACGCGTGCCATGCCCAATCGCTACCGCTGGCGCGATTGAACCGGCCTGACCGCTTCCGGATTTATCGGAATCCCGCGGGAACCCGCATCCTGGGAATTATCACCCCCATCGAGAATCAGCCGGCCTGCTCCAACGCAAGCTGTCACGCCCATCCCGCGGAGCAGCAAATCCTGGGTATTCTCGACACCAACCTATCTCTAGCCAAGCCGGACGTGCAACTCGCCGAAAGCAGCCGCCGCATGATCGTCTATACCGGCTGTGGTCTCCTGCTGATTGCGGTGTTGAGCTGGTTCTTCGTGTGGCAGGTGGTTGGGCGGCCCGTCAAGGCTCTGGAACGTGGTACTGAGCGTTTGGCCGCGGGCGATCTGGGATACCAGATCGATGTCCGCTCCAAAGACGAGATCGGGGAACTAGCACACTCTTTCAATGCCATGAGCAACCAGCTCAAGGCAGAGCACAACGAGAATATCGCCTGGACGCGGACGCTGGAACAACGCGTCGACCAGAAGACGCGCGAACTGAAGCGGGCGCATGAGCACGCGCTGCACACCGAAAAGATGGCCTCGATCGGCAAGATGGCCGCAGTGCTCGCGCACGAGATCAACAACCCGCTGTCGGGCATTCTTACCTATGCCAAGCTGCTGCGGAAATGGACCGATACCGAGGATGGAGGGACGAGCCGGCGTAAGGATATTCGCGAGTCGCTGGACTTGATCGCAACCGAGAGCCGTCGCTGCGGCGACCTGGTCAAGAATCTGCTGACTTTCTCCCGCACGACTCCAATCAATCTTCAACCCACAGATCTGAATCAGGTGATCGATCGGGCGCTGCGACTGATCCAGCACCAACTCGATCTGGCGGGGATACATGTTCAGCCCGAGCTTGCTGCCGACCTTCCGCTCGTCACCTGCGACGGCGCACAGATCGAGCAGGTACTGCTGGCATTGATGATGAATGCTCTCGATGCCATGCCGCAGGGCGGCAATTTGTGGGTCACCACCATTCTCAGCCGGGACTCGGGTGCCGTCCGAATCGTAGTTCGCGACGATGGCTGTGGTATTCCTCCGGAAATACTGGCACGCCTGTTCGAGCCGTTCCTGACAACGAAAGAGACCGGCCGGGGCGTCGGCCTCGGACTGGCAATCAGCCGCAGCATTCTTGAGCGCCATAACGGCAGTATCGAAGTGCAATCCGAGGTTGGCCGAGGCACAACCTTCACCGTAACTCTGCCGTGGGACGCGGAATCGGAGAGTTCCGCGCCGGCAGAAATTGCCGTTGCATCCAGCGGGAGGGGATGATCCGTGGAATCACAAGGAAAGTTGTTGATAGTGGACGACGAACTCAGCGTCCGGGATTCCCTAGGGAAATGGTTCCGGGAGGAAGGATACGAAATAGGCACCGCCGAGAGCGCCAGCGATGCGCTGACGCGCATGGCGGAGAACAAGTGGGATGTGGCCCTGCTCGACATCAAGATGCGCGGGACCGATGGCATCGAGTTGCAGCGCCGGCTGCATGAACTCGATCCTGACCTGATCGTAATCATGATGACGGGCTATGCCTCTGTGGAGACTGCCGTAACGGCTCTAAAGAACGGTGCTTACGATTACGTGAGCAAGCCTCTGGATCCGGACGAGATCGCGCATCTGGTAAAGAAAGCTCTCGCGCACAAGCGCGCAGAACAAGAAAACGTTCGGCTGCGCGAAACCGTCGCCGAGGCTACGCGCCCGGGCGACATCGTCGGGCAGAGTCCGGCCATGCGCAAGGTCTTTGACGCGATCGACACCGTAGCGCCGACCGACGCGAACGTGCTGATTACAGGCGAAAGTGGCACAGGAAAGGAAATGGTAGTGCGCGCAATCCATGCCGCCAGCATGCGGCGCTTTCATCCCCTGGTCGCCATTCATTGTGGTGCCTTGACTGAGACACTGCTCGAAAGCGAACTGTTTGGCCACGAAAAGGGCGCATTCACGGGCGCGCAATATCGCAAGAAAGGCAAATTCGAAATCGCCGAAGGGGGAACTGTATTTCTCGACGAAATCGGCGACATCAGCCTGAAGACCCAGACGGATCTCTTGCGCGTCCTGCAGGAGCGCGAGATCACGCGGGTAGGAGGAAATCAGGTCATCAAGGTGGATTTCCGCTGTGTCGCCGCTACCAATAGAAATCTCGAGGTGATGATTGAAGACGGCACATTCCGGCCTGATCTGTATTACCGGCTGAACGTCTTTCACATCGAACTGCCGCCCTTACGCGAGCGACGGGAAGACATCCCTCCGCTGGTGGAGCATTTCGTCCACAAGTTCGCCCTGGCGATGAACAAACACATCACGCGAGTTTCCCCGGCGGCAATGAATCAATTGCAGCAGCAGCCGTGGATGGGGAATGTCCGCGAACTGGAGAATGCGGTTGAGCGCGCCATGGTTGTCGCGCAAGAGCCGGAACTCCGTGAGCAGGACTTCATCCTGAAGCAACAGGCTGCCGCTGCTTCCACAACGGGCAAGAGCCTCGACGAGGTCGAGCGCGCGCACATCATGCGGGTTCTCGAGGAGTGCGGCTACAACCAGAGCCGGGCCGCCGAGGTGCTCGACATCGATCGTGTGACCCTGCATCACAAGCTGAAACGCTACGGCTGGAGCCGTGCCGCGGTCGAAAGCAAGAATTGAAATCGACGGAAGCTGGCGTCCATGAACCTTGTTCATCTGCTCCCGGTCGGCTCCACTGCCGTATCGCTCCTGGAAGACTTGCGCGACGCGATTCCTGCGAGACTTCCTGTGCGTTGCGAGGTTTCGCCATTTAGGCTCGACCCAGCTCCGTCGTACCACGCCGAACGGCAGCAGTTTCACTCCTCGGAGATCCTGCAGCGCCTGCAGAGCCTGGTGCGTCCGAAGGATTGGCGGATTCTCGCCATCGCCGATGTCGACCTGTACATTCCGATTCTCAAATACGTTTTTGGCGAGGCGCAGATGGGAGGACCGTGCGCCCTAATTTCGACTTACCGGCTGCGCCAGGAGTTTTACGGCCTGAGTGGCGATGAGTCCCTGCTGCGGGAACGCTTGCTGAAGGAGGCGATCCACGAACTTGGCCACACCCTTCACTTGCGTCATTGTCAGGATTACCGATGCGCCATGGCATCTTCGCACTCGGTCGAGTGGATCGACCTGCGCGAGCATTCGATGTGCGATGCTTGCTTGTACGAACTCGCATCCACCGGCGCTCTCGGGTAGGCGTGGAGACGCGCACATCACAAATTTGCTTTCCCGTAGTACACTCTTCGCCATGATTCCGAGACAACTGTGGTGTGTGCGCTTAATCGTTTTTCTCGCAGCGATCAGCGGATTGCTCTTCGCACAGAATTCCTCGAAAAAGAAATCCGGAGTCGAGCAGAAAGACTTCGGCACGCGGGACGGGAGGCCCGTCAACTTGTACACGCTGACCAATTCTCACGGTGTTGAAGTCCGCGCCATGAATTATGGCGGCATCATCTTGTCCCTTCGCGTGCCCGACCGCAAAGGTCAACTCGCGGATATCGTCCTCGGGCACGAGAAGCTCGAAGGCTATATTCCCAATCCGCCATATTTCGGCGCGATTGTCGGCCGTTATGCCAACCGCATTGCCAATGGCACATTCACTCTCGATGGAAAGACTTATACGCTACCGAAGAATGATGGGCCGAACACGTTGCATGGAGGCATGACGCGCACCTTCGACAAAGTCGTATGGGATGGGGAACCGTTGAAGGGCAAGAACGGCGTCGCCTTCACCTATCTCAGCAAAGATGGCGAGGAAGGTTTCCCCGGCAACCTGAAAACAACCGTCACCTACACCTTGACGGACAAAAACGAACTCATCATTGATTATGAAGCTACCACCGACAAGGCCACGCCAATCAATGTCAGCCAGCACAGCTATTTCAATCTGAAGGGCGAAGGCAACGGCGACATCCTGGATCATGAAATCATGATCAACGCCGACAAGTTCACCCCGGTCGACAAGAACCTGATTCCGACTGGCGAACTTCGACCCGTGAAGGGCACTCCCTTCGATTTCACCACATCCACGAAGATCGGCAGCCGCATCGACGACAACTATGAACAATTGGTGCTCGGCCACGGCTACGACCACAACTTTGTCTTGAACCGCAAAGGATCGGGATTGAGTTTGGCGGCCCGAGTCTACGAGCCAACGACCGGGCGTGTGCTCGAGGTGACCACAACCCAACCCGCAGTTCAGTTCTATACAGGAAACTTCCTGGACGGAAGTGTTACCGGCAAGGAGGGGCACGTCTACAAGCGTCGCTTCGGGTTCTGCCTGGAGACGCAGCATTTTCCGGATTCGCCGAACCATCCGGATTTCCCGAGCGCAATTCTGAAGCCGGGGGAGAAGTTCCACCAGACTACTGTTTTCAAGTTCTCGACGAAGTAAGTGTCAACGCGCGCGGGAGCTGTTGTGTGGGGACGGCCGCCTCGACCGTCCGCCGCACGCGAGCGTCGCTACTATTCACCCGAACAAGTGTGAGACAACTGAACGACCCTCCGCGACCCGCCTGCTTGAAGCAGGCAATGCCTGGCACAGCGTCGGGCCTTCTTCGTGAGGCAGTCTTCGCGGGCGATAGCACGAGCCCATCATTTCTCGTAGTCGTTCTTGACCACCTCACCGCCCTTCATGACGAACTTCACTTTCTCGAGCGTCGTCACATCCTTCAGTGGGTCGCCGTCCACGGCCACAATATCGCCCCATGCCCCCGGCTCCAGCGTTCCAACCTTGCCGTTCCATCCCAGCAGATCCGCGGCGTTGATGGTGGAAGCCTGAATCGCCTGGAGCGGGGTTAGACCCAATTTCACCATCACGGCAAACTCGTGCGCGTTCAGTCCATGGGGATAGACAGCGGCATCCGTCCCGAATACCACTTTCACTCCGCTGGCGAAGGCATGCGCGATGTTTTTGCGTGCCGCCGGAAGGACCTCGCGCGCTTTCGCCATCAGCGGAGGCGGCATACGAAGGTGGTCGGCATTTTCCATCATCCAGTCGCCAAGATAGAGCGTCGGAACCAGATACGTCCCGTGCTCCTTCATCACCGCGATTGCCGCGTCGTCGATGTACGACCCATGTTCGATCGAATCGACGCCGGCCTCGGCCGCCCAGCGGATTCCTTCGGCGCCATGCGCATGCGCGGCGACTTTGCGTCCGAGCCGGTGCGCATCGGCCACAATCGCCTTCATTTCCTCCAGGGTATATTGCGAATGCTGAGGATTATCACCCAGCGACAACACTCCCCCGGTCGCGCATACCTTGATCAGGTCCGATCCGTACTTGATGTTTTCGCGCACTTTGTGCTGCACCGCTGCGATTCCGTCGGCAACGCCGTCCCCGGTTGCGTGATATTCAGCCGGCAGCAGGTTGTTGTCGCAGTGACCGCCGGTGATGCCCAGCGCCGGACCGCTCACCAGCAAGCGCGGCCCCGCAACGTCTCCGGCGTTGATTGCATCGCGCAGGGCTACATCGCTGAATCCCGAGGCCCCTACGTTGCGGGCCGTAGTGAATCCCGCCAGCAGGGTCGCCCGGGCGTTCTTTGCCCCAATGAGCGCTTCTCGCGGAATCGAAATCGCCAGCGATTCATAGCCGAATTTCGGATCCATGGTGAGGTGCGTGTGCGCATCGATCAGGCCGGGAAGTACGGTCGCATTCGGTAACTCGATGCGTGTGGCATCGGGGGGTACGCTTATCTGTGCAGCCGCGCCTACGCTGGTGATCCTTCCGTCTTCGATCAAGATCGACTGATCATTCAGCGTCTTGCCGGACCTCACATCCAACACATGGCCAGCGTGTACCACAACGCGACGTGTCTGGCCCATAGCCACCGCAGAGAAGCACGCCAGCACAGTCGCTACGACTCGAATCTTGCTCATTCTGAATTGTTCTCCCGAGAATTGTTCTGAAAACAGGATAATTAGTGTTGCGCACGCCCATCCAGTCCCCATACCCGTCCGGCATCGGCAGCGTAGAAAACGATCAACAGCAGCAGTAGCGGAAGATGGTCCAACTCGGCACCGAAATAACGCCAGACCGGCACGCTGTGCCCAGGTGCCCACCATGTTACGAGCACCATGTTCACGAGAAACAGAATACCCACGATGCATGCCGGACGCACCCAAAGCCCGATGAGCAGCGAAATACCAACGAACAGTTCGACAATGCCAACAACATATCCCCAAAAAACCGCATGAGGCAGAACAATGGACGCCAGCACCGGCCGGTAAAAACTCACGACGCTGGTCGCAATGAAATCCTGAAGGTAGCTTTGGAAACCACCGTGTTCAAACTCCGGCCCTGCCACCTTATATTCGCCGAATAGCAGAAAAAATACCGATGCCGCGATACGCACAGCAGCCACTGTCCGTAACAGGCCGGAGGAGTTTGCCATCAGTTGAATTGAGAACGGGAACGCGAGATTGGTTAGCCCCCAGGTCCATCATTCGTCATGTACTGTTCGAGCGAATCCAGTTCATGGCTAAGTTGGTCCACCCGCCACTCGAGAAGATTCCGGATGGAGAGAACTCCGAGCAGCTTTCCATTTTGATCCGCCACCGGGAGATGCCGGAAGTGTCGCTCCAGCATGATACTCAGTGCCTCACCCGCTCCCGTATCGAACGTCGCCATCTCCACGGGAGTCGTCATCAATTCACGGACAGACGTGGCCTGCGGGTCCAATCGGCTTAGGGATAGCTTGCGAAGCACGTCGCGTTCGGTAAAGATTCCGGCAACCCGGAACTCGTTGTCGACGACCGCTACCGCCCCCACGTGGTAATCAAGCATTTTGTGGATAGCTTCCGCGACAGTCGCGCCCAGACCTACTGCCGCAATCTCGCGATCGCAAAGCTCCAGCACGCTCATGCACTCCTCCTCCGAATGATCGGCCCCGAGAATGATCGGCCCCGAAACGGTCGTTTGGGAAACTGAATTGAGGCATTATGATCTCGGCTCAATGGATGTCAAGCAAAATCCGAAGGTTTTGTATTCCTGGCTGTTCATCGGTGATGAGCCGACTTGTCCAGAAATGCCTGCCCGTCTTTCATAACAAAACCAACATTTTGCAGTAACTTGATGTCCTTGAGTGGATCGCCTGCAACTGACATAACATCCGCCAACGCCCCCGGCGCAATCACCCCCAGTTCTCCGTCCTTATCCAGCATTACGGCCGCGCGCGACGTCGCACTCTGAATCGCGTCCATCGGTTGCATGCCGAACTCGACCATGCGCGTGAATTCCAGCGCAATCGGCTCGGTCCATGGGATTCCGCCCATGTCGGTGCCAAAGACAATCTTCACCCCAGATCTCAGCGCTTTCTTGAAGGAAACTTCGTGCACCGTGGCTCGCAGCCGATCACGTTTTCCATCCGGAGTGTCAGCCGGACCCCAATCGGTGTAGTAGACGCTCAGCGTCGGGACATACCAGGTCGCCTGCTTGAGCATCTGCGCAATCGCCGCATCATCCAGATCCAGCCCATGCTCGATTGAATCGCATCCGCCGTCGAGCGCGCGATGGAGTCCAATCCCGCTATAAGCATGGCACGCCACCTTCTTGCCCCATCCGTGAGTCTCATCGACGATGGCCCGCAATTCCTCGACGGTGAGCGTGGGTTGCGAGACCAGTTCCCCATTCTTTCCCACCCACGAACGATGCGTCATATAGACTTTGATCCAGTCCGCACCGTGATCCAGTTGTTCCCGTGCCGCCTTCCGCGCTTCCACTGGACCGTCAATGATCTGTGCTCCCTTCGGCATGTCCAGTTCGGGTGCATAGCCTTCGAGCATGTAGCCACCGGTTGTCGAGATGGCTCGTGTGGATACGAACAATCGTGGGCCGGGAATATAACCGCCGCTGATTGCCTGCTTGATGCCGATATCGCCATAACCCGCGCCCTCCGTCTCCACATCGCGCAGTGTGGTGAAGCCCTGCTCCAGCGCTCGGCGGGCTGCGACCGTTGCGCGCGCCGCGCGCAAAGCCAAAGGCGCAGTCAGGATATTCGCGTCGTACCCACCTTTGGCAGGATCTTCCCCCTGCAGGAAGATGTGCGTGTGCGAATCGATCAGTCCCGGCAGAACAGTCTGCTGCGAGAGATCGACAACGGTGGCCCCGTCCGGAGTCTTCGCACTGGCCGCGTCCGAAACGCTTTCAATCCGGCTGCCGCGAATCACGATCACTTGGTCGTGCCGCGGCTTGTCTGATTTCCCGTCGATGAGCGTACCTGCGCGAATAACCGTCACTGGCTGAGTCACTGGTTTGCTCTGCTCTTGTGCCATTGCGTTAAGGGCAATGACGAGAAACAGCACACATGAAACGCTCTTCACGGAGGTTCCTTTCTGGGCTGTGGTTTTGCACAGCCTCGCCTTACATTGGATTTCAACGGATAATGTGGCGAGCATTCTAACCCATGAATGCGCATCGAGCGGTTTCCGTACGTGGTCTAAACTCTTGCAGGTACGACTCGCATTGGCGAACGAGGCTGAGCGTCTGGTAGAGGTGATCAACGCGGCCTTCCGCAAGGCTGAGAGCTACATCATTGATCGCAATCGCGTCGATCTCGAGTTCGTTGAGTCCCTGTTCGCGAAAGGAGAATTCCTTGTTGCCGAAGAGGAAGGGACGCACGTGGGGTGCGTTTATCTGGAATTCCGTGGCGACCGGGCATACTTAGGGCTGTTGTCGGTTGATCCGGAACATCAGAAGGCAGGCATCGGCTCAATGCTTATGCGCGAGGCGGAACAGCGTTGCGCTACAGCCGGATGCCATTTCATGGATCTCAGAATCATTGATCTACGCACGGATAATTGCGCCTTCTACAAACGGCGCGGCTATGTGGAAACGGGAACCGAACCTTTTCCATCCGAACTGCAAACCAAACTGCCGTGCCACTTCGTAAACATGTCAGAAGCCACTGCGGTGAAGAACCTATGAAACCACTGCATCAGCCTCGATCTCGACCAGAATTTCCGGCGAGATCAGCGCAGCCACCTGTACCATCGACGTCGCAGGGCGAATGTCCCCAAAGAATTCTCCATGGGCTTTGCCCACCTTCTCCCAGTCACCGATGTTGACGACGTAGATTCGCGTGCGCACGACTTGCTTCATGCTCGTCCCCGCTTTTTGCAGTGCGCTCTCAATGTTCTTCAGCGTTTGCACCGTCTGGCCATAGACGTCTCCGATTCCGACAATCTTCCCGTCGGGCCCGGTCGCCGTCGTGCCCGACACGTGCACATACGAGCCCACTCTCACCGCACGGGAGTAACCAACAATAGGTTCCCATTTGGTACCGCTCGTGATGTTCTGCCGTTCCATGCATCTGCCTCCTGGATCGCCCAATCGTTAGATGTGTCCGCGCATTTTGAGTTTCAATTAGCAGCCGTCCCTGTCAAGTGCCAGCAATCTGCGGAGAATTTCGCCCAGAAGTCATGCGCGGAGCACGCTCCTCCTAGGGGCGCGACTGCACAACTATATCTCCGGGCGCCCACTTCTAACTCATTAGAGAAATGAATGGCACGAATAAACAAAAGTCACTTGCGCTTAAACAGCAAAGTGAGTTATGTACATGCGCAAGTGGCTGGAAATCCGCGTTCATCGCGGACTTCAGGGGGGCCTGGATGATTCCGGAATCGCATCCGTTGCGGCAGTTGTTTGAAGATCTGGTGGGGCGTCACTACGCGCACGAGATCGGCATTCGCGATCCGCAGGTTGTGGCTTACGTCTCTCACCTGCTGGCGGAATTCTGCGATGCCGAGCAATTGTTCAAGATCCGCAACGCCTTCGATCGTCCCTTGGGCGACGTCGGCGAGATGCTGCTCGAAGCCGACCCCGTTTACGGACCAGCGCCTTCGTTCGATCGCGAGCGCCAAGTACGTAAACATATCGGGGACTACACTTTGTTTTTCGCCGGCATGTTTCCGGAGAGCATCAATCACCTCCGCCTGCGCCGTCAGCGGCTCGAAAATTTCGTTGACTGGATGAAGGCCGGAAAGGAAAGCTACTACATCGTCTCCAAGTTCGAACACTTCGAGTACGCCAAGGTCGCGCCTCTGTTCGCCAATCTCTCCCGCAATTTCGAAGGCTGCGTCTACGGCCTCAATATGGTCAAGAATGATCTGGAGGAAATGCAGCATCCCATCGTGCGCCGCACCGACGAACTGATCATGTAAGGCGAACTCGCGTAGCAACAGTCGCCTCGGCTGTCCCGGCGAAGCGAGGCGGAACGGATCACCCTCGCACTTCGTCCGCGCTCCCCAATCGATAGAGACTCAGCGCCGTGCTCCCCTGGACAAGCGTCCTGAATCGATGCAGACGCCCGAATTCCTCGCCGGGGTCGAACTTCTTCTCATGCTCCGCAATGACCACCGACCTCGCCCCTATGAGCGGAGACTCCGCCAGTGAGTTCAGTGTCTGTGTATAAGCATCCTTCATCCGATAGGGTGGATCAATAAACACCACATCCGCCACGAGGCCATCCCGCTGCAAGCGCCCAAAGGCCTTTGGCAGTTCCTGCCGCACAATGCTGAAGCCCGCTACAATACCCAGGCTCTGCAGATTCTTTCGAATCGCCTGGGCCGCCGGGCCGGAACTCTCCACGAAATGAACCTGTTTCGCGCCGCGGCTCAGCGCTTCGATGCCCACAGCCCCTGTTCCGGCGAAAAGATCGAGCCACACTGTTCGCGCCAGTGCCTCCGGATTCCCCGCCGTAAGCACATTGAAAAGCGTTTCCCGCAATCGGTCCGACGTCGGACGTACATCCATCCCACGCAGCGAACGCAGCGGACGGCTTCGGTATTTTCCTGCAATCACACGCATGGCTCTGTACCGTCGGATGCCGCAGGCACCGTTTCCCAGCATGTAGAATAAAAGCAGCGAAGGCCTATGCGAAGCTGGTCCATGTCCGTGGGGCGTCTTTTTGGGGTGGACGTGCGCATCCACCTCACGTTTCTGATCCTGCCCATCTTTGTTTACTGGACTGACTACGCCACCCGCCAGCAAAACGCGAATGGCGCCCGCGATGTCGGGTTAGTCGGAATAATCCTGGCTTGCGTCGCCGCCCACGAGTGTGGCCACCTGTTGCTGGCACGTCGGTTCGGTCTCTTTCCTAAGGCGATTATTCTGCTTCCCCTAACCGGGGTTGCACTATACGACGAATCGCGCGTCCAAAGACAGTCCACCACCCTGATGTGGAAGCGCGAGGTACGCATTACGTTGATGGGCCCGCTGGTGAGCCTGGCCCTGGCGAGTCTTGCTGCCTCCGTGATCACGGCTTCCAACAGTGGAATTGATCTGTGGGCGTGGCCTTTCTTGGCAGGCTCAAACTTGCCTCGCAGTATAGTGTGGGCAAACCTCTACATCGCAGTCTTGAATCTGCTACCGGCTTACCCTCTGGATGGCGGGCGCCTGGTTCGCGTGATTTTCGCTCGCACCATGGACCCTGCATCAGCCACGCGCCGCGCAATGGCGATCAGTAGCGCGATCTCGATGGTCCTGATCTTTGCCGGGCTTTTCAGTGATAGCTGGCTCACCATGGTGGGGGTGATCATCTTCTCTGCGGCACAACTCGAAGAACGTGCCCTGGTTTTCCAATCTGTGCTGGAGAACGTTCGGCTGCAGGAGGTGATGCTCACCGACTTCGCCACGCTCTCCCCCGCCGACACTCTAGAAGATGCGCTGGAAAAAGCCGTCCATTCATTGCAGGACGATTTCCCCGTGGTCCGCGGCAGCGATATGGTGGGAGTAATTTCGCGCCAGCGTATTCTCGAAGCGCTGCGTGCCGAGGGGAATGGCTATGTGCAGGCGGTGATGAGCAAGATCTTTGAGGTTTCGCTGCGCGAAGACTCGCTGGGCTCCGCCTTCCGCAAGCTCACCGGCCGCAGTTCCAGCATCATCCCGGTCGTCGAAGATGAGCGCCTGGTGGGCATTGTGACCTTGCAGAACCTGATGCACTCCATGTCACTGCTGGCAGAGAGCCGCAAGCTGAAACGCGACGAAGCGGAATCATAGCGACCGCGCCTCCCACCGTGGGTGCCCCACTTCCGGCCGACTTTGCCCGAAGTACGCATTTTCTTTGCGGACTTTCCTCGCTCCAACTGATAAATGCGGTCGGTATCAGAACAGCCTGACGCCCTTAGCCCTCTGCACTGCAGGAATTCCCCGCAGTCGTGTCAGCACGACATCCGGCACGGCCCCATCCACGTGCACCACGGCGATTGCTTCCCTGGGCTGCTCCGAATCGCGCTCGCCACTTCGCCGGCCCAGGGAGAAATCCGCGATGTTGATTGATTCCTCTCCCAGGATCGTGCCCACCTTCCCGATCACGCCCGGCACATCGCGATTGCGCATGTAAATCAGGTTCCGCTCCAGGGGTGCCTCTACATCAATTCCATCGACGTGCAGCAATCGTTGCGCCTCTCCATGCAGCACCGCGCCTTTCACGATGTGCTCTTCCGTGGACGTCTTCAGAAAAATCGACAACACGCTCCCCGCGCCACCCGTGGAGGCCTTGGCCTTGTGCGACTCCAGAACACGCAGCCCCCGCTCATCGGCAATGGTAGCGGCGTTCACCAGGTTGGCCTTCTCCTCGAGCGCCTGATTCAGGATTCCCTTGATCGCCCCGTTGCGGATCAACTCCGTCTTCCATTCCGCGATGTGTCCGCCGTAGCGAATCGAAATCTCTTCCAGCGATCCCTCGGAAACCTGCGCCAGGAAAGCGCCCATCCTCTCGGCCAGAATAATGTAAGGCTGCATGACAGCATATTCTTCAGCCGACACCGAGGGTACGTTCACGGCATTCTGGATCACACCGTGTTTCAGATATTCCTTCACTTGTCTGGCAATCTGCACACCCACGGCTTCCTGCGCTTCGTGGGTCGAGCCACCGATATGCGGCGTCAGGATCACGTTCTGAAGAGCCAGTAGAGGCGAGTTCTTTGGCGGCTCCTCCGCAAACACATCGATCGCCGCCGCCCCAACTTGGCCGTTCTTGAGCGCCTCAGCCAGATCACCCTCATTTACCAGTTCGCCGCGCGCACAATTCACCAGCCGGACGCCCTTTTTCATCTTCGCAATGGAAGCTTGATTGATCATCCCCACGGTCTGAGGCGTCAATCCGACATGTAGAGTGATGTAATCCGCCGCCGCGTAGACCTCATCCAGTTCCGCCAGCCGGATCGCTTGCTCTTTCGCCACCGATACAGACACAAACGGATCATGCCCGATTAACTCCATCCCGAAAGCCCGCGCGCGCCGCGCGACTTCCATCCCGATCCGCCCTAACCCGACAATCCCGAGCGTCTTGCCGCGCAGTTCGGTTCCTTGCAAAGACTTCTTCTCCCACTTGCCCGCATGCATCAGCGCGTCCGCGCGGCACAGGTGACGAGCCATGGCCAGCATCATCCCGATCGTCTGTTCGGCAACGGCGACGGCATTCGCTCCCGGAGTATTCATCACCGCGATCCCTTTATGGGTCGCGGCTTCCAGGTCGATGTTGTCCACACCCACGCCCGCGCGTCCGATCACGCGCAGTTTGTTCGCATGCGTAAGCAAGTCGGCATCCGCCTGCACGGCGGAACGCACGATCAGCGCATCGGCGGTCTCCAGATGTTCCGCCAGTTTCCCGTCAAGTTGATCAGCCGTCAGCACCGTCCATCCCGGTTCTTGCAACTGCGCTACCGCCGACGAAGAAACTTTTTCCGCCACAATGATTTTCATGAGTGCTTTCCTTTATATGCGTCTACCACGTGTAACCATCTTTCATACACCTTCGTGTCCCGCTGGTTTTAATCTTCGGCTCTTTTCTCTGGCCTGACAGGGAATTGACACGCAAATGACGCTACCCTGACAAACCCTTTAAGCATGATCTCTAGACTCTGTTCAACGGGCCTCCGCCCCTCGGAGAACTCCATGAAAACCAGCAACACAATTCTGCTCGGGATATTGATCGTCATCACGCTGGCGTGCGGCTACAGCTCCAAGAACACCACCGCCGGAACCAGCATGCCCGCAATCGCAAACCTTAGTCCAGGCAGCACGAACGCCGGCGATCCAGCCTTCATGCTCGCCGTAAACGGCAGCAATTTCGCCTCGAAAGCCGTCGTGAACTGGAACAACACGGCTCAGGCCACCACCTTTGTCAACGGCGGACAACTCACCATCGCAGTGCCGGCGGCTGCTGTGTCCAATGCAGGAACGGTCAAAATCTCAGTTACTAACCCGGCCGTCAGCGGAAGCGGTATGTACGGCGGATCACCCGCGCAAACGTCCGGCACGGTGAACTTCGTAATCAACTAACGGATCACGCCTGGGGTACCCCACTTCTCCCCGCCTTTTCGAGAAGTGGGAATCCGTTAAAGTCGAGAGGTGAAGTGTGGGGACAGCCGCCTCGGCCTTCCCTTAGCGAGGTCGAAGGGCTGTCCGCCGGGCGCAGGCCCGGCTGCGCTCTCGATTGACTATCGAGATGCGAGCGCTTCCTCGCAACTCCGAGCGTACACTTCCTGCGCAGCCCGGACCGCCGCCCCGTATTCCACGGTCTGGTCGGTGACCCGGGCCAGCACGTGTTCGAGTGCCCCAAGGATCCCGACCGTGTCGAGATAGTCGTAGTATCCGATGTGCGCGATGCGAAACAGCTTGCCTTTCATCTCACCCTGTCCGTTTGCCACCACGGCGTCAAAGGATTCGCGGAACTCCTTCACGATCTTTCCCGAATCCAGTCCATCGGGGGCGCTGATTGCCGTGAGCGCAGCCGCGGGAGCGGAAGCATAGAGTTTCAAGCCCAGCGCCTTGGCTCCGGCACGGGTCATCTCGGCGCATAATTCGGCGTTGTTGACCAATTCCTCTCGTCCCTTGGCGAGATCACCCTTGCCCATGGTGCGAACGAAGTCCAGTGCCGCGCCCAGCGCGGCGAACAGAGACGTCGCTGGCGTGTAGGCAGTCTCGCCCTTGGCCGCCGATTTCCGCTCTTTGCGCAAGTCAAAGTAGTACCGCGGTGAAGTCGTCGAGTCCATCCGCTTCCAGGCACGCTCGCTCACTGCGCAATACGCCAACCCCGGAGGCATCATCAGCGCCTTCTGCGAGCCGCCAATGATCACGTCTACGCCCCAGCCATCGACATCCAGATGAGTTGTTCCGAGCCCTGTGATGGCGTCGACCACCAACAAAGTGTTGTCACCTTGCGCGCGCACAATCTTGGAAATCCCGCGTACGTCGTGCCGCGCTCCGGTGGAACTCTCCGTCGCCTGCACGAACACAACTCGGACCTCCGGTGTCACGCGGGCACGAACGTCCTCCAGAGAAAAGGTCTCTCCATAGGGTGCGCTCAGTACTTCCACATTGCAGCCGAACGCCTTTCCCAACCCTGTCCAGCGTTCGCCGAACTTGCCGGCTGTCAACACCAGCACCTTGTCGCCCGGCGAGGTCAGATTCGAGACCGAAGCCTCCATCACGCCTGTGCCCGAACATGCCAACACGAGCACATCATTTTTCGTGCCGATGAATTCCTTCATGTCGGCGAGCACGCGCTGAAACAGCGCCTTGAAGTCAGCGGTGCGATGGTGCGCCGTGAACGAAGCCATAGCCGTCTGAGCCGCCGGCAGCAGCGGCGTCGGCCCGGGAGTAAACAGACGATTCTTATGCAACATAGCGGAGTCCTTGTATGTAGGAATAATTCTTTAGTGTATAGGAAAAGGCTCGGCGCAGAACACGCCACATTTGATTGCGATCTGCGCTTTCGCGCAGTGATCTCCGTCACGCCACTGCACCGGCGCCGAGCGTTTTGCGCTTCGGAACTTCGAATCAGGGATCGCGTCAGCGGCCCGTTTTCGATGCAAGAATCTCTGGCTTATCAATCCTGGGTGGCTGCGCCAGAAGTTCTCCAGCCTTGGCAAATAACGCCTTCGCGATCTCCCCGTTTAAATGTGCGTTGCGCCCGTTCTCGTCCGCAAAGGTATCGAAGATGCCGTACTTGCCCGGACCCATCTTGATGGCGTACCAGCTAACGGTTCCGGCTTCACGCTCGGCCAGTGGTTGTGCCGACTTCAAGAATTGCTCCAGTTCTTTTTCTTTTCCGGCTTTCGCTTCGAGTTGCGCCCAAATTGCAAGTTTCCCCATGATGATTCCTCCTGCCCATCAGATGCGCGAGACTCCTGCTTGGTCCGTGAAAAAAGCCGAAATTACAAAACAAACACTTCCAGCTAGTTGCACACACGGACCCGCGTCTCTCCCATTGCCAAGACTCCTGTGTTTTGCTGTCAGCATCTATAATCCCCCCATGCCCCTGGTCGATCAGATTCAAAAAGACATCGTCGCTGCCATGAAGTCGAAGGATGAAGCTCGCCTCTCCACCCTCCGCATGGTAAAGAGCGCACTCCAATTGAAAACCGTCGAAAAAATGTCTCCCCTCGACGACAAGGAATCGCACGCCGTCCTGAACACACTCATCAAGCAACGAAAAGATTCCATCGAGCAATTCACCAAAGGCGGACGCCAGGAGATGGCCGACAAAGAAGCCGCCGAAATCACCGTCATCGAAAGCTACCTCCCCAAAGCCGCCAGCGAAGCCGACATCGCCGCAGGCGTGAAAGCAGTGATTGCCGAAATGGGCTCGCCCACCATGAAAGACATGGGCACGGTCATGAAGAACGCCATGGCGAAGTTCTCCGCCGCAGGCATGCGTGTGGACGGCAAAATCGTCAGCGATCTGGTGAAGAAGGAGTTGGCCGGTAAGTAGCTCGCCTCGACTTACAGGAGACTCTCTGAAAACACATCGCCAGTTTGAGGCCGCTGTTCTGATTCACTTTCCAGCCGCATACGCGGCGGCTCTGCTGGGCCTGCTGGCCTCCGCAGCAATCATTCTGATCTACCCGTCGTCTGGTGAGCAGTCGTCCATCGCTGGAGAACTCACAGGAGAGCCTCTCTAGCTCCCGGAGATTATTTCGGGATTGTTCTGGGGAATATTTTTCTACCGTAGAGCCCCCAGTACTCTCGCATTCCTTGCCTGGGTTCCACAGGGCATATTTCTGTTGTGGAGCGCGTATTCCTGGCACCGGATCGCGGCCACCTACGATTCCACCTGGGATACTTATTGCGGGAGAAATTGCGGTGGGAGCGAATGCCTTTACGAGTTATTTCTGACGATGCCTTTTTACACCGGAATTTCTTATTCCGTCGGTGCTCTGCTAACCAGGATCTGGAAATACCACGGGCTCTCGCTTAGGACGTAGACCTACTCCTCTGCCACTCTCGATATGCCTCGCTCTTCGACACTCCCAGTTCCTTAGCGACACGCTTCAGGGCGGCCATTTCGCCGATATTTTCTGCGGCGACGATTTGCTGAACACGCGCCCGCACTGTCTGACGGCTCCCCTCCACGGACTTCGCCACACGCTCTTCAACCTTACTAATCAGCAACGTGATCTCACCCTTCACCGCTTCGCGATTCTTGATTGTTTCAAATACCTCTTCCGCCGGCCCACGGAGGAACTCCTCATGAATCTTCGTGACCTCTCGCGCTAGCACGACATGGCGCGCTCCGCCTAAAACAGCAATGACGTCTTGCAGCGTCTCCATAATCCGGTGCGGCACCTCATAGAACACCTGCGTCCGCGGCGAGCCCTTGATCGACTCCAGTACCGTCCGACGTTCGCCGCGCTTCGCCGGCAAAAACCCACTGAAGCGAAACGAATCCGTCGGCAGGCCGCTGGCCACCAGCGCCGCCAGAAAGGCCGACGGCCCCGGCACCGGCACCACCGGGATCCGGTGCCGGATCGCCAGCGTCACCAATCGATATCCCGGATCGGAAATCCCAGGCATTCCGGCGTCGGTAACCAGCGCCACGCTCGCACCCTCCTGCATCTCCTTCACCAGTTCCGCAGCCTTTGTGATCTCGTTGTGCGCGTGATAGCTGGTTGTCCGGGTTGCAATGGCATAATGATTCAACAGCTTCTGCGTCTGCCGCGTATCCTCACACGCGATCACATCCACCTCTTTCAACACGCGTAGCGCTCGCAGCGTGATGTCCTCCAGATTCCCGATGGGTGTCGCCACCAGGTACAGTGCAGGTTTCGCCGACGACGTCGCATCCGTCATGGCCGGAGTCTAACACCGACGGAGATTGCAGATTAAGAAGTCCTTCCCACGCGAATAGTGACTTCAATTTGCGATCTACAAACTGAGATCTGCCGACGTGACGTTTCAATTACCCGACAGGTTATGCTCTCAGAGGGTCTTCAGGAGGACTTCATGACGGCCAACGATTTCCGCAAACTCGCCCTCTCACATTCCGAAACCGAAGAGCGCCAGCACATGGACCATCCCGATTTTCGGGTCGCCGGAAAGATCTTCGCCACGCTCGGCTACCCGGACAAAACACGCGGAATGGTGAAGCTCTCGCCCGAGGATCAGCACTATTTCTTGAAGGACTATCCCGACACATTCATACCCGTGAAAGGCGCTTGGGGACGCCGGGGCGCCACCAGTGTTTATCTCAAAACCGCACAACCGGAGGTCGTCGCACGAGCGATTCGCGCCGCCTGGCGGAACACAGCGCCAAGACCGTTGCTCGACACACAGAAAGAACCGGGGCGTACGAAAAAATTGAGGTCGTAGATTGCTCTTCCCTGACCCGGGGGGCGGGACTAAGATTCGGTTGCACGGAGAACCCCCAGAGTGTTCTGCTCTCACTGCGCCGCCTCGCTTGTCCCCGATGCGGAGTTCTGCGTGAAGTGCGGCGCGCCGGTCGATATACTCCTCTATAACACGCTCACTCCCCCGACCGAAAACCACCCCGCACCAGCGATTGGTCTTGAAGCTACAAGAGAAGCTCCACCCTATGCCGCTTTTGTTTCGATGGCATTAGGTATGGGACTGTGTCTCTCAGTCCTGGCCTTCAACGCCGCACACAATCTGGCACAGGGCGTTTGGCGCGTTTCTCTTTTCTCCATCATCTCCGCTGTGTTGGCTGTAGTCCTGATGATACGAATGCCGGTCACTTGGCGCAAAGTAGAAACACAGCCAGATCAGGACGGAAGCAACAACAAACTTTTGCGGCGAAGCGCTTTTTTCGTCTTGATCTTCGTAGTCACGGCTGCACTGGTTGGAGCCAAGATCGGTAAGGATGGCAAGGAAACCGGGCAACTGATCGACGACTTTCACCAGATGTCCCTGATCGGCGATCGCATTTCGAAGGCCCGGAACTCCGTCGAGCCGAATGTCCCGGCTCACATCGCCATGTACAAACAGATCGAACCTGATGTGCAGGCCTTCGGCGTCGTGCTGAAAAGGATCCGGCGGGAACTGCCCAGTTACGATGAAAAGTTCCCTGAGCACCACGAAACCACATTGAAGAACATCGACACGGTCAACATCAGCCTGAAGCGTGCGAGCTTGCTCGAGCAGCAGATTTCGGTGGCTCGCGAGATCGAAAGCCTCGATCCAGCGCCACGCTGGCAGGCGTGGGAGCAACGCATGCTGCCGCTGCTCGACGCCGAATCTGCCCTAGAGAAGGACTAAGCGCTAGATTCCAAGGCTTGTGGGTCCGCGTGTTGGATAGATCGCTTCGACCGCCTTGTCCCAATCATGAGCCTGGAACACATGTCTCACCCTCTTCGAAGCGTAGAAATAGGCCAGCCAGCAACAGTAAGGAATCACGGTGAGCATGAGATTGAGCGCAACATTGTCTGGGAAAAGTTTTGTATCGATGGTCAAGGACACAAAACCTGCTATCACCTGCCCTAGGACCAGCCATCGCAGCAGCCGCAGCAAATCCCAGGTTCTGACCGATATCAATATGGTCGCGACTGCAACCTGCAGCGCGAAGATGATAAGCGTCGGAACTGTCGAGGCGAGAAACCAGTAATAGCGCTGGATATCGCCACCAAAGTTTTCGGGAATGTAACTCTGAACATTGATCGTGAAGAAAATAGCTGTCAGCAGAATGCCGGAGTACAGTTGCCAATAGAAGAACAGTAACCACCCGCCGTACTCCTGCTTCTTTCGCGCATTACACACAATCCACGCGACAATTCCACCGGGAAATGTGGGCGTGTATTGATTATTACTCGTCGCGGCCAATAGCAACAGTGCGACAGATCGCGTCATTCGGCGTTCCTCACCCCGGATTCTGCGCCATGGCTGACGCTTTGACAATGACCACCAATTTCACCTGTCAAATTGACGTTCTAACATCTTGAACCCTACAATCGATACGAAACCAGTTTCTTCCTCACAATTTCTCACATCCATGCCACTTTACGAATATCAGTGCAAGAAGTGCGGTCATCGCTTCGAAAAAATCCAAAAGTTCTCCGATAAACCGGTAAAGAAATGTCCGGAATGCGGAGGGGCGGTTGAACAGACTATTTCCGCGCCGGCCGTGCAGTTCAAAGGCTCTGGCTGGTACGTAACCGACTACGCCAAGAAGTCGCACGTCGCGTCTGACTCGGGCAGCAAGGACTCAAAGGAAACAAAAAAGGAAGAAAAAAAGACCGAAAGCACACCGAAGGAAAGCTCGTCGAAAAAGGCAGACAAGCACAAATAAAACCGCGGGCGGTACGGTTTACCTTGTCACCCTGAGGCCCGCGCTGGTTGTGGGCCGGAGGACCTGTGCAAGCTGCCCGCAGCACCTCGCCGAGATTACAGTCGAATCACTTCAACTCGCGCTCAAAGTGCTCCGCGATCTTCGTAAACAGATGCACGCGAGCATCTTTCCCAGCAATGCTGTGCGTCTTGTTGGGATAAACCATTAGTTGAAACTGCTTCCCAGCGTTGATCAGCGCACTAATCATCTGAATGCTGTTCTGGAAGTGCACATTGTCGTCGCTCGTGCCGTGCACCAACAATAGCGCGCCATGCAGCTTATCGGCCGATTTGGCCATGTCAGATCGTTCATAGGCCTCCTTATTGTCCTTGAGAAGCCCCAGGTACCGCTCGGTGTATATCGAATCGTAGTTCAAGGGGATCATAGGAGCCACCGCGACGCCGGCCTTGAACCGGTCAGAATGCGTCATGGCATAGAGCGTCATGGAACCGCCGTTTGACCATCCCCAGATTCCGATGCGGTCCTTGTCGAGCTGCGGATACTGCGCCAGCAACTGATCGAGTGCCGTCAGTTGATCCTTCAGTTCAATCGCTCCAAACTCGTGCCGGATCGCCGTCTGGAACTTCTCGTCGCGGCCCGGCGTACCGCGGTTGTCGACCGAGAATATGGCAAAGCCCTTGCGCGCCAAGATCTCGTCGAACGGGTCAGGAACTCCCTTACGCACGGTCTGCCCCGCCGGCCCGCCGTAGATGTTCACGATTACCGGGATCTTGTCGGTTACAACGCCCTCCGGAGGAAGCAACAGCCGCCCGTACAGCGCAGTGCCATCGTCCGCCTTAAATTCCAGGAACTTCGGCGCGCGTAATCCGTACTCGGCAATCTCGTCATGCGCCGTCCAGACCGGATTGCAAGCCCCTCCGACCGAGCATAGCGATAGCGTCGGAGAGTTATTCGGGCCGAAGTGCATTTTCGTGTAGTGCTTCCCATCATCACTCAGGTTTCCCAGATGAATGCCTTCTTCCGGCGTCAGATCCTTGAAATCCGATCCGTCCAGCTTCACGGAATAGATGTGCTCTTCCCTGGGATCATCCTTATTCGCCTCGAAGAAAACCGTGCCCGCAGCCTCATCCAATCCCAAAATCCCTAGCACTTGGTAGTCGCCCTTCTCCAACTGCCGCTCCAGCCTCGCGTCCGCCGAGATGGGGTTCTGCTTGTCATAGCTGTAGAGATAAAGATGCATGTTCCCGTCGCGCCAGCTCGGCCAAAGGAACTGCCCTCCCGATTTCAGAAAGCGAATCTCGGTATGTTCGAAGTCGAACCACGATTCTGGTCTGCTCTCGCTTAGCACCAGCCGCGGTTTGCCCGTCTTTGCATCCACAAAGTACAAGTCCATCTTGGTTTGAGCCCGGTTCAGCACCTCGGCCCAAATCACGCCCTCGCGAACCCACCCAAACCGAGGGATGTAGAAATCTTCATCGTCACTCAGCTTGATCCATCGCATTTTGTCCTTGTCGATATCCACCACGCCGAGCTTCACCGCCGGATTCGGATCGCCCACCTTCGGATATTTCTGTTGATCCACCGTGGGGTGCGTCGGCATCCAGTCGGTGATCGGATATGTCGGCACGTTCGTCTCGTCCATGTGCAGAAAGACGATCTCTTTGTTGTCAGGCGACCAGAAATAATTGCTGCGCACGCCTAACTCCTCGGCGTAGACCCAATCGATGTCGCCGTTCAGCAAGTTCTCCCCGGTATCCTTCGTAAGCTGCTTTTCCTCTTTTCCATTCACCGAACGCGCATACAAATTGTGCTTGCGCACGTACGCAAGATGACTGCCGTCGGGCGAGAACTTTGGATCTCCGCTCGGATCGCCGGCCGACGTAAACTGCACCGCCGTTTCATTGCTCAGGTCGTAGAGCCAGAGTTGCCCCTGCGAGTCGAAGATGAGATGCTTCGAATCCGGAGCCCAGAGATATGCCGCCACGTGATAGCGTGTCAGCCGCTCCTTCTCGCGCTCGTTTTTCACCTTATTCACGTCCGGATCGAGCGTCGCCAGCTTCGCCGCGCTGACCAACACCTTCTTGTCCCCAGTTGCGGTGTCTACGTACCACAACTCGCCCTTCTCCCCTTTTCCGTCCCGCTGCACGAATGAGAACTTCGCTCCATCCGGGCTCCATTCGGTAGTCTCCGGACCTCGACCGGAAAGGCCTCCGGGCTGAAAGAGTTTGTCAATGGTCAACGGCTGGGACGGCGCGTTTTGCGCCTCAAGTGGAATAGAACCCAGACATGCCGAAAGGAAAAGACAAACGGGCAGACATGCTCTTCGTCTCACTGGACAACCTCGACTGGAAAATAGGATGGAGAACCAAGGCGAACGAAAGAGTTTACACCGCTGAGGGGCGCTCTGCACACGCCCGTGCACCTAGTCCCACTCAGCGTAACCGGTCAAGCCCGGCCCCTTGGTCCATCGCATGTTAAAATTGGGACAGTCGGATGCTTCCAGACATAGAAAATCTGCTCAAGCTGCAGGAGGTGGACAAGGAAATCCGCCGCCTGCGGGACGAAATTGCGGAACTTCCCAAACGCGTGGCCACGATTGAGCAGAAGCTAGCCGGTACCAAAGCTCAGCTCGAACAGGCGCAAAATGCCGTCAAGGCCGATGAGGCCTCTCGCCGCAAGTACGACACCAATATCAAAGACTTGCGCGAAAAGATCTCCAAGTATCGCGATCAGTCGCTTGCCGTAAAAACCAACGACCAGTACAAAGCGCTGCTGCACGAGATCCAGTTCGCGGAAAAGGAAATCACGGCAAACGAAGACAAGATTCTCGAGCTGATGATCAATGCCGATATCCGGGACAAAGAAGTCAAAGCCGCGCAGGCCGAACTGAGGGCGGAAACCGCCGAGATCGAAAAAGAGAAAGAGGAGGCACGCCAGCGGACGGTGGAGGACGAGAAGTTACTGGCCGAGGCCAAAGCAAAACGCGACCAGTTCCGAAGTGGCATACGCGAAGACCTTCTCCGGCAATACGAACGCGTCTCGAAGTTTCGTGGCAGCGGCATCGCCGAAGTACGCGATCACAAGTGCAAGGGCTGCCAGGTAATCCTGCGTCCCCAAACCTACAACGACGTTCGCTCCGGAAAGGACATCGTATTCTGCGACTCCTGCCAGCGCATCCTCTACACCAACCAAAAGGAAGAGGTGGTCGATAAGAAGGACTCAGTCCATCGGCCGAAGAGGCACCATCCCAAGATCGATGCGCCGCAGGCCTGGTATTACCGCCCGGAATTCGCTGCCGACGGCGAGGTCTTCCTCTGCCTCACAAACGCCGGAGGCCAGGCCAGCCGCCGCGTCTACGATATCCACACCGGACGCCTGCTCGGTGACATCCTCATTCGCGAGGGCAACTACCGCGAAGCCTTCCCGGAAGATATCACCGGCTCGACGCGCTTGAACGGGAACTGGAGCGAAGAAGAACTCGACGGCTTTGGCGCCGAACTCCCGATGGTCGTTCTGGACTCCCTCAACTCGGATCTCGATGCAGCCCGCCTCGAAGCAGCGTCAGGATCGCACGCCAAGCACGAGGCTCAGGCCGCCCCGACCTCGCCGGCCGCGAGCTAGTTGTAACATGTAGGGACAGCCGCCTGGGTATTCTTCGGGCGAAGCTCGAATCTGTCTGTTACGGCTCCTCAAGGAAGATAATCTCGGCATTTCGCGGTGCGCTACCGAGGAACTTTTGCTTCTGACAACGCGCTTACATTCAACGGGTATTAGGTTTTCTTGTTGAGATCGTCGTCCTTGTAGTACTTCGTCCCCTGCAGAGTCAATTGGAGCGCGAGGCCGTTCTTCGTTATCTGGTACACCCAAACACCGGGAGAAACCTCAACGGCTCCCGAATACGACGCGCCTGACTTGCCCGCCTTCGCCGCAGCATCGGTCTGTGCGGATCCAGACCACCCGGAATCGAGAAAGCGGTTGAAGGCCTCTTCGTTCTCGAACACGAAGATCACGCGATAATCTTTGACACCCACCCCCAGGCCGGCTCCGGCCGAAATCATTTTCATGAAGGTCTCTTGTTTGTCCTTGGAGTGGACTGCGATGCCGGCCCCACGGGCGGTGCTTAGTAGCAACAGGTTCGTCCCCATGTTGTTAAACACGGCGTATCCGGCTGCCTTCTGGATCGCCGCTTGTGCCGTTGGCTGCAGCTTGTACAGATCTTTCAGTGTCTGGTCCGCCATCTTGCGAGTCTTTTCCCGTTTCTGGTCGGGTGAATCCTTGGCAATTGCGAGCCCCATACCTAATAGAACTGCACAAACAATCGAAATGATTCGTCTGATTGTCATCGCTGCCTCCGATGCATGACGTGGGAAATCCGGGCGCGGTGGCCCTTGGGCCGCCCCCAACAAGTGGAGCAGCACTGAAGGAAGTTGGAATCTGTAAGAGTTCACAGTTCTTTTTGGTGGACTTTGTCCCTGGAGAACTAGCGATCAATCGAAAACGGCAAGCGAGGCTGGACATCAGAACTCCCTATCCGCGATTCCAGGCATTACCATGTCCTCATGCCCCCTGCCTCGCCAACTGTCAGGATCTCGCCGCGCGGGACCTCGCGGCTGAACTCCGGACACGTCTGGGTGTACCGTTCTGACCTTAGCTCGGTGGACAACATTCCTCCCGGCTCGCTGGTTACCGTCACGGACCAGCGCGGGAAGACGCTTGGCACTGCTCTTTACTCCAGCTCATCCCAGATCGCGATCCGTATGCTGTCGCACGGCCCCGTCCCCGACCTGGAGGCGCTCCTTCGTCAGCGAATCGCCGATGCCATCGCCTACCGCAAATCAGTCGTACACGACACTGACGCGTGTCGCCTCGTGTTCAGTGAGGGCGACTTCCTGCCCGGCCTCGTTGTAGACCGCTACGGCGACATTCTTTCCCTCCAGATCCTGACCCAAGGATTTGACGGCAACCTTGTGAGGGAGACAGTCATCTCTGAATTGAAGCAGCGAGTAAACCCCGCTGCCATCGTCGAGCGAGTCGACGCTCGCGTCCGCGAACTCGAAACTCTTCCACCCCGCGCCTCCGGTCTTGTATACGGAGACAAAACCAAAACCACGGTCACCATGAACGGTGTGCACTTCCAGTACGACGCCTTCGAAGGTCAGAAGACCGGAGCTTTCCTTGACCAGCGCGAAAACTACGCAGCCGCAACCCAGTACGCGCATGGCGGCGCGCTCGACGTGTTCTGCTACCAGGGAGGGTTCGCCCTTCATCTCGCGAAGGTTTGCGATTCAGTCACAGCTGTCGATAGTTCCCGACCAGCCTTGGAAGTGGCTGACCAGAACGCCACCCTCAACCAGCGCCGAATCGAATGGATCGAGGCAAATGCCTTCGACCTGTTGAAGGACTATGCTGCGTCCAATTCACTCTACGATACGATCGTCCTCGACCCGCCCGCCTTCGCCAAGACCAAACGCGACCTCGATTCTGCCCTCCGCGGGTACAAAGAACTCAACCTCCGAGCTCTGAAGATGCTCCGGCCGGGCGGAACCCTTGTGACCTGCTCCTGCTCTTATCACGTCAGCCAATCCAGCTTTCTGGAAATGCTTGCCTCGGCCGCTGTGGACGCTCGCCGCACCATCCGAGTCCTTGAGGTTCGCGGCCAAGCCAAAGACCATCCCGTATTGCTGAACATTCCGGAAACCAAGTACTTGAAGTGCGTCATGGGCCGTGGAAGCTAAACAAAAGCAAGCAAATACATTAATTGACAATAATACGCTCATATTTTATGCTTCTTTCGTGATAACGATACATCAAATGTATTGACCGCAGCTAAAGCCAGCCAGGCCGAGCGCGGATCATCCGCAAAACCAACTTCTACTTAACACCCATATCTGAAGGAGGATTTAGTCATGACCGTATTAACCCGTTGGGAGCCGTTCCGTGAATTCGCCACGTTGCAGGACCGCATGAACCGCTTGTTCCGCGAGTCCTTCAACGACGCCGGCCGGGATGAGTCCCTGAGCACCTCGAGCTTTGCACCCGCCGTTGATGTCTACGAAGACGAGCACAAGGTCACGTTGAAGATCGAAGTGCCCGGAATCGATGAGAAGGACATTGACGTCCAGGTTGAGAACAACACTCTCACCGTGCACGGCGAGCGCAAGATCGAGAAGGAAGAGAAGCAAGAGAACTACCGCCGCGTGGAGCGTCAGTATGGCAGCTTCACCCGCACCTTCTCTCTGCCCCAGACCGTCGACACCGAGAACGTTTCGGCGACCTACGACAAGGGCGTGCTGAAGATCGCGCTGCCTAAGAAAGCCGAAGCCAAGCCGAAGCAGATCAAGGTACATGTCGGCTCGGAAAAGCAGATCGAAGGCAAGGGCCCCAGCAAAGCCGCGTAATGGCACCGCGATAAGTGGAGAACGAAATGAGGGCTTTGCCCTGAACATTCGGGAAGCGGCAGAGGCGACCGCTTCCCGATTTATTTTGTGGCGACTAGCCGTTCGCAGCTAGCATCTTTCGTAAAGGCTAGATGCTAATTGCCAACTGCTAATTGCCGCTGACGAACGGCAGAGAGGCAACCCGAAGGAGTATTCATGGCAATCCGTTGGGACAGATTTACAGTCAAGGCGCAGGAAGCTGTCCAGCGCGCCAGCCAGCTCGCATCCGAGCACGGCAATCCCGAGCTGCAGCCGCTGCATCTGCTCGGCGCGCTCCTGGAAGACAAAGAGGGCATCGTTCCGCCCGTGCTGGAAAAGATCGGGATCGGGCCGCAAGCCATATTGAATTCGGTGTACGCCGAAATCGATAAACTCCCGAAGGTTTCCGGAGAAGCCGCGCAAGCCGCACTGGCAAATGAAACCAACAAGCTGCTCGATCAGGCCTTCAAAGAAGCCAGCAACTTCAAGGACGAGTACGTTTCGACCGAGCATTTGCTGCTGGCCGTTACACAGCTCAAGCGCGACAAGGCCCAGCAGATCCTGGCACAAGCCGGCGCAACTTACGACGCAATCCTGAAGGCGCTCACGGTGGTGCGGGGATCGCAGAAGGTCACCGACCAGAATCCCGAAGCCAAATACCAGGCGTTGGAGCGTTACGCTCGCGACCTGACCGAACAGGCGCGTCGTGGCAAGCTCGATCCGGTGATCGGGCGCGATGAAGAAATCCGGCGCGTCGTGCAGGTTCTTTCTCGCCGCACGAAGAACAATCCCGTGCTCATCGGCGAACCTGGCGTCGGCAAGACCGCGATCGTCGAAGGCTTGGCGCAACGCATCATCTCTGGCGATGTTCCGGAGGTCCTCAAGAATAAACGCGTGGTTGCTTTGGATTTAGGGGCCATGCTCGCGGGAGCAAAGTACCGCGGGGAGTTTGAAGACCGTCTGAAAGCGGTATTGAAGGAGATCGAAGACTCGCAAGGTCAGATCGTCCTGTTCATCGACGAGCTGCATACGCTGGTCGGCGCAGGCGCGGCTGAAGGCGCGATCGACGCTTCCAACATGCTGAAGCCGGCGCTCGCTCGTGGCGAACTGCGCGCCATCGGCGCAACCACGCTGAACGAATACCGTAAGTATATCGAGAAGGATGCGGCTCTCGAACGCCGCTTCCAGATCGTGTTCGTCGGCGAACCGAACGTCGAGGATACGATCGCGATTCTGCGTGGGTTGAAAGAGAAATACGAAGTTCATCACGGAGTGCGCATCAAGGATTCGGCCATCGTGTCGGCCGCAACGCTTTCGCATCGGTATATCTCTGATCGCTTTCTGCCGGACAAGGCGATCGACCTGATTGACGAAGCGGCCGCTTCATTGCGCATCCAGATCGACTCCTTGCCAACTGACATCGACCAGCTCGAACGGCGCGCTACGCAACTAGAGATCGAGAAGCAGGCGCTGAAGAAAGAAGACGACCCGAACTCCCGGGAGCGTCTGGGCGTCATCGAGAAGGAACTCGCCGAGATCCGCGAGAAATCGAACACGCTGAAGGCGAACTGGAAGAAAGAGAAGGATCTGATCGCCCGCATTCGTGCTCTTAAGGAAAAGGTCGAACAGCTCAAGGTCGAGGAGCAGGCCGAGGAGCGCAAGGGTAATCTGCAGCGCGTCGCCGAAATCCGTTACAGCCTGATTCGCCAGGCGGAAGACGAACTCGCCAAACTCACCAAGCAGATGGAGAGCGCTGGCAAGCAGCGCATGCTCAAGGAAGAAGTCGACGAAGAAGACGTTGCGCGAATCGTGTCGAAGTGGACTGGAATTCCCGTCTCCAAGATGCTTGAAGGCGAGGTAAAGAAGCTGGTCACGATGGAAGAGCGCCTGCGGCAGCGCGTGGTTGGACAAGATCCGGCGCTGGAACGCGTGGCCAACGCGATTCGCCGCTCGCGCGCCGGACTAAGCGATCCCAAGCGGCCCATCGGGTCCTTCATCTTCCTGGGTCCAACAGGCGTGGGCAAAACTGAGTTGGCGCGGGCACTCGCGGAATTCCTGTTTGATGACGAGCACGCGTTGATCCGCATCGACATGTCGGAGTACATGGAGAAGCATTCTGTGGCTCGCCTGATTGGCGCGCCTCCGGGATATGTCGGATACGAAGAAGGCGGACAGCTTACGGAGCAGGTGCGGCGGCGCCCGTATTCGGTGATCCTGTTCGACGAGATCGAGAAGGCGCATCCTGATGTGTTCAACGTATTGCTGCAGATCATGGATGATGGTCGGCTGACTGATGGCAAAGGCCGCGTAGTGGACTTCAAGAACACGATCATCATCATGACGTCGAATATCGGATCCGCGTTCCTGCAGGCGGAAGGCTTGCGTTCGGACGACGATTTCGAAAAGGCCACACGGCAGGTGATGAACCAGTTGCACGCGCACTTCAGGCCGGAGTTCCTGAACCGGGTGGACGATATCATCGTCTTCCGTCCGCTGGGGAAAGAGCAGCTAGTCAAGATCATCGAGCTGCGGCTGGAAGATGTGCGGCGGTTGCTGGCGGATCGCAAGATCTCGCTGGAGCTCACCGACGCAGCGAAGGACCTACTCTTCGCGCAGGGATACGATCCGAACTACGGAGCGCGTCCTCTGAAGCGGGCGATCCAGAAGCTGATCCAGGATCCGCTGGCGCTGAAGATCCTCGACGGCGAAGTACTGCATGGGGATCACGTCGTTGTGGATGCGGACAAGAAGACTGGCAAGATGGTCTTCGAGGTCAGCAAGCGCGTGGGAGAGAAAGAACCGGCGAAGGCTCGGCGGTAGGAAACAAACGCCACGGATCTCTACGGATGATCACTTGACAAGGTTTCATCCGTGTTGATCCGTGACGTTTTTGTGGACCTATGCATTGCTGCGGGTCCAGCAGAGTACATAGGTCCTCCGCGAGATGAAAAGCGTCTCGCTCAGGATGACAATGCGTTCGATTGGAGTTATGCTAAATCGAAGAGCAGGACTTCGGCATCGTCGACGCCTTTGATGGTCAGCTTCTTCACATCGCTGATTGCTGCGCCATCGCCTTGATTCAACTTCTTGCCATTCAACTCGACGGTTCCACGTGCGACTTGTAACCACCCGAAACGTCCGGGAGAGAATTCGTGGGTCACTTCTTCTCCGGGCTTCAGCAGCGTCACATAGAGTTGCGCGTCCTGATTGATCTTGACGGAGCCATTATTTGCGTCGGGCGAGGCAATGAGGCGCAGCTTGCCTTGCTTCTCTGTTTCCAGGAAACTCTTCTGCTCGTAGCTCGGCGGCAAAGCGGCTTTCTCAGGCTGAATCCAGATCTGCAGGAAATGCACTGGTGCTGTGGTCGACGGATTGAACTCGCTGTGGCGGATTCCTGATCCTGCGGTCATGCGCTGTCCATCGCCTGGAAGAATTACTGATCCAGTTCCCAGGCTGTCTTTGTGTTCGAGCTTACCTTCGAGGACGTAAGTGGTGATTTCCATGTCGCGGTGCGGATGCGTGGGAAACCCAGTGTTCGGTGCGACGCGGTCTTCATTGATGACGCGGAGGGAGCGGAATCCCATCCACTTCGGATCCCAATAATCGGCGAAGCTGAAGGTGTGTTTAGTGTTGAGCCAACCGTGGTTTCCTCCACCACGTTCGGCGCTGGGGCGAATCGTAATCATGTAGTGCTCCGTTCTTCTTGCCAGTAATCAACTGATACCTATTAGATGAATCAGGGATTCAGGTAGGACTGAGCGTCGTGGCGGGAGATTTTTCTTCTGAAACAGGAAGATTTGTAGTTCCAAAATGGGAAAGGTTTATTGGAGAGTACCCCCTCCCCCGGATCCCTGGAATCAGCGACTTAGAGGAAAATTCACATTTAATCTATGGGGCTCAATAGCTTGCGGGCAAAATCTTGAACGCCAGAGACTTAGCCGGGCTGCCCTGCTCTGAGGTGAGACCAGCCACGGCGTCGCCGTGGCACAGGATTACAGAGTTGGCCTGTGGAACGCAAGGGCAGATGTCACACGATTCGAGCTTTCTGCTGTGGAAATCTGATTACTTGCAAGTAACCGCATTGCATGGGTCCTCCGCCTGCAAAGTGCGCAGGCTTCAGGATGACAAAGTGGCGTTGTGGCAGACTGGGGAAATATGCATCGAATGGCGCTTGGCGATTTTGAACTCAGCGTTTTCTCGGACGGGACTTATCCGTTGGATGGGGGAGCGTTTTTCGGAGTGATTCCGAAGGTGATGTGGTCGCGGAAGATTCAAGCGGATGCGAACAACTACATCACGTGCGGATTGAATTCACTGCTGGTGCGGACCGGCAAGCAAACCATTCTTATTGAGACTGGGATCGGCAACAAGCTGTCGGACCGCATGCAGAAGTTTTACGGGCAGCCGGCGAAGTTGCTGGACAGTCTTTCGGTGGCGGGGGTGGCGCCGGAGGATATCGATATCGTGATCAACTCGCATTTGCACTTCGATCACTGCGGATGGAATACCGTCCGTAACAAAAACGGGAAGATTGTGCCGACCTTTCCTCGGGCGAAATATTACGCACCGGAGGGGGAGTGGCAGTACGCACGCAAGCCTAGCGAGCGGGATGCTATCAGCTACCTCTCAGAGAACTATGATCCTTTGGTGGAGAGCGGGCAGATGACCTTGCTCAAGGGTGGGGAGGAGATCGTGCGGGGGATTTCGGTGAAGACATTTCGGGGGCATACGGCCAGCATGCAGGGGATCATCGTGCGTGGAGGTCAAAACCCCCACCCTGTCGCACAAGACGCGACAAGGGTGGGGCACCCTCTGGATTCTGTTTCTGCTCCGACCGCTTGTTACATTTCCGATCTCATGCCAACTTCGGCGCATATCGATCTGGCGTGGGGCATGGCGTTCGATCTGTATCCGCTGGACACGATCGCGAGCAAAAAAGAGTATTATGCTCGCGCGCTGCCGGAGAGATGGCTGACGGTGTTTACGCACGATCCGAACATGCCGTGGGCTTACATCGAGCGGGATGAATCGGGAAAAATGGTGGCGAAGGAGGCTGCGTGAGGACTTCTCAGAAGAGAACGGGACTGCTTGAAGGAAATTTGAGTCAGCTGCTGATCTTGGGCCTAATTCTCGTGCCCCTGTGCGTCGCAAGCGCACAACAGGAAAAGAAAGCCCCGTCAAAAGGCCCGGTCACGGGTAAATACGAAGGGACGGCGACGAATAACGCGAAGGAAATCATCCAGGTAACCTTCGAGTTGACGGAGAAGGAAGGAGCGATGTCGGGGATGATCCGCTCGGACCATGGGGATTTCACGATCACGGGCGGCTCGCACAAGGGAGACGATGTCACACTCGAGTTCGATGCCGGCGGACCCACGGGCACGATCACGTTGAAACTCGCTCAGGACAAGCTGTCGGGGACGTGGAGTGCGGGAGAGGATGGCGGGCCGGTGGAAGTGAAGAAGGTGGGCGCACAGGAACAACCCAAAGAGAAGTCCTAAAAGACCATCGTCATTTTGATTGTTTGATGCCTTGCACAATTCGGTAAAAGGACAGTGCATCCTGTCGAGAACCAAGAAAAGTGCACGACAGATCCCCACGGGGAGTGGCGCACCGGATATCGAATTGTTGGTCCTCCCCAACATCGAATTCCTCGCATTTCAGAGGTACGTTCCCTAGCTGAAAGGTGCGGCTCCCAATCGGCACCTTTCCTCCGGGCCGCCACGGATCTTGAATATTGTCCTGTGGCCGGGAGGTGTTGAACTCTATCGAGGAGACCGCGATGGAATGCCTTCTGCCCAGCAGGAAAGGAACACTGCCGCGGAACAGGTCACGCGATCGAAAGGCCCAAACGCGCCACCAAAATGAGTACTCACGGGAGTTCCGTTCGCTCAGAATGATTGCCCAGTCAAGCGGCACGGTTATCCTGTATCCGATCAGGCTTCCGGCTGTTGGATAGATCAAGTGTGACGCGGGCGGCCACGTTTTATCGAGAAAGAGACAAAAGAGAGTGACTGATACCAGCGGAGTCCATACCACCCAACGCCGTACACGATTGCGTAAATAGATGTGTCGAGCATCTCTTTCGCGCCGCTCCGCGAGCCATCTCTCGGACTCGTTGAGAACGTACTCCACATGCGTGAAGCGCTGAAATACGAAATAGCTGAAAGTACCAATCACGAGTGGGCTGACGAGGAGTAAAACCGCCGTGGCACCTATTGCAATGCTGTTGTCGTCAGAGAAAATCTGGGAGAGCCCCCATAAGAGCAGCGCGGATGCGATGGTTTGAAGAACGATGAATCCGCCGAAGGATATGCGGAAGAGCACTCTCCACATGAGGGCAAGCAACGGATTCCACTCTCGGTCGGCCACATTGTAGAGACACCTTGCGGAGCCAGTAGGTTCCATGAGGTAAGGCTGTAAGTTTCAGGCGAATCGATGTACAACCAAGTGGGGTTTACGCAATCAGTCCTTTCCGGCAACACCAACCTCTCCATTCGCATCTGGATTACGGCCCTCACGCAGATCAGTTTTCGCGTGAGTGTCACGCTTTCGAAACTACAGTTCGCGAGTGAGGATCCATATGAAGAGACTTTCGGTCGTGGGCGGGATTTGTGCTTCGCTGTTGCTGGGTATGAGCACGATGGTCGTGGCGCAGGACGAACATAAGAACGATCAGCCGGAAAATGGAAAGCCGGAGAATCGGCAGGAACAGGCTCGGCCTCAGGAACAAGCGCATCCGCAGGAACAGGCAAAGCCAGACGAGCGCAAGAATGAACCACCGCAGAGCGGGGATCGGCGCGAAATGACTCCGCAGAACGAGGGGCGACCGGCGCAGCAGCCGCAAAGTGGAGACCGGCATCCGGAACACCAACAGGACGAACGGCAGATGCAAAAGCCGGAACAGCGGCAGAACATGGGAGAGCAGCAGGAACGGGAGAAAGACCGTCATGAACAGGCACAACCCAAAGGTCAGATGCAGGGCAACGAGCATGCCCGGGCGGAGGGTCACGAACGGAATCAGCGGAGAATCCCGGAGCCGGACTTCCGCGCGCACTTCGGGCGTGAGCATCGGTTTCATCCCGGGCGCCTGCAGGTTTATGAGGGCAGGCCGCAATTCAACTACAGCGGATACGTGTTCGAACTAGTTGAACCGTGGCCAGCGGGCTGGATGTACGATGCGGACGATTACTACATCGATTACATGGACGATGAGTATTGGCTCTACAGCTTTGATCACCCGGGAGTTCGGCTGGAGTTGATTATTATCGGGTGAAGCGATGAGCGGCGAGCCGCAAGCCTAGAGGCTACATCTCGCGGCCGAGCGCGGGCGCGCTACACAAGCGTCCTTCGAAGAAATCTTCAACGCGCCCCAGGACTTCTGGGGCGCTTTTTGATTCGTAGATGGCCTTGCGGAGAGCGGCGCCTCCGGGGACTCCGTGGGTGAACCAGGAGGCGAATTGCTTCATTTTCCCGACTGCGTCGGGGAGATCTTCTTCGATCAGCATCTGAAAGTAAGTGCGGATCATCTGGTAGCGGTCTTGCTCGGTGGGGTGATCATAGAGCTCTGTGCGATTGTCGGCTTCGCGGGTCGCGCCGACAACGTGCATAGGTCCTCCGGAGCCGAAAAACGGCTCCTCAGGATGACAAGAGGCCGGGAGGCTTTCTGCGGCGGCTGCGGCTTGCCATAAGTCTGCGTTTACGGTGCATGCGAAGTCGTCAGGTGCACCAACACGGCTTGATCCCAGTCGCTCATCGATTTCGGCCGCAGCTGTCGAGCTCTGCTCGACCGGGCGGGCGAAGGAGCCCGCCCCTACATGGGCTGTGGCGATTGCGGTGCTGTATTGCTCGATTTGGCGAAAGATCCACGGGTTGCTTGGAGCCATGCGGCCGATCATTACTGCGCCGCAGCCGGTTTGCGTGACCATGGCACAGGCGTCCTCGGGGGTGCGGATGTCGCCATTGCCGATCACGGGGATCTTCACGGCATCTTTCACGGCGGCGATCCATTCCCAGCGGGCCTGGCCGCTGTATCCCTGTTCGCGGGTGCGGGCGTGGAGAGCGACGGCGGCTAGACCACAGTTCTCGGCCATGCGGGCTAGTTCTACGCAGACGATTTCTTCGTCGTTCCATCCGGCGCGGAATTTAACGGTGAAGGGGATCTTCACGGCGGCGCGGACGGACTCGAAAATCTTGCCGATCGCTGGGAGGTCGCGGAGGAGGCCAGAGCCTCCGTTGCACTTCACGACTTTTTTGGCGGGGCATCCCAGGTTGAGGTCGACCAGATCAAAGCCCAGACCTTCCACCATGCGAGCGGCTTCGGCCATGACCTTGGGATCGCTGCCGAAGAGTTGGGCAGAGATGGGGTGCTCGTCTTCGTAGAAGTGAAGGTAACGCTTGGCTTTTTGATCTTTCTTGCGAAGGACGCCGTCGGCCGAGGTAAATTCCGTCATGATGAGCCCGCATCCGCCGAGGTTGCGGATGAAGCGGCGGAAGACGGTGTCGGTGACTCCGGCCATGGGAGCAAGGACTGTAGCGGGGGAGATGGTGACGGAGCCGATCTGGAGGAATTTCGGGACTGGCTTCAGGGACAGCGGTTCGCCGACTGTGGCGGCGCCGTTTGTGATCGAATTGTCCCAGAACTTGCGCATGTGGTTTCGCCCAGTGGCCCTCAGCGGGTAAAGCTGCATCATCATCGGGTGCGTATTCGGCACGACTGAAAGTCATGCCCTTCCCGGCTCATTTTAATAGACTGCAAAACCTATGGTGATCATAGCGCCACCTAAACGAAAGCCCCCGCTTGGGCGAGGGCTTGATCCGCGTAGATCCGTGAGAATCCGTGGCTTACTTCTTCGCCGTTTCGGCTTTGGCGTATTTGCGGCGGAAGCGCTCGACGCGGCCGGCGGTGTCGACCAACTTCTGCTTGCCGGTGAAGAATGGATGGCAGCTCGAGCAGATTTCAACGCCGATGTCGCCCTTATGGGTGGAGCGGGTCATAAACGTATTGCCGCACGCGCAGTGCACACGGACTTCGTGATAGGACGGATGAATTGCTGCTTTCATAACAGTTTTACCCCGGGACTTAACCTCGATTCGGATCATTTGATTCTACCGGATTTGCAGAGGATTCAGCAATCCCGCTCAACCTCGGGGCCGGGCTTGGACCTTCAACAAGGCAAAGACTTTGGCCACCGAGAGCGCCGAGAAACTGCGCAGAGGCCGCGGAGATTAGTAGTGATCCTGGAGCTTGGGCGGGGGGTTTCGGCTGCCTGGGGAACGATATGAGCCGCGGTCTCATGGGAGCTCCCCGGCTGCAGTTTACGCCTGAGACGAAGCTGACGGCGGCGGAGCTTTTGCTCTGCGCGGACAGCCAAGGCGGCTATCCCTACACTAGAAACGAAACAGGTAGCTGACTTTGACGAAGAATTGACGGCTGTCGTTGATGTAGCCGCGGGCGGTATTGGTGACGTATCCGGGAGAGATTGGCGTCATGGGAACGACGGCCAGATTCTGCAGATCACTGTTGTAGCCGACATAAATCGCGGTGCCGGGATGGACCAGGTAGGTGACCAGGAAGTCGGCATTGAATTGGCGCTGGGTGGGCAGGTAGGTGTAGGGGGACCCGATACCGGGAGTACCGGCCAGCAGCGCGTTGTATTGCAGGATGACACGGGCGGAGAGCTTTGGGGTGAACTGCCAGTTCCATTTGCTGCGCAGGATGTGGTTGTTGAAGATGCCCGTGCCGGCGCCCGGAAATTGAGCACGTGCGGCGAGGACAGCGTCTTGCGGGGCGCGAAGGCGATCGAAGAGGTAAGTATTTTCGATCTTCAGTGGCTGAAAGGGACGAAGGGAGAGCATGGCTTCCGCGGTATCTTCTCGAGCTACAAAGGGATGGTTATAGGGCGTTGG
Organism: Binatia bacterium; assembly: GCA_035577905.1. Taxonomy (GTDB): domain Bacteria; phylum Acidobacteriota; class Terriglobia; order Terriglobales; family Acidobacteriaceae; genus Sulfotelmatobacter. The sequence goes on from DATKAP010000004.1 coordinate 85,746, forward strand.
ATTCTGCTCGTCGGGCTGCGCCACAAAGTTCACCGTATTGCCCCAGTAGTAGCTTGCAAGAATCGTAGCCTTCTTGAAGTAACCCGTCTGAAACGAGGCGCCGCTCTGGTGCTCGTGGTAGTCCTGGTTGGATAGAGACGGCGAATAACAATACCCGTAGAAACAGAAATCCTGCGGACGGAGGCGTTCGTGGGTGTCCCCGTAGGGATGCAGGTAGATGACGGTTTGCCCGCGTCCCTGGATGGCCAGATATCCCGAATAATCGGCATCGAGGCGCAGTCCGGTGTGATCGAAATCGTTGCGGGTGTTGATTGTCGGACCCCAGTTCACAATCCAACCATGCGTCGGCCGGAATCGATAATCTGCTTCCTGCTTTATCTCGCGGATGTCTACCCGGTTGATGAAGCCGGGGATCGAGACGAAGCCGGGGCTGATGTCGTTGTATTGGGCGTCGTAAGTGAGGTGCAGACTATCGTGATGCAGTTGCAGGCGCTCCGCGGGGCCAGCGTAGTGATTACCATTCCCTTGATTGCCTGAGCTGAACGGGTACGCGTTGGCTTCACAGTTCTGCGATGAATAGGTTGGGCTGAAGACGTTGCCGAGAATGTTGCTGGAACTGGTGACGGCCTGGCCGTCGAGGGTCCAGTTGGGGCTGAACTTGAGGCGGGTGTCGACGCCGCCGACGCGGTTGAATTCGCCGGTCGTGGGACATTCCCAATCGGTATAGAGAGCGCCGACGCTGGATTGCTTCCAGAGATCGCGGGTCACGCGCGCGACGGTGAAGTAGGAGCGGATGCCAGACAGCGGGTCGTAATCCGGAACCGCGAGGCCGGGGCTGCGGTCGTCTGCGCTCATGACTCCGACGGAATATGGGCCATCTTTGCCCGTGAGGCGGATGCCGGCCGAGGGATCGCCGATGTTGCGGGTGAAGAACAAGTTCATCGGGGAGCGGAAGAAATCTTCGTTCTCCAGGAAGAATGGCCGCTTCTCGGGAAAATAGACGGCATACCGCTGGTTGACGGTGATCTGCGGGTCTTCGGATTCGACCTGGCTGAAATCCGGGTTCGCGGTGGCATCGATGGTGAAGCGGTCGCCCAGCACGAACTTGGCATCCATACCCGCCTGACCTTGCACGGCAGCTTGCTGGAAGTAGGGATTCTGGAAGTCACGGGTATCGAGCGCGCGGAAACTGCGGAGGAGGCCGTAAGGGATCAGTTCGATGCTGTGGCCGGGCGAAATGCCTTCCAGGCCGAAAAGGGTGGCGGCCTGGCCCAGGCGGCCTTCCACTTTGAAAGTGATGTGGGGCCAGAAAGAGTCTTCGGTTTTGCGTGTAATTCCACGGTAAAGAATGATGCCCCACTCCTGCACCTTGTTCGCGGGAAAACGCAGGCTTTTGAAGGGAATTTCCATCCAGACGACGAAGCCGCGACTCGTGACTTTGCCGCGGGAGTTCCAGACGGTATCGAAGGAAGTATCGAAATGGCTCTGGGTTTCTTCCTCACGCGAAGCTTCGGTCCAGATGGCGTCCCATTGCACACCGAGTGGCGTGGCTTGGAAGGCATAGGCGCGGCGGCGGTCGTGGAAGGTGTCAAGGATCACTTCGACCTGATCGTCGTCGTAGATGTCTTCGCGGCGCGACATGCGGGCGCGCACTTTCTTTGGATCGTCGAAGCAGACGAATACCACGTACAGATTCCTCTGGTCGTAACCGAGATAGGCGTCGGTGGGCTCGGAGACGGCCTCGCCATCGTGCGGATTGCGCTGCGTGAAGCCTGTGATCTTCGCCATTTGCAGGGCAGCCTCGCCTTGCGGTTGCATGCTTAAGAAATCGTCGAGCGAAGGTGCACGGGAAAGGCGGGGAATCTTGATCGTGGCTGGAGCGACCTCGGACTTGGGAGCCGGCTGGACTTCGGAATCGCGAGTGGGGGGTTCCGGCACCTGAGCGGAAGGGGAAGGTACCTGCTGTGACTGGGGCGTTGGCGGATTGCTCGTTTGCGGAGCAAGCGCATGGGCGAAAGTCGCGCCGGTGAGCCAACTGGCAAGCAATGCGCCGTGGAAGATCAGGAACTTAGACTGGGGGAGACTGGGACCCTGCTTCGAACGCACGTACCCTCACAACGTCTTCAAAAAAGCAATTTCAAGTGTGAATCCAGCAAGATACACCAAGACGACGTATCACAAAACATCAAAAGAATGTTGCTCGAGTTGACGAATGGACTACGACCATCGAGCGGCTTAGAACAAGGATGCCTGTCGCCGGCTCGGGGTGATACCGAAGTGTTCGTAGGCCAACTGGGTTGCCACCCGGCCCCGAGGGGTGCGGTTGAGGAAGCCGATTTGCATCAGGAAGGGTTCGTAAATTTCCTCGATGGCGTCGGGCTCTTCTGCCAGGACGGCAGCCAGCGTGTTCACGCCGACGGGGCCTCCCTGATATTTCTCGATGATCGTCAGGAGCAGTCGGCGGTCGACTTCGTCGAATCCATACTGGTCGACTTCCAGGAGTTCGAGGGCAGCCTTGGCGGTGGGTTCATCGATTTTGCCGCTCCCGCGAACCTGGGCGTAATCGCGAACCCGGCGCAGGAGACGGTTGGCAATTCTCGGCGTTCCGCGTGAGCGGTTGGCGATCTCTTTGGCGCCGGCATCATCGATGGCGACACCGAGAATATCTGCCGAGCGCTCCACGATCACCTGCAAGTCTTCGGCTGTGTAAAACTCCAATCGCAGGACAATGCCGAAGCGGGCCCGCAAGGGAGCTGAGATCAATCCGGCGCGGGTTGTGGCCCCGATGAATGTGAAGGGCTTTACTTCCAGCGTGTGCGTGCGCGCCGATGGCCCTTGTCCGATGATGATGTCGAGTTTGTAGTCCTCAAGCGCCGAATAGAGCAATTCCTCAAGAACAGGCTGGAGACGGTGAATCTCGTCGATGAACAAGACCTGTTTTTCTTGCAGGTTCGTGATGATGGCAGTCAGATCGCCCTTAATCTGCAACAGTGGCGCCGCGGTGGGCTGGAAGTGCACGCCCAGTTCGTTGGCGATGATGTTCGCCAGCGTCGTTTTGCCCAGGCCCGGCGGTCCGTAGAGCAGGACGTGATCCATGGCCTCGCCGCGGGAACGAGCGGCCTCGATCGCGACGGCCAGTTGTTCTTTGACTTTCTTTTGCCCGATGAACTCGCCGAGGCGTTGCGGGCGGAGCTTCAGCTCAAACGATGAATCGTCGTCGACTGGAGCAGCCGACACCAGGCGCTCACGGCTCATTTCGTCTTTAGGAGTGGGCACGTTATGGCGATAGTAAAGCTGAGGAGACTCGGTTGCAACCTTTGGGCTATACGTGAGAATGAGCTTCTCTCCTGGGAGATCGGCTCTTTCGGCCCTTCGGGGCCCTCTCATGCTTCACTTGCAACCCACGCCTTACGTGGGTTTTATTCTTTCGCCACCTCGCGGCTCAGCTTGCCTCGTGTTTCCGCCACCGCCCTGTTGAAAAATCACCTCTCACGCACACGACATGGCGTTTGATTCCGGACATCACAGCAGGCGATCTCCGCGGTAGATCAGATGCTCATCGATCATTCGAGCTTCAGAAGTTAGCTTGTGTGGTTTGACGGGGTCCGTGCGGTCGATGTGCAGCACCTCATGTCCATGCGCGGTCAGCCAGTCGGAAACCAGCATGCGATGGCAGTGGAAGTAGACACGTTCCGCGCACATGTAGGTGGTGGGAGCCTCTTCTGCAAGAGCAATCAATTCCTTCACTGCCGAATTGAACTCTGGCGTAAGCATGTAGTCGGCATAGTTGCGGAAGCTATCGCTCCGCAGGGCGATATGGGTGAATCCTCCCGGATCTTCTTACGATATCCACCCAGAGTTTTCATCCATACATACTTGATACCGAAGGCCGGCAGGGTTTCGACGAGAGAGTCCCGGTTGAATTGTGGAAGCCGGCGCGACATCGGGAATGCACGAATGTCCACCAGAGTCTTGATTTGGTGTGCACGGAGTGACGCAATCAAGTCATCGAGAGAGCGCGTGGAGTGTCCGATCGTATAGAGAGTCGCCAAGGGTTGTTCGATGCCGAGGTCATGCGATTCGCTGCAGGGCATCTGCGATGGCGGAATCCTGCTCGGGAGGTACTGTGCGCAGGTCTAGCAGGACGCGCCCTTCGTCGACTCGCGCAATGATCGGCGGATCAGAATCTCGCAGCCTGGCCGAAAGGTCATCCGCACTCAGGGTGTCGCAGGTGATTGCGAGGAGCCGAGTGGGCAGCACAGACGACGGGGCTGCTCCGCCGCCAATCACCGAGTCGCCATCGATAAGGTCGAACTTCATCTCTGAGGACTGAACACGCTTTTGCAAGATTTCTGCGCGTGTGCCGATTTCTTCCTTGGTCAGGCTCATCATTCGCAGAGCGGGGATGGCCGCGTACTCGCGTTTCACATAGGCGAGGAGAGTCGCTTCCAGAGCTGCATATGTCATTTTGTCTACCCGCAACGCACGGAACAATGAGTTGGACCGCATGCGTGCAATCAGATTGGCGCGTCCGCTGAGGAGTCCGGCCTGCGGACCACCCAGCAGCTTGTCACCACTGTACGTCACGACATCAATGCCGGCGTGCAAACTGTCGAGCACGCTGGATTCGCCGCGAATTCCGAATTGCTCAAGATCGACCAGAGCGCCGCTGCCCAAGTCTTCCATGAGTGGCAATCCGCGCTTTTGCGCAAGTGCCACCAGGTCTGGAATCGCGGGCTGTTCGGTGAAGCCGGTGATCTCGAAGTTGGAGCGGTGAACCCGCAACAGGAGCCGAGTTTTGTCGGTGATGGCTTTCTCGTAGTCAGCGATTCTGGTTCGGTTGGTGGTGCCTACCTCGCGGAGAGTCGCTCCGGATTTTGCCATCACATCGGGAATACGGAAGGAGCCACCAATCTCCACGAGTTCTCCGCGGGAGACGATGACCTCGCCGCCTTCGGCTAGGGTGTTCAGGGCGAGCAGGACTGCCGCGGCATTGTTGTTGACGACGATGGTCGAAACGTCGTGGTCGAACTCCACTTGTCTTCGCCTGTGCGGGACAGGCCCTTCGACTTCGCTCAGGGCAGGCGAGGCGGGTGTCTCTACATGGGTCGTTCCGCCCATCAACCTCCGGAAGAGGCGATCTACGTGAACATCACGCTTGCCGCGTTCGCCCGCGTCGATGTCAAATTCAAGGTTCGAATATGACCTGCCGGCTTGGCGGACGTGCGTGAGCGCGTCCTCTGACAGCGGGGCTCGTCCCAGATTTGTGTGGAGAATAACACCCGTTGCATTAACGACGGGGCGCAAGGAATAACTCAGGACCTTGTGCAGTTGAGCGTCGGTTGCAGATTTTAATCCGCCAAGCGCGAGATGCAGGCTGTCGCGATTCAGCAGGCCGGAAGAAATCTGCTCGCGCAATCGGGCGAGCACAGAACGGATCGCATCGGTGACGGCGGCCGAACCGTGCTCCGCCACAAGAGCCGTGAAGTCTGAGGCGTGGAGCAGTTCATCCACCGACGGCAGTTCACGAAACAGATCCGATTTCGTCACAGTCTTCATCAGAGAGTATGCAAGTATGCGAGAAGGTCCTGCATGTCCTGCGCACTGAGTTTTTGATTGAAGCCCGGCATCTCATTTCGTCCAAGGCGAATGATATCGGAGACGCGCTCATCGTTCGCGGGCAGGCCACTCAGAGAAAGATACTTGTGCTGGTAAATGCCTTTCAGTCCCGGGCCTTTCCGGCCGCGGGTGGAATAAGGCTCGTGGCAACGATCGCACTCGGCATCGTAGATGTGGCGGCCGGACGCTTGTTGGGCGTTCAATCCGAGTTCGGCGTCAGACTTGCGCCGCTCCACGTCGCAGGCCAGCAGGAGTATGGCGGCCAGCAATACAGCAGGTGTCGCAGCGATGAGGGGAGATAAGCGCTTCACGACAGAATCGTCTTGTTCTGAAGGCATGAATTTCATCCGATTGGACCATTCGCGGCGTCCCTCGCCGCATTTACAATAGTAGAGCACGATATGACGGTCGCGATGAAGAGGGTTTACGAACCGGCATCTCGGAGTGATGGGATACGAGTGCTGGTCGACAGGCTTTGGCCGCGGGGACTCCGGAAGGAACAAGCCGCGATCGATGAGTGGCTGCGCGATCTGGCGCCATCGAACGAACTACGCCGGTGGTATCACGCGCGTCCCGGGGAATGGGAAGCGTTCCGCAATAAGTATCTCAAAGAATTGGAGCAGCCAGAGTCGCAGGCCGCCCTGCGGCGTTTGTATGAGTTGGCCCAAGCCAAAAAACGATTGACTCTGCTGTTTGCTTCGAAGATGGAAACCCACAACAACGCGAGCGTGCTGAAAGAACTCCTTGAAGGACGCCGCAAACCTCCCACGGGAACTGGCCCCGGCGCGGCGTATAGGATGCGCCGACGCGAGGCGGCCGCGCGGCGCAGGTAAGTGCCCGGTATCCTTCTTACCCAGACATTAATTTAGAATCTTGCCGCATGAGAGCGGTTTTTCAGTGGAGCCTGCCCACGCGTACGTTGGAACTGGGGAAGCGCACGTTGATCATGGGGGTGGTCAACGTAACGCCGGATTCGTTCTCCGATGGCGGGAAATTCCTGGAGCACGATCAGGCGATCGAGCACGCCGAACGTCTACTCGAAGAGGGCGCTGACATCCTCGACATTGGAGGCGAATCTACGCGTCCCGGAGCACGCGTGGATGCCGGCCCGAGGGGCACCGCGGAGCAGACCGCTGCGGCTGGCGGCACAGCCGCTCCACCCGTAACTGTGGAAGAAGAACTCAGACGCGTGATTCCGGTCGTCAGCGAATTGAAGAAGCGGCATCCGAAGGCAGTAATTTCGATTGACACTTACAAGTCAGCGGTGGCCCGGGCTGCGGTCGAGGCAGGTGCGGAGATTGTCAATGACGTAAGCGGGTTGCGCTGGGATCCTCAGATGGCGAAGACCGCCGCGGAGCGGAAGTCCGGGGTTGTGCTGATGCACATGCGTGGGCGTCCGGAGGAATGGAGGAGTATGCCGCCTCCGGGTGATGTTGTCCTGCTGGTCAAGCGTGAACTGAAGGACTGGGCGGAGAGGGCGGTGCTTGCGGGGGTCCGACGTGAACGGATCGTGCTCGATCCGGGATTCGGCTTTGGGAAGCGGTTCGACGAAAATTATCCGCTGATCGGTCGATTCAATGAATTGCAGGCCGCCGGATTCCCGCTGCTGGTGGGTACTTCGAGGAAATCATTCATCGGGCGAACTCTTGGCGGGCCCGGGACAGATGTGCCTCCGGAAGGGCGCCTCTATGGCACGTTAGCGACGCAAGCTGCCTTGATCCTCAAGGGCGCGCACATTGTGCGGACGCACGATGTGAAGGCGTCGCTGGAGACGGCGAAGATTGTGGATGCGATTCTGCAGGCGCGCTAGAGCCAAGTTTCTCCTGAGGAAAAGCATCTCTGGTTTTTTTCTCTCCACTCCCCGTCGGCCACGCTGGTTTCAAAAGGCATGCGACGGGTCAGGGGTTGTGTGGATCAAACGATTAGTTGGCGTTTCGAGGGTTTGCGGACCTTATATCGCGATCCATGGATCCGCTTTCAACCATCTCAGGTGATGCGCGCGTTACCGTGAGGCGAGGCGGCATGCCTCGCTCTGACGGCACCTGCGTTGTGTATTGGATGCAGCGGGCGCAGCGTGGCGTCGACAATCCAGCGCTCGACGTGGCAGTGGAAGTCGGCAACGTGCTGCGCAGGCCGGTGGTGGTTTTCTTTGCGCCCGTGCCGTTTTATCCCCACGCGAATCTGCGGCATTACCGTTTTCTGAACGAAGGTATTGGTGATATTGCCGCTTGTTTGCGCGATAGAAATGTCGGGTTCGTGTTGCGGCGCTATCCAGATCACAGTCTGCTGAAGTTCTGCGACGAAGTGAAGGCAGCACTGGTGGTGGGTGACGAGAATCCGATGCGTGAGCCGGAGAGATGGCGGCAGAAGGCCGCGCAGAAGCTCAAGGTGCCGCTTTGGACTGTGGACGCCGATGTCATCGTGCCCTCCAGGCTGCTTGAGAAGGCTCAGTATGCTGCGCACACGATCCGTCCACGGCTGCAGGCACATCTCAAGAAGTTTCTGATTGCATCAACAAATCCGAATGCAAATGTCAGCTGGGAGAAGCCACACGAACTCCAATCACTGGATCCAAAGTGCCGCATTACAGAAGGGTGGGAGATCGATCGGTCGGTCCTGCCGGTTTCGAAGTGGAAAGGCGGCAGCAGCGAGGCGTTGCGTCTGTTGGAGGATTTTGTTGCGCACAAGCTGCTGGGCTATGGGACGCTGCGAAACAAGCCAGAAATCGAACACACCAGCCGGCTCTCGCCGTATTTGCATTTCGGGCACATCAGTCCCATTACGGTTGCGCTGGCTGTGCAGAACGCCGATGCGCCGAAGGCAGACAAGGAGGCTTTTCTAAACCAGATCATCACGTGGCGCGAGCTGGCGGAAAATCTGGTGCGTTTTAATGCGGAGTATGACTCGTTTGAGTGCGCGGAACCATGGGCGCATCGAACGCTGGCCCGGCATGCGAAAGATCGTCGGCCAATTGTCTATACCGAGCGGCAACTGGAGGATGCCGAAACCCACGACCAACTGTGGAATGCCGCTCAAATGCAGATGGTGAACACCGGGTGGATGCACAACTACCTGCGGATGTACTGGGCAAAGAAGATTCTGGAGTGGAGTCCAAGTCCCGCCCAGGCGCATCAGATTGCTGTCAGGCTGAACGACAAGTACGAACTTGACGGACGCGATCCCAACGGGTACGCCGGGATTGCCTGGGCGATTGTGGGAAAGTTCGACCGCCCCTGGTTCGAACGGCCGATCTTCGGGCAGATTCGGTACATGTCGGGCGAGAGTACAGGCCGCAAGTTCGACAGTAGACGATACATCCAGCAGAATTTGTCGAAGCAGATGTTCTAACGGCGCGCGTTCGTGCATAGGGCGCCAAAGGGGGCGAGCAAGTGATCACCATCCTCGGCGCCGGCGGCGCTATCGGCAATGAACTAGTCAAATTGCTGGCTGAACGAAGCCAGCCCTTCCGACTGGTCGGGCGCAGTCCCCGGATGGCCCCAGGCGCTACCGAAATTTATCCGGCGGACCTCTCGGACAAAGAGCAGACGATTGCTGCAGTGAAAGGATCGTCTGTGGTATTTCTTCTCGTCGGTCTGAAATACGATCACCGGGTTTGGGCGGAAAGCTGGCCGCGCATCATGTCGAATGCGATCGAGGGCTGCAAACGGGCGGGCGCAAAACTGGTGTTCTTCGACAACGTCTACATGTACGGCAAGGTCAACGGGCCGATGATTGAGGACATGCCTTTCAACCCGTCGAGCAAGAAGGGCGAGATTCGGGCTCGCATTGCAATGTCACTCATGAATGAATGGAAGGCTGGTTCTCTGACCGCGATGATTGCCCGATCCGCCGACTTCTATGGCCCGGAAACACAAAACTCTGTGCCCAACGTTCTAGTGTTTGAGCCGCTGTCAAAGAATCAGAAAGCATCGTGGTTGGCAAACGATTCGGTTCCGCACTCTTTTACTTATACTCCAGACGCCGCTCAAAGCCTGCTCATGCTTGCGGGACATGAATCAGCGTGGAACCAGACGTGGCACGTGCCAACGGCTCCGAATCCGCTTACAGGCAAGCAGTTCATCACCGTGGCGGGAAAGGAACTTGGCGTTGCGCCACGATATCGCGTCCTGAATCGGCTCATGCTGCGCGTTGCAGGATGGTTCAACGGGCCCATTGCCGAATCCTTCGAGATGCTCTACCAGAGCGACTCTCCCTACATTTTTGATTCGTCCAAGTTTGCGGATGCTTTCGGGTTCTCGGGAACTCCTTATGTTGAAGGGATTCGCCAGACCGCGGCATCTTTCAGGAAGGACCACGGTCCAACCTCTCAGCCCTAGCCGCGGGTCTGAAACGCCGATCTCGGCCGATTCACAGGATCGACCATTTCAGATAGATTCTTCAGCGACTGCATTTTTCAGAGTCAGTCGCAACTGGCAGCATCCGAACGCCGAATGATGGAAATCAGCGTCCAACAAGCAGCGCTACTTCTGCTCATTTCTGCCGTAGTCGCGATCGTGACGCGGCGACTGCGTCTGCCTTACAGCGTAGGCTTAGTGGCAGCCGGTATCGTCCTGGCTCTTCTTCCATTCAGCCCGGTCGTCAACCTGACCAAGAATCTTCTTTTTGCGGTTTTGCTGCCTCCTCTCATCTTTGAGGCCGCCTTCAGTCTGGACTGGCCGCAGTTGCGGGCAGATCTGCCGTTGGTGCTCGTGCTGGCAAGCTTGGGAGTAGTTCTCTCAGCCGGTGTCACTACAGCTGGAATGCACTTCCTTACGCACTGGCCCTGGGCCAGCGCGCTAGTGTTCGGCGCACTGATCTCGGCGACCGATCCGGTGTCTGTCATCGCCGCTTTCAAAGGAACGAACGTGCGAGGGCGCTTGCGGGGACTTGTAGAAGGCGAAAGCCTGTTCAACGACGGCACGGCGGCGGTTTTGTTTGCAATCTGCGTCGCAGCGGCCACCGGCACTCCAGTGAGTGCATGGGAAGTCTCGCTGAGGCTTGTGGTGGTGATTGGGGGAAGCCTCGTGTGCGGAGCGGTGGTGGCGTACGCGGCACTGTTGCTGGCGGGCCGAACCGAAGAGCTATTCGTCGAACTTACGTTCACGACTGCGGCCGCGTATGGTTCGTTTCTGCTGGCGGAGGATCTCCATCTTTCGGGTGTGCTGGCTACGCTGGTTGCCGGACTGATACTGGGAAATACGCGCGCGATGAAATACATTCCGGATGCGGACCGCCAGGGCATCCAGTCGTTTTGGGAATACGCAGCGTTCGTCGCCAACTCGCTGGTGTTCTTGTTGATCGGGATCCGCGTGGGCCGGGAGCACTTTTTGCGAGGTTGGTTGGCCGTATTTGTGGCGATCGTGCTGATCTTACTTTCACGCGCAATCGCGGTTTATCCGTGTTGTGGGCTGTTTGCGCGGACGAGACTTCGTGTCAGCATGCGGCACCAACATGTTCTGTTCTGGGGCGGACTCCGCGGTGCCTTGGCGCTAGCGCTGGCGCTCAGCTTGCCCCCGGAAGTTCCGGAGAGGGAATCAATCGTCAGTACCAGCTTTGCTGTCGTGGCATTTTCGATTTTCGTGCAAGGAATGACGATGAAGCCCATGCTGCGCCGGTTTGATGAGGTTCCTGAGTGAGCCGCACAGATCGACTACGGTTGCCGTCGAGCCATCTGAATAAGGTCTTCACGAGGGTAGCAACGGCGCAAGACCATCAAGTGTTCCACAGCCTGTTCGAGTGGCCATCCTAGATTCCAGTGCAAGTAAGCAGCGACTACGGTGGGCGACCGCGTCACTCCTGCCGTGCAGTGAACGTAGACGTTGTGATCAGCCTTAAGTAGTTTGTCGAGAGACTCTACACAGGCAGGAAGTTTTTCCTTAAGATCCAGATCATCGAAGTCGGTTACCGGAACGTTGCAGTAGACCAAAGCTGCGTTGTCTGCTTGATTTTCCTCCCATCCGAGCCCCAGTCCTGCCATATCTTCGGGAGTGAGCAAGCTGAGAATTGCCGTCACCGAGTGCGACCGCAGGTAGTGAAAATCCTCCGGATCAGAGGGGCATGGCCCGACCATCACCTTTGAGGTTATGGCAGCGCAGTTCATCTCGATGCCGCCATCAGAAATTCTTTCTTGAGTCGAGCAAGATGGTCACCGGCCCTTCGTTCACCAGTTCGACCCGCATCATTTCCTGGAAGCGCCCGGTCTCACAACGCAGACCTGCCAAGCGGATGCGTTCTACGAATGACTCGTAAAGCAGGCGGGCGGTCTCGGGTCGAGCCGCGGCATCGAACGATGGGCGCTTACCTCGGCGAACATCGCCGTAGAGGGTGAACTGTGAGACGGCTAAGACGCTGCCTCCGAGATCGGCGACGCTCAGATTCATCTTGCCATCAGAGTCTTCGAAGATGCGCAGGCCTGTAATCTTTTCGGCGAGATAAGCGACATCGGAATCCGTGTCTTCCTGTCCCACTCCCAGCAGGACTAGAAGTCCCAAACCGATTTCGCCCACGATGTAACCGTCGACCGTGACCTTGGCTCGGCTTACTCGCTGTACGACGGCGCGCATAGGACTCGGCTCTCCGGTTGTCAGTGAGAAATCGCAGAGACGAGGGATTCGTGTCCGGCTACGCACTGCCAGCGTCCCTCGCGGTACACGTAGATGTCTGTGAACCGGACTTTCGTGATGGCTTTGGTTTGCGTGTCTGTCGCGTCGGCCATGCCACGGATGTACGCGACGTCACCATAGATGTGGGCGTGCAAATCCGATAGCTCGTGATGCACGGCGCGTGAAGTTGCCGCCTTCGCAATAACTGCGCTCCGGTCAGCCAGTTTCCCCTGGGCGTCCGCGTCCTCGAACTCGTCTGCCAGAATGCAATTGAGCGCGTTGATGTCATGTTCTTCCAAGGCTCGAGCCCATGTCTTTTCGATCTCCACCAAGGCGGCTTGGTTCTTGGGCTGGCCCGTTGGACATGCAACTGCACCAGCTGCGGGACACAGCAGCAGGATCCATAGGATTTGCTTCACGACTGACCTCCTTACGCCCTTGGCGTCGATTGACCCAGCCACAGCCAACCGTTAGGATTTTCGAGTGCAATGGCAACATAACAGAGGCCTTGCCGGAAAAGAGATTGCCCTTCCTTTACACTAATTCACTGGGACCATTACACTACACGTTCGCCTGATTCGTACCGCAATCAGCAAGCCGGGCGGAAATAATGGTCGAGATGCCCGGACGGGCGGGAAGACAAACTGCGATTGCGCGACCAGACATCCGAAATTCAAATCTAATTAAAGCAAGCGAGGATACATATGGCAGCCGTGGACGAGAAAGTAAAGCAGATTATCGTGGAGCAGTTGGGAGTGGATGAGGGGGAAGTCACCGCGAGCGCGTCGTTCGTCGACGACCTAGGCGCTGACTCGCTGGACACAGTAGAGCTGGTCATGGCTTTCGAGGAAGCTTTCGATATCGAAATTCCCGACGAGGATGCCGAAAAAATTCGCACCGTGCAAGATGCCATCGACTACATCGGCAAGCACGCGAAGGCGGGAAAATAGTTGAAGAACGGACGCAGGGTCGTTGTCACGGGCATGGGGCTCATCTGTGGCGTGGGCAATTCCGCCGAAGAAGTGTGGAAGGCTCTGGTCGCCGGGAAGAGCGGCGTGGGCCGCGTCACGGCTTTTGATGTGAGCAACTACGCGTGCCAGATCGCCGCCGAGGTCAAGAACTTCGACCCGCTGAAGTACATCGAGAAAAAAGAAGTCAAGAAGATGGCGCGCTTCATTCACTTTGCCATTGCGGCAGCGGATGAAGCGATACAGATGTCGGGCCTGAAGATTACCCCGGAGAATGACGAGCGCGTTGGCGTTCACATTGGATCGGGGATTGGCGGATTCGACATCATTGAGCGCGAGCATAGCGCGCTGATCGAGGGCGGACCGCGTCGTATCTCTCCTTTCTTTATTCCCTCGGCCATTATCAACCTGGCCGCCGGGCAGGTCTCGATGCGCTTCGGCGCCAAAGGACCGAACGAAGCTACGGCAACCGCATGCACCACAAGTGCGCATTCCATTGGAGACTCCTTCCGCATCATTCAGCATGATGACGCCGACGTGATGATTGCCGGAGGAGCCGAAGCGGCCATTACGCCAATGGGTATCGGCGGATTTGCCGCCATGCGCGCGCTCTCGACGCGCAACGACGAACCGGAGAAGGCCAGCCGTCCCTGGGACCAGGGGCGGGACGGATTCGTGATCGGCGAGGGATCCGGGATCCTCATTCTTGAGGAACTGGAGCATGCGAAGAAACGCGGTGCGCCGATCATCGCCGAAGTGGCCGGATACGGCATGTCGGGCGACGCTTACCACATCACGCAACCGGCTCCCGAGCATGAGGGTGGATTCCGGGTGATGCGGAACGCCGTACGGGATGGCGGGATTTCTCCGAAAGACGTGGATTATGTGAACGCGCATGGGACTTCGACGCCGATCGGCGACACCCTCGAAGCGCATGCCATCCGAAATTTCTTTGGCGATCACAAGCTCGCGGTGAGTTCTACCAAGTCGATGACAGGTCACTTGCTGGGCGGGGCCGGGGGACTTGAGGCCGGGATCACGATTCTTGCCTTGCGTGACCAGATGCTACCGCCGACTATCAATCTGGAAAACCCCGATCCCGATACGGTCGGCATGGACCTGGTCCCCAATCAGGCGCGTAAGGCCGAGATCGAATACGCCATGTCGAATTCGTTCGGTTTCGGCGGGACGAACGGTGCGTTACTGTTCCGGCGCTGGCACGAGTAGAGGGGATCTTTTCGAGTTGTCCATTGACGGGGCTACGGCGCCTAGAGGCTCGGCTCAAAGCGCGGCCCCTTGTACATTAGTTGCAGCCGTTGAAACGAAAATCTACTTCTGATCACAACCCTAACAGCGAGGGTCCTGCCCGGAATTAGGGTGGATGGCTCGCTTGCTGGTCTCAGCGGAAAATCTCGCCAAAAATCCCAATCTTCGCTCGTGGAGGGGGCTCCTTTGGTTGGAGGGGATGAAATGAATCCATGGTGGTGCGCTTCTCTAATTTCTATCTTCGGAGGCTTCGGCGGGGTGGTAAATGCTCTTCTCAGCGACAACGGTTTCGCCTTGCCGCGCAGAGAATCGGGTGTATGGTGCCCAGGCGCTATCTCCAACGTTCTCATCGGGGCATTCGCTGCTTTTGCTTCCTGGGCCTTTTACGGATCGGGAGCGGGCATTGAATTGGGAGACAAGAGCCTGCGTACGGTGATCAGTTTGAAATTCTCTGTCCTCGCCGGGGCGTTCCTGGTAGGAGTGGCGGGCGCGAAATGGATCACCAGTGAAGTCGATAAACGCCTGCTGAAGGAAAGCGTCAAAGTAGCCGCCAGCAGCGAGAAAATGCCGATGGATCGATCAGAGCACATCGCCAAGGGCACTCCGCGACAGGTTCTGCATGATGTCAAAGAGGCATGCACCCCGTGTGTGGCTACAGGCGCTATTTAGCTCAGTGGGACGGGACCAACGATCATTCGGGATTGTCGGGTCAAAGCTATTCCTGATACCGACGGCAGCTTGTGAGTTCGAACCAGCCTGAAGGCAGATCGTCGAAATGCCTTGTCCGGCGCGGGTTTCGATTCGTAATGTCCTTTCTCGCGCCTCCCCGTTTTCGGTGATGAACCTTCTCACGCCGCGTGTTGTCCCTTTGGAACTTTGCAGACGGGCCAGGTGGACGCACAATGACGATCGAAAGTGGAGTCTTCCCCGACAATGGATAAAGCTTTCACGACGCCCCACCCGCCCTCCCCCATCACTCGCAAAGCCGCTGCCCGCGCCGCATTGGTAGGTTTTAATGATTCGACCCACTCCATCCTGGCTGAGTGCTTCCGTCAGTATGGCATCGAACCTGTCTCGGTAATTTCCAATGCGGCGGAGCGCATGCGCCGGGAGAAGTTTGAAGCATGCGTGGTTCCGCTGGCCGACTGGACCGGCTCGGAGTCGATCCTAGAAGCCGCCCGCGGATCACGTTCCAACAGCCGTTGCGTGATTTACGGCGTGGGCGGCAGCGCGCAGGATGCCATGCGGTATTCGCGCTACGGAATTAACGCGATGTTTCAGGAACCGCTGGAACGATCAGCTATGTTGAAACTGGTGCGTGCGACACGGTTGCTGGTTTTGCACGAGTTCCGGCGGTATGTTCGCATCCCGGTCATGACCGAGGTCTCGATTGTTGGAGATGGGCGGCGGGTCAGTGCCACCAGCATCGAGATGAGCTCGGGAGGAATGTCGATCAAGACGGCCGAGGACTTCTCGACGGGAGTGAATGTGGAAGTCTCCTTTGCTTTAATGACGCTGCCTCGTGTCAATGTGCGCGGCGCTGTCAGCTGGAACAAGCCAAAATCGGTCGGCGTTCGCTTCGATCCTAATGACGAGCGGCGGCTGAAGATCAAGACCTGGATTGATTCTTATCTGGAGAATTAGGCTTGGGTCGCCGGGCTTCGCGCTTCGGCTTTTCGTCCCTGGCCGTCCGAAGCTTAACCGCAGAGATTGCTGAGAACAGCCGCAAAGATCGCAGAGAAAGACTGTTTCGCTCACGCATATCTTTTCCGTCCGATCTTCACAACCAGCATTGCGTAATCGCCGCGTGAGTGGGCGAAAGACCTTCCTCCCGTACAATGGCTTCGTGGCCGAAGCCAGCCCCCGCGAATTGACAGCGTCCGCACAGCCCGAATCCGGGCCTCGTCAGTGGTCTCTACGGCAACGCATCGTGCTGAGCCTGATCGTAGCGTTAGGCACAGTGATTATTCGAGTGATCGGGGCGACCTTGCGCCTGTCAGTTTCCTCCGAGGAAGGTGGGCAGACGACCCTGGAACAGCGTCCTCTGGTCGCGTCATTCTGGCACTCCTGCATTATCCCCTCGACGTACATATGGCGGGACATGGGCATCCGGGTGATGAGCAGCTTCAGCTACGACGGTGAATACATGGGGCGCATCATCAGGAAGTTTGGATTCGTGCCGGTAAAGGGGTCGAGCAGCCGCAACCCGGTGCGGGCGCTGCTCGGACTACGGCGCGCGCTCGAGGAGGGCTGGACTGTGGCTTTTACCCTGGACGGTCCGCGTGGTCCGCGGCACAAAGTCAAGCCCGGTCCTGTTGCGCTGGGGCGTTCCACGGGGCTGGCGCTCACGGCGTTTCACGTCGGCTTGGAGAAGGCATGGATCCTCAACAGCTGGGATCGCATGATGATCCCCAAACCGTTTTCGCGGGCTCTGGTGCGCTTTGGAAAGCTGATTCCTGTGCCAAGAGATGCGAGCGACGCAGACCTTGCGCGGTATAGCGACGAATTACAGGCTACGCTCGATCGAGTGGTTGAGTTTGCGGAAGCGAATGTCAGCAAGGTGGGGAGTAACGAGTATCCGTATTACGAGCGGAAGTCGGTCAATCAGCGATCAGGGAATTCGGGGGTAAGGCCTGATTAACATCAGCTTGTCGAGAGAAGTTGTGGCGGATTGTCGGCGAATGCTGCCAGGAGGTTGTCCGAGGCCACGGGGGGAGAAATCAATTGATAGCCTCAAAAACAGAGGCGGCAACCCCGCGATGCGGAAACAACCTGGAAACTCGAGACTGAGCGCCTGCAATGGGGCTCTGGTAGATGCACTAGTTTTTTCCTCCCACACCCAACCATAAACTCGTGCGCGTTCTGTACCAGTTGGTGCGCAACCCTTCCACTTTTATGAGACACGGGTATCCAATACTTTCGTGGTTTCTGAGCGCGGTGCTGGTGTGCACCACGCCAATACTTGATGGCTGCAACAGGTCTGCCGAGAAGCAAACCAATCAGGCAGGGATGGCAGCGCCGGCCGCGACCTACTCCAAGCCGTCCGCTGACGAGCTCTATCAACTTGTGGCGCCCATTGCGCTTTTCCCGGACAATCTGGTTGCTCAGGTTCTCGCTGCTTCAACCTATCCGGACCAGATCGAACAGGCGGAGACATGGCTGAAGCAAAACTCCAACCTGAAGGGCGCTGACTTGATGCAAGCGGTCAACCAGGAGCCTTGGGATGTGAGCGTCAAGGGCCTCACGCAGTTTCCCGATGTGCTGAGTCAGATGGCTTCGAACCTTTCGTGGACTTCGGCCCTTGGGGATGCCTACTTCAACATCCCGCAGGACGTAATGAACTCGGTCCAGGTCATGCGGCAGCGTGCGTCGCAGGCGGGAAACTTGAAGTCAACTCCGCAGCAGACGGTGTCGACAGAAGCCGCCGCTCCCGCACCGCAAGCTTCGCCATCATCGGGCCAGTCGCCGACGGTCGTGCAAGCGCCGCCGCAGACCATCGTCATTCAACCATCCCAGCCAAACGTGGTCTATGTACCGTCGTACAACCCGACCGTTGTGTACGGTGCACCGGTCGCGGTCTATCCGGGATACGTGGCGCCACCGCCACCCTCGACAGGGGAACTTGTGGCCACCGGTCTGATTTCTTTTGGGCTGGGTATGGCAGTTGGGGCGGCGATGAGCAACAGTTGCTGTGGCTGGGGATGGAATTCGTGGGGTTGCGGATGGCACAGCTCCACGGTCGTCTACAACCACAACACGTACATATCTACATCGAATACATTCGTCAACCGGAATAACTATTACAACCGAAACGTCAACAACGTGAACCGGACCAATTTCAATGCGAACAATGTAAACCGCAACAACTTCAACCGCAACAATGTCAACAACTACCGCGCCAACAACTTTAACAGCACGGCTCGCAATTCAAATTTCACGACACCGAACTTCGGTACCGAACGCAACCAGGGTCAATTCCGCAACGTCAATGGGTCGTCGCTAGGGCAAAGATCGCCGGAACAGAACCGGCAACAGCCCGTACAGGCGGCGAATCGGCAGCAGCTTGGGCAGACGCAGAATCGACAGCAACTCGGTCAAAATCAAAACCGACAGCAGCTTGGGGAAGCCCAAAATCGCAATCAAATGGCGAGCAACCAGAACCGTGGCAATTTAAGCCAGGCGCAGCGCGGGTATGGCCAGCAGGAACGAGGCACGAGTTCGGGGGCCTTCAGCGGCTATGGGCAGGGCGGAAATGAACGAGTCAACAGCGCTCGCGGCCAGCAGAGTCTCAGTGGGAACAACTTCCACAATTCTTCCGCGTCAAGTGGCAGGCCGGCTCGCACCGCGCCTCACGGCGGAGGCGGCCGGCGACGCTAGTCCTCGCTGTAATTGAGAACCGGGAGGAGCGTACTTGGAACCATCAAGAAATATTGGCAATTCATCAGCCTTTCTCGACCCTGTCAGTGGACGTACGAGCGGCTGGGCCTGCTTGCTGACGCTGCTTTGTTTGATTCTGAACGCACTTTGCCAGGCTCAGCAGGGGAATCAAAAAGTCTTCGCCAGTCCGGGTGACGCCGCATTAGCGCTTTACGGTGCGGTGAAAGCGGATAACAAAGCGTCGCTGTCATCGATTTTTGGCAATGCGTCCGACGAGCTTCTGCACAGCGGTGATGACGTCGCGGACAGAAACACGATACAAAACTTCCTGCGCCGTTATGATCGAATGCACCGTCTTGTGATCGAACCGGACGGCAATGCCACTCTGTACATCGGTGCAGAAAACTGGCCTTTCCCCATCCCCATCGCGAAAAACTCCTCTGGCACTTGGTATTTTGACGTTGCCGGGGGCCGGCAGGAAATCCTTTATCGTCGCGTGGGGCGCAACGAGAATGACGCCATTGAAATCTGCCAGGTCCTGGTGGAGGCGCAACGTGAATATGCCTCGGCGGTCCGGGCCCGCGAGTCGGGCAAGCATTACGCGACGAAATTCATCAGCGATGAAGGTCGTGAAAACGGCCTCTATTGGAAGTCCTCCGAGGGAGAACCGCAGAGTCCTATCGGCCCTCTCCTCGTGCAGGCTGCTTCAGAAGGGTACAACCCGCAACAGGGACAGCGGGCTCCATTTCACGGTTATTATTTTCGAATTCTCACGCAGCAAGGACCTTCTGCGAAGGGAGGCGCCCTGGACTACCTTGCGAACGGCCAGCTTGTCCGTGGATTTGGCATTCTCGCGTATCCGGCACAATACAAGAATTCGGGAGTTATGACTTTTGTGGTTAATCGGGATGGGATCGTCTATCAGAAAGATCTCGGACCCGAGACTGAATCGATTGCGTCGGCAATGACCGAATACAATCCGGACGATAGTTGGGATCTGGCTGACGAGTGATTCGAAGACCTCGTTGCCCCGGCTCTGGTTGAGAACGTGGTCATGTCGCGTAATTTCACAACTGATCGAAATTTCGCCTGCGTCGCAGGTTTTGTGGGTCTTGCCATCCGAGTTCCGGCTTCCAACCTCGCGCGGCTATTCGAGAGTTGAGCCTAATTGCGTGTAGTGGTATTTCTTGCCGTCCCAGAAGAGCACCGAAGAGGTGCTCTCGCCTTCGCCGGTTTCCTCCATGTAGATGCCGAGGAGGGGTCTTTTCTTTAGCGTGAGGCGCTTGACGGTGATGGTCTTGAAGGGAAGATTGATGAGCAGGAATTTGGCTTTTGGTTTTTCCGCGCGCCAGCCGTCTGTTTCCGTCCCGTGGATGATCAGCAATGAAATGCCGCGGCGCTCGGGAACATCGGTGGCGAAAGTGGAAGTAATTTTCACGTTGCCGAACCCGAGAAATGAGTCGTAGGGGTCGGCAATGTTGAACCCGTATTCATCCTTGTCCGCCATAGGATTTCGGCACTTGGCTACAACGATCAGATCTTCGGCGCCGTCGGCATCGAGATCGGCAACGAACTGCGGAGGCCCGGGCATCAACGTGCAGTTATCGCCAAACTGCTTCTGGATGAGGTCATCCGTCACGGCCGGTGAAGGTTGCACGGCTGGGCCAGGAATCACCACTGGCTTCTTCTGGGCGAACATTGTCGCGGCAAGAGCAGCAAGGACGGGGAGCAACAATAATTTTCGGGACCACATGGCTCCTACTCTAGTCCGGATTAGGGCGCGCGGATAGGTACTCAGTGGTAACGAAAGTAACGAGAAGTGGCCAAGTAGCTAGCTATCTGTCGCGCTGAAGCTGAAAGCGTTCGTGGCAAACGAGGCGGCGTCACGCCTCGCGACGCTCGGCGGGGCGGACGAAGGCGTCCGCTCCTACATTCGTGTTGCTAGCGCTGTCTTTGCGACAGCCCACTAGTCCGGAAGTGCTCCCAACCTTGTGGACGCAACTGGGAGGCTGTGCCTTCGGGATTCAGAAGAAAGATCCGCCGGGAGTCGGTAATCCATCCTATCTGCGTAATTGTCACTCCTGCCAAGCGATTCGGGATGTGTTTTCTGCTCGGGGCCGTGAAGAGAAGTTCGTAGTCCTCGCCTCCGTGCAAAGCTAGATCGAGGTCGACTTCACGGGTTGGCTTGCCGACATTAGCAAGGGGAATCGCTGAGGATTCAATCTCGGCCCCGACGCCGCTTTCTTCGCAAATGTGCGCCAGGTCGGTGGAGAGGCCGTCGCTGGTGTCGATCATGGCGGAAGCCAGATTCGTTTCACGAAGAATGCGGCCTAGTTTGAGCCGAGGTTCGGGATAGAAGTGCCGGGGATAGGCGCGCGGATCTACTCGTTTCCCGTGCTGCGCGCGCAAGTTTGCGAGAGCTGCCGCTGACCCGCCGAGTTGTCCGCTGACGTAAATCAAGTCTCCTGGTTTCGAGCCCGAACGAAGGATGGCTCTTCCTTTGGGCACGCTGCCGATCACGATGATGTCGGCGAGGATTCCGTCGGGCGATTCGGTAGTGTCGCCGCCCGCAAGCGTCGCTCCGTGCTTTTCGGCCAAGGTGATGATGCTTCTTGTGAAGAGCCTGACCCACGATTGCGGCAAATCGCGGGGTGTTGCGAGCGACAAGAAGACTGCGACCGGGGCGCCGCCCATGGCGGCGATGTCGCTCAATCCGCGGGCCAGGCAGCGGTGACCGACTGATTCTGGCGGATGCCAGTTGTGGCGGAAATGGACGGCTTCGAGCGTGAAGTCGGTAGTAACAAGAAAATCGCAGCCGACCATCGGACGCAACACGGCACAGTCATCTCCGATTCCGGTGAGGATGGGATTACGCCTTCTTTTTTCCCCGTGCATGGAAGATCCCGCCATCCGGCGGATTTCGGCAATCAAGGCTTTTTCAGGGAGCGGCACGACAACACTCTATAACCAATTCAAGCGGCCATCCATTCGGATATACACTGGCGCGGTGAGATCTCTAGTTGCACTGATATTGTTCCTGCCGCTACCAACCCTGGGACAGGCAACCCCCGGTTCTCCGCAGATCGTAGAGTTCGCGAGCGGAAATCTGCGCCTCAAAGGCTATCTTTGGAAACCATCGGGCGCCGGACCTTTCCCGGGGGTCCTGTTCAATCACGGGTCCGGCGGAGCCGATCCGTCGCAGACGGCGGGGATGCCGATCGGACAATCTGCAGAGATTCTCGCGGCCTTATTCCTGAAACATGGGTATGCGTTCTTCTATCCGTGCCGTCGTGGTCAGGGACTCTCGGCCGATCAGGGGGAGTTCATTCAAGACGCATTGAAGAAGGAGGAAGCCGCAATGGGAGTTGAGGGGCGGCAGAAGCTGAACTTTGCGCTTCTGACCGGTCCGCATCTTGACGATACGCTGGCGGCATTATCGTTCTTGAAGACCACCCCTGGCATCGATGCCCAAAGAATCGCCGTGGTCGGGCATTCCTTTGGAGGCTCATTGATCTTGCTCGATATTGAGCGCGACAGCAGCGTGCGCGCCGCGGTCACCTTTGCAGCAGCCGCAAATTCCTGGGCAAAGTCTCCCGAACTGCGAGAGTGCCTCTTGGCCGCCGCGAAGAAGGCAAAGGTGCCCATCCTGCTCATACAGGCGACCAATGATTATGACACCACGCCCGGCAGGGAGCTTGCCGCGGAATTGGAGCGACTCGACAAACGTCATCTGTTAAAGATCTACCCGCCGGTCGGGAAGACGTCAGATGAGGGTCATAACATCGTCTACAACTCGATTCCGCTCTGGGAAGGTGATGTGTTCGAGTTTCTGGACAAGAACGTCCGCCGGTGAACCGTCGCCCGGAGGCACGTCGGTTACCTGTCCGATATGACCTCCGGTTGGTCTGTCTTCGGTAACCGGAGAGGGCCTTGCGCGTCGTTGACAGGGAGAACCTAGTTTGCTACCGTTAACCAGTCATTCAAAAGACCTTTGGCCGGATTTAAGATCTGCAAGCTACTGAGCTTGCAGACTGTTAGTTTTTTCAGTTCTGGCAGTGTTCTGGTAGGAAGGGTACGCGAGAGAGTTTCCATTCCCAAGATGGGAAGCGCGGCCCGAAAAGTCAGGTGGTCCGAACAGGCATTTGCGCTCGTTGCGATAACTGAGCCTGGAGTTCCGGACCTGATGAATCAAAATTAGAGGAAAGATTTGCAAAAGCGCTTCTACATCCTTTTCGTAGCCCGGGGGGACGACGGGCAGTTGCGCAAAATCTCCATTCCCGTCCATTACCTCTATGTTTTCGTGATCGGCGCTGCCATCGGATTCCTTAGCCTGACCGGAATTGCCAGCTCTTATACGCGCATGTTGTTGAAGGTTGCCGAGTTCAACCAGTTGCGCACCGAAAAGGATCAGTTAAAAAGCAATTATTCTCGCCTGGAACAGGTTGCGAAAGAACGGGACTTGCAAGTTGCTTCGCTGGGCTCAATTGCCAGCGAGGTCTCTGCGTTGTATGGGTTGAAGCAGCAACCGACCTTGGTCACGGCGTCGGCCGAAAAGATCCAAGACGAGGAAGTGAGTTCTTCGCTGGATCAGTTACACGCGCTGCGCACTTCTGCTCTGACGGGTGCAACCATGGTCGGCCTGACCATGGGCCTCACTCGCAATGTGACGACTGCCGACTGGATTAAGGCCAATTCGGCACCGAATCTTTGGCCCGTGGAAGGTCAGGTCACCGGCAGCTTTGGTGAGCGCATCGATCCTTTCAACGGTGAGGGCGCGTTCCACAGCGGAGTGGATATCGGCAGCAGCTATGGACATCCTATTGTGGCTCCGGCCGACGGTATCGTTATCACGACGGACACGATGGGCGGCTACGGGAAGACGATCATCATCAGTCACGGCAATAGCATCAGCACCCGGTACGGTCACCTTTCCGGATTCGCAGTTACGGCCGGGCAGCACGTGACACGTGGCGAAGTGATCGGCTACGTGGGTGAAAGCGGTCGCTCTACCGGCCCTCACCTCCACTACGAAGTTCGCATCAATGACACTCCAGTGAATCCCTACAAGTACCTCCGCATGACGGTTGCCCACTCGGGTGGCTTCGCGGCCGGCGGGTAAGCGGCAGTTCTCAGTCGCCCGTTCTCACTTCTCAGTTAAGATCCAGCGACATTTTGCGGACCTCCTTGTCGACCGAGAACCGCCTGTTTCCAGTAGACACGGCATTCCCGGCTGGCGGCTCCGGCGATTCCTGACCGCGTCTGTCTGTCCATTGCGATCGCCCGTTACCGACGTAATGAAGCACTTTGAAGCGTCAGAAGAATGATGGGGCCAAGGCGCTAACATAGAACGACCCTCCTCAGTGCTCGGTGGCAGCGAAGGTCCGCGCGCGAGGACTGTTCATGGAAAAGCCCCTGACCAAGCAGTTCGGACGGTACGAGATCCTGTCGGAACTCGGCCGCGGCGCCATGGGCGTCGTCTATAAGGCGCGCGATCCCCAGATTGACCGCCTCGTTGCCTTAAAGACAGTGTCGTTATGGGGCCAGGAGCCGGACGAGGAGAAGGAATTCCGGCTGCGCTTTATGAATGAGGCGCAAGCAGCGGGACGGCTGCACCATCCGGGCATCGTTTCAGTTTTCGATGTCGGCGAGGAACCGGAAAATCATGATCCCTTTATCGTGCTCGAGTATGTTGCGGGAGAATCGCTGAGCCGAATCCTCTCCCGGGAAAAGAAGCTTCCTCTCGAGCGGGCTCTGAAATTAACTGAGGAGATCGCCGACGCCCTCGACTACGCGCAGGCGCAGGGTGTGATTCATCGGGACATTAAGCCAGCCAACATTCTGATCACCGAGGACGGCCATGCCAAGATCGCGGATTTTGGTATTGCCAAACTGAATCTCGCCCACTTCACTATCCCGGGACGAGTGCTGGGTACTCCAGCGTACATGGCCCCGGAGCAACTCAGTGGCGAAGCCGTGGATGGCCGCTCGGACCTGTTTTCTCTGGGCGTCATTCTGTATGCAATGGTGACGGGGCATTCACCGTTTCAGGGCGACAGTGCCACGACCGTCAGCTTCAAGGTCGCCAATCGTGAACCGATAGCACCCAGTGCTCTCGACATGACCCTGCCGCCGCAAGTGGACGCGGTGATTTCGAGAGCAATGGCGAAAGATCCGAATGAACGGTATCAGCGGGGATCGGACTTCGCCGATGATTTGCGCATACTGCTGCAGAGTTACAGGGAGAATCCGACCACGACTTCCAAGCTTCGCAATAAAGCTACCGGGACACGCTCGGCCCTTACCGGTAATACCAGTGCCGTCCGGCCAGCCGCCGGGACCCCTGACAGCGCGCTGCAGGCCATCTTCAGGAACGCGCACACGCGCGACACTCTTCTGGGTGTTCTTGTACTCGCTCTGGTCGCGGTGATCGTAGGACAAGCGAAGCTGTTTGTAAGCCCATCGAAGATCGATTCGAGTGGATCGGCCATGACACCGAATCCGGTCACGACCGCAAATGTCAACGTGGCGACGCTTCCAGGACAGGATCAGAGTGCACCGACGAAGATCGCACAGAGTGCCGCGCCCCCGCCGTCCGCCGTCAGAAAGACGGCGAAAATTGCGCATGTTCCTCCAAAGCCTATCGTTGTGCCACTTTCGACGCTCGAGCTAGGGATCCAGCATCAATTCAAGGACGCAACGCTCTACGTATGGGTTGACGACAAGCTAACCCTGACGCTTCCGCTGCATGGCGCTGCGCAGAAGAAACTCGTGGTCTTCAACGGGGTTCGAGGGGTGACTTCAGAAACGATGAGGATTCCCGCAGGGAGACGCGTGTTGCGCTTCAGAGCTTTGTCGAACGATCAGACGGTCGATCTATCGAAGGCGCTCTCGGGGGAATTTGTCGGAGGCGCTACGAAGTCGCTCGCGATCTCGTTCGAAAAGCATAACTCTGTGATGCGGCTGAACCTGGAATAGCATCTGACAGGCACCGGAGCGAGATGCCCTTCGACCCTCTGCGGTTTACAGGAATCATTCACCACAGAGTTACCCAGAGGTCACCGGGAAATTTCCTGTCCAATTCGGACTTCTAAACTTCCCCTTATTGACGCAGACCCATCCAGTTTTCTGACACAACCAGCGAGTTGCCGGGATTTTGCGGATCGTACTTCACCGAAGTGTGCAGTCCCAAGCGGCAGGAGTGCAGATTGATCCAGTGACGGAGATAGGTGACGTCTTGCGAGCATTCGTAGGAGACCCCGGCAACGTCATACTTGTAAATCAGCATGACGGCGGCGTGATGACCGTTCATTGGGGCAAGTTCCTGGACGTCGATCACAGTTCCGTCCGTGATGCGCCCTGTAACTTCGAGCCAGGCGCGCCGTTCGCGCTCAATTTCATCAGGAGTCTTGGGCTTGCGCCGCAATAAAGCGTAAGCGCCGGCCAGGGTAACGCCGCCGGCTGCAACCAAACCATACAAACGAAGCGAATCCATACGGGGTGGGTTGAAATCGGCGCTGGGTGCCAACTTCTGTATCAGGATATGCGGAAACAGTGCTCGGTGGAAGTGGTCTGGCAGTTACTAAGGGGCCGGTTGCTGTGAATAACTTTGAATGCAATCGAAAGGCGGGTTACTTTGGCTGGCTGCAGACGTTGTCCATGACCAGATCGGCGAAACCACCCTCAGGGGCCTTGCCGAAATGGTCGTCGCGGTTTGCTTTCTTGCTTACGACTGAGCGCCCGCTGTGGTCGCGGCTATAGAACCATTGCGTCGTGGGACTGGCAGTGCCGCTGGTGCAATTGAATTTCACGCGTGCGCGCATCTCCACGAACGGACCACCCTGCGGAAGTTGAGCGGGCTCCTTATACTCCACCCGCACCAACGCTGACCGCTGATTATTCTTGAGGACGCGCACCGAACTGATCGAGACCTTGTCGCCAGCTTCTGTTTGTCCGATGCTCTGCCATTCTCCTGCCGCACGGACCAGAGTCACGATGAGTATGGATGCCGTGACAACCGCAAATATGAGGAGGGCCTTTTTCAATGCAAATTTCCCAAGCACCAAATTTGCAGGACTACTTTCGGACATTCCGGCGTTTCTGTCAATCGGGTTGCAGTTCCCCCTTCAGGTCCGTGATATCGTGTATGGCTACGGCGAGCGTAAGGTAGAACCCGAGAACATGCAAGTTATTCATTACACGATGTTTCCTTCACCTGTGGGGCCGCTGTTCCTGGCCGCTTCGGGAAAAGGACTGGTCGCGCTGGAGTTCGACGCACGGCTGCCGGGACAGCAGACGATCCGGCCCAATCCGCGCGATCTGCGCTCGGAGTCAGGTGCAATACGCTTTGAAGTTGGCGACTCCAAAATGTCGTGCTTCGCCGATGAACTTCAGGAGTACTTCGCTGGAAGTCGGGGCGAGTTCACGTTTCCGCTCGACCTGCGCGGCACAGAGTTCCAACTGGCGTGCTGGCGTGCCTTGCTGGCCATTCCTTACGGCGAGACCCGCACTTACGCCGATATCGCCCGCGCAGTAGGTCGCCCCCAGGGCTTCCGCGCTGTCGGCATGGCCAACAACCGTAATCCCATCGCGATCGTGGTGCCATGCCATCGAGTCATCGCATCGGATGGCACGCTCTGCGGCTACGGCGGTGGGCTGGATGTGAAACGCAAGCTGCTAGAGTTGGAAGGAGCACTAACTGGTATGCTGGCTGCTTGAGAAGAGGCTTTCTCGAGCAATGATGTCGATTTTTGATCTTAGATTTCAGATTGCAGATTGAAAACCGCTGCATGGGATTGCAGATCATTTGTAGTCTGGAATCTGAAATCTACAATCAAAAATCCCGTTGACCACTCAACCCAAGTCCTCCACCCTCCGCAAGGCTGGCCTGTTCTACCTCGTCTTCGTCATGTTTTCTTACACGACGGGGGGTCCCTTCGGCCTGGAAGACATGGTTACGACCTCGGGGCCGGGTATTACGCTGGTGTACCTGCTGGCCCTGCCATTCCTGTGGTGCATTCCCGTTTCGCTGGTCTCGGCGGAGCTCACCACTGCCATGCCCGTGGAGGGCGGATTCTACCGCTGGACGCGAGCCGCGTTCGGAGACTTCTGGGGGTTTCTTGCCGGCTGGTGGAATTGGTCGGCCTCCTTCCTTCTCGGCGGAGCCTATGCGGTGCTTTTCACGGACTATCTGCTCTACTACTTCCCGAAGATGACCTGGTGGGAGCACTACCTGATCTCGGTCGCCATCATCGGGGCGCTGACGTGGATCAACGTCCGCGGTATCGAGATGGTGGGCCAAGTGGCAACCGCGCTTGAGGTATTCATTTTTGTTCCTGTGATGACGATGATCATCCTGGCCTTCACTCATTGGCGGTTCGATCCATTTCGGCCCTGGGCTGTGCCAAATCAGGGAAGATTCAAGATCTTCGGAGTGGGACTCGCCCTAGGGCTGTGGCTCTACTCCGGATACGAGCAACTCTCGACGGTGGCGGAAGAAGTCGAAGATCCACAGGGCGCTTATCCGCGTGCCCTGGCGCTGGTGGTCCCTCTTTCAATCGCTGCGTATTTCCTGCCCACGTTGGCCGGGCTCGGGTCTGCAGGCAACTGGGAGAAATGGCACACGGGGTTCTTCTCGGATGCGGCGCGTCTGATCGGCGGTCCATGGCTCGGCACAGGGATGACACTGGCCGCGATGATCGGCAACGTGGCCCTTCTGAATAGCACGATCCTGACGACTACGCGGATACCCTCTGCTATGGCCGAAGACGGCTATTTGCCTGATCTCCTGACTCGCAAGCATGCGCGGTATGGGACACCATGGCTCGCTATCGTGGCATCCGCCGTGATCTATGCACTGCTGGCTTGGCAGAGCCTGGGACGGCTGATATCGGTGTATATCTGGTTGCGTTCCGCGACGACCGTTCTTACCGTGTTATCCGGTTGGAAACTACGCTGCACCCGGCCCGATCTGCACCGCTCGTTCGTGGTTCCTGGGGGCCGAGCGGGGCTTGCCTATGTAGTGGCTGCTCCAGTGCTGATGGCGATTGTAGCTCTGCTTGGAGGAGATCGATTCGCCACGGTTGGCGGCGGCGTGGCGATCCTGTTGGGGCCAATTGTTTATCTGATTATCAGAAGGGTGGGACGGATAGCCGTTGCGCCAGTTTCGTGATAGATCCCGCCTGACAGGTACCCAAATGTCGACTGCAACTCCTTTCGCACTTGAGTGCGGAGGCGCTGGCTTCGGCTTGCATCCCTCGCCCAAGCGGAATTCCTAGTCAGGCGCGTAAGACGATCAGAGGGCGTAACGAAGACGCGGGGGAATTCTTTTCAGGGGCATACGGCGAACGTATTATTAACCGCGAGCTTGAGCGGGCTCGAAATGTTGGGGCAGGATTTGCTCAGAGGAGAGAGTTATGTCAAATGGCGATCCGCTACGTATCGGAGTCGATCAACCACCGGACAATCGGGCGACGTCTGCCACAGTGCTCGTGCACAACGGCAGCGTATTCGGTACGCAAAGTTCAGCCTTTTGGGTGCAGCGATTGGGCGCTCCAATCGCAACGTCCGCAATTCGGGGCGACAATTTTTCGACCGGACCCGCTATCGGCCAGCAGGTTACAGGTGTCATGGGCATGGTTCAACCACAGGCAGGAATGATCGGTGTTCTCGGCACCGCTGCTGCTGGGCAAAACATCATGTGGGGAGAAACGGGAGTCATGGGTGTCACAAACACCTTTGGCGTTGTTGGACAGGGTCTCGGGAGTGTGCTCGAAGAGGACGGCAAGATTGTTACGTCCAGTGTTGGCGTACTTGGCCAGTGTGACGACGGTATAGGTGTGCAAGGAGTGGCTACGACCGGCTTCGGCATTATCGGACAGAGCGTTGAACGCGCAGGGGTTACAGGTGTATCCGAATCGGCTGCCGGCGTGGAAGCTCGCTCCGACAACTTCCATGCGATGGTAGCGGTTGCTCAGGGCGGAGTGGGCGCTTACGGGGTTTCGACCGATGGTTCCGGGGTTTTGGGCGAGTCGTCTACAGGCGTAGGCGTCGAGGCGACGACTTATTCGGGAATCGCAGCCATCCATGGATCAGCCTTACGAGGCTACGGTGTCTGGGCAGAGTCCGCGCAGGGTGTCGGAATACTGAGCCACAGTCCAACCAACGCCATTCAAGGTGTTTCAGACGGCGCAAGGGGCGCATCAATCGGAGTGGCCGGCATATCAGACCAAGGCGCCGGCGTGCAGGGCGACTCGAACTATATTGGCGTGGCGGGCAGGTCGACGCAAGGTGTTGGAGGCTGGTTCACCGGCAGAATCGGCGTTTTCGGTGATTCTCCTGCGGGTTACGCGATCGTCGGCAGATCGGCGCAGGGTGTGGCCGGCTTGTTTTTAGGGTCAGTGGTGGTACAAGGATCGCTAAATGTAACGGGCGCCAAGTCAGCGGTCGTCAAACACAAGGATGGCTCGTACCGTACTCTCTTTTGCGTGGAAAGCGCCGAGAGTATGTTGCAGGATTTCGGCGAGGTGGTGATAAAAGGCGCATCCGTCCGCGTGAAGTTGCGCGCGGACTTTGCCCCGCTGATCAAGCGCAGCGGTTATCAGGTCTTCCTTACAAGCTACGGACCTGAGACTCCATATGTGCGGAAGCGCACATCCAACTGGTTCGAGATTGCGCGTGTGAGTGCGACAGGAAAAAGCGACCAGCCCAGCTTGCGCGTCGGATATTCCATCGTCGCACGCCGCGGGGACTTGCCGAACAATCGCCTACCCAAAGTTCAATTGCCTCGTGAATTGGCCAGGATTTCTGCACCCAAGATTCAGCGCATCGTCAGACAACCTGCGGTGAGACGCAAATTGAATGTGCACGTAAAGCCGCTACCGCCGCGACCTAAGATTGCAACGCCGGACCTTAAGAAACTATCGGAATCGGCGCCTCCGCTTCCGGCAACGACCCGAAACAGAGCCAAACAATGATGAGCTCTGTATAACCGGTCCCCATCCTGGTAACGTTGTGAGCGTGACCGAGCCGATATCGTCGGCAATGGGCGACGACTGATTATCAAAAGGCAGGGCCCTGAGGCAAGACTCAAGGATCGGGAATCCGTTTGCTCTCAGTAGATCTCAGCTCACCCAATCCAGCACCTTGTACCAGGCGCCGGCGAGCGGCAAGAACCAGGGCTTGCCTTTATACAAGCCGAGTGGCGCGCCCGGGAACGGAATGCCTACGAACGGATTCTCGGGCGTATCGCCCGCCATCAGTTCAGCGATTTTCTGTCCCTGATACGTTGCCATGGCGACGCCGTGCCCCGCATAGCCCACGGCGTAATACATCCCGTCCATTTGACCAGCGTGGGGCATGATGTCGAAGGCAAAATCCAGTGTGCCTCCCCAGACGTACTCCACACGCGCGTCGCGCAGTTGCGGGTACACCTCGATCATGCCTCGTCGCAACAGGTCGGCGCTGCGACGAATTGTCTGATCGCTCTCCGGGAAAAACGCGGCGCGTCCGCCGAAAAGCATCCGCCCGTCGGGAGTCAGGCGGTAATAGTGAATGTAATTTTTCGAATCGTAGATCATCCGGTCGCGCGGACTAAGCTCCTTTGCCAACGCTGCCGGCAACACCTCAGTGGTAATGATGAAGGAACCTATCGGTATAAGCTTTTTCTGTAGAGCCGGTGTTGCCGTGCCCGTGTAGCCACTAGTTCCAACGAAGACCTCATGGGCCCATAGCGCACCACGGGATGTCGAGACTTTCCATCCCTGTTCCCCGTTACGCGCGTCACGCTCGATTCTGGTCACGCGAGCCCGCTCGTAAATCTGAGCTCCAGCTTTCATCGCAGCACGTGCGAGGCCGGCGACATACCGTGCAGGATTGCATCCGGCGCTGGTTTCATCCACCATGCCGCCGAAGTAAATGCTGGAACCGATCTCGCCGTTGAGTTCGCTTTTCGGCACGACGCGTAACTTGTGGTTGAACTCGACCTCAATGATCTCGGCTTGCCGTTGGTAGTCATCGAAGTGCTTCTGTTTGCAGGCGACTTCGAGGTGTCCGCAGCGCGCGAAGTCGCACTCGATTTCTTCTTCCTTCACGATCTGCTCGACGCAATCGATCGAAGCGAGGGAAGCGGCATACATTCGCCGGGTAAGTTCCTGGCCATAGCTGGACTTAAGCTGACTCACGCCAAGCTTCAGGCCGGTCAGTACCATTCCGCCGTTACGCGAACTGGCACCCCATCCGATGGTCTCGGATTCCAGAACGACGACGCGTGCACTGCGCTTGGCCAGCGTCCGGGCGGCCGAAAGTCCCGTAAACCCCGCGCCAATCACCGCAATATCAACTACCTCCGGCACTAGCTGTGCCAGGTCGGTGGTGGGGAACTCAGCGGTCGTCGTCCAGTAATTTTGTTCGTGCAGAGCCATTTCAGGTCCCAGTATCACTTTCGCCGCTCGAAAGCCGACGGAGCGACCGAGCATTCTAGCGCATGGATACGCGTTGGTACATGTACGCCCAGGTCTTCCACCTTACCTTCCGAGCCACCTCGGTAATCTTGTTGGGGTTACGGGTCCGCCCTAGTCTGAGAGGGCATGGCCCTGCGCTGCTTCCTGTTTTCCTGCGACGAGGGGGCGTCGGATGTAATCCGCCAAGTGATGACCGGCCTCGGTGTCGAGGGAGAATCCTGCTCGCAGGCAACGGTAGCAGTTGAGAAGCTGGCGAACGAACTGTTTCAGCTAGTCATCATTGACTGGGACCAGCAGCCGGAAGCGGGGATGCTGATCTCGGCAGCGCGGGAGCGGAAGCCGGTGGAGCGACCCTTGGTCCTGGCAGTTGTCAGCGACGACGCCAGCGTTTCCAAGGCACTGCAGGCAGGCGCCAATTCCATTCTCCGCAAGCCCCTGCTTCCGAACCAGGTGACCGATACCCTGACCACTGCGCGAGACCTGTTACGCTCGCGCCATGAGTCGGCGGCGGCAAACGCCGCTGCTGCAGGTGCGTCCTCGAGCACAGCGGGAACGGCCGGACCGGTCGCATCGCCGTCGCTGCGAGCAGGTGAATTTCTGCAGTCGGCTCCCCTGGCTCCCAGTGCCCAGATCGAGACCGAATCCGAGGTCGCGCATTTTGGGGAACAATCGGCGGCAGAACAGACCGACCCGTTGAAAGACCTCGAACCGGTGGCTGCGGCGGTCGCTGAACCGCCCCCGGGGCCACCTCCTCCGGATGAGCCCAAGGGGCTCGAATGGTATCTGAAGAAACGTGGGGTTTCTCGCCAGCCGGGGGCGGTGCTGGCAACGTCGTCGGCTCCGGCGAATGAAGAAAAGCAGGAACTACTAGGCTACGATCAAACCTCTTCTTCAGGCGATGCAGGTACCGCGCCCATCAGTCAGCGCCCCGAATTGCAGAAATCTACCCCAGATGAGGAAAAGCAGGAAGCGCAGCTCTTTTCCTACATCACGGGCGAGAAACAGGACCGCCCCGAGCGTTCGGAATCGCGATTCAAGATCGGAAAGAAGCCCATCATTGTTGCGCTTGTTCTCGCGGCTTGTGCCGTGGTGGCAGCCCCGCAAGCACCCTGGCACGGGAAGCTCGTCGGGCTTGCTGCTCAGGGGCGGCGTGTACTGCATGGCTGGTTGAACCCGCAAGCCACAACTGCTGTCACCCAGGCGCCTACCTCTCATGAAGACTTCGGGCGTGCAGGGGATGAGTACAAGCTGCCGGTCGCCGAAAGCATCCCAGATGCGACAACTGATCCGTCGCAGATCAGCGTTGTGCCGGTCATCGATCCGACAGCCAAAAAACCCGCAAGTGACCCGAGCGCGGGACAGCCCACGGTGATCCCGGATGCCGCGCCCGCAAATCCGACCGAGGCAAGCCCAACGAATCCGGTGCAGACTCCCGCAGGACAGCCGACCGGAGTTGTCCCTGACACAGTGCAGCCGACGTCGGCACCGCCGCCACCAACGTCAGCGACGCCAGCCGATACGCCACATCTGGAAGCTTCTCCGGTGAGTCCGCCATCTGCTGCCTCGACGTCTTTGCCGAAACCGTCTCCAGTAGTTCCTTACCCGCAAGAACAATACACGCCGGTACCGACGAAGGTTCCTTCGAGCTTGAAATCGCAGATGGCGACGATGGTGCCGGACGCTAGTGGCAATAAGCCGATGGAGGCAGCGCTTCCCGCGATTGAACCAGTGGATGTGCCTGAACTCGCCGAGCGCGCTCTTCTCGTCGAGCAGCCGCAAACCGCGTATCCTGCGAATGCCGGCGGCAAGCAGGGG
>DATKAP010000005.1:0-31272 GCA_035577905.1 Binatia bacterium
TGACCGAAAATGGTGCACCCTCGCAACGCATTTTCTCGCAGAACCCGCACTGGACAAGGCTTTTCGCATGATCAAGTCCGCACTCCCCAATCTCCCCTGCGTCCCCTGCCTTTGCCTCCTCTGTGAAAAACCTGCAAACCCCGCGCTGCCCAAGGTGTTTCAAAGATTTCGGCCACGCAGACGACAAGCTCTAAATCGAATTTGCCGATTGCGCTCGACAAAACGAGTAGAATGCTGGCCATCCATGCCCTGCAAATACGCGTTCATTTTCGTTGTTCTCATCCTCTTTTCCGTCTTCTCATCAGGCCAGGGTCAACAACCTTCGACTGTAATCGCGGTCGATGCCGCTCATCCCGGCGCTGCCATCTCTCCCAGCATGTTCGGTGTCTTCTTCGAAGACATCAACTTTGGCGCCGATGGCGGCCTCTATCCCGAACTGATCAAGAACCGCTCATTCGAATTCGATCAACCTCTCAAAGGCTGGCGCGCCATCCTGCCGATCACTCCCAAGGGCGAACTTGGCAGCTCCAGGGGAGAGCTCGACCTTCGCACCCAGAACCCGCTCAATGCTTCCAACCCACACTACCTTCGCGTGCGCGCCTATGAGCCCGGCTTTGGCCTGTCGAACTCCGGCTTTCGCGGCATCGGCGTGGAAAGTGGCGCCGAATACCGCTTTTCGGCCTATGTAAGAACGGGCGGGCCGAAAAGCCTCCGCGCTACCATTACCGACGAGAATAACCATGAAATCGCCACCGGAACGCTGACGGGTTTTGATGGTCAGTGGAAAAAATATGAAGCCGTAATCCGCCCGAGTGCCACCGCTCAGCACGCCCAATTCGATCTCTTCCTCGACGAACCCGGCTACGTCGACGTCGACATGGTCTCTCTGTTCCCCGTCGAAACCTGGGGACGCCG
The DNA here is from genome assembly GCA_035577905.1 of Binatia bacterium. Lineage (GTDB taxonomy): Bacteria > Acidobacteriota > Terriglobia > Terriglobales > Acidobacteriaceae > Sulfotelmatobacter. Next base: position 916 of record DATKAP010000005.1, read on the forward strand.
TCCAAATGGCCTGCGCAAGGACCTCGTTCAGTTACTGGCCGACATGCATCCCGGATTCATCCGCTTCCCCGGAGGCTGCATCGTCGAAGGCCGCCGGCTCGCCACTCGATACCAATGGAAGAAAACCGTCGGCGACATCGAAACGCGCGAAACCATCGTGAACCGCTGGTACGACGAATTCGATCATCGTCCCACTCCGGACTATTTCCAGTCATTCGGCCTGGGCTTCTATGAATATTTCCAACTTGCAGAAGATATTGGCGCCGCGCCTCTGCCGATCCTGAACTGCGGCATGGCCTGCCAGTTCAACACTAGCGAGCTCGCCCAAATGAGCGACACGAAGGAGTACATTCAGGACGCCCTCGACTTGATCGAATTCGCCAACGGCCCGGCGACCTCGCCTTGGGGAAAAGTCCGCGCACAAATGGGACACCCCAAACCATTCCACCTCACCATGATCGGCGTCGGCAATGAGCAGTGGGGACAGCCCTACGTCGAGCGCTACAAGTTATTTGCTGCCGCCCTAAAAGCTAAATATCCCGAAATCAACCTGGTCGTGGCCGCCGGCCCTGCGCCCTCCGGTGACCAATTCGACTTCCTGTGGTCCAACTGGCGCCAACTCAAGGCCGACCTCGTTGACGAGCACTACTACATGAGCCCCGAGTGGTTCCTGAAAAACACTGCCCGCTATGATCACTACGACCGCTCGGGACCGAAAGTCTTCGCAGGTGAGTACGCCGCGCAGACTTCAGGCGTGGCCAGGCCCGACAATCACAACAACTGGAATGCCGCGATCTCCGAAGCAGCTTTCATGACCGGCCTGGAACGCAACGGCGACGTCGTCCGCATGGCTTCCTACGCCCCCTTGCTCGCTCACATCGACGCCTGGCAGTGGACCCCCGACGCCATCTGGTTCGACAACCTCCGCTCCTACGGCACGCCGAATTACTACGTGCAGAGCCTCTTTGCCAACAATGTTGGCACGCGCATTATCCCCATCACTCCTCAAACGCAAGACAGTCTCTACACCAGCGCCTCGCTCGATGAGCGCACACACGAGTTGATCGTGAAAGCAATCAATGTCAGCGGAAACGCAAAACCCGTGGAACTCGACCTCAAAGGAATAAATCCGTCCGGGGCCGCAAAGGTGACGACTCTGGCAAATACCGACCTGACTGCTGAGAACAGCTTTGAACATCCCAGGAACGTCTCGCCGAAGTACTCCACCATGGAAATGAATTCCGGCATACTCGCTGTGCAGTTGCCTCCTTATTCAGTAACCGTATACCGCGTCCCGCTTCGCTAGAACTGGTCTTATAAATAGGTTTGGGAGGGCACGCCTTTAGCCCTGCCGTGGCACCTGCAAGAAAATGCGGGCTTTAGCCCCTGAGGTTCGCTCGTTCCCTCTCTACAATCATTCATGAGACGCGTAGACCGGTACTAGCACCCGTCACAAGGTCTGAAGGGCAAAACGCGTAATTTTTCCTTGATTATAATAATTTACTTATATAATCTATCGCTAATGCATACTACGTCCCATCTGGATGCTTCCTTCGCGGCTCTGGCGGATCCCACGCGACGCGCGATTCTCGCCCGCCTCGCTCTGGGAGAAGCCACGGTCAATGAACTGGCCCGGCCATTTCAGATGACACAGCCCGCCGTCTCCCAGCATCTCAAAGTGCTCGAAGACGCGGGCCTCATCGTCAGCCGTGTGGATGGCACCAGGCGCCCGCGCCGTCTCGCCAGGGCCGGCATCGCCGCTCTCGACCAATGGCTCGCCATTCTGCGCAAGGCTCTGGAGAAGAATTACGACAGGCTCGACGGGGTTCTGGCCGCAATGCAATCAAATCAGAAGGGGAAAATGCGATGAGTAAACTGACTCTGAAGACTGAAGGCGACACACACATTCTCGTAACCCGGCCTTTCGACGCGCCGCCAGAAGCCGTGTATCGCGCACACACCGATCCGAAAATCGTTCAACAATGGATGCTGGGGCCCGAAGGCTGGACCATGCCCGTCTGCCAAAGCGACCCGCGCCCCGGCGGCAAGATTCGCTACGAGTGGAAGCATCCCAACAAAGGCGGATTCTTCCTCACAGGTGAGTTCGTGGAATTAAAACCCTACAGCAGGATTGTTCACATCGAGCGCATGCACCTGCCCGACCCCACACCCGATAATCACGTTGAAACCACTTTCGCGCCCGATGGCACGGGCACGTTGATGACAATGCGCATGACCCTGCCCGATGCACAAACCAGGGCCGCAATGCTCGCCACGGGCATGGAACGTGGCATGGAAGACAGCTACGTCCGCTTGGAGAAGATAATCGGCGACCGGATTCCGTCACCTGCCTCTCACTGAGCGAGTTAGAGAGAAAATCATTAAGGGGTGCCCCACTTCTGGCTGCCTTTGGCAGAAGTGGGGATTTTCCTACTTAGTGGCTCCAGCGGCGGGCAGTCCGAGGCGCCGCAGTCTGCGAAATGTGCCACATCGATTACTCCGACTCATTCTCTCGCTTAGTTCGGATGCGATCACGCTCCGGTCGCTTTCTTCTTCGCCGCCCCCGGTCCGCTCTTCGTACCGGATCCCTTGCGCCCCTTATCCGCCACCAGGTCCGCGACGGTAGTGTTCTCAAGAATTTTCGCCGCCGCGTCCCGCACTTCGAGAAACACCTCGTACAAAGCACGGTGATCCGAATCTTTCGCGATCAACCCGCGCAACTGCTCCGCATCTCCCATCGGCGCCAACGGCCCATCCACCAGCCGGATAATGTCGCTCAGCGGGATTTCCGACGGAGCGCGCCGCAACTGGTATCCACCTCGCGCCCCCCGCACGCTATCGACAATGCGCGCATTCTTTAACTCCAGCAGGATCAGTTCCAGAAATTTCTCCGGCAGATCGCTCTCCGCCGCAATGTCTCGAATCTTGATGGCGCCCTGCTGGTGCCGCCGCGCCAGCGTCATCATCGCCTGCAACGCGTACAGCCCCTTCTGCGAAATCTTCACTCGCCAACCTCCGTGCCCCCGGATGATTGTCCACTATTTTGATCGCCGTGCCTAGAAGCACGGCTGATACCAAACCGCCGCAATATACTTATTCCTGAGGCCCTGTCGAAAGGGGGTTTCGTGGACGGCGTTGCGTCACTGATTTTCATCGTCCTTTTTCTGATGGCCCTCCGCACTCTGGTCCAGGGAGGTGGTTCCGCTCCATCCGACGAAATCCTGCTACAGAATGCCTGCTCCACGCGCGACTTCCAATTGGCGGAACAGATCCTGATTCGCCTGATCCAAAAGGCACAGCGCGACGGCGGCCCGAATGATATTCGAATTGCCATTTACCTGCGACGGCTCGCCGAGTTCAGGGTCGAGCAGGGAAATCCAGCCGAAGCCGTCCCTCTCCTTTTCCGCGTGCTCTCCATCCAGGAAACCAACCTCGGTCTCAACTCGTCCGACCTGATCCCGACGTTGGAACAGATCGCCAATTCGACTCCTTCTTCAGCGGAACTCGATTCCGCAATCGCCTTGACTCGGAAGATTCTTGATTCCCGGGCCACCGTGTCCGGCGAAAACTCTCCGGATTTGGCTCACGCCCACAATGTCTTGGGTCTGCTCCTGCACCGAAGGGGCGATCACCAGAACGCTGTACTTGCTTTCCGGCGGGCTATGGAGGCCGCCGAAAAAGACCCGACTCGCCGCGATCTCGTACTCTATCTCTTTAACCTCGCATACACTTTGCAATCGCTGGAAGAGTGGGAATCTACCGAACCCCTCCTGGCCCGAGCTTTGGCCATTCAGGAAGAACATCTTTCCCGGGAGCACCCGGATAAGATCTCCACCCTCAGCTGTTTGGCAAAAGCTTTGGCGGTCAAGGGCGACCATAAAGCTGCCGAGCCGCTGTTTCGCCGCGCCCTTGAGATTCACGAGAAGAATTTCGGGACTGATCTGCGCCTCGCTCGCCTCCTGACTGACTTCGCGCATATGCTCTCCGTGAAGCCGGATCCCGCTAGCGCTGAGCAGTTGGCGCGCAGAGCCCTGGCAGTGTGCGAGCAGTCAGCCCCGCCAGACTCCCTCCCGGTCGCAGACGCTCTAGAAGGTCTCGCCCACCAGCTCCGGCTCGGTGGGAAGCTCTCCGACTCGCTGGATTTCCTGCGCCGGGCGTTGGCCATCAAAGAAAACAATCTGGGCTCCGAAAGTCCCGTGCTCGCCGTCGTGGTTGGAAATGTTGGCTGGACTCTCTGGCAACTGGGCCAGCTTGAGGAAGCTGACTCCTTCATGCGCCGTGCCTTGGCTCTCGGAGAGCGAGGCGGCGAAGCGTGCAAGCTTGTCGTCGCCACTCAACTCCACAACCTTGGCTGTTTGCTCCGCGATAAAACCGACTTCACGGGTGCGGAGCCCCTTTTCTGGCGGGCGTTGGCTATGCTGGAGAAGCACCTCGGCACCGATCACCTCTCTTGTGCCGACGAGTTAGAGGCGCTCGCGTCGATTCGGATGGCGTGTAGCGATCCCATGGCAGCTATTCCCCTCTTGCGTCAAGCTCTGAGCGTGAAGGAAAAGCGCCTCAAGCCCAACCATCCGCAGATCGCCTTCACTCTCACCAACCTCTCAATCGCGCTGCAGGGGACGAAGAGTTTCGAGGAAGCAGAATCCCTGCTGCGGAGGGCGATCCTGATTTTTGAGTGCTCCATCGCTGCCGAACCTCGCGCCATCTGTAGCGCGCTGCATGAACTTGCCACTCTTCTCGCCAGGCGAGGCAGGAGCGACGAGGCCGAGGTCACGTGCCGGCGTTCTCTCGCCCTCGCGGAAAAAGCCTGGGGATCGCAACACGCTCAGACGGGCATGATCATGGCGTCACTCGCGTCACTGCTGGAGAACAAGGGAGATCTCAGCGGTGCTCAGCTGCTGATCAGACGCGCCTATGACATTGCAGTCCGAACGTTCGGCGATTCGCATCCCACCACCGTGGGAATGAGAAAGTTCATGACCCGTCTGTTGACCTTGGAAATCCAGATGCACGTTAACTGAACCGGGAGTCAGCGACCACTTACTTCAGGATTCTTGGTGCCATCGAAGGGACTCGAACCCCCACACCGTTGCCGGTACATGGACCTGAACCATGCGCGTCTGCCAATTCCGCCACGATGGCAAGTGGACTTCAACTGCGGCAGCCAGAACGCCGCCGCATCAGGAAGACCTGCTCTTCTATTTTACAGGCGCGACTGCGTGTGTCAAACGGTGTCGCTTCCTTTGCCGACCTCCGTGCCCTTTGTCGTTAGCGATTTTCGATTCAGCTGGCCATTACTCCAGCTTCGCGTTCATTGTGATCTTCGCGTTCAGCACCTTCGACACTGGGCATCCCTTCTCTGCAGCCTCGGCATATTTCTGGAAGGTCGCAGCGTCCGCCCCCGGCACCTTACCCACTACATCGATATGGCTCGCCGTAATCGTCCACCCCGAATCCAGCTTCTCCATCGTCAACGTCACATTCGTGGAAATGCTCTCGGGTGTCAGATTCGCCGTCCCCAGCTGCGCCGATAGCGCCATGGAAAAGCACCCCGCGTGAGCGGCCGCAATCAGTTCCTCAGGGTTTGTTCCCGGAGCATTCTCAAATCGCGTCGTAAACGAATATGGCGTGTTGTTCAGCACCCCGCCCGGAGCCGATATCATCCCCTTGCCATCCTTCAATCCACCCTTCCAAACCGCACTAGCCTTCCGTTGCATGAAGTTCTCCTTGCACATTTAGATGATGTCGCCCAGCCATTGTAGACGGAATCCTCGCAAGCATGTGTAGGGACAGCCGCCTCGGCTGTCCCATGAGCGAGCAGAGCGAGCGATAGGGACGCAACGCTCGGATTTTAAGGGGATACAACCGAAACGAACCCGCAAAACTCTTCCGCTGAACCTTCAACAAATAACAATGAAAATCCCACGAAGCGCTTCGCCAACACACCGTAGCCAACGGCCAACGACCAACCAACGACGGCTCTAGTAAAAATCCGAACAGCTCAAATAAAACCCGCACTGCGGACACTTCAGCTTGCAGCGGCTCTCCCGCAGCTTTGCCGAACAGTTCGGACAATACTGCCCCGGATCCGCGGCCATGGCTCGCGAATCATCCCCGCGATTCTGGCTCGAGGTTCTCTCTTCGTCTTTTTCCATTTATGCAGCGCGATCGTTCGCTGCCTGCGACGTCCAATTCCAGCAATCAGCGATCAGCAGCCAGGCGCCTAACCGTCGCCACACCCGGACGTATTTCCCTCGCTCCTGGACCATGACGCCATCGGCCTCACGCACCACCAGCGAGCAGCGACCCAATTCCATCGCCATGTCCCCGGAGTGATCCACTCGCAGGGTCTCCATGCGCAAGTCGCCGTAGCCGGATTCCCCCAGCTGCCGCAACAAACGCTCCACCTGCTTTTGCCCGTACGCCCCCTCGTGTTGGGGCGCCATCAGCGCGCCGTCGTTCGCAAACAGTCCGGCCGCCTGATCGTAGTTGCCTGTGTTGAATGAGGTTGCAAAATCTTGAGTCTGGCTCCGCAGCTGGGACTCAACATCCCGAAACGGACGCAAGTCCGTTTGGGGGCTCGTGTATTGCCGATACATCTACATCCTCCTGCGGGAAGGCACCGCTGGGATCCACTCTCATTCCGCCAGCGCTCGGGACGCCCCAAAGTATGGCGATTCTAGCTCAAAATAATCTTGTGGAAAGAGAAAAGTTTTTTTCGTAAGGATTGAAATCACAAATGAGGTGCAGAACGATCAATTCGCTGATCTGGGATTACCGCTCGAGCGGCACAGAGCGAATGGGCAGCCTGACCACACCAGACTCTGCATTCACCGGCGCCTGACGCTTTCCGCGCTCCACCTTCGTTCCTTCGTTGGAGCGCTCGGCCATCTGGCGCTTCAACCGTTCCATCAAGAAAACCAGCTTCTTGCTTTCGTGATCTCTTTCGGCTTGTTTGCACATCTTCGCGAAATCTTGTGGAGCGTAGGAGACTCGGCTAGTCATAGGAGAATCTGTTCCTTGAATTGGAAGCGATAGCCTATCTGATCCCGGGCAAAATAGCCAATCTCTCTCTGCCTGACTTCTATCCCCTTTGCTCTCTTCACGATCCGGCCGAGCCTTGCCCTTTTTTGTGGATTTCCCCACAGGGATATGACCTTGGTTATGTTGAGCCGATGACCAAAATCCTTGAAAATCGCCCCGTGGACCGTCTTGCCTTCAGGGGAGCGAGCGTGTTTTGCCGCAGAATCCTAAGCACTTCCCTGTTTGTCGCAGTCACCGTTTCTTGGGCAGCCGCGCGCGATCTTGCCGTTGTTTCCAACAAGGCCAATTCTGTCGCCGCCATTTCCGTAGCCGACCTGGTCAAAGTGTGCAAAGCCCAGACCAATCGCTGGCCCGATGGCAAACCTGTCACCCTGATCATGCGTGCTCCGTCTGCCCCGGAAATGAAACTCTTTCTGGAAAAAGTCTACGAACTTCCCGAAGCACAAGTAAAAGATCTGATCGCCACCGCCAATCACGGACGTGCCAATCATCCTGCCATCATGATCGCCGATTCGGATGAGGAACTCGTCAACAAAGTAGCGTCGATTCCCGGAGCCGTGGGAATCGTCGATGTCTACGCCATCAACAGCAGCGTTGCCGTGGTAAAACTCGCCGGGAAGCTTCCGCTTGAGCCCGGTTACTTATTGCACGGAAACTGAGGATTTAGCGAGGACTCAGCGTCGAGTCTCGCGATGCCATGTCAATCGAGAAGAAAGCGCAAGCGGCCGCCGCCGGTGCCGGAAACGCCTCCAGCACTTCCCCGAGCCAACCCGCTCCGGGCAAACACAACTTTACCCGCCGCTTTCCTCGCTTTGTCATTGACGTTCGCCTGCAGGTCAAAATGTTTCAGGCCGGCGAATTCCGCACCTGCTGGGGACGCTCCACCGAAATGGGCCAGGATGGCATCGGCGCCACCCTCACCGGTAGCCTCGAGCCCGGTGAGATCGTCACCCTCGAAATCCCGCTTCCCCTGACCCCCTATCCCATCAAGGTCCGCGCCATAGTCCGCTATCGTCAAGGCCTGCGCTACGGTTTCGAGTTTCTCACTCTCAACGACAACCAGCGCGATACCATCAAGCGCGTCTGCCAGTACCTGGCCACAAAATCCTGAGAAATCTCATGTAGGGGCGGACGCCTCGTCCGCGCCGCCAAACCCTCGAGCGAAGCGAAGGGCAGGCGTGGAAGCACCACGGCTTTCCGTAAAACCTTAGAAATGATCCCCATCCACCCAGGGCGTAGCCATCTTCTGCCCTGCCCCTGCCAATCCGCGCGCCTGAATCAGTTGATCCCATGGTCCCGCCTGCCAGTTATCGCGCACTTTCTCCGGATGCTTCCACGGTGGCAAGGTCAACATCAACTGCCGCGCTGTCGCTTGCACATACGCTTCATACAGGTTGCGCAAGCGCGCAAACTTCGCGCGCGCGGCCTCATCACTTTTCAGCCGCAATCCCGCTTCTTCCAATGCGGCCCGCAACCGCTCAAACCCCTCATCAGGCAGTCGATCCGGCCACGCCGGTTCGTACTTCGCATTCACCACCTGCGCCAGATCGACCGCCGCATGCCGTGCCATGGCAAATGTCACTTTCGCCTGCCCCGGATGCACTCCTTCAATTCCCGTCAGCACCAGAGCCGACACGTCCAGCATCGTCGTCAGTGCCCCCAGCCATGATTGATTGCTATGCTGCGACCGAAAGTACGCCAGCACCGGATACGAAATCTGTGCCTCCAGCACCTCCGCCGACCACCGCTCCCAATCCCGCAGCACTTCGTCCAGCACCAATTGCTCGACCCCCGGATCCTCAGTCCGCCCCGCCAGTCGTATCAGCAACTCCGCTGCTGACGGTGGCGACCCCGCCCGCGCATCCAGCACCGAAATCTGAATTTCTCGCCGCGAAAATGCTGAATACACCACCGGGAGATACCCAATGACCACGCCTAGGAACGCAAACCCCATCCCTGCTTCGACCACCGACAGCGCCCGCGATGCCGGCGTCGTCGGCACAATGTCTCCGTACCCCAAAGTGAAAAACGTCTCTCCGCTGTGATAAAGCAGCTTGCCGAAGTTGATCGGCTCTCCGCTCAGCTGCTCGTGCCCCCCGATCCCGTATTGCAGCAGCGCAAATCCGAAAATTAATCCCGCCGCCCAGACGACTAGCAGCAGAAACAACGACAACGGCCCAAAGTACGCCAGAAAATTGTGCTGCCGTGATGCCTTCTTGATATGCCGCGCAATACTTCGCCACGGGATCCATGTGCGCCGGTAAAAATAAGCCGTCAGCCTGAAATTTCGCAGTACCCGCCGCGGCAGCACCACGGTCTCAAACGCATCCAGCAACACCACCCAGATGATCGCGACGCCAAACACAATCGCGACGACATGTACGTGTGACCCCATGAGTCGATCAGAAAGAGGTGCGATGTCGATGCGTCGGAAAGACTACCAGATTCGGCTTCCGGCTTCCGCTCGACCCTCAGAAGGTGGGGTACCCCATGTCTCGCCGAATTTGCGAAACGTGGGATGTAGATTCCAGTCGACTCGAAAAACCCGGAACGTAGACCTGAGTTCCAGCAGCCGGAAGCCAGAGACGGCATCCGACTTTACTGCGGCTTCGTCTGCCCCTGCTGCTGCGCTGGCGGATTCGTAGCCGTTCCCGTCGAAGGCTTCGTCGCGTCCGCGGGTTTCTTCGTTGTTGTCGCCTTCTTCTTCGCTGGCTTCTTTGCCGGCTCCGTATCGTCCACCACAATCTTCTTCGGAGGCACGGGCACCTCGGCCTGCGCTTGCAGCGTCTTCACCTGCGTCCGCAGTCGCGTCAGTTCCTGCTCTTTCGAAGACGCCAGATTCTCAATCCGCTCCGCCAGCTGCTTTCGCGTGTTCTCAAAGCCATTGATGTCATTCGATACAGATTGAAGATCATCTTTGGACCCAAAAGCGCCTGTCAGTTCCGCGACGTTGTTCATCACGTCATAAAGGGCATCCAGGTTCCGATATAACTTGAACGTCGCCGACACATCCTCCGGTGAGTTCCTCAGTTGCGTGATGATCTCCGGTAGGGCTCCCTGTAAATTTCGCTGAATCGAATCCACATACCCCAGCGCCTGCTTCTTGTCAGACCCGCTTGCTTTCCATTTCTCGATCCGCAGCTTGCTCAGATCGTCTTGTGTATTTTTCGAGGTCGCTTCGATCTGTGACAGCAGCCCATTCAACTGGGTCACTGAGGCATAAGAGACAGGTTGGCCCTGACCGCCGTTCGCCGGACTCGCAACCGCAACCGGCCCCGATTGCGCCAGGGCAGCTACGATGCATGTGAAATACAAACCGGGAGAGAGCAAAAGGTATCGTTTCATTGGCACGCTGGTTACCCCTCAGCATACTACAAGCTACTGCGTACCCGTCATCGGGTAAACCCCCGACCGATCCTGTAGCCCGGGCGCCTCGCCCAGGTTGCGCAAAGCGCGATGACGAAATCCCGCACAGTGGAATGTTCGAAGCGTCACGATGTTGCAACGGCGAGGACCGGCGTGCTGCATTCCAGTACGGGGCAAGGCAAAATCCGATCGTCCGCTTCAACCCATTCGACTCCAATCGCCAGCGGCGTGATAATAAAACCAATGCGCTTCCGATTCGGACCTCTTGTAACCTTCGCCCTCGCGTTGTTGGCACTCGAGTCGTGGGCCCAGGAATCTCCCCCGCATCGCCTCATCCTCAAAGACGGCTCTTACCAGCTCGTCACAAAATATGAAGTCAAAGGCAACCGCGTCCGCTACTACAGCTCCGAGCGCGAAGACTGGGAAGAACTCCCCAACTCTCTCGTCGACTGGCCCGCTACCGAGAAATATGAGAAGGACCGCGCCACTCCCCCGCCCGAAGCCGCCGAACTCGATAAGGAACTCGAACGCGTCGAAGCTCCGCTCCCCGAAGTCGCTCCCGGCCTGCGCATTCCCGAGGACACCGGCGTTTTCCTGCTCGACAATTTTCAGGGAGAGCCGCAGATCCTCGAGATCAATCAAACTGCCGGCGACATCAACCGCAATACCAAGGTCAACATTTTGAAAGGCACCATCAATCCCGTCGCCGGACTCAAGCAGACTATCGAACTTCCAGGCGCGCATGCCGCCATCCAGTCTCACGTCGACATCCCCGCCCTCTATATCAAGCTCGAAGACACTCCGCCGCAACCGGCAAATACCTCCGATTCCAACAAATCAAGCGATCCGCAAAAGCCGCAGCAACCCGCGCCCTCCGACACATTCCGCATCCTTCACGTCGAAGTGAAAGGCAACAAGCGCATCGTCGGCGACGTCAAGCGCCAGGTGACAGGCAAGATCAGTCACGAGGAGCACGCCATCAAGACAAGCGCCAGCAGGCTCAACGGTGGCTGGCTCCGAGTCACCCCCACGGAAACCCTTGCCCCCGGTGAATACGCGTTGGTGGAAATGGCCGATAACGGCGCCATGAACCTTTACGTCTGGGATTTCGGCGTAAACCCCAAAGCCCCCCAAAACCCCAATCCCTGGAAACCAGACGCAAAGTGATTGTGTAGGCCCGGACGCCTTCGTCCGGGCTTGCGCGAAGCGCAATGTGACACTTGCTGGCCTCAGATAATACCGAACAGACTGAAAATCACGCATTAAAAAGCGCCCCGAAGGACGCCGCGAAAACCGATCCAACCTTGAAACACGAACCCCTATTCCTCCAGCATCCCCCGCTGCGCCACGCCAATATTATCCCGCGTAGAATTCTTAACCATATACATCATCCCATCCGCCTGCCGGATCACATCATGCGCCGACCGCGCGTCATGCGGATAAGTCGCCACCCCAATCGACGCCCGCACATTCAGATTCAATCCTTCTTCCCGGCAGAACGAACTAGCCCGCAGGCCGTCGCGCAACCGCTTCGCCACCACCAGGGCCTGATCTTTACTGGTCTGCGGCAGCAGCACCACGAACTCATCTCCACCATACCGGAACGCAAAATCAATCAACCGAAGCTGGGCTTTGATCAGATACCCAATCTCGGCCAGCAGCTTGCTGCCCACCAGGTGTCCGTGCGTATCATTCACCGTCTTGAAGTGATCCAGGTCAATAAAAAGAATGCTGAACTCATACCCAAAGCGCGAAGACCGGTACACCTCCGTCTCCAGCGTCTTATAAAGATGTCGCGCGTTATATAATCCAGTGCAGTCGTCCGTGATGGTCAGTTCCTGGATCTTCTCCACCCACCGGGCATTCTCGATCGCGATCGCCGCGTAGTCGCACAATGCCTGGAGAAAAAACAGCTCCGCTTCCTTGAACCGCTCCATGTCCACGTTCACCAGCTGGATGACGCCCAGCACCCGCAGCTTCGACCGCAGCGGCACACAGATCATCGACCGCGTTTCCCACTGCGTCGCATCGTCGACACGACTCGCAAAGTTCGGATCGTTACGCACATCCGGCACAATGCGCGACTCGCCGTGCTTCGCCACCCAGCCGGCAATCCCCTCGCCCACTTTGAGCCGCACATTCTTCAGCGCCTCGGCCTTATCTCCCACCGCAATCGCAAAGTAAAGCTCTTCATGCCCTTCATCCACCATCAGCAGCGACCACGTATCCGGACGGAAATATTCCGCCATCTTCTCCATAATCGTCTGCAGGATCGAATCAAGGTCGAGCGATGACGTGAGCGCCTTGGCCACATCATGAAAAATCGTCAACTCTTGGCTCTGCCGAGTCAATTGCGTACCGGCCTCAGGCATGGAAATGCGTCAGTCCTCACTGGTAGGTGGCGTTGAAAAATTATACGGGTCACTTTCGTACAGGGGCAATGAACGATAGTAACCCGTACCCGTAACGCCAACCAGATCAAGCACTATGTAGGGGCGGACGCTACCGTCCGCCATCGTTCACTCCGACGTGTGACGACCTTCCTCAGTGTCCTCCGTGGGTGAATCCCTTATAATCACTCCCGATGAAAACGATCCTGCTAACCCTCCTGCTGGCCGCCACCGCGCAAGCCCAAAAGCCCGACCCAAAATCCATCCCGGTCATCGACGGCGGCATAGGCCCCTGCACCGCCGATTTCACCATCACCGATACCGACAGCAAACCCGTCTACCTCGCCAAAATCAAAGTCCACATCGCCTACGGATTCATGAGCACCCACAAGCTCGACCTCGAAGTCAGCACCAACGTCGACGGCAAAGCCCGCTTCACCGGCCTCCCCGACCGGGTCAAGCGCGGTTTCTTCTTTGAGGCCACCGAAGGCGACCGCACAGGTAACGCCTTCGATGACCCCTCCAAAACCTGCCAGGCCCAGTTCCCCATCACCCTCCGCAAATCAACCGCTCCTCCCGCTCCATAACGGAACTTGTCATCCTGAGACGCGCGTTTTTGGCGCGTCGGAGGACCCATGCACTGCCTCCTCTGTGCTGCGGCCCGCCGGGCGCCCAGACCCGGCAACCCGACGTTACCTACCCCCTGAACATCCGTCTAGTAGCACCCTCCTCACTGTTGTCCTATTATGTTGCCAACACACCTAAGGGTCTTTCCAAGTGAGCGAGTTCGGAGATAAATTTCGCAAGGCACGCGAGAAGAAAGAGCTCTCGTTCGATGACGTCTCGAACGTCACCAAGATCAGCCCCCGCATGCTGCAGGCCATCGAAGAGGAGCACTTCGATCAATTGCCCGGTGGGGTCTTCAATCGCGGATTCATCCGCGCCTACGCCAAGCACCTCGGCATGAATTCCGAAGATGCGGTTAACGACTACCTCGCATGTCTGCGACAGGCACAGATCGACTCGCACCTCGGTTGGGACGCCCCCAGGCAGCCCGACCCGCGCGAACCCGTTGGAGCCAAGCCCCCCGTCTCTCGCCCCTTCAAGCCGGTAGCTCAACCGCAACCACCGGTCCAGGTCGAAGAACTCCCCGAACTCCAGCTCCCCCGCATTCAAGATGTGCGGCCGCCCAAAAAGGAATATCTCCGCCGCCCCTCGCTGGAAATTTCCTGGCTTCGCATCGTCGCCGCCGCCTGCCTTCTGATCGCAGCCTTCTTGCTCTGGACCCGACACTCCCGCAGCATCAAAGCCGCGCGGGCAACACCAGCTTCGATCAGCGCACCCGCAACTCAGGCACCCGTCACAGTTGCAGCTGCCGCGCCGCCGCAAGCCGCTCCGAGTTTGCCTGCTGCCCCGCCAATTGCAGTGCCCGGCCCTGTGCCGCAAGCCACAACCCAGCCGGCGCAACCCACGCCCCGAGCCGAAGCACCCAAAACCAGCCCCACACCGGCCAACACCGCCGCAAGAGAGGCCAGCACTGATCCAGACGCGGTTAAGGTTCAGAAAAAAGGAGACGTGACCATCCGCTCCTTCGGCGCGAGTGCCGCAAAGCCAGCCGAACAATCCGCCACAAGGCTCACTTTAGTCGTGCGCGCTAGCGAAAATTCCTGGATCTCCATTACCTCCGATGGACAACCCGTCACCCAGGAAACCCTGATCGCCCCCGCCGCCACAAGTTTCCACGCCACGCGCGAATTCGTCGTGAGAGTAGGCAACGCCGCTGGCGTCAGCTTCCTCTGGAACGGCGAAGAGATTCCCCCCCAAGGCGCCGAAGCCGAAGCCAAAACCCTAATTTTCGACTCCCAAGGCATGCACGCCGCTGCGCCCCCACCGCAAAACTGAAATGTTGTCGGGTGCCCCACTCTTGCCCTAAGCGACGTCGAAGGGTCGGCCGACTCTGCCAGAAGTGGGTTCTCTCCGATTGAAGCGGCGCCCTCGTCGCTCAGCCCTCTCCGCGGCCGTTCTCTGCGACCTCTGTGGTTAACTCTCCGCACTTCACTTCGATCCCCGGCGCAAACCTTTCCTCCCCTTCGCCGTCGAACCATGGTCTGGATCCAATCGCTGAACTAAGATACGCGGGCAGAGAAACACCCACCCGGGAGGAACTGAATGAGCACCACCGTTCAAGCCGCCCCTGCTGTGATCACCCCGGCCTCGACCCAGCGCATCGCCTCCATCGACCTGATCCGCGGTGCTGTCATGATCCTCATGGCCATCGACCACGTCCGCGTCTATTCCGGCCTCCCTGCAGGCGGCCCAACTCCCGGCATCTTCTTCACCCGCTGGATCACCCACTTCTGCGCGCCCGCGTTCATCTTCCTCGCCGGAACCAGCATCTTCTTCTACGCCCGCAGACACACGGATGTGCCGCGATTCCTGCTAATCCGCGGCCTGTGGCTCATCCTCCTGGAACTCACTGTCCTTCGCCTGGCCTGGACCTTCAACTTCGATTTCCTCCACTACGAAATGGCCGGCGTGATCTGGGTGATCGGCTGCTGCATGATCCTGATGGCTGGCCTGGTGAGACTGCCTCTCGCCGTGACAGGCACGATCGGCGTCATCATCATCGCCGCTCATAACCTGATCGACTCCCGCTTATGGCAGATCGTGGAAGGACTGAACGCACAAAAGCTCTCCGGCCTTTGGAAAATTCTCTACATCGGCTTTTATGCAGGACCAGTCCAGTTTGGCCAAAACGGCCCCAACCTGATCGTCCTCTACTCCATCATTCCGTGGATCGGCGTGATGGCCGCAGGCTATGCCTTTGGCAAAATTCTGTCGCTCGATCCCGCCCGCCGAATGCGTCTGTGCCTGACGATAGGTCTGTCTGCGATCGCTCTCTTTGTAGTGTTTCGAGGATTCAATCTCTACGGCGATCCCCGCCCTTGGCACATGAGCGTCACCCAGCCCGACGGCTCCCCCGGCATGCCCGCCGTCTTTTCGTTCCTCAACTGCACGAAGTATCCCGCTTCCCTGGATTTTCTCCTGATGACACTAGGCCCCATCATCGCGCTGATGCCTTTGCTCGAAAACGCCCGTGGCGCGGTCGCACGCGCAGTCGCCCTCTTCGGACGCGTGCCATTCTTCTTCTACCTATTGCATATCCCGTCGATCCACGCGCTCGCACTGGTAGTGTCCAGGATTCGCCTGGGCCACGTCAGCCCGTGGCTCTTCACCAATCACCCCATGGGCAATCCAGAACCTCCCGACGGATATATATGGAGCCTCCCACTTCTGTACCTGGTCTGGGCGATCGCAATAGCGATTCTCTATTTCCCCTCCCGCCAGTTCGCCAACATAAAAGCCACCAGCAAAGCCTGGTGGCTCAAGTATCTGTAATGATGAGCCCGGAAAATTATGTGGCCGGGAAATAATGTAGCCCCGGACGCCCTCGTCCGGGGTTGCGCGAAGCGCAATGCCTTCTTCCGACTGATGCGAGGAATCCGCTCACCAAAATCACGCGTTCGGAGTGCCCCATATCTTGCCGCCCATGCAAGAAGTGGGATGAATCGTGAAATGTAGAGACAGCCGCCCCGGCTGTCTGACAACCCGGAAACCCGTGATGACAAATGGGACCCCAAATTTTCCTTTCAAGATCCGCCCTCCCCTTCGATCCATCTGTGTAGGCTTGGGAACATTCACTCTCTCCCATCGGTCTATAACTCAGGGAAGACTCACTCATCCGACTTACAACGATCGAGCGGGCACTAATTACAACCTATGTGGAAATAAATTTAAGTTACAGGCAACGCTTCACCGGATTACTAAGTTCCAATCGCTTGATTGCGGAGGCACCTATGCAGCGCCATGCTCTGCGCCCCCTTTCGCTTGTGGTGTGTCTTTCACTGTTGCTCTTGACCACGGTAATTTTGTGGCCCGCCCAGTCCACCGTCTCTGCCGCCTCCGCTGCAGGCGCCGGATCTTTAGGAATCATCGGCAAAGACGGATCCGTCAAAAGTGCATGCCCGCTTCGTCACACCGAAGTTCGCGGGGCGATTACCGGATTCCTCGCTCGGGTTACCGTAACGCAGATCTTCGAGAATACTGCCGAACAGAAAATTGAAGCGGTCTACGCCTTTCCCCTGCCAGACAACGCCGTCGTCGACGACATGACGATCCAGGTCGGCACTCGCACCGTACGCGGTGTCATCCGCAAGCGCGAAGAAGCACGCGCCCTCTACGAAAAAGCCAGGCAGACCGGACACGTCGCTGCCCTGCTCGACCAGGAACGTCCCAACATCTTCACCCAATCTGTCGCAAACATCCTTCCAGGCGAACAGGTCACCGTAACCATCAGCTACCTGCAAACGCTCGAATACGAGAACGGCGCCTACCAGTTCGTATTCCCCATGGTCGTCGGCCCCCGCTACATCCCAGGCCAGCCGATCGGCAAGCAGGCGGGCGGCTGGGCGCCTGACACGGCCAAAGTTCCCGACGCTTCGAAGATCACTCCGCCAATAACGCAGCAAGGCACGCGCGCTGGCCACGATATCTCCATCGAACTCGCCATCGACGCCGGCGTGCCATTGCTCCAACTGGCTTCTTCATCCCATGAAATCGACGTCGACCGCATAAGTGCCAGTTCCGCCAGTGTGAAGCTGAAGAACCTTGCCGAGATTCCCAACAAAGATTTTGTCCTCAAGTACGACGTCGCTGGCGAACAGATCGCCGATGCCGTTCTCTCCCAGGTCGACTCCCAAGTCGTGTCCCGGGCCAAATCCGCGGCCGGCGGATATTTCACTCTGATCCTCCAGCCCCCCGTCCGGCTGCCCGAATCTGACATCACACCCAAAGAGCTTGTCTTCGTCCTCGATACCTCCGGCTCGATGATGGGTTTCCCGATCGAGAAGGCGAAAGAACTCATCAATCGCGCGCTCGACGAACTCTATCCCGGCGACACTTTCAACCTCATCACCTTCTCCGGCGATACCCGCATTCTCTTTCCCGAGCCGGTCTTCCCGACCGCTGAGAATGTCCGCAAAGCCCGACGGGTCCTGAATGCTCAGCACGGATACGGCGGCACCGAAATGATGAAAGCCATCCGCGCCGCTCTCGTGCCCTCCGATTCGCAGGATCACCTGCGCGTAGTCTGCTTTCTCACCGATGGCTATGTCGGAAACGACCTGGAGATCATCGGCGAAGTGCAGAACCACCCCAACGCACGCGTCTTTGCCTACGGCATTGGCAACGCCGTCAACCGCTTTCTGATCGAATCTATGGCCAGGGCGGGCCGCGGCGATTCCGAAATAGTCACGCTCAATGACAAAGCCGCCGACGCTGCGCACCGCCTGTATCAGCGCCTGCGCTCCCCGGTGTTGACCGACGTGTCGATCGACTGGCGAAATCTGCCCGTCGATGATGTGCTCCCAAAGAAGCTTCCCGACCTGTTCACCGGAAAGCCGCTAGTCGTAACCGGGAGGTACACCGCCGCTGCCGATGGCTCCATCGTCATCCTCGGCAAACGCGCCGGCGAAGATTTCACCCGTGAAATTCCTGTCCACCTCAACAGCTCCGCCAACTCCGACACCACTCTCTCCAGTTTCTGGGCCCGTCGCAAAATTGATGACCTGATGTCCCAGGATTGGGCGGGCCTGCAGACCGGCACCGTCAAGCCGGAAGTCCAAAACCAAATCACGCAACTCGGCCTCAACTACAACCTGATGACACAATTCACATCCTTCGTCGCCGTCGAGGAACGCGTAGTCACCACAAACGGCAAACCACAACGAGTCGAAGTTCCAGTCGAGATGCCCGAAGGCGTGAGTTACGAAGGAGTCTTCGGCAGTGAGAAGGACGCGCTGCTCTATGCGTCCGGAGCCGGGTTCGCAATCTATGCTCAAAACAGCAAGGCCTTAAGAATCAGCGGTGGCCCTGGCGGCGGTATCGCGATGTACCAGATGGCTGCGCCACCCCCGGGCGTCGCTCCCAACGCCGGCATTGCCTCTGGCACAGGGGGTGGCATCGGTTCCGGATCCGGAGGAGGCACCGGACCCGGTGTTGCGCTGTCCCAATCTCCGTCACCCACAAAGGGACCGGCGCACGGAAAAACCCCGGCGTTTGATCGCTTGGACAATTACCTCCCCGGGACCCAGTCCCCAGACGCCAAACCCGCTACCGACCGCGCATTACTCGAATCCAAACTCAGCCCGGCCGTGCTCGACACCTTCGATTGCTGGAGCAAGCGCTCCTCCGCTTGCAAGATCGCCCCAGACGGAACAATCGAGGTCCAGTTGTTCCTGGCCGCCGATTCGCCGGCCGTCCTCGATCAACTGAAATCGCTGGGCCTGCTGCTGTCCCAGGCTCGAACAAAGGACAAGGTAATCACCGGCCGCCTGCCGGTCGACAAACTCCTCGCCCTCGCCGGGATGGAGTCCGTGAAGTTCATCGCCCCGGTAACGCGATGACCAGAGTCATCACGGCCCGCGCTCCTGTGTGCTCCACTTCTGGCAGCCTTTGCCAGAAGTGGGGCTTTTCAATCAACCTCGCGAAAAGCGTCAAACGTTAGGTGACAGACCGCCTCGTGGCCTCTCCCCGCCCAACGCCCAATTTCCGCTATTCAACTCTCCCACAACCCCTTACGCCCAAATCCATTGCCCAACCGCCCCCGCTCTGCTAGCCTTTTTCAAGGACGTCCTCCCAGTGTGCCCTCGCGGCCAGTTAGGATTTCCGCTGGTTGAACCAACGATGTTCAAACCAATGACCTCCATTCGAACGGCGTTGGATCAGCAACGTTGGGGAACCAGGCGCGTAACGACTTGCCCTGCGGCCCACG
Organism: Binatia bacterium; assembly: GCA_035577905.1. Taxonomy (GTDB): domain Bacteria; phylum Acidobacteriota; class Terriglobia; order Terriglobales; family Acidobacteriaceae; genus Sulfotelmatobacter. Next base: position 20,548 of record DATKAP010000005.1, read on the forward strand.
GCCCAGTGCAATCTTAAGGAGACAAACCATTGCCATCTAAGAATCGTTTCTTATTCACCTCGGAATCGGTGACCGAGGGCCATCCCGATAAAATCGCCGACCAGATCTCCGACTCCATCCTCGACGCCTGCCTCGAAGAAGATCCTCTCAGCCGCGTCGCCTGCGAAACCCTCACCGCCACCGGCCTGGTAGTCATCGCCGGCGAAATCACGACGAAAGCTTACGTCGATTTCCAGACCGTAGTCCGCGGCACCGTCGCCTCCATCGGCTACGACAACGCTCTCTACGGCTTCGATGCCAACACCTGCGCCGTGATCTCCAGCATCAACAAGCAATCCGGCGACATCGCCATGGGTGTGGACACCGGCGGCGCCGGCGACCAGGGCATGATGTTTGGCTATGCCGTGAATGAGAATGCGGATTTCATGCCCACTCCCATTTCTCTCGCGCACAAGCTGACCCAACGCCTTTCTCAAGTCCGCAAGAATGGAACCCTTCCCTTCCTCCGGCCCGATGGCAAGTCCCAAGTGACGGTTGAATACGACTCCAAAGGCAAAGTCGTTCGTGTCGATGCCGTCGTCATCTCCACGCAGCATTCTGAAACCGTCACCAACGACGAACTGCGCTCCGAGATTTTGAAGCATGTCATCCAGGCGGTGATCCCTGCTCACCTGCTCGATGAAGACACCAAGTACCACATCAATCCCACCGGACGCTTCGTCATCGGCGGACCCATGGGCGACACCGGCCTTACCGGCCGCAAGATCATTGTCGATACCTACGGTGGCATGGGACGCCACGGCGGCGGCGCCTTCAGCGGAAAAGATCCGACCAAGGTCGACCGCTCCGCAGCGTACATGGCGCGCCACATTGCCAAGAACGTCGTCGCCGGCGGACTCGCCGACCGCTGTGAAGTGCAGCTCGCCTATGCCATCGGCGTAGCCGATCCGGTCAGCGTTCTGGTCGAGACGTTCGGGACAGAGAAAATCGATCCCGCCATCATTCCCGACCTGATCCGCGCGCACTTCAAATTGACGCCTCGCGGAATCATCGAGGCCCTGCAACTCCGCCGTCCCATTTACAGGAAGACCGCTGCTTACGGCCACTTCGGCCGCAACGACGCGGACTTCACCTGGGAAGCAACGGACAAGGCAGCGAGGCTGGCCAGCGACGCCGGCCTCCGCGAGCCCGCAGGGGCAAGAAAGTAAAGAACAGTCCGCAGAGTTCACAGGGCAACGCCCTGTGAACTCTGTGGTGCAGTTTTTTCTACGCGTCCTCCGCGGTTCTTCTTGGCGATCTCTGCGGTAAAGCTCTTGGAACCGCGAAGATCGCAAAAGAAATCCACAGAGGCCGCGGAAAAGTCAAAAGGGCACGTCGGGAATTGTCCCAAAGCAGTACGCGGGACCAGGATTTTGGCATCCTGACCAGTTCCCCAAACTCGGCTATTCTGCGAAAATGCTATTGGGTCCTGATCAATTTCTGTTCATCAGACTTTAATCTTCAGCCGCCGCGAAGCGCGCCACAAGAAAACTGAAATCTGATAGCTGACAGCTAAAAGCTAAAACGAGGAAAAAGTATGTCAACCGCTGCCGTAAATTGCGATATCAAGAACATCGAACTGGCCGATCTTGGCAAAAAGCGCATCGAGTGGGCGAACCAGTCGATGAAGGTTCTCCAGATCATTCGAAAAGAATTCATCAAGAACCAGCCGCTCCAGGGCATCCGCATCTCGGCCTGCCTGCACGTCACCGCCGAGACCGCCAATCTCGCCATCTGCCTGCGCGACGGCGGAGCCGACGTCGTCCTCTGCGCCTCCAACCCTCTTTCCACCCAGGACGACGTCGCCGCCAGCCTCGTCCGCGACCACAACATCCCCGTCTTCGCCATCAAGGGTGAGGACAACGACACCTATTACAGCCACATCATCGCCGCCATCGATCACAAGCCGCAGATCACCATGGATGACGGCGCCGACCTCGTTGGTCTGTTGCACACGAAACGCACCGACGCGCTTCCCGGCGTAATCGGCGGCACCGAGGAAACCACCACCGGCGTCATCCGCCTGCGCGCCATGGCCAAGGAAGGCGTGCTCAAGTTCCCCATCGTCGCTGTCAATGACGCCGACACCAAGCACTTGTTCGATAACCGCTACGGGACCGGCCAGTCCACCATCGACGGCATCATCCGCGCCACCAACTTCCTCCTCGCCGGATCGAAATTCGTAGTCGCCGGTTACGGATGGTGCGGCCGCGGCCTCGCCTCCCGCGCTCGCGGCGCCGGAGCCGAAGTCATCGTCACCGAAGTCGACCCCACTAAGGCCCTCGAGGCAGTTATGGACGGCTTCCGCGTCATGAGCATGGCCGAAGCCGCCAAGCTCGGCGACGTCTTCTGCACCGTCACCGGCAACAAGAGCGTGCTCACCAAAGACCACTTCGCGCTCATGAAAGACGGCGCCATCATTTCCAACTCCGGCCACTTCAACGTCGAGATCGACATCCCGGCGCTCGAAGCCATGTCGTCCTCCAAGCGCACCACCCGCAACTTCGTCGATGAGTACTCGCTCAAAGACGGTCGCAAGATCAATCTCCTCGGCGAGGGCCGCTTAATCAACCTCGCCAGCGCCGAAGGTCACCCCGCCAGCGTCATGGACATGAGCTTCGCCGACCAGGCCCTTAGCGTCGAGTACATGGTGAAGAACGCCAAGAAACTCGAGCCCAAGGTCTACAAAGTCCCCGACGAACTCGACAAGCGAGTTGCCCGCCTGAAGCTGGAGTCCATGAGCATCAAGATCGACAAGCTGACGCCGGAGCAGGAAGAGTACCTGGCAGGCTGGAGCGAAGGAACCTAGAAAAGCTGTCGGCTCTCACCACGCATCAAGACTCGCATGCCCCACTTCTGGCCGGGTTTGCCAGAAGTGGGGATTTTCGTCTCGACCGGTAACAGCCAAGTAGGGCTGGCGGGCAGAACCCACCCAGGTTTCTCAGAGATCGCGAATGCAGAGCCTCCCCCGCCATGCCCTTCCAATTTTGTAACTAAATCCTGACGCAAGTAGACTGGCCCGCATGGGAGCTACAAACATGAGGGATCTGTACCAGGTTCTGCGTCAGAAAGAATTAGATCTGGAACGCACTCGCAAGGAAATCGAGGCCCTTCGCTCGGTGATTCCGCTGCTGTCAGAAGAGGAGCGCGGCGAGAAGGCTCGCCCGTCGCTGGCCTCCACCACCTCACTGCCTAGGCGGACAGGCAGCGCCGACTAAGCCGCAACAGCGCCTTGTGTAGGGGCGGACGCCTCGTCCGCCCCGCGACCGAAGCGAGCGCGCCCGTGCCCAAGTCGTCGACGATTCGGGGGTGTCCCCGAATCCACGATTCACTTCTTCGGAAAATTCGGATCGTTCTTGATCTCACGGATCTGCTGAATATGCCGCTCTGCATGCGTGGAAATCTCCAGCATCCACTGCCAGCAGTCGATCACCTCTCCGTAATCTCCAAAACTGTGGGCCCGCATATCGTCCTGGGTCGTCTTGATGTACTCGATCATCGTGCCACGCAGCGCCTGATACTTTCCCAGCGCCTCGCTCAGATCCTTGTAGGTATCGACTTTTTCGTGCCCGCCGCCCGTCTTGGTATGCACCACCCGATCGATCCCGTACCACATAATGTCGGCGTCGGTAGCCGCCGATTTCTTCTCCTTCATGTCCGGCGTCTTCTTGAGCGCCGCCTGGATCTCGCGCCAGTAATCCGGCTCAGCCACCGCCAGGTGCGAAACCACTTCCCGGATGCTCCACCGGTCCGGCGAAGCTTTGTACTCCAGTTGCGCCGGCGACAACCCGCGCACTTGCTCGGCCACCATTTGCGTGGTCATCTCAAAGTGCACCAGCAGGTGTTCGCGGTCCGCATTGGTCATGGGCGCCCCAAACAGTGACGCGGTTAACAGACAAACAGTGAATGTCAGAACCAGCAGCGTCAAACCTCGAGCCATTCTCCGTCGAAGCCTACTCACAGGGATGGGCATAGCAGAACCGTCGCCTCCTGAACTCGATCACTTGGACGATCCAAGCGGAGTTAGGTCATCATCCGCCGGAAGACCACGGGCGTATTTCCACATTCGGCGCCGGTGAACTCCTGGCACTCAGAACGGTTTGCGCTCCAAGCTTCGAGGTAGAATGTCGATCCAGTGCGGCCGCGAATCATCTACCTCGAATGCAAAACCAGAAGATGGAACCGTCGCCGCATGGATTCGAGCTACATTACCTCCTGCTCTTTTCAAATCGAAGCCGAAAATCCCACTGCTCTCTAGGAACTGAACCCTATGGACCGACCGTTCGACGAAGAACCTGAATCTTCCCGCCGCAGCTTCTTGAAAGGATTCACCGCGCTCCCGCTACTGTCGATGCTGACTCGGGGGAATTTACCCGATACTCCCGCCGCCCCGCCACTTGCCCAGAATGCGACTGCAACCTTGAAGGATGGACACTGCTTCGTCGCGATTCAGGTGGGCGCCAGATCGTTCGTCGATGAAGGTGTGGATGGCGTTCTCGATACCTTCCAGCAGAAGGCCGGCGTCAACGTCATAATGCCGGCCGTCTTCACCTACGGACGCGGCCTTGCCGGGCGTCAGATTCCCGGCCAGCCGTTGCCCGATCATGGCGTTCAGGCGTACGACGAAATTCATGGCGGCAGCTATTCAAAGCTGTATCCGGAATTTTCTTCGAAGTCGGTCATTCAAAATGTGCGCGCCCCCGAATTGGGAGAATTTGACATCCTTTCCGACGTAATTCCAAAAGCGAAAGCACGCGGCATCCAGACTTACGTCCTGTTCGAGGAAGCCTACAATTCCCAGCTCATGCCGGGCTTCGAAAAGATCGCGGAAGTCGATCTGGACGGACGCGCCGGCGGCAGCACATGCTTCAACAATCCGAATGCCCGCGCCTTCCTGGTGGCGCTCGTCGAAAATTGGTTTAGCCATAACGAACTCGATGGAATGATGTGGGAGTCCGAGCGCGAGGGCCCGCTCAACACCGCGCTAGGCGCGCATTTCGGAAAGTTTGACGGAGACTCCCGCATCTACTGCTTCTGCGAGCATTGCGTCAGCAAGGCCAAAGATCAGGGCATCCAGCTGGACCGCGTGCGCGCAGGCTATGCTGCCCTCGATCAATGGGTGAAGCAGACCACCAAGCCCAATCGCGGAGACGGCAGCGGCAGTTTCGTATCGTTGTGGCGGCTATTCCTCGATTATCCCGAAATCCTCCAGTGGCACAGCTTCTGGATGCACAGCCAGGAAGAGGTCTACGGCCTGTTGTATCGCGCGGTGAAAAATGTCAATCCAAAGGCGCACGTGGGATGGCACATCATGCACCTTGTCACGATGAGCCCTCTCTATCAGGCTGACCAGAACTTCTCCCGCATAGCCAAGGTCGCGGATTTCCTCAAACCCTGCCCTTATAACAACTGCGCCGGGCCGCGCTTTGCCCGCTACATCCGCAACGTCAACTCCACCGTGTTTCGCGACCTGACAAGCGATGAAGTTCTGGAGCTGCATTATCGCCTACTCGGTTATGAGCATGAACCCAGCCTCGAGAAATTGCCGACATCCGGCATGTCGGCCGGATATGTCGCTCGCGAGACCCGCCGTGCCCTCGCGGAAGTGAACGGCGCAATCCCGATTTATCCCGGGATCGACATTGATATTCCCACCGCTCTCAACGAAAAGCGCACGGAACCGGGCGATGTGAAAGCAGCGGTCCTGGCCGCGTTTCGCGCCGGAGCTCCCGGCGTTGTCCTCTCTCGCAAGTACGCCGAGATGAAGCTGACCAATCTCGCAGGCGCCGGAGATGCTCTGCGCGAACTCACTTGAAACCACCAGAACGGCGCATCCGGCGAATTTGATCTAATTTCGCGCCGCTGCACCTCTTGGCCGTGACGTTGCGCAGCCCGCATAGCGCAATAGGAGTAGACGCACTCCGCGATGCCGGCATCACGGAACAAGAAGTCCTGGAAGCGATCCGAAAGAAGATCTGGGATGACAGGGTTTTCTCTCCGGAAGAGAACCGACCACTGGCTTGATATCTCGACAACACTCATCATCCCGCAAAAAAGGCGAACGAAAAGCGCACGCTTGCGCAATCGCCTGCTATGAAAGTTGAGCCTTGCCCAGATTTAGGAAAGCGGCGGACTATAATCGGCGCAATATGTGGACAGGATCGAGCCTCGCTGGTGGTAGTGATCAGAAGCTGAGCGCATTAAAGGGGTTCCAATGCAATCTGAAATTAAGGTAGGGCAACGTTTCAAGTTCAATATACTGTCCGACAAACCTTCGGAAGAGCGGACAGCGGTGGTAACTCGCGTACTCTCCGATAAAGAGGAAGGCCTCGGGCCGGAGGTGGAATTCTATTTTGCATATTGGGTGGAGGCTCACGAACTTCCAGAAACAGAGCCTCCGACGACGTTGGTGTTTCAGCGTGGAGTTGACTACAACGTATACCTCGAAGGACGTCACGTTAGCATCACTGTGCTGGAATGATCTTCCGCTGCATGACATCCTGACTTCACTCACCTACCGCGAAAGAGGCGATAAAAAGCGCACACTTGTGCTAACGCCTGCTTACGTCAATTGCTTCGCTACCATGTACACTCCGAGCGTGAGGGCCGCTTAACATGCCTTTGGATCATTCAACCCTCACAGAGCCACCAAGATTGGAGAGACCATGACCCTGAGTGTTCTGAGGACCTTACCAGTTCGTGCGATTCCAGCGATTCTGTTCCTGTGCTTACCTGTTGTCGCACAGACGACAAAGATCAGTAGCAACTCACAAGACGCAACTCGTGAGTTGCAAGACAGGGTGGCGCTGAAGGAACTCGTTGACCAGTTCTCGATTCTGGCAGACAAGAAAGACGTTCATAGGCAAGTGCAACTCTTTACAGCGGACGCAACGTTAGAACCTGTCGTCAATGGTGTTTCGTCTATCATTTTAATGGGCAACAGACCGTAGCGATTGAGGGCGACAAAGCCTCTGGAATCTCGTATTGCATGGTTACGCTGATCGGCGCGCAGAATGGCAAGAAAATCAGAACCACAATGGGAGTTCACTACGAAGATGAATTCGTGCGACAAGAAGGGCGTTGGCTCATATCGAGGCGCAAGTCAATATTCGACTGGCAGGACAGGCAGGAGATGACCCAGTAGCAATCGTTTTAATGAAAATCCCCATTACGGTCAAAATAGCACTTTGCGGCTCAAAGCGTGTAATCGCCTGTTATCAGCAACTATCACTTTGTTGTGGACACCAAAGTCTACCCCGGGCGCGGGAGCCGACATAGTTATAAAACCATTTCACTCCCAAACTTGTCGGCAACTGTTGGTTGACAGCCATACCGGACGGAAGGAACATTCCGGAGCGAGGACTGCGACATGAACACGATCATGGGAATACTCAGGTTCGGAGCAAAGGCATCTCTACAGCTACTGAAAACGGCCGCGAGCTTTGCTGCCGGAATGGTGGTTACATTCTGCGCATTCTACGGATTGGTCTTTCTGCCTCGCATCCGAAGGATACCGTGGCCATTTCTTGGAACATTCGGTGTGCGATGTCTGATGGTTGCAGCCTTTGCAGGCGGTTTCTACCTGACCTTCAGATTGTTGGAACCGAAGATGGCAGCGCGGAAGAAGCTGCTCGTTGCAACTTTGGGAATCGTATTTCTTCCGGCATCGGTTTTTGCGCTCACCCACAAATCAACCATGAGTATTGCCGAACTATTCCCGTGGTCCAGTCCGCCGGGTCCTCCGAAACCCTATGAGGAAGCCATCTACGACGTCTACTCGGACCTTCTTTCGGAGCAAGAAGAATTCTTTTCCCCTCCCCGCGAACCGGTATTGATTCAGGTTGAGACTCTATCGTTCCAAGGCTCTGCGCCTTATGAACCCAATGGAGCACCACGTGGGCCAGGACTTGAACCGAAACAAGAACGATTCAAGCCGGCCGTCAATTCAGCCATTGTGGACTACTTGAAGCGGAACGAGCAGTCCTCTCAACTGCAAAGGAAGTTCCATCTTTCCAAATACGATCTGATCTCTAAGGCTGAGAAACAGGCTTTAGACAAGAACGAGCCTTCTTCCTGCCAGAAATACGCAGGCTACGAGCGATGGGTAGAACTCTCAGCGGTGGGCTTCAACCAAGATCAGACGGTGGCGGTTGTGCACTTCATCGATGGGTGGCACCGTCCCTGTAGCAACACGACGGTTAGTGTTCAAGGTAAGGATCGCATGCTTCAAAAGCTTGGCGGAAAGTGGCACTTGTTGGCCAATTCGGTGTTCTCCGATTGGACCACGTGAACTGCCCGGCCCTTCCAAAAGCCCCAGACTGGCAAAACAGCCTGACAGTAAAGGTCGAGGTTCCATGGTACGGTCTGCGATTTGTTGGCGAAATATCGCGATTACGGTCAAAATCCCACTTTGCCGCTCAAAGCGTGAAATCGCCTGCTTACAACACTTAGCCGCCCCTCGACAGGAACTGCGAGCGCGATGGCCGATTGTTGGATTACTCGCTACGCTTGCCTCCGCACTTCCGGCGGCGTCCACTTACCATCGAGGATTGCGGCATCAGGCCAATAGGCGCGAATGTACAGTGAAAAATCGCCATCGGGCGCGGGGAGCCAGTTCGACGCGTTCTCTTTTCCAGGAGCCTGCGATTGCACGTAAAGAGTCAGCGTACCGTCGGCGCTGGTAATCAGGTCTTTGTTCTTTGTCCCTAGCGAATAGCGTTTCAGGTCATTGGGATGAAAGAAGTGATGCTCGTTGTAAAGAGTGAGCGACCAGAAGCCCTTGACCGGCGGCACCTGTCCTTTTGCGAAAGTCACGGTGTAACTGTTTTGCCCATTCAATCGTTGGCCGCCGGAATCTAGGTCCTGATAAAAGTACTTAGTTTCGTTCGGACGATTGACGAGAATATTCGACTTTGCCACGGCCGCGCGAGTGAAGTAGTCAGTACCGAACTCCGCGCCATTATTCTGAGTGGTCCAATTGCCGGGGAGAGGCAGCCCATAGTTGCGGAATTGGAAGAGCGGACCCACTAGATCTGCGTCGGCTGATGCGATTGCTTCATTAAATGCCGCCTTGAGTTTGTCGTCCTTTTGCGCCGCCGCGAGAACTGCCCGACACTGCTGGTAGATGGCCTCTTCACCTGGAAGTGGCGGGACATGGTCGAGTACCTTCGGTAATTGATCGAAGAAAAGCTCGGGCTTCACCCATTTCACTTCTTCGTTGCCCGTGTCACCAGGAAAACTAGTGGCTTTGCGCCAATCGACTGTCTTGAGAGTTCCGTCGAACTTCGATAAGGGATAACCAGCGATCTGATTGATAAGGGGTTGGACCGCTTCAAGGTCTTCGGGAGTACTGTCTTTAAACACGCGGGGGATCACCATTCCGAGGTCTGTGGAACATCGGAACACTCCATTAATTCCCTTTGGTTTGGTGCCCGACCAGTCCGATCGCACCAGAAGATAGGCGCCAGGCTTTGTGCCGTACATTTTTCCAAGATCCGCAAAACTGTCGGTTCGCTGATCGACGATCTGATAAACCCAAAACCGATCACCGAAGTCCGGGACCTGGATGACATATGGTTCGCGATCCAGTGCCAACACACTCTGCCCATAGACCACATCCTGGTTCGGGCATGCGACGGCGCGTTCCGATGGCTCGATGTAATCGTGGAGCATGCCGAGCTGGTTCGGCGGCCCCACCCGGCAGGACGCCGCCTGCCAACCCTGGGCCGGGCAATTTGTCGTAGGTGAGCATCCGGTTGTAAATATTGACCATTGGCCATGCGAAAAGATATGCAAAGCGTGCGATTTGCCGCACGAACTCTTCAGTGAGTCGCGTACCTGGAACTGGCCCAGGAATTTTGGAGTCTTGGGTTGGTTTCTGCGAGAAGGGAAGAGGTTGTGCAGCCATGTCGAGAGTTCTCCTTGAAGACGGTTTACATGAGGATCAATCATCTGGACATGAGTGCAAACTGGCAGAATGCACAGTGGTAGTCGCTAGTTGTTGTGAAATCCCGATTTCACTCAGAACCCCTCAGTGAGCACTATTCGGTGATTTCGACAATTAGCCTCTTCTGAAATGTATCCATACGAACGTGATGAGCGAGAAGAAGCCCAGCCCAAGTATCGAAATAGCGGTAACCGGAGTCCAGAACAGAAGGATTCTCAGCGGCTTGCTGCTGAGGCGGCTTGCCGCGAAGAACAAAGCAAAGGATGCGATAGCGAGAATCCAGAACAAAGGAGAGAACAGACTCTCCATAAGCCCTCCCGCTACCACTCCTATACCTGTTGCTTTGGAATTGTTGATACCCTGTAGAGCGAAAATCAGTCCGGGTCCGAGAAGGCCGACACATATAGCAGCCAGTACACTCAGGACACATCGCAGAGTCGTCACAGGTTCGCCTCCGGGATCACTAACGCTCCGTATTCTACTGAGAACGAGTCCCTTTCGACGGTCACTGTTGAAACATCGCAATAGCACTCAAAATCCCCCAGCAGGGCGCCTGTCGCGGGGCGGTAAACCAACTGACGGATGCAGTCACGCCGTAACCACCACAAGCTGATGGGAGCGGCTGGCGGCACACTCAAGCCTGCCTTTCGCTTGAGTGGGGTAGTTCTGTGACCTGATGAGATGCTCCATAGGGGCTCACTTACGCGCATCCTAACTACCGCCTGCCTCGTCCTTTTCGC
>DATKAP010000006.1:0-4109 GCA_035577905.1 Binatia bacterium
ATTCTGCATTGCCTGATCGGCGCTGATCTGATAAGTCATAAACGGCAGATCGGCCACAACCAGGGCGCGGCTCACCCCTCGGGTGACAGCCTTGGTGTGGTGAAGGACTGCATCCAATGTAACCGGAATCGTCGTATCCAACCCGAGAATGACTTGCCCCAGGGAGTCGCCGACAAGTAGTAGATCGATCCCTGCCTGATCGAACAACCGCGACATGGTTGCGTCATAGGCGGTCAACATGACGATCCCCTCGCCGCGTTGTTTCATTGCGGCGAGATCGGGCACGCGCAGCTTCCTGGGTACTCCTGTCATTGGGCTCACCTCCACATTATCGGGACTTCCGCGGTGACTGAGCGGCAACCGAGACTCCAAACAATTCGGCGCCTGAAAGACGCGGCAAATGGGGCTGAAGATGGCGCTCCCCGCGCGCCCGTAAGCGGCAGCTATGCGGTCTGATGTCGCGTTTAGTGGCGTCGTGTCGGGACTCCGACATCCGTGCTCTGCGATCGAGTTGCCAATGCCGGAAAAGATCCGCGCGCGGGTGAACCTGGTAATATCGTTCGTCACCGTGAGCGTCCCAAATGCCCCCCAACCCTTCGCGTGGACAGTGCGCTCCGGAATTCGTTCGCGGTTCTGATGTGCGAGCTTCTCGATCAGTTGGTGGTCTTCGAGTAAGACCGGTCCCCGCGGCCCCGCGGTGAGAGTGTTCTGGTTGTCGGCGATTGGCGCGCCCGCGCTTGTGGTTAATGGGTCCATTGAAGTTTCCTCTCTCAGATCCGTCATCCGTCAGCTACTCAGAGGCACACAATTGTCCATTCGATGTGCGCGGGCATCGGACTATCGAATCGTGCATACTGAGTGGTTTAGAAGCCCCACGCCAAGCATTGGTAATTCGATCGCAGAGCACGGATTGTCGGAGTCCCGACACGAAGCCACTAAAGGCGACATCAGACCGCATAGCTGCCGCTTACCGGCGCGCGGGGAACGCCATCTTCAGCCCCATTGCCGCGTCTTTCAGGCGCCGGCTCGTTTGGAGTCTCGGTTCCCGCTCAGTCACCGCGAAGTCGCGATAGTGTGGAGTACCCAGGAAGTTGCGCGTGGTCGCGTGACTTCAGTCGCAAAACAAACGCGGAATGGGACCGCCTTGCAGTCGCCATCCGGCGCGAGGAAATATTAGGGCAGGTTCGAACCATGGGCGCTCTTCATGACGGCCATGGAGCATTTTTAGATGAGGCGCGAAAGCGCTGCTCCGTTGTTGTCGCCACGATATTTGTCAATCCGATCCAGTTTAATCAGAAAAGCGATTACGACCTCTACCCTCGGGTCTTCGATGAAGATGTGGCATTTTGCTCAGCGCGAGGAGTGTTCCATCTTCGCTCCGCAAAATCATGAGACGTACCCGGAGCCCCAGAGCGTATTCGTCGACGTAGAGGACATTTCGGAAACCTGTGCGGCCGGCGCCGGCCCGGGCATTTTCGGGGAGTCGCTACCGTAGTCATGAAGCTGTTCCAGATAGTGCGGCCGCAGTTCGCGTTCTTCGGCGAAAAGGACTATCAGCAGTTGACGATCTTGCGCCGCCTGGTGCGTGATCTCAACGTGTCGGTACGTGTGATCGGTGTACCGACGGTGGTGAAAGCGATGGACTTGCTCTGAGATCGCGGAACCGTCGCTTGAATCCGGCCGAGCGATCTTTGGCAGCCAGTCTCTACAGAGCTTTGCTGGAAGCCCGGCAGTTGATCGCTGCCGGGGAGCGGAACGCCGCTGCGATCAAACGGCAAGCCATCCGGATCGTGGAAGACTTCCCGCAAATCAGGGTCGACAATCTTGAGCTTGCCGATCCGGACACGATCCGGCCGGTCGATATCGTAGATAAGCCGGTACGAGCTGCTGGGGCAATATGGATTGGTCAAACGCGACTCATCGATAACATCCTTTTGTGAATCGCTCCCGCGCTTCGCTCGAGCCTGACTTCAAATCGCTCGTTGAGGCGGGAGCATCAGCCTTTTGCCAATCGGGGCGCTCGGCCCCTGCGGCCGTCCTCCAATACAAAGAGCGTATCCACTGCCCAAATCGCGCCTGTAAGCTGAAGCGGTACTTTCAGGCGACCTAATCGAACCGGGTGCGAGAGTGTCGGGTTCCCGACAGGACGCTAGAAAGCGCGACACCAGCCCATTCCGCCGCCTCTTCTTATTACCGGCAAACGCTGTTTTTGCCCAATTCCAGTATGTTTCAGCTGTCGATCCGTTTGGAACCCAGGTTGCCTTCTGATTGGCGTGAATCGGCGGGTGAGGAGCTAGAAGGTTCCCACACACCGCGTAAGGAGAACTAAGTGGCTACAGTAATCAAAGATATCAACTCGTCGAAAGAACTCAAACAACCAAAGCCGCTACCCGCGCCGAATAGTGATTTCTACGATCTCGCCGAAACTTTGAAGCCCGAGGAACGCGAGCTAGTCAAACAGGTTCGCGCATTCATGGAGTCCAAAGTTGCGCCGATCATTAACAAATACTGGGCCGACGACGCATTTCCCTTCGAATTGATTCCGCCGTTCAAAGAACTCAATATGGGTGGGCTCGGACTGGAGGGCTATGGCTGCAGAGGCGGAAGTCAGAAATTGTTCGGCTTCGTCATGATGGAACTGGCGCGGGTCGATCCGTCGTTCAGCACGTTTTTTGGTGTGCATGACGGGTTGGCGATGGGGTCCATCTATCTCGACGGGTCGGAAGAGCAGAAACAAAAGTGGTTGCCGCAGATGGCTCGCCTAGAAAAGATCGGCTGTTTCGGCCTGACCGAGCCGCTGGTCGGCTCTGGAGCAGCCGGCGGACTGACGACGACCGCCAAACGCGAAGGCGACACCTGGGTCCTCAACGGCGAGAAGAGATGGATCGGCAATGCTCCGTGGTGCGATCTTTCGATCATCTGGGCGCGCGATTTGGCCGACAACCAGGTCAAGGGCTTCATCGTCGAGAACAAGACCACGGCGGGCTTCAGTGTCGAGAAGATCGAGCACAAGATCGCCCTTAAGGTCGTGCAGAATGGCCACATCACCCTGAAGGACTGCCGCGTGGCGGAAGCCAATCGCCTACAGGCAGCCAACTCGTTCCGTGACACCGCTCGCGTGCTGCGTATGACGCGTTTCATGGTGGGCTGGATGGCGACGGGATGCCAGATGGGTGCTTTCGAAAACGCGCTTAAGTATTCCCAGGAACGGCTGCAATTCGGAAAGCCGATTGGCTCGTTTCAACTGATGCAGGATCTTCTCGCCAAAATGCTTGCCAATATCACTGCCTGCCAGTGCATGCTCCTTCGGCTGGCGGAGTTGGACGACGAAGGCAAGCTGACGGATCAGCACGCGGCGCTCTCTAAGGGATTCTGCACCGCCCGGAGCCGCGAGACAGTCGCCTGGGCTCGCGAGCTGTTTGGCGGCAACGGAATCGTAGCCGACTACAACGTCGCGCGCTTTTTTGCGGATGCCGAGGCACTGTACTCGTACGAAGGCACGTTCCAGATGCAAAACCTAATCGTCGGCAAGGCGATCACGGGATTCAGCGCCTTCGTGTAGTCGAGAATTCGATCCAGGAGATACCTATGAGTTCGGCAACAGCGGAGACACTCGAAAATGTTTTGTACGAAAAGAAGGGCCCTATCGCCTATGTAAGTGTGAATCGTCCCAAGGTGCTCAATGCGCTGAATCACCGGACGTGGGCGGACTTGCGAACGGCTTTCGAAGATGCGCGGGATGACGCTGAGGTGCGCGGCGCCATTCTGACCGGCGTGGGCGACAAGGCCTTCATCGCGGGAGCTGACATCAGCGAACTCGCTCATGTCAGCGCAGTGGAAGCGGAACAGTCCAGCAGTTCCGGGCAGGCTGTCCTGAACCTCATCGAGAATCTCGGAAAGCCGGTGATTGCGGCCGTCAACGGCTTCGCCCTTGGCGGCGGCTGCGAAACGGCGATGGCTTGCACCATCAGGATCGCCGCCGAAAACGCAAGGTTCGGGCAGCCAGAGGTCAAGTTGGGCCTTCTTCCCGGCGGAGGCGGCACGCAGCGTTTGCCGAGGCTGGTAGGGAAGGGCCGGGCACTTCAGCTCATTCTATCCGGCGAGACGAT
>DATKAP010000007.1:0-11828 GCA_035577905.1 Binatia bacterium
TTCCTCTACTGCAGCACAGTACTGCTGTAAAAGCTCTCTTTTCCCAAACACCCCAGCACGCGGATCACAGATACAATGTGGATAAGAATATGTGCAAGACCCTCGGGGAGAATCGCCTTGCCTTTATTCCTCTAAGCATTAAAGGAGAGAGTCACTGCTGGCAAATAAACAATTGTCAGGACAAGCAGTGCAAATGCCATTCATCAGGCCGTAGACCATGCTGGACTCAATCCGAAAAACATTACAGAGGAGACATCCTCGAAACCTACAATGAAAAAACCAAAAGATGTCTCAACTGCCAGGCTTTCCTGCCGCTGGGCGTTCTTGTGGTGAAAGACACATCGACATGGGCGCTCTCCTAAGTGCACGCTTTTCTTGATGACAAGTTCAGTGGCGCCTTGAAAAACGCAGTTAACTTTGAAAGGGCCTTATACTCCGCTACGACCGACCATTTGACCGACATCCCCAATAAAAGAAGCCTTATGATAAGCCTCAGATCTCTCCTTAAGCTGTCAGCGCGGCATAATAATTTGCCCCAGAACTTTGTCATCTTGAGATATATTTCCTCATTTGTGCTGACGTAGCGGCTTTCCATAAAAGCAATCAGGACTGAAAGCCCCAGAGTCAACGGAACAAATATAAAATAAAATGCTGCTGCTACTGCAAACTGTATCCTACTTAGTGTTAACGCATCCATTAACATATCCTCCTAATTGTTGCGTCTTGATAAATTGTTACCCTTTAATAAAATGTTAGTGCTATTTGACCAGCTTTGCAAAATTACTTTTTACCTCCCAGCGTTTCGATCTTCAAGAAGATTTGTCATGAAATCTTCCTCCGTAAGAATATTATATCACCCTCCTCAACTGAGTGCGATATAGCTGCTTTTCGCTATAAGCAGGAAGCCGCTCTTTATCTTGAAGTGCTGGATGCGCAACGTACAGTTCTGCAGAACGAACAACTGGCAGTGCAGATTCGCGGTCTGCAACTTGTTATCACTGTTCAACTGGTAAAAGCCCTCGGGGGTGGTTGGCAAAATTAGAATATCTACCCGTCACACGAATGAATCTGGAGGATTGATGACACAAACAGCGCGCAGTTGCAGGGGGCGCGTACTAATACCAGCCTGCAAAGGATTCGCTTGACAGCCTCTCAATCGGTGATAAAATCCTATCAAGAGGACAAACACTCTCGAAAAAGCTAAATTCTCCGTGATACCGTTTTTCAGCATATCGAGGACTAAGATGAAAGGGCATTTTCTCTGTTAAATGTATTGATTTGAGTAAAAACTTGCGCGCTATTAATAGGAGGGTGAGATGTGATGGCGAGCGATAGAGTCAAGTGGGTGGGGTGGCCGGTTGTGGTGCATTCCACACGGACGGCGGTGGCGGCTGTGGCATCGTTGCTGGTAGCACGATTATTCCAGCTGCCGGAAGCCTACTGGGCGCCGATTACAACTCTCGTGATCACGCAGTCATCGCTGGGCACAGCGTTCACCGTTTCCTGGCAGCGATTCGCCGGAACGGCGCTTGGAGCGTTAGTTGGTGCGATTGTGGCGAGTCACTTCGGGCCGCACGTGCTTGTATTCGGTACTTGCGTGTTCATCCTGGGGCTGCTTTGCGCCGTGGCGCATTCGGATCGAAGCGCATATCGCTTCGGGGGTGTTACGCTGGCCATTGTGCTGTTGGTGCCGCGAACGGGTTCTGCATGGCAAATCGCCTTTCATCGGTTCGCCGAAGTGACCGTCGGACTTGGGGTGGCGCTGATATTGGCGTGGGTGTGGCCGGAGAGGGAAGAGACACCATCGGGGAAAAGTCGAATTCTTTTTTAATTCCCCTACTGTTGATCTGCTCGATGGTCGCCTCTATGTTTATAGTGGTATTTCTCTCGATCGATCTTGCTGACGTGGCTGCGCGAGCCGCCACCCCCAAAGGAAGGCATCACAGTGAATGCGTTCGCTCCCGGCACGATCAACACCGAAATGGTCGCCGCCTTCAGAAACTGAAGCCCGATCTTGTGCCGGTAGGCCGTTTTGGCACAGTGGAGGAGGTCGCTGACGTGGCTCTCATGCTTGCTCGGAATGGCTTTATCACTGGACAGACTATCAATATCAATGGCGGAAGGTACCTGAGTTGATTGCATTGGTATTAACACTCAGGTTTGTTAACAAGCATTCATTTCATGGTGCTGTTCTGTCTCCATTACCAATATTGTCAAGCCGCAGACTCTCGAATAAGGCTCTCAATTTTCGAATCCAGGTCCCGGGCGACAGCGAGGGCGTCCGGGTTTCTGTAAGGCGCCAGAAGACTGGCCATCCTGTCATACGACAAATGCACGCCGTCTGGCCGCTCATCGACCAGAATCGTAACGGGAGCGTAAGACGCAGCGTCAGGAACATGCTTTGCCATTTCTTTCATAACGAGTGGATTGCCGATTACCAAGCGCACGATCTTCGGCCTATCGAGCCCGGTCTCCTTGCGCAGAATCATACCGAGATCGAATTTTGTAAACATCATCAGCCCCGTCCTGCCCAGATTTCTCTGGATCGCACTTTCCAGTTCAGCAAAGGTCCGTGCGTCCTGAATTGCTTTCATGAACTCCCCCATATCCGGATGCCCGACAGCCGCTTCGATCGCCGTCACGACCGCATCGAAGGGTTTGGAAGATGTCATGGTCAGCCGTTCGACCTCGATCTTTCTAATAGTCATGTCTTCCTCCTTTGCTGGTTCCCGCCAGTGCGAACTTGCTCGGGTTCATGGCCTTCGCTATCTTGCGACCAACCGCAGTGGCTAGAATGTAACCTCAAGTTGTGCGCCCAGTACGACCGCATTCTGTATATTGCTGTTGCCGCTTGGCTTCACTATATACTGCACATCCGGCATAATGGACAGCCAAGGGGTTACGGCGATCCTGTAGTTGGCCTCGATTGCGGTCTCGCCCGATGTGTGGGGAATGTATCCGCTGAAACTTCCGTAAATCACTCCCAAAGAGGCAACATCCTCTTCGCGGCTCGGAATAACACCCTGGTAGCTTAACCCGCCGCCGAGGAAATAGGGTATGCTGCTGACGCTTGGTCTAGGCGATATGGCGGCTTCACCCCACACCGTCAAGCCTTTCCGACTGCCGGGTTTCCCGTTACGATATACCATCTGCTGAAACAGGGCATATATGCTGTAGCTGCCGCGGTCTGCGACGGCAGGGTTGTTCAGACTGCTAAATGTATTGTTGTCGTATGAACCACCGAGCGTATACTCACCAGGTAGTCCGATGTCTCCCTGGGCCTGATTATACAGGTAACTTACCTGCGCGATTGCCAGTACGCCCGTATTGCCCTGCTGAAAAGCGAAGTTGGTCCCGTTATCAGTTCCCACTGCAGCAAAGGGGTTCGTATTGTATATGCCCGCCGCAACCTGGATGGTCGGCGTCACGTTGTAAATTGCTTGGGCGGCCCACTCCACGCCAGGAGGGCTAGCCGTAAAAATCGAGTCATTCGTGTTAAGGGAGCCAGGGAACGGGGTGATACCTCCGTTAATATAATTGTTAAGCACGGGAAGGGTAGCAAATGTGTTGGCAGGGGCCAGACGCCCGAGGGCTATGGTGAGCGCTCCATCAAAGAACTGTTGCCACAGATACATCTGCTGCAGATTGACGTTTCCCGTGCCGTTGAACGCAGTCTGGACCGTAAAGGCGTTACCGATATATTCCTCCGACAGGTTTCTACCCGATGCATAACTGGCTTCTATGTTGAAAGAAAGACCCGGTATGCCCAGAAACTTGTGGAGATCCCATGAGACCAAGTCCTGCAGCGTTCCGGCATACGTGAACCCCTGACTTTTGCCACCGCTCGGGTTACCCATGAACTGGGCTGTGTATGAATGTGTCGCCGAAATCCCCAGCTTGGCCAGCTCGGTGCGATAGGACGCCCAATCTTTGGCCAATGTTTCTTTGATGGCGTCAAAGGGCGCTCCCACGCATTCAAAGTGGAGATTTTTCGGATTGGCAGGTGTAGGACAACGGAGGGAGTGGTAATAAAACACCTCCTGATCCTGCGCAGGACTTGCTTCATCCTGCGCCACAGCGGGAACTGCCTTGCTCAGGGCAATCGCGAGCACAATCATCGCCACTGCAGGTGTCAGCCAGCCACGGTGTCCACGATTAAGGGTTTCTCGGCCAGGTTCCTTACAGCATATGTTCTCAGTGCCCAACGTGCTCATTTTCTGTCTTCGTCGCTGGACAACCTCTTCTCATATGCGCTTATTACTGTACTAATGGTCCCATAGAAGGCGTTTTCCCCAAACAGGCAGGTAAGCTCATACCTGTCCAGCTCGGCCTTCACGAGGTCGATCACATTGCAGAACACAAGCCGGATCCCCTGACTTTTCAAAATGCCGTGGATATCGCGAAGGGTCGATGCAGCAGTGAAGTCCACATCCGCTACTGCTGAGGCCTCGATACAGAACCAGACCAGAGGGGGCTGTGCCCCGTTCGCGAGGTCGACAACCTGCTCGGCGAGTTGTTGCGCATTGGCGTAGTACATAGTGTGGGCAAAGCGATATACGAGAAGCCCGGGCCGCATCTGCTCCGGAGTGGTTACCGGCAACAAGTGCCAGCTGCCCTCCTTGTCAGTCACGACTATGACGTTCTTAGATCGGTAGCTCCGCCGCACGTGCTCTATAAGTGACAGCACCATAGCAAGGAGAATGCCCTGCTCGACGCCGACGAATATCACTACAAGGGCAGTAATCAGCGCCACCCAGAACTCAGACGGTCGCTGTATCAGGATCTTACGCATCCCTTTGACGTCAATCAATTCCACGCCAATCAGGAAGACCACTGCCGAAAGCACGGCATTCGGCATGTGAGCCAGCGGACCCGTGAGGAACAACAGCACCAGGAGAACAACGAGGCTCGTGGTGATCTGCGCGAGTTGGCTGCGTCCTCCGGCGCTGTCGACCATCTGGGTCTTGGTGGGACTTCCGTTCACGACAAAGGTCCCGGATAACGCAGCCCCGACGTTGGCCAGGCTCAGGCCTATCAGGTCCACGTCTTCGCTAAAGTGATCGTTGTAGCGGGCAGCGTAAGCCCGTGAGGTTGCTGCGCTCTGGGCCAGAATGACTACAAACATCGAAAAGGCGGTGGGAAGTAACTTCAGGACGAGGTCTTTATCCCAGTGGACGTCGGGCAGGCCGATCTTTGGAAGGCCGCTCGGAATCTCGCCAAGCACCTGCACACCGTGCGCTTCAAGATTGAACGCCGAACTGGCGACGATGGCGCCGATCACAGCAATTAGGGCGCCCGGGATCTTTTTCGAGATCTTCTTTGACCCGACGATGAGCACGAGCACGATGATGGAGAGAGCCAGGGCGTAGAGATTTATCTGCCCAATCTGCTGCAGATCGTTTATGATCCTGTGGATCGGACCGTGAAAAAAGAGGCCCTTTTTCAAAAAAAGGTCTCCCTCCTGAAGACCGAACATCCCCGAGATCTCACTTACAGCGACCTGAACACCGACGCCGCTCAGGAAACCTACGAGCACGGTCCGGGAAAGAAAATCCGCGAGAAACCCCAGGCGAATGATACGGGCGATGATCAGGAAGACCGCCGACAGAAACGCGAGAACGCCCGCCAGTGCAAGCCACTCAGCCGAGCCGGGCGCAGCCATCCCGGTGAGTGTACCAGCGAGAATGGCTGCCGTGGCAGAGTCGGCGCCCACCACCAGGTACCGGGATGAGCCAAAGAACGCGAAAAGAGCCATCGGAATGAGAATAGTGTAAAGACCGGTGATCACCGGCGTGCCTGCGATCTTCGTGTAGCCCATCACTTCCGGGATGGCGAGGGCGGCCAGTGTGATGCCGGCAATGATATCTATCGGTACCTGGGATCCCTTGATAGGAAGAACTCCCTGAAAGACGGGCAGCCGCATGCCTATTTTTTTTGTATTCGCCTCTGTCATAGTTTCCTCAATTCATTTCTAAATGCAGCCAATCGAGCCAAAAGACGGTCCTACGATGCAGGCCTCTGAGTCTCTGAAGGCAGTTCTCTTTAGCAAGACCTCGTCGGCTATCTCTTGTCTCATGCGCGGGATACCTATCCTTTCTCGGCTGCCGCATCCTTCGGTACATCCCCTGGAATGGCGCCCCCAACGACACGCATGGGTGCATAGTCGTCGGCTCTTAGTGAGCTGATTATGGTGTCGATATCATCTGTTCTGATGCCAAGCCCGCCCAAGACCGATCTTCCGAAGCTCAACGTGCCCTCAGGCGTAAGGGCGATTACCTGCGTTGCTCCCATCTTCCGCAACTCATCTCGTTGAAACAGATAAGGCACGGCAGTCATGACTTTTACGCTCGGATAGAACTGTCGCAGAGTGCCGGTCATCCGTTTGATTGCGGAATAATCTCTCGTCGTTACGATCACCGCGCGGGCGCGCGAGATCGCCAACGCATCCATCATGGCCGGGTCGGTGACGTCTCCATAGTGCACCTTGTGCTTTCCTTTCTTTGCCACCTCGAGACGATCGAGACTACGCTCGAAAGCAATATAGGGAACGTTTGCCTGCTCCAACATGATGCAGATGACTCGGCCAATGTAGCTGTACCCGACAACAACAACGTGATCGTAGATCGACCCGCTCAGCACCTTGAAAGGCAGGTCGGGTTTTGACTCTGTCGTGAACCGGTCGGCCAGTTTGTATCCGAGATTGATCAGTACGGGCGACACAACGAAGGAAAATGAGATCCCCATCAGCCCCATCGCGTAGGACCGCTCGGTCAACAGGCCGCTTTTGTGCGCGCTGGAAAGAATTATGTAGGCCATCTCATCAAAGGGCGCCAACAAGAGGCCGGCCAGAACAGACGTGCGAAACCCCAGGCGAAAACCCAGAGCCAGGGCAATGACAACCGTAATTTTTATCAAGAACAGTGTCGGCAGATAGTACAGTAATGGGCCGCCAATTCCGATGACTTCCCTGAGATTGATCGACATCCCGATAGCGATAAAGAACACCCCGAGCAGCCGGCCCTTTAGTGACGACACTGACGCCTTTATCTGATCGGCGAAGACGGAGGTGGAGAGTATCATGCCGACCATGAAGGCACCCAATGCGGTCGACAAGCCGACCGTGTCCATGGCCCACGCAGATCCGAAGATCGCGGCGATTATGATCAGAGTGAACGCTTCTATGTTGTGTTTCCTGGCGGCAAAGGTCAGTGCCTTCGGCAGCCCGTAGCGGGCGAAGAGGTAGACGGCGGCAATCGCAGCGCATACCTCCAGCGTCTTAAAGACAGTCGGCACCGGGGAACCCTGCATGGAGTGCGAGGCGAGGAGCGGGATCACCGCAAGCACCGGTACGGTTATAAAGTCCTGAAAAATTTCTACGGCCATGACTACCCGGCCGCGCGGGCTCACACTTTCGGCATGTTCCTCCAGACTTGAGAAGGCGACCGCGGCAGAACTCATCGCAAGACCAAGGGCGATAATGAGGGCCGCTTGCCAGTGGACGTGGGAGACCGCAATCAAAAGCCCGGCAATAGCGATGGTCGTAAGCAGATACTGGGCTGTACCCAAACCGAAGATCAGGCTTCGCATTGACGACAGTCTCTTCGGTTCGGTGTCAAGCCCGACGAGAAACAGCAGCAATATCACACCGATCTCGCCGACAGTCTGCAGTACTTCGACGTGACCGGTCAACAGAGGCCTCGGCGAATGAGGCCCGAGCGCCATCCCGACGACGAGCAGCGCCACGATAGAGCCCAGATTCAGTTTCTTCGCTACGCTGCCTGTGACAACCACGGCTGCGATCATTACCGCAACAGCCAGCAGTATTTGATCGGTAGTCATATGTTTTCCCTCTGCGGCCCTCCCAAGGAATAGATACTATGCACGGCGACTTGCCAAGTCAGCAGTTGAGTACAGGTGCCTCTTTTCTTTGTGAAGTCCCGATCTTCCCGTCTTTATACAGCTTCAAGGACTGATTTCGTCCTTCTCCCCGGAGTTCTACTTCATCCCGATCCGCAGGGACTTGACCGCAATAAATATCTCACGCAAGAAGGCAACAAGGGCTCCTATGAAAGCGAGCATGGCGGTCACAAAGAGCAAAGCAACCACGTCGGCGAGATCGATCGAGAGGAATACCCCAATAAACATGGCAGCGATCATGGAACAGATCAGGAGTGCGCATAGAGTACCAAGGGTGAGGGCCACGTTGATCAATTTGGAACGCCGGGATAGGGTTGTAAGTTCTGTATAGATTTCGCCCTCTTCTTTCACAGGCAAAGAAGCCATGCGTTCTTCAAGAACACGCGCCCGGTCAACAATACGGTTCAATCGACCGGTAAGGACGGCAAGCGCCGTCCCGATTGCAGTAAGTAAGAAAACAGGGGCTACGGAGAGTTGGATGGTCCTGGCGATAAGAGTAAGATGCGGCTCAGCAGGCATAGCGCGTTCTCCCAGCGTTTCGGTCTTCAAGAAGATTTGTCATGAAATCTTCCGCCGTAAAAATATTATATCACCTTCCTACTCAATCTTCAGTTATTTTGGACGCCCAAAATTCGGACTTCATGTCCATCTTGCCCTGCATCCAGGGGTTCCGAGGAAAGCCTGTTGATGGAGGCGACGAGCGCGCGATAGAGGGCCAAGCACTCAGTGAGGCGAGGGTCGCTGACGGAACGCTCAAAAGCGTCCATCATACCTTCGAGATTCGGTATAACTGGCTGGGCGCCACCTGCTACATACGTCTCCAGTGCCAGCAAGGCCGTCGCCATCTCGCTATCGAGCTCCACTGCGGCAGCCCGAACCACATTCGGAAGCGCGATATCGTTTCTCTGGCGCTCGAGCGAGAGCAACAGTATGAAGATGATCTGGGCGTCACCGGTAAACTTCTGGATCTCACTTAGTTTGAGAGTACCCAACTCGAATTTGGACGACTCGATGAGCCCCTGGACGTCCGCCACCTTCTGCGAGATCCGTCGACGCCACGCGTCCAAGTTGGCGGCCGTCACGGCCGGCGTCTCGCTGCTCGTTCCCGTCCGGGCCAGGTCCGCAAGCAAGTGCATTACCTCGGCCAAGCGCGCGCGCAGTGCGTCTGCAGCGCGCATGGGCCACAGCACATGCTCTACGATACCGAACACAGTAAGACCGAAAAAAATGCCGAACAGGCGATCGCGGATAAGGGTTGCGCTGAGAGCCGCGAAAGCCTGGAGGACAGCCTTGTAAAAAGCGAGGCCGGCCTGAACGCCGCTGTAGGAGATGCGTGGGGTGCCAAAGTTCAGCCACGCGGCGACGGCGGTGCCGGTGCCGAAGACCAGCCAAAAGCCGCCGATGCCCTCCACGTTGGGTAAGAGGTACATCAGAGCGATCAGACCCATGCCACCACCGACGGCGGCTCCGCCGAAACGGAGGATCCCTTTCTGGTTGCTGGCGCCGACGGTCGACAATGACACCACGAAGCAGGTGATCACGGATGTGTAGTACCCCGGTTCACGGGCCGTCGGATAGTCGTAGCCGACGTAAATAACGTAGCAGATCAGCGCCGCCAAAGAGCCCTTGATCGCGAAGCGGACATACTCGGGATTGTCAAAGGCATCCGGCAAAAAGAGTTTCGGCTTTTCAGCGGAACCGGCACCGGATGTACCGGGTTTATCGAAGCGGCCAGGCAGGGCCAGCGCGATCTCGTCGAGCGTACGCTCCATGTCGGTCAATGGGGACATCGCGCCCGCAACCGGCTCGGCTGCAAGCGGTACCCACTCGTCCGGCGACGGCAAGCGCAGTTCCGCGAATGCCCGCCTCAGCAGCTCGCAGGCGTCCGCCACGCTCAAAAGCCGTTCGCGACGAATCCCTTCAGGCGTGCGGAATGCGAGCGCTTCAAGCGCGGTCGCAGAAGTCACCAGCCGATCGATGAACGTGATAATCGCAGCAAGCTCCTCATGGCGCTCACGTGCCCATCGGTGGATAATCGACGCGCTCTTCAGGAGCGCAAGGGGTCTGGACATGCCCGCGATCGCAAGCGAGTCCAGCGAGGCAGCCTGCGGCTCCATCACAACGTTGCCTGCCAGGCACCGGAGCGACTGTGCAACTGCCAGAAGCCTCGTGTCCAGCTCGCGTCTGAGGAGCTTGAGCGGGTCTCCGGGCGACAGCAGGAGCTGCACGCCGGCATTAACGGACACTCCGAGCGTTCCGCACCACCAGACCCAGAGAACGAACTCAACCAGCGCTTCAGGGTCCTGGAGAATATCGGGAAGAATCATGCACATGGCTGCCGGAAGACCGATGGCGGTGCCCACGAAGCCGAACGTGAGAGCGCGTTTGAGGAAGAGACCCCCAAAGAAGAATACCGCCAAGAAGCAGAGACGCAGCCACAGGATGTCCAGGGAAATTTCCCAGGCGAGGAGGGCCAAACCCAGACCGATGGTGAGGCCCACAACGCCCAGGATCGATCCGATGACCGTGGCGGCCGTGTCTTCCTGCGTGATCAGGAACATGACGAACATGATAAGCGGCGCGTGGGGAATCCTGTGGGTCAAAATAGGGATTGTGACTACAAGGCAGGCCAGAGTGAGCCGGAATGTCGCGCTGCCTCTACCGGGCGTGGGCGAGAGCTCGCGGCGCAGAAAATCGAGGAGGGCTGAGGGACTCACTGGCCGACAGTGCGAAAGGTGCCTCGCACCGTTGCTACCGCCGAGGCACCGAGGTGAAACGAATCGTCTGGATTCTCCACCTTGATACGCACAGGAAAACGCGCGGCGAGACGAATCCAGTCGAGGGAGCGCTCGACCACCGGCAGCCCATTGACGCTTGTCCCGTTCTCCGGCAGCACCGCCCAACCGAGTCCAACGACGGTGCCCCGGAAGTGCTTGCCCGGCTGCGACTGCAGGTAAAGGTCCGCTGGCGCCCCTGAGGGGATGTGGCGAAGCTGCGTCTCCCGGAAATTGGCAACGACGTACCAGGTGCGCGTATCCACCAGCGTGAACACCTCCACCCCCGCCCGGGCGAAAGCGCCATTTGATATGTTCATGTTGACCACCAGGCCCGTGAAGGGTGCACGCACACGGCAGTAACTGAGATCCAACTCCGCCGCGTGTACGGCCGCTTCGGCTGCGGCTATCCTGGCATTAATACCCTGGATTTGGCCGATGGCGTCCTCTGCGCGAGACCGCTCACTGCGGGCCTGATGCAGCGCCTCCTCCGTGGCAATATGCTGGGCGCGCGTGGACATCAATGCCGCTTCTGCCGCGCGTTTGCGCGCCCTGGCCTCATCGAGCGCTGCGAGAGCTGTGGCCCGCTGGGTGCGAGCTTCCTCCACGCGGTCTGCAGTGACGAACTGCTGCGGCAGCAGCGGCTCAAGACGCTTCAAGTGATCGTCAGCATGCTGGAACTGGGCTTCCAGGCGAGAGATCTCCGCGTCGGCCACAACCGGACCCATCTCTCGGTTGTTGACCTCGGCAGCGGAGGCGTTAAGCTGGGCCTCTGCCCTGGACACGCCGGCCACAGCCGTGGCAGCGCCGTTCTTCAGGCCATCGACCTCTTTACGGGTGAGGGCCAACGTGGCGCGGGCGCGCTCCAGCGCGATCTCGTATGGTCGCGAGTCGATCAAAAAGAGAAGGTCGCCCTCCCGGACCTGCTGGTTGTCGCGCACGTGCAACTCGACTATGTGGCCGTTGACCTGCGGAGCGATGCCCACGAAGTTGGCACGGACCGTGGCATCGTCTGTCTGGGGCCTCGTCGCCCACTGGAGTAGCGTCACGGCAACGGCGATGACTGCAGCGCCGACAATACCGATGCCAAGCAGTCGGCCAATAATGCGGCGCGCGCCCGGGTCTGATGGATCGTGT
>DATKAP010000008.1:0-3319 GCA_035577905.1 Binatia bacterium
GTATCGGACAACGTGCGGCACATCACGGCTCCAGCGTACGAAGCCGATGAGTAGTACTTGGCCGGAGCGCTGGCACTTAACAGCGCTCCGGCTTTGCTTGCCGGCAATGTTCGATTACCGGCTGGGTGGATTCAGCGCCACGACTTGACGGCGGAGGCGGTTCCAGCGCTCGTATTGGGTTGCCCTGGCGGCAACAGGATCCTGCTCTCCCTTCAACCAGAAAGAAAACCAATCTACCGTACCGGATTCGGAGGCCAGGCGATCCCAGGGTTTCACCAGCACATGAGTTCCAGTTGGCAGATAAAGTAAATCCACTGGCTTGTTGAGGCGTTTCAATCCCGAAAACCATTCCCACTCACCCAGTAACGATGTGGGCCCGATCGCTTGGATAAGAATCGGAGTCGTAACTCTGTCCAGCAAAAAACCCGGCGAACGTTTCCGCCATTCTGAAATACCGTCGCCGAACGGCCGCGCTCCGACAACAGCATCCATCTCAGAATCCCGGAACGGGATCGAGTTCGCAAACAACAGATACTGAAAATAACCGGCATCGAACCCATCGCAGATAATTGCGGCCGCAAAATGTAACGCGGAATGTGTCAGAGCATACTTCACGTAAAAGCTTGTTCTGCTGAAACCGATGATACCCACGCGCTCGGGATCGATGATGCCCCTGCGATCCAACTCGTGAATGGCACTCTCGTAGGCTGCCAGAGCCCGCTCCGGTTCCTGGGGCGTTTCAAGCGAGTCGTAGAAAATGTCATCCATCTGCAGAACAACAACATGTCTCGCCGCCAGAGGCTGCGCCGCGAATGCTGTGTTGTAGTAGCCACTGAGAGAGAAAGAGTCTGGGTCGAAGCCGTGCGTCTGAATGACGAGTGGATAACGCCGCCGAGTGTCGTAATCCGCTGGCAGGTAGAGCGCCCCGGTCACGGCATGACCACTGTCATCTCGCCATTGGATGGCTTCAACTCTGCCGAATTTCAGTTGCGCAAACTGGGGATTCAAATTCCAGAAAGGGACTAGCTCTTTCGTCGCCGGATTCATAACTGCGAGCTCGGGAGGCGAGTTCAAGCCTTGCTTGACTTCAATACGAGGGGTTGCCCGTCCCCTGGAACCGGCAGAATCCAGGAGCCGCCATCCTGAGGCCGTTCTGATGTAGGAGACCACCGAACCTTGGTCGCGTAGGCCTTTGTCATCCGAGAACCGGACCACATTGTCGTTCCCCCAATTGAGGGGCAGCAGGTCTCCTTTCGCGATTTCAATGACGCTTCGCGTTTTCAATTTTATTTCTACGACGAACCGCGTCGATTTCCGGATTTCTGATAAGGAAGATCCCGCACGATCGAGGGGCAAGTAGGTTCCGCTCAGAATCACGGATTTGGAATCGGGAGCCCAGAGGACATCCCCGGATCGATACGTTGTGGGAGCGCCGAGCAGCGTTTCAGCTTGACCTGTTCGAGTGTCGATCAGTTCGTAGTGAAGAATCCGCGTGTCGGATACCGGTCCGGCCTTGACTCGCAAAACTGTTTTGATATCGGGGTCATCGTACTCGGCCCAGCGCTCCGGCACCTCTCGGACACTTGTCTTTACGATCAGATACTGCCCGTTGGGAGAAAGATGAAGATCATTGATCCCACTATCAAAACCTCCTCCTGTTTTCAGCCGCCACTCTTGCGATGAGTTCTCCTTGCTGACAAAGAGCTCTGAGGCCGGACTTGAGAGTTCGCCTCGAATCAAGTCCACGATGTTCTCAGAGGTGATGTCCATACCGTGCTTGCGAACGACTTCTGTGAGCACCGGGATCGGTGGTGGTTCGGCTGCGAAAACGAAAGCATCGCTGTCCGAGAGCCCATAGGATTCAAGCGAGCTTCCGTGATGAGTTAGTTTTTCGACCTTTCCGGAGCGCAAGGAAAAACGATAGAGCTGAGTTGCCCTCGCCCGCTCAGATCCCAGGAAATAGATTTCCGTACCATCTCGGTTCCAACGAATGTCGGAAATGGCTGCCCGATTGGAAGAGGAACAGAAGGTCACTAGTGTTCGCGGTGTGGCATGAGGCAGATCGGCGGTTCGAAACAACCAGAGGCTCGATTCGGTGGTGTTGTTGTCCAGATTTCCACGACTCACGGCAAATGCAAAATAGTCACCACTCGGCGAGAAGACGGCGAAATCACTGGAAGGAGAATAGCTGCTGTCCGGGTAGGGACCTGCAACCGTAAGCATTGAGATCATGTCTTGAACAGCGACCGCACGTTTTGTCGTCGATGTTTGCTGCCCCTCCACTTTAAGAGTTGTGGACAGTAGGGCCGCGACAATCAGAAGCGGTCCGATCCGTTGACGAATAATAGACATGGGACGATTCATCGATTCGCGTACTCGAAACCGATGCCAGAGTAGTCAGAAGTTCAGTTTGAGAGACAACTGTAGGGTCCTGGGACCACCCTGCTGAAACAGGGGCACCAAACCGCCGAGGGCTTGATTCAACATTCTGGTGGAACTGAGATAGGTCGTCCCAAACTCGACGTAAGCAAGGGGATTTGCAAAGTTCGGGTGGTTGAGAACATTGAAGGCGTCTGCGCGAAACTGCAGGTTGACATGTTCGCCGAGCGGGATCTTCCGAGCAACAGAAAGGTCCACCTGAGTTAGGCCGAAGCCGGGAATGTCATTTCGACTTTCCGTTCCCTGGCGGGGGGTGGAGGGAACTGAAAACGCGTTTGGATTGAGGCTCTTCCCTCCAGGAGCCGGCCCGTTCCCAATCCAGAGTGGCTGTCCCGGCACAAGGTCTGGACGCGACAGAGCATAACCTGTTGGGTCGGGAGAGGCCAGCAACACGACGCCATTGAATGGAAAGCCGGTTCTTGCGACCGCGACCGCGTCTAGCGACCAATCCTTAGTTATAGCGGCCAGCGCCCGAGAGCTTCCCGCGGACGGCAGTTGAAGGCTGAGAGCCGCGGAAAAGCTCTGGCGTACATCGAAATCCGATGAAGCATAGTCGCGCACCGTAGAAATCACTGCATTGGACAATCCAGCGACAGCATCGTTCGAAGCGTTGTCCAGAGAATGAGACCATGAGTAGTTCAGCAGCGCCTGGATGCGCGATGCGAGAGGCTTGCGATATTGAACTTGCAAGGCATGGTAGTTTGAAAATGCATCGTTGACGGTGAGAAGAAAATCACCACTGAAGTTCGGATTCGGCACGTAAAGCGCTTCCTGCCGCAGCAGATCCCGTCCCGCCTGGCCGACGTAAGTCACCGAAATCGCCTGCTGACCCACGAATGATTTCTCGATCGCCAGATTCCATTGATAGGAGCGCGGCAGT
>DATKAP010000009.1:0-47632 GCA_035577905.1 Binatia bacterium
AGCAATGACAGCCCCGAAGGGCGGAAGGTATTAGCCCAGGGCGTAAGCCCTGGGCAGGTTTCGGCAAGACGGAACGAGTCCCGTAGGGACGAGAGAAAATTGCATGGGTCCTCCGCGAGACAAAATGCGTCTCGCTCAGGACGACAAGCTTTAGGAAACGCGGATTGCAGCTTGCCGCAGGATCTTTCCTTCCGGAGATGCCGGGAGGGGTTAGGACACGAGACACGTGATTGGAAAAGAGAGAATTCGGATTCGGTTGAAGGCGTACGACTATCGCATTCTGGATCAGTCGACGGGCGAGATCGTGGAAACGGCGCGGCGCACGGGCGCGCAGATCGCGGGACCGATTCCACTGCCTACGATGAAGAACAAGTACACGGTGCTGCGTTCGCCGCACGTGGACAAGAAGTCGCGGGAGCAGTTTGAGATCCGCACACACAAGCGGCTGCTCGATATTCTCGAGCCGACGCAGCAGACGGTGGATGCGCTGATGAAGCTGGATCTGCCGGCGGGCGTGGATGTGGAGATCAAGGCTTTCGGAAAAGAACATAAATAGCTTCGAGCCTCGAGCGGCGAGCTACGAGTGAGAAGCTTCCAGCCAATAGCGATTGAGCCAAGCTGGATGGAGAGAGGGAAATGGCTACCAAGGTCGCGGGAATTTTGGGCAAGAAGGTCGGGATGACGCAGTTGTTTGACTCAAAAGGCGACGTTCGCCCAGTCACAGTACTGCAAGCTGGACCTTGCGTCGTGACGCAGCACAAGTCGGCCGTGAAAGATGGTTACGAGTCGGCTCAGATTGGGCTCGTGGAGTTTGTGAAGGAGTCGCGACTTTCGAAGCCGGAGCGCGGACACCTGGCGAAAAACAATCTTCCGCCGGTGAAGTTCCTTCGCGAAGTTCCGCTCGAGGTCGACGGGACGGCCGCCGAGGGCAACGGCGCGGTAAAAGTTGGCGACAGGGTGCTGGTGGAAATCTTCGACGGTGAAAAGTTCGTCGACATCGTTGGAGTCAGCAAGGGCAAGGGTTTTCAGGGTGTCGTGAAGCGACATCATTTCGGTGGTGGTCCGAAGTCGCATGGCTCGATGTTTCAGATCACCGGTTCGATCGGTTCGTCGGCGTTTCCGTCGCGTGTGTTCAAAGGCATGCGGATGTCAGGGCATATGGGAGATCAGCAGGTAACAGTGCGCAATCTTCGCGTACTCGGCGTTGACAAGGAAGAGAACCTGCTGGTGGTCGAAGGCAGCGTGCCGGGGCCGCAGGGCGGATACGTCGTGATCATCAAAGCGAAGAAGCCACCCAGAGAGCGTCGTGGATTCGCGGGTGCAGCTACGGTGGATCCGTTGAAGGCGGCGAAGAGAGCGGCGAAGAAGGCATAACTTAAGTGATCGGTGGCCAGTGGCCAGCGGTCAGGAATGCAAAGATATGGCAACGATTGATATTCACAATTTGAACGGCGAAAAGGTCGGCACATTCGATCTGGCCGATGAAATCTTCGGCGCAGTGAATGAAGATCTGCTCTGGGAAGCGGTGAAACACTATCGCGCCAACCAGCGCGCCGGAACGCACAAGACGAAGGCGCGGTGGGAAGTATCGGGCTCGGGGAAGAAGTTGTGGAAGCAGAAGGGCACGGGCCGGGCGCGTATTGGATCGATCCGTTCGCCACTGTGGCGGCATGGGGGCACGGTGCACGGGCCGGTTCCGCGCAGCTATGACTACACATTCCCCCGCAAGAAACTGCTGGGCGCCCTGCGGTCGGCGTTGGCCGCCAAGTTCGCAGACGGCAAATTGACCGTCGTCAATGCGTTCGATCTGAAGGAAGCGAAAACGAAGGAATTCCAGAAGGCGCTGGACGCACTGAAGGTGGAAAAGACAGTGCTGGTTGTCGAAGCGAAGCACGATAACCGGAACCTGGAATTGAGCGCACGAAACATCGATGGGCTCGAGTTGGTGCGGGGAAACGAGGTGCATCCCTATCACCTCCTGCGGCATGATCGGGTGATCTTCTCGCACCCGGCGATCGAGAAGTTGCAGGTTTCTCTGCTGAACTCGGTTTCCAAAAAACAGCGTCAGACAGGAAGCGGTGAGGATGAAGCTGGGAAGAAGCCTGTGAAAGAGCGGCGCCGCCGGCAGCGTACTGACAAAGCGGCGGAGGTGGCGTAATGAAGAGCGCATACCAGATCATTCGCCGTCCGGTAATTACCGAGAAGGGGCTCGCGATCAAGGAGAACCAGAACACGCTGGTGTTCCAGGTGGCTCCGAAGGCGACCAAGACGGAAATCAAGGAAGCGGTGCAGACGATTTTCAAAGTGAAAGTGCATTCAGTGCGCACGGCCACGTATCCCGGGAAAGAACGACGGCGCGGAAAATTCGCAGGCTATCGTCCGGATTGGAAGAAGGCGTACGTGCGCTTGCGCAGCGGCGAGAAGATGCCGGAGTACGCGCAGAATCTGTAAAACAGCTATCAGCTTTCAGCCGCCGGCTTTCAGTAATGTGGCGGCAGGGGGGCTGAGAGCTGACAGCTAAGAGCTGAGAGCTTTTTTTATGCCGATTAAGACATACAGACCGACGACGCAGACCCTGCGGTATCGCACGACGCTCGTCAATGACGACATCACGACCAAGGATCCGCATAAACCGCTGGTTGAGCCCAAGCAGCGCACGGGCGGACGGCGCAACTCAGGCGATGTCACGATGCGGTTCATCGGTGGCGGGCACAAGCGGAAGCTGCGCATCATCGACTTCAAGCGCGACAAAACCGGGATTCCCGCGACGGTGCAGACGATCGAGTACGATCCAAACCGTTCTTCGCGAATTGCGTTGCTGGCGTATGCCGATGGCGAGAAGCGCTACATCGTGCAGCCGGATGGACTTCAGGTAGGGCAGAAAGTTGTAAGTGGGCCTGATGCCGACATTCTTGTGGGCAATGCGCTGCCGCTGCGGAACATCCCGCCAGGTACAGTAATCCACAACATCGAGCTGAAGCCCGGCAAAGGCGCGCAGATGGTGCGCTCCGCGGGCGGATCGGCCCAGTTGGTCGCAAAAGAGGCGGATTATGCGCTCGTGAAGTTGCCTTCGGGCGAGACGCGCAAGGTTTCGCAGGATTGCATGGCGACGATCGGACAGGTCGGTAATATCGACCACGAGAACGTGACGATCGGGAAAGCCGGACGGTCGCGGTGGCTGGGCTGGCGTCCGCATAACCGCGGGGTGTCGATGAACCCTGTCGACCATCCGCACGGCGGCGGCGAAGGAAAGACGTCCGGCGGGCGGCATCCGGTAACGCCGTGGGGCCAGCCGACCCGTGGATACAAGACGCGGAACAACAAGCGCACGGATAAGTTCATCGTGAGCCGGAGATCGAAATAGTCGCTGGTCCCGTTAGACAAACCAGCGAGAACGAAGAGCGGACTTTAGACGCTGTCGGCTGATAGCTGACGGGTGAAAGCTGAGAGCTGAATTTATGGCGCGTTCAACGAAGAAAGGCGCATTCGTCGACGGTTACCTGCAAGCGCGGGTCGAGCAGATGAATTCGCGCAATGAGAAGAAGGTACTGCGTACCTGGTCGAGGCGTTCGACCGTCCTGCCCGAGATGGTGGGACACACGATCGCCGTACATAACGGGAAGAAGTTTATCCCCGTATATGTGACCGAGAACATGGTGGGGCACAAGCTGGGCGAGTTCAGTTTTACGCGCACCTTCAAGGGACACTCGATGAAGGCGGCAACAGAAGTGGCGGCGAAGCCGGCTGGTATCCCAGGCGGACCGGGAGCTCCGGCCCCGGCAGCAGGAGCGGCCCCGGCGGCGCCTGCGGCACCGAAGGCGTAGTGGCTAGGAACCTCGAGCTGCGAGCTTAGAGGATGGGAATTGACTATGGAATTTCGAGCTGAGAAAAAGTTCTTGCGAGTTTCGCCGCAGAAGGCGCGGCTGGTGCTGGACCTGATCAAGGGCCGCCGCGTGGAAGACGCGCGCAATACTCTGCTGTTCACCAAGAAGCGCGTGGCGGAGCATGTGGGCAAGTTACTGCAATCGGCGCTGGATAACGCCAACTTTCTTGCGACCGAGAAAGGTCTGGATGTCGAGATCGATAACCTGTACGTCAAGCGGGCAGTAGCGAATGATGGTCCACGTATGAAGCGGATTCGTCCGGCGCCGCAAGGGCGCGCGTACCGGTACCAGCGGCGCATTGCACATATTGAGCTGGTGCTGGCCGAGCGGGGAAAGAATGGTGAGGCGGTGGCGACGGTGATCGGTGAGGAAGAGAAGGCCGCACCTGCTCCAGCGAAGACTAGGCGGAGAGCTCCGGCTGCGAAATCAGCCGGAAAGAAGAAAGCGGTCGCGAAGTAGTTTTGAAGGTGTGCGGACGGATCGTCCGCGACCCCAAAGGGTTTGAAAGGTTGAGGAGAAGCAATGGGACAAAAAGTCCATCCTTACGGATTCCGGCTTGGGTTCACGAAGCCGTGGAAGTCGCGCTGGTTTGCGGAGCGGGACTACGACAAACAGTTGCATGAAGACGTCAAGCTGAAGAATGAGCTGAAGGAGAAGCTCAAGTCGGCGGGAGTGAGTGCCATTGAGATCGAACGTCCGGGGAACAAACTGCGCATCATTATCAAGACGGCGCGGCCGGGGATCATTATCGGGCGCAAGGGTGCGGAAATCGACAAGCTGAAGGCGGAACTGCAGAAGCGCACCGGAGGCAAGGACATTTTTGTCGATATCCAGGAAGTGCATAAGCCCGAACTCGACGCGCAACTGGTGTCGGAGTCGATCGCGCTGCAACTGGAAAAGCGGGTTGGTTTCCGGCGTGCGATGCGCAAAGCGGTGGATTCGGCGCTGCGTTTCGGATGCAAAGGGATCAAGGTTCGCGTGAGCGGACGGTTAAACGGAAATGAAATCGCTCGGTCGGAATGGTATCTGCAGGGACGTCTACCGCTGCACACGCTGCGCGCGGACATCGATTTCGGATTCAGCGAAGCGCGGACGACATATGGCGTTATCGGCGTGAAGTGCTGGGTGTATAAGGGCGAGATCCTGCAGCAGAAGAAACGTGAGGGGCAACAGTCGGTCGCGGCGAGTGGATTCTAGAAATTGCAGAAGTCAGATTGCAGATTTCGAGATTTGCGGACGATTTGACTAAGAACTGAGAACTGAGAACTTCGTTATGTTGATGCCGAAGAAGGTGAAGTATCGGAAGCAGCAGCGCGGTCGAATGACCGGCAAGGCGTGGCGCGGGTCGACGCTGTCGTTTGGTGATTACGGGCTCAAGGTGCTGGAGCCGGGATGGGTGACCGACCGCCAGATCGAAGCGAGCCGGGTGGCCATGACGCGCTTCGTGAAGCGCGGGGGAAAAATCTGGATTCGCGTGTTCCCAGACAAGCCGGTCACGAAGAAACCTGCCGAAACCCGTATGGGCAAGGGCAAGGGTGCGCCCGATCACTGGGTCGCGGTGGTGAAGCCCGGAAAGATTCTGTTTGAAATGGAAGGCGTATCGCATCAAGAAGCCAGCGAGGCGATGCGACTGGCGTCGCACAAGCTGGCGTTGCGCACGCAGCTGGTAACGCGTGAAGGAGCGCACTAGTAGCCACCCGTCAGCTTCAGCCGTCTGCAGTGACGGAATTTGAGAGCTGAATGCTGAGAGCTTAAATTATGAAGGTCGACAAAATTCGAAATCTAACCGACGCAGAGCTGAGCCATCAGGAGCGGGATCTCGCCGATCAGTTGTTCAAGCTGAAGTTCCAGCTGAACATGGGACAGACAGAGAGCCTGAAAAAGATTCGCGGGCTACGCAAGGACATTGCGCGCGTGAAGACGATCCTGGGTGAACGCAGTCGCGCGGCCGCTACGGAGAAGAAATAATGGCCGAAACGACAAAGAAAGCGCAGGGCCGCCGCAAGGAAGTGGTCGGCGAGGTCGTCTCGAACAAGATGCACAAGACGATTGTCGTGCAGGTGACGCGGAAGAAGGCGCATCCGTTTTACGGGCGTGTGATTGCGCGGCATAAGAAGTTCTACGCACATGACGAGAGCAATCAGGCACACGTGGGCGATCTGGTGCGGATCGAAGAGACGCGTCCACTCTCAAAGTTGAAGCGATGGAAGCTGAAAGATATTGTGCGCAAGGCCGCGCTGCTGCCGGAAGCGGCAACGGAAGTCGCGAGCTAGTCGTCCGCGCGAGTGTTCTAAGGGGAGATTGACGCCATGGCTGTGATGATGAGATCGATGCTGGAGGTCGCCGACAATTCCGGCGCGCGCAAGCTGCAGATGATTCTGCCGCTCGGCGGATCGACAGGATTGAATGCCGATCTGGGCGATGTGATAACGGCGGCGGTAAAGGAATCGTCTCCCGATGGCCAGGTGCAGAAGGGTAAGGTCGTGAAAGCCGTAATCGTACGAACGCGCAAGGAGCACCGGCGGCGCGATGGAACTTACATCCGATTTGATCAGAACGCTGCGGTACTGATCAACGAAGCGGGCGAACCGGTGGGTACGCGCGTGTTTGGTCCCGTCGCGCGTGAATTGAGAGAGAAGAAGTTTCTCAAGATTGTTTCGTTGGCTCCGGAAGTGATCTGAAGACCCAACGGAGAATAACTAAGGTCAAGATATGGCTACAGCAACGACGGCACATAAGCGAGTAGATATCCGGCGGAACGACACCGTAAAGGTGATCACCGGACGAGACAAGGGCAAGGAAGGGCGCGTGCTGCGCGTGTTTCCGAATGACGCCAAGATTCTGGTCGAGCACGTGATGATGGTAAAGAAGCACGTGCGTCCCAATCCACAGCGGAACATCAAGGGTGGCATCGCCGAGCAGGAGAGCCGGATCGCGATTTCAAACGTACAACTGGTTTGCCCAACTTGCGGGCCAGTCCGCATTGGGCACGAAGTGCGTGGCGACCGCAAAGTGCGTGTCTGCAAGAAGTGCGGAACGACATTAGACAAATAGCTGTCAGCTTTGGGTTGTCGGCTGTCAGTGAATTCTCACGAACCGGTAACCACTCCGAAACCGTGAGAGGAAGTTGAACAGATATGGCAAAAGAGAAAAAAGGACAAAAAGAGGCAGCGGCGCAGGAGCAAAAGGCTCCCGAGCAGGCGCGGCACAGCTCGAAGGAGAAGCCACGGCTACGCGCGCGATTCGAAAAGGAAGTGGCCCCGGCGCTCTTGAAGGAACTGGAGCTTGAGAATCCGATGGCGGTTCCGCGGCTCCACAAGATCGTGGTCAACATGGGCGTGGGTGAGGCGACGCAGAATGCAAAGGTCCTCGATCCAGCAGTGAACGAACTCGGTCAGATCACGGGACAGAAGCCGGTCGTGACCCGTGCGAAGAAGTCGATTGCGGCTTTCAAAGTACGCCAGGGACAATCGATCGGCGCGATGGTGACACTGCGCGGCGACCGCATGTACGAATTCTTCGATCGTCTGGTGAATATCGTTCTTCCGCGTGTGCGTGACTTCCGTGGAGTTTCGACCAAGTCATTCGACGGGCGAGGCAATTACACGCTCGGGCTGCACGACCAGCTGATCTTTCCGGAGATCGATTACGCCAAGGTCGACAAGCTGAAGGGGATGAATGTCACGATCGTTACCACCGCCCAGAACGACAATCAGGCGCGATCGTTGCTGAAACATATGGGAATGCCGTTTAGAGCTTAGGTCAGGGGTTTTAACGTTACGGAGTTCAAAGACAAGGATTGAATGGCTACTACAGCAAAACGAGTTAAGGACGCGAGAAAGCCCAAGTTCTCCACGCGAAAGCACAATCGCTGCAAGCTGTGCGGACGTCCGCGGGCATATCTGCGGAAGTTCGGTATTTGCCGGCTGTGTTTCCGGCAGTTGGCGTTGCGCGGGGAGATCCCAGGTGTTTCGAAGTCGTCCTGGTAAAGCGTCGTTGGTGGCCGGTCGTTGGTCGTTCGCGACGACATGGTAGCAAGCCAACGACAAACGGCGAACGATTGAAGTAACAGCCGCCGCAGGTTCTCCGCTAGAGGTGGAGCGAACGGACGGCTCAAGGAGAAGCAGACGATGAGGTTGACCGATCCGGTCGCAGACATGCTGACGCGAGTGCGCAATGCACTCCAGGCCCGGCACCAGAAGGTAGATATCCCGGCTTCGCGCTTGAAGCTGGAGATTGCCCGAATCCTCAAAGAGGAAGGCTATATCTCCAACTACAAGGCGACCGAGGAAGAGGGCCACAAGATTATCCGGGTTTACCTGAAGTATGGCGCCAACAACGAGGCGGCGATCTCCAAAGCGGAACGCGTGTCGCGCCCGGGATGTCGGGTGTACGTGCGGCGAAGCGAGATTCCACGCGTGCTGGGCGGGATGGGGATCAACATCCTTACCACTCCGCGGGGTGTGATGACCGGCCGCCAGGCGCGCAAGGAAGGCGTGGGCGGTGAGTTGCTGTGCGAGATTTACTAGAGAGGCAGCTTCTAGCTACTAGCTCCTCGCTATAGCTAAAAGCGGCGGTCCAGAAGTCGATTTCAGCTTGAAACAGATTCGGCTTATGCCGGACTGAAAAACCAAAGCGACCTGGCTAAAAGCCAGGAGCTAGAAGCTAGAAGCTCTTATGTCACGAATTGGAAAAAAGCCGATCGCGATTCCCAAGGGGGTCACGGTCACAATTGAGGGAAACACGGTCCTGGTCCAGGGGCCGAAGGGCAAGGTGGACACGCCGCTTCCGACCGGGATCAAGGTTGAGCAGAAGGATGGGCATCTGGTGGCGATTCGCGAGAACGACTCGCAATCAGCGGTGCACGGACTGGCACGGGCTCTGGTCAACAACGCGGTTGAAGGCGTCACCAAGGGTTGGACGCGCGAACTGGAGATTGTTGGAATCGGATATCGCGCCGAGATGAAGGGCAAGGCACTCGTGGTGTTTAACCTTGGTTTTTCACATCCCATCGAGTACCCGTTGCCGACCGGCGTGGACGCGGCCATAGATCCGAAGCAGACTCGCATCACGTTGACCGGAATTGACCGGCAAAAGGTCGGACAGGTCGCGGCCGAAATGCGTGCGCTACGTCCGCCAGATCCGTACAAAAACAAGGGCGTGCGCTATGCTGGCGAGCGACTGAAGAAGAAAGTTGGAAAGACGGGAGCGAAGTAGGGCGTCGTTAGTCGCTGGTCCCTTGGCTTGCTCAGGGCAGGCTCAGAGCAGTCGTTGACCAGCGAGGCTTGGGTCGTTCGATTCAGGTAACGACCAGCGACGGACGACCAAGGGAAGAATTTTTATGCTTACGAAAGTTTCGAAGAACAAGAAACGCGGATTCAGTCATGACCGCATTCGCAAGAAGCTGCAGGGGACGGCCGAGCGTCCGCGGCTGAATGTGTACCGCTCGCTGAATCATATTTACGTGCAGGTGATCGATGACCTGAGCGGGAAGACTCTGGTCTCAGCCAGCACCGCCGAAGGCAAGAAGGAAGAGCGGCGTACCGGCGGGAACGTGGCTTCGGCTAAGGCTGTGGGCAAGGCTATTGCCGAGCGCGCGAAAGCGAAGGGCGTGACCAAGGTCGTGTTCGACCGTGGCGGATATATTTATCACGGGCGCGTAAAGGCCTTAGCCGACGCGGCCCGGGAAGCAGGGTTGCAGTTCTAGCTGCGAGCGATGAGCTACGAGCTACGAGCAAATCAAAATGCTTGGGTTCGAAGCTCGAAGCTCGAGACTCGAAGCTGAGAAATTATGCCAACAGTGATTAAGAAACTCGATGCAGGGGCGTACCAACTGAAGGATCAGGTGGTGGCCATCAACCGCGTGACCAAGGTGGTCAAGGGCGGTAAGAATCTTTCGTTTGCCGCGCTGGTGGTTGTTGGCGATCCGTCTGCCGGAGTGGTGGGCTATGGATCGGGCAAGGCGAAGGAAGTGCCGCAGGCCATCCGCAAGGGAATTGAGTCGGCGAAGAAGAACCTGATGAAGGTAAATCTGACGCAGACCAGCATCGCGCACCTGGTGCTTGGGCGCTACGGGTCAGGGAAGGTTCTGCTCAAGCCGGCTCCGGAAGGAACTGGAGTGATTGCGGGCGGCGCAGTGCGCGCGGTGATGACTTCGGCGGGCGTGCAGAATGTGCTGACCAAATCGATTGGTACAACGAATCCACACAACGTAATCAAAGCGACTTTCGATGCTCTGAAACAGTTGAAGAATAGAGAGAGTGTCGCGAACCTGCGCGGGAAGGTTGCGGAAGAGTTGTAGTACCCAGTACCCAGTTGTCAGTACCCGGAAGACTGACGACTGATCACTGGCCACAGACCACCGAGGTTTTTATGACGGCGAAGAAATCAAGCGCGGGCGGCGGCAAGATCCATTTAAAGTGGGTCCGGTCTGCGATCTGTGCCCCGGAGAAACAGAAGCTGGTAATCAAGGGCCTGGGATTCACCCGGCTGAATCAAGTGATCGAGCGTCCGGATACGGCGGCAATTCGCGGGATGGTCGCGAAGGTGCCGCATTTGATTGAGGTAATGGAATAACTTCGACCCGCGAACTACGAGCTATGAGCAAAAGACTTTCGGAGTGCTCGTAGCTCGCAGTTCACGGCTGAGAGCTGAGTTTATGAACTTATCGAACATTCACAGACCAAAGAAAGCGACCGAGAAGCGGAAGCGTGTGGGCCGCGGCATGGGCTCGGGCATGGGCAAAACGTCCACTCGTGGCCACAAGGGGCAGCGTTCACGCAGCGGCTCGCGCATGATCCGCGGATTTGAGGGCGGCCAGATGCCCCTGCATCGTCGCCTTCCGAAGCGTGGGTTTACGAACATCTTCCGCAAGGAATACGCGATCGTGAGCCTAGAGCGGTTGGCCGAATTGGGTGAGACGACTATCAATCCCGATGTGCTCCGCAAAGCGGGAGTAGTCAAAACGAAGCATCCGGTGAAGGTCTTGGGGGACGGCGAGTTGACCGTGGCACTGACGGTGAGCGCGCACAAGTTCTCGAAGTCGGCGCAAGAGAAAATCACCAAGGCGGGCGGCAAGGTCGAGGTCTTGCAGTAATGCTGGATAAGCTGGCGAACATCTTTCGCATTCCGGACCTGCGTAAGCGCATTCTGTTTACGCTGGGCCTGCTGTTCGTGTATCGGCTGGGGGGACACCTTCCTACGCCCGGAATCGATACGGCCAAGCTGGAGCAGTTCTTTACGCAGAGTACAACAGGTGGGTCGCTGCTCGGATTTGTGGATCTTTTTTCGGGCGGCCAGCTGCGGCGCATGACCATTTTTGCGCTCGGGATCATGCCGTACATTACGGCATCGATCATCCTGCAGTTGCTGACGGTGGTCTATGAGCCGCTAGCCAAGCTGCAGAAAGAAGGCGAACTTGGCCGCAAGAAGATTACGCAGTGGACGCGGTACATCACCGTGATCCTGAGCGCGGTGCAGTCGCTGGGAATCGCCTATGGTCTGGAAAAAGGCGGTTTTGCGCTGGATCCGGGAATTGGTTTCAAGTTGATGACGATGCTGACGCTGACCACGGGCAGCGCGTTCATCATGTGGCTGGGCGAGCAGATTACCGAGCGCGGCGTGGGCAATGGCATGTCGTTGCTGATCTTCGCCGGCATTGTGGTAGGCCTGCCGCGCGGCGTGGTGGAGTTGATCGACAAGGCGAAGAACGGATCTTGGGGTGCGCTAACGCCGGTCCTGATGGTAGGCCTGATTATCTTCATGATCGCCGTGGTGGCGTTCATCGTGTACGTCGAGCGTAGTGAACGGCGAATACCGGTGCAGTACGCCAAGCGGGTGGTCGGGCGCAAGGTTATGGGCGGACAGTCGACGCATCTTCCTCTGCGCGTGAATGCGGGCGGTGTGATGCCGGTGATCTTTGCCTCTTCGATTCTGACCTTGCCGCAAACGATCGGATACGGCTTACGCAATAATCGTTACTTCGGGCCACTGTTCGATGCGATCCGCTGGGGCGAACCGCTGTATGCATTGTTGTACGCGCTGGGAATCATTTTCTTCGCGTATTTCTACGTTTCGATCGTGTTCAACCCGAGCGAAGTCGCCGACAACATGCGCAAGTATGGCGGATTTATCCCCGGGATTCGTCCCGGGCGGCGAACAGCCGACTTCATCAACGAAGTGCTGACGCGCATTACGCTCGTTGGCGCGCTGTACCTGATTATCATTTCGTTCATTCCGGAATGGATGATTACCGGCATTCACCTCAATCACCTGTGGGGGCCGATTGGCAGGTTTTTTGAAAACTTGCCCACCTGGGTAACCAACGGATTGGGCGTCACCTTTTACTTTGGTGGAACGTCTCTGCTGATTGTGGTGGGTGTGGCAATGGATACGGTAACGCAGATCGAAGCCCAGTTGATCATGCGTCACTATGACGGATTTACGCCGCGGAGCGGTCGAATCCGCGGGCGCCGCTGGTAAGTCTGCGGCAAGCGTTGCGAGAGTGAAAGGGATGCCGCACCTCGGCGGTCCGCGACGAGCGTCGGGGAGATTGAGGTCGGGAGGCTCTGGCCAGTCGATGGCGCAGGAAACCTCGTGTGCAGTGGGTCCCGTGGTGCTGCTTGGACCTCCGGGTGCTGGGAAAGGCACGCAAGCCAAGCGGCTCATGGAGCATTACGGAGTTCCGCAGGTTTCCACAGGAGACCTTCTGCGGGAACACGTGGCGCGAGGCACGGAGCTCGGCATGGCCGCGAAAGCAGCCATGGCTCATGGAGACCTGGTCTCGGACGACCTTGTCTGCAACATGGTGCGCGAACGGCTGATGAAGCCGGATTGTGAGCGCGGCTACGTTCTTGATGGTTTTCCCCGGACTGCAGCCCAGGCCGGGTGGCTCGATGCGTTGCTCGACCATGAGCTCTTTGACAAATCGCGTCCGACGCGGGCGTGGCCAATTGTGGTGCGCCTGGACGTCGACTATAATCAATTATTGCTCCGGATTACTGGACGACGTTCTTGTCCCACCTGTGGACGGATCTATAACGTCCACTTTCAGCCGCCTCGTGTGGATGAAGTATGCGATTTGGCCCACGCGACGAAGCTGGTGACCCGCAACGACGACCGGTTGGAAGTCATTCAGCCGCGACTGACGGCCTATCAGGAGCAAACTCGTCCCGTGGCGGATTACTATCAGCGCACGGGCCGGCTGATCTCGGTGAATGCAGATTTGCCGATGGACGAGGTAACGGCGCAGATCTTCCGGATTCTGGAAGATCATTGCGCGTGAGAATGAGGCATGGCAATCGTTTGCAAGTCGGCCAGCGAGATCGAAAAGATGCGGCGTAGCGGCCACATCGTGCGCCAGGTGCTGGATCATGTTAAGGAGCTGGTGCAACCGGGTGTCACGACCATGGATCTGGAGCGGGCGGCTGAGAAGAAGATCAAGGACCTCGGAGCAAAGCCGGCGTTTAAGGGTTATTACGACTATCCCTGCGTCCTGTGCACTTCGGTCAATGAAGAGATCGTGCACGGGATTCCCTCGGAGAAGCGGGTACTGAAAGAGGGGGACATCGTTTCAATCGATTGCGGCGCGGTGCTTGACGGATATTATGGCGACGCAGCCGTTACGGTCCCGGTGGGGGATGGGCTGAAGCCGGAGATTCAGAAGCTTATCGAGGTGACCGAGGCATCGCTGTACAGAGGAATTGAGCAAGCGCGGATCGGGAATTCGATTGGCGATGTTGGTGCGGCGGTGCAGGAACATGTGGAAGCCGCAGGATTCAGCGTTGTGCGGGAGTTTGTTGGGCACGGCATCGGGACGCGGTTGCATGAAGAGCCGCAGGTTCCGAACTTCGGGAACCGCGGTCACGGCGCCCGGTTGCGCGAGGGCATGGTGCTTGCGATCGAGCCCATGGTGAATTCGGGGAAGCCGGAGACGCGGGTCCTGGGCGACAAGTGGACAGCAGTGACCGCAGATGGAAGTTTCAGCGCTCACTTTGAGCACTGCGTTGCGGTGACCAAAGATGGGCCGGTAATTTTGACGCAATAGAGCTTTCAGCTATCGGCTCTCAGCTTCAGAAACGGCGGATAGCTAAGGGGTGCATGAGCAAAGAAGACGCGATTGAAGTTATGGCAACGGTGCTGGAACCGCTGCCGAATGCGATGTTCCGGGTGGAACTGGAGAACAAGCATCAGGTGCTGGCGCACGTCTCCGGAAAGATGCGCAAGAATTTCATTCGCATTTTGCCCGGAGATAAGGTCGCCGTGGAACTTTCGCCGTACGACCTGAATCGCGGGCGGATTGTTTATCGATACAAATAATCTCGCTTCCGTCGAAAGACCTCACCACAGAGGACACTGGGGAGCACAAGGGAAGTCGTATTTATGAAGGTAAGGGCATCAGTCAAGAAGATTTGCGACAAGTGCAAGATCATTCACCGCAAGGGAGTGGTGCGGGTGATCTGCGTGAACTCGAAACATAAACAGCGCCAGGGGTAAAACAAGCTGGGAGCCACGAGCTTCGAGTGAGAACGACTCGGGTTGCTCGAAGGTGATGGCTCGGAGTTCTCGGCTAGACAGTCGAAGCATTTCGGAGGCTTAGAGCAACATGGCACGTATTGCAGGCGTGGATCTTCCCCGCCAGAAGCACATCAACATTGCGCTGACCTACATTTATGGAATCGGGCATCCGCGCGCGGGTCGCATCCTTGACGAGGCGAAGGTCGATCCGATGAAGACAGTTTCGGACCTCAGCGAAGAAGAGGTCAACCGCATCCGTACGGTCATTGAGGCCGAAGGGCTGGTGGAAGGAGATCTGCGCAAGGAAGTTTCGATGAACATCAAGCGGCTCATCGAAATCGGTTCGTATCGCGGATTCCGCCATCGCCGCAACCTGCCGGTTCGCGGACAGCGCACACACACGAATGCGCGCACACGCAAGGGACCGCGCAAGGGAACGGTCGCGCAGAAGAAGAAGTCAACAGCGAAAACCTAACCCGTCGTTGGTCGTTGGTTCTTGGTCGTCAGCCAAACCGCTTTCGACAGGACAGCGAACAACCGAGG
The DNA here is from genome assembly GCA_035577905.1 of Binatia bacterium. Classification (GTDB taxonomy): domain Bacteria; phylum Acidobacteriota; class Terriglobia; order Terriglobales; family Acidobacteriaceae; genus Sulfotelmatobacter. The sequence goes on from DATKAP010000009.1 coordinate 14,943, forward strand.
TGGGCAACAGAGATTCGAGCGTTTTGGAGTTGGCGAACGACTAACGACCAAGGACTGATTCATGGCAAAACCAGCAGCAGCGGGCGGCACCGGAGCCGCACCCGAGAAAAAAGGCAAGAAGAAGACCTTCAAGAAGAAGGAACGTAAGCACGTACCGCATGGTCTGGCTTTCATCCAGGCGTCCTTCAATAACACGATTGTGACCATCTCCGACATGAACGGGAACGTTCTGTCGTGGAAGAGTTCGGGGTCGCTGGGATTCCGCGGATCGCGCAAGGGAACTCCGTTCGCTGCGCAGCAGGCGGCATCGAACGCAGCGAACATGGCGCGCGATCATGGCGTGCGCAGCGTTGACGTTCGGGTGAGTGGCCCAGGATCGGGCCGGGAGTCAGCCGTGCGTGCGCTGGCTGCCGCTGGAATTGAGGTGCGTTCGATTCGTGACGTTACGCCGATTCCGCACAACGGCTGCCGGCCGCCGAAACGCCGCCGCGTGTAGGAGCAAGTGGCCAGTGGTCAATGACCAGTGGTCAGCAGGAAAACGGTCAAGTGGCATCGTTCACCAGCCATGACCACTGATTTTCGTCCGGGACGAAGGGTGAAGCCAAACCTGTAAACCGGTCATCTAAAAGGAGAAGCAACTTGGCACGTTATACCGATGCTGTGTGTCGACTCTGTCGCCGCGAGGGCATGAAGCTGTTCCTCAAAGGCGCAAAGTGCTTCAGCGATAAATGTCCTATCGAGAAGCGCAATTTCGCTCCCGGACAACATGGGAAGGACCGCAAAGCCAAGATCGTCGGCTATGGTCTGCAGCTCCGGGAAAAGCAGAAAGCGAAGCGCATTTACTTTACCCAGGAAGGCCAGTTCCGCAACTACTTCGAGAAAGCCGCGCGCTCCAGGGGTGTAACCGGCGAGAAGCTGCTGCAACAACTGGAGCGGCGGCTGGACAACGTCGTGTTCCGTCTTGGATTCGCCCAGTCGCGACGTCAGGCGCGCCAGTTAGTGCGTCACGGGCACGTGGCGGTCGACAACCGGAAAGTAAATATCCCTTCGTACGAAGTGAGTGCGGGCGAGGAGATTTCGATTCGCGACAACAGCAAGAAGCTGGTGGTGCTTGAGGCCGCGAAAGAGTTCGCCAGCCACGCGACATTGCCAACATGGTTGGAAGTCGATCGCGACAATTACAAAGCGAGGGTACTGAATCTGCCCAAGCGCGAAGATATTCAGCTGCCAGTGAATGAGCAGTTGATCGTCGAGCTGTACAGCAAATAGTCGTTAGTCGCTGGTTGTCGGTCGTTAGCTAAAGACCAACGGCAAAACGACCAACGACAATGCTGGTCCACTTTTCGAGCCAGATCAGCCTTTCTTGATGCCGACCTGAGTTGGACCACTCAGCGAGTCAGGATTGAGCCATACGGCCGAAGGAGAAACACATGCTTTGGAAAGGTTTTCAGAAACCGAAACGTCTTGCTGTTGACACCTCTACTCTCACCGACAAGTACGGAATCTTCTGGGCGCAGCCGTTCGAGCGCGGATTCGGCACGACGGTCGGCAATGCCCTGCGTCGTGTCCTGCTGAGCTCCATTGAAGGGGCGGCGGTGACGGCGGTGAAGATGGAAGGCGTGCTGCACGAATTCCAGTCGATCCCCGGCGTGGTCGAAGACGCGACCGACATCATCCTCAACCTGAAGCAGATTCCGTTTAAGCTTGCGGGCGACGCGCCTAAGGCCATTTACCTGCGCGCGGATCAGCCCGGAGTTGTCACTAGCGGCATGATTGAGGCGGATGGCGACGTCGAGGTACTGGACAAGGACGTTTACATCGCGACGGTCAGCGAAGGCGGCAAGCTCGACATGGAAATGCGGCTGAAGCGCGGCCGCGGCTATGTTTCCGCTGACAAGAATTTCGACGAGGATCTCGGCATCGGCTTCATCCCGATCGACTCCGTGCACTCGCCGGTGCGTAAATGCAATTACACGGTGGAAGCGGCGCGTTTGGGACAGATCACCGACTACGACAAGCTCACTCTTGAAGTGTGGACCAACGGCTCCATTACGCCGGCCGATGCGATTGGCCTGGCCGCTAAACTGCTGAAGGACCACATGAACATCTTCATCAATTTCGAAGAAGAGATCGAAACCAGTGCGTCGGGTGGGGAAGATCGCAAGCCCGAGATTCACAACGAGAATCTGAACCGGTCTGTTGAAGAGTTGGAGCTCTCCGTGCGCAGCTACAACTGCCTGAAGAACGCCAACATTCAGACGATCGGCGAGCTAGTTCAGAAGACCGAAGCCGAAATGCTGAAGACGAAGAATTTCGGTCGCAAGTCGCTCAACGAGATCAAGGAGATTCTGTCGTCGATGGGATTGAGTCTCGGTATGAAGATCGACGAGCACGGCAACGCCGTGCCGGGCCCGACTTCGAATGTGCCGTTGCCCGCGTCCGCGTACGGACCGGATGACCAGCTGTGAGAAATCAGGGATCAGAGGCGAGGGGCTAGGGATTGGCAAATCTACTAGCCCTCAGCCTAGTCCCTAGACCCTGAGGTTTTCCATGCGTCACAAAGTTGCAGGATATAAACTCGGACGAAATACCGCACATCGGCGGTCGCTGCTGCGCAATCTGGTCACCTCGGTGATCGTGGAGGAGCGGGTGGAGACGACCGTTCCCAAGGCGAAGGCAGCGCGTCCGCTGGTTGAGAAGATGATCACGCTCGGCAAGCGAGGCGATCTGGCGGCTCGCCGGCAGGCCGCCAGCTACCTGATGACCGACGAGGCCGTCGTGAAGCTGTTCGATACCGTGGGACCACGTTTCGGTGATCGCAATGGCGGATACACCCGCATCATCCGCACCGCGTGGAACAAAGGCGACGGCGCCGACAAGGCTTTTCTGGAACTGCTCGGCAGCGAGAAGATTCTCGACGAGAGGAAGGAAAAGCGTGCTGAAGCTCGCGCCAAGAAGGCGGCTGAAGCCAAGAAGGCTCTGGAAGAAGCCGAGGCACAGGCTCAGGCTGAGGGCGCGGCCGCCGAACCGGCCGAGAGCGGCGAAAAGAAAGAATAGTTTTGGCAAAATCCAACATTCGAGGCATGGTTTCGACCATGCCTTTTTCTTTGCCGGTGATGGTCCTCCGCCCAATTCGATATTCTGCGTTTAGCCTTGTTCCCAGCCCTTCGATTGATAACAAATCCCCCGATAGTTGCATTGACTTGGGTTAGGCGCCCACGTAAGATGCGCCCCGAATGCTAGGACAGACGATTTCGCATTACCGCATCCTGGAAAGGCTTGGGGGAGGCGGCATGGGAGTCGTCTTCAAAGCTGAGGACACCGAGCTTGGCCGCTTCGTTGCGCTGAAGTTTCTTCCGGATGAAGTGGCGCATGACGAATCTGCCCTGGAGCGATTCCGTCGCGAGGCACGCGCCGCATCTGCCCTGAATCACCCCAACATCTGCACAATTTACGAGATCGGAAAGCATGAAGGGCGATCCTTCATCGCGATGGAGTATCTGGACGGCTCGACGCTGAAGCATCTCATTGGCGTTCGACCGATGGATCTCGATGCACTGTTGAACATCGCCATCGAAGTTGCCGACGCGCTGGATGCGGCGCACGCGAAAGGAATTGTTCATCGCGACATTAAGCCAGCGAACATCTTCGTTTCGAAGCGTGGGCATGCAAAGATCCTTGACTTTGGCCTGGCCAAGATTGCTTCCGCGAATTCTTCGATCAGCGGGGACTCTCAGACTCTGGCCGATGCTGCCGCGCTCAATCTCACCAGTCCGGGAACTGCGCTCGGTACAGTGGCATACATGTCTCCGGAGCAGGTTCGCGGCAGGGAACTGGACGGGCGCACGGACTTGTTCTCGTTTGGTGTGGTGCTCTACGAAATGGCGACCGCGTCCCTGCCGTTTCGGGGCGAGACGCCGGGTGTGATCACGGAGGCGATTCTTAATCGGGCTCCGACATCGCCGATTCGGTTAAATCCGGACCTTCCGCCGGATCTTGAGCGGATCATCCTGAAGTTGCTCGATAAAGATCCCGAGCTGCGTTATCAAAGCGCAACAGAAATTCGGGCGGACCTGAAACGAATAAAACGCGAGCGAGATTCGGCGCGGATTTCCTCTCCAGCTGTACCCACCGAAACGAGCGGAGCCGCGGTGTCGTCGGGCGCGACCAGTGCCCGTACCTCTTCCTCCGGCATCAAGGCAATTCCTGAATCGCGCCCGCGGACAATGGAGATTGCGTTGGGAGCAGCTCTGGTCTGCGCGTTGGCTGCGGTTGGATTCCTGTTACTTCGTCCCAGTCGGCCGGCACCGTCTCCTGCGTATCACTTGTTGACGTATCGGCGGGGAACGATCCGCATGGCGCGATTTGCGCCGGACGGCCAGACAGTAATTTATAGCGCGGCCTGGGAAGGTGGCCCGGTGGAGATATTCAGCACGCGCTTTGGCACACCGGAATCGCGTTCCGTTGGAGTGCCGGGAGCCGAAATCCTTGCCATCTCGAGAGCCGGCGAGATGGCGGTCCTGCTGCACAGCCAACAGTCCAAGTCGCAAGTGCACACGGGAACGCTGGCACGAATGCCGCTAGGAGGAGGTGCACCTCGCGAGATTCTCGAGAATATTCAGTGGGCTGACTGGTCTCCCGATGGGTCGCAATTTGCGATCGTCCGCGATGTGAATGGACGAAATCGACTGGAATATCCGGCGGGCAAAGTGCTCTATGAAACCGGCGGTTGGATCAGTCATCCGCGAATCTCACGCAAGGGTGATCTGATCGCCTTCATCGACCATCCGATTCCCGGCGACTCTATCGGAGGCGTCGCAGTGGTCGACATGAGCGGCAAGAAACGCTCCCTCGGGCAGACTTATGGAGGAGGTGCTGTGGGGCTGGCGTGGTCTCCTAATGGCGATGAAGTCTGGGTAACGGCGACGGTAATTGGCATTGATCGCTCCGTATTCGCGGTGACCGTGGATGGGAAGGAGCGGCTGGTAGCACGTGTTCCGGCGGATTTGACTCTACAGGATGTCATGCCCGACGGGCGCACTTTGTTGGCGCGTGACAGTTGGCGGCGGGGGCTGATTGTTCATCGACCGGATGATCCTCTCGAACACGACTTCACCTGGCTCGACTGGTCGTATCCTGTGACGCTTTCGGCGGATGGACAGACGTTGCTGTTCCGGGAAGAGGGTGAAGCTGGTGGGCCAAGCTATGCCGTGTACGTGCGAAAAACGGATGGCTCACCCGCGGTGCGCCTGGGTGATGGTCAGTCGCTCGCGCTGTCTCCGGAGGGCAAATGGGCGCTGGCCTGCCGTGGAGATAAGCAGACTGACCTTTTTCTTCTTCCTACAGGCGCAGGCGAGCCACGTCAACTGCAAGGGCATAACATCGTTCATAGTACGGCCACCTGGTTTCCTGATGGGAAACGGATTCTGCTCGCGGGAACAGAAGCCGACCATGGGTTGCGGCTTTACGTGCAGGATATTGATGCAGACAAGATCGCAGCGGTAACGCCGGAAGGGACCAACGGACTCTCGTTCGCACTGTCGCCCGATGGCACTGCTGTGGCCGCAGTCGGACCCGATGACAAAGCGTATCTGTTCCCCATTCCCTCGGGAGAGCCTCGCCCGATCAAGGGCATGGAGACGGGCGAAGTGCCCGTGGAGTGGAGCGCGGATGGACGTTCGGTGTACGCGTATCGGGGTGGAGACCTGCCAGCGAAGGTATACCGCGTTGATCTCGCGACGGGAAATCGCACTTTGTGGAAACAACTTATGCCACCTGATCCCGCGGGCGTAGAGTTCGTGGGCCCTGTGCTTCCTACACCTGACGGCAAAGGGTATGTCTACGGATATCGTCGCTTGCTGTCAGATCTATATCTCGTCGAAGGGCTTCAATAGGCCGACGAAAGCCCACCCCACTTCCGGTTCAGCTGCAGACGTACATGTACCACCGCGTCTCACGCTGGTAATCTTGCCGCTCGGTTTTAAGCTTCCTTAAACTTCGTTTCATGGGCTTCACCCGGACACAGATCGGCATTGCCGTCGGCATCGCAACCCTACTTGTCTTCGGGTTTATTGGCTATTTGTGGTGGTTGAGCAATCAGGGCCCCGTGCTGGCGCGGTCAGAGGAGAAGGATTCCCTCACGGGATTGCCAATCAGTATCAAGATGAATCCGCTACGCGACCGTTCGACCGAGAAGGCTGCCAACAAGTTTCTGCGCGAGATGCGCGAGGGGCACTGCGACGAACTTCTCGCAAAATGGGAGCACGACTACCACAAGAAATACGCCCGATACATCTGCAAGTCGGAAAGTGAGCATCCGCTGCTCTCCTGGGAACTGGTCGATTGGGAAGATGCTCCGCCGCTCGTGATCCTCCACTATCGCGGCCAGCGGCCAAGCAACGCGGGTCCAACCCAAGCAGGAATCGATCAGAGCCTTTTCACGCTCACCCTTGAGCACAGGCCCGGGGATTGGGTCGTGACCAAGTACGACGCTATGTACTGAAGACCGTTCTCGGTCGTTGGTCGTTAGCCCTCGAGTCTTGCAGCAAATCCAGAGTCGGCGTCTTCTGAGTCCGTGGTAAAACCGATGTATGCCCGAACGCTCTACGCAGGCTCAGCCCTCCGCTGTACGCAATCTCTATTCCTTCGGGCTCACATCATTCTTCAACGACACCGCTACCGAGATGGCCTACTGGGTCCTTCCAGCCTTTCTGGTGTCACTAGGAGCAGGGCCTGCGCAACTCGGGGTAATTGAAGGCATCGCCGAGAGCGTCGCATCCTTCGCCAAGCTTTTTTCGGGATATCTCAGCGATCGCATCGAGCGGCGAAAGCCACTCGTCGTTGGCGGATACTTTGTTGCGAACGCTGTGAAGCCGATGCTGGCGGTTGTGACCTCCTGGTGGCAGATTCTGTTGATCCGATTCACCGATCGGGTAGCCAAGGGAGTGCGCGGGGCACCGCGAGATGTAATGGTGGCGGAGTGCGTCGGAAAGGAACGGCTGGGATCGGCTTATGGGCTGATTCAGTCGATGGATTCGGCAGGAGCGATCGCAGGGCCATTGTTGGCGCTTGTTCTACTGGCGCGATATGGGATTCGCAGCGTGTTTTGGGCTGCGGCAGTGCCGGGAGCCCTGTCTGTGGCTGTCGCAGTCCTTGGAATTCGCGAGACGAGACGGCTCTCGTCGGACGGGAAAACGCCAGATCCTGTTAAGCATGCCCAGAAGGCCGCCAGCCTTGCCTCCAGCGGGACACGCGAGCCAGGTATCGCTACGCGAACTGGTCTTCCGGCCACGTTCTATATGGTCCTTGCTGCGGTGACGCTATTTTCGATCGGCAATTCCAGCGACATGTTCCTGGTTATGCGTGCGCAGAATATCGGTATCGGCGTCGGCCTGGCTCCGCTGCTTGGACTGGTCTTCAACCTGACATACACCCTCGGGTCGTGGCCTGCCGGATGGCTCAGCGATCATTTCTCACGCCGATGGATTGCGGCAGTCGGTTACTTGATCTTTGCGGTTGTGTATTTTGTGTTTGGACGCGCCCCATCGGTGCTGGCCATCTGGATCGTCATGGCTGTCTATGGAATCTACTATGCGCTGACCCAGCCGGTGCTGAAGGCGCTAGTTGTAGAAACGGTGACGCCAGAGATTCGCGGGCGCACGCTCGGAATCTATTTCTTTGCGACCAGCGTAGCGACTTTGGCTGCAAGCCTGATCAGCGGCGAGTTATGGAAGCACTTCGGGGCCAGTGTGCCGTTTTTTGCATCGGCGGGATTAGCCGCCATATCGGCTGTGATGCTGGTAGTCACTCCGGCACGCCGAACGTAATCTTCGGCGTCTTCGCACGTTTCTCAGCGGGCTGGTGCCTTACGGATCTACCGCCGAGGACGCGGAGCAAGGCCGCAGAGATGGCCGAGAGTTCGTGTTAGAGCGTCGGGCTTTTTACGATCTCGTCTTCCGGCTTGGCTGTGCCATTCTTGAGTGCTTCATCGAGCAGAACTTTCATTTCACGGGTAGCCTTCTCCGCCAGCTCTGCCTGCTGACGGCCGAGTTCACCCTGCTGCTCGCCTAGTTTTCCCTGCTTCTCTCCGAGCTCGCCCTGCATTTCGCCGAGCTTGCCTTGTCGTTTACCTGCCTCCGATTGAAGCTCACCGATCTTGCTCTGCAGTTCTCCAATTTCGGACTGGAGTTCGCCGACCTGTTCCATAGTGGCGCTGGGGCCTAGTTTCTGCAGCTTTGCTTTGAGCCGGTCGAGGGCGGCGGTCATGTCAGGCACATTGACCTTCACCTGCTCCATCTTTGCGCCCAGTGCTTCCTGTTGCTTGCCAAGCTCTTCTTGCTGCTTGCCAAGTTCTTCCTGTTTCCTGCCAAGCTCCTCCTGCGGAGTCCAGAGGGCTTTGGCACGATCAATTGTCGCCTGGTCGCGGATAATGTAGGACTTCTCGTCGCGCTGGAACCAGATGAAATCGCCGGGAATCTGCTTCTTGAGTCTTTCCACATGCCGGGTATCTTGCGAGGATCCCGACATGGTGAAGGTATCGGTTTTGCCCGACGCGATCACGAAGCGTTCTTCGTCGTCGTTATCGTATGAGTAGAAGAATCCGTTGCGGTGGGAAACTCCAGTCGAGTTGTACTGGCCGAATCCGTCCCGCAGGCTCGCTGGTCCGATCAACGCCATGGGCGCAGTGGGTGCGACTGCGGCAATCGCAGGCGCTGCCGGAACGGACGCAATGGATGGAGCACCCACGAGCGCGGGCGCCGCAGGGCCCGCGACAGCCACAGGTGCAGCTGGTGCCGACAAAACACCGCCGGAGGGAGCCGCGACAGACTCTGGAGCCAGAGGCGCAACATTAACAGCAGTTGAGGACGGAGTACCTTCCGGAGCTGCAGGACGCTGCCGGGCGGGGCGAACCGCGGCCGCAAGATATACAACGGGAATCGCAAGCACCAGGACTACAGCAGCCAAAGCTCTCTTTGTGTTCACAGCGACTGCTCCTTTCCACGCGAGAATTCGTTGAAGTCGTTGTTCGACTTGTTCAACCCTGGCCATCGAAACGCCCTGCCAGCGAACCCTTCCCGTTCCAGTTCGCAGCGCATGGAAGAAATCCAGCAAGGTTCCAGCGTAGCGTTTCTGATCAATGCCTTCGGACAGCGCAGCCTCGTCGCTGGCTTGTTCAGCCAATACGGCTATATGAGCGTGCAACCACGAGGCCAGCGGATTGAACCAGAAGATCGCGCGGTAGATGAGCGCGAGGCGTTGGGTCAGGACGTCATAACGACCGACATGCGAAAGTTCGTGAGCCAGCACGGCATGCAGCTTTTGCGCTTCCCATTCGCTCCAGTCGGAAGGAAGCATGATTGTCGCTCGAAACGCTCCGACTGTGAGCGGAACGACAATATTCTTGGACGCTGCCAGGCGAGGACGCTTACAGGTCGAATCAAAAGCCATCATTGCCGGGGCTGGGCAGTCAGTAATGGATTTAGCACTACGAAGGAGTTTGCGCGTCCATAGGATTCCGGCCGCGAATCTGGCCAGAAGGCAGAACGTTACAAGGAGATAAATGCCGGCGACGAGACTCCAAGCAAGACCGGGCCAAGAGAAATTGTGATCGCTGATGGCATGCTGGTTTTCACGGCTGAGTGTTTCACTCGAAATGATGGACCGGTGATGGTGTTCAATGAGCTTCATGTCGGGATCGCTCGCTGAATTGCTCGCGAGGAACATGGTTTGCAGGTCCGCTCTATTGCTCACTAGGGGTGATGCCACTCGATGCTGCGGGAACCGAGGAAGTCCAATCACCACCGGATGTAGCAACCCTCCGAGGAATGGCATCGCAAGGCTCGCGTAGAGTACGGAAGTCCAGATGAAAAGTCGTAGTGACGTTGCTCGCAGACGAAAGATGGTGAGGCCCATTCCAGCAACTCCGGCGAGTAGAAACGATCGTACGGCCGAGGTGACTAGCACTGAGATCATGGCCGCCGAAGAGTCAGAGAGCATCTGCATCATGACCTTCTCTCCTTCTTTCCGACGCTGACATTCGCTCCATCGTTCCGTTCAGCAATCTTGCGCGCCAGGCGTTGCAATTGCTTGTGGTCCAGCACTTCGTTGTCAACCATGCCGAGCACGAGTTCTTCGGCCGAGCCACCACAGAAGCGGTCAATAATGCTCTTCACCGCGCGGACAGCTACGTTCTGGCGGCGGTGGGACGCCTTGTAGATGAACGTTCTGCCTTGCACCTCATGCGTGACATATCCCTTCTCTTCCAAGCGGCGAAGCACGGTGCGAATGGTTGAACCTTTCATCGATCGTGTGGATGCGAGGGCCTCGCGGCAAGACTCTGCCGTAACTACGCCACGGCTCCAGATGTAGTCCATCACGCTCTGCTCGACTTCTCCCAGGTTCTTCAGACGTGTCAGCTTTGTGTTAGTCATTGTAGCGTTACAATATGTAACAGTTAAAGGATGACGGGTCAAGGAGAAATTCAAGAGGACGGGTCGCGAGCCCGGTCAGGATTGGGCCTTGGCTCGGTAGTGGATGATAAAAATGGCAAGTTGCGCAGCGATTCCGGCGCAGGTGTCGAGGATAACGTCGTGTACGGTTCCCGTGCGCGTCGGCAGATAGCTCTGATGCCACTCGTCGAGACTGGCGACCAGACACGTTCCGAGCACGGCAATGTTGGCCCAACGAAAGGTCCATCTCGCGCCTGACGAAGAAGGCAGCGTCTCCCGCCACGCGCGGAACAAAAGAATACTCAGCAGTCCGTAGCCAAATACGTGGCCGGATTTGCGAAGGAAGGCGTGATAGGGTTCAAAGGTCGCCTCGTCGATCCCGAACAAGAAGTGCACGACCGGATACAGAAAACGACTGGTGTGCTGAGACGAAAGATAGGTCGTCGATTCTATGGCGATGACGATGAGCCAGAGGATCAATGCGATCCAGGTTTTCAGGACTTGGTTGCGGTTGCGGGTCAAAGGGATCGTTCAGTGGTTTCCCCCCTTGCCGCAAAGGTCGCGGCAAGGATGGGCCACGCAGCATTATTATTCAATAGCGTAGTTGGGAGCCTCGCGCGTGATCATGACATCGTGGACATGGCTCTCGCGTAGTCCGGCGTTGCTGATGCGGACGAAACGTGTTTTCTGCAGCAGTTCGGGAATTGTTGAGCATCCACAGTAGCCCATGCCCGATTTCAATCCGCCGACCATCTGGTAAATGATCATCGCAACCGAGCCGCGATAGGGAACCCGTCCTTCGATGCCTTCGGGGACGAGTTTGTCGAGGCGGTTCGAGCCACCTTCTGATGCGGCCGTGGAAGAATCGCCGCTCGCGTTCTGGAAGTAGCGCTCGCTCGATCCTTGCGCCATAGCGCCCAATGATCCCATGCCGCGATACGACTTGAATGACCGGCCTTGATAGAGGATCAACTCGCCCGGGCTCTCATCGGTGCCGGCGAAGAGGGACCCGATCATGACCGAACTGGCACCTGCGGCCAGAGCTTTGGTGATGTCGCCGGAATACTTGATGCCGCCGTCGGCGATGATGGGGACCCCGGAGTCTTTCGTGGCGCGATAGGCCTCGGCGATGGCGGTGATTTGTGGAACGCCGGCGCCGGTCACCACGCGTGTTGTGCAGATCGATCCAGGACCGATCCCAACTTTGATCCCGTCGGCCCCAGCCCGAGCCAACTCGCAAGCGCCGTCGAATGTGGCGACGTTGCCGGCCAGCAACTCGACTTCGGGCAGTTTCGATTTCACCAGCTTTACCGCTTCGAGCACTTTCGAAGAGTGCCCGTGGGCGCTGTCGATGGCGAGCACATCGACTTTGGCTTCCGCCAGTTCCTGTGCGCGCTCCAGAAAATCTCCCGTGGCACCGATAGCGGCGCCCACCCGCAAGCGCCCGTGAGAATCCTTAGCGGCGTTGGGGTACTTCAACTTTTTCTGGATGTCTTTTACTGTGATGAGGCCCTTCAGGTTGTAGTTGTTGTCCACAACCAGGAGCTTCTCGACGCGGTGCTGGTGAAGAATTTTCTCCGCCTCTTCGAGCGTGGTTCCCACAGGAACCGTGATCAGGTTCTTCTTGGTCATCACGTTGTCGATGGGAATGTCGAAGCGGGTTTCGAAGCGCAGGTCTCGATTGGTGAGTATTCCGACGAGCTTGCCATGCTCGGTGATGGGCACGCCGGAGATCTTGTACTTGCTCATGACCTCGAGGGCGTCCGATACCTTGTCGGTCGGATGCATGGTGACCGGATCGACAATCATGCCACTTTCCGAGCGTTTCACCTTGTCGACTTCATTGGCCTGCTGCTCGATCGTAAGATTGCGGTGAATGATGCCGATCCCACCCTGCTGGGCAAGCGCAATCGCCATATGAGATTCGGTGACAGTGTCCATGGCGGCGCTGACGATGGGGATATTCAGGCTGATGTTACGCGTGACTTGCGTCTGGGTGCTCGCCTGTGTCGGAATCACGTCTGAGCGGGCAGGCAACAGCAGGACGTCGTCGAAAGTAAGAGCCTCAGGAACAGGAAAATGAATCATAAATGTCTCGGGAATCCCCAGCGTATAGGTAAGCCTTCATTGTAGATAGCAGTGAAAAATCAGGCAAATGGATGCGGCCGCCCCTGGACCATACACTCGGTTCCCGGGAGGCCGCGCATTGGCTCCAGCAAGCCTTTACGGAGTCGCGTATTGCCGAACTTGGACCGATCCATCCACGAAACTTGGTCTCGAATCTATCCCTCGCTCAGCTGGATTCCTGTCACGCACCTCTGTGATTTCAGTCACGGAGTGCTTTCTAACAATCAAGCATAAACACTGCATCCGGCTCGCTTGGTCAGACCGTCGGACCCGGGCTCACGCCGGAAAGAGAGGATCTCAGGAGGACTAGGGAGAACTGTGCGCTGGCGGCTTGCTTGCTCTCGTATGCGTCTCAACATCATGATCGCCCGCCTTCGATGGTTCGCGCGATAGTCCCTCCAATAATAAACAAGGAAAACCGAGCCCGAACCGGATCGCAGCTGCTACGACGATCCACCGCGAGGAATTCTTTGTTTTCGGAAGTCAGAAGTCGCTTCGCCATGGCTTCGCTGCCAGAGGGACGTCTATGTCGACAACTCACAAGGACACCATTGCCGCTCATCTTAGCAACAGCGGTGTGTCGCGTCGCAGTTTTCTCCAACTCTGTTCTCAGTTGATGATTGTCGCGCCAGTCGGGTTGGCGCTGACCACCAAAAAGAGTCTCGCGCAAATCGCGCAGTTGGTGGGACAAACACGGCGCCCATCGGTCATCTGGCTCCACTTCCAGGATTGCACGGGCTGCACCGAGACTCTGCTCCGTACTTCTGCCCCTGACGTCGCCGACCTGATTCTCGACGTGATTTCGCTCGACTACCACGAGACTCTGATGGCAGCCTCAGGCGCGCAGGCGGAGGCGGCATTGCAGTCCGCGATTGAGACAAACGCAGGCAAATATGTCCTGGTGATCGAAGGGGCGATTCCCGCGAAAGACGACGGCGTTTTCATGGAGCTGGCCAGCAAGCCGGCTATTCAAGTTGCGAAGGATGTGGCGTCACAAGCTGCAGCCGTTATCGCTATCGGTTCGTGCGCTTCGTGGGGAGGAGTTCCTTCTGCAGATCCGAATCCCACTGGGGCTGTGGGTGTCGATTCGGTAGTTTCCGGCAAACCGATCGTCAATCTCCCCGGCTGTCCGCCCAATCCCTACAACCTTCTGGCCGTAGTGCTCGAGTACGTCACGATGGGTAAATTACCTGCGCTCGATGAATTCGGACGGCCAAAGTTCGCGTATGACCGCGTGATTCACGAAAACTGTCCGCGTCGCGCCCACTTTGATGCTGGTCGGTTCGCCACCGCGTTCGGCGATGAGGGCCATCGCAAGGGTTGGTGCCTCTACAAACTTGGCTGCAAAGGCCCGGTGACACACGCCGCCTGCGCTACTCGCCACTTCAATGAGGTTCCCGGAGTTTGGCCGATTGGGACTGGCGTGCCTTGTTTGGGCTGCACGGAGAAGAACGTTGTCTGGAAGATGGGAACGTTCGAGACCGTGCCGATCCATCTGGCAACTCCTCCCGACACCTATCCTCCGATTTACAGCACGGCAGGCGGACTAAAAGTCGGGGCTGCCGCACTGGTGGGCGCGATTACAGGAGCGGTGGGTGGAGCAGCATGGGTCGCTTCGCAGCGCTTTCAGAGCAGCACCGAGGCGGGTGTCGCGCGTGTCTCGACAGATATCGCACATGCCGAGAAGTTGAAGGGCAAGTCCAACAGCAAGAAAAAAGAGGACTGACGTGGCCATCACTCGGCGGGAACTGATCACGGGTATCGCCAAAGCTGGAGTTCCGGCAGCGGTAGCCGTATCCGTGTGCAGCGAAGAACTCCAGGCGGAAACCATCCCAGTACCCAGCGCTGCCGTCGGCATGCTCTATGACGCGACGATCTGCATCGGCTGCAAGGCGTGCGTAGCTGCTTGTGCAGAGGCTAACGATACTCCCCCAGATGCGCGCGGCGATGCGCTGCACCAGGCACCTGCGGACCTGAATGACCTTACGCGCAATATCATCAAGCTCTACAAACCCGAGGACGGCTCTGCCTTCTCGTTTGTCAAGCGGCAATGCATGCATTGTCTGGATCCCGCTTGCGCCGCCGGATGCCCATTCCAGGCGCTACACAAGGATCCGGAGAGCGGAGTCGTCAACTGGAGTGCGGAAGAATGCATCGGATGCCGATACTGCACGATCACGTGCCCCTATCACATCCCTCGGTTTCAGTGGGTCGGTTTCAATCCACGCGTAACCAAGTGCGAACTGTGCAGCCATCGACTGGCGAAAGGCCTGAAGCCCGGATGCACCAGCGTATGCCCGACGGGGGCCGTGATCTTCGGGCCGAGGCCGGTCTTGCTGCGCGAGGCCAAGCAGCGCATCCAGAACAGTCCCGGACGCTATTACCAGAATCGCGTTTACGGCGAGACCGACAACGGCGGCACGCAGGTTTTGTATCTCTCGAAAGTTCCCTTTGAGAAGTTGGGGCTGCCGGAACTTGGGCCCGAGTCTGTCCCCGCCAAGACGCTGCGGTGGCAGAGACGTTTCTACCAATACTTCGCGCTGCCGGCCGTGCTCTATGCCGGGCTGGTGCAAGTGATTCGCAAGAGCCTCAAGGGCCACGAAGAGGAGGCTCATAATCGCGAAAAAGAGACCGGGCTGAGGGCGCAACTATGAGCAGCACCGCCATGAACACAATTCGAGTCAGTGATCGTTGGGAACGAAACGTTCCGGTGTTCGGGTTCCCGGTAGTGAACGGATTCTTCCTCGGGCTCTCTGCTCTCGTGTTGATCGCGCTCGTGCTGACTGGATACCGCGAGCTGGCAGGACTCGGCCCAGTCAGCGGAATGAACGACGCGTTCGGATGGGGCATCTGGAAGACCTTCAACGTAATGGTGCTGACTGCTCTGGGTTCGGGAGCCTTCGCAGTAGGAATTGCGGCGTGGGTGTTTCGCCGTAAGAAGCTTCATGTGTTGATGCGGATGGCGCTACTCACCAGCTTTCTCTCGTATGCATGTGGCCTGCTTCTGCTGGGAATCGATGCCGGACGTCCATGGAACTTCTATTGGATCATCTTCCCCTGGCGTTGGAACATGCATTCGCCGCTAGCGGAAGTGGCGATCTGCATGTCGATCTACGCCATGATCCCTCTGGCGATTGAAAACGTGCCACCGATTCTGGAGCGGCTTTGGTACTTTGATTCGCGCTTGCGCCCCGGGGTGCGGAAGATAGAACGAGGACTTCACTATTTTTATCCGTGGATCATTGCTGCCGCCTATTTGCTGCCGGGGATGCATCAGTCTTCCCTTGGCGCGCTGATGTTGCTGGCGGGAGAGCGCGTACACCCGCTATGGCAAACGGCGTGGCTCCCGGTGCTTTACTTAGGTGCTGCGACTTTCATGTCGTTCGGTTGTGTGGTCGGAACCACCATGCTGTGCTGTCTGGTATGGAAACGCGCCATGGATATGGAGGTTCTCGACGAGGCGGCGCGCATCACCTGCTGGTTGATTTTTGGATGGCTCGGCCTGCGCTTCCTCGACATCATCTTTCGCGGCGCGTTTGGAAGTGCACTTCATTTGGACCGCTTTGCCGCGGTCTTTTGGTTCGAAGTCCTGTTGGTCCTGGCCGGGGGCCTCATGCTGCTTCGTTCCACTCGAACGCATGAATTGCAGTTTATGTTTCTGGGCTACATCCTGAGTTCTGCCGGCGGGATGATTTATCGCTTTAGTCCGACCACGCTGGCATTCCGGCCGAATCCGGAGGCGCTCTACTTTCCGGCAACGATTGAGGTCCTGGTCTCCCTCGGTTTTATCTCCTTGGGCATCGTCGGATTTCTGATTGCCGTGAAAAGGCTCGCAATCTTGCCCGCGCCTCTACACGAGTGGCACGACATGGCGAGCTATTTCCGCTTCCGGCGTCCGTACATCCGGTGGACGGGATATTTCAACTACGGATATTTCGGGGATGACGAAACCGAAGGCGGTGAATTCCCGGCAACGGCAGGCAATTATGGCGAAACGCATAACCATTGATCCCATTACGCGGATCGAAGGCCACCTCCGCATCGATGTGGAGGTCGACAACAACTCGGTCAGCAATGCATGGGCTTCATGCACCATGTGGCGCGGCATCGAAAAGATTCTTCGCGGACGCGATCCGCGCGATGCCTGGATGTTCACGCAGCGATTCTGCGGGGTCTGTACCACGGTGCACGCGATGGCCAGCGTACGGTCGGTCGAAAATGCGCTGAATCTCGAGATCCCGCTCAACGCGCAGTACATCCGTAACCTGATTCTGATTGCGCATGCCCTGCATGACCACATCGTCCACTTCTATCAGTTGTCCGCGCTTGACTGGGTGGATGTGCTGCAGATTCCGAAAGCCGACCCCGCCGCTACATCGAAGCTGGCCGAAAGTCTCTCCCCGTGGACGCGTAATTCGCGCAACGAACTGAAAGCCGCGCAGGATCGCGTGAAGGCCGTCGCTGCCAGCGGACAGTTCGGCATCTTCGCCAACGGCTATTGGGGACATCCCGCGATGCGACTGTCTCCGGAAGTGAATCTGCTCGCGTTTACGCACTACGTACAGGCACTCGAATATCAACGCAAGGCGCTGCAGGTGGTCGCTATCCTGGGATCAAAGACGCCCCACATTCAGAATCTGACGGTCGGCGGTGTGGCAAATGCGATCGATCTCGACAGTCCAGCCGCGCTCGGCATGGACAAGCTCGAAATGATCAGAACCCTGCTGGCCGATGTTTCTCAGTTTGTGCAGCAGGTCTACTTCGTCGATGTCTGCGCGGTGGCGGCCATGTATCCCGATTGGTTCAGAATCGGGAGCGGGGTGCGCAATTATCTCGCCGTCCCCGATCTTCCACTCGAAAGCAAAGGTTCCCCCTACGATCTTCCCGGCGGATACATCCGAAACGCCGATTTAGCCGGCGTAAAGGAATTCCAGACGGCGACAGACGATACCTTCCGCAAGTCCGTCACCGAAGATGTCATGCACGCCTACTATCAGGGAGAAAAAGCGTTGCATCCCTGGCAAGGAGAAACCGAACCCGCCTTCACGGGCTGGGACGGCGAGCAGAAATATTCCTGGGTAAAAGCTCCGCGTTTCAACAACGAGCCCATGCAGGTCGGCCCGCTGGCGCAGGTTCTGATCGGCTACGCACAGGGTCACGCGCTCACGCGCAAGTACACCGATCTTGCGATCGAGAAGATCGCCGCCATTGGCGGCGTTCGTCCCACGCCTGCGATGCTACATTCCACTCTCGGCCGCCACGCCGCCCGCGCCATTCGCGCCTGCATGCTTGCAGAGCTTGCACAAAAGCACTGGCAGTTGCTGGTGAACAACATCGCCAAGGGCGACTACACTGTCCATAACCAGCCGGTACTGCCTTCGCATGAAGTCGAAGGCGTTGGAACCCACGAGGCGCCGCGTGGAACGCTTTCGCACTGGATCGTCATCAAGAACGAAAAGATTAAGAACTACCAGGCAGTCGTGCCATCCACGTGGAATGCGAGCCCCCGCGATCGCGCCGGGGCCCACGGACCGTACGAGGCTTCATTGCTCCACACTCCGCTGGCCCGTCCGGGGGAACCGCTGGAAGTGCTCCGCACCGTGCACTCGTTCGATCCATGCATGGCGTGTGCGTGCCACGCGTTTGATCCATCAGGCCGGAAGATCACTGTCGCGAAGATCCTATGAACAAGAAAATCCTGATCGGCGGAATTGGGAACGTCTTGTTAGGCGACGATGCGTTTGGTCCGTACGTGATTCGCCTTCTCGAGTCACAGTACGTGTTCCCTGACAACGTTGAGATCGCCGACCTGGGCACGCCAGCCCTCGATCTGACCCATCGCATCGCTGGATTGCACGCAGTCATTTTCATCGATTGCGTCGCGTCCAGAGAACATCCGCCTGGCACGGTGTTGCTTTACCGGAAAGCTGACATTGTGCGCGCAATGCCTGCAAAGCGCCTTGATCCACACTCTCCCGCCTTGTCGGAGTGCCTCATGACCGCCGAGATGTTGGGAGCCAGCCCACAGAGCGTGCTGCTGGTGGGAATCGTCGGGCAAGCCTTTGATGCTGGGCGCAACCTGAGCCATGTGGTCGAGCGGAGCTCAGCAGAAGCAGTCGCGGCAATCTTGGCTGAACTGCAGAAACTTGGTATTCAGTATGAGAGGCGACAATTCCCGCCCGCTCCGAGTATCTGGTGGAGCGATTCGGACACTGTCACTAGGGAGCGAGAGGGACCTGCGACGATCGTCTATTGAGCTGCCTGGGTGCTCCAAAGAGATTAGTCTATGCGCCTAATGGTTGTGACAATTGCAGCATTAGTCAGTTGCGCTGCATGCACAAGGGGAGATTTACGGGGACGATGAAGTCATCCGAGGACGGGCAGACCTATCTGGTAATTGCGGACGACAATGGAAGGCACCGCGGACCCATGAAGGTTGATGGAAAGGTTTGGCCCCATGCGATCGGTGAGGCCGGTAGGATCGAACCGGGCGACCACAGCATCGAGTGTGGCGCAGAAATGGGCATCAATGTTCCTCCGGGCGTCGTATACACATTCGACTATTGGGGTCCGTAACTCTCTTTATATCGGGAATTAACTCCTGCTGGTGCGGGTTCTGAGCCGTTTGTCTTTTAATCCCTCCGGGCGTATATTAAGAGACTGAGAACTGCTGTGTACCGGCATTTGGCGAAGCACACCAGTGGGCGCAAGCCCACTTTTTAGTTGGAGCCCCGCGGTGTTGCAGCCATCCGCCAGTAAGTTATTGGATTCATGGCGCTTGACGTTGATCGTGTGCGGGCTATTGCGGACCGGGTCGCAGCCTCCAGCGGACTCGAAGTCCTCGACGTCGAGGTTCTGGGTGGGGGCAAGGCTCGCATGCTGCGGGTGTTTCTCGACAGGCCCGCGGCAGGGAACGATCCGCTGGCGGGAGTGACGCACGAAGACTGCGCGAACTTCAGTCGCGAGTTCGGCACGATCCTGGATGTGGAAGATGTCATGCCGGGATCGTACACGCTGGAAGTTTCATCGCCAGGGCTGGATCGCAAGCTGGTCAAGCCGACAGATTTTGCGCGCTTTGTCGGCAGCCGGGTTAAGCTGACGACCCGCGAGCCGGTAAACAATAACAGGCACTTTGAAGGCGTCCTGGAGAGCTTTCAGAATGGCTGCCTGATGCTGGATTTGAGTGTAGCCAGCCACAAGTCGCGGAAGAAGATGGGCGACGCGGCCGGCACGAAGATTGAAATTGATTTTGCCAACGTAGAGAAGGCGAATCTGGTACCAGAATTCTGAGAATTGGTTTTCTATGGCTAGCGAGCTTTACAACATCATCGAAGGCGTGAGCCGGGAAAAGGGAATTGATCCGCAGATTGTAGTCAGCGCGGTGGAAGACGCCATTGTCATGGCGACGCGCAAGCATTACAAATCGCAGGAAAACTTCCGCGCGAAGCTGGACAAAGATACCGGCAAGATCAGCGCTTTCGCGGTGAAGACCGTCGTGGAGACGCCAGAGCAGGTGGAAGATCCCAATCTGCAGATCACACTGGAAGACGCACAACGGGTGGATCCGAGCCTCGAGGTTGGCGGAGAATTGCTGATTCCTAAGGCGATCGACGGGATCCTGGGCCGCATCGCGGCGCAGCTCGCGAAGCAGGTGATCTTTCAGAAGGTGCGCGAGGCCGAGCGCGATACGGTCTACAACGAGTACATCGGGCGCGTGGGCGAGGTCGTCAACGCGACCGTGAAGCGCGTGGAAGGGCCAGACGTGATCTTTGATATCGGCAAAGCGGAAGCTCGCATGCCGCGCAAGGAGCAGTCGCGGCTGGAGTCATTTGCAGTGGGTGAACGTGTCCGCGTAATAATCGCACGCGTCGAACGAGCGTCAAAAGGCCCGGGGGTGGTTGTTTCTCGCGCGGCGCCGGAACTGGTACAGCATCTGTTCCAGACAGAAGTTCCAGAAATCTACGACGGAACCGTCGTAATCCGTGCCATTGCCCGTGAAGCCGGTGAGCGCACCAAGATTGCTGTGATGTCGAAGGATAAGGATGTCGATGCTGTCGGCGCCTGCGTCGGCATGAAGGGCATGCGCGTGCAGTCGATCATCCGCGAGCTGCGCGGAGAGAAGATCGACATCATCGAGTTCCATGAAGATCCCGTGACGTTCGCCGAGAAGGCGTTGCAGCCGGCAAAGGTGAGCCGCGTGACCGTCATCGATAGCTCGGAGAAGCACCTCGAAGTAGTGGTCGACGACAGCCAACTCTCGCTTGCCATCGGCAAGAAGGGCCAGAACGTTCGTCTCGCCGCGAAACTGCTGGGCTGGAAGATCGATATCAAGAGCGAGGAAGAAAAGCGCCAGGAAGTCGAGCAGCAGATGGCTGCCATGACCCCGCAGGCGACAACTCCTCTTGAGAACGTTCCGGGCTTGGGGGAGGGTGTGCTTGAGAAGCTGACTGCCGCCGGTGTGACGACCGTCGAAGCGCTGGCCGATATGACCCCAGAAGAACTCGAGGCGATTGAGGGTATCGGGCCCAAGACGGTGGAAAAAATCAGTCTCGCGGTCAATAATTACTTCGCGAGTCTAGAACCGGACGCCGAGGGTGCTGTTCAGGTTGAGGGGGCCGAGGGAGAAGCCGCCCAGGAAGGGGCATCCGTCGAACCTGCGGGCGAAGAAGTTACCCCCACCGAAGAATCCGTAACAAATGAAGGCGAGCCTGTGCCTGACGAGGGTGCTGCCCGCGAAACAACCGAATAACCATGACACGCACACTCAAGTCTGTTTGCGTGCGAGTCCAGATTACTGACTCCGTGAGGCTACGATGAAGACCTAGCACAACGCGGGGAAAAGAAAGGCCGGATGAGTAAGGTTCGAATCAACGATCTCGCCAGAGAGCTGGAAGTCAAAAGCAAAGCGATTCTCGACACGCTACCGCATGTTGGCGTGACCGAGAAGAAGACGCATTCCAGTTCGCTGGAGGAGCATGAAGCAGAAAAAGTGCGGGCCTATATCCGAGGCTCGGCTGAATCGCAGAGTTCATCTGCGCGCGCTGCGCGTACGCTGCGCGGCGAAGAAGAAATCAAGACCAAGATTGATCTGTCCCACATCTCCCGTCCGGGCGATGTGCTGAGGGCGATCACGCAGAAAAAGGAAGCTGCAGCTGTACCACAACCGGCAAAGCCGGCACCGCCGCCGGCCACGCCAAAGCCGACAATTGTGCCTCCGGTCGTGAAGCCTGCGGCGCCGGCGACGGTCGCTGCACCACCGTCACCGGCCCCTGCTCGGCCAACCGTGGTGGCCCCTGCGACTGAAAAGCCTGCGGTCCCGGCACCGCCGCCTCCGGTTCCGGCAGCGCCGGCCGTCGTGGCTCCGCCCGTTCGTCCGGCAGCGCCGCCGCCTCCACCGGCAGCGGCTGTGGTAGCGCCGCCGCCCGCGGCTCCGCCGATCGCGGCTTCCACGTCGCCTGTAATTCCGGTAACTCCACCTGTCCCGCGTCCGGCACCACCTACGGTATCGGCAGCGCCGCAACCGCCTGCGCCGAGAATGATCGTTCCGCAAACGGGGCCGCGTCCGGTGTATAAGGCTCCCCCGCGTCCCGTCGCACCGACCCCAGCAGCACAAACCAGCGCTCCTGCAGGAACGATGCGCCCTGCACCAGGCCGCCCGGTACCGGGACAGCCGATCTTCCAGCGTCCGCGACCACAGGGGCCACAGGGGGCAGGTGCGCCGCGTCCGCCGCTACGTCCGGGGGAGCGCCGTCCGATGCATCCCACGCGTTCGGCCCCCATTGGAGCGCGTCCGATCGGAGTTGGACCAGGGCTTCCACCGCCGGGACCAGTCCGTCCGGGGAGCCGTCCCGGTGCCCCCGCGCGTCGTCCGGGACAGCGCTATGTTCCACGCGGCGTAAAAGAAGGGCCAATGAAGGGCTACGTTCCGCCGCCACGCATGGTGGTGTCGAACGAGCCGATGCCGATCACGCGCAATATCACGATTACTGAAGGTATCAGTGTAAAAGATCTTGCCGAGAAGCTTGATATCCGCGCGAAGGACCTGATTTCGCGGCTGCTGGCTCGAGGGGTATTTGCCACGATCAACCAGACGCTCGATGCAGAACTCGCGAGCGAGATGGCGCGCTTTTTCGGGGCCGATACGAATGTGATCACGTTCGAAGAGCAGGCTGCGAAGGATATCGACGCAGCCGCCGCTGCCGGCGAAGAGTCCGCCGCCGAAGCCTCTCCCCGTCCGCCCGTGGTTACGATCATGGGTCATGTTGATCACGGCAAAACTACTCTGCTCGACTCAATCCGAGCGAGCAACGTGGCTGAAGGGGAAGCCGGCGGAATCACGCAGCATATCGGAGCCTACAAGGTTCGCATCAGCGATCCGGACTCGCCCGCGTATGGGCGAGAGATCGTGTTCCTCGATACACCGGGTCACGAAGCCTTCACGCGCATGCGTTCGCGAGGAGCGAAAGCGACCGACATCGTCGTGCTCGTAGTTGCCGCTGATGACGGGGTCATGCCGCAGACGCTCGAAGCCATCGACCACGCGCATGCCGCTGAAGTCCCGATCATCGTCGCAGTAAACAAAATCGACAAACCAGATGCTCTGCCTGATCGCGTCAAGAAGCAGTTGGCCGATCGCGGCCTTGTACCCGAAGAATGGGGCGGCAAGACGGTATTTGTCGATGTTTCGGCCAAGCAGAAAACCAACCTTAACCTTCTGATGGAAATGATCTGCCTGGTCGCGGACTTGGCAGAGTTGAAGGCAACGCCTGACCGCGCCTCCACCGGTGTGGTTCTGGAAGCGAAGCTGGATCGTGGCCGGGGACCCGTCGCGACGGTCTTGGTGCAGAACGGCACCCTGCATGCCGGCGATAACTTCGTCGTGGGCAATGTCTTCGGCAAGGTACGCGCGATGTTCGACGATCGCGGCGCTGCTCTTGAGTCCGCCCCGCCTTCGACTCCGGTCGAAATCCTGGGCTTGGAAGGTTTACCCCAGGCCGGCGATCAGTTCGTAGTCGTTGCGGATCGTGATAAAGCGCGCGGCATCTCTGAATACCGCGAGCAGAAAGCCCGCGAGGCCGCACTGGCCAAGAGTTCGCGTGTTTCGCTCGAGGGCCTGGCGGAGCAGATCAAGACGGCTGGCACGAAGGAACTCAACATCATCCTCAAAGGCGATGTGCAGGGCTCTGTCGAAGTGCTTAGCGATCTACTCTCAAAGCTTTCCAACGACAAGGTTCGTTTGAAATTGCTGCGGTCCGGCGTGGGTGCGATCACCGAAACCGATGTGCTCCTGGCTTCAGCTTCGAATGCGATCATCATCGGCTTCAACGTCCGGCCCGAGCGCAAGGCGCAGGAGCTGGCCGAGCAAGAGGAAGTCGATATCCGCCTGCACTCGATCATTTACGAACTGCAGGATGAGATCAAGCGCGCCATGAGCGGCTTGCTTGAACCGACAATTAAGGAAACCTACCAGGGACGCGCTGAAGTGCTCGAAACCTTCCGTATCCCAAAGGTGGGAACGGTGGCCGGTTGCCGCGTGATCGATGGCTTGATCAAGCGCGACGCCGAAGTTCGCCTGCTGCGTGACAACGTTGTGGTCTTCAAGGGAAAGATCGGGTCGCTTCGGCGATTCAAAGACGACGCCAAGGAAGTCACGAACGGAATGGAGTGCGGCATCTCGATTGCGAACTATGGTGACATCAAGGTGCACGACGTGATCGAGGCCTTCACCACCACACGCGTCGCAGCAGAAGTGATTGCGTAAGACTCGCCGTCGGTCGCTTGTCGTTGGTCGTTTGCGAATTTGGTTTTGCCAACGACTAGCGACCAGTGACTGACGACCGAATGCCCATCGCTTTCCTCACGCTCGAACTCCACATCGAAGCCGCCCAATCCATCAAGGACCGGCGGCAAGTCGTGCGCAGCTTAAAGGACCGGCTTCGCACCAGCTTCAACATTGCTATTGCTGAGCTCGACAATGCTGAGTTGTGGAATCGCGCGACCATCGGAGTCGTCAGCATCTCACCGTCGCGTGATTATCTTGAGGGATTGTTGAAGAATGTGGAGAATGCAGCAGCGCGCATCGCGAACAATCACGGCGCAGAGATTGCCGATACTTTTACCGAGTACTACTAGTGCAGCCACTTGCACTCGACCTGATTTGTTGTTCCCCGCAAACCGCTAAATGGCTGTTACCTCCGTACTTAACAGAAACAGACAAAAACAGTGGACAATAGCCCGTCCGGTTGCGTTGGTTGGCGCAACACCAGCATCCAATTTTCTGATATTCTCAACCGTTTTACCTAAGGTGGATCGTGGACAAGCGCGGCCTGAAGCATCATCGCGGACGGGTAGGCGAGGCTCTTCGCGAAGAGATCGAGACATTAGTGGAAGGTGAACTAGCCGACCCGCGGATCGGCTTGGTCAGCGTGACCTCGGTCCATGTTGCCGACGATGGAAAGTCGGCGGAAGTGTGGGTCAATGTGGAGGGCGACGACATCGAAGCCGACAGAAGTTTAGAGGGGCTCGAAGCCGCGCGCGAATACATCCGTCACGAATTGGTGGAGCGGTTGCGGATTCGCCGAGCCCCAGAATTGTATTTCCGATTGGATCGTGCTGAACAGGCAAAGGCTCGCGTGGAGGAACTGCTCGGGCGGACGAAAAGACGAAGCAAGGCTGGCAAGCAATCGAGTGGCGAGCAGGGATAGCGATATGCTTCAGGATGTACTGCGACAGATCGGACAGCGGGAGCGGTTCGTGCTCACTTCGCACGCGCGTCCCGATGGTGACGCCGTAGGCTCCGCGCTCGCCTGCTGCCAAGTACTGCGCCAAATGGGGAAGCATGCCGATGTCGTGCTCCACGATGGAGTGCCCCGAATCTACAGATCCTTGCCCTTCGCTGATCAGGTCGTACAATCGGACCGCATTAGTGGCAGCTACGAGGCAGCGATCATACTGGAGTGTGACAGCATTCATCGCACGCGGCTAGAGGGTCTGGAAAATCGCTTTCTGATCAGCATCGATCATCACGTCAGCGGTCGGCCTTTTGCCCACGTGAACTGGATCGATCCGCATGCCGTGGCAACGGCAGAAATGGTGTTCAGGCTGGCGCGCGAAGCAGGAGTCAAATTCTCGCCGGAAATCGCAACTTGCCTTTACACGGCGTTGATGACGGACACGGGATCATTTATGTTCCAGGGGACCAACGAGAATACATTTGCGCTGGCGCGCGAACTGGTGCTCGCCGGAGCCGATCCTGCACATTGCGCGCGCGGAATTTACTTCGCGCACTCGGAGGCCAAACTCAGATTACTGGGCGAGGCGCTACGCAATCTGCATATCGACGGCCATATCGGCTATTTCTGGGTCACGCGTAAGCAGATGGAGCGCTGCAATGCCCTGGAAGAGGACTGCGAAGGCTTAGTCAACTATGTCCTCTCGATCGGCGGAGTCGAGGTTGCGGCATTCTTCCGCGAGTTGCCCGATGGGCGTTATCGCGTGAGCCTAAGAAGCAAGGGCAAACTCGATGTCGCCCGTGTCGCCGAGAGCTTTGGCGGCGGCGGCCATGAGTGCGCCAGTGGCTGTTCCGTGGATGGCCCATTGGCTGAAGCCGTGCGCGCGGTAACTCTCCAACTCGGTCGCGGACCTTCCGTACAATAAAAATCGCAGATTGTATATTGCAGATATTCGCACTGAATAGCTGCGTTAGTGTTGTTCAATCTGTAATCTAATATCTGCAATCTGAAACCTCATGACCGCCCGCACCCGCACGGATTTGCTGCTGCTAGCCGGCTTCAGCGTATTTCTCTTTTTTTATGGAATCCAGCAGTTTGGACTCATTGGAGCCGACGAGCCGCGGTACGCACAGGTCAGTCGAGAAATGTTGCAGCGCGGCGACTGGATCACACCGACCCTGGCCGGTCACGCATGGCTGGAAAAGCCGCCGCTTTATTACTGGCAAGCCATGCTCGTGTACCGAGCTGTTGGTGTCAGCGATTGGGCGGCTCGCATTCCTTCCGGTGTCGATGCCGTACTACTCGTTGTAGCAGTCTATTTTTTCTTTCGTCGCTTTCGTCGGGGCGTCGAGGTCGATGCCGCCCTGATCACCGCCTCGTGTGCTGGCATTTTAGGTTACGCGCGTGCGGCTTCGATGGACATGCTGCTGACATCCTGCTTCGCGATCGGGATGCTCTCGTGGTGGATTTGGCGGGAAGGCAGCAAGCATATCTTTCTCGCGGCGTTCTATGTGCTCATGGCTCTCGGCATGCTTGCCAAGGGCCCGGTTGCGCCTCTTCTGGCGGGCGCGGTGATTGTGGTGTTCGCTGCGGTAATCCGTGACCGGAGACTCGTTAGCAAGACGTTGTGGTGGCCCGGCATTCTCCTATTTTGTGCGGTTGGACTGCCTTGGTACATCGCGGTGCAGGTGCGGAATCCGCAATTCTTTCGTGAATTCATCCTCGAACACAATCTCGCACGCTTCTCAACAAATCTCTATCACCACCCCGAGCCGTTCTGGTACTACATTCCGGTGTTGCTGCTTGCTTTCGTCCCGTGGATTGTTTTCGTCACTGCGGCGTTTGTGGAGTCGATTCGTGTTTGGCAGGCTGAGCATACGAGGGGACTCGATTCTGAGTTGCAGTTTCGCATATTCGTGTGTTGCTGGCTGGTCGTACCGGCGTTGTTCTTCTCATTGTCGAAATCCAAGCTCCCCGGCTATATCCTTCCTGCCGTGCCCGCGGGGGCAGTCTTGCTGGCCGATTATCTTCATCGGAAGTTTGAGTGGCAAACTCCCATATCGAAATGGATGGCAATTCTGCACGCGCTGGTCGCGAGTGCGCCCATAGTTCCAGCCGCGCTAATTGGCTATTTTGTGACGCAGCATCGAATGCCGGCAGGACGTCCACTGTGGATCGCAGTGGCGGTTGCCATAGCCCTCTCGATCGGGATTGTGCTGACGCTGATTGGGCGCCTGCAATGGCGCCTGCTGCGCTTCCTTACGCTGATTCCGGTCGTGCTGTCCGTCGCGGCCGTGCTTAAACTTGGAACTGTGGCCATCGATCAGAGACTCTCGACGCGTCCACTGGCGAATGAGTTAGCCGGCATGGAAACGCACAGGTTGCCTCTAGCCGTGTGTGGAGCGCCCCGCGAAGTGGAATATGGTTTGGAGTTTTACCGTGACCAAATTATCGCGAGATATGAGACTGGCGGCGTCCCCGCGGAAGAACACCTATTAGTCGCGGCTCCATCGTGGAAGTCGAACGTCACCGAGTGGACCAAGGGTCGCCGTGTGACTTCGCTTGGCCATTATGCACCGCAGAACCTCGATTACTACTGGGTTGCCGCTGCCGCGCAGGTCCCAAGCCGCTGAACTGAACGCTCGGGAAGTGCTGGTTAGCACCTACTCCTGTGCGTATCCCACTTCCTCAAGCTCCGGCGGGGCGCCAGCCTTGGTGGTCAGGCCGTACTCGTATCCTCTGTCGAAAGCCTTGAGGTTCAGTTCGCGAAAATTTGAAGGCACAGAATCTGCGACCGCTTTGCGCACGGCATCGGGGCTGAGTAACTTGGTTACGGCGCTAAAGAAACCAACCATCACCGAATTCAGGACCATGCGCTTCCCGAGTTCCTCGGCAAACCGCGTGGCCGGGATACTGTAGACCTTCTTGTCAAGGTTCACGTTCGATACACGCACCAGGTCTTCCTCAATGATGAGCGTCCCTCCTGGCTTCAGTTCCGCCGCGAACCGGTTGTATGCCTCCTGAGACATGATCACCACGATGTCGGGGCGGGCCACATACGGATACAGTACAGGAGCATCGGAAACCACCAATTGTGCGCTGCAGGCGCCGCCGCGCGCTTCTGGGCCAAAGTTCTGAGTCATGGTAGCGAACCCGTTTTCATAGATCGACGCCGCCTTGCCCAGCACCACCGCCGAGAGGATGACGCCCTGACCCCCGAAGCCTGCGATCCTAATTTCGGTTAACCGCATACGCACTCCGTTTCTGACTCTTCAATGTAGCGCTCACCGAGTGATTCAACATATTGTGCCCGCATCATGGTTTGATAATCGGGACGATCCCGGTCCACAAATTTGCCGACGACGATTTCGCCATTGAGCGTGAGTCCGACTTCGCTGGTCGGCGCGCCGTGTTTCACCTTGCTTTTCTCCTTGTAGTACTTCATCGTATCCAGCCCGTCACCCATCTTGTTGCGGCGCTGATAGAGCGTGGGGCATGGCGAGATGACTTCGATGAAAGAGAATCCTTTCTTCTGGAACGCTTCGCTGATGGATCGTGAAAGTTGACGAACGTGAAACGTCGTCCAGCGTGCAACATACACGGCCCCTGCCGCCTCGACGAGGTGCGGCAGATTGAACGCCGGTTCAAAGGTACCGTAAGGATTCGTGGATGTAGTGGCGTGCCCCGGAGTGGTAGGCGCGGTTTGGCCCCCGGTCATGGCGTAAATGAGATTGTTGACACAGATGATCTTCAGATCGATATTGCGGCGAGCGGCGTGAATCAGGTGATTGCCGCCGATCGCGGAGAGGTCACCGTCGCCGGAGTAGACCACGACATTCAGCTTCGGATTCGCGAGCTTCAGTCCTGTCGCGAACGGAATGGCACGGCCATGCGTGGTGTGAAAGGAGTCGAGCTTTACATAGCCCGCGACGCGTCCCGTGCAACCGATACCTGAGACCAGTGCTAGCGAGTTCAAATCCACTTTCGAGTCGATGAGGGCGCGCGCGAACGAATTCACCGTCGTTCCGATGCCGCAGCCCGGGCACCAGATATGCGGCATGCGGTCGGTCCGCAGAAATGGTTCCACCGGATTCACAGTGTCTTCCAAAACATTCAGCATCGGCTTGCCTCCACGATGGCTTGCAGAATCTCTTCAGGGTTGTGAACGCCGCCTCCAGCATGCGGGACTGAGTATGTTTTCGCCTTGCCGGCCGCGGCACGTTCGACCTCACGCACCATCTGACCCAGATTCAGTTCAGGTACGACAAACGCTTTGACGCGAGCCGCCAAGCCAGCAATTTTCTTATCAGGGAAAGGCCACGC
This sequence comes from Binatia bacterium, assembly GCA_035577905.1. Classification (GTDB taxonomy): domain Bacteria; phylum Acidobacteriota; class Terriglobia; order Terriglobales; family Acidobacteriaceae; genus Sulfotelmatobacter. The sequence continues at coordinate 44,572 of DATKAP010000009.1, forward strand.
GGTGATCAGCCGCAGCTTGCCGACCCTCAAGCTTCGCTGTTTCGCCAGATCAATAGCACGCTGGGCTACGCGCGATGTGATGCCGTACGAGAGAACGACGACATCCGCGTTCTCCAGCCCATCTTCTTCAAACATGCAGATCCGGTCGGCCGCGGCACGGATCTTGTTCTGCAGACGCTTCACCAGCTTGTCCTGCGTCTGCGGCGTCATGTTGGGATAGCCACGTTCGTCGTGCGTCAGTCCCGTGACGTGAAATTTGTATCCTTCGCCGGCGTGCGCCATCTCCGGAACCATGTCGCCGTCGGTGCGATAGGGCAAGTAGTCTTCAACGGATTTGTGCGTATGCTTGCGCGGACAGACCTCAATCTGATCGGCTGGTGGAATGACGACCTTCTCTGTCATGTGGCCCACAACTTCATCCATCATGAACATCACTGGTACGCGAAACTCTTCCGCGAGGTTGAAGGCCTTGATCGTCAGATCGAAACATTCCTGCGGCGAGTTCGGGCACAAAGCGATGATTTCGTAATCTCCGTGTGATCCCCAACGCGCCTGCATCATGTCTGCTTGGGCGGGTAGAGTAGGTAAGCCGGTGGATGGTCCTCCGCGCTGCACATCGACGAAGACACAGGGCGTCTCGGTCATCGCGGCGTATCCGATATGTTCCATCATCAGAGAGAACCCAGGGCCAGACGTGACCGTGAACGCCTTGGCTCCGCCCCATACGGCACCCTGTAGCGCAATGGATGCTGCCAGTTCATCCTCCATCTGGATGAAACTGCCGCCGACTGTCGGTACGCGAGCCGCGAATCGCTCCACTACTTCCGTCGAGGGCGTGATGGGATAACCCGCTGCAAATCGCGATCCGGCAGCCAGCGCGCCCTCGCAGCAGGCATGATCGCCATCGATGAAATGAGTGCCAGTCAGCACACCATGAGGGTCGGCTTTCATTTCTCGCCTCCTGCGGTTTTGGCTTCTGTCACTGACTCGGTGCGCTTGGGTTCAGGTACTTTCGTCCCGTAGATCGCAAAATCCGGGCAGTACATCCCGCACAAGTCGCATCCACTGCACTTTTCCGGATGGACGACATGAGGAGGATGGTAGCCCTTGGAATTGAATGCGGACGAGAGTGCCAGCACATGCGTAGGACAGAACTCCACACAAAAGCCACACGCCTTGCATCGCTCGACGACGATCGAAATACGTCCTTTTGCCACTTGAGCCCCCAGCTCGGAGCAACGATGACTCCGAAGTTCAACTGCGGAGGATGTGATTATGGCGGCAATGAGGTGTCTCAGAGTGTGATGGCAGTCACAGAACGCCGTGAGGTAAAGCACGATGCACTTGGCGACCATTAACCAGCTAACTATTTTGTTTAGTGATAGTTAAGGGCTGATTGGGCTCGCTTCGTGCCTGAGGTTACGAGCTGTTGAGAAGGTCATCGTGATATCGGTCACATGAATCAGTGATATTGATCACGAGGTCTTGTCTTAGCTTCCGGGCTGTTGCTGCCGTTTGTTCCAGCCGTTTGCCTGTGCTAGCGGAACCATCTACACTCGGATTTCGCTACGGTCTTTGTCGCTGTCGGCCAGCGCATGCCGCCGCAGGAGCCCTTTGGAAATCCTCGACCTCAGGCATTTCTCTTCTCTGGATTTGCGTCCTCTGCTCGATGACGAGACGCACCTGTGGTCGCGCTTGCTTTCCTGGGATTACACCAGTTCGGCCGAAATGATTTTGCGCTATGTCGATGCAAAAATTCTGCCCGGTTACGCGGCGGTCGAGCGAGGCCGGGTGTTCGGCTATTCCTTCTTCGTTTACGAGGGCAGTAAGGGAGTCATTGGAGATCTATATGTGACGAACGGCAACCGCTTGCCCGAGGCCCGCGGGGTTGAAATCAAGTTGCTGACTCACGTGATCGAGACACTGCAACAGTCTCCGGGTATTCATCGCGTTGAGGCGCAACTGCTGGCGCACGAGGCGAACGCGGTTTCGCGCCCGTTCATAGAAACTGGATTCCAGCGCCATCCGCGGCTCTTCATGTTGCTCACATTCGCAAAGGCGTCTGCCCCGAAGGTAAGCCCTCACCCTGATGTAGAGATCCGTCCGTGGCATGAAGCCGACTACCAACCGGCAGCGGCAGTGATCACAGCCGCGTATCGCGGGCACGTCGATGCGCAGATCAACGATCAGTACCATACGCTCAGCGGCTCGTTGCGATTTCTGAACAACATTGTGCGCTTCCCGGGATGCGGGGTCTTTGATGCTGAATCATCCTTCGTGGCACTCGATCGCGGAGCAAGAAGCCTGATCGGCCTGATCCTCTGTTCACGCGTGCGTCACGACGTCGGGCATGTGACCCAGGTTTGCGTCTTGCCCGAATATCGCGGCCGCGGAATCGGAGAATCGCTACTTGCCGCGACGGAAACAAATCTCCGAAAGCGGAACTTCTGCCTGTTATCGCTGACGGTAACGGAGGCAAACGCGCGCGCGGTAGAGCTTTACCGCCGGCTCAATTTCGATTCTAAACGAGTGTTTGATGCTTTTGTCTGGGAAGGTTAGCTGATGACTTCTAAGGTAAAAATTCACGACCAAGGTCAATCGGAAACCGGAACGCGTAGCTCAAACTACCTCTTCAGCAACCACATCGCCCAGCCCGCCACTAAGACACCACCCAGGAACATGACAAAGCAGTAGAGACCATATCGCACCATCTCGCGGGCGTTGTCCCGGTGCGTGATGCCGAATACGACAGAGGCGAAGATCGAAAAAACCAGTGCCGCGCTGAAATGATTAAGAGTAATGGTCACTATGTTTCTGCCTGAGAATTCTTAGTGGCGAACGACCAACGGCCGTTTTACTGTTTTTTCCCAATCGCAATGTGATACGCATCCGCGACGGCGATAAAATTCAGCAGCCCTGCAACAATCATAAATTTCGTTCCATAATCAGCTGTCGCAAAAGCGATTGCGCCCTGGCCCCAATCCATGGCCAACGAGAGAAGGTAGAGCGCTCCCGTCCCAACGTCACCGACGAAGCCGAGTATGTCGAGGATATCGCCGCC
>DATKAP010000010.1:0-160819 GCA_035577905.1 Binatia bacterium
GGGCTCATCACCGTGTTGCTGTTGGTGGCTCCGCTGGGCTGCTTGGCCATAGCGAACGTGCCAAAGAAGAACAACTTGTCCTTAATAATGGCTCCACCCAAACTTCCCCCGAATTCGTTTCGTATGAACGATGCCTTTGGAAGGCCCGTAGCGTTGTTCACCCATGTATTAGCGTTCAAAGCGGCATTGCGAAAATCTTCATAGACACGCCCGTGAAATGAGTTGCTCCCGCGGCGAGTGACGAAGTTCACCTGCATGTCCGAGATACCGTAACCAGTGTTCACATTCAACTGGTCGGTCTGGACGGTCATTTCTTCCATGTTTTCGATGCGGGCCTGGACGAGAGGCTGGGCCGCACCGGCAAACTTCATGCGCTGGGTGGTACCCACGACCCCGTCGACATTGTTTCCGGTCGCCATGTAAGGCAGGCCATTCCAAGTACCGCCCGCGTAGCCCACCACCAGTTGCGACAAGGAGGAGATATCCCTGCCGACGAGGGGCAGGTCCTCAACCTGCTTCATGTCGATGGTGGCGGTTATGGCGTTGGCCTCGGTTTCGAGGACGGGCACTTCATCGGCACTGACCTCCACCTTCTCGGACGTAGCACCCAGTTTCAGGGCCGCGTTGATGTCAGTCACGCGAGTCGCTGAAACAGTTACCGATTGAAACACCTGGGTCGCAAAGCCTTGCTTGGTGACTGTCAGTCTGTAGGTTCCGGTAGGCAGGCCTGCAAAGGTGTACGCACCCGCCGACCCGGTGGTGGCAGTTCTGGTTACGTTAGTGGCAAGATCTTGCAGCACAAGTTCAGCATCCGAAAGCAGCGCGCCGCTCGGGTCAGCGACAGAGACGGAAATACTTCCTTGGGTGATCTGTGCCCAGCTTGATACGGCGCCAAACCCTACAAGGATGCACAGGCTCCACAACGCACAGGGAAGCAGACGACGAGAAAAGCTGTGAGACATAGTTCCACCTCTCGTTCGAACCCAACGTTTTATTCACGGCTACCAAGTGTAGAATCGAAGTTTCATCCCATAAGGCTCACCGGACGAGGATATCCGCACGGTCAGGTAAACGTTTACAGGACTCGGGAGCATCGTCTCCCTTCACGATGCCGCGTTTTGTATACTTTATTCGCTCCCTTTGTCAAGGAAAACTTTCTTGTCCTTTTGGGGAGGGGTTTTGGGGGCACAGTGGCGAAATATGGACCCCCAACGCTGGCGCGCGATAATGCCGGCACGGTAAAGTCAAGAGGTTGGGCTGGCTAGGTTTGACTGACACCCGGCTTCGCCTGCAGGGCCCGATACGCTTCGACAGTGGAAGGACAGGGGCAAGTGGAAGTCGGTGTTCGGTTACGGATTGCACTCGCGGGTGTTGCGTTGATGTCTGTGTGTTTAGGTTTAGTTGCGCAAGTGGGCGAGAACCGGCAATTCCAAGCGCCTCAAACCTCAAACTCCCAAACCAAAAACGAGCAATCGGAACGCAGACCAGATGCTCAAGCCGAGGAGGAACTGCAGAAGGGAACCGCTCTCACAAGAGCAGGTTTGTTTGCGGAAGCAATTCCGCATCTGCGCGCCGCGCTGGGACGCGTTTCTAACGACTACGCTGCAAACTTCAATCTTAGCCTGTGCTATGTTGCAACCGGCCAGCCGAAGATGGCGCTTCCGATTCTGACGGGGCTTCGTTCTGCCGGACACGACAACGTCGATGTCAACAACCTCCTTGCCCAGGCGTATGTCGGCGACGGACAAAACAGCAAAGCGCTGGAAGCGTTGCAGAGGGCATCAAAGCTGGCGCCGGAGAACGAGAAACTGTTCCTATTTGTGGCCGACGCATGCATGGAGAAGCAGGAGTACGCGCTTGGCCTGAAAGTGGTGGACTTGGGCTTGGAGCACTTGCCAGATTCTGCGCAATTGCATTATCAGCACGGAATGTTTTTGGTGTTGCTGGACGAATTGGATGCCAGTAAGAAGGATTTCGACCGCACGCGCTCGCTCGCACCTGACACTGACATTGCTTATCTGGCCGGCACGCAAAAGGCGATGCTGGTGGGAGATCTGCCGGAGGCCCTTCGGATTGCACGCGAGGCGGTCAAGAAAGGAAATCACGATTACAGGCTGCTGACCCTCCTCGGCGAGGCGCTGCTTCGCTCTGGTATCGCGCCGGGGGAGCCAGAATTCAAGGAGGCACAAGAAGCTCTCGAGAAAGCGGTGGCTGCACGCCCCAACTATGCCGGTTCGCAACTTGCCTTGGGCAAACTTGCTCTTCTGTCCAATCAGGTGGACGATGCGATTGCGCATTTGGAAATAGCGAGGGAACTTAATCCAAATGATGCTTCGGTCTATTCGAATCTGGCTGCCGCGTATCGAAAGCGAGGCGATCTTCAGAAGGCGCAGGATATGCTAGCCGCGCTTGCAAGCATGAATCAAGCCCAAGCCGAGAAGTTCAGATCGGCCCCGGAAGACGAGAAACCTGGCTACACGTCGTCTGGAGCGGGAAAATCGCAAGCACCCAATCATCCCTGACGTTTCAGTCGCTCGGCACAAGTATTTATCTCCATGACACTCGAGGGAAGGGCCGCTCGACAATTCCCGTCCCTTCCTTCACAGCGACAATCTGATCACTCTTCAGGTTCGAGAGCTTGGTTATGATTCCGCTGGGCCAGGTGATTTCAACCGATTCGATTTTGGAACGCTGACCCAGACCAAAGTGGAGTCGGGGATCCTGGGCGGATTGGTAGCTCATGCCGCCCTTTCGCTGATCGTAGAGGAGGAGATCCCCGGCCGAAACTTTCACCCGTGCGCCGACACCGTCACGATTCGACTTCGTCCCGATCAGCAGGATCTCGAGCCAGTGATTGGCATTGCCGCCATCATTGCGGAGCAGTTGCGGTTGTTGGCCGTTGTTGTTGACAAGAATGTCGAGATCTCCATCGTTGTCGAAATCGGCGATCGCGGCCCCCCTGCTCACCCGGGGCAATTGAAAATCAGGACCGAGGCGCTCACTGACGTTCTCGAATATGCCATGTCCTGTATTACGAAACATCAGCTTGGGTTCAGCATAGTGGGTATCAGCGTGGTAGCGCTCAATGTTGTCGAGGACGTGGCCGTTCGCCATAAAGAGATCGCGAGCGCCATCGTTGTCGTAGTCCATGAAGCGCGTCCCGAAAGTGCTGATGTGATAGGTAGAGTAAGCAATCTTTGAGCGGAAAGTCGCGTCTTCGAATGTCTGATCCCCTTGGTTCTGGTAAACGCGCGCCAATTGCATGTCGAGATGTGCGACGATCAGGTCCAACCGGCCGTTGCCGGTCGTATCAGCGGCGTCCGCGCCCATGCCGGCCTCAAACTGGCCGTCCGCACTGACCGCGACGCCCGCGAGATACCCCACTTCGCGAAAGGTGCCGTCACGGTTGTTGTGAAATAGGAAGTTCGGCATGTGGTCGTTCGCGACAAAAATGTCTTGCCAACCGTCGTCGTCGTAGTCGAACGTTACGATGCCCAGGCCGTTACCTCCTTTCAATCCAACTCCGGAGGGCTTGCTGACATCGGTAAAGGTGCCGTCGCCGTTATTGTGATAGAGCGTCGGCGGCTGCCCGTGGAAGTCATCAGGATGGCAGTAGCTGCGCATGCCCGGTCCTCGATCGCCGCAATAGAAATTACGCTGCGGGGACCAATCCACGTAGTTCGCGATTACGAGATCTAACTTGCCGTCGTTGTCGTAATCGAACCAGGCAGCACTCGAGGCCCACCGCCCGGAATTCTCAACCCCCGCGTGCGCCGTAACATCGCTGAAAGTGCCGTTCCCGTTGTTGTGGTAGAGAATGCATCGTCCATAGCCGAGTACGAGCAGGTCAGGAAATCCGTCGTTGTCGTAGTCTCCCACTGCCACGCCCATCCCGAAGACACCCTCGGCGCCCACTCCGGCTGTAGCGGTCACATCAGTGAAGGTGCCATCACCGTTGTTCCGGTAAAGCGCGCTTCGCAGCGGTTGCTTAGGATTGTAGACGCCAGTGGCCGCGCCATTTACCAGGTAAAGGTCAAGCAAGCCATCCTGGTTGAAGTCGATCCAGCCACAGCCTGATCCCATGGTTTCGATCAGGTACTTCTCGGACGATGAGGCATTGTCGTGCCGAAAAGTGATGCCAGCTTGCGTAGCAACATCGAGAAAAGTAACAGGACTGTTTCCGGTCGCGGGCCACCCGAGGCGCCCTGTAGCGAGTACGATTCCGGCGGATCCGAGCCCCTTCAGTACGTCGCGCCGGGAGATGGTCAAGAGAGGTTTCACGAACTCGCGGAATATTTGGGGAGCACCAAAACCACGCTCATTCTACGAGATCCGCCACTCGAGGAGCCCGAACTCGCGCCATTGCGTATCTTTGTCAATAAACATGGCGGCCGGGGGGCCGATCTGGCCGGCTTTATAGAGCTTTGTTGTAGGCTCTACTTCCAGGCGCACGGCAATCGTTGTTACGGGCGCAAATCCTACTGAATTGAATTCGTTCTTCGACACGATGTAGGGCGCGATATTCGCGACTGGTTTCCAAGAATCTCCTTCCTTGTACAGGACGCGCCAGGACGCGGGTAGTCGGCAGAAGCGCCGGTCGTCAAACCAATAGACTTGTGCAGAAGACACCTTGGCCGGCGATTTGAATTCGTATTCGACCCATGCGGCGGTGCCGGGTTCGGGCCGCATCCTGTAATACAAGTAAGATTCGTCGGCGGAAGCGATTGGGTCCTTGCCGTCATAGAGGGCCCGGATGTCATCGTTCTGATCGTTGTAGCCGGTCCAGACTTTTTCAACGCCACCGGAGGAGCGAACTGCATGTATGGGATTGGGAGGCAGAGGCGCAACCCATGTTCTTTGCGGTTCGGTGGACATCCAAACCGCCATCTCGCCCGGTCCTCGATTCGACCAGGCGAAATAAGGAATCGCTACCATCTGGTGGGGTTGCTGCTTCAGTGCACCGCCGTTGTCTTCCCGCTGCAACACTTCTACGCTGCCAGTCACAACCTGGACGCCGTTCAGCAACTCAGGACGCCATTGGCTCTCGAACTTAGCCTTCTCGGGAACGATCAGATTCAATGCATGTCCGTTATTGTCCGGCCACTCCGCGCAATACACGAGCGGTCCGCGTTGCAGAGCCACCATTCCGTGATCTTCCTGCACGTGGGTATTGGCCTTCACTCGGCGCACCGGCAGGGGCAAATGCAACTGAATCGTATCTCCCTTTGCCCATTTTCGTTCGATGCGAGCATAGCCACCTTCTATCGCCAGTTCGACAGGCCGGCCATTCAGATTGAGCGTCGGTTTCTCTTCGACCTTGTCGGCGAATTCGTAGAGATCGCCAGGAAGGACCTCGTTCCGTGCCCAACCCGGAATCCGCAGCAGCATGGTGAATGATTCGGTTCGCTCGGGATCTACGCGGATGTTGATGGCTCCCTCCCATGGATATCTAGTCTGCTGTTGAATGGCCACCATGTTTCCACTGGGAAGGTTCACTTTTGCCTTGTTGCCAACGAAGAGATTGACATATAAGGAATCGGAAGATTGTGCATAGATGTAGCTCCCGAGGGAAGCCACGAGGCGGACTACGTTCGGCGGACAACAGGGAACGTCGATCCACTGGAAGCGTTCGTAGTTGCCAAAAGAGCGCAGGGGATTTTGATAGAAGAAGCGATCTCCCTTGAGCGAAACGCCATCGGCGAACCCGTTATAAAGAACCCTCTCCAACACATCGATGTACTTGGCGTCCTGGTGCGCCTGGAACATACGTTGATTCCACACAACGTTTCCATAGGATGCACAAGTCTCATTCCAGGCACTTAGATTGGGGAGCTCATAAGCACTGCCGAATTGCTCATGAAAACGAATGGACCCGATACTCCCGGTCAAATAGAGTTTGTGACTAACCACGTCTTCCCATATCTTGTCCGCAGCTTCCTGGTACTCTGGGTTTCCCGTCAGCGCCGCCAGATCGGTGAGCGGGATGTACAAGAACATGGCGCGGACGCAGTGGCCTAAGGCTTCGCTCTGTTTCACCACCAGTTCGTGATCCTGCGCATAAGTGCGATCGATCGCATATTCGCCAGTGCGCGGATAGCCGTCTTTGCCACGCCCATCCATGAAGAACCTAGCAAGTCTGAGATATGTTTCATCGCCGGTTTGACGATAGAGTGCGAGCAATCCGATTTTTTGACCTTCGTGTTCGGAAATGTAGTCTCGTTTGCCGGGCCCGAAATTTGCATCAATGACTTTGGCGTCTTCGAGCGCAGCATCGAGCATCTTCCGCTTGCCGGTCGTGGTGTAGTAGGCGGCCGCGGCCTCCAGAAAATGGCCAGGTACACGAACTGCCTTATCAGGATCGGCCAGGCGTGGAGTCAGTTGCTCAACCAACGTGTCGATAACTTGATCCACGTATGCCTCGAGCTTGGCATCAGGACGCTTGGCTAACATATAGGCGGCCGCTTCGATCAGTTTGGGGGTGCCAAAATCGTCGGGCTCCTCCATCTTGTTGAAGCAGTGCCATATCGAAACCTCGCGATTCACTTCTATGCGCGGCGCCCAAAAATCATCAAGAACATCGACCTGGGTAAGCGGAACCGCCGTTACGGTGTAGCCCCTTGGAGCTATCGCTGCGGAGTTGAACGCCTTTAGGAGACGCATGCCTGGAATCAGACAACAAGTCGAGATCAGCAGGGACCGGCGCGTAACCTTGTAATCTGCGAAGATGCTCATTACTCCTCCGAAACAAAGCTGACTCAATCGGTTCGCTGTGATCCTAAGCGCGTGGCTCCAGGGCCGGTTATGGGTGCTGAGGGCCGAACGCCCGCGCACTGGCGGTCACCATCTCTGATTCCATCAGGAGAACTGGAATCATGCCGTCGTTGTTGAAACGGTCCATAAAATCGCGCAGCACAAAGGGCTTGCCAACCAATTCCTGCTGGTGGGCATAGGCCGTGATTAGTTCGTCGACAAGCATCTTGCCAGTGATGTAGCAGCTGCCATAGCCGGGCTGGCGGAGATACAGCAATTGCTCGAATGTGGTGAGCGAGTCGTTTGCCTTGGCCCATCCGCGCGGGGTCCATTCTGCCTGGAACTGCCCTGCCTGGTCCAAAGTAAATTGATTGGCTTGTACATCGAGCGACGCAAGGCCACGCGCAGCACGATTCGCTAGCATGATCCAGACAAGCTCCCTTGCACGCGGATTGTCGTCGTAGAGACCCACATGCATCATCAGCTCTTCGAACGCGGTAGCAAAACCCTCGGCGCGGTTGTCCCAGATGTTTGAGAGCAAAATCTGACGCCGAATGGGGCTTGGATTTGGCTCGTCCCGCATCCGCCCCAAGTCGATCCAGTGATAATCGTGGGACAGAAGAAGCATAGGTTCGCGGTGTGTGACTTGGGTGAAGAACACCCTCTTGTCTGGCGGAGTGAACTGACCGAGTTCTTCCCCGAGCGCCGACATAATGTAAGGCTTATCCGGAATGATCTCCTGCTTGACAAGGAAATCCACGAACTTATCCAGCCGGTCATGTGTCATCTTGTCGAACGCGGCGGCATCCGGTGCGGGCTCTAGAGGGGGAAGGTTGCGGTTATGGTGTTCCTCGAGACGCAAGGAGGAGTGCGCACGTTCCAATTCGCGGCGCAGAAGGACGACTTCCTCGTCCCAAGTGTAGGGAATGAAGTGCACATTCTGCTGATACCACGTGTAGTTCTCCTTACCGACGCCGGAGGGACCAGTTTTGCTGGGTGCCAGCTTTTCCAACCATGAGACGAATTCGTCGGTCGCCTTGCGCGCGCCCGTTAAGGCATCCCTTAATTCCTGGCTCGTTCCCGCAAGGTCAGCATGTTGGTGTTCGGCCAACGTACGGACAGTGAGTGTTCCAGCCTCGAGAGAAACTAGAACGCGAGACTGATTCCGAACCTCCTCCTCGCCATAGACCCAGAGATCGCGCGCGGAGCTGGCCACCAGATTCTCTTTCGCCTGGGCGAGAAGAGCGGGGATCATACCGAGCTTAGTCGTCAAGTCTTTTTGCGCATCGGCGTCGAGTGGAAAACGATAGTTGTAGAGCTCGATAACGGGGTAAGGAACAGGGCCTTCGCGCGCCGGAACATCACTACGGGATGGGAAAACGCTGATATAGAAAGATGGGTCGCGCGCCCAGGGACGGAGCACCCTCAGGTTAAAGTCAAGCCCATTCATCTCAGCCTTCACCAGTTTGTAGTCGTTTTGCTCTTCGACGGGCCACGTCTTGGGATCTATTTGATCAAGCCGCTTGCGCCACCGGGGCAGCACCGCAGCCTTGGCCGCCATCGCGCCTGCGCTGTAGTCGGGAACATTTTTCTTCATCACCGGATGTTCGAACTCGCGCCATTGCTGGAAAAACGTGACCAGCGCGGGATAGCCGTCAGGCTCGTTAGCCGCCGGTGCCGAACCACCACTCATTGCGTCAAAGAATAGTGCCGCAATGGCCACGGCATGGCAGAGTTGCCAGCACACGCTCGTGGAGCGCGAGTTGCGGTCGGAATAGCCCATCACTGAGATCTCCTCGTTGTCGAATTGAATGCCTGGACGGGTGGACTAGGCTATCGCGCCTTTTGTGACTCGCGCAAGGCTGGGCGCGAGCGAACTCCAGATCTGCGGGGACGATCTCCACGAAATGGAACATTCGCTTTGCGCGAAAGCGTATTCATAGACGAGAAGCCCGCCACCCACGCAAAACCGCGGCCCGACGATCGAAGTCGACACTCGGACGAAGTGCGAGTCCTACGGACTCAAGCGTCGTGCATGGATCTAAGTCTTCAATAACACGTAGGTGCTGTAACTCTCTTTGTCGATATTCATGAATGGCCGCATCGTTATTTCACTTCCATCGACGGATCTTGCCGTCCAATCTCCCTTGCCGTTTTTCGTCGGTTTTGCCTGTAGTAGGCCATTCGTCTCGAAGGTTGGCTGCGCGTCGGCTATGGCAAGCAAAACTAGCGGGCCATTCAACAAAGCCACGAGTCGAGGATGATTGGCATCAACTGCCTCAACACGCAAGCGCATAGGCAATTCGACTTCTACACGGTCGCCATCATTCCAGGTGCGCTTGATGGCGGCGAATGTACCCGGCCGGACCGGTTCAGAAACACTCTTGCCATTCACTGACAGAACCGGATCGACCGTCCAAGCTGGAATGCGGACATAAATCGCGAACTCAGCGGGTTGCGAGGCGGTCACCTGCATCTTGATGGTGTTTTCGAAGGGATACTCCGTAGACTGTGTTAATGCAAACCGGCCGCTTGCGTCGTTCCACTGCACTTTGGAAGGCGTGAAGAGATTCACATACACCCCATCGGAAGAACGCAGGTAAGTGCTGATGTGATAGTCAGCGGCCAACTGCGGGAACGTACCTGAACAACACGGCCATTTCTGGTTGTACCAAACTTTCTTCCCCGTATTGGCGTAGTCCGAATAATAGAAAGAGGTTCCATCGGCCTGAATCGGCCACGCCCCCAGAATTGTGTTGTAAAGCACTCGCTCCATGCTGTCGCCGTATTGGGGATCCTTCGTGACACGGAGCAGATAGCGGGTGATCTTGAAGTGGCCATAAGCGCCACAGGGAGTCTCGAAGCTGGCATGAGTCGAGGAGAGACTATCCCCCAGTTGGCCGCGCCCGGGTTCGCCGAAGCTCTCGTCCGGGCCCCATCCACCCGTTACAAAGCTTTGGGTGGTCTGCAGCATTTCGAAACCGTTCTTGGCCGCCCGGAGATGCTTCTCGCTGCCGAGAGTGATGTAGGCCTGCATGGCCGAACTGAAAGCATTCACGTGACTGTAAGCGTGTTCGAATGGGAGGACGTTGTTTCCCTCGGAAAGCGGATTGAAGTAGGTGTCATCTTCAAGGTACTTTTTAGCCATATCACGGTAGAAAGAGTCTCCACTACGCTGGTAGGCGAGAAAGAGATTTTCCGGCAAGGTATAAGTTTCGTCCCACGTGTAGGAAGTGTCCTTATGAGGTCGGGAGCGCTGTTCCTGACGGGATAGGGCTTTTTCCGGCAAGTACGCCACGATCGCCTGCGAGAGTCGCTTGTGAACCTCCATTGCCATCGGGTCATGGGCAAACTCATAAGCATCAATGAGGCCACAGGACAACTTGTCGTAGGTGTAGGCAGGAAGGCGGTAATCCACGAAGAACTTGGCTTTGGGATCGAGGGTCTCGCCGTAGCCTTTGACGAGCCGATTCACTTTTGCTCTGGTTTCTTCCGATGCGGTCACGGCATAGGCGCGGGCCAGTGCAGACAAGTATTGCCCGAAAGTGTGGCCGGCAATGAAGCCGTGAAAGTCATTACGTACAAGACTGAAGCCAGTGAGGTCGTACCACCCACCCATATCCTCACCCGGAGCGGGCAATCCCGCGACCTGGCGGTAAACCTTCAGAAGGCGGTCGTCCTCCAGGTTGAGGAAACGGGAGTGATTCTCTTCAAACTGGCGCTTCATCGGTCCGGCGAGCAATTGCACATCCGAGTAAGGGAAGGTAGACAGAGCCGGAGTGATTGCTACCGAGCCTTTGGGCGAGGGTGAGGATGCCCAAGCAGGAAGTGAAGTGACCGCGTACGCGGAAGCCGTGACGGCACCCGCTGCCTTGAGGAAACCGCGACGGCTAACGGAAGAATCCATACCCGTCCTCCTTTTTAGGGAAACGTTTGCTGACAGTCTGGTGGAATCGCTCCATGTTTGTCAATGTTGTTCGGTCACTTACCGGGGCAGAACCTGTTCCGCTGGTGCAAGTGCGGCCAGTTGCGATGTGAATCATACGTGCTTTGTGCTGCTGCAAAGGGTCGAAAACGTTTTCTGTACGCGTGCAAGAAACTCTTCATTCGTGGCTTTCAACCATCTTCACCCAAGTTGTTTCCTTGTCTAAGGGAATCACATAGGCACCCCGTTGCAACTTCACCGGCAAGTCCGGATGGTAGGAGCTGGCTCCGGTCTTGGCTGGTATCTCCACATACAATCGAGCCTCACGGGTGAAGTCGTTAGCTTTGCTGAGCCCCACCCTCACGAGCTTGGTTCTCGAGTCAAACTCAAGAGCGTCAAAGGTTCCGGCATCGAGCGTCAGCCATAGTCCAGCCGGGGCGATGAAAATTCGCGATCGGAGAGCGTCACGGGGAATGAGTGTGACGGTCCCATTGTGTACCTTCACATCTCCGCCGAACGCTACCCACCCGAACTCGGGGTGGTCGAAAAGGTACGTAGCTGTGTTCCAGGCATATCCAAAAAAATTCGGTCCGTAGTCTCCGCTGTACGGGTCCGGTTTCAGCATGTCAGGGAAGGAGTGAAAGGCTGCGGCTGCGAACCCTTCCTGGTCAATATCAGTCAGGGCCCCCATCGTGCCGCCATATCCGACGCGCAGCAGATAGAAGTCTTTGGGATGCTCGCGGAATTCAGTCAGCAGAGGAATGGCGTTCAGACCGGAGCCATAATGATGAAGCTGTCGCTCAAGCCGTCGGTCCTTGGCGGCGAAAATGAAATCCCAATAGCGACGAGCGCTGCCGTTGTACCCCCAATGAGGTATTGCGGGATCGTATCCGAGTATTGCATTCAAAGTTACTTCAGCTTTTTCGTCGTAGCCGAAATACTTAGTCCACGCGTAGACCTCTTCCTGTCCGGTCGAATCCCATGGCATCTCGCTGCCGAACGGATAGGCCTCGCTTTTCCAGCGGTCAGCCCGTTCGCGCATCTTCGTTTCCAGAGCGTCGGCCTGCTGGACCATGTTCTCGCGTCGAAGATCAGTCAGAATGGCAACAAACACAGAGCCCTCCATTTGGCCGAAGACCGCCAGATCTTTTGCATATCTGGTCATTGCCATCGAAGTTTCATAGGCTTGATTCAGATACCAATCCCAAGATTGGTTCGTGACCAGGCCCTGATAATTGCGAGCCAGTCGGTAAAGCACCCAGTAAGCAGCGGCAACGTGTGGATAGTTGTAGGATCGGTCGACCGCTTCGCTCGCCTGCTTATTCCAACTGGTCCAGGATTTCCAGTCGAAGGCTTGGTTGTAGTAGTGCGAAGGCAGTTGGTCGGGTTGGTAATAGAACAAACTTTTGCGGACACCATACGCTTTCGGTCCGTCTTTGAATTGGAGGCGTCCCCACACAACGCCGTCCATGAACTGCTGGACCTTTGCTAATTCGTCTTTATCCGGCTGCACGAATTGCTTCATGACGGCCGAGAGCCATGCACCGGCGCCGCCCTCATCGCTTAGGCCGGCAATCCAGACTCGACTGTCCTGACGGACAACCTGGTTGGTCTCGCGATCGAAGCTGATCACTGAAGGAGCCCGCTGGAAAGGGTCATTTGCATCGGTGAACCACTGCCTGGTCGTGAGAAAGTGACCCATGTCCGCGACTGCTTCCGCAGCGGGCTTGATGACAAGATACTGAATGGTTTGCACGGTTCCGTCCTTGTAGGTGACGGTGACGCGTGCGCGCCCCCACTCCTTTCCCTGAAGCGTGTAGGCTCTTTGACCGTCGCGAGTGCGCGAATCTTCATGCACTTCAATGCCGGAGGACGGCTCTACGGTCAACGAAGTTACTGGCTGTGTGTAGTTCAGAAACAGACGGCCCTCGATGTCCAGAGGTAAGACGTATCCCGGGATGCCGACAGCCACGGGGCGCTCGTTTTCCGACAGGGTCTTCTCAATATTGCGGATGGAATCGGAGAGCACGAACTTAAGCCCATACGCTCTTGATTCACCTGGTTTGAGCTCGAGAGTACTTGAAGGATTCCACTGCTCCGCGTTCTTCCACTCGCTTTCAGCGTACGCTTGACTGTGAACCATCCATTCATAAAAACCCTCGAACGTAATCCCTCGCGGCGTCGGATCGGTGAATATCGGTTTTGCGTCCCACGTCCCCTTCCGATCCAGGATCGGGTTGTAGGCCTCAAAAGGTGTTTTGCCATCGGGAACGACTAACAGCACTGGACCGTGTCCATTCAGGCGCGTGACCTGAAGATACCCGGCATCTTCGCCGATGTAAGGGTCATAGAAAGAGCAGGCCGCGTGGGCCTGCTCGAGGGAGCGATCGTTGAGGACATTGTTGAAGATCATGGGGATGCCCAAGGCCCCAATGCTTACGGTATTCGACGATTTATTCTTCAAGACGAAACGCAGGACGAGTTTGCCCCTTTCGACAGCCCATGTCCTGATGACCTGCAATGGGATGTCGCTGGGGAACGTCGGAGCGAGGTCCGCAACTGCCAATACGCTGCCGCCGGCAGACAACGCGCGAATTGGCATGCGCGCAGTCGCGGTCGAATAGTTTGTCCACTGCTTGGAATTCTGTGTTCGCAACCGCAAAGTCAAGTCGCCGAGATGGAAGTATCCGTTCTCCGAGCGAGCAACCAGAAGGTCCCCGGGGGTGAAGTCGAAACCATCGGTGCGTTTCGGTTTAAGAGCTGCCACGGTTTGGGAAGAGCGAACCAGGCTCAAGGTGAACTCGGGCGTGTCGTAACTCTCGATGCCCTGATCGAGCATGGGACCCGGAGTGGGAGGTTTTTTTTCGGAATTGTGCTGCGCGAATGCGATTGCCGGGATTATGACCACGCAAAACACGAATCCCGAAAGACGCGAAATACCTCGATACCAACTAATGTTCACCGTTTCACTCCTCATTTTCACGCGCGGAACACAGTTTCAATCCTTTAGTGACACCTTTGGTGATGGTGGAGAAATCTGTCTCTCTGTAGCCTCGGCAGCGACGCCTGACATGCCGAAAAGCTGCAGCCGCGGTTTGCCATGAGGTCAATCGCTTCTTTCGGAGCGCAAGAAAAGATCCTCGGTCCGGGATCGACGAGCGCCAGCACTCCAACAGTCGAGGCGGCCAGCAGACAAACAAGTTCACACTCCTTATCACAGTCGGCGCGGCTGACGATGACGGGGCATTATATCGCGATGTCAGTAATCGTTTACTCAATTTGCCCGCTTCAGCTACAATCCATTTCACCTTCGCCGAGTGCTTGGAAAGACGGTCATCAGTGATGACACCGAAGTGGAATCGTAGAGAAGTGTTGAAGGGATTCGCTGCTTTCTCGGGCGCCGTTTTGATTCGTCCAGAACTGGCGCGCTCCGAGAATGCGACCGAGGGTGGAGCGGCGCCCGAAGTCCAAATTACTCCTGTTAGTGATCACACCTCGCGCGTCACGTTTCGTCGCATCAACCAAGGATCTCAGCGGCCTGCAGCCGGCGATGGATCCCTCGTGCAGGAATCGTGGGGGAATCCGGTTAGCACGGTTGCGGAGGGAGAGGGGAAAGAAATTACTGTTGGGAATTTCCGTTTTACGATTTCGTGGCGCCCCGTCAGCGTCAGTGTGGCTAATGCAAAGACTGGCAGCATCCAGCGATTTGAGTGGGACGAGAACTCTGGTGCGCTCTCGTTTCTCACTGGTGCCAGACCCCTCTTCGGCCTGGGCGAGGGAGGCCCGCAATACGACCGCCGCGGCTCGACGGACGAAATGCGCAGCGGACAGGGTGGATACAAACTCGCCACGCACGGCGGCCGCGTTCCCATTCCATGGGTTATCGAAACGGAAGGCTGGGCGATCTTCTTTCATCAGCCGTTGGGGACCTTCGATTTCACCGGGGAACGGAGCAGGTTCATTCCCAAGAATCGAGATGGTGCCCTTCCGCTGGATTTGTTTCTCGTCGCCGCGACAGATCCGCCAACGATCATGGCCGAATACGCCCGACTTACAGGGCTTCCCGAACTGCCGCCGCTGTGGAGTCTTGGCTATCAGCAATCACATCGGACTCTCGCCAGCCGCGAGGAAATAATTACCGAAGCAAAAACGTTTCGCGAAAAGAAGCTGCCGTGCGACGCGATGATCTATCTGGGAACGGGATTCTGCCCGTCCGGATGGAACGCGGAAAATGGAAGCTTTGTCTGGAATACTCGGGTTTTCCTCGATCCGAACGAAGTTCTTGACGAATTGCACGTGGAACATTTCCGCGCCGTGATGCATGTGGTCATTCTGTCCGATCAACTACACGGTACTGTTCACGACCATTGTGAGCTGTCGCGATTCGACGAATCCGCGGCCAGTTGCTATTGGGCCACGCACCGCAGAGACCAGGCGATGGGGATTGACGGCTGGTGGCCAGACGAAGGTGATCCGCTCGACAGCACGTCGCGGCTCACCAGGAATCGCATGTATTGGGAGGGACCGCAGATTGATCGGCCGAATCAGCGTCCCTACGCCTTGCATCGCAACGGCTATGCCGGGATGCAGCGCTATGCGTCCTTTCTGTGGTCGGGAGATGTCTATTCCACGTGGGAAACGCTGAAGACGCACATCCCGGTTGCTCTCAATACCGCTCTCAGCGGCATTCCCTACTGGGGCACCGATATTGGAGGTTTTGTTCCGACTCCGGAATTTACCGCCGAGTTGTTTGTCCGCTGGTTTCAGTTCGGTGCATTCTGCCCGCTCTTTCGTTGTCATGGCCGCACCTGGAAGTTGCGGTTGCCGTGGGGATGGAATACGGGAGAAACTGGACCCGTGGAGATCAGCAACTACAAAGGCGCTGCGATCCCCGATCCCAGTCAACTCCACGATGCCCGTGTCGAGCCTATTTGCAGAAAATACCTGGAACTGCGCTACCGGATGCTGCCTTATCTCTACAGCACAGTGCACGAGTGTACAAAGACGGGAATGCCCATCATGCGTCCGTTGTGGCTGCACTTCCCCGATGATTCCAAGTCGTCAGAATGCGGGCACCAATACCTCTGGGGAAAGAGCATGCTGGTTGCTCCAGTGGTGGAGAAGGGAGCAACTTCGCGGCGCATATACCTTCCGCCAGCAACCTGGTACGACTTCTGGACCGGAGAACGGCTGGACGGCGGCCGCGAAATCGACCGACCTGTCGACCTTGAGACATTGCCACTTTACGTACGCGCGGGATCGATTCTACCCTTCGGTCCGGTGAAACAATATGTCGATGAGAAAGTCGACGCTCCGCTTCTGCTTTCGATCTTTCCCGGTGCCGATGCCTCCTTCCTGCTCTACGAAGACGATGGCACATCATTCGACTATCGCTCAGGACATTGGATGGGGATCGCCATGACGTGGAACGACACTAGTCGCACGATGGACCTCAAACTTGCACCTGGCTCGCGAATGCTTTCGCCGTCGCAGAGGGCAATTGACGTGCAGCTATTCGGAGAAAAGAAAAGTACGATTTTCCAGGGGAAGCCTGTCTCAATTTCTTTCCAGCCGAAGTGAGATCGAACGTAACCGCAGTCTGCATCTGGATCATTTGTAATGCAGCGCCTTCCCGAGTAAGATTCCGATTTCTCGCACACAAACCTGCTTCCTTCTGGAGGTCATTCCATGAGAGTACTTTTCCCGCTGTCGGCTTGCGCACTTCTAGGGTGTCTTCTTGTTCAAGACGGAAACGCGCAATCGAGCTATGACCTGCGTTCCCCGGACGGACGCATCGAGCTGAGGATTCGCACCGCGGAGCGGATTCGCTATGACCTTATCCTGAGGGGAGCGGCGGTGCTGGAGAACTCCACGCTCTCACTTGATGTGGAGCACACAAAGCTTGGTATTCAGCCGAGAGTCTTGGATGCAAAGACGCGCTCCTCGGACGAGGTCGTTCAGCCGGTAGTTCGCCAGAAATTTGCGAAGATTCGCGACCATTACAACGAATTGACGTTGAAGATGGATGGTGGCTACTCGGTTGCATTTCGCGCCTACAACGAAGGTGTAGCGTACCGATTCGAGACATCGTTGCCCCAGGAGAAAGTCAAGATCTTCGGCGAAGAGTCGGCATTCAACTTCTCCTCCAACTTCGTCGTCTACTATCCGCAAGAAGACAGCTTTTATTCGCACAATGAGCGCAAATACCTTCCACAGCATCTGAGCGATATCGCACCTGAATTTATCGCTACGTTACCTGCCGTTGTCGATCTCGGCCACGGGGCAAAGCTTGCCATCGCTGAATCTGATCTCGACGACTATCCGGGGCTTTGGTTGCGAGGAACCGGCGGGACTGGTTTGGCGGCGACGTTTCCTCCTTATCCAGTGAAATTGCAGCAAACGAGCGATCGCGACTACAAGCCGGTGGAAACCGCCGACTATATTGCGGAAACTTCGGGCAAGAGAACGTTCCCTTGGCGTGTCATTGGGGTTGCTGACCACGATGGCGACCTGATCACGAATCAGATCATCTATTTGCTACAGCGGCCGTCGCAATTTCAGGACACGTCGTGGATAAAGCCCGGCAAAGTGGCCTGGGACTGGTGGAATGACTGGAACATTGACGGAGTCGATTTTCAGGCAGGGATTAATACGAAGACTTACGAGTACTATGTCGACTTTGCCGCAAAGTACAACATCCCCTACATCATTCTCGACGATGGCTGGTACAAGCTGGGCAATCTGCTGGAAGTCACTCCAGCTCTCAATATGGATGAGTTGGTCGCTTATGCCAAGCAGAAGAATGTCGGAATTATTCTCTGGGCATCGTGGAAAACGCTCGACGATCAGTTGATTCCCGCGCTCGATCAATTTGAAAAGTGGGGCGTGAAGGGTATCAAAGTCGACTTCATGCAGCGTAGCGATCAGATCATGATCGAATACTTCGATCGCGTATGCCGCGAGGCCGCAAAACGCCACATGCTGGTGGATTATCACGGAGACCAGAAGCCCGCCGTCATGACCCGCACCTGGCCTAACCTGATCAACACCGAAGGCGTGCGCGGCATGGAGTGGAGCAAGTGGAGCCGGGAATCCGAGCCGGAGCATAACGTGACGTTGCCGTTCACTCGAATGTTCCTCGGGCCATTGGACTACACACCGGGTGCAATGCGTAATGCGACCAAAACCACATTCGCTCCCATCAATAGCCAGCCCATGGCCATGGGCACGCGCTGTCATCAACTTGGCATGTATGTTGTCTACGAAGGTCCGTTGCAGATGTTGTCGGATAGTCCTTCGAACTACTTGCGGGAACCTGAGACGATGGAATTCCTCAGTGCGGTGCCGACAGAGTGGGACGAGACTAAAGTTCTCGATGCCCGCATTGGCGACTATGTTGTAGTTGCGCGGCGAAATGGAAAAGATTGGTATGTCGGAGCGATGAATGACTGGACTCCGCGTTCTGTCGACATCGATCTGTCGTTCCTGCCAGATGGCACTTTCACGATGGATGCCTATGAGGACGGTGTAAATGCGGATCGAAACGCGAGCGACCACCGCAAGACGACCACATCTGTGAGTCGGACCACAAAGTTGAAACTACAACTGGCGAGCGGCGGAGGCTGGGCCGCGAGAATTCATCAATAATCAACGAGCCTTTGGCAGCGCGCGGACGGCGCCGGTTGAAATGCCTCCATCGATTAGCAGAGTCTGGCCAGTCACGTAGCGGCTGGACTCTGCCGCGAGAAACACGACGGCTGCCTCGAGATCATCAGGCTGTCCCGGGCGCTTCAGCGGAATGCGGTCGGAGAGATACTCCACCCACTCTTTATCTTCGTAAAGAATCTTGTTCTGCTCTGTGCGGAACCATCCCGGCGCGAGACAGTTGACTGTGATCCCGTACTTGCCCCAGTCATCCGCCAGACTCATCGTGAGTTGCCGAATGCCTCCGCGGCTCGCGCCATAAGGCGCAAGCCCTGCATATCCAGCTACGCTTGTGACCGACCCGATATTGATGATGCGGCCGTATTGGCATGCAATCATTCGACGTGCTACTGCCTGCGTCACAAAGAAACTCCCGCGAAGATTTGTATCCAGGATCTGATTCCAGTCGTCCCACGTAACATCGACCGCGGGTTTGCGAATGTTGCATCCGGCGTTGTTGACGAGGATATCGAGATGCCCGAATGCCTTCTCTGCCGAGGCAACCATGGCTTCGATGCTGGCGTGGTTGCGAACATCCAGTTCCAGGGACAGTGCACGACGGCCTAGCGCCGTGATCTCCGCTTCGAAATCCGCTAAGGCCGAGCGATTCCGGCTGGTAAGGACTAGATCCGCACCGGCGCGGGCGAGAGCGCGCGCGAATGCCTGGCCGAGTCCGCGGCTCGTGCCGGTCACGATAGCCACTCGGCCGCTAAGGTCAAAGAGGCTTGAACCGCTTGATTGCCGTTTCACGATGAAGTCCCCGGTGTGAGCACGACCTTCAACAGGTTCGGCTCGCGGGCATAGAGCCGTTCGAACCAGCGTGGCCCCTCCGCCAGTGGCGCTACCGCGGTGATGAGCGGCTTCACTTGGATTGCACCCTTGGACATGAGTTCGATTGCTTGGGGATATTCACCCGCGGAGGCGCATGATCCCTGCAGTCGCAACTGCCGTGAGACGACTTTTTGGAGATGGATTTTTACCTCTGGTGTGATGTTGCCCACCAGGACGATGGTTCCACCCTTCCGGACGCAGTCGATGGATGTGGCGATGGACTCCGTCTTTCCCACGGCCTCCACAACAAGGTCCACACCGATTCCATTTGTCAGCTCGGTGACCCGTTCTACGACTTGTTCGGAAAGCGTTTCGGTTGCGCCCAGTTTCTGGCTCAGCGGGAGACGAGTTCGATCCGGATCGGCGACCAGCACACGCGAGCAGCCCGCCACGCGTAATGCTTGCTGCAGCAGTAGCCCGATCGTCCCCGCTCCTACAACCAAGGCCGTGCTGCCAGGCGCGACCGTTACAAGGGAAACGGCGTGCAGCGCGACGGCCACCGCCTCGAGCAATGCAGCGTCTTCAAAGGCAAGCGTATCGGGAAGCCGGTGAATGATGCGGGCAGGCACAGAAACGAACTCCGCAAACGCGCCGGCACGGCGGTAATCGCCGCACGACACGCCCAGCACCTCGCGGCGATCGCACAGGTTGATGTCGCCGCGAAGGCAGTTTGCGCACTCACCGCAATATACCGTTGAGTCAAGCGTGACACGATCGCCTTCGGCCAATCCACGTACGCCTTCGCCAATGGCCGCAACGACTCCCGACGCTTCATGTCCCATCACAACCGGCGGGATACGTCGTCCGGAGGAGCCGTCGTAACCGTGTACATCACTGCCACAAATCCCGCAGGCCGCTACGCGAAGCAGTACCTCTCCCGGTTGCGGTTTTGGAGTGGCCACATCTGTAAGTTCTAGGCGCCGATATTCGGAGAGCAAAAGAGCTTTCATTTGGGTGACTTTGTTGGCAAAGCGGATGGTTGGACAATGCCGCCGCCTTCGCGAATCGTCAGAAATTGGTTGGCCTTCACTTGCGTGAACCGCTCGATCTTCTGAGTGGTGGGCCATTTTACTTCAATCAGGTCGATAGTCTGAGCCTTGCCCAGTCCGAAGTGAAGTCGCAGATCGCTTTGAGACATCACGCTCGACCCACTGCGAACCTCATCGATCTGCGAATGATTCCCGGTGACAACCCTCACCCGCGTACCGATCGCGGTGCGATTACATTTCGTTCCGATCAGTTTGATCTTGATCCAATTCTGCTTATTGCCCCCGTCATTTCGCAGAAGAGAGGGCACCTCATTCATGTTCAAGACGAGCACATCGATGTCGCCGTCGTTGTCGAAGTCACCAAAAGCCGCGCCGCGGCTGGAATGGCGCTCGTTAATTCCTGGACCCATGCCGAAAGAAACATCTTTGAATTGACCGTTGCCGAGGTTCTTGTATACGAGGCGCGGATTCTTGAATGACTGTCCAATCTCGTGGCCCGCAATCTCCGGATACACGTGCCCGTTCACTTGGATGATGTCCGCCCAACCGTCGTTGTCATAGTCCACGAACCCGCAGCCCCAAGCGACATATTGATTGTTGACGCCTACCCCGGAAGCAAACGTCACGTCGCTGAAAGTCCCGTCCCCGTTATTGTGATAAAGGTTGCAAGTATCGTCGGCGAAATTGGTCTTGAAGATGTCGAACCAGCCGTCGCAATCGTAGTCTGCTACGCCAACCCCCATTCCCGCCTGCTCGTGGCCATTTTCGCTGTAGGCGCACCCCGCTATGACCGCAATATCGGAAAAGGTGCCGTCGTGATTGTTGTGGTAGAGAATGCTGGGCTCGGAATCCACGGCCACATATATGTCAGGCCAGCCGTCATTGTCGAAATCCGTGCTGACGGAAGTAATCGAGTATCGCGGGCCAGGCTTCAGAATGCCCGCCTTCTGCGACACATCCGTGAATGTGCCATCGCCGTTGTTGTGATACAGCACATTCGTGTCGCCCGTCAGTCCGCGCGGGCCACACATCACAGGGATGCCCTTCCACTGGCAAGTGGCGCTTTCTCCTGCCGCAGACGTCTTCTCCGTGTCCAATTGAATGTAGTTGCAGACGAATAGATCCAGGAGTCCGTCACGATCGTAGTCAAGGAAACTGCAACCGGATCCCCAGCGAACACGTTCGTCGTATACCCCCGCCTTGCGCGTTACGTCTGTGAACGTGCCGTCGCCGTTATTGTGAAACAGGATGTTGTGCCCCCAGAAACAGCAGAACAAATCATCCCAACCATCATTGTCGTAGTCACCGATGCAAACTCCCGTCTGCCAGCCAGTGCGGGCCAGACCTGATTTTTCTGTCACATCAGTGAACGTACCGTCGCGGTTGTTTCTGTAGAGATGAGACGTAGGCTCCTGACCGGGAGCCCATTTCTCGCCAATGCGCGTTCCATTTGTCAGATAGATGTCAAGCCATCCGTCCTGATCGTAGTCGAAGAAGGCAAGCCCGCTACCTTTCGCTTCGATGATGTAGCGTTTGTGATCCATGCCTCCCCAAACGTTGGGAGTCGTAAGTCCAGCCTCACGGGCAATGTTGACAAACTGTACGGGAGAATCGGGAGTTGCAGCTTGAGTCGAAAGGGCAAGGCGTCGATTCCACTTCCACAGTGGAGTGGTCAGCGCGTCTACCAAAGTACTGCCGAAAACGATCAGGGACGATCCAAGAAAACGGCGCCGGGGAAAATTCATTTCGAGTTCGAAATCTTGGGGAACTGGCGCGGGATAATTCCCGTGCCCTCCTTTACTGTGATGATCTGGTTGATGGGCACATTTGTCAATCGATCCACCTGCCCGCTGGCCCATGTGATTTCCAGCGAGGCGATCTTCGAGCGCCTGCCCAGACCAAAGTGGATGCGAGGGTCGCTCGCCGACATGTAGCTCGTGCCCCCTTTCGCCTGTTCCATGTGCATAAAGCCTTCGGACGTGAGTTTGAGTGCAGTGCCGATGCCGTCTCGGGTTGACTTCGTCCCGACTAACTGTACGGTCAGCCAATTGTTAGCATTGCCGCCATCGTTGCGCAGCAGGGAAGGGAAGTCACCGCGATTGTTCGTCACAATGTCGATATCGCCATCATTGTCGTAATCTGCAGTCGCCAGTCCGCGGCCAACGATGGGGCGCATGAAATCTGGCCCGAGCGAATCAGAAACTTTGTCGAACTCGCCCTTACCGCGATTGCGGTACATCAGCAAAGGCTCTTTATAAGAAACTTCCCCGTGATACAGCGCGATATTGTCCAGCATGGCGCCGTTCAACTGGACAATGTCATTCCACCCGTCATTATCGTAATCGAGGAACTTTGCGGCAACTCCGCTGAGCAGGACAGCTGTGTTTCCGATCCGCGATCGAAACGTCTCGTCCGTGAACGTTCCGTCCTGACTATTGCGGTAGAGGCGATTCAACTCGAAGTCGAGATGGGTGATGTAAACATCCATCCAGCCATCGCCGTCGACATCGGCCGCATCGATGCCCATGCCAGCCTCGTAGCGGCCGTCTTCGCTCGCTGCCAACCCGGAGACCAGAGACACGTCTTCGAAGGTCCCATTGTGCTTGTTGATGAAGAGAAAGTTCGGCCAGGAATCGTTGGCGACGGCAATATCGGGCCATCCGTCGTTGTTGAAGTCCGCGAGCACTACACCCATTCCCTTCGCCTCGGGCTTGCCCACTCCCGACCTGTCACTTACGTCGCTGAAGGTTCCGTCGTGATTATTGTGATAGAGCTTGATGCGTTGGCCTTTGTAGTTTCCGGGATGGCAGTACGATCGGTATCCGGGGCGCTGTTCGCCGCACCACAGGTTATTCTTCGGACTCCACTCGATGTAGTTGGTGACGACCAGATCGAGCCAGCCATCTTTGTCGTAATCGAACCACCCGGCACTCGTCGACCATCCACCCGCATCAGCTACCCCTGCTTTTGTGGTGATATCGGTGAAGGTCCCATCGCCAATGTTGTGATAAAGGATGGCGCGATCATATCCAGTGACGTAGAGGTCCGGGTAGCCGTCGTTATCGAAGTCGCCCACCGCGACCCCTTGTCCGTAGTGGCCTTCGGCGGCAACGCCAGCCTTGTCAGTAACATCACTGAAAGTTCCATCGCCATTGTTATGATAAAGCGCGCTGCGAATTGGATGCGGGGGCTTGTAGATATCCGTGGCTGCCGCCTGGACAAAGTACAAATCCATCAAGCCATCTTGGTCATAGTCGATCCAGGCGACACCGGTTCCCATGGTTTCAAGGTAGTACTTCTCATCGGTTTGGGTAGAGTCCTGCTGGAACGTAATCTTTGCGCCCTCCCGAACATCGGTATAGCGCACTGGAATCGGCGATTCAGCAGTCTTGGGAGATTGGGCGGCGAAAACGCGGCTGTACCATGCCGAGCCGCTCAAGAACCCGAGCACTGCTAGCAGAAGAGCTGTCGCAGCCCGAGAATACTGCCGACTCGTGTAGATTCTCCTCATTCTCACAAGCTTCGGTCTGCGATCAGCAATGCAAATTGCAGCATCTGCTGGCGGGCTACCATTGGCATGGATTGATCCGACGACGAAGAGTTCCCGGGGGCTTTCGACAATGCATCTTCGATTCTGCTGATGTCGAGCCCACCAGCATTACTGCCCCTGAAACGGTTGAGCACTTCTCGCGCTTTTTCGATTTGTCCTGTCTGATAGTAGAAGACGCCCAGCGTCGAATAGCTTCCGGCCCATTCCGGCAGCAAGTCCACGGCCCGCTCCAAACGCTCTGCCGCCTGTTTGATATTTCCCTTCATTACCGACACCAGGCCTTGCCCCCAGATCAATTTGCCCGAGCCCGGAATGCGTGCCAGTCCCTTCTGGAGAGTTTGTTCTGCGCCCGCCAGATCGTTTCCACGAAGCTGAGCCAGTGTCAGAGAAAGATAGTACTGGTCATTATCGGGATTTCGCGCGATTGCGGACCGGAAGATTTCCATTGCCCTTGGAGCATTGCCGAGGTGCGCTTCAATGTCACCCAGCAGCGCAAGAGAATTGTCATCTTGCTGCCCGGCAGCAGATATGGTTTGCACAGCGCCAAGCGCCTCTTTGTGCTGCCCCTTGCGGAAATACGCATTGGCCAGATCGTACTTGACATCATCAGAATCTGGATTCGCGTGCAGGGCATTCTGGAAGTGCTGGATCGCATCATCGTACAATCGGTATCGTGCCAGCAGTACTCCTATCCCAGTCTGGGTCCGATAGTCCTCCGCGCTGATTTGATCAAGCTGCGCGACCGCCTCGCGTGCCTTCTTCACATCGCCCAGCTTGAGATACGTCTCCGCGAGCAGATAAAGGTCCTGGGTTTGTCCGGGGTGCTTCTTGATCTGCTCATTCAGTTCCGCGACATCGAGTTCGGTGCGGGCCTGCGCTGAAAGTTGCGACCGATTGTTCAGGTAGTCGAACAGATGCTGATACGGCATCGGTCCGGTCGATGAGTTCTTCGACAGTGTCTGAAAAACATTGAGATCCCGCTGCGCGGCTGCGGTTTGATGAAGACTCCTCTCGACCATCGCCAGCTTGTAGTATCCGGTTGCGACATCGTGGCCGACTTTCACATAGTGGCGAAGAAGTTCCGCAGCCTCGGCATATTTCTTGTCTTTCACGCGCAGGTTAGCCAGCTCCAGCAGGGCATCGGAATAGTCCGGGTTATAGCGAAGCGCCTGTTGAAACAGTTCGTCGGCTCGCGCCGTGTTCCCCTGGCGTTCTTCGATGAACCCGAGATTGTAAAGGCACGTCGCATTGTGCGGGTCCAGCTTTAGTCCAGCGTTAAAGTACTTCGTGGCTTCCTCGAAACGTCCCAGGTGACGGTATGAGAGCCCCATAAATGCGTACGAGCGGGCTGAAGGATCCAGCGCTATCAGGTTCTTAAACTCTTCAATGGCCTTCTCAGTTTTGCCCGACATGAAGTAGCTTTCGCCGAGGGCGGCGTGAAGGTCTGCGCGTTGGGGCGCCAGCTTCACACCCGATTCAAGCAGCGGGATCGCATCCTCGAAATAGTTCTGCATCATGCTGATGCGAGCCAATAGGAAAATCACGTCGGCGTTTTCCGGAGCCGCTTTGTGGGCACGAACCAGCAATTCCAGAGCATCGACGGGTCGGCTCTGCTCCGAATACACCTGCGCCAGCAGATACAGAGTCTCGACCGAGTCTGGCTTGAGCTTAAGAGCGCGATTTAGCGCAAGGTCCGCCTTGGCATACTCCTGCCCGCGTAAATATGCCTGGCCTAGATTGTGCAAAATCTCGAACGTCTCAGGCGTCAGGGCGTTGGCCTGCTCTAACTCAAGTTGCGCCGCCTTATATTGCTTTGCTGAGGCTAGGACCAATCCCAGCGTGAAGTGGAGTTGCACGTCTCGCTTGTACGCAGCAGAGAGTTCGCGTGCCTGAGACAGAGCTTCCGCATTCTTCCCGGCCGCAAAATATGCGCGGATGAGATTGAAGCGTGTCTCCACCGTTTGCGGATGCACTCGCTGGAAATGAGTGATAGCGGCAAGCGGAGAGCCTTTCGCCATCAACAGGAGACCGAGATTGTAATTGGCATCCCGATTCGCGGGCGCAGTTTTCAGGACGAGGTTGAACTCTTTTTCGGCCAGATCAAGCTTTTGCTCGGCCACATATAAGTTGCCGAGATTGTTGTGCGTCGTACTTGATTCCGGGACGAGGAGCAAGGCCTGCTGGAACGCCCCTTCGGCCTGGCTGTAGTTTTTCTCGTTCGTAGCGACGATGCCCAAAAGGTTATAAGCTTCGACGTTCGAAGCATTGAGCCTGAGTTGGTCCTCAATCAGGCTTTTTGCCAGTGCATATTGTCCTTGCTGGATAAGTTCCTGAGCCTGAATCAGGTTTGTCGCGGTAACGGGTGGAGTTGAACTTTTTCGTTGCGTCGCACTTTTTGAGGTCTGACCAGAACTGCAGATCGTTAACCACAGGAGGAGAAAGACAAGCCACCGTGCTCTACATGGGCCTGATGGTCGCATCGAACCCGTCCCCAAAATTCCCAAAATACCTCGCCATGAAGCCTTCAATATAGCAGTTGCAGCATCTGCTGAGCCATCCTGTGCTGAGGCTGTTTTTGCAGCAAAGTCTCTAATGTCGTTCGAGCTTTTGCCTTTTCGTTGAGAACGACGTACATGCGCGCGAGGTTGAGATAGGCCTGATCGAAGTCTGGCGTGGCCCTTATGCAGGCATTCAAGTTCGCCTCGGCTTCTGCGTAGCGCTGCTGCTGAATCATAAGCACGCCAAGATTGTTCAGCGCATCGGAATAGTCGGGCCGCAATTTCACTGCGTTTCTCAGATATTGTTCCGCCAAAACCATGTCATTCTTTCGCGCATACAACATGCCCAGGTTGTAATTGATCTCAGCGTTGTTGGGTTCAATCTCGCCCGCCCGCTTCAGAGATCTTTCTGCTTGCTCGAAGTCTCCTTGCCTCCGGTACACGTTGCCGAGATTGAGCAGGGCGGTGGCATAGGTAGGGCGGAGTTCGAGGGACCGCTGAAAGTTGGCGATAGCTTCTTCGTTGTCGCCCTGCTGCGCGGCCAACATTCCAAGGTTATTCCACGCTTCCGCATATGTCGGGCGAAGCTTTACTGCCTGCTCGAGATTGCGCCTGGCCTCCTGCGGAGAATCACGCCTTAGATAAAGCGTTCCCAGGTTGTAAAAAGCGTCCGCGTCGTCCGGATTCGCGGCAACGGCCTGCTGAAACGCCTGCTCCGCTTCTTTCAGAAAACCATGTTGGAAGAATGCAACCCCATACGTATGGGAGCTTCTTCGAAATTCGTCCTGATAGAGAGTGCCTTGAAATGGAACTGCTTTAGCCAGCCGCTCTGTTCCATCGTGAGGTACGGATGCCATGTCCCGCAGAATCTGATCCGTGTCGGGAGCGCCATGGTAGACCTTGATGATTTCGCCGGAAGGATCGATCAACCATTGCATCGGAAACGAAAGATCACGATGTCGATCGAACAGGTAGCGGTAGACGATGTTGTAGACGCCCGCCGTCTCTGCATCGCCAAGCAGGACAGGGAAGGGTAGTAGGTCACTTCCAACAAACGACTGAATGGCACGAGAATCCTGAGAGTCGTCCAAGTTGAGGCCGACGATCTGAAGCCTCCGCGCATCGAATGCGGCCTGTGACTTGCGCAAAATATCTATCGATTTCCGGCACTCACACGAGGTGGACGACCAAAGAAAGAGCAGGACAAACTTGCCACGGAATGCGGCGAGTTCGCGCAGGTTACCGCTCAAATCAGGCAACGAGAACGCAGGTGCTGCAACGGGTTCGATTAGCCATGTCCCCCAGGCCGAGGGCAAAACTTCGCCGGTAGGGAACGACTCCGATCGCGTTGCCCACGACTGTGGCGAAGCCGCGAATGGCTTGGCCTTGAAAGTCGCACTGCCTTCGTGGATTTCGATCCGCTGATTCACGGGCAGATTCTCCATCTCTTGCTTCAGTCCGCTCGGCCAATGAATCGTTGCGTGCACTCCGACGGACGATTCTCCAAGTCCGAAGAAGAGCTCCTTCGTGTGTTGAGACAAAAAACCGGAGCCCGCTTGAACATACTTCGTCTGGCTTAGCAATCCGCTCGAGACGGTCACTGCCGCACCGATCGCATCACGATTACTCTTATCTCCACGCAACCGCAAAACAATCGAGTTCCCCAGACTATTCATCGCATTCCGCAAGACTCGAACCTGCGGAGCGTTACGGTTCTTAAGTACGATCTCGAGCCGGCCATCGCCGTCGAGATCCGCCAACGTGAATGATCGGCTGTCATCACGAAAGTCGAGTCCGGCGATGCCGGAGATGTCAGAGAAGGTCCCATCGCGATTGTTGGCTAGAAACACATTTCGTTCATGACCATTCCATGTAGAGTCGGAGCGAATCAGTTCGTTCATCGCGCCCCATCCTCGTTCGTAATCTGGAGAGGCGTTGGAATTTTGCGGCGACTTCGCCACCACCTGCCGCCAGAAGAAACTTGAGACGTCCCGTTTTTCCAGGCCAGAGAGATATCCGTTTGCAACATACAGATCAGGAAAGCCGTCGTTGTCGAAGTCCCATCCATCCGTGGACCAAGACCAGCGGCCCTTCTCGGCGCCAGACTTCATGGCGACATTCTCAAAGGTGCCGTCCTTGAGATTCCGGTACAGGGAATTCCCGGTCATATGTCGACGGTACAGTCCGCGGATCCTTGCCGGATCGTCGGGATGAAAATGTGGATCGTCGAAGACGCGCATGCCTGCTGCGACCCACATGCCTGCTGCGTAGATGTCCTGCCTTCCATCGTTGTCAAAATCGAGCCAACAAGAACTCATTCCCGCCCCAACCTCATCGACATGAGCCTGAGCGGAAATTGCATCGAAGGTTCCGTTGCCTTTGTTGCGGTAAAGTACATTTCTTCCGAAATCGTTTACCACGTACAAATCCGGGTATCTATCGCCGCTGATATCTCCCCACGAACAAGCGAAGGTATATCGATCATTGTCGACGGTGAGGCCTGCCGCATCCGTTACATCCTCGAATTGCCATTTGCCGGAATTCCGAAATAGATAATTCGGGGGCCCGTTGCGCGCATCAAAATACGGGACCGGATACCGGTACTGATCGAGCCCTTGATAGTAGTTGTAGAGGCAGAAATAGACATCCAACCGGCCATCACGGTTGTAATCGGAGATCGCCGCATGCGTGAAGGTGCCTTGGGGAGGCCGCGAAAAGTGGAACGCATCCTTCTGAGGCGAAAACTTGCCGTCGCCGTTATTCACGAACAGCAGGGGGCCAGTGGCGCCGACCAGAAGCAAGTCTTGCAGCCCGCGGTTCTCGAAATCTGCGAACAGAGCACAAGATGTGAAATCGAGTACGCCGACGCCCGACCTCTCGGTGACATCCTCAAACGTTCCGTCTCCCCGATTCCGAAACAGTCGGTTGGGAAGGCCCGCCCCTTGGCAGACGTATAGATCGTCGAAGCCATCGTTATCGAAATCGCCGACTGCCACGCCGTTATTCCCATAGACGTCAACTCCGATGGCTCCATCGAGGACCGCACGCCAATAATCCGCTCCGTGCAGAAGTTGCTCTGTGTAGGATTCATTTCCGCCGAGAGCGCGCGCCGTAATGTCCACGAACAGCGGCCCCGGCGAACGGCAGACCGTTTCATCGGTCGCCTTCCATTGCGAAAGTTGCCATGTCCCCGACTTATCGCGAACCCAACGAGTGCTCCAGTTCCCGATGCGTCCTTCTCGAGAATCGTCGCTTCTAGTTCCCGCGATCTCGTAACGAAACTCTGCACTTACAACAACCGGTGAGGCATCAGTTTCTTTGCACGAATAAATTTCGAAATCCGCTGTCTCTATGGAGCTGAGCCCTGCCAAATAGTTCGAGATCTCATCGAGAAATCGATCACGACCGCTCGCCAAGCTCGAGGCATATTCTCTTCTCGACACTTCGATTCCGCGATCGGCGCGGATGCGCGTTTCCTGCTGAGCGGCCAGGGGAGTGAACTCGATGAACGGGTACACACATTGCCGCAGCACAGATAGTCCATGCGGGGCGCCTCTTAATTCGGCACTCCAGGAGGCAAGCAGACTCTGGATTTCCGCCGCATGTCCCTCTGCGGTGTACTCGTCGGAACCCGGATCAGCAAAGCGAAGAACAGCATCCAGGGGGGATTGCTCCCGATAATGAGGGACCAAACGAAGGTCAGCGAAAGGAAAGTGCGGAACCCGGCTTTCCGAGAATCCAGTCAGTCCCGACGCGGCCAGGGTCCTTTGCAATGGCGCAGGAATAAACAGCACTGGTGCCCACGCCATTTGCTTCAGAAACGTTCTTCGCGACCAACTCGGCTCTTCGCGGTTTCGTCTCATCCCCGGGAATCAGAACTCAGCTTCGCATGCTAGCATTTTCAAGTGGGCTCGATTCCTGCGGCGAGGGCCCAGAGGACTTCCCGACAATCAGTTCGGATGATATTCGATATTCTTTCCCCTGTGGACTGGGCGTACTCGATAGTTCGTGGAGAGCGTCGGCGGCGAGTTGCCCGAGGGTTTCGCGGTGAATGTCGACCGTGGTGATCGATGGATTGCAATACTCAGCCAGACGAGTTTTGTCGAACCCTGTCACCGAAATGTCCTCTGGCACGCGGCACCCGAAATTTAGCAGGCCCTTGATCACGCCTACTGCGGTTAAGTCATTCACTGCCATCACAGCAGTCGGGCGTGGCGACAGTTTGGCAATCGCGGCTCCGGCCGCAAATCCGCCTTCGAAGCGCAGGTCGCCTCGCAGCACCGGCCCGGGTTCGAGGCCTAACCGCCGCATCGACGTTTCGTAAGCCTCCAAGCGCTCCATGTTGGATTTAAGGCCCGGTCGCCCCGCAACGAAAGCAATATGCCGATGCCCGTTCTCGTATAGGTAATTCACAATCTGCTCGACTCCCGACAAGTAGTCGATCCGCAAATTGCTCATGTAACCCTGTACGGGTGCGAGATCGAGAAAAGTCACAGCGATCTTTCTGCGCGCCAGTTCGTGTACCAGACGAAGGCTGATCTCCGATGTCATGATCGCTACGCCCCGGACCTTATGCTCCATCATGCGTTCCGCGGCTTCGCGCGTGCGCCTGGGATCGTAATTCGTATCGCTGAGAATCGCGTCGTAACCCAATTGCCGTGCGCGGATTTCGAAGCTTTTGATCACCTCCGGGAAAAATGGATTTTCAATGTCGGACACGATGATGCCCAGAGTGCGCCGGTCGCGCGAAGCCAGATGACGCGCGTGCACGTCGCGGATGTATCCGAGCTTTCGCACCGTTGAGATCACGAGCCGGCGCGTCTCAGTACCCACTTTGCCGGTATTATTTAAAACGTTCGAGACCGTTGCGGTCGACACTCCCGCGGCCTTCGCAACGTCGCGAATGGTTACACTCGTGCTCAATTTCCATCCCCCGAGAGCGATCTCGCAGACCGGTGTAGACTGCGCGGAGTATAGACGACAAGAAAATTCTTGACAACGAATCTTATCCCATGATATTCCCGGCACACATGGTTCGTAGTGCGTTTGTATTAGTGTAAATGTGGGTTAAGCGGTTAATCCAGACTAAAAACAGTTTCGGATTTAACCCGCCGGAAAACTGGGTCCCATTACGATGTTTTTACCAGCTTTGTTGGTTTGGCTGGGCGTGTTCTGTGTTTGACCGACTCGCTTCGTTGCCGGGTCGGATAAGCTCAAAGGAGAGCTCATGAATCGATCGGCATGCTCCTGGACTCTGCGCAGTTTCCTTGTTTTCACGTTTGGCGTCCTTCTTAGCGTTCTCCCACTTCATGCTCAAGTAGACACAGGGTCGATTACGGGAACGGTGACGGATGCCTCAGGGGCTGTCGTCAACGGGGCAAAGGTCACCCTCACTAATCAGGGCACGGGTGCCAGCTTGACGGTCAACACGACCGGTGATGGGACCTACACGTTTAGTCCAGTCAGGATTGGCAGTTACAAAATCGATGCCTCCGCGCAAGGTTTCAAGACGGTGACTCAGTCGAACGTTGTGGTCAACGTCAACGCAAATGTTCTCGTAAACCTCAAACTGCCCCCCGGAAGTGTGAGTGAGACCGTAGAAGTCACTACATCAGTTCCAGTTCTGCAAACGCAGGATGCCTCGGTCGGCCAAGTCATGGATAGCCGCAACGTCAACAACCTGCCGCTCAATGGAAGAAATTTCACCTTCCTGGCGCAGCTTTCTGCCGGTGTGAACTCTCCGCAGGCGGACACGCGCGGTAATGCTGCCACCGGGGCCTTTTCAGCCAATGGCTTCCGTCCGGCGCAAAACAACTACATGCTGGATGGCATCGACAATAACTCCGACACCGTGGACTTCCTAAACGGCACAAACTTCGTGGTGCTGCCTCCCGTCGATGCGATTCAGGAATTCAAAGTCCAGACAACAAATTTCAGCGCCGAGTTCGGCCGCTCCGGTGCCGCCGTGCTGAATGCGACCATCAAATCGGGCACGAATCAATTCCACGGTTCCGCCTGGGAGTTTTTCCGAAATGACAAACTCGACGCCGCGGATTACTTCGAGCGGGTT
The DNA here is from genome assembly GCA_035577905.1 of Binatia bacterium. Classification (GTDB taxonomy): domain Bacteria; phylum Acidobacteriota; class Terriglobia; order Terriglobales; family Acidobacteriaceae; genus Sulfotelmatobacter. The sequence goes on from DATKAP010000010.1 coordinate 32,318, forward strand.
CAGGATGCGAACGGAAACTGGGTGACGCAGAAGGGCGAATTACGCCAGAACCAGTATGGGTTCACGGCCGGCGGTCCGGTCGTGATTCCGCACGTCATCGATGGTCGCAATAAGTTGTTTTTCTTCGGTGACTTTGAAGCCTTGAGCCGACGCCAGGGGACGGTGCAGACCGGGTCAGTGCCAACCACCGCGGAGCGGACTAGTGGTTACACAAATCTGCAGGATATGATCACCGGCCAATCGGGCACCCACAATGACATTCTGGGCCGAACAATGCCTTTGGGAACTGTGCTTGATCCGGCAACCACGCGCAGCATCGGCTGTGGAGTCGTTGATCCGGTGAGTGGATTGGCTGGGCCGACCTGCGGAACGGGAGTTACAGCGGGCACGGCGGTCGGCTTTGCGCGCGATCCCTTCGGCACATGCCCCCCCGGCACGCTCGCCTTCACATTAACCGGTTGCGGCTTGAATATGTTGCCTGTAGGACGACTGGACACGAACGCGATTCAGCTCTTGAATCTGTTCCCAAGCCCAACGAGCGGCGGTCTCACGTCGAATTACACCAATTCTCCGGTTCTTCGCGAGAACCGCAAGGCTTTCGATGCCCGCCTCGATATCAACTTCACTCAAAAGGATCAACTGTTCTACCGCTTCAGCTTCGTCGACGATCCGCAGTTCATCCCCAGCATCTTCGGAGGCGTAGCCGATGGTGGCGGATTCTTCCAAGGCAATCAGACAGCGTTGGCGCAGCAGAGCGCATTGGTTTGGAATCACGTAATCTCACCGACAACCGTCAATAACGCTCGTGCAGGTTTGAACTATCTGCATACGACGCGCAATATCCCCGAGGCGAACAACCTCAGCGATCTCCCGGGGACCTATGGAATTAAAGGTATCCCGCAGGAACATGAGAATGGCGGTCTTCCCGCCTTCGGGATCAACGGCCTGCAGACTCTTGGCGGCAACGCCTTCCTGCCATCGGACGAAGTCAGTTCCACCATCCAACTCAACGACGACTTTACCAAGATCTACGGCAAGCACACGTTCAAAATGGGCATCGAGTGGCAGCATGTGAAGTTCTCGACCTTGCAGCCACCGTGGTCCCGCGGTCAATTCAACTTTGATGGCACCTACACCGACATCCCGAACGTGGGTGGAGGTAACACAGGTCGCGCTCAGTTCCTCTTAACCCCCCAAGCCACTACTGTTCCGGGCGGTACAGATTACGTAGGAGGTCCGAACAACGTATTCGCCTCCAACATTTCTCTCAGCGACAACGGCAAAAACTATTACGGAACGTACGTGCAGGATGATTGGAAGATGTCGCCGAAGTTAACGCTCAATTTGGGAATCCGGTGGGATTACTTCGGTCTGGTTTACGACCATTACGCCAAACAGGCGAACTTCGTCCCAGGCGGTCCGCCGAGTGGTGGCCCACTCTACATCATTCCCCCGGGGCCGTTGGCCACGCAGCTCTCGAGCAGTTTTCAGACTTTGCTGTCGCAGGACGGCATCGGCTTAGCAATTACCAAGCAATACGGGAAAGGTTTGGGCAAGTCGCAAACCAGCAACTGGGCGCCGAGGTTTGGTTTCGCCTATCAGGCCACACCGAAGTTTGTTGTACGCGGCGGTGTCGGCATGTTCTACAACGGATTTGAGAACCGAGGCTATTCACCGAATCTGGGCGAGAACTACCCCTTCCAATTCTCGTTCCAGTTCCAGCAAAAGAATGACGCTACCCCGATCAATCAATTCCAGGGTTGCGCCGATGCAACTCCAACCGGTGGCATGTATTTGGAAACGGGGTTCGCCTGTATCCCCTTGGATCCTCTTGCGGTGAATGCACAGGGGTTGCAACTGAGAGGAATCCAGTTCGACTACAAAACTCCATACTCGATTGGCTCAAACCTCACCCTGCAGTATGAGGTGACTCCCTCACTGTCGGTGCAAGCCGGTTACGTGGGAACCTACGGACGCCACCTTGAGGTGTTCCCAAATTCGAATCTGCCGACGCAACTCTTGCCACCGAATACCACCCTCACCAACCCGGGAGGGATTGCCTCGAACTTGGGAGGTCTTCAGTTCCCAGATTTTGCTCAAGGCGCAAGCTACGCAATGACCGCGGGCAGCAGTTATTACCATGGCCTGCAGACCAGTCTGAACAAGAAGTTCTCCAAGGGTCTGGACTTCCTGTTTGCCTACACATGGTCGAAGGTGCGTTCAGACGCCAGCGACTTGCTAAATGGCTTCGCCAGTGCCGGCGGGTACCGCGCTCCGTACATTCCGGGGATGGGCATCCACGGTGACTATGGCTTGGCGAACTTCGATATCCGTAACGTCGTGCATTTCAGCGGCACTTACCAGTTACCCTTTGGCAAGGGGCAGAAATTTATGGGCGACGCCCACGGAGTCACAAACGCCCTTGTTGGCGGCTGGTCTGTGGTATGGGCAAGCACCTTCCAAGGGGGGCAGCCTTTTCAGCTAGCCTGTCCGTCAACAACAGCTGCTGGTACCCAGTGCCTTTCGTTCGTTCTGAACGGAGCCAGTCCTCGCACCTCGCTACAGAAAACACCCGACGGCAATGTGAAGATGTTGAATGCCGCGGCATTCGCCCAGCCGTGCGAAGTCGGATCGACAGACACTCCCACGAACTGCATTCCGATGCCAGGGGTGCTTGCGCTGGGAGGTTCAACTCCGACGCAAATCGAGGGGCCGGGCTATCACCGGCTGGACTTCTCGATCTTCAAGGACTTCCAGGTGACGGAGCGCATGCGGATGCAATTCCGTACGGAGTTCTTCAATCTCGTGAACCACCCGAACTTCAACTATCCGGGCTTCGGTGGCAACGGTGTGGTGGCGGTCTCGGGGTCGACCAATTTCAACAATTCCACATTCGGCGAAATCGGATCCACTCGCGACGCTCCATACGGCTCGCGAGAAATTCAGTTCGCCCTGAAACTTTATTTCTAAGGTTAGCTTTCCTCAGACGCCGAAGGCGCTCCGCTGGAGCGCCTTCGACTTGCTTGTGGGCTTTGATTGCCGTAGGTTTTACGCGTAGTGCTACCATTAAGGACGCCGTGACCTTCCGTCTGCTCTGGTGCACAGGATTAACCATTCTGCTTGGGCATGCCTTGATCGGAACTTACTCATTCGCTCAAAGTCGCTCCGGTACTTCGAATCACGATGAGGAACTCAACCGCCAGTTCCTGGCGGCGGTTGCGCAGTACGATGCGGGACATTTTCCCGAAGCCGCGGCCCAACTGGAGAAGCTCCTGCAACAGGTCCCGCAAAGCTTCGAGGCTCACGAACTGCTTGGCATGGTCTATGCGGAACAATCGCAAGATCAACTGGCGAGCCAACACCTGCAGGCCGCTGTCCGCCTCAAGCCCACGTCCGCAGCGGCCCGTACGAACCTCGCCGCGAGTCTGATCCGGGTTGGGGACATCGAAGGCGCCCGGCAGCAACTCAAGAAAGCAGTCGCCCTCGAGCCGCGCAACTACGACGCAAACCACAACCTGGGCGAGATTTACATTAAAGAGGGCAAGCTCTCCGAAGCGATCCCGTTCCTCAAGCAGGCTCAACAAATCCATCCCTCGACCTACGACAATGGTTACGACCTGGCATTGTCGTACCTTCTCACGAACAATGCTGCTCCCGCGCGCCAGATCATTCATGACCTTTTGAAGCATCAGGACACCGCGGAGTTACACAATCTTCTTGGCCACGTGGAGGAGAAGGAAGGTAACTTCGTGGTTGCGGCCAACGAGTTTGAAGCCGCCGCCCACAAGGATCCCAGCGAATCCAACCTCTTCGACTGGGCCAGCGAACTGCTTCTGCACCGTACGCTGGAACCTGCCATCGAAGTCTTCCGCAATGCCGCCGAGCGTTACCCGACATCTGCCCGTCTCGCGATTGGATTGGGCATCGCCTACTACTCGCGCGGCATTTATGATGAAGCCGTCAAGTCCCTGCTGCGCGGTGCCGATCTGAGCCCCTCCGACTCCCGTTGCTACCTGTTCCTGTCGAAGGCCTACGATAGTTCGCCCAGTCAGGCCGACGAGGTAATTGAACACTTCCGGCGTTTCTCGGAGTTGCAGCCCAACGACGCCCGAGCCCAGTACTACTACGCGATCAGCCTCTGGAAAGGGAAGCGCGCACAGGATCCTGCCATCGACTTCGCACAGGTCGATGCACTGCTGAGAAAAGCGATAGCGCTCGATCCCAAGCTCTCCGAAGCGCATTTCCAGTTGGGAAATCTGTTGTCCGATCAGTCCCACTACGGCGAAGCTATTCCGGAGTATCTGGCGGCTTTGGACAGCAACTCTGAGATTCCCGACGCGCACTATCGCCTGGGCCAGGCCTACATGCGGACCGGACAAAAAGAAAAGGCGCAGGCCCAGCTCGCGGTATACCAGCAGCAACGCGCGCAACATCTGGCAGACCTTGACAAGCAGAAGGCAGACATCCGCCAATTTGTTTACTCGGAGGAAATCGGGACGTCAACCCATACCAAACAAGAATGACAGCGTCTTGCATAAACGGCAGCGCGTTTTTGGGAAGGGCACGGCTCAAGCCTTGCCGACCAACGTCAGATGCAAACGGGCTTTAGCCCTGAGGGCGGCAGTGGGCCGTCCACATCGAACAGAAATGCAGAATCACACCAATCCCCGGGAACTCAGCCAGTGCATCGCACGCAGCCGAAGAGATTTCCTGCGTGATGCCGCGGGTCTTGCTCTGGGGAGCACGGTCTTTCGTCCAGCCTGGTCCCGGGCCTTGTCCTCGTCGTCGAAACGAAAGGTTGTCGTTATCACCTTTGGCGGCGGAGCTCGCGATCAAGAGACTTTTATGGTCGAGGGACAGGAGAACGTCCCAAACCTGATGAGCGAACTGATCCCGCAGTGCAGCTTCTTCACGCAGGTCGTGAATCACGGGATCCTCGGGCATTACGTCGCGACCGCCAGCCTCGCCACCGGCGTGTATGAAACCTTCAATAACTTTGCTGCGGTATCGCCGGAATCTCCGACAGTGTTTGAGTACTTCCGCAAAGATCTGAAGCGTCCCTCTTCCGATGCCTGGGTTGTCGCGCCCAGCAACGGTTTCAACCGCATTGGAGAGAGCAGCCATCGCTCCTACGGTCCGGGCTTCGGGGCGCGCGTAATTCTGCCCAAACGTCTTCTGTCAGCCGCAACCTCCGGCAGCAGCCACGACTATCAGCATCTGTTGCGCGACAACTATGAAACTCCTTATTACACGCCCGAACTCGTGGGCAACGAGTTCGAACTCCAGCAGCTCGAGATGATCCTGAAGGTCTCGGTCGATGACTTCAAGACTCATGCCCAGACGCTCTCGAGTCCCGACGAACTCTCCGTCTACATTGCTCGCGAGTTGATGCGGCAGGTCGCTCCCAGCCTGCTCTGGATCACACTGCACGATATCGACGTGGCCCACGCGGGCGCCTACTCCCTCTACATCGAGGGCATCCGTCGCACCGATCGCCTTTGCTCCGAGCTTTGGAAGGCCATCCAGACCGAGCCCGAATACGCCGGCAACACAACGTTATTCATACTGCCCGACTTCGGGCGCGACTCCGATGAAGACGCGGGTGGAAACGGATTTCAGCATCACCGCACCGGTGACACGTTGTCTCGCACCACGTGGATGCTGGTTGCCGGACCTGGAGTTCGTCCGGGCGTGGTCTTTGACCGTGCCGTCGACTCCACGGACTTAGTCCCTACGCTAGGGGCAGTGCTGGGCTTCAGTGCCTCCCTGTCGCAGGGAAAACCGGTGCACGAAGTCTTGTAACCAATGCGGCCGAGCGATCTCAAACCCGAAAAGTTCGATAGCTACCCGCCGGAAGCTCGCAAGTTTGTCGTTCGTTATCTGGCGACGCTTCGTCAATTGCCGCTGAGCTTTGTGCCTGGCCTGCTTCGTGAACTCGTCAACTATGATTTCAAGTTTCCTGCCGAGCGCCAGGCCCGCGAGAGGGAACTTGAATATCTCACCTCATTGTCGGCAGGTCAGCTCAAGGACTGTTTTCAGGGATTCGCTGAAATCCGCCTCTCCAAGCAACTCGAAGACTTCGACTGGGTAAGGTCGCCTGCTCAGTTCGTTGAGCGCTTGTCCGCTCACTTGTGGAGCACGCATCAACTGGATGCGTTCCGCAAAGTCTCTGGCGACTATGCCGATCATTTGCGCGCAGCAGCACCGCCCGAACCTCCTCCGATTCCTCGACTCGGCATCAGCGTCATCGGTCAAGGCGTCTCTTCTTACAGCGATCCTCTGTTTCGAAAATTACGGTCCCACGGCGCGTACTACGCGCACATTAATCCGGAGAACGGCCTTCAATATTTGCTCGATGCCGTGACGGCCAGGGCCAAGGACCACCCCTTGCCGTATGCTCACTGGTATATCGATGGCGGTGAATCCGCCCGGTCTGATTCTGCCCTCACCTGTGTTTCCTATAAGGCCGTTGGACCCACCCGTAACGCTCTTCTGCGCAAGATGCAGGAAGAGATCGACCGCCCCGGCATGGGTCCGGAGGCCTTGCGAACGACCATGGCACAGTTGCGGCCGTCGGATCTCGGGATGGACGGGAGTGGCACGCACGATGAAGTTCTTGAGCGATTTGAGGTCAGCGTTCTGACCGAGGGATCGGGTACTCAAATCTTCAGCACGGTGTTTGCGCAGTGGGCAGCACGGGAAGCTCTGCGCCGCGCTCAGCCCCTCACGCTGCTTGTGCGGTTTGCTCCACGCCAGCGGCAGCGGCCCATGAACGAGATGCTTTCTGCAGGTGCCACGGTCGCACCGGAACTGGATTTCATCGGATCACTCATTGATGGCGACTTCGCCGCATATTACAACTGGCTCAATCAGCAGCGCCTGCCGGGGGCGGAGAAATCGTCCTTTCTAGTTTGGTTTGAGGGGCACAATCAGGCGCTGGTCATTGGTCCGTCTACGCCACGTGGCACGGAGTCCGCGTCAGTCGCCGACTTGCACCAGGTACTTGCCTGGACTTTGTGAATTTAAAGAGTTGTTCACAGTCATTCTTTGTATCCGAATTGGGGGCATGAATATCCATGGATCGACGCACGTTCCTGCAACAAAGCGGCACGCTGATCGCCGGCGCCGCCCTTACACCCTACGCTCTTTCTGCCAACCCGGCGCCTGAGACCGGCACCGCCGGACGCCTTATTCTGCCTATCAATCGAAAGTGGCGCTACAGTCGCACCGTAGTTGAAGGAGGCCACGACAAGAACTTTGACGACTCGAAGTTCGATCAAGTCGTAGTCCCACATACCAACGTTCCGCTCCCCTGGCATGGTTTTGACGAGAAGACTTACGAATTTGTTTCCCTGTATCGCCGACGGTTCAAACTTCCTCCTGCGGCCAAGGGCAAACGCGTCTTCGTCGATTTCGAGGGAGTGATGACGGCGTCGACGGTGTGGATCAACGGCACACGTCTCGGCGAATACAAAGGCGGATATACTCCATTTTCATTCGACCTGACCCCGCACATCGACTTCGACGGAGAGAACGTCCTCGCCGTCGATGTCGACTCCACCGAGCGCCCTGACATCCCCCCCTTCGGATACGAAATCGACTATCTGACCTTCGGCGGGATTTATCGCGAAGTATCCTTGCGAGTGGTTCCTTCAACCTTCATCGAGAACATTTTCGTTCGCCCGAAAGACGTGCTTACGCAGGCGCCAACGGTCGATGTCGATTGCTTCATTCAACGAACCGACTCCACTAGGGAGTCTTTGCAGGTAGAGGTCGAACTCAGCGACGGCGATCGAGTGCTCGCCAAAAACAGGAAACCCCTTTCGGTTAGCGGCGCAGGGCCCGAACCTGTAAAACAAACGATCCACATGGAGAAACTGGGCGATGTCAAGCTCTGGAGCCTGGAGCAAGGGAATCTCTACACCGCCCACGTTCGACTACTAAGAAATAACCAGGTCCTTGATGAAGACTCTCGCCGTTTCGGCTTCCGCGAAGCCCAGTTTACCGACCATGGATTCGAGCTGAACGGCAAAGTCATTAAGCTGCGCGGTCTCGATCGCCATCAGACTTTTCCGTGGGTCGGGCAGGCCATGTCCGGCCGCGCTCAGCGCCGGGATGCCGATATCCTTCGCAACAAGCTCAAATGCAACATCGTACGCACCTCGCATTATCCTCAGTCGCGCCACTTCCTCGACGCATGTGACGAGATCGGCCTGCTGGTTCTCGAAGAAATCCCCGGCTGGCAGCACATTGGAGACAAGCCCTGGCAAGATATTTCTGTCGACAACGTCAGCCGCATGATTCGCCGGGACTGGAATCATCCCTCGATCATTCTCTGGGGAGTGCGCATCAACGAGTCGCGCGACAATCACGACTTCTACACACGCACGAATGCGCTGGCGCATCAACTCGACGCCACGCGGCAGACGGGCGGCATCCGCTACTTCCAGGAATCGGAATTTCTTGAAGACGTCTTCACCATGAACGACTTCGGTTTTCCCCTGAAGCCCCCGAATCATCCCTGTTATCTGAACACCGAATTCTGCGGTCACACCTATCCCACAAAAACCATTGACCAGGTTGAACGTCTCATCGAGCACACCATTCGCCACGCCCGCGTCCACGACCAACTCGCCTCGAACCCGCAATATGCGGGCGGAATCGGCTGGTGCGCCTTCGATTACAACACCCATGGGAATTTCGGTTCCGGTGATCGCATCTGCTATCACGGGGTAACCGACATCTTCCGCGAGCCGAAGCCCGCAGCCGGATTCTACAAATCACAATGCGAGCCTTCCGAAGAAATCGTGCTCGAGCCGGCCTTCCACTGGGCGCGCGGCGATGCCTCCGTCGGATTCTCGAAGGCGATGGTGTGCTCCAATTGCGATCACTTGAAGTTCTACATCGATAACAAGCTCGTCGCCGACGTCGACCCTGACCGCAAACAATTCGCGCACCTGCGCTACGCCCCATTTGTGGTCGAGTTAGGAGAGTTATTCCACAAGTGGGGAGACATGAAGATCGAGGGCTACATCCAGGGGAAACTGGTCATCACGAAACTGATGTCGGGCAGTGGCGTCGACACAAAATTCGTGCTTGCGCCGGATGACACGCGATTGCTTGCCGACGGCGCCGACTCAACCCGGGTTGTTCTGCGCGTGACCGACGAATTCGGCTGCGTTCGTCCTTTTGCGAATGACTCCATCAAATTCGAACTTCAAGGTCCAGCCCAACTCATCGGCGACAATCCGTTCTCATTGGTGGGGGGCACTGGAGCCATCTGGATTCGCACTCAAGAGCAATCAGGTAAGGCGATCCTGAAGGCAATTCATCCGTCCCTCGGCACCCAGGAGATTCAGATCGACATGGCGGACGCACCTGATGAGCCGGCATGACACCATACCGCGCCTCCCCGCATTTTCGTCAGCATCGCGATTACGATTTCTTGCTACTAAGCAGGGATGGAAATCGTGGGGTGGCGCGGGCTCGGGACAATTCTAGCGGTAAGCCCGGCGTGGAAATGGTTATTGCGTTTCGGTGGCCCCGGGCTGATCGCGATCGGCCTTATTGACAATTCCGTCATCCCAATTCCTGGCGGCATGGACGTTGCCGTCGTCCTGTTGATCGCACACCATCCCACGTGGTGGCCCTACTATGCGGCCATGGCGACCATCGGCGCTGTGGTCGGTGGCTATCTGACCTATCGACTCGCGCAAAAGGGAGGAAAGCAAAGTCTCGAAAGGAAGATCGGAACGAAACGGGCCGGCAAGGTTTACAAGAAATTTGAAAAAGGAGGCTTTTCGACCGTCTTTGTCGGGTCGATTCTTCCACCGCCCTTCCCGATGGTTCCGGCGCTGATGGCTGCCGGCATCATGCAGTACTCGCGCCAGAGGTTTCTGGCCGCACTTGCTCTGGGACGGGCGGCGCGGTTTCTCGTCATCGCGCTACTGTCCATGCTCTACGGAACAGCCATCGTCGACTGGCTCGGCCGTTACTACAAGCCTCTTCTTTACATACTCGTCGCGCTCGCCATTCTGGGAGCGCTGATGGCGTTACTTTACTTCATATGGTACCGCGCCCGACACCGCTCAAGGTCCGAAGGTCAGAAAGCAAAGGCGGCCTGATTCGAGCCACCCCTTTGTGTCTTTGCACCGATCTAGCGCGTAGGCGCAGCCTGCGGACTTGCTTCTGGTGTGCTTGGCGCCGAGAAGTTCACCTTTGGAGCCACACGCGATCCTTCTGAAGCCTGGAAATAGGCGTCGTTCGCTTTGAATCCAGCCCAGCCAGCGAACAGGCTGTTCGGAAACTGCTGGACGTAAGTGTTGTAGTCCTGCAGGGTGTCGTTGTAGCGCTTCCGCTCGACCGCAATCCGGTTCTCAGTGCCGGCTAATTCGTCCTGTAGACGCATAAAGTTCTCATTCGATTTCAATTGCGGATAGTTTTCCACTACAAGTAGAAGCCGACCTAAAGCCCCGTCCAGTTGGCCATTTGCGGCGATCTTCTGTTGCGGTGTCCCGGCGGAGAGGAGTGCCGAGCGCGCTTTGGCGATGTCGCCGAACACAGTCTGCTCTTGCTTCGCGTATCCCTTCACTGTTTCCACAAGATTCGGGATTAGATCCGCGCGCCGCTGCAGCACGACATCCACCTGAGACCATGCTGACTTCACCGCTTCGTTCTTCTGGACGAGGGTATTCTTGGTGCTCACGTAGGCCCCGAAGCACACCACCACAATCAAGCCGACAATCACGACCAGAATGACCACAGCGATCAACGCTTTACTCATAATGCCCTCCCTTCGAATTATCAGGCCGATTTCGATGCATTGCCCAGCGCCAGGTCCACTGCAGATGTGACCTTTTCGATCACTGCCAGATAACGCCCCGCAAGTTCGCAGACATCCACTCCCTTGCGTGCCAATTGCTTCTCGCGGACGTCCAGCGCCTGCAACAAGGGCGACAGATCAAACCCCAGCCGCTGGGACAATACCGTCACTGCTTCGCGCTTCGTGGCGTGTGACGCGTCGCCCAGAGCGATAAGAGCGTGCCGAAACAGAGTACTGAAGGATGGCACCGAATGCAGCAAGATGTCCCAGAGGCGCGATTCGTTGTCCGATGCTACCAGCAGATGCTGCCTCAGCAGAAGCAACTTCTCACGCAGTTCATACTCCACTTGCACGCGATGAAGATTCATCGGAATCTGCAAAGCGCTCAGCACGTCCTCTCCAAACAGCACCCGGTGATGCTGCTTCATATCGAGCAGTTCGATGGTGAACACATCCGTGGATCGTTGGATTTCCTGCTTGGTCATGCACAGCGGCGGCGGCTGTTTCTGCTTGTCCCACCACTTCGCCACTGGCGCCAGCGCCTGCAATGACTTGAACGAGCAGTCCCGCAAAAGGCACAGCAGGTTCATGTTCGATAGCCCTTCGTGGAAGTCGCCCGCTACTGCCGATCCGAACAGAACCACGCTCTCGACGTTCGCTCCGCCGACCTCGCGCACACGCCCTACGAACTCGTCAACAAGCTGCATGGGAATCATGGCATCCTCGCACCTTACCAACTGCTGCTCGCCCCACCGCCGCCCGAACTGCCTCCTCCAAATCCTCCAAACCCTCCCCCGCCTCCAAACCCTCCGCCACCGCCACCCCCGCTCCAGCCGCCTCCGCCTCCGCTCCAGCCGCCACCGCCGCGTCCCCCAAAAACACTTGAAAACAAAAGCCAGAACAGAAGGCTGCGAAGAGGCGTAAACAGAACGATCAGGAATATGATGCCCAGCAGAACGAGTCCGCCAAACGAAAATCCCGAACCCTGGGGCTGAGCCCGGCGCGTTGGTGCGCGAGGCTGTGGGTGCGTCAGTTGCACTCCCGCGTCCGATGCGATCACGTCCGCAACGCGGGTAGCTACGAGCAGCAGGGCTTGGTCGTAGTCGCCGTTTCGCATCAGCGGAACGGCCTCTCGCTGAAAACTTCCCACCTTCCCATCGGGAAGGATAGGTTCTAGCCCATAGCCCACTTCAACCCGGGCGCGGCGATCCTGTATCGCATAAAGGATCAGAACGCCGTGGTCCGTCTTCTTCGCGCCGATACCCCACTTGTGAAAAAGGTCGACGGCATAGCTCTCGATGTCGCGCCCATCAAGTCTGTTGATGGTGACCAGCGCAATTTGTGCCTGCGCCTTCTCGTCAACCTGACGGCACAAATCCTCAATCTGAGCCTTGGTAGCCGGGTCCAGAACACGCGCATAGTCGTTCACGTATCCGGTGGGTTGAAGCTGATCGACAGATTCTGCCCTGGCCAGAATGCCGATAATCAGCAGTAGGACAGTCGAGCAGAATCTAGTGCGGAAACTCACAGGCAGATTGTACAGGAGCATCAAGCGAACAGCGCTGACAGTTCCAATCGCTCCACAAGTCTAATAACCAGCGTGCCTCCCGAAGGGAAGTGTTGAGTTTCACTTTCGTAATTTGCGCGCGAAAAAGCGAAAGATGGATGATGGGCGATGATGCCGGAATCTAGCAAAACGCGTCGTTGGGACCGCATGCCGGTCGACATGCCCGTGCGCGTAATCACCTCAAAAGGCTTCTCGACGACCGTGGTCGAGGGCCGTGGCACTGAGATGAGCCAAGGCGGCATGACCCTTTACGCAGGCCTCCTGCTCAATCCAGGCGACTTGCTGGAACTGGAATTCGACACCCCCACGCACTCGCGCGTAACAGCCATCGTGCGCTCCAAGACGGGTTTCTGTTTCGGTCTGGAATTCATCACCCCGTTACCTGCCTGATTTTTTTGGCTTTGCCTTCCCGATAGCATTAGCTTGCAATTTCGTCTAGCATCTTACTCACGCGTTGGACGCTCGTGGGGTCTCCCTTATGCACTTCGAACAGTTCTATCTAGGATGTCTTGCGCACGCCTCGTACATGCTGGCATCTGAAGGCGAAGCCGTGGTGGTCGATCCGCAACGGGACGTCGAATTATATCTGCAGGCGGCGGGCGAACACGGCGTGACCATCCGCCATATCTTTGAAAGTCACCTTCATGCAGATTTCGTGTCGGGTCATAGAGAGCTGGCGGTCCGTACCGGCGCGACGATCTATATCGGTGCCCAAGCCGGAGCCGAATTCCCGCACATGCCGGTTCGCGACGGTTTCGAGCTGAAATTTGGCAAGGCGTCGATTCAAGTGCTCGAGACGCCCGGACACACTCCCGAGAGCATCTGCCTGGTTGTGACCGACCGTGAGAAATCCATTTCACCCTGGGCGGTACTTACAGGCGATACGTTATTTATCGGTGATGTTGGCAGACCCGATCTCTCGCCCAGGCATACCCCCGCACAGCTGGCAGGAATGCTCTACGACAGCCTGCACACCAAGCTCCTTACACTTCCCGACAACGTCTTGGTCTATCCTGCTCATGGTGCCGGCTCTCTTTGCGGCAAGAACATGCGCGCCGAGCGCTCCTCGACCATCGGCGCCGAACGCCTCACGAACTACGCCTTGCAGATTGAAAGCAGGGAAGAGTTCATCACGCAACTAACGACCAATCTGCCAGCCCGCCCTGAGTATTTCCTGAAAGATGCAGAGCTCAACCGTTCGGGCGCGGCATCCCTATCCGAGCTGCCGCCTCTGCGTGCCATTGAACCACGCGAGCTGGAGCGGATGTTGCAAGAGGGCGAGATGGCACTCGATGTGCGCCCGGGCGACGAGTTTGCCGCAGCTCACGTGCCCGGTTCGGTCAACATCGCCTTGTCGGGGCAGTTTGCGTCATGGGCAGGAACGGTGCTGGGATTAACCGCACATCCTGCACTGATCGCAGACACGGAGCCTCAGATTGAGGAAGCTCGATTGCGTCTGGCGCGTGTGGGCATGGAAGCGTTAGATGGCTATCTCGCTGGGGGAATTGCGGCCTGGAGAGCGTCGGGTCTGCCCATCGCGAAGACGGTACAGATCAGCGCAGAGGAACTGCACTCGCAGATTCAAGCGGCCGCGCTGCAGGTGCTCGACGTGCGCCGCCAGTTCGAGTGGGATGCCGGCCACATCGAAGGAGCTGCCTGGTGGCCTCTCGACAACTTCAAGGTATCGCCACCGGAAATCAATCGCGAAGCTCCCCTTGCCGTCCATTGCAAGGGCGGCTATCGGAGCATGATCGCAAGCAGCCTTTTGGAGCGCGCGGGCTTCCATCATGTTCTTAACGTCCAAGGTGGATTTGACGCCTGGCAGCAGGCCAAGTTCCCGTTTGTGACTGCAGTCACTGCCTGAGCCCATTTCGGTCCTGTGGAAAAGTGTTCAGGAAGAAGCACTCCGTACACGTAGGTGTACATACCGTGTCTCGGATTGATAACCGAGGGCATTGGCAATAGATCAGATGTCATCCTCGGCGGCTGATTTCTGTCCCTCATTCCGGACGAGTTCGACCAGCGCTTCCATGTCTGCCTCGGTCGCTGTTGGATTCATGCAGGTGAACTTCAGGCATTGCCGACTTCTTGCGCGTGTGTGCCCGATGACTGCCACTCCGCGCTCGAACAGGCGCTGCCGAATTTCAACGTTGATTCGGTCAACGTCAGATTGCGCTCCGCCCGCAAAATAACGGAACACGACTGTGCTGAGTTGTGGTTCGCACAGGAGTTCCAAATCACCGGCGTCGCGGATCACCTCCGCCGCGTGGTTCGCCAGTGCGATGGTACGATCGATCATGGCGGCAAGTTTCTTACGGCCCAGAGACTGCAACGAGATCCATAACTTCAATGCGTCAAAGCGGCGGCTGGTCAGCAGAGAAGTCGTGACCAGGTTCGGGATACCCTCCTCTTCCTGGAGTTCGGGATTCAGATAGTCGGTATAAAGCTTGATGGAATCGAAGTGCTTTGCTTCGCGCAGCAGAAATACGCTGCAAGGAATCGGCTGCCAGAGCAGTTTGTGGAAATCGATGGCGACGGAGTCGGCGGCTTCGATTGCACCCAGACTGCCTCGGTGTTGAGCCGAAAACAGCAGGGCTCCGCCATAAGCGGCGTCCACGTGCAGCCATATTCTGGATTCCCGCGCCAAAGCCGCAATTTCCGAAACAGGGTCGACCGAGCCGAAGTCGGTGCTGCCAGCAGTGGCTACGATTGCCGCTGGTAGCAACCCTTTCAGTTGCAGTGACGCGAGATGCTCACGCAAGTCGTCAGGCTTCATGCGAAAACGGTGGTCGGCCTCAACTCGCACGACTGCTTCAGTCCCCAGCCCCAACTGCGATGCGGATTTCTCGACCGTAAAGTGCGCAACTTCAGAGCAAAGAATCCGCAGGCGTCGAGCCTCCGTTGGGAGGCCCGATTTCTGTGCTGACCAGTTCCAATGTCTCTGCAAAAATGCATCTCGCGCCAACAACAAACCCATGTAGTTCGATTGCGAGCCACCAGTGGTAAAGGTACCGTCAGCCGTGCCCGGCAAGCCCGCCATCTCACACAGCCAGCGGATCATCTTTTGCTCAACGATGCTGGCGATCGGGGCCTGATCGAAGGAATCCATGGATTGATTCAGGGCTGTAATCGCGACCTCGGCGGCAAGCGCAGCCAACAGTGGCGGACAATGTAAATGGGCCGCCGTATGAGGATGGCTGACGATGGCCGAATTGGCGATCACCATTCGCAGAGCGGAAGCAATCTCCTCCCACGGCCGCTCCATGTCGGGAAGAAAATCCAGGGGCACGGCTTCCATCAGAGCGCTCGGGTTCCGTCCGCTGTACGGCTGAGTTGGCAACGTGCCGCACACGATCTCTATTGCTCGATGAATCAGCCTCTCGTATGTCTTCTTCGCATCGCCGCCCGATGTCAGAAACTCGGATTCGAACAAGGACGTGCTTCCTCCTTGGTGCGGAAAGTATTCGCAGTCTGAACATTTACCTAACACCGATGCCGAAAAGCAAGCTTGCCCGTGTTTTCACTGCAAGGACGTGTCAAAGTTGTTATTGTTGGATCTGAATGCCGCAGGAGGGACATGTAAATGGTGAAACACGCGGACAGGTTTCGGGTCAACAGCGGGAAGCACTTTCGCCTGAAAGACTTTGATCCTGTTGACACTGGGCACTGGAAGTCGGAGAAACATGCCCAGGAGACCCTGCAGGAACAGGTCGCGCGCACCGCGGACTTGCAGGACAAACTCTACGCCCAGGACACATGGTCCCTTCTGCTGATTTTTCAGGCCATGGACGCGGCGGGCAAAGACAGCGCCATCAAACACGTAATGTCGGGGGTAAATCCGCAGGGTTGCGAGGTGCACTCCTTCAAGGGCCCTTCCGAGCGGGAGTTGCAGCACGATTTTCTTTGGCGGACTACGCTGGTCCTGCCCGAGCGCGGACATATCGGTATCTTCAACCGTTCCTACTATGAAGAGGTCCTGGTGGTGAGAGTACATCCGGAGTTACTGAAGGCTCAGAAGATTCCGTCTTCACTTGTGACGGATGACTTGTGGGACGAACGCTTCGAAGACATCCGCTCTTTCGAGCGTCACATGGTGCGCAGTGGCACGGTGATCCGTAAGTTTTTTTTGCACGTTTCCAGGAAGGAGCAGAAGAAGCGATTCTTGAAGCGGTTAGAAGAACCGGAGAAAAACTGGAAGTTTTCTTCCACCGACGTGCGGGAACGCAAGTTCTGGGACGATTATCAGGATGCCTATGAGGCCCTGATCTGCAACACGTCCGCGAAACATGCCCCTTGGTATGTCGTACCTGCGGACCACAAATGGTTCACGCACCTGGTGATCTCGTCGGTTATCGTGGACACGCTGGAATCCCTGCAACTTGAGCATCCTAAGGTAGACGCGGAAGAGAGGAAGGAACTGAAGGAGGCGCGCAAACAGTTGCTGAAGGAGTAACTGTCGATCCACCGGCGCGCTTCTCTTTGCATTGAAGCCCCGCCGGATTACCATAGGGGACATTGTTCACAACTTCCCGGGAGACCACCTAATCATGCGCTTACTCGACGTTCGTATCCGTCCGTCGTTTGCACGCGTGTTTCTTGCTTGCCTGCTCGCGAATTTCGGCCTGCTCATTGCACCTGCGCAGACCAAGCCGGAGCGGCAGTCTAAGGCCGCCAAGTCAGCACAGCCCGCGCAGAGTGCACCTTCGGCACAGAATGCGACCTCTTCTCCGAATGCGGAACGCGAGAAGGATGATGCCAAGCCAGAGGAGAAGGCGTTTAAGGGAATGAAGTACCGCCTGATCGGTCCGTTCCGTGGCGGTCGCTCGCTGACGGCCGTTGGAATTCCGGGGGACCCGACGACCTACTATTTTGGCGCGACGGGCGGTGGAGTGTGGAAGTCGACCGATGCAGCCATGACCTGGTCGCCGGTGTTCGACAAGGAAGGAACTTCGGCGATCGGCAGCGTTGCGGTCGCGAATTCCAATCACAATGTCGTCTACGTCGGAACCGGTGAGGCGTGCATCCGGGGCAATATCTCACACGGCGACGGCGTGTACAAGACGCTCGATGGAGGCAAGACCTGGAAGAACGTGGGACTGCGGGATTCCCGCGCGGTCGGAAAGATCATCGTAAACCCGACCAATCCTGACATCGTCTTTGTAGCAGCTCTCGGCCATCCCTTTGGGCCAAATGCCGAACGCGGAATCTTCCGTACTACCGATGGTGGCAAGACCTGGGAAAAGGTTCTCTATAAAGACGACAACACGGGCGGAATTGATGTAGCTTTTGACCCACACAATCCCAACATCCTTTTCGGGGCCTTGTGGCAGGCACGGCGCACGTCGTGGAGCATGGTGAGCGGCGGGCCGGGCAGCGGCCTATATCGCTCGAGCGACGGCGGCACGACGTGGAAACAGCTGGAAGAACACGGACTCCCGAAAGGGCCTTACGGAAAGATTGGCGTTGCCGTGGCTGCGAATTCCGATCGCGTGTACGCACTGATCGAGGCCCACAATCCCGATGGCGGCTTATATCGCTCCGATGACGGCGGCGAATCGTGGCAGCTTGTCAATCCCAGCCACAGCTTGTGGCAGCGCCCGTGGTACTACATGCACGTAATTGCCGACCCTCGGGATGAGAACGTGCTGTACATCATGAACGTAGAGGCCTACAAATCCACGGACGGCGGACATCTGTTCAACAAGGTGCGCGTCCCGCACGGCGACAACCACGGGCTGTGGATCGATCCGATGAACACAAAGCGGATGATCGCCTCCAACGACGGTGGAGTGACGGTCACGCTCGACGGCGGCAAGAACTGGACCCCGCAGGACAACCAGCCGACCGCGCAGTTTTACCACGTAACAACCGACACGGAGACTCCATACCGCGTCTATGGAGCGCAGCAGGATTCAGGCACCGTAGCCATCCTCAGCCGCAGTGACGAAGGCTCGATCGGCAACAGCGACTGGTACGACGTAGGCGGGGGGGAAGCGGGGTATATCGCTCCATATCCGCCCGACCCGAATATTGTGTATGCCGCCGATTATCAGGGGAACATCACGCGCTACGACCGGAAGATCGGGCAGGTGAAATCGATCACGGAACAGCCCGAACTCTCCGATGCTCACGGTGCCGCGAATCTCGAACACCGCTTTCAGTGGACCGCTCCGGTCATGATTTCCCCGCATGATCCGGAGACTCTGTATCACGCTGGAGAGATTCTGTTCAAGACGACAGACGGAGGCGTGCGCTGGCAGGCTGTCAGTCCCGACCTGACAAGGAACGACAAGACAAAGCAGAAGGTCTCCGGCGGCGACATTACGCTCGACGACTCAGGCACGGAGTACTACGACACGATCTTCGCGCTGGCGGAATCCCCTATGAAGAAGGGGCTGCTCTGGGTGGGAACCGATGACGGCCTGATCCAGTTAACCCAGGATGAGGGGAAGACGTGGACGAACATCACGCCCAGGGACATGCCGGAGTGGAGCCGCATTAGCCAGATCGATGCCTCACCCTTCGATGCCGGCACGGCCTACGTGGCGGTCGATCGGCATCAGTTCGACGATTTGAAACCTTACATCTACAAGACCAGCGATTACGGCAAGACTTGGACGAGACTGGGAAACGGGATCCCCGACAATGCGTTCGTGCGAGTTGTTCGCCAGGATCCGAAGAAGAAGGGCCTGCTGTATGCCGGGACTGAGACGGGAATATTCGTGTCGTTTGATGATGGAGGGAACTGGCGGCCGCTGAAGCTGAACCTGCCGACTACGCCGATTCACGACCTGGTGATCAAGAATAACGATCTGGTCGTCGCCACACACGGGCGGGCGTTCTGGATTCTTGACGACGTGAGTCCTCTCCGCCAATACACAGACGAAATCGTGGCAAAAGATTCATTCTTGTACAAGCCGGCAACCGCTTACCGAATCCAGGCCGGAGCCGCGGGAGAGCGGCATCCATCGAAGCGGACAGGGCAGAATCCTCCCGCCGGGGCTGTTGTCTACTACTTCCTCAAGGATGCGCCCAAGAAAGACACGGAAGCCAGGATGGAGATTCTGGATTCTTCCGGCAAAGTCATTCGTACCTACTCGAGCACGGAATACGAACCTCTGGAGGAGCCACTAGACCCGGACGACAAGAAGCCGGAAAAAGAGCTCAAGCCGGAAGCTGGATTGAACCGCTTCGTTTGGGATCTGCGATACGAAGAAGCGCATCGTGTGCCCGGGTACTACCTATGGGAGTATGGATCTGGCGCTCGCGGGCCCGTTGCTGTGCCGGGACGTTATCAGGTGAGGCTGACGGTGGGCGGACAGAGCCAGACCGCTGACTTCGATCTGCAGCTCGATCCGCGGGTCAAGGTCAGCCAGGCGGACCTGGAGGCGCAATTCAATCTGTTGATCCAGACGCGCGATGAACTGAGCCGCGTCTACGATGCGGTCAATCAGATCCAGGACGTGCGCGCGCAGCTCGCCGGCTTGAAGCGCCGTCTCCCAGAGAATGCCAGCGCCAAGAATATCGTCGCTGCCGCCGATGATCTGGAGAAGAAACTGGTCGCCGTTCGCGACGATATTCTGAACCTGGACATCAGCGCAAACGAGGATTCTCTCGCCTATCCTCCGCAACTGGATGCGAAGCTGGCGTTTCTGGCGATGGATGCCGGATCGGCCGACGCAGCCCCGACCGAAGCGGAACAGCGCCAGTTCGAGAAGCTGAAACGCGAGAGCGGGGAACTGCTGGCCAAGTGGGACGATCTGCAGCGCCGCGATCTGGCCACATTCCAGAAAATGACCGCGGAGGGCAGCTTGTCCACCGTGATGGTGCCTCCGGCAGGCAGGGCTGGCGAAGAGCCCGTTGCCGCTCATTAGACGGTCCAGAGCTTAGCGTCAGGTCTCAGGAAACGCGGAGCTTTGAATCATCAGCTTCGGGCCTGAGACCCGAGACCCTTCGGCCAGATCCGGATCTTTCAGTGTGAGCCCTTGCAGCCGTTGTGGGCTGTCTTTCCCGGTTACTTCTATTACTTCGGTGCCACTTGATGGCACTGTTGTGCCCTGTTCCTACCGCAGACTCGTTGCTATTGTGCCGATAAGAGTTGGTGAAGTTCCTCCCCTGAAGGTGAACGAAACAGCCGGAGTGGGGGGCGTTATGAAAATGATGCATCTGTGCTATGCGGCAATTGGCTTTGCGGTGGCCCGCTGGATTTTCCGGCGGCAAGCAGTGCCTGTCGTAGACCCCGTAACACGCTTCCGGTCGCAGGGCCTTTTGTAGAACGGTTCTTGAGCAGTCGGGCGCGCGCACCCGTTGCGCCTCCATTTCGTCTACGCGCGCCCTTTCGCTTCCACCCTTGGTACTGTTACTAACGTTTGCCCGTTTCCTCTCCGTTTTTCCGATCTCTCCATAGAATTACTCTGGAGACTTTCTCGCGGGATTTCAATCCCCTTGGGAGTGGTTTGCTTTCCCCATGTTCCGGTTTCCTGGAATCCGAATGATGCTGCTTGTCGCGCTTCTGGCGCAGCTCGGGCCGCAGCTCGCAACGGCACAAGACGATCCTGACGAAATACCGTTGGGCGATGTGGCTCGCAGCCTTCGCAAGAAGACACCTCCGGCAAAACCGGTCATTGACGACGACAATCTGCCGCAGGTCATGCAGGAAGTTGATTCTCACCACGATCTTGGGCTGGGGCTGCGGTTTTTGATGTCGGGCAACCAGCGGGGTTTTCACGTCGAAGCTCCGGATGTGACATGCAGCCTTTCCTTCACGGCGAATGTGAAATCGCTGCTCTCGGGACAGTATGCGGAGATGGAACTTCCGCCCGCGGAAATGGCCAGGATCGAAGGCAAGGCTGTGGTGGAAGGCGATGCGTTAACGATTCCAGTATTCAACGGCACGCAGTGGCATTTGAGCGAGCTTACGGTCGCATTCACGGTGATCCGAAAGGGGAGAAGCGGCATTGGGCAAATCGGCGAGGACATGACGAGTATCGATCCGATCGGGCAGGAGTTGCCAGGCGATGGGTTTGAGCAGGTGCGTCCAGAGAAGAAGGCGGACTTGACGGTGATCTACCGCATGCGGGCAGCGGGACTTCCGTGGTCGAATGCGGTCTTCAGCGCGCCTTTGAATCTGGAACTTGTTCCGGGAGAGGAATGGCACTGGTCAATCGTGCAGGCGAAAGGATATCCACCAGAGACGTATGTCAGCAGCACGAAGCCATCTCAGACGGAGCACACGAGCCAGGAGTCCATTCCGTCGGCTGTGTCCTTGAAATCTGCAGAGTCCCAGAACGCGGATCCCATCGTGCCGCATCCTCACGAATAACTACGTGGGGCTGCTTCTCCCATCCGAAACTTGCGCTGAGGAAGCCGCGAAACGAGTTTCACTTTGGGAAACGGATGGGTTTGAGGGTACCCCCCTCCCCCCTCCGGTCTATCGGAATCAGCGATATAGGGGAAAATCGCGAAGTAATCTTTGGGGCTCAGTAGCTTAGGGGCAAAATCTTGAGCCGCAAGGACTTAGTGATTACGGCTGATTGTTTCTTACACCGCTTTCGCCTTGTCTATACTGTGCTTTCTTCATTCTGTACGCAGTGATTGAAATTACATCTGGCTGTGACTTCGCGCACATTGAGAACGGTGAGTGTCCCGTCTGGCCCGTATTTGTCCCGGTTTTTTCCGGATTCTTCAAAAGGGTGCGCCACCCGCCAACGTCCGTTAGTTCCCTGTTTCTTGGGGCCGCTATTCACTGGTCCTCAGCCGAAGCGAGATTGAGATTGTTGAGGGCGGCCTCGGTAGCCTGCCGAGCGGGAATTCTGGTTAGCTCAGAGTTGGAGTACGCCAAATTGGGCACTTGGTTTCGTTCAACGATTTGCTTTTTCTGGCCTATGCCGGGCGTGGCCGTAATTATGGTCCCAGCAGGCATCCGCACGATCCGCACCTTGCTTACACACGTGATAAGCAACTCAACATAGATATCTTCAACGGAACCTCGCGGGTTTGATAACCCTCGGACAAAGTCACCCACAGCAGACTTTGTTGTTTTCCGTGTTTGCTGCTGCGCTTCCAACGTCAGTTCTATTACCAGATCAGGCACCTGAAAGCCCGGCTGCGGCGGCCTTCGTGCGAGATCCAGGAACTGCTCTGCCGACCGGATGTTTGACGGGGGGAGTAGTACATCGTATCCGTGACCCCTAACATAGGAAGCAACCATGTCTGTCATTTCGGAAGCTATTGCGCTCTCCGCAAAACCAGCGTTGGGCCCCGAACTGAGGATCATAATTTTTGGTCGTGGTGGCGGAAGCACGTCTAGGTCGACTGTCGTACTCCTTTCCCCGCCAGGACCAATTGCCACGAGAGGGAGGCTGATCCGCCCCTTCTGTGTAGGATGGAATTCGTAGTGGTCTGACGGACCAAACTCTCTCTGATTTTCATTTTCTGTGATGACTATTTTCTCGGCGTACGCGGCCTGCCACTGCACGATAGCTGACTGTCCGAGCATGATTCGACTGGGCACGACCCAAGCTTGCAGGTTCGGAGGGACAGGAGGTAGGACGGTCACCTCCAAGGATATACGCTGTGCACCACCGGGGCCATCAGCCACGGCTTCGTATGTGACTGTTCCTTCGGGCGCTACCGATGTTTCTCCGCTGGGCTCCGAAAAAGTGCCGACGCTTGGCGAAATCGCGATCGATGGAGCATTGGTTTGCCACACCAATCGCGTGCTCTCTCCTCGGCGAATGGTTGGAGGCTCAGCACGAAAAAGTAGCTGAGTCTGAAGTAGTTCGACTGTTACCTGACGGCTGACATCTTGCGTCTCTCTTGCCGTGGCAGTGATCGTGAATGTAGTAGTGTCTTTGATGCTTACCGGGCGGCTTCCTTTGCGTCCCACAATCCCGATCAAGGGTTCGATGCGAACCATCTCAGCATTGCTGGACACTTCCCATGTGAGATTGGTTTCGGTGTTTGGCTTTATCGGATTTGGAGATGCGTCAAATGCAGTGATCGTGAGCGGGGGCGGGATAACATAAATTGCACGAGATCGGGACTCAGTTCTTCCCCACCGCTTTCTTGCCTCTAACGTAAACACCTGATCCTTGGTGAGGTGATCGAACATCATTTCACCTCGATCAGTTACACGTCGACCATTCAGCAACACATCTTCCGGATTGCCATCCACTTTCCACGTGAAGATGGCCTCTCCTCCACGTATTCTCGTGTAGGTATTGTCGTTCGTCTGGAACGTAGTAATGGAGGGTCCAAATATATCTGGCCAAAACTGATAAAGAGCTATCAGAAAGCCGACTACCGTCATAAAGCCGCCGACTACCGCCCACGCACCCTGCCACCAACGTTTTTCCTCTGGCATCTTCCACCTCCGAAGTGCGCATTAGTCTGTTATGTAATTCAGTCGGCGCACGAAGGAACTGCGCGGTTGACGATATAGCTACGGGATGTAGCTTTGCTGATATGCCGTGAAATCACGGGGGAGTTCGAACCGATTTCCGGCACAGTGAATTAGGACGAAATTATTTGCTTTTGTCAGTGAGTAGAATCACAGCGAACAGATCGTGCGTGGTGTCCCTGGGTGTCCCTGGGTGTGCGGGAGGGTGGGCTTTGGACGCTGTTGTGACGACTCCCATCCGTTCGCGATGACGTGCCGTTCACCGACGACTTGATCTCCACTGCGCCTTCGACTCCTGTCGGCGTGGTGTGCGAAGCTGCTCCACTTCCAATTCTCCGGGTGCTGCGCCAATCCACGTTTCATCGAGAGTTCGCCCTCGGGTTCGCTGAGAAGAAGGTGGACGTGCTCCGGCATGACGACGTAGCCGGTCACGAAACAGCCGCATCATCGGCGAACGCGCTCCAATGCCTGCTCGAACGTATCTCGAGCGGCGACGGAATCCAGCAGCTTCATAGGCGGGTCGCAGGTGAAGGTGATGAAGTGCAAGCAGTGCTGGCTTTGGATCGAACCGGGTTGCCGAGCATTCCTGCAGATTGTAGTGCGCACGGACACCCTTCCGCAAAAAACGCGGGAAAGGTGGGGCAACCCATTTTGGGATTTATGAAAGAGTGGGCCAGTCCCCTGTGAACCGACCCACTCAAGCCAACGGCGGGCTTGAGTGGGCCACCCCAGGGCAAGATTAAGAACGTGGGCATTCCGCACACCCGCCTGATGAATTTCTCCCTAAGAAAGGCCAGTGACTTCGCCGCGCAAAACGGTTACGGATGTTTTGGGGAGCGTGAACACCGTTTGTGCCGAGGCGTCGATAGATCTAGCTACGGGCGGCAGGTTGGGATCGGCGTGAGCGGTGGCGTCTTCGCCGTGCCAGACGTATTGTTCGCTGCCAAATGTGACCATGCGGATGGTGCCAACAAAATGCCCGGTCGCGCCGCTGTTTTCGAATGCGACGCGAATGGGATGCGCATTTTCCCGATCTTTGTTGATCAGCAGTAAAGCCCACTGGCCATCAGGGCGCCGAACAGCATAGCTCGTAACCAGATCATTTCCGGCGGAGTCTTGGATTCCGATGTCGACGGAATAGAGATGATGCATCCCGCTGTGGTGCGTCACCCATTCGTTATTGATCATCCGGCCGGCGTGGTAGAACGCGGTATAGGCGATGATCTTGGCATCGTGATCCCAAATGGCATTGCCCCAGATTGCCCAGCCCTGGCAGCCATGATGGACGAGGCTGGGTTCGATGGGCGAATGAATATAAAGCGCGCCACCCTCGGCGAAGAAGCTGCCGACATTGTCGGCAAGCCATAGGGCCGAAAAGATATCGGACATGTAGACGGAGAGCGAACCGCAGAGGTTGCTTTCGGTGTTCATGAGCGGAACGGAAGCCGGCAATCCGTCATCACGAAACGCCTGCAGGGTCTTGCGGGTCAATTCGCGGTTGCGGTAGAGGTCGTCCCATTTCATGGTGCAGGCTTCGTAGGGATAGATTTCAAACGAAGCAAACTTCAAGTTTCCATGACGATTGTGTGATTTGAGGTAGTCGTAAAAACGTCCGAACCAAGACTTGTTTCCGCGGGCATCGGGCCAGACCGAGACGTCCTGGTTGATTCCCTGAAATACCGGTCCGCCCAGCTTGAGGGTGGGATCGACCTTGAGCATTGCGTCGGCAAATTGAATGTAGAGAGTGGCGTAGTCCCCGGGCATGTAGAACTGGCCGTCGGCTTCTTCATCCATTTCGACCCAACTGATGGGATAGCCCCGCTTTTTCAGATACGCGATCATGGCGGCGGCGTCTTCAGGGATGCTGTAAATGAGAGGAACGGTGATCAGCGCGGGTAGATTGTTGGTGATGCCGCTGGTGTAGAAGATATCCCATCCGGTCTGGTCTCCGTGAGGATTGAGGTCTTTGGACGTGTGCCATGGGTCGGTAGAGGAGCAATACGTCGCAGTCTGTTTCTGGCCGTCGGGCGTATGTTTCACGAAATCAGCGAATTTGCCATCGGCCTCTAATCTGCCTACGTACACTTCGTAGATTGCATACCCCACGCGGTGGCGCGGGTCATCGTTGCCATGCGGCCCGGGCTGATTGGAAGATTGCGTCATTACGACGCGAACCCAACGGGTGGCAACGAGATGGTCCGCAAGTCTCAGAGTTACGCTTCCGCCTTTGCCGTCGCGAACCGCACCCATTGGGAAAACAATCCAGTTGCCCATGGCCTGGTTATCGACGGGAAGGTATTGGCCGCCCTGGCCGGTCGAGTCCAAGGCCGGCTCCTCCCAGTTCATGGGATCGGCTCCCACCCAATACTGCACTTCGTACTCGAGGGCACTGGGTTCGCACCAGTCGATGCGGATCGCGTTCACGTCGTAGTATTCGCCCAGGTCGACGATGATCCATTGCGGGTGCAAAGAGTCGTCTTCGTGCGTGAACGTTTTGGTCAAGTATGGATTGCTCTTCCAGAACGTAGTGGGATCACCATCGGTGAGGCGGGAATAGCCCTGGTCGGTGCCTCCATTGTGCGTGCAGCCGCGGTGAGGGAGGCTGTAGCCAAAGGAATCGCGAATGGGTTCACCCAACTCCGAACTGCCTACGAAGTATCCGCGCTGGTTTGCTTCGTCGGACCAACGGCCGTTGGGATTCCAGTGCCAATAATCGACGGTCTCGGGAGTATGCAGGCGATAACTGATGGGGCCCCATCCCGCAGACAGGCAGACTTTTGTGATTTCCGGCGTATAGATTTTGTTGATCGATTCGCGGGACTGAATGTCCATCGAGGTGGCGAGGGCCTGATCGGGGTCGAAGGAGTTGATGACTTGTTTCGCGTGCACTCGGAGGAGCGGGGGAGCCGCTGATGAAGTTGGGTTCTGATCAGGGAGAATGACTGCGTTGGCCAGACTGGGAACCATCGTCGACGCGGCCGCGCCGGCGGTTACTCCCAAGAAAGTACGCCGCGAAGTAGCCATGGGATGCCTCTATCGCCAAGGGTACCCGAAAGCATGGATAGCCTGGCTGAAAGTGCTTTGGAGTTGAACACCGCTTGTTGCCGATTCGACGGAATAGAATCTGGCGCTGACAAGGGCTGATTCCGCGCCGGCTAGCAGCCTATATGAACGTTCTTCAGCCGAGCAAGGGACAGAGCATTGTAGTGGATGCCGTACGGTCTAACTATCTGTGGACCAGGATGACCATCACATTCCGACCGCTACAGTTTCGATGGCCTG
This sequence comes from Binatia bacterium, assembly GCA_035577905.1. Taxonomy (GTDB): domain Bacteria; phylum Acidobacteriota; class Terriglobia; order Terriglobales; family Acidobacteriaceae; genus Sulfotelmatobacter. The sequence continues at coordinate 59,390 of DATKAP010000010.1, forward strand.
TAAATGACCAGGTACAACCTGGAATTCTGGGGAAATCGCTATGGGGGGGCGTGCTACACTCAACATCATCCCCGTTAACCTGAGGCAGGCATGAAATTCGGCGTCATCATCTTTCCCGGTTCCAACTGCGATCACGATGCCTACTGGACAATACAGCATGTTGCCAAACAGCCGGTGACGTTTCTCTGGCATGAGTCTCATGATTTGGAGAATTGCGACGCCATTATTGTTCCTGGTGGGTTCGCTTTTGGGGACTATCTGCGCACGGGGGCCATTGCGAAGTTTTCGCCTGTGATGGAATCGGTGCGTAAGTTCGCCGACGGCGGCGGGCTGGTGCTGGGTATCTGTAACGGGTTTCAGATTCTGTGCGAGTCCGGGCTGCTGCCGGGTGCTCTAATGCGCAACGTCGGGCTGAAATATGTATGTAAACCCGTCCAGGTCCGGGTAGAGAACGCGGACACCCCCTTTACAAATACCTGTACTTCCGGGGAAGTATTAACCATCCCGATCGGGCACATGGAAGGGAATTACTTCTGTGATCCAGACACCCTGGAACAACTGAAACGCGAGAATCGGGTTGTGTTTCGTTATTGTGATGCTTCTGGGACGCCAACGGCTGCGGCCAATCCTAATGGGTCGCTGGATAACATCGCTGGGATCTGTAGCGCGGGTGGGAATGTCGTTGGCATGATGCCTCATCCGGAACGTTCGGCTGAACCGGAATTAGGTGGCCTGGACGGGGTCAAGATCTTCGAATCGATGGTTGGTGCGCTCGTCTCCCGATAGTCAAATTCTTCAACAATTTTCTTGGCGATCAACAGCGTTTCGGTATATCGTCATCGCTGCTTCCCCCGGGTAGTCTGGGTCCCTGGTCTTAATTGTCCGTAGGCACACGCAGGGAGGCGTGTCTCTGATGACACCGAAGCAGATTCTTGATTCTTTTTCCGAAACTCTAATGCAGGATGAGCGCATCCTCAGCGCTCAAGAGCGTGCGCTGGTTGCGAGCCTGTTGCAACATGCCAAGGCGGCAACAAGCGCGAATCCCGAGACACATCAGGCAGTCAGAGCCGTTATTGCATCGGCAATCGGCGAGACAGTGGCGCAGCGCGCCTTCGCAGTGCTCGGCGGCAGCATCGTGGAGCGAATCGTCGAAAGCAGTTCGACGGCTACCGGTGAAGCTGCCGGAGCGCGAATTGAGTTCATGGGCACGCCACCGGCCCCGCAGCCGCAACACCCCGGGGGCACGGCTCCTACCAAGCAACCATCTTCGCCCGGTGTTGCACCCATGGACTCGCCTGCTCCAGCACCTCAGCCGCAGCATCCGGGAGGTACGATTACCCAGAGGGTGGTCACCGGCGGCACAGTCGCAGTCGCAGATCGTCCCGAAGTACTCCGGGCGAAGTGCGTCGTACTGGACGAATTCCTGGCACCACAGGAACTGGAGTCGCTGACCCGCTTTACACTGGGACATGAAGACGCCTTGCAGGTCAGCGAAGTGTACTCGCCTAGCGCCGAGCGGGGCGTAGTCAACTACGATTTCCGCCGCTCCCGCGTACTCATTGAACTCGGTGAGCAGCAAGATGTCATGTTGGGGCGCATCAAATCCGTGTTGCCCCAGGTGCTTGAGAGACTTGGGATGGAGGAGTTCCCGGTCGCTAATGTGGAAGCTCAAATCACCGCGAGCAATGATGGCGACTTCTTCCGCATGCACGACGACAACGGAAGCGAGGGAGTTTCCTCCCGCCAGCTCACGTTTGTGTACTTCTTCCACCGGGAACCACGGCAGTTTGAGGGCGGGGAACTCCGCATTCACGACGCACACCTGAAGCAAGGGGCGTACGTCAGCGATGGGACGTTCGAGACGATCACTCCTCAGCAGAATCGGATCGTCTTCTTCCCGTGTGAGATGCAGCATGAAATTACTCCGGTGAAGTGTCCCTCGCAGCTCTTCGCCGACAGCCGATTCACGCTCAACGGATGGCTGCGTCGATAAACAATCCGGCATGGTTGGAATGGATGGCGGGACTGATGGGAGGGGTGTCGCGGCAGGCACACGCTTCGACATTTCCTCCCGATCGCTATTACTGCCTTTTGGACGACTTGCCGCTGCAACTTGTGCCGCGCGGGTCACGCAGTTCAAGAACCAGTCACGACGGCGAACGAGATCTTGTCCTGAATCCTATTTGCAGGCTTTATACCGCGCCGGAATTGCCGGAAGAGCTTGCGGGACCTCAGGAGATGTTCTCTTTGCAAGGAACGATTGCCTGGGTTCGAGATGCGAATACGCATTCACTTCTTCCATTTTGGTTGGGGGCTCAGTTGGAAGGTTTCGTAAAGGATCTGCGTCCGAATGGACCGGTTCCGGATTCAATCCCTGCGTCTGTTAAGTCTGTTCTTCAAGGCGCAGGTATCCTGGTGTCGGCGGAGTCTATCCATTCAAAAGGCGCGAACGGGGAAGAATCGGCCCAAAAGGCAGCGGAGCTATTCCAGACAAAAGGCTACGCGCCAATTCAAAGCCTGATTCATCCTTTCCATGTTGCAGCGCTGCGGCGCTACTATCGCTATCGCATTCGCACGGGAGAGATACAGCTGGGCGATGGCCAGAGTTCCAGACGGTACGTCGCCTACAACGATCCAGTGGCACGATTCTTTCATCGGCAGATTGCCAACACAGTAAGTGCGATTGCCGGCGAGGCGGTGAAACCGTCGTATGTGTATCTGGCATCGTACCTGAGCGGTGCGGAGCTGAAGAAGCATGTGGACCGGGAACAATGCGAGTTCAGCGTAACTCTGTGCCTGGATTTTTCTCCTGAGCCGGATCTAGCCACGCCTTGGCCAATCTGTCTCGACACGCCCACCGGAACCGTCACCGTTTATCAGGCACTGGGAGACGGCCTAGCCTATCGTGGGACACGCCTGCCGCATTTCCGTTCGAAGCTTGGCAAGGGGCAGACGTCCACTTCCATTTTCTTTCATTATGTTGGCACGGATTTTGCCGGATCTTTGGATTAACTGCCTCTGTCTAATGCAAACCTGAGACGAGATAGAGCTCAGAGAGGGTCTGGTTGTAGCTGTAGGCGAAGTTCTTGCCATCTCGGCTGACGACAACCGGTGCAACCATCACCACACCGGCAGGAGATCCCGGTTTGAGTTCCTGAAGAACAATTTCTTGGCCGCTCGCCAGATTCAACGAGTACACTCTAGCGGGGAACTCTCCTGTATGGTAGCCGTAGAGAGAGGATCCATCCTGCGACCACTGCACTGCAGTGAATCCGTGTTTTTGGCCCAAAAGTATTTTCGGCTCACCGCCGGCCACAGGAAAGGCCAAGATGTCCCCGGCGTGATTCTTGCTGATGAGAAGGCGGCCATCGGGAGAGATCGGGCCGCAGAGCATGCCTTCCGCAGTGACTGCTCGTGCTTGTCCATTGAGAAGATTGACGACATAGCATCTGGCTCCGTGGCCGGGGTCGTCGCCGGTCACGGTGAGTTCCTGATCACCGGGGAGAAAACGAGTCCAGCCAACGTGGATGTGTTGAACGCCTGTGACATGAATCGTACGAGGCTGGCCAGGACCGACGGGAAACAACGTGATCTGAGCGGCCTCACTCACTGGTATAGAAGCAGCCCATTTTCCATCACCTGACAAGTTCCCGGAACTGCCCTCACCTAAGCGAATCGGTAGTCCGCCGTCGGCAGGCCGGATCACTACGGCGTAGTTGGGGCCGGCCGCTTCGCTGGCGTCTTCGAACAGCACAGATTTGCCATCGCGAGAAATATCATGCGCGGAGTTCCAGTCGTGCCAGGAGAGGTCAACATCCTCTTTATCGCCCAGATGCGTGAAACCCAGGGCCAGTCGACTGGATGTCAGGGAGATCAAAACGCGACCATCCGCCGAAATATCCTGCAGCACGATGCCCGTGGGAACATCCAGTAGGGTACGAACTTTGCGTGAGAGATTTACTGCCATGAGATTCAGGTTGCTGCCCTTCGCCGCCGCAGTAAACCAGATTTCCTTGCCGTCTGGCCGCCAAGCCAGGCCGCTCTCGTTTTCCCAGCCTCCGCAGAGCGTTCGCGCGTGCCCTTTGAGATCGACCACAGAGACGACTCCGAGGTTGTCCCAAAGGGCCGGGTGATCCATGAATGCGATCTGATCCCCGGCGGGGGAGATGCGAATATTGCTGATCCAACCGCCGCTCTGATACAGCACATTGCTTATGGGATACTCGAGACGGCTCTGTCCGTCGAGATGGTGAACGACGGCGAGGCCACCGCGCGCATCCCAGTCGGCCCAGCGAACATCCGACAGGAGCTCTTTGGCGCCTCCTCCCGCCAGCGGGGCGCTGGCCAGCATGCCGTTGGCGGTCTCAAGCTGTCCCGTATGCCAGCCGCCCGTTACCAGCGCCAGCTCATTCGTGCGCGAAATTCCGAGCAAGACCGCGTTGGTGAAGCCCAGCGGTTGCGATAACAACGAATTACCAACCGTGGTGAATAACTGTACAGGTTTGTTGTTCCACGCGGCGCCGTACACGATGGACTGGCCGTCTGGAGTGAAGCGGGCCGAATAGATCGTGCCGGCTTCGAATGTCAGACGGTGATAACTTGGGCGTGCAGTAGGAAGGTGAAGCAATTGATAGACTGCTAAGACAGCCATTGCGAGCGCCAATATCGTGGCCAATGCCCAAGGGAGCTTCGCTGTTCGAGCGCCTCTCAGCCACAAGGATCCGATGCCGGCGGGCGACGAACCGGAGACGGTTTGAAGCGCAAAGACAAGGTCTTTTGCGGACTGGAAGCGATTTTCGGGTTCTTTCTCAAGGCAGTGACGGACAATATCCTGGTAGGTCGAGGGGATCGCTGCCTGATCCAGATTCGCGGGAGAAGGTTCCTCCCGCAAGACCGCCGTCATGGTGTCGACTTCGGTCTCTCCCTGGAAGGCGCGCTTGCCGGACAGTAATTCGTAGAGGATAGCGCCAAAACTGAAGATGTCGCTTCGGTGGTCGACCGGCTTTGCGCGAAGCTGTTCGGGAGACATGTAGGCCACAGTGCCGATCACCGTGCCGTGCTTTGTGACCGTCGTCAGGTTTTCCGGCGAGCGGTTTTCCTCGGCAGTGGGTTGAAGCTTGGCAACTCCGAAATCGAGAATCTTGATACGGTCGTCATTGGTGAGAAAGAGGTTTTCAGGCTTGAGGTCGCGGTGGATGATATGTCGATCATGGGCAGCACCGAGGCCTTGAGCGATCTGAAGAGCATAGTTCGCCACTTGGCGGATGGGAATCGCGCCTTCCCTGAGCCTCTGGCGGAGCGTCTTGCCCTGAAGTAACTCCTCGACGATATAAGGCGACGTTCCTTTGAACCCAACGTCGTAGATTGCGACGATGTTCGGATGGTTTAGGGCGGCGACCGCCCGGGCCTCCTGCTCAAAGCGGCGTAGATGATCCGGGTTGTCACTGCAAGAAGGCCGGATCAGCTTCAGGGCGACATCGCGACCAAGTCGCTCGTCGCGCGCACGGAAGACATCCCCCATAGCCCCGGCGCCGATCTTCTCGAGCACTCGATAGTGCCCGATTAACTCCCCGCTCATAATAGGGTCCCGATTTTCCGTAAGCTTGGAATGGTAGGAGGCGAGCCCGCAGCCGTCAATAGCTTTGGGAGTTATAGATCGGCGACGCTATAGTGAGTGCTGCTAAACTGATAGTCGCTATGGGTCAGGCTCCCACGCCGCCGGCACCGCCTTTTTGCTCCGATTGCGCTACCAAGACGCAATCAGCCGGAGGCGGAGCGCCGAGTCAGTCCGCATCCCGAATGTGGCGTTCTAGTGACGGGAAGTTTCGCCTCGATACTCCTTCGACCAGTGTTATTACCGATCCCAAATCGCAGCAGACGATTCTTCTAGATCACCTAAAGAAGGAAGCGACCATCATTCCGATGTCCGAAGCGGCTGCCGGAAGTGCGATTGCCGGTTCTCCTAAGGTTCCCGCGGCGCGGGGGCAGGCTCCCGAGGTTAAGGTGGAAGACTTGGGCAAATCGATGATTGAGGGCCACGAGGTTGAGGGCAAACGCTTCACGCTTCCGCCATTCACGTTGCCGCCAAAGCCGGAAATGCCAAAGATTCCCACTGTTCCGCAAGCAGGTCTACCTGGATCTCCTAAGGCTCCAGCAGCGGGGGGGCTGCCCTCATCGCCGCAAGCTCCCAAACTATCGCCGATTCCGAGTGTGACGGAGATCTGGACTAGCGTGAAACTGAAAGCCCCTCTGCTCACCAAGGTGACCACCTCGGCGGGGGAGCAAACGACGTATTGCAAGCCGGTTTCAACTGACGATCCCCATCCCTCGGTATTTCAGATACCCCACGGATACAAGATCAAACCTCCGAAGCTGTAGGGTGGCAGTTCCTCATGCTATAATCTGGGTTCGCCTGCATTCTGATCGAGGCTTGCTTACTGAGACAACTCCGTGATCTCCTCTGAAGGCGAATCCTGCGCCATCCAAGTTCTTTAAATACGAGGTCGAACCATGTCCGGCCATTCCAAATGGGCCACAATTAAGCACAAGAAGGGCGCGCTTGATGCCAAGCGCGGCAAGATCTTTACCCGGCTAATAAAGGAAATCAGTATAGCTGCCAAGAATGGCGGCGGTGATCCTGATTCCAATCCGCGCCTGCGCACCGCCATTCTGGCAGCCAAGGCCGAAAACATGCCTGCCGACAACATCAAGCGGGCCATCCAGCGCGGTACCGGCGAACTTCCGGGCGCCACCTACGAAGAATTCACGCTAGAGGGCTATGGTCCGGGCGGCGTCGCCATTCTGTTGGACATCAATACTGACAATCGCAACCGCACCGTCAGTGAGATTCGTCATGTCTTCGGGAAGAACGGCGGCAACATGGCTTCAGCCGGTGCAGTCGCGTATATGTTCCATAAGAAAGGCGACATTATCATCCCCAAGTCGGCGGCCAAAGCGGACGATCTGATGAATATCATCATCGAAGCGAATGGCGAGGATGAGCCGATTGACGATGGCGAGAACTGGGAAATCCTGACTGCGGCTTCCGCCTATGAAGGCATGGTCGAGGCCCTGAAGAGGGCTGGCATCGAGCCTGCTTCGTCGAGCGTGAGCATGATTCCAGACACCTACATCAAGCTCGAAGGACCGCAGGCGTCAACCATGATTCGCCTGATGGAAGCGCTGGAAGAGCACGACGACGTGCAGAACGTCCACGCAAACTTCGACATCGATCAGAAATTGCTCGAGGAAGTTGCCGGATAGTCTGTTTCATCTTCGAACTATTGCGGCCGCCCGAGCAACGGGCGGCCTTCTTGCTTTAGAGAGGCACTTCTTTCTCCGAAGTTTTCAACATCTTCGTGGAAAATTCTGTGCAAAACAGGCAAAGTACCTGCGTAAGTGATTCATCAAGAGATGCTTCAGCAGATTGCACTGAGTTGAGTGCTCACACTTTCGTGCCAGAAGTGAGATGAAAATCGCTTGAAATCAAGGCTCGACAAACTTCTTGTGGACCGTGGGATCGCTGCTTCGCGCGAACGGGCACAGGCGCTGATTCTTGCGGGCAAAGTCCTGGTGAACGAGCAGAAAGTTGAAAAGTCCGGTACACCGATCGAGGAAGGGTCCGCGATTCGTCTGCTTGGGGAAGATCTAAAGTATGTGAGCCGCGGCGGCGTGAAACTCGAGAGCGCTCTGGAATACTGGTGTATTGATGTAAGGGGACGGGTGTGTCTGGATGTCGGTGCGTCAACCGGGGGATTCACTGATTGCCTGTTGCAGCACGGTGCCGCGCATGTGATCGCGATCGATACTGGATACGGTCAAATGGATTTCAGGTTGCGCCAGGATTTACGCGTCCGATTGATCGAGAAGACCAACGCCCGCTTTCTTACCAGCGAAGTTCTCGGTCAGCCAATAGACTTTGTCACCCTCGATGTATCGTTCATCTCAGCGGCACTCGTCCTTCCTGCGGTCATCTCCTCCGCATTTACGACGCACTCTCATGACAGGAAGATCGTTGTGTTGGTCAAACCTCAATTTGAAGCGGGCCGGGAACATGTCGGGAAAGGCGGCATTGTTCGCGATGAAGCGGCGCAGTTGGGGTCCGTGGAGAAGGTCCGTCAGGCCTTGACCGAGCTTGGTGCGACGAAGACCGACACCATCGACTCGCCAATCCTCGGAGCGGAGGGGAACCGAGAGTTCCTGTTGTATGGGATCTTCTGATCTTGCGTAAATCTGTACCGGTGCGGCAAGCCCTCGTGTTTCGGTACAATCACTGTTTCATGCCATCAAGCAAGCCGCAGTCTCTGGGCAAAAAGGCAGCCATTATCTCGCGCCCGGATCGTCCGGAGGTCGCGCAAATCGTTCCAGATTTGCTGCGCTGGCTCGACGACCATGGCTATGAAGTAATCGCCGATCTGGAAACTTCGAAATTTGCGATCGGGAAAGAGGCCGTACCGCGGTCGCAATTGGGATCAAGGCATCTTGATCTGGTTGTTGTGCTGGGCGGCGACGGAACGCTGCTGTCGGCGGCAAGAGCGACGGCGCCTATCGACGTACCGCTGCTGGGAGTAAATCTTGGTTCGTTGGGATTTCTGACTGAAGTTCCCCCCCAGGCGCTTTACAGCACATTGGATGCGATTGCAGACGGTCGCGCCCAGGTCGAACACCGGGCGCTTATGAGTTGCGAACTGGTGCGTGAAGGCGAGGTGCGCGGCAGTTACCTGGTTTTCAATGACGCGGTCGTGAACAAGACCGCGCTGGCGCGCCTGAATACGTACGACCTGTTCATCGATAAAGTCTTTGTCTCGAGCTATCGTGCCGACGGCATGATCGTAGCTACCCCGACTGGATCGACCGCATATTCCTTGTCGGCCGGAGGGCCTGTGGTCATGCCTACGGTGAGTGCGCTGGTCGTCACACCGGTGGCTCCGCATGCGCTGACGCATCGCCCGCTGGTGGTACCGGATTCATCAGAGATCGAGATTCTTCTGCGTACTGAAGATGAGGTTGCCTATCTCAGCCTGGACGGACAGCCTGGCCTCGATCTGACCGACGGCGATCGAGTTCGCTGTCGCCGCTCGGAGCACGAAGTGAACCTCTTTCGCACGGGAAACAATTTCTTCCAGGTCCTGCGCAGCAAGTTGAAATGGGGAGAGCGCCAGGAGTGAAAAATCCATTGCCTTGGGAATTGCTTCGTGCTCACGCGAGTTTTTGAAGCGCGTTCACGCGAACCAATTACGGCAAGGGAATCAATTGAAATGTGGCTGCCAACTTGTTGAATATAGCCTCGTCGTCAACTCTTGTTTGAGCCGTTGTACGCAATGTCATCCAATAAATAGGTCCAGTTCCCGGGTGGAACGCCAGTAAAACTTCCAACAATCGATCTCCGCATGAGAGCGAGCCCCTTGTGGCCGTGAGTCTCCCCATCCGGCCAAACGCAGTTGCCTGCCGCCGGTCGGAGGTACACTTCTCAAGACCGAGGGAGTGGCGTATCCCGTCAGCAGGTGACCTCCATCCGTAACTGTTGGCTTCGCCAAAGACGGTGATAGCTCCGCCAGAGGAAAGGGATATGGTGAATCCACCCTCAGGACCCGCCTTGTCCCCGGTCATGCCGACGAGTCCCTCTGGGATGGTGACCTCATACCCGAGGACGGAATTGCTGTAGCTACCGGTTATGCGTCTGGCCGTCTGAGCCGCGCTGACGCAAGAAATTGCCAGTATGATAATGCCAATCCGCATGGTCTGCCTCTCTGACGAAATGCCACTAGAGCTCTTGACGTAACAGGTCTGAAATCTTCTCCCGGCGCCGGATTAGCTTGGCCGATTTGCCAGTCACCAGCACCTCAGCTGCACGCGGACGCGTATTGTAATTCGAAGCCAACACCATACCGTAAGCCCCCGCATCCAAAATCGCAACGAGATCGCCCTCTTCCAGGGAAGGCATTTCGCGGTCCCGCGCTAAAAAGTCTCCGCTCTCGCATACAGGACCGACAATGTCTACCGTTTCTCTTCTTTCGGGTCCGCTGATTGGCAGTTTGACCGGAACGATCTCATGAAATGCACCGTAGAGCGCCGGACGGATGAGGTCATTCATAGCGGCATCCACAATCCAGAAACGTTTGCCATTGTTCGCTTTCTTATAAACAATTCTTGTCAAGAGCAAGCCTGCAGGTCCAATGATGGCGCGGCCTGGCTCCAGCAACAGACGTACCTGCAATTTGCGGAGTGGGGCTGCGATAGCAGCCGCGTATGCGGAAACCTGCGTGGAAAAATCGGATTGTGCCTGATTGTAAGAGATGCCAAGCCCGCCGCCTGCATCGACGAAGTCGATTCGATGTGCGTCTGCGCGTAAGTCATGCACCAGGTCAGCGACTCGCGCCATCGCTTCGCCGAATGGAGTGGCATCTGTGATTTGAGAGCCGATGTGCACACTGACGCCGCGAACCTTGAGATAACGGGTGCCCGACGCCTCCGCGTACAGAGCACGAGCGTTGCCGATGGGCACTCCGAACTTGTGCTTGTGCAATCCGGTCGAGATGTAGGGATGCGTTTCCGCAGCCACGTCTGGATTGACCCGGAGCGCAATCGGAGCCGTCTTGCGCAGGCGTCCTGCGCATTCGGCTAGGGCCCACAATTCCGACTCGCTTTCGAGATTGAACAGAAGAATTCCGGCTTTCAACGCGGCCGTGAGTTCCTCCCGAGTCTTACCGACCCCGGAAAAAACCACTCTCTTTGTGGCGCTGCGGTCAGCGATCAGCACGCGTTCCAGTTCCCCGCCCGAAACTACGTCAAACCCGGATCCGCTCCTGGCCAGAAAACGAAGAATGCTCAGATTCGAATTCGCTTTGACTGAGTAGCAGATGCTGTGGGCGACACCGGCGAAGGCACGATCAAATATGTGAAATCTCTCCTGTACCGCCTTGGTGGAGTACACGTAAAGCGGTGTGCCGTATTTTTCAGCCAGTTTGGCCAAAGGAATGGCTTCGCAATGCAGGATCGACTGTACAGTCCGCAGGAACGGCCCGCGCCTGGCATCACGATACAGGAATCCAGGAGGACGACCGAGAGTGGTCTGCTGATTTAGAGAACTCATTTCTTTTTGCTGGAGCCGTGAGAAGGTCCATGTACGCGGATGGCAACCACGGTCTGATCGTCGAACGTTTCCACTCCAGCTGAATGCTCAGCGACCGTTTTGAAGATCGCGTCCACGACCTGCGCAGCCGATTGTCCAGCAGATTCCGCAACGATCGTCTCCACCCGTCGCCGCCCGAAGAGTTCTCCCTTGCGGTTGCGCGCGTCGAGAATGCCGTCGCTGAAGAAGACGAACATGTCGCCTGCTTTCATGCGGAACTCGAATTCGTCGTACTCGGCTTCATCGAACAGTCCCAGGGGCAGCCCCGTTGCTTCGATCAACTCCGTCTTGCCGCCGTGCTGGTAAATGGGTCGGGGAAGTCCGGAGTTGGAGACCGTCAGAGTGCGATGTAGGTCGTCCCAAACGGCATAAATTATCGATACAAACTGGGCCTCGATGCGCCGCTCCGCCAAAGATAGATTGACGGCCGAGAGCATCTCAGCAGGGGAGGGCTCGATCGGAGCATGCGAACGAAGAATTCCGCTCACCAGGGCGGCATAAATGGCAGCCGGAGCGCCCTTCCCGCTGACGTCGCCGATTGCAATGCCAAGCCGGGACATCGAATAGGGGATGAAGTCGTAGAGATCGCCGCCTATGGTGCGCGCCGGAACGAATTTGGCGGCCACATCGAGATGCGCCAATTGCGGGTTCGTTTGTGGAAGCAGACGTCCCTGCAGCTCGCGAGCGAGGGAGAGATCACGCTCCAGACGCCGCTCCTGACGCTCGATTTCCTCATAGAGCCGCGCATTCTCGAGCGCGATGGCGATTTGCGCCGCCAAGGTCGTCATGGTGCGCTGATGGTCCTCGGTGAAGAAGCCTCGCCGCGTGTGCTCAAGGTCGAGCACCCCAACTACTTTGTTTTTGTAGATCAAGGGAACAGCCAATTCCGAGCGTGTCTCTGGGTTGGCCACGATATAGCGCGGGTCCTTTGTGACATCCGGAACAAGCACAGCCTGCTTGTGCTGCGCCGCGACGCCGACCAGACCGCGTCCCAACGGAATCTCGTGCTTGAGATGGATGTTCTCGTTGAAGCGGAGCGAAAAGCGGTGCTGCAGTTTCTCGCCGGACGAATCGAGCAACAGGATGCTGAACATCTGGTAATCGATCAGCCGGCGGACCAGCTCGGCGATGCGTCCCAGGAGTTCGTCGAGATTCAAAATCGAAGTGAGTTCACGCGCAATTTCATTCAACAACAGCAGGATGCGTGCCTGCTTCGTTGTGCGCGTGTACAACTGGGCATTCTCGATACCGGCTGCCATTCGTGAAGCAACCAGAGTGAGGAGTTTGACATGCTCCTCGCTGAAGGCCCCAGGTTCGCGAGCCTCGATATCAATGACCCCGACGACGCGGTTCTTGGTCAGTAACGGAATGGCGAGTTCCGAGCATACGTTGGGAACAGCCTCGATGTAGCGCGAGTCCTCACGAACGTCATTGATGAGAACCGCTTGGCGCGATTGCGCCGCGATTCCAGTGACTCCCTTTCCAACTTTGATCCTCGTGCGCTCGGCGAACTCGGGCGGATATCCGATCTGGAAACGGAAGCGCAGCTCCTGCGTCTTCTCGTTGAGCAAAAGAATGGCGAAGATCTCGTAATCAATAACCTTACGAACGACTTCCGCGACGCGTCGGAGCGTGGTATCCAGATCGAGGGAGGTGGCCAACACGTCGGCGACGTCGAGCAGCAGTGACTCAACTGGCAGGCGATCCGGTTTGGACAGAACAGAGCCCATACGTATCTTGCAGTACTGCTTTAAGAAAGACTTTTGGGGAGGGCTTGGCTGCAGCCCCGAGATCATTTCTTCCTAACTGTAGACCATTTTCTGAAAACAGGTCTAATGATAGCAGCCGATAGGGGCTGTCGAGGCTCAGCAATGTGAAACAGTGTGTCCAGCCCCGGTCTAGCTTTCAGAGTCTCGCGGAATTACGCAAATGTCGGCCAGATTCCGGTATTTCTCGGCATAGTCGAGGCCGTAGCCGACCACGAATTCATCGGGAATCTTGAACCCAACATAATCTCCTTCCAACGGAAGCTTTCGCCGCGAAGGCTTGTCGAGCAGCGCTGCGATCCTCAACGACTTCGGCTGCCGGGCCTGCAACAGGCGCTTTAGATAAGTCATGGTTAAGCCGGTATCAAGAATGTCCTCGACCAGAATCACGTTCTTGTCTTTAAGCGTCTGGTCCACGTCTTTCGTCAATTTCACCTCGCCGGTCGAGTCCCATCCGCTCTTGAGTTCCTGGGATGGCGACGGACGATTCCCATAACTCGATACTCCGATGAAGTCAAAAGTGGCATCGAGGGCGATCTGTCGCGCCAGGTCCGAGAGGAAGATGGCCGCACCTTTCAGAACTCCCACCAGATTGACCGACTGCCCGGCGTAGTCTTGTGTGATTTGCGCGGCGAGTTCGGCGACGCGTTTCGCAATATTCTCCCGCGGGATCAGCACCTTCAGCTCTGGCATGGCGTTTCATATTAAACTAAAACGGCCGTCAGCACTCAGCAGTACACATTCAGCAGACACGAACTTGTCGTCCATCTGCAGATGGATGAAGCTTGATGCGAATTAGTGAATGCCACGAGTCAGGAGCCGGCAACCATGAATTTGAGAGGCGCAAAACTCACCTGGTTGGGGCACGCCACGTTCCGCCTGGAAACTCCGTCGGGAAAGATCGTAATTATCGATCCGTGGGTGATGAACAATCCTGCGTGCCCCGACGTCGAGAAGAACGTGAAAAAGGTAGACGTCCTGCTTTGCACACACGGTCACGGAGATCACATCGGGGATGCGGTGGAAATCTGCAAGAAGCACAATCCTGTGGTGGTGGGAATCCCCGAACTCGCCCGCTGGCTGGGAAAGAAAGGTGCCAAGCAGATCGCCGAAATGAATAAAGGCGGAACCCAAACAGTGGGTGACGTCAAAGTGACCATGGTCCACGCCGACCATTCCTGCGGCATTCAAGACGGCGATGAGCTGATCTACGGGGGGGAGGCCTGCGGCTATGTCATCGAGTTCCCTGGTGGCCAGAAGATTTATCACGCCGGCGATACAAATGTTTTCGGCGACATGGCCATCATTCGCGACCTGTACGCACCAGAAATCGTGATGTTACCTATCGGCGACCATTACACGATGGGCCCCAGGGAAGCGGCGTACGCTTGCAATCTGCTAAAGCCGAAGACCATTATCCCGATGCACTTCGCCACCTTCCCAGTTCTGACCGGACGGCCCGGGGAATTGCAGAAGCTTGTGCCTGGCGTCGAGGTATTTGAAATGAAGCCAGGCCAGACAATCGGCGGATAACAGCCTCGATCCAGCCTACGAGAGGAAAGCACGTGACTTCAAGCAAGAAGAGCTCGCGGCCGAATTGGCGTCATTACAATTTCGTCACCTCAGGACCGGTGGACGACTATCTCTACACGATGTTGCCGAAGCGGGATGACGTTCTTGCAGAGATGGAAGAGGATGCCGGTAAGCACGACATCCCAATCGTGGGCCCGGCCGTGGCGCGCGTACTGCAACAATTGGCACTAATGATTAATGCGCGGACAGTGTTTGAACTGGGCTCCGCGATCGGCTACTCGACCATCTGGTGGGCTCATGCAGTCGGCGAGAACGGTCGCGTCATCTACACGGACGGTGATTCCAAGAATGCCGAACGCGCCCGCGGATACTTCGCCCGCGCCGGGGTTTCCGAGCGCATTACGCTGCATACCGGCGATGCTTTGGAATTCCTCTCGGAGCAGAAAGAGGAATTCGACATCATCTTCAACGATGTCGACAAAGACGACTATCCGCGCGTATTGCGACTTGTTGCCTCTCGCCTGCGGAAGGGCGGCCTCTTTATTACCGATAACGTGCTCTGGAGTGGGCGGGTTGTCGAAAAGAATCCCAGGGAATCAAGCACCAAGGCAATTCTAGAGTTCAATCGCAAGCTGGCCGAATCGCCGGAGTTCTACACGACCATTCTGCCCATCCGCGATGGGTTGGCGGTAGCGCTCAAGAAATAGATTTCAATTCCCGAGAAGCCCGTAGACATCGACTTCTGTTCGCGTGCCTACGTACACCTTGCCATTGGCGATTGTCGGCGGAACAAATTTCACGGCATTGCCTGCCTGATCGCGATTGTTTGCGGCTTGTGAGCTGTTCCAGTATTCCTGTGCCAGATTGTTGGCGTTATACGCGTGTAGAATCGCCGGGCGGGAACAGGCTGCCGGCACCGGCAAAGCGAAGCAATTCACCGTAGTATTCGGGTTGGCGTAGCCGTAGAAGCTCGAATCGATGGCCCACAGAATGGCGTGGCCTGCTGATTGCGATGAAATCGACGGGATCGTTCCCGGGTAACCGAAGGTAAATGAAGTTCTCGAGGTGACGCCGGTGTTAAACAGTTCGGTGGTTGGATTGAACGTAAACTGCCGGATGGCGTCGTATTGCCCGCCAACGTAGAGGCTGTTGTGCCACCATGCAGGTGCGCCCCAAAGGCCCTGGGCCGATCCGCTGAAGCTTTCCACGATCTGGTTGTTGTTCGACGCGTTGTATAGGCCCATATTATCGCGGTCGATCAGGTAGACCACGCCTTCCTTACCGACTTGCGCCAGAAGATGTTGCGGCCCACCGCCGGTCTGATTTGGGAGCAGGACCACACCGCCCGATCCAAGGTCGCCGTCGGTCTGTGCCAGCGTTAATTGATCGTAAGGCGTGAAATATCCTGAGACGCTCAGATTAGTGCCGTTCAGCGTGTTTCCCTTCGTGTAATGAAGTCGCACGATGCTGTCGCCGTAGTCATCGTTCGGCGGCGGAGGCAACTCGTCGAAGACGCCATTCCCGGTCGAAAAGTAGACGTCACCGCCACCATCGATCGCGGGCGCTGCACCTCCAGCCCAGATTCCGCCATCCGCGCCGTTGACTCCATTCGGGGTGGTGTTGAATACGGCGACCTGCTGCTGGAGATTGTTTGCTTTGTATGCGAGCAACCAGCCGTGGTAGGGCGTCGCGTCTTCATGCGCGGAAAATGCGACATAGATCCTGCCACCCGCCTCTGCCAACCCTGACCGGTTGTGATGGAGTTGTGAACTGAATGAGATCATTCCGTTTACGGAGCCATCTCCGGTACCGGGTACCGCAGCGGCAATGGTGACCGGCGCATTGTATTTCTCACTTCCGGTGAAAACGTCGAGGGCGTGCAGGCGGTGATAAAAGTTGCCGGAGGCCCTGACGCATTTCCCGGAGTTCCTCGCATTGCTCTCAGACGCACTGACCAAGTAAATCGTATTCGTGGTGGAATCGATCACCGGTGTGCCAGTGACCCCGATCTCCGGATAGATGTCGCCGAAACATTGACCGACGTCGTTCCATGTGACGGGCCCCTCCCCTGATGTGCCGCCATGCAGCGTATCCAGCAGGTTGACGTGCCAATACATCACGCAAGGCTTTGCGTCGGCATCGAAGACATACACGCTGTCGTGCTGCGTGGCTGCGATGATGATGTTGTGAGTGCCACCCGCAATGCTGATACCGCGCATCCACAGCGGTTGTGCATAGACGGCGCCATCTACGGAACAGGAAAAGAGCTTGCCGAAAGTGGCGGTTGTGACGGTCGTATTCGAGAGCGCAAATTCGTGCATGTTCGCGCCGTCGCGTGAATTGTCGTTGTGATAAGTGAATACCCCCTTCAAGTCGGTGACATAGACCGTCGCCGATCCCGAGGAGCCACTCGCCGTTGCTGTGATCGTGTGGGTTCCGGCCTTTGCCGGCGGTGTATACAGCCCAGTCGGGCTGATCGTTCCCGCCGTCGAATTTCCTCCAGCAAATGTGTCCACGCTCCAAGTGGCGCCGTTCACAGAGGCCCTGAACTGCTGGGTTTGTGTGCTGATCACAATAGCGGCACGCGCAGGAGAGACGGTCACGGCTGCATGTGTGCTGAACGAAACCAAGAGGAAAGAACCTACACTCAAGAGTGGGAAACGCCAGGGACGGATGTTCGACATACTACCTCCACAACGAGCCCCAGTCACATAGGTGGTTCTGGGAAGGTTACGCGCGAACCTCAGGGGCTAAAGCCCGAATGTTTTCGGGGGTAAACGGCACGGCTGATGCCGTGCGCTTCCCGAATCTATCTATGAGAACAGTCGACCGGTCTGAATCTACTTTGCCGCGTGCTGGATCAGTTCTGTGTCAATGGTGATGCTGATGTCATCGCCCACGACGCCTGACGCACCATTGACTCCAAAGTCCTTGCGGTTGACCTTCGTGGTGGCCGACGCGCCGATGCGGTTGTTGCCCCAGGGATCTTTGATCGGAGCTGAGGGCCCATCCACGTCGAGCGTAACTTCTTTGGTCACCCCATGAATCGTCAGATCGCCAATGATCTGTAGTTTGCCCATTCCAACGGACTTCGCCTGCTTCGATTTGAACGTAATGGTCGGATACTTCTCCACATCGAGAAAGTTGGGACTGCGCAGATCGTTGTCTCGCATTTGCACCCGGGTGTCCACCGAACTCGCATCTACCGACACGTCGACGGCACTCTTGCTCGCGTCGCTCGGGTCGTACATAGCCGAGCCGCTCACCTTCATGAACGCTCCCCGCACTGTTGAGACCCCGAGGTGACGGACAGAAAACTGCGCAGAGGAGTGGTTGGGATCGATCTGCCAGGTACCAGCCTGAGCTGCCGCGGCGGCGGCCATCGTTAGGACACACGTGAACACAAAGACGAAACGGGACATAGTTTAGATTTCCTTTCAAAGAGTTCAGACATGCTAAATGGATTTAACCGGAATCGCCAAGAGGTCACCCACCAGGCCCACTTCTTTCTGGTGAAAGGGCTCGGCATACGTGACGCCGCCGAGCATTCCGTAGAATCGCGCCATGGACTCGACACGCGCGCGAATCTCCTGCTGGGCAGGAAAGATGTCCTTTCCGGCATCCTGGTCGCCGAATTGAGATTTGTATGCGAGGATTGAGGAGAACTTCTTTTCAAACTGGTCGCTGATGTCGACGACGAACGTGGGGCGAATGTCGTAGTAGAGAGTGGCGTAAATAATCTTGAACGGCCGGTGGGGAGCCAGTTCAGAGATCTGATGTTTGCCGGTACTCGGTCCCAGTGCATGATCCCTGGTGCCTAGCTTTGCCAATCCTGCGAGGAAGCAGGCCTCATATCCGAGCGTAGAAGCAGTGTAATGATCCGGATGCCGGCCTTTCCAGTACGGAAGAATGACCACACGCGGCCGCGTCTCGCGAATGACGGATGCAACTTTGAGCCGATTCTCCCAGGTATTCTCAACTCGACCGTCAGGGATATCGAGCGCCCTTCGCCAGGTTACGCCCAGAATCTTGGCCGCGTCGTTGGCCTCGCGCTCGCGATCTTCGGCCGTTCCGCGTGTGCCTATTTCTCCACGCGTGAGATCCAGGATTCCGGTTCGCTGTCCGAGCTGAGCGGTCCGAAGCAGGGTCCCGCTGCATGTCTGCTCGACATCGTCGCGGTGTGCGGCAATGGCGAGGACGTCGAGAGAGTCTTGCGCAAGGGAAGTCATCTTCAGTCCAGATTCCCCTGCTCCAACACCACGTTCTCGCGCACGATCAGCCGGTGTGCCGCCATTTCCTTCAGGGTGGGTAAGACCCGGTTCACGTGTTCGTCGGTGTCGACGAAGATGATAATCACCGGCAGCTTGCCCCCCGCTTCGACCAGATGTGCACTCTCGACCTGATGTCGTCCCAAGAAACCGGCCACACAGTGAATGGCTGTAGCCGCGTACACATTTTCATTGCGCAGGAACTTGAGAATTTCCATGTGCAGGGGACGATGGTGCCACTGATCGGCCTCATTCAGATAGATTGTGACCTGAACCGCCATCGCATTTTGCATTTTACTCGCGCGTCTCCCATTCTCGTCGCAAAATGCCGTACATCTCCGAATCGACGAACGTTCCCCACTTCAGAAGGTGCTCACGCTGGCAGCCTTCGAAGTGCATCCCGACCTTCTTCAGAACTCTTCCGGACGCGGGATTGTGTTTGAAATGCGTCGCAAAGATACGATGCAGCCCCAGATCTTCGAATCCATGGCGGAGCATTTCGCGCGCCGCCTCGGTCGCATATCCTCGGCCCCAATAGTCCACCCCGAGCCAGTAGCCGAGCTCGGCATGTTGATGCTGCCGTTCAATCCGCAAGCCGATTCCGCCGATCTGCCTGCCGTCGGCACGCAGGGTAACTGCCAGCCAGAGCTGGTCTGGTTCTTGGGCTAGCTCGAAGAAATCGCGCGCGTCCTGTTCGGTATATGGATGTGCGATACGCAGCGTCGTTGCTGCAACCTCTTGCGCGCCGACCAAGGGCAAGAGTTCGGGAATGTCGGCATCGCTGTAGGGACGGATCCGCAGCCTTGCGGTTTCGAGTGTGGGAGGCGAATTCATGTTCAGAGTGCCCGCGCCAGTGCCATCCCGCCCAGGGCTCCCGCCAGGCACAGCAGGTTATTCCCGAGGACATTCGCCAGCATCAATCCCCAGTGGCCTTGCTCGAAGAACGACATGGTTTCGAACGCGTAGCTCGAGAATGTGGTAAACGATCCGCAGAAGCCCACCACGACCAGCAAGCGCCAGCGCGGGTCCACCAGCATGCGTTCAGTCGTCCAGATGACAAACAGGCCGACGATGAAGCTGCCGACAATGTTGATGATCAGCGTGCCGAAAGGGAAGATGGGTCCGAATTCCCGGGCGGCAACCCGGCTCAGCAAATATCTGAGATTGGCGCCCAGGATGGCGGCGATGGAGATGGCGAGGAAATCTTTCAAGTGAAGTCTCCTACAAAATGATTTCGGTTCTGTAGGAGTTATTAGCCTGCATCCCGGCAGGCGGTTTGTGGCGAACTCCATCGCCATCAGAGATATCTATTGTACCTGAGTGACGCTTGCCGCCGGCGAACGCTTATCACATCGCCGGTTGATACAGTTGGATCAGGTTGCCGCAGGTGTCAGAAAGGACGGCGATCGTCACAGGACCTGCCTGCATCGGTTTTGTGGTGAAGACCACCCCGAGAGCTGCGAGCCTGTCATACTCCTTCTCGATGTTGCTCACTTCGAAGGCAGCCAGAGGGATCTTCTGGTCAAACATTGCTCTCTGAAATGTCCTGGCGGCGGGATTTGCGTTCGGTTCGAGAGAGAGCTCAATATCTCCAGGCCCTTCCGGCGAAACGACGGTTTGCCATTTGTACGCACCCATCGGGATTTCGTGTTTCTTTCGGAATCCCAGCACGTCGGTGTAGAACTTCATGGCCTTATCCTGATCATCGACCATCAGACTGGTCAGCTTGATGCGCATGTGGTTCCTCCATCGCCTCGAATCTTAACGAAGCGACAAAAACGATGCTTCTTGAAAATTGCGAAAAGCGGTGGCGGGCAGAGATCCCATCAGACTGAGACAACCGGGGAACAGTTCTTGCGGATAGTTGCCCGGCACCTGCACCATGGCGCGCGCGCTGCGCTTGTAAAGGGAAGGCGGTGCGCCGAATCTGCGCGTAAAAAGATCGCTGAAAGTCCCAAGACTCGAAAATCCAACCTCCATACAGATCTCTGTCACTGAGAGATCGCCCTTTGCCAACAGAAGTTTGGCCTGATCCAGACGGGTTTGAATGCGGAATTGATGCGGAGTAATGCCGAAGACGGCTTCAAATTGCCGGATGAAGTGGTAAGGAGAAATTGCGACCTCATTGGCAATATGCTTCACCGAAAGGCAGGGTTCTGACGACCCTGCCAGGAGCGCGCGGGCTCGACAAAGATTTCGGAATGTGTCGCAACTCAACAACATATTCGCAGAGTGATGCGCCCCGCCTATTTCTGTCGCTCAATCAGAAAGCGCGCAAGTTCTTTTAGATTCTCCGCGCGGTCGCCGAATGTTTCGAGCTCCGAAAAAGCCTTGTTAACCAATTCGTCGGCTTTCTGTTGGGACTTCTCAAGCCCGAACAAGGCCGGATAGGTTGCCTTCTCAGACGCAGTGTCCTTGCCCGCGGTTTTGCCCAATTGTTCCGAGGTCTGAGTCACGTCGAGGATGTCGTCGACTATTTGAAATGCCAATCCAATACCCAAGCCAAATGCGCGAAGCTTAGTCACTTCACTGTGCTTTCCTCCGGCGTACCATCCACCGCTGACCAGACTGGCCGTGATGAGCGCCGCCGTCTTCGAGCGATGGATGTACTCCAGCATCTCGGGCGTGGGCTTCGTATGTTCCGCCTCCAAATCCACTACCTGTCCGCCGATCATGCCGTCCACGGTGCCGGTGCCGCGCGCGATCTCTTCGATAATTCGAACCCGCGCCTCTGCAGGGCATTTCAGCCGCGATAGGACTTCGTAAGCCTGCGTTTGCAGCGCGTCCCCTGCCAGGATTGCGATCGCTTCCCCAAAGGCTTTGTGGCACGTGGGACGCCCGCGCCGCAGATCGTCGTTATCGAGAGCCGGCAAGTCGTCGTGGATCAGAGAATACGTGTGCAACATTTCCAGCGCCGCACCTAGCTCATCGATTCCCTCGGGCAGCGATCCGGCGATCACCCGCCCGGCTTGCATGCACAAAATTGGGCGCAACCGCTTGCCACCGGCGAACACACTGTGACGCATGGCCTTGTGAATGGAAACGGGGTGCTGAGTTTCCAGCGGGATAAGCCGGTCGAGCGCAGCGTCTGCCAGTTGCTGCCCATCCCGCAGGGTCTCGTTCAACATGACGTGGAAGTATAACAAGCGGGCGCGGCGAGTGCCGAGGCGCGAAACGACAGTCCTAAAAGAAAAAGGACGCCCTTAGGCGCCCTTTTGGAATATTGGAAATTTATGCCGCGGCAGTGCGCGACATAGCGGTGCTCCGCAGCACGGAGGTGAGTACATTCCCCACATCGTCGGACGGACAAACATCGGCGGCTCCCGCCTCCAGGGCAGCCATCCACATTTCTTCGTCAGGAATACGATGCGTACACACAATGGGCAGTTCGGGAAAGTCGCGATGGAGACTCTCCACGTCGGTCAGCCGCCAGTACTCGATATTGAGCACCACGGCTTCGGGATGATTCCGTTCGACTTTGTCCCGTAATTCCTCGCGGGAGCCGGTTACGTCCACGGAAAAATGAGGATGAAGGCCGCCGACCAGTGACCGGGCCACACGCGGATCCTTCTCCAGAACAACTATGCTTAGTGCCATACATCCCCCGATCTTCACCGTCGTCAACGGCACGCGTTAACGCTCGACTAAGCTGCGGGGTGGCTGGGACAACCACAACTCCACAGACAGCTATAGGGTTCCCGAGTCGCGGCAGCTTACCGGCGAGCGGACGCCTTTTCTGCCGGCGGCTCGAAGGGTTCGGCCTGGAGCTTCCCATTCTTCTTCAGCAGAATTTCAACCTTTCCTTCCGCCTGTTCCAGTTCCTTCCGGCAGGCGGAAGAAAGCTGTATGCCCTCTTCAAAGAGTGTGAGTGACTTCTCCAAGGGGACTTCACCCCTCTCCAGTTCCAGAACAATTTTCTCCAGTCGCTGGAGGCACTCTTCAAATTTGGCCAACGGGAATTACGCTCCGTGCATATATTTTAATGCAACTATTTCGCGACCGTGTCCAGTCTTTTTTGTACTACTTATCTAAAAACGTGCACTTGTTGTGTTCCGGAATGAAACTGGACCGTTGGATCGGTTTTGTAAAGCATCTGTAAAGCCCGTGCCAAACGCGGACTCTCGGTGCAAGATCGATTTGGTAGTAAACGGTTACTCAGGAGCAGGCTTCGCCTGCGCGGAACGTGGAACCGCACGAAGAAATCTCAAAGCGATGCTGCCGGTTGTGTGCCAAGTGCTTCGAGCACGTCGACGGCGGAGCTGTATCGACCCATAGGCGCGCTGATCTGGGCTCCCTGCACGGTCTGCCTTGCAGCCATCAACATTTCGCGTGCGATGGCTACTCCTTCCGCCCGCGCCGCCTCGGGCGTCTGCGCGCGTGCCATGCGCTCGAGAATGGAATCGGGCACAGATACTCGCAGCTCATTCTTCATGAACTCCGCGTTGCGCACGCTGACTAGCGGCCAGATCCCGGCTATCACCGGAATGCGGCAGTGCTCAATCCTGCGCAGAAAATTCTCGAGCAATCGCAGATCGAACACCGGCTGCGTGACAGCATATTCCGCACCTGCCTCGACCTTGTACTCGAATCGCCGGATCTCTTCGTCGAGATCGGTGAGCCCAGGATTGGCTCCGACGCCGATTACGAACCCAGTTCCCGTCCCAATCGGATTGCCGCCGAGATCCAGTCCGTGATTCAAACTGCGAACAATATTCACCAGTCCGATCGCGTCCACATCGAAGACCGCAGTCGCGTCAGGATAATTCCCCATCTTCGGTGGGTCGCCGGTGATACAAATCAGATTCCGGATCCCAACCGCGGCTGCTCCCAGCAGGTCGCTCTGAATGCACAGCACATTGCGGTCGCGGCAGGTGTAATGCAGAATGGCGTCGATTCCGACCTCGCGCTGAATCAGCAAAGACAGCGCCTGATTGCTCATCCGGGCCGAGGCGCGCGGACTATCCGGAATGTTCACCGCATCCACGCCGACGGATTTCAGGAAGCGTGCACCCTCGACCTCCTTGCGGATATCGATCCCCTTCGGAGGGACGATCTCGACCATGGTGACGAATTCGCGACGCGCGATCTTCGTCCCCAGGGGCGACCTTTGCTCAAGCGGCACGGCCGCCACTTCCTTCGGTGTGGGCCCGCTGCTCACATGAGCGGATGCCGTTTTTCCCCGTGCTTCGCCCACGCGCAGTGCAGATTTCATCGTGCGGATGTGGTCCGGCGTGGTACCACAGCACCCGCCCACCACGCGAACACCGGCGGTGACGAACTTACGGGCATAGCTCGCCATGTACTCGGGCGAGCACAAATAGATGTTCCGGCCCTCCACCGATCGCGGTATACCGGCATTCGGCTGGGCGGCCAAGGGAAGGGAACTCACAGCCCGCACGCGCTCGATTGCATCCAGCATGGCTACCGGGCCCACGCTACAGTTGCAGCCAATGACATCCGCTCCCCATTCCGCCAGCTTCGGTGCGAATGTCTCCGGGTCAGACCCATCCAGGCAGTTGCTATCCTCGTCAATCGTCACCTGCGCAACCAGGGGCAACGAGGGTGCCACTTCGCGGGCTGCCAGGATGGCCTGATGGATCTCTTCCAGGTATCCGAAGGTTTCCAGAATCAGCAGGTCTACGCCGCCCTCCGCCAGCGCTGAAATCTGCTCGCGGAAAGCGTCCCGGGCCTCCTGGAATGAAGTTTTGCCTAGAGGTTCAATCCTGGTGCCGAGTGGGCCAACCGATCCCGCGACCCACACATCGAAGCTTTTGGCGGCCTCTCGAGCCAGCCGGGCCCCGGCGAGGTTGATGTCTCGCACCTTGTCAGCCAGGCTGTGCCGGGCGAGCCGAAATGAGTTCGCTCCAAACGTGTTAGTTTCAATAATCTCAGCCCCAGCCTGCAGGTAATCGTGGTGAATGCCACGAATCAGGTCGGGCTGCGAGAGATTCAACTCGTCATACGAACGGTTAATGAAAACACCCTTGGCGTACAACAGCGTGCCCATCGCCCCGTCGCATAACACGGGCGACTGCTTGATCCGCGCTAAAAGGTCAGCGGCCATGATTGCTGAGGATACAGGATCAACCGACCTCGATGCATCCGGCGGGGTGCGATGGCGCTGGCCGGAGAGTCCGGTTCGGGTCTGTTATAATCCACCATTTCACAGTTAAATCTACTTTTTTCATGTCTTTAGGAGCCTGCCGTTTGAAGAAGCGCGTTCTGATGGGGGTGGCGGTATTGTGTGCGGGCCTGAACATCGTCTCGTGTGGCGGCAGCTCAACGAAGTCGACTCACAGCGGACTGCCGCACCGAGTCCTGGCTTCCCAAAGTGTCAGCACCGGCTCAATTTTTGGCGGATTGGTCATCATCAACGGCGACAACGACACCCTTCCCCGCATTGCTCCGATTAGCAGTGGAAGTTCGCCCGGCATCATGGCGATCTCTCCCTCTCGTAACATAGTGGCAGCTTTCGATTCAGGCACCAACGCGGTTTTCGCGATCGATACCACAAAAGAAAGTGCGATCGGCGGCGGTGTGAGACTTCCCGCTCCATCATTCAGCATAGTGGTTCCGACGTCGAACGCCACTGGGTTTGCAGCCGTGCCCGGTGCCACGGTAAACGGATTCGCGTTTCTAGGTGCGATCGAAGTTCTTAATTTCTCTACCAACTCCTTCACCACCATTGCTGTCAGCAATGCACAAACGGTAGTCTCAAACTCGACTGGAACGCAGTTACTGGTTTTCAGCCCCGACACCGATACATTTACCGTTGTGTTTCCTGGTGGAGCCGTACCTCCGGTTGACACCACCTGTTACACCAATCCCAATCAGAATCCTCCGAATGTTTGTACCATCGTTACAGACTCCCGCTTGAGCCGACCGGTCAACGCCATCATGAATGGGACAACCGCCTACATCCTGAACTGTGGTTCCCAGTGCGGCGGTTCGCAGCCGCCCAGCGTGGCGGTGTTTGATATGGGAAGCCTGACCGTTACCCGGACAGTGGCGGTCGATGGTGCAACGATGGCACTGCTCAACGGTACTACGCTGTATGTTGCCGGGACACCGAACCCGCCCGTGCCCTGTCCTGCTTCTCAGAACACGACCGCGAAGACCTGCGGGATGCTTGATATCGTTGATCTGAACTCGATGCAGGTCACCGGCAACGCGACGATTACAGACGGCTATCACGATCGCATGGACTTGACCACCAACGGCCAAGTGTTCATCGGTTCTCACGGCTGTACCAACATCGGCAACGTGAACAATCCCGGCAATTCCGAGGTCCGAGGCTGCTTGTCGATCTACCGAACCGCGGATGGGTCCGTTGTTTTTCCTCCCGACAACGGCGATGTGACTGGCCTGCAGGGTTTCACTACCCGCGATGTGGAATACGTCGTCGAGAACGGCGAGCTACGTGTCTATGACACGACCAAAGACATCCTGCTGATCAACGACTTTGTACCCCAGGGGACGATCGACGTCATCGGCCAAACGGGCGATGTAAAGGCTATCGACTTTTTCTAGCCGACGGAGGTTCCAAGCTTCCTGCCTTGGGTGCCGCTTCGAATGGACCTTAAAGGAAGCTACTTCGCTACGAACATTCCACTGCGCTGAACGCTCGAAGGTCACCGCCGTAAGTTGGATATCCACAAACTTCGAGCCGATCCTGCAGGACGATATTCAACTGCAACTCGGAAGCTGGGATGCGATGGAGCGGGCGTCCCACGTCAGATAAGGATCGGCTTAAAAGTTTTCACAGACGCGACTACTGCGAGGGCACCGGCTGCAGTACCAAGCGATGCGCCTTCGCCGCATCGACGGCTTTTGTGCTAAACGGGAGCGTAAATGTCGTTCCTTCGTACCACGCGTTCCACTGATCCATGTAGTAGGGACTCAGAAAATTTCCCGCCTGACCGGTCACAGTATTCAAGGTGGACTGATCAAGATCCGCCAGGTTGGCGGTGAATCTCTCAGATGGTCCATGATTCCGCGTCACGGCTTTAACCGTGTACCCACTGCCAGACTGCTCGCGCGTGCCGGGCCCAGACCAATATTTGAGTATCGGGATCCTACCCAGAATAGGATGCTGAATCCGAACCGCATTGACCGCTCCCCACTTCCACGAGGCGAGGTCCTGAGACGCGTCTGGAGTGCTCACCGCAGCCTCAACTGCGGCCGTCAGCAGTTCATCGTAGTTCGCATACTTTTCCGGCAGCCACCGCTTCGGGCGGTGCAGCAGGACATTTTCGATCCACACCGAACGTTGCAGCCAGGAATAGGTCTGCCAATTCGTCGCGCTGCTTTCGTTCTCGAGATAGAGTTCAGACTCCGAGTCGTGGGGAGTTTCTGCAGGCGTTGCTCCCAATTTCGGCTCAAGCAATAGCCTTCTCAGTTCGCTGAGAGAGGCCTCGGTGATGGTAGGCGCCGCGGACGAAGCCAGCATGCGGCCATCCCAGCCCCGCATCAGGTCCGCAGCTTGTTTGGCTCTCTGCGAAGGCTTGGCAGCATGATCGACCGCGTAAACAAAGCGCTCTGCCGCGAACAGATCGGTCTCCGAGTTGATATCGGTTTCGAGGCTCAGCATGTCCGCCGCCGAGAACTTCCGGCCCGACTCAAGAACGTGATAAATACGCGCGGTGCGCCACGGTGCCTCCCACTCCATGCTGATCGAATACTGATACGCGTCCGGTGTAATTCTCCCGTTTGCGGTGGCGATGATGCCTGAGGGCGGATTGTAGACGTTGGGCAGCTTGTCGAAAGGAATGTAGGAAATCCACTCGTGGGCATCATCGGTGCCGTTCACCGGCAAACTGCCATCGCCTGCGGCGCGAATCGGAACCTTTCCCGTAGCGTGATAGCCGATATTCCCGTCCACATCGGCATACACCACGTTCTGGCCTGGCGAGTCTAACTCCGAGAACGCCTTGGTAAACTCCTCCCAGTTCTGTGCCGAATCAACGTCGAAAAACGGAACGCGCATGCCATCGTAGAGCGTCCATCGGAGCGCGAGTTGACGCGTTTCGCCCGGCACAAGTCCGGTGACGATGGGTCCATGTCGGGTGATCTTCACATCGACATTCACATCGGGCTTGCCCTTGACGTGAATGACCTCGGTCCGATGCTCCGGCCTGATCCATCCTTTTGGGGTCTGATATTGTCCTTGTGCGTTGAAGTTCTCGATATACACATCGGTCACGGTCGGGCCGACATTCGTGAATCCCCAGGCCACGCGCTGGTTGTGCCCGACGATTACAAAGGGAACACCCGGCAGTGTCACCCCTGCGACGTCAAACGTGCCGCAATGCAGATGCGCTTCATACCACAGGTTTGGCATCTGATGTCCCAGATGCATGTCGTTCGAGAGCAGCGGCTTTCCCGTGACGGAATGGACGCCGGAAACGACCCAGTCGTTGGACCCGTTTACCGGGAGTTCTTCGGCCGGGAAATTCCCCTTTGTACCCAGTGAAACGCCGTTGCGGGTTACCGAGTTGTCCGGTGAATCGTCTTCGTCATCGTCGGAATCGGAGTCCGAATTATTTTCGGGTGCGTTCACATCTTCGCGCATGACTGTAGGCGGACGATCGTGCCACGACCGGTTCACGTACAAATCCGCTGTCAGTTCCGGCCCCAACTTGGCCAACACTTTCTCTCGAGCGAGCGCATCGTAGAAGTAGCGATAATTCAGATCCTTTACCATCTGATTCCCAATGACGGCGGAATCTTCTGATGTCCAGGGTTTCGGCGCATACCCCATGATGCGGAATTCGACCGGCAGCCGGTTGCGATGCGCGCTGATGTAAGCGTTCACTCCTCGTGCATAGGCCTCGAAGAAACTCCGGTCACGCGGCGAAGCGGTTTCGAGATTCTTTCTCGCGGTCGAGCGAAGCCCCAGAATCTTCTGCTCACGATCCAACCTGAGGGTGTCTTCACCGAGAATCTCGGATAGCTCCCCTCCGGCGAAGCGGCGCATTACGTCCATCTTCCACAGTCGATCCTGCGCGGTAACATAGCCCTGTGCGAAGAAAAGATCTTCCAAAGTGGCTGCCTCGATCGTCGGCACCCCATGCGCATCGCGCGTCACTGTCACCTGCCCGGAAAGTCCCGCGACCGGGAGCTGGCCGTCCAATTGGGGCAGGGCACCGTTGGCGACGTGATAGGCATAGCCGACAGCGCCAGCGAGAAGAAGTACCAGCACGAGCAAGAAGCAAAGCAGATTGCGAACAAAGGGAAAACGGCGAGTGGCAGGAGTGCGAATTTCGGCCATCGTGCTCATCGAGAATCTCTGATTGTATTCCACAGGGGCCGGGTCCTTGGTGAAAATGAATTTCATTTTCAATATGTCGGGGTGGTATTCTGAGCTTTCTCCCATGCTCCAGAAACGCGTCGACGATCAGCCCACCATTTCCCGCCAGATGATTCGCGAGGCCCGGGAGATCCTGCACCGCCATCTGAAGGGTGTGGGGCTGAAGCAGACCGCGCAGCGCGACACCATCCTGCGCACCTTTCTCGAAACCCGGGACCATCTCTCGACTGACGAACTTCACCGCTTGGTCCAGAAGAAGGACGTCGGCATCGGCTATACGACCGTGTACCGGACTCTGAAGCTATTCGCTGAGTGTGGACTGGCCAGCGAAGTCGCATTCCACGATGGCATTGCCCGCTACGAGCATCAATACAATCGCCGGAGCCATCACCACATGGTTTGCACCGATTGCGGGGGTTCGGTCGAGTTCTTTTCCCCGGAAGTCAGCCAGTTAGAGCAGGAGATCGGCCAGAAATACCACTACCTCACTACCCGCCACACCTTTCAGATCTACGGAATTTGCGAAGAATGCCGCAGGAAGAACCACGCCCAGCGCTCGTAAACCACAAATCCAAATTTATCCCGGCGCCCATGCGGAACTCTGTTGTTGTTTGCTTGTGCAAAGCAAGATCAGAGATGCATCAAAGCTCCCGGAGCCAGCCAGTCGAAAGGATGGAAGGGAAGATTACGGGCAATGCCGAAAAGCACGATCAGCGCGAAGAGAGCTCGAATCCAGTTCGCCGGCACTCTGATTGCCAAGAGCGGCCGACTGCGAAAACGCATGTGGATTTCGGACGCCGACCCATATGCGATCAACGGCAGCATGGTTATCGTCAACGCGTTCATGGCCCAGGCCTGCCTCAGGTCTCCATGCAGCAAGGCATGAATCGCGCGCAGCGATCCGCAACCAGGACAGTACAGACCTGTGAAATAGTGCACAGGGCACGGCGGAAAGATATGTGAATGTGCCGGATCGAACAGCCACAGCAACACCACCCCCATAGTGGCGATCAAGACAAATAACGTCAGAACATGGTGCCTGCTCATTAACATAAGACGCTCGCTCTAATGTCGATGCAGGTTCCCGATCAGGCCAATCATCGCCACAATTGTCCAAATAACGAATACACCCAGGCCAAGTCCGAATGAAATCCAGCACCACATTTTCGCGTTGTCCGATGCAGCTTTGGCGCTAGGGATATCTCCAGCCTGCAATTTGCCGTTTACCTGCGCCGCATAGATGATGGCGGGAATACCCGCCGGGAGGCAACAGAGCACGGTGGTCAAGATCGCGAAGACGAGATAATTCTGGATCGCTGCGCCGGGAGGCAAGACAACTCCAGGTGTCGAGATGGGAGGCGCGGGGACGGCCGCCTGCAGATTCCTGCCACACTGAGCGCACACCGCCGCCGTATCGGCATTATTTGTTCCGCATTGCGGACAATACATTTCTCTTCTCCTCGCAATGAAGTTTCACTGCAGCACAGCACCATTTTCCAGGCAGTTCTGTGCCGATCCTCCCGAGTGTTGTTTGATGACTCCGGATTCGTCGGAGCAGAACGTACGCACGCCCGTTTGATTCGCGGCAACCGGATACGCGACTACCTTGTACCTGGTATTGGCTGCGCCCTCTGGACTCGCTTCGCACCCCGTGATCTCAAATCGGTATCCGTTCCTTAGTCCGCCGGCGAGAGAACCATCAATCTTTTTCGCATCGCTCAGCGCAGACAGGGAGCAGGCGTAGCCGGTATCAGGATGCTCCCCCCAGTACGACAATTGAGCGGTGACAATGGTCCGGACTGAGGCCACGGCCGATGATTCGTTGGCCGCCATGCGCGCTCGCAGGAGATTCGGAATCGCGATCGCCGCAATGATCAGAATGATCGGAAGGCCTGCTACGCCGATGTATCCCAGCACTAGTCCCGCGGTGGCCAAGCCCTCCCCAGCCAATCGCCCTGCGCTCTTTTTAATGTCGGAAAGCGAAAGATGACCCAGGATAATCGCCACCAACGAAAGGGGAAACAGGAAAATGAAGAGACCAAAGATCAGACTGAGAACGGCCTTGATGCTGGTCTTTGCAGGTCCTGTTGGCGCAACGGGAGCCGTTATCCCAGCCGATCCCACAGGCGCCCCGCACGTCCGGCAAAACTTGTCTTCGTCAGCAACGCCGTTGCCGCAACTGGTACAGAAGGTGCTCATGTGTCCCTCCCGGCGTGTCCGACACGTCGGTGCACCGAAATCTGCACGAAACATACGCGTCGCCATGGCCTGCGTCAATGCGCTACATTGATTCCTGTCCACCTCCGTAACGTATCGAGATCAATATGCAACCCGCGACGGAAGAGATCGCAATTCGGCTGAAATCATGCCCGGATTGCACCGCGCAGATGCCTGATCATGCAGCTTTCTGCCCTGGCTGTGGCCGTTCCATGCAAACCCAAGCCATGCCCACCCGCAAAGTTGCGTTCCGGCGAGAGAATCTGCTCGGCGGACTCGCCTACGTCACTTTTCTGCCCGCCGTCGCGTTTCTTTTGCGCGACCCCTTTCGCCGAGATCCGTCTGTGCGCTTCCACTCCGTGCAATGTCTGCTGCTCTGGCTGGTGAGTGCAGTGGCGGCGGCTCTGCTCCGGTTGTTCGCTTTGCTCCTGTTGTTGATTCCCGTGATCGGCCCGTTGCTGGTGGCCCTGTCTGTCACGATTACAGCCTTGGCTGCACTATTCCTCTGGATCGTTGTTGTGGTGAAGGCACTTCAAGGAGAGAGATACGCACTCCCGCTGATCGGCCGCATTGCCGAACAGTATTGCAGCCTTCCGTAAGGCGATGGCATGGCCGAAATAGGCCATTGCATTTGGCAGTGGTTTTTGGTAGCTTGCCGCGAAACTGCTTGGAACCGGAAAGTCTCTGTATCTGGGCACGCCCGTGCCAAGCCAACTGGGAGGCACTTTATGGCTTTTTGCAACATGTGTGGTGCACAGATCGCGGACGGAACCACCACCTGCGCAGCTTGCGCCGGTCGCATGTCTGGCGCCCCCGCGGCGACGGCCGCCCCGGCTCAAGGTATGAGCGACAACGTTGCGGGCATGCTGGCGTACGTCACCATCATTCCTGCCATCATTTTTCTGGTGGCTGCGCCGTACAACAGGAACCGCTTCGTACGCTTCCATGCTTGGCAGAACATCTTTCTGCACGCGGCTGCGATCGTCATGTGGATCGCTCTGATGATCCTGACGGTGGCAGCTAGCGTCATTCCGATCGTTGGGCATCTCATTGTAATGCTGCTCGGGCTCGTGGTTTGGGTTGGGTTTTTCGTCATTTGGATCGTCCTGTTGATCAAAGCGAACCAGGGACAGATGTACAAGCTTCCCTTCATCGGCGACTTGGCGGAAAAACAAGCAAACGCTAGCTAGATCTGAGCTCAGCCGACGGATCCAGTTGGGCCGCCATGGTTGCGGCGTCGAAGATTTCTTTGTCTTGTTGAACGTTTACGCCTGGCTCGCTCGGCTTGCCCCTTGACTTTCCCTCATTAAGCTGTCAATCCTATTAGCTTTTACCAGCGCTGCGAGCAACGAAGGCAAAGATGCTCGCGAGCCGGAATCCAGTAGAACGGGGAATTCCTTGCGAGTTCGGGTCTTCTATCACGACAAGTGTTTTGACGGTGCCTCTTCGGCCGCGCTGTTCTCTCGTTTTTACCGCGAGCGCATCCGCAGCGATGTCGATTTCCAATTCACGGGCCTGGTCCACCGCGCGGGCGCGTTGTTCGACGAGAAGCAGTTCGACGGCGATGAAAACGCGATCGTCGATTTCAAGTACTCCAGTTCCCCTGCGATCACGTGGTGGTTTGATCACCACGAGAGCGCATTTCTCACTCCGGCCGACGCAGAACACTTCGAGCAGGACCAGAGCAACCGGAAGTTCTACGATCCCGGCTTCAAATCCTGTACCAGTTTTATCGCCATGATTGCTCAGCAGCGCTTCGGCTTCGATCCCGCGCCCCTGGCTGATCTGGTCCATTGGACCGATGTCATCGATGGCGCTCTTTATCCAGATGCGAAGACTGCGGTAGAAATGGAAGCTCCCGCGATGAAGCTGACCATGGTCATCGAGTCCGCTCCCGATCACGGCTTTGTGCCCAACCTGATCCCGTTGCTCGCCCAGAAATCGTTGCGTGAGATTCTCCAGGAACCGTTCGTCGCACCTCTACTTCCGCCGCTGCTCAAGCGGCACGAAATTTCGATCGGAATCCTGAAAGAGCGCACCGAATGTAAAGACCGTACCATCTTTTTCGACGTCACCGACCACGACCTTGAGGGATACAACAAATTCGTCCCCTACTACCTGCATCCTGAGTCGGTCTACAGCGTTGGTCTCAGTAAAAGCAGCTTTCGCGTGAAGGTTTCGGTGGGATCGAATCCGTG
The DNA here is from genome assembly GCA_035577905.1 of Binatia bacterium. Lineage (GTDB taxonomy): Bacteria > Acidobacteriota > Terriglobia > Terriglobales > Acidobacteriaceae > Sulfotelmatobacter. The sequence continues at coordinate 92,812 of DATKAP010000010.1, forward strand.
GGCACCACAGCCACCGGAAGTGAACTTGGCCCGCATCTGCGAACGATACGGTGGAGGCGGTCATGCCCGCGTCGGGGCGATTTCCTTTCCGGTAAATCAGCACGCCGCCGCGATCAAGGCATCGCAGGAGATCGTCGCAGAATTACGGGCCGCGATCCGCGAGAAGAACTCGTGAAGTCTGCTGTGTTCCTGTGTGTGCGCTCTATGGTGACGTTATTGCACGGATGTCCCGCTCGCAAAACATGTCGCTGCATTGCCATCCTCAGTGCTGCGAATTACGCTAGATTGATCCGCGCAGAATGCCTTCCTCCCGAACGTGCTCGCATTCGGCGCCGCCGATAGGTGAAAGCCTGCAGCAGGCGAACCGGCGCATCCGGAAAGTGAAAACACAAATCCATACCGCCTGCCACTCGCCAGTCCGCTGTTAATGAGCATTGCCTGATGCTCGTTCGGTTCGCCACCGCCAAAACCATCCAGGTCCGACAAAGTGCATGTATATCCAACCCTCGGATAAGTAGTTGCGTATGTGGTCTCCGCCGTAAGAACGGTTCGTATCGCCGCGATCACTTGTGCATCCGTTCCAGCCGTCGACGTGATCGTCTGCTTCTGCGGCGTAACCGAGACACTGGCATTCTGCCGCGCCTTCATGTTTTCAGTGATGGCTTTCAACAGGTCCGGGTCCGCGAGCGGTAAACGAATGGTGATGGAGATTTCATTCAGCTTCCAGACATGCGCCTCCTGCTTCATCGAAAATGTCATACGCGGCATAAAAGGAGTTCGTTGCGCCTGCCCGTTCTTGTAAGTCTGGAAAGACAATTCAATATCGTCCTGGTCGCCCCGGAGCGCGTCATTCTCGACCATGACTTCAATTTTCTGCGCCGTCTTGGGATCTTCCCCCGACAGAAGCACCGATCCCGTTTCGAAAGTCTGGTAGTTCTGGTTTTGTGCCTGGAACTGGCTGGCTAACAGGGAATATTGCTGCAAATTTGCCATGGCCCCGGACTTGTCGAGAGTCTCCCGCGTCGCTACGGGAAGGTGCTTCACAAAAGTTCCCGGTGTCTTGCTGAAGAACATCTCAAGCAGCGCCTGCCGCGCCGTTTGCGGCGCTTCCTGCGCGTGTAGGACCGCACTCGAAAAGACTCCGGCGGCAAGCACACAAATTGCTTTTCGCATACGAGATTCTCCGCCGTGATCGTGACATGGACATGTATTGGCATCCAGTTACTGAGGTAAGTCCGTGGTCATACCTCGGGCAATTCTGGATGGGCGATCCATGTTCGTCGTGATACTCTGCATATTTGTTCGCATTACCATTCATGCAGCAGGAAGGAAAGAAAACAGATCCCCACCGCAATCAACGGCGCGTACTGCGCGCGGTTGCCGGCGTGGAATTCTTTAAGGGTGTCTTCGTCGTGCTGATGGGCATCTGCGCCCTTGCTCTTGTCCACAAAGACACCTGGCTGATAGCAGAGAGCCTGCTGTCGCTGCTTCATATCAGTACCGACCGCCGCCCGGCGCAGATCTTCCTCGACTTCGCTGACAGCATCACTGATGCCCGCCTCTGGGCGGCTGCCCGCATTGCCTTTGCCTATGCGGCGTTGCGTTTTACCGAAGCTTACGGTTTGTGGAAAGAGCGAACCTGGGCAGAGTGGGTGGCATTCCTTTCCGGAACACTTCTCCTGCCCCTCGAAGTGCGCGAGCTCTTTCGCGGTATTACCTTCTGGCGCTGTGCTCTCCTGATCGGAAATCTGGCGATCATTGTTTACATGCTCTATGTGATCTTGGCGAACCGGCGCGAGCGCCGGCTGGCCAGGGCTGGCTCCCGGCCAAAATGCCGCTCCAGAAGCGGGTTTTGATCCGAAATCCTCTGGCAATTCCTCTCTCGCAGGTTCATAATTTCCGAAGTAGCCCAGCCTGTGGAGGTTGCGATGCGTCTTCAATGCTTGCCTCTTCTCTTTCTGCTTGTGGTTGGAACGTCGATGGCGCAAGACACGAGTTTTGCAGTAGGGCCGCAATATCTGATCACGACCGAAAATACGATGTGGCTTCGTCCGATCGCGACTCCGTCCCTGAACCTCGGTGGCGGGAGTCTTGCCGGCACCAGTGAGGTGCCAAGTCCTGTCGAGGTGCCTGTATATACACCGCCTGAAACCATCGTCTATCTCAACAATGTGTACTGGGGCGATCACACGCCGGACGAGGTCTTCGCGCAGCGCCTGGAACCTCCGAGCATGACTGCCGACCAAACCGCTTGGTACATGAACTACGTCGCAAGTCAGGCTGCAGGCGCCGCGCAAGGCTCTTACACGGGATCAGCCGAGATGGCCGTGGTTCCTGCGCTGACGGCGCAGACATCCGGACTTGGGAGCGGCTCCAACGTCATCGAACTCACGGGTGGCCCCATGCCGACGAACTTACCGGCAAGCATCTTTGATCCCGGAGTGACAGGGATGACCGATCCGCAATCGCTCCAGCAGCGCGGCTTGTCCCTCGGCGAAGTTGCAGCCTTCTGGAAGGCTCACAAGCGGCAGGGTCCACATATATTCACTAATCAGGATCTGCGTCGCAAATAGAGCCAGTCTTCGGCTGCTCCAGTTTTGTCGATGACTCGTTCGCGCCGATAATTCTCGACAGCCAGTAGCCGTCTGTTCTGTCCAGAGCTTGAACTCGGTGAGGAGCGCACGTTCGCGAGCCATTCCCAGCTTTTTGGAACAACTCATTTCTGGCAAAAGGTGTAACGAGAGATCGTCAGCCTCCATGCCCCGTGAACTCGGGCAAAGATGTCAGTGCTGTCCTGGTGGGCTATGTTTCCGTTCTCGTTGGCGGTGTAGGTCTTCGTGTAGGCGGCAACTGCCGTATCATCTCGAACCACAATGTGCATATCGGATTCCTCGACTTTATATGGCGGAACCTGCCCTGCGTGTGTTTGCCAGTTCTTCACCAATTCCGGTTTGCCCGGAGTGGGTCCGTTCGTACCGACTCCCACATAGTCATCCGCCAGAATTCTTTCGAGAACGGCGGGGTCTGTGGTGCGCTCAGCTTTGAGAAAATCATCTTCGATTTGTTTGATCGCGACTTCGTCGGATCGCATAGCAGAGGGTGACGGGCCAGTCGTGACGGCGCTCTGGCAGAACGCTATGGCTGTGCAGACGCATGCTGGGGCGACCGAAAACATAAAGCGTCGCATACGACCTCCTGGGAACACTGGGGAGAGAATGACAGAAGCCTTATTCCTTGCACCGAAATATCGAGTCTCAGCTCGGTAGGAAGCCCCGATCTTGAGAGAAATCATGGGCGGATGTGACATCCGCCCTTGCGCACACAGCCGCTAGACCTGACGATCGATAAGGCGGACGCAATTTAAGCAGGAATGCAAGTGATTGATATAAGTATCCGGAACACATTGATTTACATTGATTAGTTGAGCTTGTAGATTATCTACAGATTTTCGCGAGCTTCATGATTCCAAGGGACCTGCGCCGCTCGGGGACACCCCGCCACCGCGGAGGTTTCTCAAGGTGTCTGAGTCGTTAGGCACGGTAACTTTTCTCACCAGGATTTCCACAATCCGTTTCTGACACATAATTTGTCTTCAGCCACGGACACTTGAACCTCTCCCTCGCGTGATAGCCTGAATCGATTCTGGAAGAACAGATGACTAACCCCACGCCGTCGCATGTCGATCTCCAGGCAACCGCCAAAGAAGTCATGCAGCAACACGGGTTCAATCCGGACTTTCCTGCTTCGGTTACGGCACAACTCACGAATCTCAGAGGTCAGTCACAAATCACCGCCACCAACGGTTTGCCAGACATGCGTAGCCTGCTCTGGTCGTCCATCGACAACGACACATCCCGGGATTTAGATCAGATTGAAGTTGCGGAAGGCTTCTCCGATGGCGGAGCAAAAGTGATGATCGGCATTGCTGACGTCGATATTTTCGTGGCGAAATTGACGCCTATCGATCAGCACGCCGCACGCGAAACTACCACGGTTTACACAGGCATCTGCAACTTCCCCATGCTTCCGGAAGAACTCTCGACCGGAATCACTTCTCTTTTGGAAGGTCAGGACCGCGTTAGCGTGGTCATTGAGTTCCTCATCGATTCCGAGGGAAACGTGAAGTCTTCCGACATCTATCGCGCTCTAGTCAGAAACCGGGCTCAGCTGCAATACAACTCCGTGGGTGCGTGGCTGGAAGGAAAAGCCGCCCCGCCACCCAAGGTCGCTGCATCTGGCGAATTACAGCGGCAGCTGAAACTGCAGAGCGATGTCGCGCAGAAGCTTAAGCAGCAGCGTCTTCAGCACGGCGCGCTGAACCTCCAGACCGATGAAGTGCATCCCATAGTCCTTAACGACACGGTGATTGAGGTCGTCAAGCAACAGAAGAATCATGCAACCGAATTGATAGAAGACTTCATGGTTGCTGCCAACGGAGTCGTGGCGCGCTTTCTCGAAGATGTTTCATCTTTACGCCGCATCGTGCGGACTCCCAAGCGTTGGGACCGCATAGGTCAGCTGGCGGCGGCCAAAGGCGAGAAGCTTCCCACCCAACCCGACTCGAAAGCGCTCAACGATTTTCTGCTCCGCCAAAAAGCCAAAGATCCCGATCACTTCACAGACCTATCACTGGCCATCATTAAACTGATAGGGCCCGGTGAATACGTTCTCGAACGTGCCAACGAGACTGCTCCCGGACATTTTGGGCTTGCGGTTCAGGACTATACGCACTCCACAGCGCCTAATCGCCGGTTCGCCGACGTTGTGACGCAACGCTTGATCAAAGCGAAGCTGGCTCGCCAGCCGAATCCGTACTCTGATGATGAACTCACAACCATCGCTGCGAACTGCACACAGAAGGAAGACGCGGCACGCAAGGTCGAGCGCGACATGTCCAAACGGCTAGCGGCGAACGCCATGCAATCGCGCATTGGTGAGAGTTTCGACGCAGTCGTCACCGGAGTCACCGATCACGGAACCTTCGTTCGCATCCTGAAGCCTCCCGTCGAAGGACTGCTCGCGCAGGGCGCGCAGGGACTCGATGTCGGCGACAAGTTACGCGCCCGGCTCATCCGCACGGATCCGAACAGGGGATTTGTCGATTTCGCCCGTGGCTGATCTGCTCAGGTGCAATGCGAATCCTGGCAAGTGTCACCTTGTTAGCCAATGGTTCACGGGTGCATTCAGAGCTAAGCTTGCTGCAAAGTAAGTGCGGAAGGTTGAGGCACAGTTCTGTCTGCCTGGCGCAATTTCGTGGGTATGTGCATGACCGTGATTCTGCCAGTGTCTGTTTTTGCGGATAATCCTAACGGCGCGATACTCCATAGCAACGGACAAGGTGTTCTGGTCAACGGAAATTCTGCGCCCGCATCGGCTGCGATATTCGCCAACGATCTGATCCAGACTCAAAAAGCATCTTCAGCCCGGATCGAAGTGACTGGTTCTGCCGCCACTATCGATCCCGAAACGGTCGTCCAGTTTCAGTCGGAAGAACTGGTGCTTGATCACGGAAGCTTGGCGGTTTACACGAGAACAGGAATGCGTGTGCGCATCGGCTGCATCACCATCATTCCTGTAAATCCCTCGGGTGAAACCCTGTATGAAGTAACCGACCGCGATGGGCAAGTGACTGTTCATGCCAGCAGGGACGACGTATATATTGACGCCAAGGAAAAGCAATCCAAAGACGTTCAGAATTCTTCGCGCTCCAAGCGGGAGGTCGTTCACGAAGGTGAGCAGAAATCAAGGGGAGAAAAGTGCGCCGGAGCTCCAATGAAAGCCCAAAACACACCGGGAGTCGGCGCATTGATGAACAGTCGTTGGGCGTTGATCGGAGGCGGAATTGCGGCTGCTCTCGTCACGTGCCTTGGCTTATGTCATGACGACGATCCCATCAGCCCATGGAAGCCGTAGCCGATCAAGACTTCACTGCAATCGCTGCTTGGACTACTCCGTCACGACCGCCTTGACGAGATTCCGCGGGTGGTCGACGTCGTAACCCTTCTTTGTGGCGACATGGTACGCGAATAGTTGCAAGGGAATCACTTCCAGAATGGGCAATAACAGTTCCGGCGCTGCCGGCACGTAAAAAATATGATCGGCAATCGTGCCGGCTTCTTGGTCGCCCTCTGTCGCGACGGTCACAAGTTGACCATGCCGAGATCGGACTTCCTTCATCACTTCGAGCGTTCTTCGGTATCTCAGCATGGAATCCGGATCATTGCGATCACAAGTTGCAAGGACGACCACGGGGAGTGTTTCGTCGACCAGAGCATTGGGGCCATGCTTTAGCTCTCCTACCGGATATCCTTCGGCATGAGCGTAAGAGATTTCCTTCAGCTTCAGAGCTCCCTCGCGCGCAATTGCGTAATGCACTCCGCGGCCCAGATAGAGAAACTTCTCATCCTTGAAATGCAGCTCGCCGAACTCTTCGGCGAGCTTGTCCCAGGCGGGAAGATTCTTTTCAATGGCCTGGGGCAATTGCAGCAGATGTTTCAGATAGGTTCGTGTCACTTCGGACGTCATGAGCCCGTGCCTGCGCGCGAGGAAGAGCGCCATCAGATAGAGAATCGTGACCTGTGTTGTAAAGCTCTTCGTCGCAGGGATCGAGCGTTCGGGGCCGGCTCCAGTGATGAGAGCCGCGCCGGCTTCGCGGACGATCGTAGTGTCGGGCACGTTTGAGATCGCAATGGTCTTGACCCCGCGCGTCAGAGCTTCGCGCTGTGCTGCAATCGTATCCGCCGTTTCGCCGGACTGCGTGATGACCATCACGATCGGATCGATGGCGGTATGCGTCGAGCGGTAGCAGTATTCGCTCGCGTATTCGACATCAACCGCCACTCCGGAAAGGTCCTCGATCATGATCTCGCCCGCCAACCCTGCATGGCGGCTGGAACCGCTGGCGGCGATGATCAGCTTTTCGAATGTCAGCAGCGCGCCTTCGATAGCCTGCAGTTCTCCCGGGAAAATGATGTCGTTCTTGAGGTGCTTATCGATGGTCCGGGCAATTGCTTCCGGCTGCTCGTAAATCTCGCGCCGCATCTCGTGAGCGAATTTCTGCGTGGAATCGTGATTACTCATTCTGGTACTCATGATAACGATGGAATTAGAAACAGGTGAATCCGACTAATTCGCTGCAACCCCCTCGAAGTGCGCCTCAATTTCTTCCAGTGTTTTCCCTTTGGTCTCCGGCAGAAACCAAGTCGCGGTAACAAAATAGATCACCGTGCAGACGGCGAATCCGAAGAACATGGTCGAATAACCATACTTACCAACCGTAGGAAGGAAGATGGCAGCGATTGTGGTCGAAACTGCCTGATTGAGCACCAGTGCAATACTCATGCCGTTCGATCGAATTCGAGTCGGCATCAGCTCGGAAAGCGCCAGCCAGACACAGACGCCGGGCCCGACCGCGAAGAAAGCCATGAAAATGAATAGGGCGCAGGCTACAATCCAACCGTTTTGCTCAGAGGGAACCGGTGTTATCAGAGCGTTCTCAACGCGTAACGGCGCCTGCCGCGCCGCATCGAGATCTCCAAAAGGATTGGAGAAAAAAGCAACGATCTTGTTGGCCGGGACGCAGCTCTCACGAGTAATTTCTATCGGTTTTGCGGCGGGGTCATCCGAACGAACTGCCTTACTCGCGGTTCGAAAATCTCCGTAGGCGTAGATCACAACCATGGACGTCGGCGCGTTAGGCACCTTAAATTCGTGTCCCGTTGCTTCCAGCAACTTCCGCGCGAGTTCCCGGTTGTAGACGAGCCTGACGGTTTGATTCGGAGAGGCCATCGCTTGCACCGCAGCTCTGGAGTCAACGCTCAGCTTCTCGGTCCGGCGAAACAGAATGCCGGTAAACAACATGGACAGGATGATCCCGGCTGTGCCGATGCCGAGTAGAAACTTGCGACCTTTCCGGTCGACTAGTGCCACCCCGACCAGAGTGACAAAGAAATTCACGAACGTGAAAATCACGTAGCCAACATGTGCCGCGAGATCGGAAAGTCCGCTTTGGAGAAGGATGTTAGTGTTGTAGGCAATAATCGAATTGATTCCGGTGGTTTGGTTGCAGGCAAGAATAATGCAGGCGAGCACAAAAGGAATCACGTACTTTCGCCGGAGCAGGGAATCCTTGACCTTCGATCCGGCCGCATCTTTCGACTTGGCAGACGTCGCCAGTTCCTGCATCTCCCTGAGTTCGAGATCGGATTGCTCAGTTGTGCGGGAGCGGAGAAGGGCTTGGTAAGCAGCTTCCTTCCTTCCGCGCTTCAGAAGCCAGCGAGGGGATTCGGACAGCATAAAGCTGCCGATCACAAACAGGATGCCCGGCGGGAGCGATACCCAAAAAATGCCGCGCCATGCTGAATTTTCGAAATTGAGGATCGCGTTGGCGTTGCCGACCTTGGCAATGTGATCGAGACGAAAACTGAAGAGCAATCCGATCAGCGCGGCGATCGCAATGCCTGCGGTGAGCAGCCATTGAAAAATACCGGTGCCTTTTCCCCGGTTCGCAGCTGTCAGGCATTCGGCCAGATACAGAGGTACGACTACACCGATCAGGCCTGCACTCGTCCCTTGCAGCAATCGCCCAAAAACCAGAGGGCTGTAACCGTGCGCCAGCGCGATCATCGGGATGCTGATGACAAACATCACCCCACCGACAGCCATCAAAGCTTTTCGGCCCATCCAGTCGGCGAGCAATCCCGCAAATAGGGTGGAGAACACGCTGCCCAGCAGAACGGCGGCCACAACAATAGAAAGTTCGCTCCGGTTGAGCCCAGAAGTGGCCTCCAAATAGGGTAGAGCCCCGGCGATAATTCCAACATCGACGCCGTAGAGCAGGCCTCCCAGTCCAGCGACAATCAAGAGAAAACGGTTATAGAAAACCTTTTTTTCGTCGAGCACAGCGGGAGTGACGCTTGCTGTTTCAGCAGTCATGAGTTTGGCAGGATCAGGTTCGCGGTGCAGCTTTATGGCACCGAAAAATCATCCTGAATTGTAGCGTAGGAGCACAAAATCCGGTCAAAAGTGCTATACATGCAGCGCAATTTTCTACGTTTTACTTTTCCAGCGGCAAGCTGAATGAGAAAACGGAGCCGCTTCCCAACTGGCTCACGACCCCTATTCTTCCGCCGTGGGCTTCTATGATGACTTTGGCAATAGCCAACCCCATGCCCGTGCCGGGCGCGGTATAGCGCTGATGCTGACCACGATAGAACTTCTCGAAGATCAAGGTCTGCTCGAACGAGTCGATACCAGGACCGCGATCGGCGACACTGGTCACGAGCCGATCGCTCTGCACTTCGCTTGTCACCCTGACCGGGGATCCTGGCGGAGAATACTTTCCGGCATTCTCCAGAAGATGCATCAGTACTTCGCGAATTCTTTCCACATCCATACGGGCCTTTGGGAGGTCGGGCAAGACCTGGACTTCGAGGGGATGATTCTCGATCGCTGCCTTGGCGTCCTGAATGGCTGGGTCGAGCGCATCCCGAATCGAATGTGGTTCCAGTTGCAGTTTGAATTTGCCGGAATCGAGTTGCGCCATTTCCGACGCCTCGCCGACGAGCCGGTTGAGACGGTCAGTCTCTTCATCGATTACGCTCAGCAGATCACGTTGTCCAGCATCATCGAGCGTTGTTCCTGAGAGAAGAGTTGTGATACTGGCCTTGATGGATGTCAGCGGTGTTCGGAACTCATGGGTCACGGAATCGAGCAGAGCCGTGCGCAACCGTTCGTGTTCCTGTTCTGCCCGATTCTTGCTGAGTGCCTCGAGAGCCCGCGCACGCTCGATGGCGAGCCCAGCGAGGCTGCCGAGCGCGTCGAGAGTCTCGCGGGAGAGTTCGGCTCCCGTGACGCCGAGAGCTCCCACGGTTCGCATGCCCAGGCGAAGTGGAACATAGGAAATTCCTCCCTGGGTAATCGGTTCCCCGCGCAGCAGGGTGGAGCGCAAGACGCTCTCTTCAAATGGCGCTTCGAGGGACGAACGGTAGACGGTGGGGTGATCCGCGGCCATCGCCACGACGCTTCCGACCGAAAAAGTCTCTTGGACGTAACCGGGAAGGGCATTGAGCAGTTCGAGCACATTGTCGGAAGCCAGGAGCCGCTGACTCAAGGCATAGAGACGCTCGACTTCCCGCCGTCTTTGCTTCGCACCCTCGGCCTCGCGGCGTGCCCGTTCAGCAAGGTTGCTCGCGACCAGCGCGGTGACGAGAAATGCAAAGAGGGCCACCCAGTTCTGGGGGTCGGCGATGGTAAAAGTTCTGAGGGGAGGCAGGAAGAAGAAATTGAATGCGGCGGTGGCGATAACCGCCATCAGCAAGGCGTAGCGCAGTCCCCAGTAGGCCGAGGTCAGCAACACCATGACCAGAAACATCAACGCGACCGTTGTCTGGTTGATGTGCAAGCGATAAGCGGCGCTCGTGACTATTGCGATGGAGATACCAACGGAGGAATAACGGAGTGCTTGGACCTCAACGCGGGTTTTCACAACCGCATTGTACTTGCAGGTGACAAGTTCCACCCTCTGCAAGCAAAATAGCTTCCGATGCCCAAGACTCCCGAAGAGTGGCTGAAGGAAGTTTCCCCCGATAAACCGCGCGGCATCTTCAAACTCTTTCTCGGGTATGCGCCCGGAGTGGGGAAGACCTATAACATGCTGAGCGAGGCTATCCGTCGAGCCAGTCGCGGCGAAGACGTCGTGATCGGGTTAGTGGAAAGTCACGGCCGCCAAGCGACCGCAGAACTGGCAGGCAAACTAGAACGAGTTCCCCCGCGCAAGCTCGAATACAAAGGCACTATTTTCGACGAGATGGACGTGGACGCCATTCTTGCGCGCAAGCCGGCTGTGGCCGTCATCGACGAACTCGCACACACGAACATCGAGGGCAGCAAGCACGGGAAGCGCTATGAGGACGTGATCGAGTTGCTCGATGCCAAGATCGATGTCCTCTCCACCATGAACGTGCAGCACGTGGAGAGTGTGGGGCCAACGGTGCAACAGATCACCGGGGTACAGGTGCGAGAGACCGTCCCCGACTGGGTGATGCAGCGCGTCGACGAGATCGTTCTGGCGGATCTGACGCCCCAGGCCCTGCAGAAGCGCATGGAACGCGGCGACATCTACCCGGTTGATCGAGCACAGCGAGCCTTATCTCACTTCTTCCGGCCGGGGAACCTGATCGCGCTGCGGGAACTGGCGCTTCGTCAGGTTACCCGGGTGGTGGACCGGAGTCTCGACGCATTTCTCGAAAAAGATAGCAAGCAACCGGCGCACACCGTGCGCGAGCGCATCGCCGTATGCGTCAGCTCGAACCCCGCTGCGCAGTACATCATTGCGCGGGGTTCCCGGATGGCCCAGGCGATTGGGGGAGAGCTCTTCGTGTTCTACATTGATGTGGGTCGAGACACGAGACCGGAGGACCAAAAGACACTGGCCGAAAACATCCGCTTCGCCGAGAACCTGGGCGCGCACGTCGTTCGCATCTCTGGAAGAAGCATTGCCGAGGGGCTTGCCCAACTTGTGCGCGAACATCACATCACGCAGGTGATTTTCGGGCGGTCGGCGCGAACCGGCTGGCAGCGGTATCTGTACATGTCGGCGATCCAGAGATTCCTTCGGGATGCGCCGTCGGTTGACGTGCACATCGTGACGCAGGAGGCACGCTGATGGCGGATCCGCCGCACATCCTCGTTGTGGATGACGAACCGCAAATCACGCGGGTACTGCGCACCAGCCTCTCAGCCCAGGGGTATGACATTCGCATCGCGAACAGCGGCGAGATGGCGCTGGAGATTATGAAAGATTGGCAGCCGAACCTGATCATCACAGATCTGTCCATGCCTTCTATTGATGGCGTACAGCTCACCCGGACGGTTCGGGCTGCTTCGAGCGTGCCCATTATCGTGCTCTCGGTTCGTGATAAGGAACAACAAAAGGTGGAAGCTCTTGATGCCGGCGCCGACGACTATGTCACCAAGCCTTTCGGCATGAACGAGCTGCTGGCTAGGGTGCGGGCCGGTCTTCGCCGCGTTCCGGCGGAGAATGAAGCGGATCCGGTAATCGAAATCGGCGATTTCCGCATCGATACGGCTGCCCGCAAGGTTTCGGTCCTTCACCGTGAAGTGCGCCTTACTCCAAAGGAATTTGATCTGCTCGTATATATGGCTCGGCACCCGGGCAAGGTCATCACGCATCGCGCACTGTTGGCAGCTGTGTGGGGCGGCCAAAGTACGGAGCAGGTCGAATATCTGCGCGTCTTCGTAGGTCAGTTGCGCAAGAAGTTAGAGCCGGATGCCGCCTCTCCGCGCTACCTCGTTACTGAGCCTTGGATTGGATACCGCCTGGAGCCCGGGGAGTAAGCTCGACTCAGATACGTAACTTCGATTACGAACATTCTACGAACTCTTTATTCAATCCTTACATGTTCCCGAATCCAATCACTTGAAGCATTGGGTTCGCGGTCTGCGGCCCACATGCAGATGTCAGGGGACACCCGGAAAGTTGAGACTATGCAGACTCTTCAGGAAGTCAACGCAGAACAATTAGCCAGAGTTTTTCATCACTACAAAGAGGCATTGGAACACGATTGCTCAAACGAAAAGGATCAGGATTTCACCGCCTGGGATCGGACTCCGCATGACGAACGAAAATTAATGGTTGCTGCAGCCCGTCTGACTTTGCTAGAGCTCTCCACGCCGCCTGAGCCTCTCTCCTCGGAGCGCAAATACTTCGCCAAGCCCGGCCAAGCAGAATGGGGCTGCTGAGGGCTTAAGCCAAAGCTTGCGACACTCGAGCGAGTGCGAATTCATTTGGATGTGTTTACGAAATCCTTATGAACTCTTGATCCCACTCTTACGAGTGAAGTTATCAAATTGGTCTTGAGACTCTTGTTTGACTGGAACATATGAGATTGAGTTTCATAGTCCTGTGTGTGGGAGCGATTGCTTTCCTCGTGCGCGTGCTGGTAGCGCTGGTCAACGAGCTCTTGCACCCCGTACCACGACGGGTTGAATCGTATTTGGTGCGGTATCAGCCACGCCAGTCGCGGACGGACCTGGTTGTAGTTCACACCAACGTCTTCAAGAGCAGGTTCTCGGCGACGGCTGGGGAGAGGATCATTCTTGGCGTCTTGGCTTCATTCGCTTTGGTTGTTCCTCTCCGTGGGCAGTCAATCATTAGTGGCTCCTCGGCAAACACTGTGGAGGCTCTGGGTACCCCCAGTGACCCGCGAGTTCCTCCGGCGGTCATCCAAGAGTTGGAAGCAATGAAGAGGCGAATCGAGGAATTGGAAGCCCAACTGGGTCATGAGAATCGCACAGTAGGAGCTGATGGTCGTTCCGACAGCGTTGCTTTGCCGATCACAGGGGAGTCCGCCAAGGGCGATTCCACCGATGCGAGTCTGTCGTCTCAACAACCGCCAAATGCTGCAGCACTCGTCCCCACCGACGCGGAGGATCGGAAGACCCTTGATTTTCTGCACGGCACGACTCTAAATCTCGGCCTCGACACGTACTACGGCTACAACTTCAACAATCCGGTCGGAGGTGTGAACCTACTGCGGGCCTATGACGTGCTCAGTAATCAGTTCAGCTTGAACCAGGCAAGCGTAGTCCTTGAGCGCGCGCCCGATGTTGGCGCTGGCCGACGTTGGGGAGCCCGTCTCGACCTTCAGTTCGGTCAGGCTTCCGAAACAGCGCAGGGGAATCCCGCGAATGAGCCCCGGCCCGATATCTACCGCAACATCTTCCAGGCGTACGGGACTTATGTGTTCGCTGTCGGCAAAGGAATCAATCTGGACTTCGGAAAGTGGGCGAGTTCGCTCGGGATCGAGGGCAACTACACCAAGGATCAGATCAACTATTCACGCGCGTATTGGTTCAACTTCTTGCCCTTCTATCACATGGGCGCACGCCTAGCGATCCCGCTGAGCGAGCGCTTTACAGTGAATTACTGGATCGTAAACGGAATGAATCAAGTGGAAGCGACGAATGGGTTCAAGGACCAACTGTTCGGCTTCACCGCCAAGCCACACAACGGCGTGACTTGGACCATGAACTACTACCTGGGGCAGGAGCATCCAGACCGCAGTGTGTCGGAATGTGGTCCGATTCCGGTACAGCCGGGGCTGTGCTTCGCCGAGATCACTCCCGCTCCGAATGGCCGTACACACATCTTCGATAGCTATGTGAGCTGGCAGGCAACTCCGAAACTGCTGTTTGCGTTGGAAGGCGATTACTTAATCCAGCGCCTTTGGGCGAATGCTGCTCCGGGGCAGTCGTCCGCGCCTGCACACACAGATGGAGGGGCGGCCTACGTCCAGTATCAGTTGACGCCAAAGGTTGCTATTGGGAGCCGAGCTGAATACATGTCTGACCGTGGCGGGCTCTTCAGCGGAATTTCCCAGGCGCTGAAGGAGAACACCGTCACCTTTGACTACAAGGTCGGCGATGGACTTCTGATGCGTTTCGAGTGGCGGCGCGATTTTTCGAATCAGCCGACGTTCTTGTCAGACGTTCAGGGCGTTCTCAAGAAAGATCAAAACACCGCGACTCTCGGCCTGGTCTGGTGGTGGGGACGAAAAGAAGGCTCGTGGTAGTCCGAAGTCGTGTCGTAAGGATTTGTGGAGATGAACCATGCAAGATGCAATTTGGGTAGCAGTCACCATCGCTTTCTTTGTGCTCTCGGTCGCGTATGTGCATTTTTGCGACCGCGTGAAGTAGGAGGACCCGAATGGAAATCCAGACACTCATCATGCTGATCATCAGCGCACTCACCACGGTGTATTTGTTCTACGCACTGTTGCGTCCGGAGAAATTTTGAAATGACTGTCAACGGATGGCTACAAATATTCGTCTTCCTGGCGCTCATCTTGGCCGTCACCAAGCCGCTGGGAACCTTCATGGCGCGAGTGTTCTCGCGGGAGCGAACGCTCCTGGATCCAGTGCTGCGGCCGATCGAGCGACTCCTTTACCGGGTTACTGGCGTGGACGAAGCACACGAGATGCGCTGGACCGAGTACGCCGTTTCGATGCTCCTCTTCAGCGCCGTCTCGATGCTGGTGCTTTATCTAATCCAGCGCGTTCAGGGAATGCTTCCGTTTAACCCCCAGCACATTGCGGGAGTAACGCCAGAGCACCTTGCTTTCAATACGGCGGCGTCGTTCACCACCAATACGAATTGGCAGGCATACTCCGGTGAGACAACCATGAGCTACTTCACGCAGATGGCCGGTCTTGCCTATCACAACTTCGTCTCAGCGGGCGTCGGGATCGCGCTCGCGATTGCTTTTATCCGGGGCATTGCCCGTCGCCAGATGCAGACGATCGGCAATTTCTGGGTCGATCTGGTCCGCGCCAGCCTGTGGGTACTCTTGCCATTTTCGATTGTGGGCGCATTGCTCCTGGTTTCGCAGGGCGTGGTTCAAAACCTGAAGCCCTACGACACCGTGAAACTCGTCGAACCGCAGCAGGTACCGCACTTGGCCGCAGACGGCAAACCCGCGGTCGACGCGAACGGCAAACCCGTGATGGATACCGTAACCACACAGACCATCGCGCAGGGTCCGGTGGCCTCGCAAGAAATCATTAAGGAATGGGGCACAAACGGCGGCGGATTCTTCAACGCCAACAGCGCCCACCCATTCGAAAATCCCACGCCTGTATCGAATCTGATCGAAATGTTCTCGATCTTTGCTGTGTCTGCAGGCCTGACCTACACGCTGGGCCGAATGACCGGCTCTCGCGCTCACGGATGGGCCGTCTGGTCGGCGATGGCGATTTTGTTTCTGTGTGGCGTGACGGTCGCGTATTGGGCAGAAGCGCGCGGGAATCCGCTCTATCCCAAGAATATCGCGCAGAACGCCACGCCAGCTCAGTCTGGCGGCAACATGGAGGGCAAGGAGGTCCGCTTCGGTATTGCCAACTCCGCTCTGTTCGCCACCAT
This sequence comes from Binatia bacterium, assembly GCA_035577905.1. Lineage (GTDB taxonomy): Bacteria > Acidobacteriota > Terriglobia > Terriglobales > Acidobacteriaceae > Sulfotelmatobacter. The sequence goes on from DATKAP010000010.1 coordinate 108,752, forward strand.
CACAACTGACGCGAGTTGCGGCGCCATTAACGGTTGGCACGATTCCTTTACCCCCCTCGGGGGTATGGTGCCGCTGGTGAACATCATGCTAAGTGAAGTCATTTTCGGTGGTGTGGGCGCGGGCATGTACGGCATCCTCATCTACATCGTACTGGCTGTCTTCATTGCGGGTCTGATGGTCGGACGCACTCCGGAATACCTAGGCAAGAAGATCGAAGCCTACGACGTAAAGATGGCGATACTGGTGTCCTTGGTTTTCCCGCTGATTATTCTTTCGCTGACCGGAGTTTCGGTGGTGAAGAATTTCGGTACCGCAGGCATCTCTAACCCCGGGCCCCACGGTCTAAGCCAGATTTTGTACGCATTTACATCTGGAGCAGGAAACAACGGTTCTGCGTTTGGCGGTCTCACGGTGAGCACGCCCTGGTATGACACCGCCATCGGTCTGACAATGCTGATTGGTCGCTTCTTCATGATCATCCCCATGCTGGCAATTGCAGGAAATCTGGCGCAAAAGAAATATGTGCCGCCTTCCGTCGGCACGTTTCCAGTTACCACTCCTCTCTTCACGTTCCTGCTGATCAGCGTCATCCTGATCCTGGGGGCGCTGACGTTCTTTCCTGCTCTGAGTCTTGGGCCCATTCTCGAACATTTACTTCTGTACGTTGGGAAAACATTCTAGGAAGCCTATGGCGAGCCATCACAAATCAATCTGGGATTTGAAACTGATTCGCGGTGCACTGTGGAGTTCAGTTTTGAAGCTGAATCCGCGCTATATGATGGGGAACCCCGTCATGTTCGTGGTCGAAATTGGCAGCGTGATTACCACCGCGTTATTGATCCTCCGGCCCCACGAAGCGTTTCGCTTTAACCTGCAAATCACGCTGTGGCTGTGGTTCACTGTCTTGTTCGCCAACTTTGCCGAAGCCATGGCGGAGGGGCGCGGCAAGGCGCAGGCCGAGACCTTGCGCAAGGCCAGGTCCGAGACGATGGCAAATCGAATCACGTCTTCCGGAGAGATCGAACAAGTCGCCAGCGCCAAGCTGCGCGCCGGCGATCTCGTGTTTGTTTCCGCCGGCGAATTGATCCCAGGCGACGGCGAGATCGTCGAGGGCGTTGCCTCAGTCGACGAGTCTGCAATTACTGGCGAGTCTGCGCCGGTTATCCGGGAGGCTGGAGGAGATCGCTCGGCGGTTACGGGAGGTACGCGCGTCCTCAGCGATCGCATTAAAGTGAAGATCACTTCGAACCCAGGAGAGACCTTTCTGGACCGTATGATTGCTTTGGTCGAAGGTGCCGCGCGGCAGAAGACGCCAAACGAGATCGCCCTGAATATTCTTCTGGCTGGCCTCACCATCATCTTCCTGCTGGCTGTGGTAACACTTCAGCCATTCGCGATCTATTCCGGTTCACCTCAGACAGTGTTCGTCCTGGTTTCGCTGCTGGTGTGTTTGATCCCGACGACGATCGGCGGCCTTCTTTCCGCCATCGGTATCGCTGGCATGGATCGTCTCGTGCAGCACAACGTCCTTGCCATGTCGGGACGCTCGGTCGAAGCGGCGGGCGACGTCAATACACTGCTGCTCGATAAGACTGGCACCATCACTTTCGGCAACCGCCAGGCCACCGAATTTATTGCAGCCCCAGGCGTTACCGAATCTCAAATGGCCGATGCCGCACAGCTATCTTCGTTAGCCGATGAAACTCCCGAAGGACGCTCCATTGTTGTCCTCGCGAAAGAGAAATACCGCCTGCGTGGCCGCGAGTTCGCGAGCCATGAGGCCGAATTCATCCCGTTCACCGCACAGACGCGTATGTCCGGCGTCAACCTGGACGGTCGCGAAATCCGCAAGGGGGCTGCCGAAGCGATCGCCAAATTGATTGAGAGCAACGGCAATCACCCCATGCCGGAGGAGGTTCGCGCGACCGTCGAACGCATTTCCTCTTCAGGCGGCACGCCATTGGTAGTCGCAGAGAACCGCCGACCAATGGGCGTGATTCACCTGAAAGATGTTGTGAAAGGGGGCATTCGCGACCGATTCGCGCAGCTTCGCTCCATGGGCATTCGCACCGTGATGATTACGGGCGACAACCCACTCACAGCGGCCGCGATCGCTCGTGAGGCTGGCGTCGATGACTTCCTTGCTCAAGCCACGCCCGAAGACAAACTGAAGCTGATTCGGGCTGAGCAGGCCGGAGGCAAACTCGTCGCAATGACTGGTGATGGCACCAACGACGCGCCTGCTCTGGCGCAAGCCGACGTGGGCGTAGCTATGAACACCGGTACGCAGGCCGCCAAGGAAGCAGGGAACATGGTCGATCTCGATTCCAATCCCACGAAGCTGATCGAGGTCGTCGAAATCGGCAAACAACTACTGATGACGCGGGGCGCGCTTACTACGTTCTCGATCGCCAACGACGTTGCCAAGTACTTCGCGATCATTCCGGCGATGTTTGCCGGTACCTTCCCCGTTCTGAACGCGCTGAACATCATGCGCCTGAAGACCCCGGAATCCGCCATTCTCTCCGCGGTCATCTTTAACGCGCTGATCATCATCGCGCTCATCCCGCTGGCGTTGCGCGGGGTAAAGTACCGGGCCATGAACGCCGCGGCTCTGCTGCGCCGCAATCTCTTCATCTACGGTGTCGGGGGCATCATCGTCCCATTCATCGGTATCAAGATCATCGATGTAGTAATCACCGCGCTTCGCATGGCATGAGAGGAGCTATGAAGAAGAACCTGCTTACCGCCTTCCTGATGACAATTGCCACAACGATTCTTCTCGGGCTAGTCTATCCGCTGGTTGTCACAGTACTGGCGCAGGTAGTATTCAGGGACAAGGCTAACGGCCAGATTATTCGTCGTAACGGTGAGGCGATTGGATCACGCATCATAGCGCAGCCTTTCTCATCGGCGAAGTACTTCCATCCCCGCCCGTCCGCCGCTGGAAATGGATACGATGCCGCCAACTCGGGCGGCACGAACTTCGCCCCGACGAACCAGAAGCTGATCGACCGCGTGCGCGCCGACGCGGCCACGCTTCACCAGGAGAATCCGGCCGAGCCTGTCCCTGTCGATTTCCTTACTACCTCAGCCTCGGGCCTAGATCCGGATATCTCTCCCGCATCGGCCGAGTTTCAGATTCCCCGCATCGCCAAGGAGCGTGGGATCTCGGAGTCTGTGCTTCGCGATCTGATCCAGAAGCACATCGAACAGCGCAACCTGGGACTGCTGGGGGAACCGCGTGTGAATGTGCTCGGGCTGAATCTGGCGCTTGACGACATCGCTTCCGCAGCGCACTGATACTCCTCAGTACCAGCCCTGTGACCCGCTGGGGAGGCAGAGGTCCCCTATAGGAAATGGCCGGGGGAGGTCTTCTGTCGAAGAACATCAACTCGTCCGAGAGATGACATCGTCAAAGCCAAGATCAAACAGGACCGCCGTCCGCCCAAGATTCGCAAAAACATCGACGCCAGGCTACTCGGTAGCCTCGGGTTTTAGTTTCGGCCAGGCAATGATTTTGCCTTCCAGTTTGCGCTGGGGCGAACCGTACATTAATTCCTGGAATTCGGCTTCCTCTTTGGAATGCAAAGCCCGATACTCACCCCTGTCGACGGCGACGACATAAGCTCCCACGAAAGCTGATGCTGTGCAGGCGACAGCCGAGGCAACAGTCAAGTGGAAGTGGTCGCACCCCCAGAGGCAACCGGAATCGGTCCACGCGGCGAAGTAGTACAGCGGCGGTGGGAGAGGCATTTGCACGCCCTTTCATCTCAAAATGAGAACCCCCTGTCTCACTTTGTGTCCACTTGATACTCCCGTTCCGATTTGGAAATCTAGATAACGTCGGTAACTTTTGGCAGGTGACTTGTGAAAAAGGCGGCCATTGCTGAAGGTTCATTCCGGCTCAGATCGGCTAGCGCCGCTATTGACGCAATCCGATGGAGATAGCTTGGTATTCAACGCCACAATGACCCTTGTTTAAGAACGTCGGGTTAAAATGGAAGGGATGCAGCGTCGGAATGATGTTGAGCAGAACAGGCGACGGTCCGGCAGCTCAATGATCAAGCACAGCCCGTGACCTGCGTCGGGTGTAGCATGGAATTTGCAACGGAGCGCTCTAGTACCCGCCCGGGACCACTTACCGCGCGTGATTGGGCTGCCAGGCGCCGCTCGCGAACGACAATAGGAAACAGTAAATCGCTAAGTCCTTAAGGCCCCGTAGCTCAGATGGATAGAGCAGCGGTTTCCTAAACCGTTGGTCGGCAGTTCGACTCTGCCCGGGGCCTCCATTCCATCTCGGGGCAAAGAGTTAGCGGGTCAGCGGCAGCGTTCGCCGGTGCGCCTGAAGAATGCGGATTGAAATCAGGCAGAAGGGTAATGAGCTGGACCCGCCGATCACAGTCCGCGGGAGCCCACGAATTTATATCCGACTCCGGCTACAGTGACGATTAATTCGGGCTTGCGAGGATTCTGCTCCAACTTCTCGCGCAGACTTGCGATGTGCATGTCCACAGTCCGCGTCAGCGTATCTTCGCTATATCCCCAAATTGATCGCAGGAGTTCGCCGCGCGGAACCGTGCTGCCGCTGCGCTCGATCAGGTAACGCAAGAGTTGGAATTCGCGCGCCGAGAGGTAGACTGGCGAGCTATCACGTGTTACTTCCGCACGACGGACATCAATCCGGATTGGGCCGAACTGATGAACACCGTATCCGGAGCGGATCGGAACGCGCCGCAAGAGAACTTCGATGCGTGCGATCAGTTCAGCCGCCTTAAAAGGTTTGGTGACATAGTCATCAGCGCCGAGTTTCAAGCCAATGACCTTGTCGGTTGTCTGATTCCGGGCGGTAAGAAACAGGATCGGAGTTGCGAGTCCCGCCTGACGGATATCCCGACAGACGTCAAACCCACTGCGGTCGGGCAGCATGACATCCAGAATGATCAGGTCGAAGGGCGACATCGTCGCCTTTTCATATCCTTCGGTTCCATCGTCGGCGGTCTCGACGACATATCCTTCCCCGCGAAGCCTTAGTCCCAGCGTAGACTGCAATGCGGGTTCATCTTCGATAAGCAAAATGCTTTCTTTCATGCGCGTGCTCCTCCCATGGCGTTCTCGGCATTGGGAGCCTTTTGCCGGGCGGGTTGTGCCACCGGTAAGTGCAACGTAAACACGCTTCCCGTTCCCACTTTCGTTGAAACCGTCAGGTCCCCGCCGAAAACTTCAGCGCTGCGTTTGGCAATCGACAATCCCAGTCCTGTTCCCTGAATCTTGGCCCCGATCACGTCTGGGCTTCGATAGAATGGCTCGAAAATTCGCTTAAGATCGGAATCATGAATTCCGATTCCATGATCACGAACGCTGATCAGAATCTCGTTTCGTTCGCCGTTCATCGAAGCCGAGATACCAATCCAGCGTTTCGCCCCGCCGTACTTCACGGCATTCGCAATCAGATTTTGTACGCAAAGAGACAATACAGCAAGATCAGCGATGATCCGGGGCAGATCGGGTTCGACCTTCGTTTCCACCAGAACACCCGTTTCGTTCAGCAAACGCTGCGTCGACCGGAGAGCGTCATCAACAACCTCATCCACACGAAGCTCACGGAGTGGATGCGGCGATTTTCGTTCACTGGCGGCTGAAAACTGGAGCACCTGATCCACGGTTTCCATGAGTTGAGCAGCTTGATGGGTAATCACCGAGCCTTGCTCGAAAAGTCGCTCTCGACTTTGTGCCAGTCCGTCCCGAATATTTTCAGCAGCTGTGAGAATGGCGGTGAGTGGCGTTCTCAGTTCGTGCGAAACCGACGCCACGAAATCCATCTGCAACTGAGCTAAGTGCATCGCACTTCGGAGTCGGCTTTTCTGGATCGCCCAGATAGCAACGGTCCCAAGGCACAGGCCCAGAACAAGTGCAACGGTCAACCGGGTCATGGAAGCTCGCGACAAGGTCGCCACCGTCGCGAGTTGTTGCGACGCCTGTTCGTCGTAACTCCTTTTCACTTTATCCAGGTCCCTGCGAACGCGTTCAAACTCTGAAACCCCGAGGTTGAGATCGAGGTGTATAGCCTCCTTCGGGCTGCCTTCCAGAATCAATCCCAACACCTCATCACGCACTTTGAGGTAATTGCTCCAATCATGCTCCAGTTGTTGACCAGCCTCGGTTTCGTCCGCTGTGTGGGCGTCTTCAAGAAATTGCACTATGCCTTCCGTGACGCCCCGGTCGGCATCGCGTGATTGGTCGGCGTAGGCTACCTGCAGATTCCCGTCGTTTGTGGTCAACGCGTACAGGGTAGCGCGTCGCGTCTCTTGAGCGTCGTATTGCATATCGCCGATCCGCAGCAGTCCTTGCACAGACCCTCTGTACATCCCTTCGACGGTCGCATTCGACCGGGCCAGGTCTCGCATAACGAATAGCGCCACACCCACCTCGCCCATGAGGACCAAGACGAAGAGAACTAAAGAAACATGCCGCGAAAGGCTGCGACCGACCGTCTGGTTCCCGGGTAGCATGGTGAAGCCTGAGAGCAATGGTCGACGTTGAGATTGTGACTGTCTCCGCATAGGATCGACTATTCCGACCCCTTCCCGGCCAAAGGCTCGTCGACCTGCAGACGGTAGCCTTTATCCTCAGGCAACAGCCCATCAATACGAATCACCTTCACCGATTGATCAACATCGCGGGAGCGGATATATCCGATCGCGCCAGGAGCATTGAAGACGAATTTGCGGACGATGGTCGGCGAGGACAAGTTCTTGGGGGCGATAAATACATCGCCTCGAAACATTTCACGCAACAGGAAGTCTTGGTAGCCGGTCTCGTCCATGCGGTAGATCAATCTCAGAACGGTTTTTCGTTCAGGTTGCCCGTAATCGAGCATCGCAATGGCAATGCGGTGTCCATTGGGCCAGTGGTTGCGCTCACCGAGGAAAATCTTCCGAAGCTCAGGAAACGAGAGGTTGTCGAGGGGGTTCGACCGATTTACTACGATGGCGAGGGCCTGGTCCGGATTGGTTCGGGTCTCCGAGGGCGCAGCAGCGGCCTGAGCGCGCGGCTCCCGAGGAAGCACAAGGCTCACCAAAACCAACGTCAAAAGGCCGACTGGAACCCTCACTCGCATTTTCACGTTTAGAACCTAAAGTCAACCTGCATGGCAAGTGCGCTGGGAGCGCACATCGAGAGCTGCACGCAAGTCTTGCCGTCGATCTGCGGTTGCCGGTGCAGCGTCGTGTAGTCGTACTGTAACTTAAGTGCGACCGATTCAATAGCATCAAACCGCATACCCAGAGAAGGCCCGGTTCGTAGGCCCACTTGGGGGAATACGGGTTCTTGGCTGGATGCGTTCACATATTGATAACGGAGATAGGGACGATAGATTCCAAAACGTTCGGAGATCTGCGAATAGAATGCGGGTGTATCGTAGGTGCGCTCCCCGTCCTGAGAATGTCGAATCAGCAGAGCTTCATTCAACCATTCGAACCGCGGGCGTGTTAACACGGCATACGCATCTGTGATGGTCTCAGTGATTTTTGTAGAAGCCGGCGGGACAAGGACATCGCGATAAATAGAAAAGCCCATCTGAAGTCCCGGAATAGCATCCGGCCGTGCGAAAACTGCCACATTGAACGCCTTATGACCATTTTCATCTACATAGTTTTGTACCGGTTCGGCTGCTGGGTTGGAGGTGCGTCCATTTCCCACCTCCACGACATAGTGGAGTCCAAGGTCCCCGGAGGGAATTCTTCCTGACGCCTGAACTCCAACCATGTGAATCGGCAAAATGCCGCCTTCGTCCTCAAACTCAAAAATGTATGGTCTTTCGGTGGCGGTCTGAAACCACGTGGAATGATGGTAGGCAGTGTTGTAGTAGCCGATAGCAGTGTGATATCGGCCACCCGATAGCTTCAGGTAGTCACTCAGTGAGGCTTCCAGAAGGACCCGTTCGAGATCGGTCTCAAACTGATTGTTTTGGTGCGCCTCAAAGACCATCTCCGTCAGGAACCGAACCTGTTCCGAAAGGTTCGATGTAATAAAAAGATTCGTCTGCCCGATGCTGAAGGAAGAGGTTTGTCCTTTCTGATTGCCGCTGTAGAAACCAAAATCGCCAAATCCACGGATATTCAGGGCTGTCCGGCTTACATCCATGTGATCCGACTCACCCATGGGGTCGGATTGCACTTGCGGCTTGGGCGACGCGTCAGGCTCCGCTGACCGGGAACTGGGTGATAGGCCTGCGAGCGTAAGTGTGCCTCGACTTGAGGAATCAGTCGCCTCCGTGGTGGTAATAACGTTTGAAGGCGGAGAGCTAGACTGAGATTTTTCCAGTTGGGCGACTCGCTGGCGTAACTCAGTCTGGTTCTTTTCCAGTTCGGTGATTCGGTCGAGCAGAACCTGCATCGTCCGCTGGTCCACGGCCACCTTTCCTTCCGATTGCTGTGAATGAAGCGGAGAGGACAGGAATGCGAACAAGAAACTCAGAGCAAGGGTTGGCAGTCCTCGTTTCCAGCTCACGGCGACCAAAATACCTGACATCGTAATATCCTCCTGACGCAGCTTGATGAGGGATCTCATCGATCGCACGTGCATCCGGACAACTGACCGACCGGGGTCAATCCGGTTGAACTTCTAGGTTGTTTCTATGAGGGGGGAGTGCTGATTTCAGTATCGTCCGGTTTCTGGTACCCAGCAAGAAGAGCCTAGAACACGTCTATCCAAGGTTCAAGTGCTATTGTGCAGTGGTTCGTAGCCAACTTTGTTTTGGCCCGCGGTAGTTGGTCCGGGCGGAGATGAACAGTGACCAAAGGGCTAAAGAGGGCGTTGTGCGTGGTCAGCGTAGTGTCGTACCTGACACAAATTGTTGACCCGTGGAAGCTGCTCGCGGTAAAGAGTTTCAGTCTGCTGGAACTCTAATTCAAAGGTGCCGTACGTTGGGCGGAGATTAGACGCGATGGTTGGTTTGTCGAGCAAACATCGCGCGCCCTGATTCATGTAAACATTTGTCATCAAATGTAAAGCCTGTAAATTTATCGTCAATGTTGCGGAGAGGCGCGCCGACGGCACACCAAAAGCGTGATGTGCCGTCGGCTCGAAGCGTCAGTTCACCGTAAATGTCACACTACTGCTGGTTCCCCCGGGAGTTGTCACGGTAACGTTGCGACCGGTTTGGGCAGCGCCAGCGGTGATGGTGAATGTCGTTGTGATTGTGGTGGCATTCACAACGGTCACGGCGTTGTGGCTAACTCCTGCACCCGAGATAGCCACGGTTGTCCCCGTGGTAAAGTTCGTGCCGGTTAACGTCACCGCAACAGAGGCGCCCCGTGAACCTGACGCCGGACTGATCGACGCGAGCGTCGGGGGCGGCGGATTAACGATCGTAAAGGCAACGTTGTTGGTTGGACCTGTAGACGTAACGACAGACACGTTCCGTGCGGTCAGGTTTGCGCCGGCCGTGATAGTAAACGTCGCCGTCACGGTGGTGTCGTTTACGGCCGTAACATTACTAACCGTAACGCCACTTCCTGACACATCAACTCCCGTCGCACCGGTCAGGCCGGTACCCGTAAGGGTTACGGTCACGGTCGTACCCCGTGCGCCGGATGTGGGAGAGATCGAGGTCAGGGTTGGCCCCGTCACCATGAACGGTTGGCTATTACTGGTTCCGCCAGGCGTGGTTACCGTCACGCTCCTCGAAGTGGCGGCCGCACCTGTTGTTATGGTGAACACAGCCGTCAGCTGAGTTGAGCTGTTGACTGTAATTCCGGACACTCCCACTCCAGCTCCAGAAACTCCAACCGTGGTTCCGGCGGTGAAGTTCGTGCCAGTAAGTGTCACGGGTACAGCCGTACCTCGGGCACCGCTATTGGGAACGACGGAGGTTAGCGTCGGCGCCGGTGGGTTGATCACCGTAAACGTCACGGTGTTGCTGGCACCCGCTGCTGTGGTGACGCTAACATTTCGTGACGTGAGACCGGCCGTCGGGCTGATGATGAACGTCGCCGTTACGCTGGTGGAACTCACGACGGTCAGGTTGCTTACTGTGAAACCACCGCCCGATACATTGATGGAGGTCGTGCCAGTGAGGTTCGTTCCCGTGAGGGTTACCGAAACGCTAGTTCCTCTCGCTCCCTCGTTCGGAGCGATCGAACTCAAAGTGGGCAGGGTGCTGCTCTGGAACTCGACAGCGCCGGCGTCAACCGCGTTATTCGTCTTCCTCGCATTGCCGAAGAAGTCCAGGTTCGGAGCTTCGTTGTAGTTGGCTGTGGCCGTGTTTGGGATCAAGTTGATCACCGAGGAGCCGAGGGTCGGCGCGTAATTGCCAAGGACCGCGTTGGTAACGGGGTTCGTCTCCGACAATGGTCCCCAGCTTATGTTGATCCAGTTGTTGCCCTCGTCCACCGTGGCGGACGGTGTTAGGTTAAAGATCGGGTTGGGAACAGTCGCATCCGAAATGCCCGGAGGCACTTGGTAGCCCAAGGACTTGAATTCTGGAGGGGTACGCGAACCGTTGCAGTACTGGCTGACAAAAGTCGGATTGTCATTCGTGTTGTGAAGTGTGGATGCCCCGTAATCTCCGTTGATTCCGGGCGTGAGCACGGAGTAGGTCGGAGCAAGTGTGACCCCTGAAGCGTGGTTAGTCGGTCCGGTGTCGTTACGCGCCCCGATATCCCAGTAACTGACGGGGGCGACGCAGGCTCCGGTTCCGCCAGTGATGATCGTCCCATTCCCATTGGCGCTTATTGCATCGGTCGTTGGCTGTGTCACGGCTTGGGTTGTGCTGAACGCGTTGTAGAGAGAAACCACATTTTGCTGATTTACGCCGCCCGAACCGAGTCCGCCCACGCCAATGTAGAAGGCACGGTTCTGCCAGATGACGTCGTTAGCGATCAACGGGATGGAGAACTTGGTGCAGTTCTGGGTGCTCGTAGTGGTGTTCGTTCCATGTCCGTTGGGACAAACCACCGGCAGTCCGGTTAACGACGAAGTCAGAAGCGCAGTGTTCTGCATCGTGACCAGGCCAGCCGCCTGAGGACAGGAGGATGTCGTGGATCCGGGCTGGATGCAGTTCTGGCTGGGAGCACTCGACAGTGGCGCACCGATAGTATCGGCCAGCACTCCTGAAGACGCAGTCGTATCGTTGGAAATAATGGTGTTGTTGATCAGATCCACATCCAGCGCGTCCTGCAACGAAAGACCGGCTCCATCCCATCCGGCAACGTTGTTGGCGATGATGTTGTTGGTGACCGTGATGTGGTGCCACTGGCCCGAGGTTCTCCCATTCGGAAAGAAGCCAATGTTGGTGCCATCGACGTCCTGGAAGCGAAGACCGCCGCCGCTGCCGCTGTCGGCGGAGTTGCCCATGATCAGGTTGGCGTTAATGGTGAGATTGGGTCCGGTTCCATCACTGAGACCTGGAGCGCAATCGACGTCGGTTACGCTGCCGCACTCTGCTCCCGCTGGAGCACCGGGCAGTTGACCATCTGGAGCAGCGCCCATGATGATAAGGCCGCCACCGTTCGTCGGAACGGTCGGGTTTGTGCTTTGGTTGAACAGGAACGTGTTGTGTTCGAGGTCACCGTTGTAGCTGAAGCCCAGATGAACCATGCCACCGCCATCGCCAGTGCTGAGGTTGCCGCACACCCAGTTGTAGTTGAACTTGTAGTAGTCGGAGCCGGTGCAGAAGGTGACGCCGCCTCCGCCCGCCGGTGTCGAAGAGAACAGCTCGTCGCCGATGGACGAGTTTCGGGTGATGTAGTTGTTGTGCAGATTCACTTTCTCGTTGTAGCAGTACGGTAACTGCTGGTTCGCAGGGAAGCCTGCGGGGCTTACGTTCTGGTTGGTGGCGTTTGGCCCTGCAGTGAGGATCTCCGCCCCGGGAACCAGATCATTGCAGGTCCAAGGCTGCTGGTCAAAGCCGACCGGGTCCCCACCGTTTCCGGATAGCAAAGCATCAGGCGATTCGCCCTGCCCAACAGTGATTCCGCCCGTGAGGGTACCGGTGTTGTTGTAGACACGGTTGTTGGAAACTTCCAGGAGATGGCCCCAACCATGGACATAAATGCCGCCGCCGCCTTGCGAGCTATCGGTAACGCTCAGGCCGTCGATGCGCGACGGATTGCACATAAAGTTGCTTGAATACCCGGTGGCACCGCTGGCCGTGGTGTTGCAGTCTGCGGCGCTGCCGGTGAGCATCAGCGTGCCGTGAATGCTGCCGTCCGCGGCGACACTTGCTGGCATCTGGCCTTCATGCGCGATGTTGGACCCACTTGCGTTGTCCTGACCGGCGCCGAAAACCTCCAACCCGGCCGGATAGCGGACGCCTTTTGCTAGAACGGTAATGCCCGCACCTTCATAGGCACCCATCAGAGTCGGCTCTTGCAGCAATTCCGCCAGATTGCCGTTGAGGGACGTATCCCAGCCAAGAATTCCTTCCAGGGGAATGCGGTCCACCTGCGGATTGTTGGGCCCACCGTTGAAGTAGTTCCAACCCGTTGCCGGGCAGCTGAACTGTCCGCTGGGGTCGTAGATGTTGAGAGGTTCGTTGCCACCGCCACCGGGCAAAGGAACGAGATTCCCAGGCGTGCTATAGGGTTGGCCATTGAGAGCCAATCCGAACAAACAGCTAACAGCCGCGCGCCACGGAGTCATTCTGCCAGCAGGTTGAGAGTTCGCGTTGATAACACTGGAGGCAGCGCCGACACCCTGCAGGCGGACCGGCTTCCACATCAGCAGAATTTCGTTGTAGACGCCTGGGTTGACGATGATCAGGTCGCCCGGCGCCGCGGCATCAATGGCGGCCTGAAGCGGACCAAACGGGCTGTTGGTGGTGGCGCTGGGCGTGGGCATGACGTGCTTCGGCTGCTTGCCCCCGATCGTCACCGTCACACTATCGATGGATTGCTGCCCATTAGCCGCCGTGATTAGGAGTTCGCCGCAATGCTCGGCGGGGACGGCCGTTGTCGGCGAAGTTCCGGGGCCTCCGTATTGCGATTCCTGCTGAATGCCACACAAGGGCACTCCGCTGGGCACCCTGACGACGACTTGTCCGTCAGTCCAGCTGTCGACCGGCGCAGATACTCCGCCGATCGTCACAGTTCCCTGTGTGTTACCAAAGCCGTAGTGGCGGGTGATCGTCTTCTGATTGAAGGGAGCGCCCGTTGCGGAGGGTCCAGAATAGCCGTTGTTGGGTATTGCCTGATCACCCAAGGCAGTGATCGTTAGGCGATGAGGGCTGGAGTTTGAAAACGGTGCCAACACCCAGGGCCCAATTCCATCACCATCCACTTCACTGATGGCGGGCGTAGCGTTGGGGTAAGAGCAATCGGGATTGTTGTAACCGGCCCCCGCGAACGCGGAAGTCGGCACGACGGGCGTGTCCATGTACTGGGTTTGACCAGGCATGAAAGGGATCTCGTAGCAGAACTGGCTGTATTCCGGATTGAACAATGGATCCGGAGTTGTGCCCTTGCCAGGATCATTCATGCAAGTAACCATCATGGTGGGGGAATACCCGGTCGGGTTTGGCGGGTTGACCTCCCAGGTCGAGTAGGTAATGCCGTCGTAGGTACCCCACTGGTCGGCATAGACGCGCGAAACTTCTGCTCCGCTCCAGTCTTTGATTGAGATGGGCAGATTCGGCGGTGAGAATTTTTCGCCAAACTGAGGCGCGAAGGGATCGAACTCAGAAGTGAAGTCGTCCGTGATGACGCCCGTGAAATGGGCAGTGGCGTGGGTCGAAGTGAAGATGTAGAACTTCGCCAACACCGACATTTGGTCGGTCAGCGCGACTTCCTTGCGGTCGCAGAGATTGCGAGTCGCCCCGGCGAAGGGTGAGACTTCTTTTGACTGTGGGAACAGACTGATATAGTCGGGCACGACCCGGGTGGCACCCACGCATGGCCAGTATGTCTCTACCTCTCCGGTATCGCCCTCACTGCTGGGGAAGGTAAACCTTCCCAAAGTCTGGGTCGGATTCTGGGCATTGTTCGCGTTATAAGCAGTTCCCACTTCGGCCTGGTCCGGAAGAATGAAGATATTGCTCAAACCGCCGAATTCCTGGGTTACCGGCGCGATGAAGTTGTCGCCGATCAGGATGTTCTTGTCTTCCTCTTTCACGAGTTCGTAGCCGGGGGGCACGATCACTTCCACCACGTACTTGCCGACTGGCAGCATGGGTGTGCCATCGGCCGGGTTAGCGACGCAGATGGTGCAGTTGGTACCGGCGACAGAACCGGTTCCGCCGACCGGAACTCCGGTACTCGGATTGCGGCCAGCGATGCTCGGGAACGAGTACATGCCGTCGTACGGAGCCGGCTGCAACTGGTTCCAGTTATGCATTCCGTCGTAGCACTTGAACTGTGAGTTGTTGGGTAGCGCCGTCGGAACTGGTCCACCGTGTTGTGAGCTGTAGAAATCGAGCCACATCGGCTGGTTATAGAGCGTGAAGAAGAACAGGTCCGCATCCGCGCCGATGCTTGCTCCCTGGCCAGGACAATTCATGTTGGGAACACCGTCGGAACGGAAGCCTTGGGCCCAGAGATCCCAACTGGAGGTCAAGGTCGTGTCCACCAGCTTGAGGGTTTGGGTCACGCCGTCCTGGGCAAAGCCTTCCTGGTACAGATTGATCGTCACCCCGGGAACCAGAGGCTCCCAACTGGTCTGCAAAAGCAGAGTGGGATCGTCAAACGGGCGAGTGGAGGCATAGATCACATGCCCGTGAATCCCGCCATTCTCGCCCACTGCAAACGGAGTTTTTCCAAACTCCAGGAAATTATTCTGTCCGGAGAATCCCTGCCAGCCCTCCGTCGTCACCCATGACGGATCGATGCGTCCGGTGGAGAGAGTCGTACTGCAGGTGACGTTTCCGCTGGCATCCGCGCTGCAGGCGCTGGGCGGATCACTGCTGCCCGGACCACTGGCAACCGATTTTCCGGCGCAGTCGGCGGTGGCGCAATAGACGGCTCCCGGCACCCGCAAATTGGTCGGCACGGAGACGATTTCTACGGTGTTTGCCAGATTCTGGGCGATCGTTGAGCTTCCGCACGGCGCACTCGGAGGAACGACTGCAGATCCGCAGGGAGTTCCGTCCGCAGGGCCGCCTGCGTCATATACGACGTGAGTTCCGGTGTTCTTGTAACGTGTGGTGTCGGATTCGACGACGTACCAACTGAACAGCGGGAACTCCTCATTGAAGCTGGCGTACCCGTTGAGATCGGTATTGTTGAAATTCGAAAAGCTGCCGTCGCGGAAGCGAATATTCGTCGGCACCAGAGTGAGACCGGGCTCATTGTTGTCGCGAACGCCGTTGCCGTTTTGATCGAAGAACGTAGTGGTGTAGATATTCGCCTGCCACTGGTTCATCGCAATCTGGCCGATGTTAGTCGTGCTACTGCCAGTTCCGACAGCGACTGGGGTTGAGAGACCGTCGACCAGCATGTCATTCCATTGATCGAAAACGGTGACTCTCCAATTTCCCGACGGAATCCCGGTGAATTTGAAGTTGCCCTCGGAGTCGCACTTAGTGAATGCGAAGTCTTCGCCGTCGGTATCTCCGAGGCTGACGTAGCACTGGGTGAAGGAGAAACTGTCATACGAGCCGCTACCGTACAAACGCTCATCGGGGGTGCGACTCATGCGCTCGGTCGAGACCGATCCCATCACCGCGTGCGTACAGTCGCTGGCCTGAAGATTACCGTCTCCCGTTGCGGTGCAAATTTTTGGCAGACGGCTGTTGATAATGACGGGATTCGCGAACCCGATGGACACATGATATCCAGCGGGTCCGAACTCCTGAAAGTAGCTTGGCTCACCAATGCGAAGGAAGGAGTCGTGAGCCTTCTGACCGTCCAACGTGTTGGTTTGCAGCCACTCCTCGCCCCGCCCAATCCGGTCGGCGGCCGGCGTCGCCACGATACTGAACCTTCCTGGCATCAGATTGGCCACAACAGCTTGACCGGCAAGAGGCGATAGGGTCCTGCCATCAGCCTCGAACCGAGGACAGGTGACGATCTGGCCGGTGATACCGGTCGGACTCGTAACACCGCTGCCGCCAAGCGTCGAGTTGAGCGAGATGGGGCAGGCATCAAGACCTGTCGCTGGATCCACCGTGCCCGCAAGGCTGTTCGACAGGGGCATGTTAAACATGTCATAGGTCATCTGTCCGGTGGCGTCGCCGGTGCCGCCGGCATCGTCAAACAGTTCAATATTGAAGCCACCCAGTCCGGGTTCGTTGGTGGCCAGCACGTCGATCCCACCTCCGGCATCCTGCTCCCCATTCAGCGGGAAATCATCCTCAAAGACAAAGACCGACAGTCTTGCTGGTGGATAGGGACTGGGCTGGGTCAAAACGGTGACTGCGGAAGCGCTCGCGGCGATGGGGGCGCCACCCATACCGTGGCCGCACGTACTGCCGGATGTCGCCGACGCGGCTCCATACTGACAGCCGCCGCCGGTATAACCAGCATTGAAGGGATTCGCCGCGTCACCCGGCAGAACGGAGATGTAGTACCGCTTTGTTGGATCCAGGCTGACTTGGCCAGGATCGACCGGGGTTTGCTCCGAAGCTGTGGTTCTGCACACGCCATTGCCGATATCGCAGACCGCGGGTTGTCCCAGCAGTGTCTGTCCCGATTCGCACGACAGCGTCCCGGTGCACCCCGTCGCGACTACCGGCATGTAACTGGTGTGGAAGTTTGTGCCAAATGTCGGAACAATCCCGCTCGCCGCGGTTGGACAACCGGTGGGAGGAGGATTTGTCGTGCAGTTCGGGTCGACGTAGAAAGTACGGTCCTCTTCAATGATCCAGCGGTAGTCGGTAATCGGGGTGGTCTTATCCTGCCCGTCAATCACCGTAACGTGGAGATTGCTGGCTTTTAGAAAAACCAACGTAGCCGTTGCGCTTGACGCACTGCTGGTGCCCTGCGAGTTCTGCGCTGTATAGGTGAAGCTGAAGCAGTTCGCACCTGCTGGCGCGCCAACCGGACAAGTGGCGTTGCCCGCACCCGTTGGATTAGCAGTGAAAGAGCCATCCGCATTCAGAGTGAGATTCAGACCTGCAAGCGGTGTGGTTGGTGGGATCGCAGTCAAACGATAGCCGGCGGCGTCCGTATCGTTCGCCAACACTCCAGGAGACTTTATGCTGATGCTTGTGGCGACATTCGAAACATATAGATCATCTCGCAAGGTGATCCCGTTAGCTGCTTCGATAGAGGCGCCATTGAGTGTGACTGTCGCGGTCGGCCCGGCTCCATTCGCCTGGTAGACGAACGAGTCCGGAGCTGTCCATCCTGTATTTGGAACGTAAACAAACGTGCCGTTCGGATTCAGCGTCAACGTACCTTTTGTAGGAGCCGTCAGGACTTTTACACCGTAGACGTTCACATCATTGGCGATGACGCCTTTGGCTGGGTCAGAGACGGTGAGTGTCTGGCCCGAGATGACAGCGTTGTATGTGTCAGGATTGGCAACCGCAGCGACAAAAGCCGGAGCACTTGGCACCGCTGAGCCGTTGATTCCAACGTACGCTAACATTCCGGCATCGCGTGCTGTCGCATTGCCAGACAGGCTCAACTCACGATCAAAGACTGCCAAGGCCGAACTTCCCGTTGGGGGGACGTTGACCATGACATCGTAAGTCTTGCCGGCTGCCATGAAGACTTCGCTTTGGACGCGAGGCACACCCGGCAGGGGGTTGCCGTCTTCCGCGATCAGAGAGAAACCAGCAACGGCGGGCGACCCGGTCTGGGACCCGACGATGGAAGGAACGTGCATGCGGACGCCTGCATTCACCAGGCGAACCAGAATCAATCCCGCGACACCGGTCGCCGGCGATGCTGGAAACAGGGAGGCCGGAGCGTTGGCTTTGTTGAAGCCTACTCCGTTGATCAGGTAATACAGCGGCTTGTAATTTACCGCGGGCGGATAGCATGTGTTGTAGGTGCTCGAGCTCGGATTGCCGCAACCACCGGGCTGTCCAGACCATACCGCTGTCTCGGTAAAGCCGGCGGTGTTGACTGCTGTACTGACCGCTTTGTTCTGTACCGGATCAATCTCACTGAAAAGCAGGGGAACTTCAGCGTTGTAGCTCACCCCGGGATAAGCAGTACCTGCGACCGTGCTGGACGGCGCCGTTGTCACTACCAGAATTCCGTAGAGACCCATCGGTCCCTGAATCGATGGATGGGTGCCAGACTCAAGCAGGTAGGTGCCAGGCTTGAGATTTGCCCAAGTGGGCAGCAGTGCGGTTGCGCCGGCTGAGACTTCTGTCGAGAACGACTGCACACGTGGTCCCTGAGGCGGAGGCGTGAACGTGCTGCTGTTATTAGCAATCGGCCAACTCGGAGCGAGAGCAGGATGTGCCGGAGCGGGCGTGCAAGTTGCGCCACCGGTGCAGGTTGCACCAACGGTTCCAAGTCCGCCCCCCAGTTGGCCCACGATCACGATGGACGTAGGCACGCTGTTCCCGTTGCTGAACGTGAGATTATTCGTCAGATTAATCGACAACCCTCCTGTCGCCGTGGTGGGAACCGTGATTACAACGGGAGACCAACCTGAGGCGCTCGGATTCAGGTTGGCGCAGGTCGCACTCGAACTGCTTACCGCTGTGCCACAGATGTAGCCCCACATGGGTACGATGTTGCCATCGGGCAAGGTCAAGGTTGATGATTGTGCCGTCAGGTTGACCTGCTGCTGGGCCACCGCCAGGCCCGCTCCGAGGAGGAAAACGCCAATTACAAGTAGAGTAATCTTAGAACTAGAGTTAGCGAAGTGGGATTGCATTTTGCTCTTCTCCTCTGAGTCAGTTGGTCTCGTCGATGACGAATTCCCGGGAATCCACCAGCATCATCATGAGCATGCCGCCCGGGAAAATATTGTTGGTCGTGATTTCACGTTCATTGTGCGAGTGCCACATGAAAGCAAATCCCGCTTCGGACGAGGGAGGATTTGCAATCGTTCCTGAAGGAGGAGTTACGCCGGTATTGCCGCAATCGGGCGAGTTGCTTTGAGAACTGCTGCTGTTCATGCAACCCGTTGCGCGCATTGTCGCATCCGGGCCGAGATAAGGGCTGCCACCAAACCACGGACCGTTCGTGAAAATGTTCGGATCGGGCAGCGTAGTCGGGCCGCCACCGGCCACATCTCCAAAGGGAGCGACCTGCAGGGGTTTGTCGTGGTCTTGGCACCACTCGTAGTAGTTGATCGCCGTCGGAGCCCCGGTGTTGTAGCCATTCGCATCCGGTGTGCAGGAAAGTGTAGCGCTGGGGTCTTTGGAAGCTGGATTGTGTCCGTAAGCATCCCAGTTGAGGCCTTTCGCTGTCCAGTAGAAGATTCCGTCGAAGGCCAGACCCGGTGTTGTGGTGGTGGTGAACTGAAGGGGACCGGCCAGGGCGGCCCCGTCAGGTGTCAGGATTAGGTTTCCGTCGCGCGCCAGAATACGGACGTGATTGCCGTGTTCGTGGAAAGGATGCTGCCAGCGTCCTTGGCCAATGACTCGTATGAGCACCATTTCGCCGGGATGCATGTGCGGATCGCCGTTGTAAGGCTGGTGTGGATACTGGGTCGCGTAATTGGGATCCATGTCATCCGGCATAGACCGTCCGTTGATCAGGAAATACGAAGGATGATAAGGCTCAGTGGCAACGTTGAGACTGGTGGGGCACGTTGTGGTCGTCGAAGGCACACACGAGCTAATCGCCGCTACTTGCGTTTCAGCTTGCTTGTGAATGTTCGGGTCCATTTCCGAGAATTGGAATAGATACTCGCGGTCATAACAGGTTTTGGGATGGTCGTAGGCGGCTTGCGACAAGCGGAAATCCGCTTCGCCCCAGTGAGTCTCTGCCACCAGATTCGAAGCCGCGATGCCTGAAGTGCAAGCGCTGGGAACACTTGCCGGGAGTACGATGATAGCCCCGTACAATCCCATTTCAATCTGCAGGTCGCCCTGACTTCCACTGTAGTAGGCACGCGTCCCCGGGGAGGAAGCGGTAAAGGTGTAGGTTACGGTGCCGCCCGGCGCTGCCTCCTGGGTTAGCGGCCCGACCACGCCGCCACTGGTGCTTGTTAGCGTGAATCCGGGAAATAGGATCGACGTATTGCCGGCAGAGGCCGGAAGGCCATTTGTCAATTTGACTGTGACGGTCTGTCCTTCATTCACAATGAGCGTGGGCCCTGGGACCTGCATGGTGTTGCAGAACGTGGCCGTGATGGCGGCCGGGGCAAAGCCTGAAGGTGCCCCATTACAGCCGTATCCCCAGGAATAAACCGCCTGGCCGTCGGGCTGGCTGATGTAGGCGGCCTGTGCTGTCAGATTGAAGGTTGGTCCGGTGATTCCCGGAGCCGCAGCGTAGGCCGCTGGCACGACCGAGAGCACGATCGTGAGGACCAGCCCCAAGAGCAAGTGTGTCTTCGAGAAAGTGTTTTTCATGTTCGTCGCCCTCATAGCTGTGCTCCTAGTTAATGTGGACTTCTGTCATCAATCCGCCGAAGTTCTCTGCGTCGTTGGAAAGGTGGTCAAGATTGGGTGTGTACAGGAAGAACACGCTGCCCTTCGGATAGAGCGCTGTGTTGCTCGCGTCGAGGATGACGTCAAGAGATTCTCCGCCTCCCAGCGTGATGGAGTTCGTCATGTAGTACAGGTTGTTTCCTTCCTGGTCGCGCAGTAGCTTGGCGTTATAGCCGATCACCGTCATCGGGATACCTAACGAAGCCAGGGTCTGGTACTCGGAGACGTCAAGGTCAGAGATGCGCAGCAGTGCCTTTCCGCCTGCGGGAATATTGATGATCGCGTTCAGTGGCTGCGAATAATGCATCGCTCCATCGGCTGACATCGTTGCTTGTGGTCCGGCCGCGACGGTGTCGGGATAACTGCGTCCATTCAGCAGGAAGTACTTATCTTTCATGTCAGAGAAGCCTTCCGGGTTGAAGGTCATACCGACAAAATGGAAGTTGGGATCGAAGCCGTGAATCTGTATCGGATACTCCACGTCGTACCGGGTGGTGCCATCGCCATCGTTGTAGGCGTACTTGCCGCCACCCATTGCTCCCGTATTTACAGCAGGTAAAGGGTTGCTGCACAGGATGTCTTGCGTGGAATCGCATTTCGTGCGGTTATCCAACTGTTGGGTCTGGAGTCCGGCATAAAGTGAAGTTGTGCCCGGAACGCGGTTCTGACGCGGACGCACATAGAGTTGACCTACCATGCCCATCTGCAGGTGCTCCGGTGGAGTGATGTGGCAATGCCAGAAGTAAGTGCCGGCATCGGGGGCAAGATAGTAGTAGGTGAAGCTGCCACCGATGTTGATGGCTACCGAGGCGTCAGGCACACCGTCATAGAAGGACGACGCGTTGGGATATCCATGGAAGTGAACGGTGTGCTGCTCGAACAAGTCGGGCCGCATAATCATGCCGACGTTCGTGAGCGTCAGGAAAAACTCATCATCTTCGTCGATAGCAATGAGTGGCGCCGGGATGTTCCCGTTCATCACCCCGATATCCATAATCTGACGAGGATCGACGTGACCATCAAGACAGCCGCTGAGCGAGCTGTTCGTGCATCCGATCACCGGAGCGCTGATCGTTACGCTGGGTGTCGTGGTGTATCCTTCACCCGCAAAGTTGATATTGACACCGGTAACCTGACCATTCGCAACGGTGACCGTTCCCAAGGCGGTTTCGCAGGATGGGCTAGGTGTGCATGCGGGAGCGCTAAAGGTCACCGTCACCGGACCGTTGTATCCACTGCCCGGGTTGGTGATGGTCACGTCTTCGATAATGCCGCCGGCTACGACTGCCGTAGCGGCTGCTTGCGTGCCCGAGGGATTCGGTACCGTCGAATCTGGATCGCCGATCAGCCCCACGGCTCCGTTCCAGTTGAATGTCCCAAGAACTCCTGGAACATATCCTCCGCCGTCACTGGCGCCGTCGGTCGTGGCGGGATCGCCGGGCAGAAGCCTCGTGCCGGGATAAGTGCTGTTGAAGGTACTCGGCGGCTCAGTGCCTGGCTGGCCATTGGCAATGTCCGAGAGTCCAGAGAGAGGGCCGAACGAAAACATATAGGTCTGGGTGCCGTCAGCCATGGTGGAATAGCCATCGCCACCTGAGATCTGTTGACACTTGATCGCACCATTCACATTCATCGGATAGACACCTGAAGAGGGGCAGAGAACCGAAGATCCGGGAATTGCGCTACCGGGCGTGCAATGCGCAAAGGTGGTCGGGCCGGTGTATGCGGGCTCCGAGTCGTTGGTCGCTGCCGGGTGCGAAATCGTGCTCGACGGGCATTGAACCCGAAAAGACTGAGCTCTTGCGACGCCGGTCACGAGACCGACGAGAAGAATCGGCAACCAAACCTGGTGCGGCTTCCTCATGGCTATTACAGCCTCCTTAACCTGGGCCGGGATGCAGGCAGTGAACACCAACAACTTTTAACAACTCTGCCGCAGTACCACGGTTTTCGCGTGTGAATTTACAAACTTGAGGAGGCCACAAATTTGCTTGTGAGCAATCAGAACGAAATATGACTCGGAATTTACAGTGTTTACGTCCGGTGAAATGTCTGTACGACTGGGACGCATGACTACGAATTATCGCGGTGACAGGCCAGGGAAGTCAGTAAGAAGCGACCTGTGAACGAGGCAATGAACATACAAGCGATCGCCATCTTCAGTAGAATTAGCTCGGCCATTACGATGTGACTTATGCAGCGAGGCTTTGTGGATCGGGAGGGACACATCCGCGAGCACCCAATGGTATAAACAGAAGTCGATTCTTGCGACTCTAACGATGCGTTGCCAGATGACGACGTAGCCCGCCTGCACCAGAGTATTTACCAATCGGCTGTCGTGGGGATTTCGTCGAGATCGCGAGTCCACTTTGGCCACTGCCGTGGTTGTATAAAACCCATCGTGATTGCACGTCACGCTTATAGGCAGATGGAACCATCCCGTATGTCGCGACTCCATTTGCATCGCTCAGTTGAATGGGAGAAACGCTCGATTGGACGGGACATGCGGTTCGGGAATAGGCGCGCAGCTATTGGTCAATACAACGACGGCAACTACAAGGAACGCAGAGGGCGTAGTGCTCTTATTCTTGCTTGCAAGGTATTGCACCGCGATTACACCTTGGAGCCGGCTGTGATTGTGGTCCCGATCTTGCATTGAGGCAGTTCGAATCGATGATTTCGTAAAGCAGGGCGTGCCAGCGCAGTTAAGGCAGACGACCAAACACGGCCAACTCGCTCAGGGTACCAACATAAACTTTGCCGTTGGCCACCGTGGGGCCCACAAATCCAACTCCGACCGGGAGTGTGTCACGAGTACCTGCCTGCTCAGAGTTGTAGAGTTCGTGGGAGACGTCGTTGGCGTCGTAGGCGTGCAGAATTGCTGGCCTTTGAACTTGGAAGGAGGCGTTCTCCAGCACCCACACGATTCCTTCCTGTGAACCATTTGCGGAGATGGCAGGCGTGGCACCCGGGAAACCGAAGACGTTCGCTGAATGTGAGGCTGGCGCCGTTGAAAGCAAGCCCCCATTCAAATTGAAAACCTTCAGGGAGTCTGCATATGCCGCAATGTACACCTTGTTCTCCCAGAACGCGGGAGTACTGTAGATTGAGGGAAAAAAACCTACTAGCGTTTGGACGATCTGGCCGTCATTGCCTGCGTGGAAACGCCCCATGTTGTCACGGTCTACCAAGTACAGAGTTCCTTCCTTGCCACCTGCCAACATCAGATGCGGATGGCTGCCACCCTGGTCTGGCAACAGCAGCGGGCCGCCAGCGCCCAAGTCGCCATCTATGGCATCCATATCCGCTTGGTTGAACGGGCTGAAGAAGTCGACCACCGAGAGCGAATTAGCACCCGGCGTGAGCTTGACAAAGCTGTCTCCGAAGTCCTGCCCCCCAACATCGGCGTCAAAGGTTCCATTTGCCGTTACGACATAGATATTCCCGGTGCTGTCGCTAGCGGGTCCGCCCCCGCCCTCCCAGATACCCGCCGCTGCGCCGTTGGGCGTCAGATTCAACACGCTCCGCCGTCGAAGTCTGTGTGCGTCGTATCCGAATAGCCAGCCGTGATAAGGGTGGACGTCACCGAATGACGCGAAGGCCACGTAGACGACGCCGTTGGCCAGAAGAAGGGCGGCACGCTGCAGGTGATTGTGCTGATTGAAGGCTACATTTACTCCGTCACTCCCATCCCCTGTGCCAGGAACCGACGCTTGAATAAGAACGGGCCCTCCGAACTTTTCTGATCCTGTCGCGAGGCTGAGGGCATGCAGCCGGTAGGCGTAATTCCCACCTTCTTTGGTGAAGGCGCACACGTACAAGGTCTCCGTATCAAGGTCGATGACAGGAGTACTGGTGATTCCGATCTGGGTTCCCAGGATATCGCATGCTTCCGGCTCGTCGGCACAGGGGACAGGGGTAACATTAGAACCAGGGTCAACGAAACTGTCGTGCCAGAGGGGCTGGGGAGCTTTCTGATCGGCGTCGAAGGCATAAACGCTGTCGTGCTCTGTGACGATGTAAATGACATTCCGGACACCAAGGGCACCCATTGGCAGATTCTTGACATAGAGTGCCTGGGCGTAGATCGCACCGTCGACTGGGTATGAGAAAAGCTTGCCAAATCCGGTGGAATTCACGTTCTTGGGCGTCAATACGCTCTCTTGCAGGTTTTGGCCGGTCCGGAGATTATCGTTATGATAAGTAAGCACATCTCCGTTAGGGTCTAACGCCTGGGTGGACCCGCCCCCGCAACGGGTGATAAGGACGATCAAACCTGTCACACACAGGAGCGCAGTAAACCATCTGAAACATGTTCCGCTCATTTTTCAACAGCAGCTGAGGAAACCGCTGCCCGCAGGATTTTCACGCATGCCTCCAGACGACCAAGAAAACTTCTGAGGAGGGTATTGTTTCTGCCGATCAATTTCTTGTCAAGTGGTCTCGGAAATTCGTCTAGAGGGACCAGGTGGCTGACACGAGATTCCCAGTGAGCAGTTTGCGCATTCGGTCAACGGAACTTACTAAATGAAAATTGAGGGGACGACGGAGACCTGCCGGACTACTGCAACAACGGCCTGACGAGCATTCTTTTGCTTGATGATTCAGGTGTAATGTCAGCGATCTTAAGCGTTAGCCTGTGCCTTAGGGAGAGATGGCTATGGTGGCGCTTCCATTGATTCCGGTGGCGTCGATGATCCCTCCAGAGATAGTCTGATCACCCGGGGTCGACAATGTGAATCCGTCTGTCCAGGTGTGGGAACCTTCGTCCCCAGGGGTGAAGTAGTAGTCCGGGGGGAGGACGGCGGCTGAGTCGGAGCTGGTGAAGTGGATGCGGCCGTTGATAACCGTGTCTGGTTTTCCTTTGTAGAGCACGGTAACCGTCACGGTAAAGGGAGTGCCTGCAACTGCATTGGATGGAGCGCTGAAGGAAAGAGTCGCGTGAGTCGTGGCGCAGCCAAGAGCGACGGAGATTGCAGCAGCCGCTAACTCTGCGCTTAGATAGCGCAGCGAAAATCCTCTGTTGGCCTGCGCGCGTATTGGGCTCTCAACTTTCATGCGGAGGTGCTGCATTCATTGCATCGCATGAGAATGCTAGCGCACGTTCTGGAATCCAAGAGATGAAATACACGCGGCTATTCCGAATCATGATGGCGGGGCTTGCCCAAGCGGACATTGAGTCCAAACATCGGGCCGTACACGTTGATGCCGTAGTTATAGAACTCGGGTTGCGACAGGTACGCGTTTGAGATGTGCATGTAGTTCAAGCCGGCCGAGAACGAGTATTTGGAATCGAGGTTATACCGTACTCCAGCACCCATGGTGTAGGTGAAGGTAAGATTCTGTCCTTGGGCAAAAAGCACTCCCAGCGGCTCTTTGGCGTCAATGATTCCCACACCTCCGCGTTGCTCCCAATAGGGCACCGCTTTCCAACTACGATACACGAAATTACGCCGGATGCCGAAATCAAAGGCGTAGTAGTGCGTTTCGGGACCCCTGGGAATGGCCGTGATGGAACCGCTGAATGTGAAATCCATGTTGCCACGGAAAATCCACCGCCATCCGACGTTGGTTACATGCCAACGCAAGGAAGCAATGATCGGCACAATCGTGTAGTTCAGCGGCGGCCGATTGTAGCTATCGCCAACTGCGAAGTCGTAGATGAAAGGGACGTTGATCGGGTGCCATCCGACATCGAGGCTGAATTCTGTTCGATTCCTGTAGTATATGTCGAGGTTGCGGTCGGGCGGTTGATGGTGCGCAGCGATCACAGCGGAGGAATTGTTCACATTCCCATTGGGCGCATCGATCTTTCGTTCCGGAATTGCTTGCCGAATGTCTGAAGGAAAAGCCGGTCGGCGGGAACTCGATGCCGACGAGTCGCTCTCTTCTTGCGCGCAAGAGCTATCGAAATCGCGAGACGTCGCGCCTGCGCATTCGGGAGCACTCCCGCCCCTCCCTGCTAGTCCAGGACTCATTACTTCAAAATTGAAATCCGGATACACCGCCCGCAGGCTCCGGATATAGGAATCTGTCAAATTGACCGGAGTGATCTGAGCTCGCAGCGGAAAGGCCAACAAGAGGAGGACGGAAACCGAGCTAGATAGCTTCACTATGCGGCGGGCGCTCACGGATTTCATGAAGCAATCGAGTTTATCGCACACGTTTGGAATCGTGAAATAGAGCCGGAGACATGATGAAATCGAAAATGTCGCTACGATTCCGAGAAGTGTAGCAGAACCACAGAGTGCCGGTGGCTCAACGTTTGTGGGGAGTCGGCCAGAAACTGAATTGGAAAGATGCGGCAACATTCGATTGCTCAACAGAGGCAAGCAGGGGGATACGCCAGCGTTCATATTGCACGCTGCCGGTGAAACGATAGCCCGTTCCGGCGAAGATATCGGCGTTTACAGCGACGTCGTTTTGGCTGCCACCTTGCGGAAGATAGCCAGGATCGAGAGTGCGGTGACGGAGTTCGAGTCCGATTCTATTACGAGGGCCGAGCCAGTAATTCGTGCGGATCAACTCGCCCTGCGCTGCGCGTCCGATCCAGGTCCCGATCAGGCGTCCGTCATTGTTGTAGCCGCTGTTGTATTGGGCGTTCGTATAGATACAGATCCCGCAGAAAGCGAACGGGTTGGTATATCCGCCTTCGAGTCTGAGATCGAGTTTTCGAAGTCCGGGAAGTTTTGCGAGGTACAGTCCTCCCTGAGCGGCAGATTTCCGCATGAACAGAATGGGTGAAACTTCATCTTCACTGATCGCTTCCGCGTAAAAAGTGGCCCAATTTCGAAGTCCGGGAAGACGATAGGAGATATCGGCGGTCGTTCGGCCATCTCCGAGAACATCACCGTGATAGTGAACACCAAAATTGCTGTCCAGAAATGTTGTGATGTTCAGTGGATTTCCGGGTCCGCCGTAAACCGTCGTTTTCGATATGCCCATCTCGAAATTCGGGGTCAGTTTGGAAGTCAGCTTGCCGCCGCTCAGAAATGGTTGAGGATGCAGGTTCTTACCGTATTCACCCATCAAAATGGGACTGGTCGAGCCTGTGTTTATCGTAGTTTGGAACTGCAGTCCCGTCATGTGTCCGATGAATCCCTCAATGCGAAGGTCGCCCAGATAGCGGAATATCCAAGGCAATCGAAAGGGACTGACCCGGTTAACGGTGAACATGTTGTTCAGCGGGGCGGCGTTGTTAGTGAAGATCATATTTCCGCCTTCGCTGGGCCCCCACCACAAGCTGTTCTTGCCGAACGAAAATTGCCAGTTGCCGAGATTGAGTCCGAGATAGGTATCTAGCAGGCGGAAGCGGCTGATGGACTGGACAGGAACTGCCGGACCAGTGGGCCAGTTATCAGTGCGGTTAAAGAAGTCGAGCATTGTTTGAGTCGGCGCTGGAGCAGAAGGTGCGTACTGATATTCTCCGCGTACGTAAAGCACGAGAGGGCCAGCCGTCGCATAGCTGGATGCGCCATTTACCGTATTGAAACCATTTTCGTAGGACCGGCCGTAGTCGTTCAGTAGCGTTTGGCCGAAGTGATAGTTGTCGGTGAGGGGCGTGCCAGATATTCCCGTGAAACCGGCGTAAGCGGACTCGAATTGGCCATTGAGGTTGCGCTCGCCGTTCATCAACTCGAACTCATACCCGAATTCTTTCGAGAGCGAGGCGTAGAGCTGCTGCACCTCCGGCGGAGCGTCGCTGTCAGCGCCACGGGTGGCAGATTCTCTCAGAAGACGCGTGCATTCGAGACGAGTCCAGGGACGAATGCTTAGCGATTCGGATTTGATATATCCGAGCGCGGCCAACCGCTGCAGCGCAGGGTAGATCCAACTATCCAGCGGAACGTAGCTAGATCCCATAAACCGCGTCCGGTTGAGCGCTTGAGATTGCTCGCTCTCCTCAGCCTTGTAGAAAGTCCCATAACGAGCCATATCAGCGTCGCCGTAGTGGGAGTGTGCGCGATATACCTGGCGTCCCATGTACCAGCCAAGCGCGGCGCCTATGGCTACGTCGGAGGCAAAATGCTTCTGGCCTGCCCATCGTGCGGCGCTGACTCCTCCGGCCGTGCCGTACGCAAGCAACTGAGTCATCCACCCGGGATACTCGTGGGCGATAACACTGGCGATGGCCCAGCTGACGGAAGAGTGAAGGGAAGGAAAGGAGTCTCCACCAACGAAGAAGCGGCCGGTGCCACTGCCGGTAAAGGGACGTTCGCGTCCCGCGGCGTATTTGAAGATTTCGGTATCTCCGAGAACACCAATGGCTGCCTCTCCGGCGAGAATTCCGGTCTCACGTTTCTGATCGTCGTGCTGCAGGTGTCCCAGCAGGAAGAGTCCTGCACCGGTTGCGGTCAGCGCCGCGACTCCGGCATTCGATGCCGTAACCGCATGCGAAACGGTACTTTTGGTTGTGGGAACATGCCTTTCAATATTGTCGTCGGCCTTGATCAGCAGACCTCCGACAAGAAGAGAAGGAACGGTCCATTCCCATTGTTTAGGGGAGAAATGAAAAGGAGCGGTCCAGAAGTCTTTCTGATCGAGGACGAGATTTTTCGGCAGCGACTTGAGATCGACCGGGGGGGAAGAGAATTGTTGAGGTGAAGGCGAGATTTGAGGAGGAGTTTCCTTGTCAGCTAGGGGTGTCCGGATAGAGTCCTGAGCAACCACGAAGTCACTGGATGCAGCCAGCAGCACAAAGAACAGGGGCCAAAAAATAAACCTGATCATTCGCCAGTTGCCTTCGCCAGACAGAGGGCGGCTCTCGTCGATAGGGTAGGATGATCCACAATTGGGGAAGACAAACGGTCTAAACCAACAAGGAAATAAAGGCCAAAGAGGATTAGTCGAGCGTATATAGGCTTCGAGCCAGGCGAGGCTTTCAAGTAAATACGGTACATTGCCACGACGAGCGTTATGACGGCACCGAGATGAGCGATGAACCAGAGCAAGCCAGAGTTTACCATTGCCGCCAGCCGCTATGATTCATAGGAGTTGTATTTTCCAATCCCAACCGTGCCCCGTCTTTCACGCCCTCGGCCCAAGACTACCAAATCAAGTTAGTACGTGGTTAGAGCTCTCCCTGTCAGAAGGAGTGCTGGTATCGTTCTCCTGATCTTAAAGTCCCTGGCAAGAGAACACACAATCGCGAGTGGCTGGAGTGCGCTGATCGCCGCAAAAATTGCCTGTTTCACTGCGCCAGACGAGTGGTTCACGCGGTAGGGTCCGCCCATTGTAAACTTGTGGAGATGCGTGCCATATGTTGAATTTGACAGCACAATCGCAGGTGCCCCGAAGTACAGGGAGCCTGCATGTCGGGTTTTAAGGGTATCCTCACCGTCAGCAGGCCCCAACAGAAGGATTCGAATTGTCGTAGACTGTAAGATCAGACTAAGCGGTAACATAATCTCAAAGTGGCAACTCACACCGATACAGCAGTTCACACAGGTCGGCTTCTGGATGAAGAGGGCCTTGAAACGGCGCAGGTTGAAACAGAGACCTCGCTGCTGGACGTCGCTCTTCTTCTAGTCCAAAACAAGCGGTTCATAGGTCGATTCGTAATAGGGGCCACACTTCTTGCCGTCGTAGTCTCGTTATTGTTGCCAGTTAAGTACGAGGCGAATACGGTTCTACTTCCACCAAACCAGAGCACTTCCATCGGTTCGTTCTTACTAGGACAGGGAGCCGGTCTCGGATCAGTTGGATCTCTAGGGGCCCTTGGAGCTCTAGCCGGGGGGCTCGGGCTAAAGACTCAGACCGACACGTATATCGCTTTCCTGAAAAGCCGAACCGTTGAAGACGCGATGATCGAACGTTTTGGACTATTGCGGGAATACAAACTCAAGCGAATGTCGGATGCTCGGAAAGAATTTGAGAGCCGCGTCACGATTGGGGCGGAGAAAAAGGACGGGTTGATCCGAATCGCGGTGGAAGATCGGAATCCGAGACGGGCCGCGGATTTGGCCAACGCATATGTGGAAGAGTTTCGCAAGTTATCCGCTTCCCTGGCGATTACAGAAGCTGCCAGGAGACGTTTGTTCTTTGAACAACAGTTGCAACCTGCCAAGGATAATTTGACCAAGGCTGAAGAGGCTATGAGGAAGCTCGAGCAGACTACGGGTGTTCTGCAGATTGACAGCCAGGCAAAAGCGCTTATCGAATCCGTGGCGATCCTAAGAGCACAAGTAGTAGCCAAAGAGGTACAGATCGAAGGCATGCGATCATTCGCAGCCGAGGACAATCCAGATCTTGTCCTGGCGAAGCAAGAACTCGCTGCACTACAAAGACAGCTCCAACAGTTGGCGGGATCGCAAAACGACTCAGGGTCGGATATTGTCCTCTCGAAGGGAAAGGTGACCCATGCCGGCGTGGAATACCTCCGGCAATACCGAGAACTAAAGTATAACGAGGCGGTTTACGAGTTATTGATGAAAGGACTTGAGGTTGCGAAGCTTGACGAAGCAAAAGAAGGCGAGATCGTGCAGGTAGTCGATACAGCGGTGCCTGCCGACAGAAAGTCATCGCCTCACCGGACAATCATCGTGCTAGCGACGACAGTTTTTGCTTTCTTCCTCTCCGTGTGTTGGATTATTACACGCCAAAGCTTACAGCGTATCCTGGAACTACCTGAGAATCGCGATCGTATCGGAGCTATAAAGGTGTATTGGAGAGAAAAGCCGGTGCGGTCTCGTCCGAACTAGATCCTTCTGACTCCCGACCCGTTCAGCTGTGGAACGATGGTCTGTGTGTGTTGCTTTTGTCGCGCCCTGAGTTTGGTGACTACTGCTCCCACGTAATACCCGGGTACAGGCTCGGTATGCGGAAACCCCGGTAGGCGGCTTGCCCGATGATATTCATTTGCCACACGATTTGCGGACTGTCGGTTTGGGTAACCTCGATGATCTGTGAATTCCCGACACTGAGGGGGGCGCTGCTATCAAATTCGACATTGCCGTTGGGGAGGGTTCCAATGCTGCCTCCCCAAGGGGAGAAAAATCCGGGAAGATACTCCCAAAGCAAAGTCGACTGATGAGTGACCTCATCGATTTGTATGATGGGCGCTCGGGAATAACATGTCGGCGGTGTCACGGTTGGATCGCATGCTGTACCAGTCGAGTCGATTCGATAATTTCCGTCGTCGTAAACGGCCATGGTGGTCTGTGTGCCGTTTGTATCCACGATGTAGGGATAGTGCTGTCCGTAAAACCATTGCGTGGGGTCTCCGCCAGCGATGCTGAAATCTCCATCTTGGCCGAGCCTCCATAGGATATTGCCGCTACCGGTTCCGTTTTGATAGTCAATCTTGAGGATCCAACTCTGGTGGCGCATCGATAGGAGCAGATTCCCATCGGCGGTGTCCACAATTGCATTGCTATGCGTCCAATCCGGTAGCCCCTCAAGATGGCGATTTACGTCCAGGAAATCGAACGCCGACCAAGCCCAAGCGACGTTCCCATCTAGGTCGACATCCACGAGAACATCCCCCAAAACCTCAGTCGTTCCAGGGTAGCCCGGTAAGTCCGTATAGTCCTTTGCAACTTGACCAAGGGCTATCCAGTGGCCACTCGGAAGTGCGATCGCATCGTGGTGGAAACCGCTGATCGGGGGTATCGTATACCCTTGGGCCTGTAGCGACTGATTTACCTGGGCTACAGAAACAGAGCGTATCGAGTTACATGCCAAGTCCACTTCTTCCACTCGTACGTTCTCTTGAAAAAGGAAGTGGCCGTTGGGTAAAGGCCGTGGGGGTAAGGCTGGCTGGGGACAATACCAAATCAGGTTTCCATGCAGGTCTGTGACCACGGCTTGCAGTGTTTGCGAGGTCGTTGCGTTGGACACCAAACTGAGCATTTCTGCACCTGGCGAGGGTGCTAAGCCAGGCGTGGGTGTACTGACAGTCACATGCGGCGCGACCACGCCCTGCGGTAAGGACCCCGTCGTAAAGGTGCGGTCCTGATCCACCCACTCGCCGTCGTTATTACTTACGTGTGCCCGCATGTGATACGTTGTTTGCGGCATCATTCCTGCAACCAATATGTTCAAACTCGATACGCCAGTACTCGGTGTCGAATCAGTCACTGCGGAAGTTCGCCTGCCATAGTTGGTATCGGTTCCGAATTCAACCCACGCCGAGCTGCCCGGCTTGAATAGGCGGAGGTTGTATTGGGCTACGAGCGGGTTCGCTGTAGAGGAAACTGAGATCAGTTGGTGGGGATCGGTGGAGGCAGGAGAACCGCATCCGACCGACAAAAGCAGAACTGCACAGACCGAGCACGCCAAAACGATTCGGAATCGAATCAAGGCCGAGAGCTCCAATTGTTGAGATCCTCGAAGAGGCTATTTTATGACTCACTCTCTATTGGTGTGTCAAGTAGCTGAGAGGTAAAGATCAAAGATATTGTCACGACGGTAGCGGCTATAGCTCCAGATCCGCCGTGGACTGATCAGCGTTCTGCGGAAGGCAAGACTTGGTCAGGGTCGGTTAGGGCGACGGGTGAGAGGCTTTGCGAGTGTACCAACTTGCGGTACGACGTATAGATTCTTCCAATCCGACGGTTTCATGTAAACCCAGAAGTTCGCAGGCGCGGGCAACTGACGGTACGTAGTGACCAGCAACACCGAGAACGGCTTTCTTGGCGATGTGAATCTTCGTTTGAGGGTTGAGTGTCTTGGCTACTATTTGCGCTAACTCGAGGATACTGACGTCGTTTGCTGACCCAACATTGATCGGCATCAACGAGGGTGCTCGGAACAAGATCGTCCACAACCAGACAGCCAAATCGGCAGCGTACAGGTAGGATCTTCGTGGTGTTCCGTCGCCTTTTATTTCGATCGGCTTGCCGGCGAGAACATCACCGATAAAATTGCCGATCGCGAAGTGCCAATCGAGCGGCAGGTGAGGCCCGCAGAAAGCCCAGCAACGCGCGATTTTGCATTCCAGGCCATGTTTCTTTCCGTAGAGCGCACACAGGAGTTCGGCCGCACGTTTGCCTTCGGCATAAAAGCTGGTCGGGTCTAGCGCATCAGGTGCGCCCAAGTAGGTTTCCAGCACGTGGGTAACAGTATCTGGCTGTTTTCCGTACACAGCACCGGAACTTGTCAGCAGAAACTTTCGAACGCCAGACGCGGCCGCGAATTGCAAGACACGTTCTGTTCCCGAGACGATCGTTGAGAATGCAGAGAGTGGATCCTCGGCAACGGCTCGGGCATTTGTCTCGGTAGCGCAATGGACAGCGTATTCAAACTCACCCTCTGGAAACGTAAAGCTCCGTACATCGCCGAGATGGAGGCTGAGGTGTGGATCTGCAGCAAGATGCGGACACTTTACGGCAAATTCCGTAGGCTTTCGCGTCAGAACGACGAGGTGTGCCCCCAAATTGAGGGACTTCGCTATATGGCAGAAACTTTCGACCAGCCAGCAACCAAAAAAGCCGGTTCCTCCTGTCAGCAGGATACGCTTCCCCCTAACTTCCGCCCATAGCGGTGCAGTTTGCTCAAGAACCAAATCGAGGTCCTGCCGCGCAAGAGGATCAGCCTGATTCATTTCTTCTTTATCCCGGAAAATCATTGCACGCTGGGGTGATTAAACAGCGGACGCGCCATGCTCTGAAAGGTCTTCTATCGTCCCGGCTCTGACCGATTGAACGAATCCAATGATGGTGGCCGCCACGAAGTCAAGCATAGCTGGCGTGAGTCCCGGGAAAACGCCAACCCAAAAGACGTTGCTCATAACGAAGTCGGCGTTCCGCAGATCACCAAACACGCGATGTTCGGCTTCTGAATACGCCGGTTGGCGCAGAAGATTCCCGCCAAACAGAAGCCGCGTACCAATTTTGTTAGCCTGGAGGTGCCGTATCAGATCCGCCCTTGTGAATGGGGCATCTTTCCTTATACCGATGGGGAAGCCAAACCAGGACGGGTCTGAATGCAGCGTCGCCTCGGGCAGCCAAAGGAATTCCTCAAGCTCGGCCAGAGCTCGTTTTAGGTATGTGAAGTTCGCCTTTCTATGTTCGATGAAACTCCGGATCTTGGTCAGCTGGGAGGCTCCCAGAGCAGCCTGCATATCTGTAGCCTTCAAGTTGTATCCGATGTGCGAATAAGTGTACTTGTGATCGTATCCGTAGGGCAGATCGCCCAGCTGCCAGTCGAAGCGCTTGCCGCAAGTATTATCCCTGCCAGGTTCGCACCAGCAGTCCCGGCCCCAGTCTCGGAAAGATTCGACCAGCGTCTGAAGGCTTGGCTTATCGGTGAGTACGGCCCCGCCCTCTCCAGTTGTGATGTGATGGGCGGGATAAAAGCTTAAGGTGGCGAGGTCCCCGAATGTGCCGACCTTTCGGCCTTTGTAGGTTGACCCGAGCGCGTCGCAACAGTCTTCAATCAGCCACAGATTGTATTTGCGCGTGAATGCGCAGACAGCGTCAAGATCGAATGTGTTTCCCAGGGTGTGTGCAAGGGAAACGGCTTTGGTTCTTTCGCTTCGAGCGCTCTCCAGTTGCGCGACATCGATTTCATAGGTCGGAATTGTGACATCGAGAAAAACGGGAACGAGGCGATTCTGGAGAATCGGATTTACGGTGGTTGGGAAACCGGCGGCGACGGTGATGACTTCATCACCAGGCCTAAGCCGTCGCTCCCCAAGTTTGGGAGAGGTCAATGCACTCAGAGCTACCAAGTTTGCTGATGATCCTGAGTTGACCAACGATGCACAGCGAACACCAACAAAACTAGCCAGATTGCGCTCGAAGATCTCCGCGAAACGACCGGTCGTAAACCACGCATCGAGAACCGAGTCCACGACCGCGCTGACATCGCGTCCATCAATGACTTTGCCCGACACTGGCACGGGCGTCACCCGGGGGGTGAACTCTTGAGGGCCTGATGTTTCCGCAACATATTGCGCGGTTAGATCGAGAATCTGACGGCGAAGCTGGGACGCCTGTTCTGTCATAACCAGAGAGTATTCAAAATCATAACATTCAGGGTGTCTTGCAAGAGTTTGAATGCTGGCGCGGTAGGCTTATTATGACGCGGTACGTCACTGTCGTGAAGAGGATTGCGGGTCCATCGTTAGAGACTTACCGAGGCAGAGGGTTGATCTGAACGATATGCTGAAAACTTGGCGAAATCGCCGTGTCTTTCTCACCGGGCACACTGGGTTTAAAGGCTCTTGGCTCGCAATCTGGCTGAACCAACTCGGTGCAAAGGTGCGTGGATACGCACTCGACCCCTGTACCGAGCCAAACATGTTTACCCTCGCTACGGTCGGAAGCCTGCTCGAGGACTGTCGTGGTGACATCCGCGACTATGCGACCCTGGAATCCTCAATGACGAGGTTTGCGCCTGAAGTGGTGTTTCATATGGCGGCGCAACCGTTGGTCCGGCGGTCGTATACCGATCCGGTGACGACTTATGAAACCAACGTAATGGGCACTGTGCATGTCCTTGAGGCGATCCGCAGAACTCCAAGCGTGCGCGCCGTGGTTTGCATCACTACCGACAAGGTCTACCATAACCGGGAGTGGGTCTGGCCATACCGCGAAACTGATCCACTTGGCGGTTATGACCCCTATGCCTCCAGCAAAGCCTGCTCGGAAATTGTCAGCGCAGCCTACCAAAGTTCGTTCTTTCCAGTCGAGAGATTGCATGAGCATCACGTAGCTATGGCCACAGCGCGGGCCGGCAATGTGATTGGCGGTGGAGACTGGTCGGAGGACCGTCTCATTCCGGATCTCCTCCGCGGATTCTGTTCGGGGAAGCCAGTCCTTATTCGAAAGCCCGATGCCATCCGTCCTTGGCAACATGTGTTGGACCCGCTGCACGGCTACCTCATGCTGTCAGAACGATTGCTCGCCGCTCAAGGACACTGCGGGTCGGCTTACAACTTCGGCCCAAGCCATGAGGATACGTGGCCAGTAGAGCGTATCGCAGACAAGTTTGTGGCGGTGTGGGGCGCGGGTGCGTCCTGGAAGCGTGATCCGAATCCGGGAGCGCATGAGGCCAACTACTTGAGACTAGACGCAAGCAAAGCCCGCTTCGAACTTGGTTGGCAATCGCGACTCAACATTGCAGCCGCACTGGAGTGGACGATCGCATGGTATAGCGCTTGGAATCGAGGCGAGAACTTGGCAGAGTTTACGGCAAAGCAAATTGCAGAATACGAGAAACTGTCCGGTCAGTAATGGTCCACGCGAGTGCGTTTTACCATGTTTTCCAAGGAGCGTTGCCGCTCGCCCATAGTTCTTCCAGTCGCTGCTTATCACGCAAAGTGTCCATTGGTTGCCAGAAACCGCGATGAAAAAAAGCTTGTACCTCTTTCTTCATCGTAAGATTTTGCATTGGTTCAGATTCGAACATCGTGGCGTCTTCGCGGACTTCATTGAGGACAGCGGGTGAGAGAACGAAGAACCCGCCGTTTATCCATCCGCCCTCACCCCTCGGTTTTTCCTGGAAGGCGGAGATTGCAGTTCCGTCGAGGCCCAGGCCTCCGAATCGGGCAGGCGGTTGTACGGCGGTCACAGTTACCAGTCGTC
Organism: Binatia bacterium; assembly: GCA_035577905.1. GTDB lineage: Bacteria > Acidobacteriota > Terriglobia > Terriglobales > Acidobacteriaceae > Sulfotelmatobacter. Next base: position 145,779 of record DATKAP010000010.1, read on the forward strand.
CGTGCTTTTTATGGTACGCAATCGATTCGGAGATGTTGATGTCGCTCACTCCATCTCCGTAGGTCATGCAGAAAACATCTTCGCTCTGAAGATAATGGGCAACCCTTTTCAGTCGTCCGCCAGTCCCAGCATTATCGCCAGTATCAACGAGGGTGACACGCCACGGTTCGGCGACGCTCTGATGGACTTGCATTTGATTTTCTTTCATGTCAAAGGTAACGTCGGACGTGTGCAGGAAATAATTCGCGAAATATTCCTTGATCAGATAGCCTTTGTAGCCGCAACAGATAATGAAATCGTTGATGCCATGTTGCGAATAAATCTTGAGGATGTGCCAAAGGATCGGACGCCCGCCAATCTCAACCATGGGCTTCGGACGTGTGCTCGTTTCCTCGCTCAGACGCGTTCCCTGGCCGCCCGCCAGAATGACAGCTTTCATTGGGTACTCTCAAGAGCGGTGCGCCTGCTAGGTCAACAAATCAGCCTGTCAACGCGATCGCTCGCCAGTAGTACAGTACACCGCTACGATTGAATTGTGTATGCTAATGCATCTTGCAGAGCGCGAAAGGTAATAATAGGCGCGGCGTAGTTTGTCCGCCGAAGACCCCTGGAGAAGCGATGTCGCCTGCTGTTGATGCATGTTCAGTTTTCGATCGAGCAATCAGCGAGCACCTGGAAACCGTAGCGTCGCTGCGAGGACAGCAGGCCTTGCTCCAGCGAATTGCGGAGGAGATGACACATGCCATCCTTGCCCGGCACAAGGTGCTCTGGTGCGGGAATGGTGGTAGTGCGGCTGATGCCCAGCATCTGGCCGCTGAGTTGATGGGGCGTTTTCGACGAGAGCGGTGCGCGATCGCCTCCATTGCGCTGACAACGGACACGTCGGTCCTGACCGCGGTAGCGAATGACTATGGGTATGAAAGAGTATTTCAGCGTCAAGTTGAGGCTTTGTGCACCCCAGGAGACGTCCTGATAGGCATCTCGACCTCGGGCTCAAGCAAGAACGTCTGCGCCGCACTCGAGTGTGCCAGACAGAAGGGAGCATTCACGGTGGCGTTGACCGGTGAGAGCGGCGGGCAGATGGCGGGGATTGCGCATGTCGCATTGCGCGTTCTGTCTAAAGATACGGCTCGTATCCAGGAGGCGCACATTCTCTGTGGGCATATGATTTGTGACTGGATTGAGCGATGTGTCTGCGAGCAGCAAGGGGGATCGACGGGCCACTGAATGCCAGCTGGCGATAGAGTTACGCTCCGGACGAGCAATCCAGATATAATGGCCGCGGCGTCACCTGTAAGTTGTGGCGGACCTAAGAGTTCCGTCACAGGACGCAAGGAGTTTGATGATGGGTACGGTGAGGATCGGCAGCAGGCTGGTAGGCGACGATCAGCCCTGTTTTATCGTGGCGGAGATCGGGATCAACCATAATGGCGATGTCGATCTGGCTAAAAGACTGATCAGCATTGCCTTGGCTGCCGGTTGCGATGCAGTCAAGTTTCAAAAGCGAACCGTGGAAGTTGTTTACACGCAGGAGGAATTGGCCAAGCCGCGCGAGAATCCTTTCGGTCCCACGAATGGCGACCTCAAATACGGCCTGGAATTTGAGCAGGAGGAATACGAAGAGATTGCTGTTTTCTGCAAATCGGTCAAGATGATGTGGTTTGCCTCTCCGTGGGATGAGGGATCGGTTGATTTTCTGGAGCAGTTCAAGGTACCGGTTTATAAGATCGCTTCCGCGTCTCTAACCGATGACAATCTGCTGCGACACATCCGCGCGACCGGAAAACCGATTATTCTGTCGACCGGCATGAGTACATATGAGGAGATCGACCACGCCGTGGAGGTTCTTGGCAAAGAAGATCTCGTCCTGATGCACGCCACGAGCACCTATCCCGCGGCATATCCCGAACTTAATCTGCGCGCGATTCCCACCATGGCCGCTCGCTATGGTGTTCCAGTCGGGTACTCTGGACACGAGACAGGTATTCCGACCAGCGTCTGCGCCGCAGCACTCGGGGCATGCAGCGTGGAGCGGCACATTACCATGGACCGGGCCATGTGGGGATCCGATCATGCGGCTTCACTGGAGCCGAATGGGATTTCGCGGCTCGTACGCGATATTCGTCTTTGGGAACAGTCCAAGGGTGACGGGATCAAGCGCGTCTACGAACGCGAGTTCCCGATTATCAAGAAGCTTCGTCGGGTAGGAGCCACGGTCTAGCTGCATGGCGCAACGGAACTCCCGAGCGGGTCTGAAAAAGGTCCGGGCGTTGGCTATTGACGTAGACGGCGTATTGACTGACGGTGGGGTGTGGTGGGGCCCTAATGGCGAAGAATGGAAACGGTTCAGCTTCGGCGATATTATGGCCGTTTCCTTGGCTCGCCGTGCCGGATTGATGCTGGGTCTAATCTCCGGCGAAAACAGCGCCCTGGTTGACCGCTACGCCGAGAAGATGCTCATCAAGCACGTCGCGAAAGGATGTCGCGACAAAGCCGCAGCTGTTCGCGAGTTCGCTTCGGCTGCTGGCGTTAGCCTTGCCGAGGTCTGCTTCATGGGTGACGATGTGAATGACCTGCCTGCTATGGCAATTACAGGCTTCTCCGCCGCCCCTGCCAGTGCCGCCGCAGTGGTGTTGAAGGAAGCCCTGTTCGTCACCAAAGCTCCGGGTGGCAATGGTGCTGTACGTGAGTTGGTGGATGCGCTTTTGGCTGCTCGGCATCTCACACCCCAGGAAGTCTTCGCGCGAGACTAATCGCGTTTCGGCTTCGATGATCTATCTCAAATCCGACTAAAGACAAGAGCAATGAAGCTTTCTGACTATGTAGTTCACTTTGTCGCCGAACAGGGAGTCAAGCACGTTTTTCTGGTAACGGGTGGTGGAGCGATGCACCTGAACCAGTCTCTGGGGGCGCAAACAGCCATAGAGCCCATCTGCAATTCGCACGAACAAGCTAGCGCGATCTGCGCCGAGGCGTATGCCAAAGCGACGAATCATCTGGGCGTCTGCATGGTGACCACCGGTCCGGGTGGCACGAACGCTGTGACCGGAGTAGCCGGTGCGTGGCTTGACTCCACTCCGACGATCTTTATTTCCGGGCAGGTGAAGCGGCCAGACCGGATGTTCGATAAAGAGGGCCACCTCCTTGGGATGCGGCAGCTCGGAGTGCAGGAAGTCGACATCGTTTCGATCGTCAAGCCGATCACGAAATACGCGGTAACCGTTCTCGATCCAGGCGAAATCCGTTACCACCTTGAAAAGGCCCTCTATCTCGCCTTTCACGGACGCCCGGGACCCGTCTGGATCGACATTCCACTCGATGTCCAAGCCTCCCCAATTGAAGAGCCTTCTCGATTGCGTGGTTTCGATCCATCTGAGCTGCAAGAGTCCGGGACGGAACAGCCCATCGCGCACGAAGTCGAAGTCCTTATCGAGAAGCTAAATCAGGCTGAAAGGCCCTTACTCTTCGCCGGAAACGGGATTCGATTGGCGAGGGCGGAACGTGAATTTGACCAGCTCAGAAAACTGCTTCGAATTCCTACCGCCGCCACGTGGTGTGCAGCGGATTTGGTGCCGAGTGATGATCCGCTCTATGTAGGAAGGCCAGGTTCCGTGGCTGCTCGCGGAGCAAACTTCGCCCTTCAGAATTCCGACCTTCTCCTGGCCATCGGTGTGCGCCTGGACTTTGCGATTACAGGCTACGCTCCACAAAACCTCGCCCGCGGCGCGTATAAGGCGGCGGTCGACATTGACCAGGCGGAATTGAAAAAACTTCATCCATACTTACAGCAGCCAATTCAGGCCGACGCGAAGCAATTTCTTGCAGAACTTCTGGCCCGAAAAGATTCAATTCGGCTAAGGGATCACTCAGCCTGGGATGCGCGCTGCGCTGACTGGAAGACGCGTTATCCCGTCGTCACCGAGGAGCACCGTAAGCCGGAAAGCCCTGTTTCGGTTTTTCACCTTGCCGAGGTCATCGGCACAGAAGTGAACCCGCAGGATCGACTGGTGGTAGGAAGTTCGGGCTCAGCGATCGAGATCTATCTACTTGCGTTTCCCACTTTGCATTCGCAGCGCCTCTTCCACACCGCCGGTTTGGGCGCCATGGGGTTTGGTCTACCGATGGCCATTGGAGTGGCTACTGCCAACCCCGGTCGGGAGGTCGTTGTGGTGGATGGCGATGGTGGGTTCATGTTTAACATTCAGGAACTGGAGACCGTACGGCGCCTTCAGTTGCCAATCAAGTTCTTTGTGATGAACAACGATGGGTATTCCTCGATCCGGGCCTCGCAGAGAGGCTATTTCGGCAAAGCGAACTTGGGCTGCGACCCAACGAATGGACTGACCATACCGGATCTGGTCCGAGTGGGGGAGGCCTTTGGCCTGGCTGCCACGGTCATCAAGAATCAGCAGAATCTTCGCGCGGAGGTGCGCCGAGTGCTGGACATCAAGGGCCCTGTGATCTGCGATGTGCGCGTGCTGCCGGATGAAATGCGGGCTCCGCGTCTACAGTCTTACCAGAAGCCGGATGGTTCCTTTGTTTCTAAACCACTCGAGGATCTGTTTCCATTTTTGCCCCGCGAGGAGTTTTTGGCCAACATGATAGTGGAGCCGTTGCCTGAGTAAGAGCGATTGGCGAGCAAGAGTGGCTTCGCTCGCGTCTTAGCAGGGAAGACAGTAGCACACGGAGTCAAAACCGTCGCCGCAATAAGTCCGCATTGTGAATCGCGAGTCGGGCAGCAACTCATTCAACTGTAAAGGAATCCTCCACAGATGGTCCGGTGCATGATAAACGCAGACGGCCATTCTCGGCCGGCAGCGGGAGATCGTTTTGCTGGCACCCGCTATCGCATCGGGTTCGCTTCCTTCGATATCCATTTTGATGTAGGTGGGCCTCACGTGATCAAGCACCTCGTACAGGGTGATGACATCCACTTCGCAGCTTCCTGTGGACGAAACGCGAGACCCGGTTCCGCTCAATGTGAAGCGGACCTTTTCGCGCCGAAGCCCGGTGGCATACGGATGCAGGTGGATGCGCGGATCTCCGTTTACGGCTGACTTCAGAGCAGCGAAATTCTGTGGATCAGGCTCGAAGGCAAGGAGTTCGACAAAGTGGCTATCCGTAGCATGCCGGAATTCGGCTATCGTATCGCCATCATAAGCACCACAGTCAACAAACACTTCGGTGGCACTCAACTGGAAGATATCGCCCGGGAAATATTGGGGTGCAGGATCGATAACCTGATCCGACGGATCTCCCAAGCGCAATCTCATTTGACGGTCAAATTCTTGACGTCCCTCTGAATCCATCAATGCTCGCGCTCGGTTGATTTCTTGCTCTTGCTGAGCGTAATAATCTGGGCGCTCCCAAAACATATTCGGCAACACGAAGTCTCCGTACTCGGCGAGTAGTACACAAAACGGAATGACGTTCGACGCGCCAAGAGACCTCAGTTGATGCATACGATCCGCGATCCTCTCGGTTCGGCTAGGATGCCAGATAGCGATGATAAAAGTGGCATTAGGAAAACGCTGGACCGCTGTACTTGGTGACTCGATAGGAATACCTTCCCACGAAGTCCCCCACAGAGCGCGATTGTTGTCGCAAAACAACACCGGGCGAACCGCTCGGGCAATGCGTCGACCAAGGTTGCCGGCGCCGAAGATAACAACGGGAGCGGTAAGTTTCATGATTGACCGACGTGTTGCGCGCGCGAGCGCGGTCCTGCACGAGATCCTTTGCACTAAAACATATCAGAGGCGATATTAGCGGCTTCTGAGCCGGTGATCCGGGATTGCATAGCAAACACCCTCCCAGCACTCCTCTGCATAGCGCCGGAGAAAAAAATTGTAATTAGGCGCAATCGAGTGGATTAAATTCGGGACCTGCCAGAGGTGTTCGGTTCGATGATAAGTGCATGCCGCCAGGATCGGTTGATGGCGCACAAGCAAATCTCTCGCACCGATGATCGCTTGTGGTTCTGCTCCTTCGATATCCATCTTGATGTACGTTGGCGTAAGCGGCCAATCAATGGCACCAAGTCTTCGACACTCTACGGAAATCGAGCCATTCGTGGTGATTTGCGACGTTACTGTTCCGGTGGAAGCGAACGAGACCATCTCGTCTCGTTCACCCACCGCGTAAGGCATGACGGTTGCCCGGTCCGCCAACCCGAGATTTTTGGTCACGGCCTCCAAAACCTTGCGATTTTCCGGGTCAGGCTCTAGCGCAAAAATGTGTTGGAATCGAGAGTTCCAGTGTGAAATGAAGCTCGGGAGAATGTCCCCTTGGAAACTGCCGCAGTCTACAAAAACCTCATCCTCCAGCGGTTTCACCAAGTCAAGAGGGAAGTAGGTACCCACAGGGTCCAAATAAGCGGGCAAGGATTCGTAATCCATCCAATAACGCCACTCCACTTGGCCGACGAGTTCGTGTCGCGATTCTTCGTCGGCCAAAATCCGATAACATTCTCTGATTTCATCAGCAAACGCGGGCAATTTATGCGGAAGTTCGACTCCGACGATGGAAGCCAACACCTCTGGGTAGTTCCAGGACAATACAACAAACGGAGCCACATTCCTGCATCCCAGTTTCTTGAGCTGCTGTCGAGCCTGTGACCCGTTATAGATTGTGACGACAAAACAGGCGGAGTCACGATACTGCTCAGCGGCAAAAGTGGGAGGAAGCACAGGAACTCCGCCGATCTCCGTATGCCACAACCGTTCGCTGTTGTCGGTGAAGGCAATCGGACGAAGCCCCGCCTGTTCAAGTCCGTGGAGAACAAGTCTGCCGAGTGGCCCCGCTCCGTGCAGGATAAGGCGGTTTTGGTTGTGACCAGCAAACTTAGCGAAGGCACCTTGTTCGCGTGAACGGACCGCTGCCATCGGTTCGGATTGGAGCCGCCCCAGGACCATCTCGAGATGGTCGAGCTTATTCTGCGCTGGCATCTTTCGGTTCTAGTCCTGAGAAAGGGGTAAATTCCTCAACTTCCTGTTGGTCAAAGCGGAGACGATATAATCCTGTGACATGACCGTTGAGAGCTGTTCTCCTTAGGGAGCATCAAAAGTTAGGACCACTTTTTCGGATACGACACAGTGTGAGTTGCTCGCATTCACTTTCAACGTTTGACTAATGCACCTTCAACCCCAGCGGCTATCCTTCCCTCTGCGCCACGATGGGAGGGCCTCCACGACCAATTCGAGAGGACATTAATTGTCTGACGGCCTCGTTCACGTCGCTCCTCCCTCTCAGGATTCGTCGAGAATCGCACGTTTTCGGCACTGGCTCAGACACGTCCTCGGCCTCGATCGGGCCGTCGGGTTTACCGTGCTCGCCCGACTTTGGGCCAGTTCAGCGGGGCTCGTCACGGTTGCTCTCATCGGGCGATTTCTGTCGCCCGCAGAACAAGGATACTACTACACATTTGGCAGCCTGGTGGCCGTGCAGTTGGTTTTTGAATTAGGGTTTTCATTCGTGATTCTGCAATTGGCGAGTCACGAGCGAGCGCTGTTATCGATCTCCAGCAGTTACGAGCTCACAGGAGATCAGGTTGCCCATGCTAGGCTAGCATCCGTAATCCAGAAATCGGTGCGCTGGTACTCCGTAGCCGCTGCACTCTTGGCAGTGACGCTTGTTCCTGCCGGACTCTACTTTTTTAATACACATCGGCAAGGGCAAGCCGTGTCCTGGCTATTGCCTTGGTGTCTCGACGCGCTCATGGCCGTACTCAACTTCCAGCTCGATCCGCTATTGTCGTTTCTGGAAGGTTGTGGCTATGTGGCCAATATTGCGCGCCTGCGATTCGCGCAATCGGTCACTGGGAGCCTTCTAGCCTGGACAGCACTCATCACTCACCATGGGTTGTTCGCACCATCGATGATGTTGTTGGGCATAGCTTCGTGCTCGCTCCTGTGGCTGCTCACCAAACGTAAGTTGTTGTTCGGTCTGTTAAAGCATCATCCAGGAACTAACCGGATTCGGTGGAGCGAAGAAGTCTGGCCGTTCCAGTGGAGAATAGCCGTCAGTTGGTTCTGCGGCTATTTCATTTTCTGGCTTTTCAATCCGGTTCTATTTGCGTATCGCGGTGCAGTGGAAGCCGGCCGGATGGGAATGTCGCTGAGCTTGGCGAACGCCATCCTGAACATTGCGGTGTCCTGGGTCAGCACGAAATCTGCTCCATTTGGCGCACTGATTGCCCGCAAGGAGTACCAGCAACTGGATCAGACGTTCTTCCGAGCTCTCTGGCAATCGACTGCGGTTTCAGTTGCGGGAGCTCTTACGGCATGGCTGGGCACGGTTTTCCTTAACGCTCAGAACATTCGCTTCGCCCATAGGCTGCTGGAGCCCAGTTCCATTGCGATGCTGATGGTCTACATGGTCACGAATGTAATCATCTTCGCGCAAGCGTATTATCTGCGAGCGCATAAACAGGAGGTGTTGTTTGTGAATTCGCTGGTCGGCGCCCTGAGCGTGACGGCTTGCACACTGGTTTTCGGAAGGTTGTATGGAGCCAGAGGTATTGTCGTCAGTTGTTGCATTGGAAATGTCCTAGGCTTGGTGTGGTCGACGTACAAGTTTCGTAAGTATCGATGTCTCTGGCACACGGCCTAGGGAAACTCTGATGAAGTGTTGAAAAAGGAAAATGCAGGGTCCCGGGACCGCGCGGAATTGCTGGAAAGAAGGCAATTCTGTTTCGCTGATGACGAAAAATGAGCTTAATCAGTGCTCCCTGGCTGCGGGAACCTTCTAAGCACTTTTGTTGACTGAGTTTTTAGGTTCAATTGATAAAATTATGAATTTGGCTGGCGCATTCCTCTTGGACTGCTGGCTCGCGTTTCTGAAAATGATGAGAAAAGTAAACGTCCTTGTGCTGTCTTTCCTCGCTTGTGCTGGGGCATCTTTGTCCCAATCTATAACTGGCGTGTCGCCCCAAAACGCTCAGTCGCCTGCTACTTCCGTGGATTGCACGGATCCACTGCAAGCCTCCAGTCCGGAGTGTGCTACCACGATGCCAAGCGGGACCGGTTCTGCAATGGGCCAATACTTGCCGCCCGTCGGGCAAGTGCCTCAGTTGAGGAACCCGTTCGGTACATACGAGGGACAATATCCTCCGCGGACCCTCAATCCATCGGAGAGACGGCGGAGGACAGTTCCAACCTGGCCGCAAACCGAGTTCGAGCAGATGGCGGCGGATTCTGCGGGCCGTCCTCTACCATTGTTCGGACAATCGCTGTTTGACCAGGCACCGAGCACGTTTGCTCCCATGGACTTTTTGCAGGTGCCCGATGATTACATCATTGGCCCTGGGGACGGACTGCAAATCAGAATTTGGGGTCAACTCGAGGCCGACCTGCGGGTGACTGTGGATCGGTCTGGCCAAATCTATATTCCCCGAGTGGGACAGATCTCTGTGGCGGGCGTGCACTATGGAGAGTTGGAACAACACCTGAAGAATGAGATTTCGAAGATATTCAAAAATTTCAATCTTACGGTAAATGTCGGACGGCTTCGTTCGATACAGATGCTGGTGGTTGGAAATGCGCGCTATCCGGGAACCTACACCATCAGTTCGCTGAGCACTCTCATCAACGCAATTTTCGCTTCCGGCGGACCAACTCCCCAGGGATCATTGCGGCACATCCAGGTGCGCCGAGATGGTGCGACGATTACGGACTTTGACTTCTATGATTTGGTGATTAAGGGGGATAAGTCAAAGGACGTCCGCCTGCAGCCGGGGGATGTCTTATACATCCCTCCAGTGGGGCCGTTGGTTGCGATCTCGGGTTCGGTGAATACGCCAGCGATCTATGAGTTGAAGGGCAAGTCCACACTGAACGATTTGATTGAAATTGCCGGTGGATTCAGCAGCCTTGCCGATACCGGTAAGATTACGGTTGAACGCGTGGTGGATCACCAGTCGCGCGCAACCTTGGAGTTTCCTTACGACGATACTTCTCGTGCCCAGCCCCTCCGGGATGGAGATATCGTACGCGTGCTTTCGATCGTGCCGAGCTTTCAGGACACGGTGACTCTACGAGGGAACGTGGCCAACCCAGGACGGTTCCCGTGGAAGGCGGGAATGCGCATCCGGGATCTTATTCCCACCCCGGAAGCCTTATTGACACGGCGATACTGGTTGGACCGCGCCGCGATCGGCAATGGCCATGCAACCGAATATCCGATTCGTCCGGGGTTCAACGTGCAATGCCTCCCGACGGGACTGCAACAAGAGACTACGACTCCGACTGCTCAAGCGGAGGCTGCATCCAGTGGGGCACCAGCCGGTCAAGGAACGACGGGGAATACTCCGAATGCCGGCACGCCCAGTGCGGAATCGTCGAATACGACCTACATTCCTTGCGAGCCAACGGGGCAGCAGCCTTATCAGTCGCCGACTCCGAAAGCCGATGAGCACACGCCGTTGGGTAGTCAGCAACGACCCGAGTCATCGGAAGCTATGTCCACGACACAGAGAACCGCGAAGAATGTAACCGCAGACCTGCGGCACTACGCTCCGGAGATCAATTGGGACTACGCCATCATCCAACGTGTGAACCCGACGGATCTTACTTCCAAACTTTTGTGGTTCAGTCCACGCAAAGCGGTCCTCGAACGCGATGAAGGCAGCAACATGGAACTGCAGGCAGGTGATATCGTCACGATCTTTTCGCAGCGTGATATCAATCTGCCGGAAGACGAGCGGGCCAGGTACGTGGTAGTCGAGGGTGAAGTTGCGAGACCCGGAATCTATAAACTCGAAATGAACGAAACGCTGCATTCGGTTCTGGGGCGTGCAGGGGGACTGACCCCGAACGCATACGTGTATGGCTCACAGCTACTGCGCGAATCTGCGCGCGTTGAACAGCAAAACAGTTTGGATCAACTCGTCAATACGATGGAGGTGCAAGTTCGGCAATCCGCGCTGTCCATCGCAGCCTCTGTATCCGGTGGCGATGCGCAAGGGATCGCTCAGTTGCAAGAAGGAATTATTTCACAGCTGCGCGCTGTACGTGCTACAGGACGAGTTGCGCTTCCCGTGAAACCCTCCGATAAGAGCCTCGCAGATTTTCCGAACATGTTGCTGGAGGATAACGATCGGCTGATTATTCCACACACACCTTCGACCGTCTCCGTAGTCGGAAATGTGTACAACCCTGGGTCGTTTATCTATGACGCCCACACCAATAGCGGGGGATATCTGGTAATGGCAGGCAAAGGCAAGCCACAGTCCGACTTGGGTCACGCGTTTGTGCTGCGTGCCAACGGGGTCGTCGTGGCTGCCAACAACGTCAACGGACCTTTTACTGGCACGAAGTTTGATCGCCTCCGGTTATATCCGGGCGATGAGATCATTGTGCCTTATAAGCTGCCAACAGGAGCCTTCACGCGAGGATTGCGTGACTGGAGCCAGATCGCGTCGCAATTGGCTATAACCGCGGCAGCGCTGGCTGTGATAGTGCCGTGATTTATGCTGATCAGCGATGGATTGGAAACCATGGCATCGGACGTTTTGCCCGGCACGTGCTGGCAGATCTCGACTACCAGCCAGTGCCACTGAACTCAAATCCTGCCGCACCTCTGGATAGCTGGGTTCTAGCACGGGCGCTGAGAGAATTGGAGCGGACTGACGTTTTCTTTTCGCCGGGCTACAACACACCTTTGTTTTGTCCGTCTGCGTTCGTCTTCACAATTCATGACCTGAATCACGTTTTTTGCCGCGAGACCAGGAGACCTCTGATTCAGCTCTATTACGCGACGGCGATGAAACGGGCTTGCCGCCGTGCTGCTAACATTCTGACGGTTTCGGAGTTCACGCGCAATCAGATCATTTCCTGGTCTGGAGTCTCAGCCGAAAAGGTCGTGAGCGTTGGAAACGGCGTGGACTCCGCTTTTCGACCCGAAGGAGATTCCTACGGACTTGCCTTCCCGTATCTCTTGTCCGTGAGCAACCGCAAGCCGCACAAAAACGAATTCCGGATCGTCGAGGCCTTCGCAAAGGCCGACTTAGACCCCGATATCCACCTTGTCTTCACGGGCTTTCCCACGGCCAACCTTGCTCGCTGGATTGAGGCTCAAGGGGTCCGCCCCCGGGTGGAGTTTTTAGGTGGGGTGGATGAGGACAAATTGCCAAACCTGTATCGTGGGGCCGAGGCTTTGATTTTCCCTTCCCTTTACGAGGGCTTTGGTCTGCCAATCGTAGAAGCGATGGCTTGCGGTACACCGGTTCTAACATCGAACATCACTGCAATGCCCGAGACCGCAGGGGGAGCCGCCTTGCTTGTGGATCCGAGAGACGTGGAGCAGATCGCAAGGGGTACGGAGCAAATCGTCAGCCTAAGCGATTTGCGCCAGGACCTGCGGACAGAAGGCCTAAAGCGTGCCGCCCAATTCTCCTGGGTGCGCACCAGCAGAAGAGCGCACGAAGTGATCGCGGCGTCGGTGCGATTCTGCACTGATGGCTGATTGAAAAAGCGATGAGCCGCCGACCCGCGTCGCTGGGCGGAACTAGCGGCCAGAGTAGTACGTGAAAAAAAGGCGCTTACGACGCTGACTGCCCATATAGAAAGCAGCGCACTCCAAGCTCACTTTCATCACATTTTCGAGTGTCCTAATTCGCTCCGGCCGAAGAGTACTCCGACATTGCAGTCGAACGGTGGCGAGAGTGCAGAGACTTGGATTACGGGTGCTACGACGTTGGATGACACCCCCCGTTATCAAAAAATGGCTGCTGGCACTGTTTCTGTGTTGGCATGGCAACGTGACTGACACTCTCTCTGTGGGCAATACCTTGGTGCAGTTCGCAGGTCGCATCGATCGGGCCCGGGCACGCACACCCGCAAAGTTCTCGGTGCGGCAGGTTGTTCTTGTATCGATACGTTCGCATTTGAACCAGACCGGAGAAATTCAACCTTTAGGAACGCGAACGGAATTCGTCGGCTGCCTGGCCGTGCGATGACTCCCAGTACTGCGAACCCGTGCGAAGGCCTCCGTCCCAAAAGTTCGTTTCGAAGCCAGCCCGGGCGGGATATGTAGCGAATTCGTCGCGGTATTCTCTCGTTTTTCGGATGAGGAAGAAAATTGTGAAAGCGAAGGTGGGAAATGTGTTTGCAAGAGCGCGCGCTATCGGGCGCGGGAAAGGATAGAACTGAGCCCCTCTGAACTTGGTTGCCTCATAACCGTTAGGAAAACAGGCGTTCAAAAAAAAGATCGTGTCGTCTTTCGAGAATGGCCTGACGTGCGCTGAACAGAGCCTGTGCTGAGACGGCTGCCTCCCGATCAGCAATAGAAAACGATTGTGCAAAGAGCAGATGTTTGGCACGCCGAATAGGAAGTGCCCGCCCACTTTTAGGCACCGGGATACCTCGTGGAAAACCCAGAATACCTCTTTTGTGTGCTCGAGGATCTGGTTAGCGATGATGAGATCGGCCTGACAATCGCCGAGCGGTAGTCGGTCACGTTCAATGTTTGCGACGTAAGTCTGGTCAACTTTCCTGCTTAACGCGTCCGCGTATTCGAGTCCCGCTTCGATAGCGAGGAGTTTGGTTTTGGGGTGGAAACGCCGTACGATTTCCAAGTCCCTGCCTGAACCCGCTCCTAGGTCCAGGACCACGTCAAGCGGACTCAGAGCGCTTACTAGCTCGGCAACGACATGCGGGCCGTAGTTTTCTTGTTGGTCAGTGAATCTTGCCAGTGGATGTGAGCCGCCGGCGCTACCGAAGAGCGGCTTCGCCGTTTCCCTGCTACTCATAGTTTCCGCTCTTGCCTAAATGCCATTCTGGTTAGGTGAAAATCTTTTCAGATTATACACTCTGGCTGCGATGCTTCTCGGGCTCGAAATCGCGTTCGAGGTGCGATGGCTGGTTGCGGCACGAGTGACTCTTAGCGAAGGTCGATAGAATCTCGGATTGAGCCAGGTGGAGATTGCGCGAGCTGTAGTTGTTTTTTCAGCCCTCATCAACGAACTCGAACTCGGCACGGCAGTACGAGTTTCTACAACTTCGATGAAGGCTCTGCGGTGCCGGACCAAATTTCGAGGTTGCCAAAAGCGGATTGGCCGGCGGCGAGCTCATGGGTTTTCCTTTGCGGCAATCCTACGCGAAATTCTGGCAAGTTCCAGCGTGTCTGCTTTGGTTCAGAGCGCAACCGCTAGGTTACGCACTCGGTTGATTCTGGGACCTCGAAAATAACCAACAAGAAACAGATCACGGAATGGATTGATTACGGCGAAGATTCGGAGGTCGCGAGGGTTCGTGTGCGCAGCCAGTGTCCCAGCGCCGGCACGAATCAGCTTGTCCCAAACGATGTGGTTGCAGCATGCCGCAAGTACAAGGCCGAAGGTTATTCCTCACTCCCGAAAGATTCTTGCGGTGGATCCGGCGCGATTCAGGTGCTGCGAGAGCCGGGCCCGGCAAAGATAATGATAGAAACAGCGCAATTGCATTCGATAGTATGAAGGAGCTCTTCCATCCCGATTACTCCACAAAGGCCCGGATCTTGAAAGAAATAAGGCTTGAGCCGGTTAACTTCGAGTGCATCTTCGAGGCGGGAGCGCAGGGGGAATAATGCTGACAGCACTTCTGGTGGTCGCGGCGCTGTTTGTGATGGGGTACTTCTTCCGGCACGCCGCCCTCGGGATTGTGCGCGGACCCATCTTTTTGCTCGCGCACTATTTTTACTATCGCGACGAGGTCTGGACGGAGAATACATGGATGGGTCATAAACTAATGAAGCTACCCTTCGATCTGTGGACGTACCAGGAGATCATCTACCGGACCAAGCCGGACATAATCGTCGAGACGGGTACCTTTGAAGGCGGAAGTGCTCAGTACTTTGCCGCGCTCTTCGACCTCATGGGCGCGGGCAAGGTCATAACGGTGGACATCGACGCGCGGGCCCAACCGCCGCATCACAGGATTGAATACCTCTCGGGTTCGTCAACGGCCCCTGAGATCTTCGCCGACGTTAAATCCATGATTCCCGCCGACGCGCGTGTGATGGTTGTGCTCGATTCCGATCATTCCGAAAAGCACGTTCGTGAGGAA
>DATKAP010000011.1:0-3979 GCA_035577905.1 Binatia bacterium
CGGTTTGTGGTGCCCAGGATTGTGCCGCCGAGGTGAGAGATCTCTCGCACCAGCGAGCGGCGAAGTTCCACGATGCCGCCAGCAGGATAGCGGTCATGATCGAGCAGTCCCTCGTAGCCATCTCGAATCCCAAAGATTTCCCAGCCTAATCCCCGGGCAGCATAGACGGCGCCGTGGATTACCGCATTCAGCCCGGGCGCGTCACCGCCGCCGGTCGCGATGGCAATTCTCTTAATCTTTTCGGTCATCCTTGCTCCTCTTCCGCTGTCGCCGCGACCCGCGGGTATTCATCACGTAATGAGACCCGCTGCCTGCAGCGAACTTTGTGAAAGTTTAGAAGATCCGAATTCTCGGACACACTGCCAGTTCTTCCAGTTGTTTGGCGACGTGACGAATGCGTGGCGTGGGATGACTATCGCGAGATGCGAGGGCAATCCCACAGAACGTGTGGGGCACCTGACCCAGGCGCAGGGAAGCGCGAGTTCTGACGCTGAAATCGCCGGACGCAGACTGCCCGGGAGGCGAGATCCGCTTGATTTGCGCTACTGTCTGCTGCACATTGAGCGACGGCAAGAACGAGGCGCACGGAAAATGGTTCGATAGACGCGAGACTCGGCGCGCTCCTGCTGGACTGGGGCCGAAGATGCCCGTACAATCAAAAGAGCGATTACGTTTTCGGCTTGCCTGAGAAGCACGGCATTCCACTGCTGTGGTCCTGAAGTGTGATGTCGAAATACAAGCGTCGGTACAGCAGAGGTACTTGAGGCGATCATTTCGCAAGTGTTGCCTCGTGACCGCGCGTATAGTTGGAAATGCTTAATTTTGAAAGGCGGGCGCGTAGCTCAGTTGGTAGAGCAATGCCCTTTTAAGGCATGGGTCGCAGGTTCGAGTCCTGCCGCGCTCACCAGGATTTCAAAGTACTTAGCTGGTTTCGACAGGGTTGAGTTCGGGCACCCCCGGACACCCAGAGCGAGCGGAGCTCTAGTTTCTACGCCGTTGCGGTAACCGTCCGCGCCTTCAATTTCTCCGGGAATGCGACAGGAAGCACCATCTGAACGACCTTGTTGTGTGCGTCCTGCTGATCGGCCGAAACGGTTTGCGCGTAGAGCTCCAGGGTAATCTTTGGGGTTGTATGACGAAGCTGTGACTGCGCGACCTTCACATTTTCCCCGTTGGAGATCAGCAACGTCGCTAGTGATCGGCGTAGTGTGTGCCATCCGATCGGTGCTACCTTGCTGCTCTTTATTCCAGCAACTCTCTCGATAACGGGACGAATGTGTCGTCGGAAGAGAATTTGATAGGTGTATGGAGTCTTGCCATGATAATGCGGACTGGCAAAAATCCAATCCTCCTCCGAGCGATAGGCCGTGTTTTCCCGCCAAAGACGAAGTACCTGTAGAACGGACTCCGCCAGAGGCAGAGGGTTGTTCCTGCTCTTGGTTTCCTTCAGTTCGCCTTCGACCAATGCGAATTCGGACTGAAGAATTCCTGTTCCCCACCCGACATTCTTCCACTTCAATGCGATCAACTCTGATGCGCGCAGAGCCGTGACTGCATCTACCAGCGCCATCGTCGCTTCTCGTAAGGGCAACTGCTCCAGAGTTTGACGAACAACATCTGGGGCAAGGGCCACACGCCGGATTGAAACTCTGTTGCTTTGACGAACTCCGGTTGAAGCACCGCGATGTCCCGGACTTCCTCCCTGGCCGCACACCGGGTTGCGTTCTACTAACTCCCAGCGAACCCCGTGCGAGAAGATCGCCGACAGCACGTTCTTGATCTTCACCTTGGTTCCGTCCGGTCGCTGGATTCTGTCCAACCATTCTTGAATTTGCATGGTCTTCATGCTGCAGGCAATTCGACCGTGCCAATTCGGTTCGATCCAGTTCTTGATGTACGACTTGTTCGCCTTGCGAGCCGATTTTGACAAACGTGGAAGCTCGTGGTCGAGGTAGTGGTTGATGAGT
Organism: Binatia bacterium; assembly: GCA_035577905.1. Lineage (GTDB taxonomy): Bacteria > Acidobacteriota > Terriglobia > Terriglobales > Acidobacteriaceae > Sulfotelmatobacter. The sequence goes on from DATKAP010000011.1 coordinate 1,968, forward strand.
TCCCCGAACGTGATCGCCTTTAGGCTCAAGTACTGTTTGTTTTCGTTGAGCCGGCATCGTCGCCGATCGGCCTCTTTGTTCGCTGCCGCTTCGGTAGGGAATTGTTTCGTTGTGCCGATGACATCTTTGTGCTGGCGCCGCCGTCCGTTCGCTTCCTCGCTCCAGCGGAACACCCACACCGTTCCGATTGCTCTCTTTTCCTTGCGAAGCATGCCGCGGTTGTAGCGAACAGGCTTCGATTGATCGTGACTCAAATGACCCTCCTATGTGTCTTGTCACGACCAGCTTCTCCATGAGCGGAATTTACCTGACCCCGAAGATGTTCCGCAAGCTCTGAAATGAGGAAATACCATCTCTTGCGAGCGCCCGATCCGAACGGATGCGCAGGGATTCGCCCATCACGGGCCATCTGTTTGATCGTTCGAGCAGAATAGTTGAGAAATATTCCGGCCTCGCTCGCATCCACAAAGGGTTCGAGAGATTGCGGACCCTCATAGGAAAAAGATCTTTTGCTGGGTTTCCGGTTGTTCGTATCCCATTCCGCATTTGCGAAATGAAGATCCGGGACCTTTCGAATTCGATTTGGCTGGGCCATGTCGAAGGACTCCTGGCTGGGATTGTTGTTGACGGTAACGTAATGTACACTTATAGTCAATATGTAACGTTACAGTTGGAGGAAATTTGAGCGCGAAAGACCTTGCGGCAGAGAAGTCAGCAATTGCACAACAGCCTGTCATCTCCATTCGCATCTCGGATGCGCTGCGCATGAGGCTTGAGGCCTTGAAGGTACTCATGTCCATGAAGAACGGCGAATCGGTCTCGACTTCAGAGGCGGCGAAGCAACTCCTTGAATCGTCGAAAGAGGAGCGGCTTGAGCTGGTGACTATGCTGGCAGAGCCGACGGATTTTCTGCTGAATATCCGACGAAAAGCAGATGCAAAGCTGCCGCTTTCGCGGGCGGAATGGACCCTCGTTGCCTACTACTGTCTGCAGGGGGCGGAGAGATTTGGCGATACCGCTCAGACGGAGATTTCATATGAATCTCTTACTGGAATCCTTGAGGCGTTCCAGGCCGTTTACGGGCTCCTTCGCAAACAGAACAGGACGCATTTGGACTCCTTTTTTGTTGCGCATTTGCCCTCGGATCGACAAGCCGAAGCGAAGAGCCTCCAAGAAATTGGAAGCGATGATGTGCGGCGTGCGGTGGCCAACACGCTTCGAATGCTTAAGAACGCTACCCAAGATCGGCAACGGCCCATATTCGTGGCGAGAAACCTTTACTTTCTGCTTGATGAACTGGAGCTTCCGAACATCGAAAAGCTCAACGAGACGCTTCGGCCCTACTGGCCAACCTTGTGGCGAGTGTGCGCGCGCGGCCACTATTTCCTGCACCAGCAACCCTTGCAAGATCCGAAATCTGCGGCGAGTGAAATCGACGCTCCCTTGAATCCTCCACTACCGAAATTTGAGGAAGGCGAGTACAGCCTCGAATGCCTTCAGTCACCAACCGAGGGGCTCTCTGCTTGGTTGCACTTTCCCGGGAGGCTTGCCCCACGCTATCCAGTAAGCGGATATCCAAAGATTTCCGAGTTCCGGACGATCCTGGAAAGACTCGACACAAAGCGGGAAATGATTTTCTGGGAGGGGCGCTATTTCCTCGCCTACACGGGGTGCTACGAAGAGGACGTTATCGGTGTCAATTTTCAGGCTCGGGAGAACGGGATTACGTTCAACTTTCGTGGTGATGATTGGCAAGCGATCAGGAAGCTGTTTCGGCGGGCGTGGCAGGCACCGCAGGTACGTCGCCTTTGGGACGCGTTGGCACTTGAGTATGGAGAGCTGTGAAAGGCGCGGTGCTTCGCACCGGAAGAATTATGGACACGTCACCCCCAATTTGGGAACTGCGGAGCGCTCGCGAGCGCCGAAATGTTTACGAGCGTCAACTTGTACTGCATGAGCATTTTGCTTCGCAATCGAGTTCCCTCACGTCTTTGGCGTTTACGTTCGTAAAC
>DATKAP010000012.1:0-4907 GCA_035577905.1 Binatia bacterium
AACGTTTTCCTCTACGTCGCCAGCATCCCGAATCTGGCGGCGCTCGGATCACGATTCGTGCTGCAGGGCGGTACGCAAAACAATTTAGCCGTAGTGAAGGCTGAAGTGGATTTCATTCGCAACAGCTTCCGCGCCACCGGCAAGCAGCCTGAAATCATCGTGCACGAGCATTGCGGAGAGTCTGGCGCGATCGGCGCCGCCCAAGAGTCGCTGCGGCTGTGGCGCAACGGTCAGCAGACCACATTCGTCGGACTCGATGCGGTACGAAAGATCGAGTACCGAACCACGCGTAACGAAGACACGCGTTGCCACTTCTGCAAGAATGACTGCCTGCGTACGTTCATCGACATTCGCACTCAACCCAAGAATGACCTCAGCTTTGTGCCCATCCAGAAAGTGACCAAGGTTCCGCTGATGCATGGCGAGCAGCGCCTAATTATTGCCACTTGCGAAAAGGGTACGGTCGAAGATATCAACGACATGAAGGATATCAAGGCCGGACTCGAGGCCATCCGCGCCCAGCATCCGAACTTCGTCGACTATGCATCGAAGGAAGTCTTCCGGCCCACCAATGCCAGAAGCGTTGCTGACCCGTTGCCGACCAAATCTTGGGCCGGGTGGAAGAAAGGGGACAAAGAGCGGCGCGCATTGATAGAAAATCGCGGGAAGGTCCGCATCGGCATTCCTCGCGTGCTGAACATCTACACCTATGCACCTCTGTTCAATGCGTATTTCGAAAGTCTCGGAGTTCAGCCTGAAAACATCATCTACTCCGACTACACCAGTTCCGAACTGTATCGCGCAGGTGCCAGCCGGGGTGCGATCGATCCGTGCTTCCCTGCCAAAATCGGAATTTCGCACGTTTACAACCTGATTCAGGAGAAACACCGTAAGAAGCCGCTGAACGCGATCTTTTTCCCAATGTACGACGTGCTGCACTCTTCATTGGTGAATATCGTCGGTGCGAACGCTTGCCCAACCGTGACCGCGACGCCTGAGACCGTAAAGGCGGCATTCACAAAAGAGAATGACGTATTTGCCGAGCACAACGTCCAGTACATCGATCCGGTGCTGAATTTCGCGGACCGAAAGCTGTTCGCATTCCAGATGCTGCAGGCGTGGCAAGGTTTGCTGGGGCTCTCGTCGGAGGAAAACGGCCGGGCGGTAGAGTCAGGATTTGCGGCACTGAAAGAGTACGACACCAACATCCGCCGCCGTGCCCGGCAGGTGCTCGATCAACTCGAGCGCGAGGACCGCATCGGCATCGTGATGCTGGGTCGTCCCTATCATCATGATCCCGGCCTTAACCATGAGATTCTCGATGAGTTCCAGAAGCTCGGCTATCCGATCTTCTCGCAGAACACGCTGCCGCTGGACGAAGATCTGTTGGAGCGACTGCTTGGGGACGAGGTGCGAGCCGGCGTGATCAGCAGCCCTCTCGACATTTCCGACGCCTGGAAGAATTCCTATTCCTGCAGCACGAACCATAAGGTGTGGGCGGCGAAGTTTACCGCGCGTCATCCGAACCTTGTCGCGCTCGAGATTTCCAGCTTCAAGTGCGGCCACGACGCGCCGATCTACGGCGTCATTGAAGGCATCATCGAGCAGTCGGGCACTCCTTACTTCTGTTTCAAAGACCTGGACGAAAACAAACCAACCGGCTCGATCAAGATCCGCGTGGAAACGATTGACTATTTCCTACGGCGTTATCGGCAACAGGTTATCGAAAGACGGAAGGCTGAGCAGGAGATTGAAGCAAAGCTGGCAGAGCTTGAACTCCAAATGTGCAGCAAGAACAATGTCGAAAGCATCGGGAGCATCGCTCCTGCGATGCAAGCCCAGGCGCTGGAAATCTCAGCAGACTGATTGGGGCTTTCACCGCAAGGAAGTTTTCGCGGATGAACTCGGCAGCCTTCTGATCTTCATACGACTCGGCATCCAGCCGAGCGCAGGCGCCTCACACCGGAGCCGCGCTGAAATCCAGCAAGATGGAGCGGGATTGCTCCTTGGCTGCGGCGAGGGTCTGATCGATATCCTTGCTCCAATTCGTGCCCATGAACGCACGCTGGGTTAATTGGGAAAGAGACGATATGAAGTCGCTTTAGGTTTAAGATCTACTCTCATGAAGCGACTCGGCAGCGGCGTGGCTTTCTCATTGGCTATGCTGCTGGTGTGCTGCGCATGGGCTTTCGCATTAGATCCCGCGCGAGACACCCCCACTCTGCACTTTCATCATCTGAAGTTGGCCGATGGACTTTCCAACTCCGATGTGCGCGCAATTGTTCAGGACCACCAGGGCTTTATGTGGTTTGGCACGTGGCTGGGTGGTCTGGACCGCTACGACGGTTACACCTTCAAGGTCTACAAGCATGATGACCAAGATGACGGCAGTATTGCGGGCAACACGATCCGGACCATCTATGTGGATCGAACCGGGGTCTTGTGGGTAGCAACCAATGAAGGCATCGACCGGTACGATCGGGATACGGATTCTTTTGTCCACTATCGCCATAGCGCGGATTCCCCAACCGATCCGCGCTACTATCGTGTTGACGCTTTTTATGAGGACGAATCCGGTAAGCTTTGGCTCGCCAGCTTCGGCGGACTGGCCCAACTCGATCGCACCAACGGCAGAGTGTACGCTTACAGACCTAATCCAAACGACCCAGTTACCTTCAGCGATGGCGACCTTCGGTCCCTCTGTCTGGACGCTACAACCGGTTTACTGTGGGTTAGTTCGTGGAGTGGCGGTGTAAGTGCGCTCGATCGGTCGACCGGCCGCTTTACACGATATAGGAACATCCCCAACGACCCCACCAGCCTGAGCGACAATGACGTAAACCAAATCTTCCGGGATCGGAACGGCAATCTTTGGTTCTCGACTATGGGCGGATTAAACCGCTTCGATCCTCGCACCCACAAATTTATTCGGTATCTACACGATCCTAGGAACCCGGCCAGTCTGAGCGATGACGATGTGGCGTTGACAGACGAAGACGACGCCGGCCGCTTTTGGGTCGCGACCAACAATGGCTTGAATCTGATGGATCGCACCAGCGGAACGTTTGTGCGCTATCTGCACGAGCCCGACGACTCTTCCAGCTTGAGCAGCAACGTGATCAACAATCGCGCCCTGTATGAAGATGCGTCGGGCTCGCTGTGGATCGGGATGCGGTCCACCGGGGTGGACCGGTTGCGGGGCGTAGAGGAACGATTCACCACGTATCGTCACAAGCCGCAAAATTCCAATTCCCCGAGCAGTAATGTGATTACCGGATTTGCGGGGGCTTCGGGCAGTGCGCTGTGGATCGGAACTGAAGCGGGCCTCGACCGCTTCGATGGGAAAACCTTCACCCACCATCTCGCGGATCCCAACGACCCAAGAACTCTGAGCCCCGGCCCGGAGCGTCTCGCCGCCCGGGCCCCCAATGGAACCGTCTGGACAGGAACCTACGGAGGCGGCCTCGACCGTCTGGACGGGCAACACGTCACGCATTTTCGCCATGATCCCAGAAACCCCGATAGTCCCGCGAATAACAACATCGGCGGTCTCGTGCCGGATACCGCGGGAGGCTTGTGGATTGGGGTGCATGGCGCGGGGCTGGACTATTTCGACGGGCGGCACTTCCGACATTTTTCTCCGAACCCGGCCGACCCCGCCGGCCTGCCGTCCGCGTTTGTGCGTCCTTTGCTGCTTGATCGGCATGGCATGCTGTGGAGTTGCACAGACAATTGGGGATTGGTGCGCTTCGATACGCATACGCGGAAGTTTACAGTCTATTTTTTGGATCCGAAGCAGCCGGGCCAGGGCGCGAACTGGACCACCGACATCTACCCCGACGGTGACAGTCTTTGGGTCGGCTCGCCCAAGGGGCTGTACAGTTTCGATACGAAGACCGGCCAATTTACGCGCCGCTATACCGAGAAGGATGGCTTAGCGAACAATTCCATCGTTGGCATCCTGGGCGACGCTTTAGGGAACATATGGATCAGTACGATCAACGGTTTGTCCAGATTCGATCCGAAAACAGAAACCTTCCGCAACTACGACGTGTTCGACGGTCTCCAAGGCAATGACTTTTCCCCTTGTTCCGAGGCTAAGACGGCGGACGGCCGGATGTTTTTTGGAGGCGTTAATGGCCTCAGCGCCTTTTATCCGGACAAGGTCGCATACAATCCAGCCCAGCCCCCCGTTGTACTTACGGAGTTCGAGCTGTTCAACAAGCCGGCAAGAGTTGGCGGCGAGCATTCACCTCTCCAAAAGGCCATCAATGTAGCTTCCAGCATTGTTCTCCGTCAGGACCAATCAGTATTTCGCTTTCAGTTTGCAGCTCTGGATTTCACAGCCCCACAGAAAAACCGCTACGCCTACGAGCTGGAGGGTTTCGATAAAGGCTGGCAATATACCGATGCCGCGAGTCGCTTTGCCACGTATACCAATCTTGATCCCGGCAGCTACACGTTTCGCGTGAAAGGGTCCAATAGTGATGGGGTTTGGAATGAGCAGGGAGTTGCCTTACAGCTTACGATCCTTCCTGGGTGGTATCAGACGAACTGGTTCCGCGGGGCGTGCATTGCGGCATTTTTGATGATGATCTGGGGAATCCATGAGTTGCGGGTGCGGCAACTGGCAGCGCAGTTCAATATGCGCCTGGACGAGCGTGTAGCCGAGCGCACACGGATTGCTCGCGACCTGCATGACACGCTGCTGCAGAGTTTTCAGGGACTGCTGCTGCAATTCAAAGCGGTTTCGTATCGGCTCCAGTCGGGCGAGATTAAGAAATCGCTGGACGCTGCGATCGGGGAGGCATCGCAAGCGATCACCGAAGGCCGCGATACAGTCCAGGGGCTGCGCGCATCCACGATCGAGAAGAATGATCTTGCCGAAGCCATTCGAACCTTTGGAG
>DATKAP010000013.1:0-14947 GCA_035577905.1 Binatia bacterium
GTACAAATCACCGCGGGAAACATTCGTGATTTCAGCAAGGCCGAACGATTCGCCTCGACTCGATTGGCGCGCGGCCCAGGCGGTCGGTGCAAGACTCATGGCGGAACAGAGCCATGACCACGGATTCACAGTGGCGGAACCGTTCGGTCTCTCGTACGATCCGGAAAACGGCGCTTACTTCTACGACGTGCGAAGCAGCCGTGACGTATTACAACGGAAGGGGGGCGACACTTCCGTAGTGTTTGACGGCGATACCGGTCAGTTCCTCAACCTCGGACTGGCGACCGGTGTTCGCACCGGGAACACGGTCGAAAGTTGGCTTTACGCATTACACATGGCACGTGTTTTTGGGCGACCTTACCAAGTCTTCGTCTGCCTTCTCGGCCTTGTAGTGGCCATGCTCTCCGTCACTGGCGTCTACATCTGGTGGAAGAAACGCAAAGGGAGAATTGTTGCTGCATCCCGCCAGCGTCAAGCCGGGAGGAGGGGATCGGCCGATGAACCCTCGTACTGAGGCCAGAATTGGAGGGATCGTTACGTCAAAAAGGAGGCATATAGAAAATGAATCGACGGGAAGCAATTCAGAAGGCGGCTTTGTTGAGCTTTGCTAGCGCGATACCGGTTGCATTTGCAAATGCAAGAGCTGCGCATGGTTTGAACGATCCAGTTCGAGACGAGTTCGGCTCGTATCAGGACAGAGGTGCTAGCCCTCTGGAGCCTCCTGCTCACGGCAGCATCCCCGTTGCCTTCGTCCTTTCCGAAGGCGCCGTGATCATCGACTTCTGCGGACCGTGGGAAGTCTTTGAGAGAGTCAACGTTTCCGGCCACCCGGAAGGCGCTTTCCGCCTTTATACCGTTGCCAAGACCGCCGACGCTATTCATGCCGGCGGTGGAATGAAAATCGTCCCAGACTACACCTTCGACAACGCGCCCGGGCCGAAGGTCATCGTCATCCCGGCGCAAGACGGCAGCAGTCCAGCAATGCTTGAATGGATTCGCAAGTCGACAAAGAACACGGATGTAACTATGTCGGTCTGCACCGGAGCTTTTGTTTTGGCACAGACCGGGCTGCTATCGGGCAAATCCGCCACCACTCATCACGCCGCATACAAGACCTTTGCCATCGAGTTTCCGGACGTCCGACTGAAGCGCGGCGCAAGGTTCACCGAGGACGGCAATCTCGCAACCGCCGGCGGCCTCTCCTCCGGCATCGACTTGGCCCTCCGAGTGGTCCAGCGCTATTTCGGATACCAGGTCGCCGTCGACACTGCATCCATGTTGGAATACCAGGGGCAGGGCTGGCTGAACGCCGACTCAAACGAAATCTACGCCAAGGCACGCATCTCCACTGACGAACATCCGCTGTGTCCCGTTTGCGACATGGAAGTCGATCCCAAGACCTCTCCCACGTCGGCGTACAAAGGCAAGACGTACTACTTCTGCACTAACCAGCACAAAACTACCTTTGATGCGGACCCACAGAAGTACCTCGCGCCCGCTTGGTGAAAATGCATCGCCCTGAGCCAGGGAGAATTGCAGCGCCACTACTGCTGGACGCAAGGCCGGGAAGAATCGCCAAATTGAGCGAATATGCCTCGAGAATGACAAGGAGAACGCGATGCGAAAGGCAGTGATTAGCAGTTTGATGCTTCTGGTCGTGCAGTTCTTGCTTGGTCCGTCGGCGCTGTCTGTAGCCGCACAGGAACCTAACGGCAAGATCCTGAGCCTGAAGGCTTGGCCGCCGTTGCCTAGATATGAGTCATTAGACGAGTTTGGACAAGGCTATTTTCCGCGAGCGGTTTACGAAGAGGCTCGCACGCAAAAAGAGTTCGACATTCTGGAAATCAGCTACGCAAGCGACGGGCTCGTGGTGCGCGGATTGTTGATCAAGCCGATAGCTCCCGGCACGCGGAAATGGCCGGCAATCATTTTCAATCGCGGAGGCAATGGCGACCTCGGGCGTATCACGGATAACGGCCAGCCTTGCGGCAGCATGACGAACACGTCGTGCCTTGACGTTGCTGATCTTCTCCTCCTGGCTAAAGCGGGTTTTGTGATCATTGCCTCTGATTACCGCTACCAGGGCGCCACCGTGAAACGCGACGAGTGGGGCGGAGTGGAAGTTGACGATGTTCTCAATCTCGTGCCAGCACTGAAGTCGTTCAACTATGTGGACCCAGAGCGGTTATACATGCTAGGCCTCTCGCGGGGCGGCACCATGGCCTATCTAGCGATCAAACGAGGAATTCCTGTCAAAGCCGCCGCCGTAATCGGCGGAGTCACGGACGTGAAGGCATGGGTGGAGGCGAGGCCCGAGATGGGCATTGTAAAGGGGAATGAATTCACCAACGGCTTTGCAAACATCTGGCCGGACTATGAGCACCGCGCCGACGAATACTATCGAGCGCGGTCGGCCGTCTATTGGGCAGATCAAATCAATGTGCCTGTTTTGATTCTCCATAGCCGAACCGACCGCATGGTTCCGGTCACTCAGGCTCTCCGAATGGCAGAAGCTCTTCAGGAAAATGGCAAGGTGTACGCTCTTCGCATTTACGATCGCGATGGCCATCCGTTGCCGCGGAATCGCGACGACCGCGATCGCGTGATCGTCGATTGGTTCAACCATGCTGGCCAAGATGGCCAATAGTCACAGGGTGCATTCTGCGCGGAGGAATATAGATGGCGGCTGCCACCAAATATGATGCGATTGAGACCGACCAAATAAGAGCACGCCACTACGTCGGTATATTTCTGCTTTCCTTTGCCACGCTTCTGCTCGAACTGTCGTTAACGCGCGTACTATCCGTTGCTATGTTTTACCACTTTGGCTTCTTGGTGATTTCCACCGCGCTTCTGGGTTTTGGTGTCTCGGGTGTTGTGGTAACGCTGTCCAGAGGGTTGCGCGAAAGGATTCCCCTCGATCAAGCACTGGCATGGGTTGCCATGCTCTTTGGCGTGGTCACCCTCGTTTGTTTTTGGTTGATGCAACGAATCCCGTTTGAACCGTTCGCGCTGTTTTCGGATCGGCGGCAATGGCTCTACATATCCGTCTACTACGTTGTGCTTGCGGCACCATTCTTTTGTTCTGGCCTCGCGTTGGCTCTCTTATTCACGCGCGGTACTCGGCAAATTCACTATCTCTACGCGTTCGATTTGTTTGGTGCCGGGGTTGGATGCGGCGCTCTGGCGCTCATTATGCCAGCCTTCGGAGGTTCTGGATCGGTAACTATTGCAGCCGCGTTCGGGGTGATGGCGGCGATCTTTTTCGGACTGAGCCGCGGGAGTAAGAGCAGTATTTTGAGAGTGTTGTTATGCGGCGGAATTGTGGCTCTGGCGCTCCATGCCAATGGCCTCCTGCCTATTGCCGTCACGCCTGGCAAAATCTTGCTTCGTTCCAAGCCGCTGTTCACTGCCTGGAATACATTCTCTCGAATCGATGTTTTTGAAGCACCAGCCCAAACGGAACAGCATACTCCCGCGATCCGCCGGATTGTCTACGACTCCGGAACAGCGGTTACGTCAATGCATGACATGAGCATGGGCGTGCGCGAATACCTAAGCGGTCACAAGGAGGATGCGGACTATCGGAGCGGCATAGCTTATTTAGCAAAACAGAAACCCAAAGTCCTCATCATCGGCAGTGGTGCTGGTGCCCAGGTGCTGGACGCGCTGCATTTTGGTGCGTCTGAAATTACCGCCGTTGAAGTCAACCCCATCATCAACGATGTGGTGCTTCGTCGAATGGATAACTTCTGGGGTGGGTTGTTCCGTCAGCCGGAAGTGCACCTGGTAACAGATGAAGGGCGGAGCTTCGTTCGCCGTTCGCGCGACAAGTTCGATGCCATCATCTCCGTTCATACCATCAGCAACGCTGCGCTGGCTTCGGGAGCGCTCGCGCTCTCTGAAAACTACGTTTTGACTCGGGAGGCGTTTGAAGATTACCTGGATCACCTCTCTTCACAGGGCGTAATTTACTTTACGCGCCCAGAGCCTCAGATCGGTCGACTCTTTGCGACGGCCCGGGAAGCTCTCGCGAACCGTGGCGTGCAAGATTTTCCCTCGCACTTCTACGCATTTCGCATTCCACCCGATGACGCGGAAAGGAAGCGGTTCGGACCAAACAGGCCGTCTTTTAGAGCTGGGCTCCTAGTTAAGAAATCGCCCTTCACGACGGACGAGATTCGTCAAATCGAGGCTTTGCTCGGAGTGGCGAACCAGTGGAACGAAACATCTGTGCCCGCCGCAGAAATGCTCTACTCCCCTTTTCAAACGAGCGGAAAGAGTCTGTACCGGACGTTGCTTACCGCCACCGACCTGCCAGCCGTATACCGATCAGAGGCACAACAGCTCATGCCCGCCACCGACGACCGCCCATTCTTCAATCATCAGACCCGCTGGTCGAGCATAAGTGCAGGAATGGTTCGCGAGCTATTTTCCGAAAAGCTCTTTGGCGGACTGGCTCTAGGCGACCGCCCGATTGCGGAAGTCTCGCTGCTTGTTCTACTTGTCCAGAGCGTGGTGATTGCGGCGGTTCTGATCCTGCTGCCGGTGCGTGTCTTCTCGAGAGAAGGACTGCACACGCCCAGCGATTGGCAATTTCTGCTTTATTTCGCGGCCCTCGGTTTTGGTTTCATTGCCATCGAAATGGCGCTACTGAGCCAATTTACGCTATTTTTGGGGCAGCCTGTTTACACTTACGCCGTTGTTCTTGCCAGTCTTCTGGTCTGTACGGGTATCGGCTCATTTTTAGCCGGCTCTTTTGGCGGTGAACCTCGTCGCGCAATATCGCGAATTGTTCCTCTTCTCGTGGTCGCCCTGGTTGTAACCGCCTTCGCAACACCGTGGATATTCTCAGTAGCTCTCGGTTGGACCCTGCCGTTTCGTATCTTTCTCGCGATCATGATTTTGGCTCCTTTAGGTGTGCTGCTGGGAATGCCGTTTCCTACTGGCCTGCGTTTGGTTTCGCTGGAAACTCCAGCACTGGTTCCTTGGGCGTGGGGAGTCAATGGTTTTTTTACGGTCATAGGGACTGTGATCGCTCTGATTCTCGGAATGGCGTGGGGGTTCAAAGTCGTTCTTGTGGTCGGAGGATGCAGTTACTTGGTGGCGTTGGGTGTCGTCGCGCAGCTAGAGACACACGCTCAACACCCGTCTATGGCCATGAATGAAACACCATTTATGAGTAAAAGATCTCCAACCGGAAATCTGACCTAAGACCCTGGCCGTAGTGGCAGATTGCTGCGATCGGTGTTGGCACATGAAACCCAAAGGAGGAAGAACTATGCATCGTCGAAACCTGTTGAAAGGAACAGCCTCGACCGCCGCAGGATGCCTAGTCCCCAATGTCGGCGTTGCAACCCAACAAGCGCAACCATCGGGAACTAGCCTAGGACCATTTTCGCTCCCCTCTCTGAATGCGTTCCAAAAAGTCATTTCATGGAATACAGTGTCGGAGAATTTCCGGGGACCGGGGAGACTATGAATCGCAAAGCTGGCCTTCGGGATCGATGCGTCGTTGCTACTGCGTTGATCGTGCTCGCCTCCTCGAGTTTTGGATGCGGCAGGTCAGACCTTGCTTCCAATGCTGCCCCGCAACTACGCTTCGAGCCGCAGCCCCGTTCCCTATCGGCCTTAACTGGAATTGCACCGATCCGCCATCCGAAGCTTGGTGTCGACCCCGTCTCCTCGAATGGGGTCTACGTGTTAGCGATCCTCGGAGAGGGTGACTCCTCGCGGCTCGCCCTATTGAATTCCACCAATGGGGGAGATTCCTTCGATAAGCCAGTTTGGATTAGCGAGCCTGCAGGTGTGAACTCCCACGGCGAGAACAGTCCCGCCCTTGTCGTGCTTCCGGATGTGATGTACGCAGCTTGGAATCAAGGAGGCGATATCCGGCTATCTCGTTCGCTGAACTGGGGTGGAAGTTTCGAGAAGCCAGTGCGAATTTCTGACAAACCTGCAAAAGCATTTAGCGGCTATGTATCCATCGGAGTCGCGCCAAATGGAGATGTTTACGCGGTCTGGCTCGACACCCGAGAGAGCACCTCCACTCAAGATGTGTACGCAATCTATTTCGCGCGATCCACAGACAAGGGCGCTACTTTTGGAAAGAACATCAAGGTCGCCGACCATGTCTGCGAGTGCTGCCGTCCAAACGTCTCGTTCGGCCCGAATAATGAGGTACTTGTCTTCTTCCGGCATATCTATCCAGGAAGCATACGCGATATGACCGTAGCTGTGACTCAGGATGGAGGCAACACGTTCAGTGCGCCGGTTCGCATCGCCGAGGATAATTGGAAACTAGAAGGATGCCCCGACTCGGGCATCGCCGTCGCGCGCAGCGGAAAGCGCATCTACGGGGCTTGGCTCACGGAAGCGTCACCTTCCAAAGCAGGTGTTCGATTGACTTGGTCGGACGACGCGGGGAAAACCTGGGCACCTGCGGTCCTCGCGTCGCAAAAGGTACTCGATGCTAACTATCCGGCTCTTTCAACAGCCGACGAAGGGCGCGTCGAGCTTATCTTCCAGGGGCGCGATCTCCAGAAACAAGCCGGATGGTCGACGACCTCTGGATTTCTCGTTGAGATCGATAAGGATGGGCGGCTTTCGCCGCCAGTAGAGGTTCCTGGCGTATCTACGGCGGTCGTCCGCCCCACCGTGATAGCAGGAGCCAACGGTCGCGTATTCACTTCATGGACTGCCACGGTTGACGGAAAACAAACGATTTTTCTCTCGCGTGCCAGGGAAAATTGACCGTCGGAAGTGATGCTCTACCGGTTGAAGCCGTGCCGACGCAGATATTCGCCACCCTTTGTTTCGACGTCCGATAAGCAAGATGTTTTAGTTCTTCGTATCTGATGTAAGGTAGGTCCGCGTTCGCAATTTCACAAAGAAGGAGCCGTATTGTGCTTCGCCAGAAACGTTGGGAAACTCAACGACCAATTCGGGTATTTCTCTTCGCTGTTTTTCTGATGTTTTGCGACCGTGGGAAGCTTTGCGCAGCTCAGCCTCCGACCGGCACTGTGGCATACGAGCTGCATTATGAGGCTGGGAATGATTCGCGAGTAAGCGTGCGGATTAGCGTCCAGAGCCCGGTTACCGCACCGATTTCATTCGTTATTCCTAGGTCCTATCCAGGCGGCTACTCGTTTGTTCCTTACGACGATTTTGTCGAGGACGTTTCTGCGTTTTCTCCGGCTGGCCAATCCATTGAATGCAAGAAAGAAGAAGACGGACCACGCTGGACAATCGGCAAAGCCTCGGAAAAGATCTCGTGGATCGAATACCGCGTAAATGTCGGCCGTATGGAAGATGGGATCCGCGAATCTGTCGAGTCTTCGAAGATCCGGAAGAACTACGCTGGTTTGCTCGGCTATTCGGTATTCGGTTACATCGATGGTCTGAAGCAGAGTCCTGTCACGTTGCAGGTGGATGGACCTGGGGATTGGCCAGTTCTAAGCACGCTCAATTCGCAAGCCCGCGTATCGAACGGTTTGGCAAAGGGAAATGCCGACAACTATGACATCCTTGCCGATTCTCAAGTTGTCATGGGGCCGGGCCTGCAAGTTCGAAACTTGCCGGGCAAAATTGGTCTGACGGTCGCGATCTATTCTGAAGGAGACGAAGATGTGGAAGCCGAAAGCAGACTGGCGCGGGAGGCGCTGGACCGCGTTCAGGAGTACTTCGGCGACACACCTTTCGCCAATTACACCGTAGTTCTCGAACTGTTGCAGCCCAGAGAAGGGCACAACTACAACTTCAGTCAGGAGCACGATACAAGCGGTACATTCAGCCTCTCCGTGGACGGGGCAACAAATTCGCATTCACCGGAAAACCACCGTTATTTGGCACTCTTTAATTATGCGCACCACATGGCCCATAGCTGGGTGCCGAAACGTGTCTGGGGCTCAGGATACCGTCCATTCAACTGGGAGTTGACGCCCGTAATCGAGACTATTTGGTTTAATGAAGGTTTCGGCCGTTACGCAGGGATGCAGGCGGTTCTTGCTGGAATGCCAGAAAGTGAGCGCAAGGCTCGGCGAGAACGCTCGATCACTCGGACCCGAGGCTTCCTGGATGAGGCCCCGCTCTTTATCAAGCAAATGCCGTTGACTTTGCTATCGCAGGAAGCTTCTTTTTTCTATTCCAAGGACTTTCGCACAGGCATGAACATCTTCGGGCGTGGCTTTCTGATGGCTGCGGAAATGGATGACCGCATACAGGCAAGGACACAGGGCAAGAAGAGTCTGCGCGACGGCTTTCGAGCGTTGCTAACCTGGAGTGCCCAGAATCAGCGTGCCTTTCAGGTCGACGAAATGACAAAGGTCATTTCCGATTCCACAGGTGTCGATGTTCGGGACATCGTGACCCACTGGATGGATGCGCCCTCGCGATAGATCCGTGCACCAACGAGGTCGGGATCCGTTGACAATACTCCAATCCGATTTATTGCGCTAACGCCCCCGTTGCTATTCCCTGATCGAGAGTAAAAGTCGCTCCGACTGTTCCCACCACAGCTGACCGCCGCGTCAGACCCGCCCGTTGCCGCAACCTGTAAACCGCTTCAATGCCAGTGCAATGCGCACCCAACAGGTTCGCGACTTTAAACTGCTTGAACTGGTCGGCGGTCCAGTCCAGTTGCTCGTCAGTCGCGGGAAACAAATGCAGTCCGCCGATGACCGCGTCCACGGGCTGCTCCGGGAATCGCGTCGCAGCGTAAGTGAGAATGTTCACAATCCCAGCATGACCGCATCCAGTCAATACCACGAGACCCTGCGTCGTATCGAAAACCACAGACTGGTCTTCTGGAATCGTATCTTCGACCAATCCATCCGGAGTCTGGACTTTCCACCGCATACTCCAATTACGCTCCGGATACTTTCGAGGAACAGGGCCGGTCAGCCATGCACCAGGCAGAATATCGGTGCCCTCTGCATGCTCGATAAATCGCCCTCCGGTGGCTTCATATTCTCTTCGAATGGCAATCATCGGGTTGTTCTCGACCCCGGCTGACGGTCGGCTGTAGAAGATTCCCTTGGCAACGTGAATCACCGACATTGCTGCTGGATTCTTTTTCATGAGTTCGCGCCGCAACGTCAGCAAGCCAGTTACGTGGTCCCCGTGATTGTGCGTGAGTACAACTTCCTGTACATCGGAGAGATCAACGTTCAATTCACGTGCATTTCGCAAAACCGTTTCGGGATGTGCTCCTGTGTCCACCAGGATCCGATGCCCATCGGCGTCAACAAGTGCAGAAAAACCCCATTCTCCCAGGCCCGCCGATTCGCCCACCAGCATAGTGGAAAGCAATGTGACTTTAAGAGTTCGGACCTGCGTTGGAGAAGTAGCCGACGCCTGCACGGAGTTTTCCATCCCTTGCCAGCGCTGCATCAGCGCACCAATGCCGAAGAGGGTGACTATCGCAATGACCACTACTCGATGCGCGGCGTGTTTCATATGTAATCTCCCCCTTCGAGCAGCTTACCACCCGATCTAATCGGATGATGGACAGGTCGAACATACCCCGGTCCGATCAAGGATGAGCGCCTCTGAGGATATGGCAGAAAATGACCTATATTTGTCATTGCTGCCGTTTGTAGCGGGAGGATACCATCGCGCCATGAGTCGTTTTCGAAGAGCGATCAAGAGCGGAGCAGACTGTAAGAACATCGTCTTTCTGGCTGCTCCCCAGACACAGATCCTCGATGTTGCAGGTCCCTTTCAGGTGTTCGTCAGGGCGTCGGAAATCTTCGCTCGTAACAACCCAGGGAAGAAGCCGCCCTACAATGTCCTGCTCGCAAGTATCGCTAACCGCAAGGCTGTTTTGACGAACTGTGGCTTGGTTCTCACTGGTACACACACTTTTCGAACGTTGCGGGAGCCCATCGACACTCTCCTTGTAGCCGGTGGTTCAGGCGTGGAATCGGCTTCCCAAAGCAGAGAACTCCTGCAATGGCTGCAACGAATGTCGCGGCGGGTTCGCCGGTTCGGCTCCATCTGCACAGGCGCCTTCGTTCTGGCATCGGCTGGGCTTCTGAATGGAAAGCGCGCCGCTACTCACTGGAAATGGGCGCCCGAGCTGGCGAAGAGATTTGCCGAAACATCTGTAGACTCCGATGCAATTTACGTTCGTGACGGGAATACCTTCACGACCGCCGGAGTTACTGCAGGGATGGACCTTGCCCTTGCCCTCGTGCAAGACGATCTTGGCAGTGCCCTGGCACTTGAAGTTGCCCGCGAACTCGTACTCTATTTGCGCCGTACCGGGGGGCAGTCGCAATTCAGCACTGCGCTCGCGCTTCAAGCCTCCGATCGCCAACAAATCGAGGATGTTCGCGCATGGGCGCTCGACAACCTCAGGCAAGATTTGTCTGTCGCCAATCTTGCCGCCAAAGCGCGCATGAGCCCTCGCAACTTTGCGCGTGTCTTTCAAAGAGAGACCGGTGTGACCCCGGCTCGCTTTGTCGAACGCTCACGCGTCGAAGCGGCGCGCCGACGCCTCGAGGAATCTCACGACAAGCTGGAAAAAATTGCCTCCGATTGTGGCCTGCATTCCATTCAGGGCCTTCGGCGGTCTTTCCAGCGCCACTTTCATGTGCCACCTGCGGAGTACCGCCATAGGTTTGCCGACTTGGCAGCAGATTGAGCGGTTATGGCCTGATCCCTAAGAGAGCTCTTTGAAGGTAGAGACTGTTGCAATCTTGCTGAAAGGAAAGAAATACAAATGATGGAAAGACGAGAATTACTAAAGCGCTCGGCACTGCTCGCGCTCTCGGCGGGCATCCCTGCCCTGGCCGGAATCGAAGGCTGCTCCAACAGCGATCAAAAACCGGTGGAAAGCAGCGCATCACCTGCTCCTTCACCAGCTCCCGTCGCGGCTGACAAGCCAAGCCCTCTCACCGCGCCTCCCGAAGGCAAGTTGCCAGTTGCATTCGTGCTTGGGAAATACGCGGAGGTTCTCGACTTTTGCGGCCCGCTCGAAGTCTTTACTGGTGCCACAACAAAAGAGGGCAAGGAGCTTTTTGCTCCCTTCTTTGTGGCCGCCACCCTGGATCCGGTTACCGTTGGCGGCGGGATGAAAGTTGTGCCCGACCACTCCTACAAAACCGCGCCCACTCCCAAGCTCATCGTCATTCCCGCAATGGACATGATCGACTTGCCACAAGGCATGTATGACTGGATTCGCACAGCATCCAAGACCACCGACCTCACCATGTCCGTCTGCAACGGCGCATTTGTACTCGCGAAGACCGGATTGCTCTCCGGCAAATCCGCGACTTGTCACCATGGAGGCTTCTACCGTTTTGCGGGCACATATCCCGATGTTCACCTCAAGCGCGGTGCCCGTTTTGTCGAAGACGGAAATCTCGTTTCGGCGGGCGGAATCTCTTCGGGCATTGACCTTGCTCTTCGCATTGTCGAGCGTTACGTCGATCACGATCAGACCCTGCAACTTGCGGATGCCATGGAATACCAAGGCCTGGGCTGGCTGAATCCTAATTCCAATGAGGCCTATGCCAAGATGCCTGCTTTCACGGAAGAGCACCCGCTCTGCCCCGTGTGTTTGCAGGATGCCGACCGTCAATTCAACACCACCTACAAAGGGAAGACTTACTATTTCTGTTCGAAAGGCGAAAAGGAGTATTTTGAGAAGCACACGGAAATCTTCGACCGATTCCTTGCCGAGGATGCGGCTCTTATCACGCGGCCGACCCAGTAGCAGCTACAATTGATTTGGGGGATGCGCGTAGTGCCGAATCCCGTCCCTCACCATGCGAAACGAGCCCATGAGATACGATCCACTGCCCATCCTTGTAGTCGGTGATCCTCGCTTGGAACAAGTGGCTGCGGAGGTCTCACCAGACGATGCAGTCCTTCCTCACGAAATTGGCCAAATGCACGCTACCCTCGATGCATTCCGCCGCAACCATGGCTTCGGCCGGGCGATTGCCGCGCCGCAGGTCGGCATTAGAAAGCGGCTCATTGCCATGAATCTCGGGATTGAGCCTTTGGCGCTGGTGAATCCGGAAATCATCTGGCGTAGCGACGAATTATTCGAGGTCTGGGACGACTGCCTCAGCATACCGGACCGTATTGTTCGCGTTC
The DNA here is from genome assembly GCA_035577905.1 of Binatia bacterium. Lineage (GTDB taxonomy): Bacteria > Acidobacteriota > Terriglobia > Terriglobales > Acidobacteriaceae > Sulfotelmatobacter. Next base: position 12,106 of record DATKAP010000013.1, read on the forward strand.
GCAGGCACAAAAGTATTTCGTTTCGCTACCGGGATGAACACTGGCGGGAAAAAATCTGCGAACGCATCTCGACCGATCTATCCGAACTACTCCAGCACGAAATTGATCATCTCGATGGAATACTCATGCTGGCACGTGCGTGGGGAGCAGACGCGATTCGGCCTATCGCAGAGCACGCAACACTAATCATCGCGAATCGACCCAAAAGGCAGTCGTCGCTTGCGCCGTTCGAGCGTGCGACGGAATCGTGACGATCGCAATCGCTTGATCATCGATGGTTCAACGGAACTGGCCAAGGTGGTCGTGATTAAGGCTTCGATCGACGACAACGAGCCATTGTTGCTCACGTATGCGAGAAGAGCCGCGCTCGTGCGCAACGTTTCGGAATCCAAAAGGACCGATACCAGAATGAAAGAGTGCCTTACAGATGAGGAATCTACAAAGTCCGCCCCCCGACTTCCGCGCCTTTGGTCGGAACCAGGGGCGGATCCTTCGGGTGGGGCGCCCGTCACACAAGCTTAGATGTCCGTAGATGTCTGGATATAGTCCCTGATTCCGCATATACTTCCAATCGATTTGGTATCACTCCTGGAGGCCTCATGGAACGACGAGAACTTCTCGCTGGGTTGGCAACGATCTCAGCGCTATCGGCGGCCCCTTCCCTCTATGCTCAGGCTGCTCACCAGCATTCGTCAGAAGCCGGCAAACATGCCGGTGTGATTAAGACGGCGAGTGAGTGCGTGACGACCGGAGAAGTCTGTGTGAGTCACTGTATTGATCTGTTGTCTCAAGGGGACAAAGCTCTAGGACTGTGCGCTCAGCGCTCGAGCGAACTGGTAGCTATTTGTCAGGCTCTGGCATCGATTGCTGCGCAGGATGCGCCTTCCTTAACGACACTGGCGTCCTTGGCTGAGGATGTTTGTAAGCGCTGCGAGGCCGAGTGCCGGAAATTTAAACAGCACCCACAATGCATCGCCTGCGCCGATGCCTGTCTTTCCTGCGCTACGGAATGCAAGAAACTCCACGGATAGCATCTGACCAACGAGCGGGGCCTCTGCCGCCAACGGCCGATCGTCGAAAACAAAACCAGCAATTTGAGGTCAGAAACTTAGCCGCGTAGCTATCCGGAGTTAGAAAGACAGAGTCTTGCCCATCCAGCTGCTCCTCAGCTTCTTTGAGTCATAGGCGGCCTTGCGAAGGAGGATGATGAATTTGACTAGGTTCGTGTAGGCCTGCTGCCAGAAGGACTCCTTGCCTTTGCCGAAACAGGTTGTTCAGCAATGTCACGATGCTGTGGGCCAAAGCGTACGCTTCGAGATCGCTGTGCAGTGGTTACGTGACCTCATTTGATGTCTACGAGCTCGCCATCGATCCAGAGTTGCTGGAAAGAAGATTCGGCCTATCGTAGGGCACGCTACACTAATCATCGCGAATCGACCCAAAGACAGGTGTCGCTTGCGTAGTTCGAGCGTGTGCGTCGGAATCGTGACGATCGCATCGCTTGATCATAGATGGTTCAACAGAACTGGCCAAGGTGGTCGTGATTAAGGCGGTAGTGTCCAGCTTTTTTCGCACATTTGTTGAAGCACGAGCCTGGTTGTGATGCTCGGCTCCCCCTCGGGGGAGCCGAAAGTGTTTGCGGTTACGTTCATGCGGCTTCGCTCGCTTCCGCCAGCCGGTTCATGTCCAGATACCGCTGCATGCCCCAGTTCGTGCCGGCCACGTGACGCAACCTGGCAGCCGCCAGCATCAGCGCCGATTTCCCATCTGGGAACGCTCCTACCGCTCGCGTTCTTCGCCGTACCTCTCGCAGCAGCCGTTCCAGCGGATTATTCGTTCGCAAACTCCGCCAGTGCTCCCGCGGAAACGTGTAGTAGTACAGCGTCTCTTCAATCCCCGCCAGCACCAGCGCTGCGGCATCCGCCAGTTTCATCTCTCGCAACTTCACGGCGACCTGTTCCGCCTTCTGCCGTGCTGCCGCACGATCTTCCTGCGCGTGAATGGCTTTCAGCATCGCCGCGACTTCCTTCACCTTGCTCGTCGGCACCGCCGTCCACACGTTCCGATAAAAATGCACCGCGCACCGCTGCCACAGCGCTTCCGGATAAAACTCCCCCAGGCTCTCCACCAGCCCCAAACACTTGTCCGAAACGAACAGCCGCACGCCTTTGAGTCCACGTTCCTTCAGGTGCCGCAGAAACGCCGTCCAGCTGGCCTTGTCTTCCTTCGATCCTTCCGCCACCGCCAGCACTTCCCGAAACCCCTCTTCATTCACCCCGATCGCCACCAACAGCGACACGTTCCGCACTTCGCCGCCCCAGCTCCGCTTCAGCCACAAGCCATCGAGAAACACATACGGGTGGTTGCCTTCGATCGGCCGGTTCCGCCAGCTCTCAATCTGCGCGTAGATCTTCTGGTTCAGCTCGCTGACCGTGCTCGGGCTGACTCGTGTGCCCCACAGGGCTTCCGTGATGTCTTCCACTCGCCGTACGCTCACTCCCGCAAGATACATCTCCACCAGCGCTTCTTCCACCGAACTTTCCCGCCGTCGGTAGCGTTCGATGATGGCCGTCTCAAACGGCAGGTTGCGCAGCTTCGGCACCTTCAGCGTCACTTCGCCCGCTTTCGTCTGCAGGTGCCGCTGGTAGGATCCCGCCCGGGTATCCTTCCGGGCCTCGGTCCGTTCATATCGTTCGGCCCGGCACGGTCTGCTTCCGCCTCCAGCATGGCGTTCAACGTCTCTTCCACCCTGCTGCAGATTACTTCTCCCAGATGCTCTTGAATCTTCCCCTCATCAATCTGAATCACCTGGCTCAACTTCGGCACTTCTCCCTGGTTGGTG
>DATKAP010000014.1:0-6191 GCA_035577905.1 Binatia bacterium
TTCAAGAAGTGAGTGCAAGAACCCTTCTGCGAAGGGCGCAAGTGGACCGAATACGGATACCCTGGACGGATCATTCATCAGGGGAACCTCCTTTCAGTGTTCTGAAAGAGTTTCCCTCTTTACCGTAAGTGTTGGAGCAAACACAGGATTGACAGATGTAATCCGCGGCCACTCCGACTTCGTAAACCTGACCGTAAATTCTTAGGCTGTCAGTCTTCGTTCCTTTGTTCAGGGCGGTTTACTGCCGGTTAGCCCGTCCACCGGGGCAATCGCGATCACTTCTCATTGGCTGACTTCCGCGTACTAATCCGAACGTTTTCAGCTATCCTTTGCTGGTTCAGGTTTGCGGGCGTGGTTTGGGGTTCAAGTCCGTCGCTCTCGCCAACTTTCCACGGTCAAGAACGGCCGCACACTCGCTCGTTATCATGACTTCCCGCGTGCCAGTGATCCAGGAGCCGGGCTGATTCAAAAGGACGAAAGCATGACCCGTTTGCTTTGCTTCGTTTCTAATGCAGCCATGGAATTGCCTTGCTCGCCCATATGCTGGACGGTAAGCGTCAGGGTAAACACACCATTGACAGATTTAATCCGCAGCGGGTTTGCCGCTTTCACTACGATAGATGGAATGCCGACCGTGCCCGCTTCCTCGCGGATCGGCTTGGGTGCCAAATGGAAGAACTCTGAAGGCGCCCGTCAAGTACCGCTACCTAATGGGATGACGCTTGCCCGGCACAGGGAGCTTTTCGCCGTTCGATTTGCCCACTCCCATTCTGGAAGCCAGTTTCTGCCGCATTTTCCTTCACATTGGTATTCCGACATTCTTCCGCCGCATTGTGGACAGACCAGGTTGAGAATTGACGAGAGGATGCGTACGTTCAATTCGCCCGGTGGTGCGTCAATGGTGATCATGTTCGAAGTCTCCCCGAGATCCGGCGAGGGGCAGAAACGGGGGCAGAATGACGGAGGGTATGCCGCGCTGGTTTTGTGCGCTTTGTGACGCTCCGAACTGGTTGGCTGCGGAGTCCGTTTATGCGTCTCGTGCTGCCCCCTCGCTCAGCATGGAACAAGCAATCTCGATGCCATCGTCAATCGCCAACAAAAGTCGCTAACGAAGCTGGTCGCGAGCAAGCCAGGTTTCTATCGGGCGGACGCATGGGCAATCAATGGGCATGCGTGCCCAAGTTCGGGCGCAGTCTGGCGCACGAGGAACTTAGAAGGCGCAGCCGCCCGCCCTGATAAGGTCACCGCCAAGATGGGGCGCTACCGATGCGACAAAAAGGCAAATAATAATGGGGAATCTTACCGCCCAGGTCCGCAAAATCAACAACTCAACGATCAGGTGAATGAAGGAGCAACGATTCTGTTTGGAAGGTGAAGTGCTTTGCAGAAGTCGGAGAGGAACGCTTGTACGCACAAAGGAGAGTAGAACCGCAATGCGAATCGCATTCATCGCAGTAACAGCTCTCATCCTGCTGGGCACGGGTGCTGCGGCGCAGGAAATCACCAATGATTACAGCAAGGCAGACTTCGCGCACTTCAAAACATATGCCTGGGCGAGCGGCCATCGTGTGGCGGACGAATCCCTGAACCAGAGCATCGTCAGCTCCATCGACGCGGAACTGTCGGCCAAAGGGCTGATGAAAGTCAGCCCCGGAGAGGATCCAGATGTACTAGTCTCCTACGGCGTTGTCTTCGACCGCGACGTTCGCGGCATGGGTTTCAGGGACGGTTTGCGGAACCTGCGTTGGAGGAGCGGTTCCAAATACGTTCTTATGGGCATGCTTGTGGTTAATCTCGTGGACTCGGATACCGGTGCGATGGTGTGGCGCGGCATGGCGAGCGGAGACGTCGACGCGAACGCCAGCCCTGAAAAACACGACAAGAAGATCCACGAAGTTGTTCAGAAGATCTTCCGCAGCTACCCGCCCAAGGAATAGAGACGAGTCGAAGAAAGTCCTACAAGGCACCATAGGAGTTCCGCCGCAAATTGGCAGTCGTTGGTCGCCACATTCGGATTAGTATGTTACTTCCCTAATGCAGCCATGGAATCGCCTTGCTCGCCCAAACGCTCGACGGGTATGTGCTCCGAAGCTCCTCGGCGGCTTTGCCCAGCACCGTGTGATCGTTCGTTGCTTTATAGTGCGCGACAGCCCGCCAGTACATCGCCTCCGGTGCAAAATGCGAATCTCCGAAGCGTGCGACCAGATCGCCGTACCATCGTTCTGCATCGGCGTATTTCTTATGCACAAAGGCGATGCGACCGAGACCGCTCATTAGAGTAGCGACGAAGTCGTTGTTGGGCAGATAACCCTCCAGTCGCACACGCTCTTTGCCTTCGCTGTCGAGCAGGAGCACAGTTGGTGTCCAGACCGCATCAAAGCGGTGGAACCATGCCGGATGTTCCTTGATGTGAGCTTTCACTGGAAGGAAATTTTGGTGGATGAATTCGTCAGTTTTCTGGTCTTCATACGACTCGGCATCCAGCCGAGCACATGCCCCTCACGCCGGAGCCGCGCTGAAGTCCAGCAAGATGGGGCGAAACTGCTCCTTCGCTGCGGCTAGGGTCTGATCGATGTCCTTGCTCCAATTCACGCCCATTATTCGCTCCTTAGAGACATGTGTTGCTACACCCTAGAACTGCAGCTTCAGCGCCAGTTGGATGGAGCGCGGGCCGCCGATCTGATACAGCGGATTGAGGCCGCCGTTCGCGCCGCCGGTGCCGAGGCTGTTCGCCAACGTTTGCGTCGAATATCCAAAGAGAGGACTGGTTAGAGAATTGTTGGGAGAGCCGAAATTCGGATGGTTGAAGAGGTTAAAGAACTCGCCCCGGAAGCGGAGGTTTAATTTCTCGGTCAGTTTGAATTCTCGCTGGAGGGCAAAGTCGACCTGAGATGCTGCGAAGCCGCGAAGGTAGTTGCGCGGGAAGTTTCCCTGCTCGCCTTTCGGCGGGGTCGTGAAAGCGGCACTGTTGAAGATCTTGCCACCAGGATACTGCGAGCCGTAGAGTTCGAGCGGCACCCCAGGAACCACATTCGGCCGAGGCTTGAGAACGGTACCGGCGGCAACGACGAGTCCGCCAGTGACGTCCACGGGCGGAGCTGTTCTTGCCAGAAGGAATGTATCCACGGTCCATCCGCCCAGTGTGGCACGTGCGAAGCTGTTCGATTGCGGCGTGGGCACAATGTAGGTTACGCCAGCGGTAAATGTATGCCGGATATCGAAGTCCGAGCTAGCCCGATCTATGTCTGGATTGGCGATAGAGATCGGCGTATTCAAGTAAGTCGCGAAGGCATCGGTCGAGGCAATGTCAATCGAGTGCGACCAGGTGTACGAAGCCAAGGCCTGCCAGCCCCGTGATAAGCGTCTCTCAAACTTGATTTGCAATGCGTCGTAGTCGGATGTCGCCGAATTGCTGGTTACGCTTACTTGCTGAAAGTTCGGGTTTGGGTTGTAGAGGTTCGTGACCCGCAGCAAGTCACGGCCTGCTGCGCCCACGTACGTCAGTGAGAGACTCTGATTCTCCCCAATTGATTGCTCCAGCGCGACGTTCCATTGGTAGGTGTACGGAGTGGATAAATTAGGTTGGGCTACAAGAATGTTTGAGACGGGGGGATTGGTTGTGAGAGGCGGAGGAGCAGCGTTCGCCGCGCTAAGCGGAAACGGAACCAGCGACAATGACTTCACCGCTTGGTATGGGAAATAGCTGGACACGCCGCCGAGCGAGCCATATCCGAGATCGTAAAATATGCCGAACCCCGCGCGAAGGACTGAAGTCCAATTCTGGTTCCCACCGAACTGGTACGCGATCCCAATCCTTGGCGCCACGTTTCCGTAACTCGTGTCGTAAAGTGAAATACCGCGGGGTGCCAACGCCAGTGTCGCCGGATCATCCAGGCCTGTGACAGTAAACGGCTGGTTTTCGAGGTTCTTGCCCTTCAGCGCCGGGTTCAGGTCCCACCTCAAACCATAAGTCAAGGTCAACTGCGGCGTGACTCTCCATGTGTCCTGACCGTACAGGGAGAGGTTCCAGGCAAGCAGTGTGTTGGCTTGCACATTGTGTACAAAAGCGGCGAGAGCTGTGTCCGAAAGAGCTCCGCCGGGAGTCGTTGACATTCCTTTGAACTCTGCGAATGGGGCGTAGTTGACGGGACTGCTGAAAGGTGAAAGCCAGCGATAGTCCACACCAAGCTTCAATTGATGGCTGCCCTTCGCAATCGACAGATTGTCAATCAGATTGACTTGGCGTTGCTCATCGATCCCGTATTTGCCCTGTGCATATTCCCCGGCACCGAGGATGAGGAATTCGAAGAGTGCATTGCTCGATGAATACCCGGAGGGAAACAAAACTGAATCCGGAAGTGGCACGGCCCCGCCGAAGTTATCGAGGGAATACTTCGTGCCAACTCGCTGATTGCTGTAATTCGCCCTGAATTCATTGCTGATGTCCGGCCGGATTAGCTGTGTCGACCCAAGCGTGAAGGTTTGTATGGAAGACGAAACTGATTCTGTCGTGCTGAGGGCGGTGTTCGGGGCAGAAAATGGCCCGCGCAGCGTCAGGTCGGACGGCGAGTAGTTGTAACGGCCGAACAGAGTGACCTTGGGATTAATCATTTGATCGACCCGAAGGCTGAATGCGTCCAGTGAAGACGGGTTGCTATAGGTCGCGTTGAACTGCGCCAGTCCCGCGCCGAGATCAGCCCCGTTTGCGATCGGATAGGCATTCAAGTACGGGAGGATTGACAAACCCGCCTGTTGCGCTTGCTGTCGCGATGGAGTGCTGGGCACGACGGTTTCCTGCGTTGACGGCAACCGCAACCGGAGTCCTTCATAAGAGACGAAGAAGAACGTCTTGTCCTTGATAATCGGGCCACCGAATACACCGCCGAAATCGTTCTGGCGTTCCGCCGGTTTCGGCAGACCGAGGTGATTCGCAAACCAGTCGTTGGCATCGAGGGCGCTGTTTCTGAAGTACTCGAACAGCGTCCCATGAAACGCATTTGTACCCGAGCGAGTAACGACCGCGAGCTGCCCACCCGGAGTGCGTCCGAACTCGGGGGCGAACGACGAGGTTTGGACCCGAAATTCCTGCATGGCATCCACGGAGACAAGGCTATTTGTCCCGCCTGACACGCTCAGCGCGGCTAGCGCACCTCCGGCGGTTTGCACCAGCGGACCATATCCGGTAACTCCGAAGTTCGCGCTCACGCCATCAACTGTGAGGTAGTTGGCATCGGCGCGTTGGCCGTTCACGCTGAATTGGCCCTGGTCATCGAAAGCTGTTTGCGTCACGACCACACCCGGCGTGAGCATGATCAGCGTCTGGACAGTGCGGCCATTGAGTGGAATATTGTCGATGAAATGCTGGTCCACCACGGTGCTCACGGTCGCGTCGGCCGTATTGAGCAGCGGTGCGCCAGCCTGCACGGTGATGCTGTCCGATGTGGCGCCGACTTGCATCTCGAAGTCGATATCAAGCGCATCCTGCACGTGTACCACGACGTCAGGCTTCACTAGCTTCCTGAAGCCGTGTTTTTCGACCTCGAGACGATAGCCCCCCGGCGGAACGCCGGGGAGCGAGTATTCGCCTCCGGCATTGGTCACGGTCTCGCTACGGGCATTTGTGGCGCTGTTTACCGCGGCAACTTTCGCATCCACGATCCGGGCCTTGGTGGGGTCGCTTATGTGGCCTGAGATCGAGGCGCTAGTGGATTGGGCGCTAAGCGCAGGGGTGAGCGACAGAAGCACAACTGCGAGGAGGGCGTGCGATCTCCGGGACATAGCTGGCCCCCTGGAGCTTTCTTGGACAGGTACTGCTTAGAGTACACCTGCGAGCAGCCGGAACGTGCCAAAAATCGCCGCATCCTTACTTGAACGGGACGGGCGCGCTGCGACCTGGATTAAGATGTAGACATCTATGCGCAACGCGCGCAGAAGCGCGATCGTGGGTCTTGCCATCCTGCTGGCGTGCTGCGCTTGCGCATTCGGGCTAGACCCATCCCTCGATATCAGCCAGTACGCGCACACGTCGTGGAGGACCCGAGAAGGCTTCACAAGGGGACTGATTGGGTCAATTGCGCAGACTCCTGATGGCTATCTTTGGCTCGGCACCGAACTCGGCCTTTATCGATTCGATGGCATTCGCGCCGTTCCGTGGCAACCACCCGAGGGACAGCAATTTCCTAGCGATTCCA
>DATKAP010000015.1:0-212295 GCA_035577905.1 Binatia bacterium
GTCGAACGCTCCTCATCCACCCGGCCCACGATCAGGCAACGAATTTTGACGGATGCATCAAGCGAGAAGCCAATCTGGGATGCAGCGATTTCGCCCGACGGTAAGTACCTTGTCTATACGGATGAGCGCAAGCTATACCTCAAAGTCCTTGCCACTGGCGACACTCGCGATCTACCCCAGCCGGAAGGATTGCAAGATGGTGCATTAGGCCATTGGATGCTGGGAGGTTGGTTCCCGGACTCTGGCCGCTTCCTGGCCAATATGTATGGCAGCCAGGGGACGAGCATTTGGATGGTCTCGGTCTTGGGTATACCTCCACGCAAGCTTCGCGATGGTGCTGAAGCCTTCGCCGTTTCTCCAGACGGGAACTCGATAGCTTTTACCGCCGGCGGAATCTGGCTCATGGATTCGAACGGAGAACATGCGAAGGTTTTTTTAGAGCGGCCGGACAATCGATTTCTATACACCGGCGTCCAGTGGTCGCCTGACGGCAGACGAATTGCCTACAAGCTCACGCATGTAGCGGAGGCATACAAACTGCCGCGTGTGGCAGAGTTGTTGCCCGCAGAGATCAGCATTCAGACGCGCGATCTTGGAGGCCAGTCGCCTACAACCGTTCTGTCGAATACTTCCTTCCTCAATTTTCGCTGGATGCCCGACGGTCGGATTTTGTTTACGCGTGCAGGAGAAGGCGTGGATTCCACCGCCTTTAATCTTTGGGAGATTCGCGTTGATAGTCTAACAGGTCTGCCGCAGGATAAGCCACGTCAACTGACCAATTGGGAGGGCATGGGCTTTGACTCGATGTCCTCGACAGCGGATGGCAAACGCCTGACCTATGTAAGACACACAAATGCGATGAGCATCTATGTGTCCGAATTTGATGAGGGTCGGCTCGAGCTAAATTCGACGCGCCGTTTGACCACTACGCAGAGCTGGGATTTCCCCTACGACTGGACGCCAGACGGAAAATCCGTAATTTTCATGTCCAACCGGCGTGGCCACTGGAACATTTACAAGCAGGCGCTTGATCGGGAATTTCCGGAAATGCTCGTCTCCGGTGCCGACGGCGCAGAAGCTATCGCCCCAGACTCAGTCCGGATGGTAACTGGGTACTTTATAGTGAATACAGTTTCGATTCGAAGCGGCAAGTGTCGTCCGATCGCATCATGAGAGCTCCATTGGCTGGCGGGCCATCGGAGTTCATTTTTTCGTCAGCGAACCATCGAGGCAAATCCTGTTCCAGGGCTCCTGCGAATCTGTGCTCGGTTGCTGAAATATCCGAAGATGGCAGCCAACTCATTTTCACCGCCTTCGATCCTCTTGCCGGACGCGGCAAGGAACTGATGCGTCTTCCGCTTAAACCCACGAAGAACTATTGGTGGACGCTCTCGCCTGACGGCAAGAATCTGTCTTACATAGAACCGGGCAGCACCACGATTCACGTTTTTCCTCTGGACCACGGTGCTCCCCATGAGATCCACGTGGAGGGCTGGCCAGCATTCCTGACCGTGACTTCATCGGCGGATGGTGACGGATACTTCGTAAGTAGCACGACGACGGCGGGAATTACCTTGCTCTTCGTCGACAGGTTGGGAAGCGCTCATCCATTAATTAAGAACGGCAGCGATCGCAACTGGGGCATTGCCTCCCGTGACGGAAAACTCTTGGCTACGATGGACCAGTCCGCCGACGGGAATGTGTGGATGGCAGAAAACTTTTGAGCGCTCTTCAGTTTGGATGATCCGAAGTCGCGGAACCAGGCGCTCGGCAACTGGGGAGGCCTCGCTTGAAAACCGTCCGCGCACTTGCAGGCGTAGCGTTGCTCGTCTCTATCTCTCTGCCTTCGGCTCATTCTCAGGAAATCGCCGGGACTATCTCAGGTGTGGTGAGGGATCCCCATGGGCGGATGCTCGCTGGAGCTCTCATTACCGTTCTGGACACGGATCGTGGAATCATCCGGCGCACTTTGAAAACTGCTGGCGACGGCCACTACAGTGCTCCCCTTCTGCCCATTGGACGCTACCGCATCACCGGCGAAGCGCCCGGTTTCAAAATAAGCGAACAATCCGTCATCCATCTCAGCGTCAATGACAAACTAGAAGTGAATTTTGTGCTGCAGGTCGCCGGCTCGAAGGAACAGGTGAACGTCTCTGCCGCTGGTGAGGCACCGTCAACAGGGATTATCAACGGCACGCAGATCCGTGAGCTGCCTATGAACACGCGCTATTATGCCAATCTGGTTGCCTTGCAGCCCGGTGTGTCCGATAGCAATCTGCAGTCGGACCAGTCTTGTATCGGAACAGTCGGTGCTCTGGGCAGTAGCGGTGTTGGATCGAGTCTGGCGTACGCGATCAATGGCCAACGCGCCAGCAGCAACAGCTGGACACTGGACGGGGCAGATAATCTGGACCGTGGGCAGAATTTAACTCTGCTAGCCACGCCTAGCGTTGACTCAGTCGAGGAATTCAAGGTTCTGCGCGGCAACTACAGCCCAGAATTCGCCAGCGGATCCAGTGGCCAGATCATTGCAGTCACGCGAGCGGGAACCAGCCAGTTTCACGGCAGCACGTACGAATTTTTTCGGAATGAGGCTCTCGCGGCCAATAACTTCTTTAACAATCGCAATGGCTTGCCTCGCCCGCCTCTAAGGTACAACAATTTTGGATTCACCATCGGCGGACCGATCCCCCTTACCCGTACTTCAGGCCGAGAGAAAAGCAAGACCTTTTTCTTCTACTCCGAAGAATGGCGGCGTGTCGTTGACTACAGCACGCTCTATTCAGGGCCCATGCCTACACCGGATATGCTGCAAGGAACGTTCAGCAATCCGGTCTGTACACAGCCGATTTACGATCCCAATACCGGCGAGTGCATAGGCCCGACGACGACGCAGATCACCAACTTCGATCCGACGGCTGCCGCTTACATTAAGGATATCTATTCCAAAGTTCCTGCCCCTGGCCCTAACGGCAACCTTGTCACCGTGTTTGGAAATCACTACAACTTTCGCGGAGAAAGCGTCCGGCTCGACCATGAGTTTGGCCGTCGTTACAGCGTCTTCGGTCGTTACATTAATAACGACATGCCGAGCGTGCAGCCCGGGATGTTTGGCGGCGGCTCACCGATTCCTGGTGTTGGGACGATGCACATCAACACTCCGGGAACAGGCGTGACGCTGCAGTTCACGATGACGTTGGGCCCGACCCTGCTGAACCAGGTAGGGTACGCCTACTCGTACGGCGCAATCATCAGTCGGCTGGTAGGTTTGTTCAGCAGCAGCGCTTCGCCAGACATCAAGCCAGTCTTGCCTTTTCCATCCGCTATTGACCGAGTACCGGACTTGAATTTCTTCGCTGGGGAAGGTATGCACGCCTTCGGCCCCTGGTTTGTGTATGACAGCAACCACGCTGTCTTCGACAACCTAACCAAGGTTTTGCCGAGGCACATACTCAAAGCAGGGTTCACCTATAGCCATCACAACAAAAATGAGATTCCCGGTAACGTCTACAACGGTGCTTATTCCTTCTACGGTGTTGATCCGACCGGAAGTTATACGTTTGAACAGGAGTGGGCGAGTTTTCTGCTCGGTAACGTCTCCACTTTCCAGCAGACAAGCGACCGACCGCCAGCCGACATCAATTACAACCTGCCGGAATGGTTTGTTCAGGACGAATACCACCCGAGCATGAACCTCACGCTGACTTATGGATTTCGCTGGTCATTCTTCCGCGCCCCAACCGATGGACGGGGACGTCTCAGTTCGTTTGATCCCCAGGCCTTTGACCCGGCCGCTGCTCCTGGCATAGACATCACGACCGGATTGATGATGCCCGGAGCGACATTGCCAGTCACCAACGGGCTCATTTTCAACGGTCAGAATTCTCCTTTCGGCAATGCGATCCAAAGGCAACACAACTTCAGTATTGCGCCGCGTCTGGGAATTGCATGGGATCCGTTCAGAAAAGGCACGACATCCATCCGGGCTGGGTATGGGATTTTCTTCGACAATCCGCAAAAATCGGTGTATGAGCAGGGGATATTCAACAATCCTCCTTTCGTTAAGCAGGTGAGCATCAGCAACACCAATTTGGGTAACCCAGCGGCTAGTACCCCAGACTTAAACCTGGCTCCAGCCGGGGTTTATGGCATCGCGCCGAACTGGAATCAGCCGTACACCCAACAATGGAGTCTCGATATTCAACAGCGGCTTGGAAGTTCTACGGTGATAGGGGCTGGATATTACGGTGATCGCGGCGTACACCTGCCTGGCTTTCTGGATATCAATCAACCCAGCCCCGGAGCCTATCTCGCCGCTGGGGTCGTAGCTCAGGGACCGATCTACAACTACAACACTCAATTGCTGAACTATGTTCGGCCCTATCGCGGTTACCAGCAAATTGGCATAGTCGAGACGTCGTACAACTCGAACTACAACTCTTTGCAAGCGCAGTTGCAGACACGCATCCGCGAAGACTCCCACATTGCGGTCAACTACACGTGGTCGCATGCCATGACAGACTCGGGCGGCATCGAATTCGGCTTCTTTCCACCGCAGAACATCTACGATCCTCGCGCGGAATACTCCGACGCATCCTTTGACCGCCGTCATATTCTCAACGCCAGTTACGTCTACACGTTACCGTTCTACTCCGGCCAACGGGGTTGGATGGGGCATGTGCTGGGTGGTTGGGAAATGTCCGGGATCTTTTTCGCGCAGACTGGCGAACCCCTCACCGTGGCCGGAATAGATTTCGACCCAGCGGGCATCGGCCTGTTGGGGAACTACTGGACAACCCGGCGCCCAGATCAGGTGGGTGATCCCAACCTGCACGCTCCACATACGATCAATCAATGGTTCGACACTTCCGTTTTCGGGCCGCCACCCCCCGATGGTATTCGCCCGGGAAGCGCTCGGCCGAACTCGGTCCTTGGACCGGGCTCCATCCGCCTCGACGCAGCGCTCGCTAAGACCACCAGCATCGCAGAGCATGCGAGCCTGCAGTTCCGCATCGAAGCAACAAATGTTGCGAACCATACCAACTTGAATGGAGTGGATGCATGGTTTCCCGACCAGGCTAACTTTGGCAAGGTCACCAGTGCCCGCGGCCCTCGCATCATCCAGTTAGGATTGAAAGTGCTTTTCTAGGCGAGCATTTGTCTGTATGACGTCTTGAGTGATGTCTCGAGATGAGACATCACGCACACAAGAGGGGGCGCTCTGAGACCATCTCTTTCCCTTCTCGAAACACGCAAATCACGAGTCGATCGAGTCCTTGTTCAAACATGATTTTCTGATGTTTATCATCTTGTCACGTGTCTTCTAGCATGTCTCTTTCCCTTCTCCCGTCAAACCCCGAAGGCTGAAAGAAGAGAACGGATGGTCATTGCTAGCCCGCGCCCGCCGTTGTGACCCGCAAGCATTGAACCTCGGCCCCGCTGGTGGGAAAATAGCCTGTTCGCTGGGCAGCAGTCCCCCTTGCGGAGGGAAGATGCAGCCGGTGCATGCCGAGGATCGATGTGCGGGCATCACCGCTGGCGACATTCGTGCCGAGCTAAACAGAATCCTGCACTCGGCCGAATTCACCCGCCGTCCCCAGCTTCAGCGTTTCCTCAAATTCGTAGTCGAAGAAGAACTGGCCGGCCGCGGGGCTCAACTCAAGGAATATGTTCTGGGAGTTGGAGTGTTCGGCCGTCCCGCCGATTTCGATCCACGCGTCGACTCTCTGGTACGCGTGGAGGCCCGAAGGCTTCGCGCAGCGCTCGACAGGTATTACGCGGCGGAGGGCCACGCAGATCCGCTCCGTATCGAAATCCTGAAGGGATCCTACCTTCCTTCCTTTGTGCACGCGGATGAGGCCGTCCCAACCGTTGTCACCACAGAGCCCCCAGCTCCTCGTGAAAGCTTCAAAGACAGCGCCCAACAAGTACCAAAAAGTCGTATTCTCACTCTCGGATTGATTTTTCTGTCGCTAGCGGTTCTCGCGGGTAGTGCATTCCTGCTTTTTCCCTTCCGACACAAGACAGCGCTGACCGAACGCGATTCGATCGTTCTGGCTGAATTCTCCAATTCCACAGGCGACCCGATCTTCGACGAAACGTTGAAGCAGGGACTCACCATGGAACTGGAACAGTCACCCTACCTGAACATCTTGTCCGATCGGCACGCCGGACAGGTTCTGAAGCTCATGGGACAGTCGCCCGCTGCGTACCTGAACGAGAGTCTGGCTCGCGAAGTCTGTATCCGCTCCGGAAGCAAAGTGGTGGTCGCTGGCGCAATCAGCCGGCTCGGTGAGCAGTACGTCGTCGGACTCACGGCGACCAATTGCACAACGGGTGACGCAATTGTTCACCTGCAGTCAGAGGCGAAGAATAAGGAATCGGTGCTGGCGGCGTTGGCTGGCGCGGCTGCCCGATTGCGCGAAAAACTCGGCGAGTCATTGAACTCGATACAGAAATTCGATGTTCCCATTGAAGAAGCCACAACGCCGTCGCTGGAGGCTCTGCAGGCCTATGGTCTGGGACGGCGGATGGCGCGCGAAAAAGGCAGCCCGGCCGATATTCCTTACTACAAACTCGCCATCGAACTGGATCCCAAGTTTGCCGTTGCCTACGCCGCGCTGGGCGTTTCGTATGTCAATCTCGCGCAGCCGAGCGCAGGCATTGACTACGTCAGGAAAGCGTATGAACTCCGTGATCGTGTCAGTGAGCGAGAAAAGTTTCGTATCGCCGCCTACTACTACCACGTGGTGAGCGGCGATCTCAACAAATCGATCGAGACTTATGAACTCTGGAAACAGAGTTATCCCCGGGACTTCGCACCATACATCAACCTTGGACTTGCCTACACATGGATGGGGCAATACGAAAAGTGCGCCGCGGAAACGCAGCAGGCCCTCAAACTCGAGCCCAATAATGTCCTGCCACACTCGAACTTGGCGGCAAGTTACATCAAACTCGGACGGCCCAACGATGCGGAAGCGGTCCTGCGCGAGGCAACGGCTAAGAATCTCGCCGGCAAGTTCCTCTATAGCAATCTGTACGAGCTGGCATTTTTTCGCGGCGACAGCGCAGGGATGGCGCAGCAACTCGCGAATGTGAAGGACAAAGCAGGCGACGAAGATGCGCTCCTCTCGCTCCAGTCCGACACGGAGGCCTACTACGGAAGACTCCGAAGCGCTCGGGACTATTCGCGGCGCGCAGTCGACTTGGCCACGCAAGCGCATGCCAACGAGGCGGCTGCCGGTTGGATGGTCAATTCGGCCTTGCGCGAAGCAGAGTTCGGCAACGCCTCAGTCGCGCAAAAGCAGGCTTGGGAGTCGGTACACCTTTCCAGAGGCCGGGATGTCCTTGTTCTGGCTGCGCTCACCTTGGCTCGGGCGGGTGATTCCGCCGGTGCCGTTCGACTTGCTCAGGAGTTGGAGAAGGGGTATCCCACAAACACTGTCATCCAGCTCTACTGGCTGCCCACGATTCAGGCCGCCATCGAGTTGAGCAAACATGAGCCGAAACGTGCAATCGAAAAACTGCAAGTCGTGTCTCCGTTCGAACTGGGTTCTCCGCCTCCCATAGGCGTTGCCTCCCTTTATCCCCTATACCTGCGCGGTGAGTCCTACCTGGCAAGCGGGCAAGGTGAGTCAGCGGCTCGCGAATACCAGAGGATGGTCGACCAGCCAGGCCTCGTTCTGAATTTTCCGCTGCACGCGCTTGCGTACCTGAAATTAGGTGAAGCACGTGCGTCGGCTCAAGACCAGGCGGGCGCAAAGCAGGCTTACCAGGATTTCCTGGCAGTTTGGAACGGGGCGGATCCCGGCATTCCGGCGCTACAAGAGGCCCAGGCCCGCTACGCTCGACTGCAGTAGTTCGCGCCATTTCTTCTTCGGCTCAGTTTTCTCGCGCATTTCACCGTTAACTACGGATTCTGAGCTGCTCTCAAGTTCCTGAATCGCCGCACTTTTATCCAGTTGGAGTTTTTTCACCCCATTTAACTTCCGTGGAAGTCTCGCCGGGAGTAACTCCGAAATGTCATGCGGTCGGTCTGAACAGGGTACGAGTTTGACACCCGCTGCCCTGACCGAACGCCAACGCAACCGCCAAAGGAGCAGCTTTGCGCTACTTCATCCTGCGCAACGGAGAGCAGTACGGCCCTTACTCAAGAGGGGAAGTACAACGTTATCTTCGAACGGGTGAGATCTATCCGGGAGACCTCGGCCGCTCCGAAGAAATAGATCAATGGCTGCCGGTTTCTCAATTGCTGGGCACCGGGGCACCTCCGCTTCCATCGCCTGCCACAGACTCTGATTCTGCTTCGGGGGGCCACCTTCCTCCGCACGACACCTTGTCTGCACCCGGTCCGCCTGGATTGCATTGGGGGATCGTGCTACTGCTTGCGCTATTGACCCTCGGGTTCTTCGCATGGATCTGGAGCCTTGTGCTCGCAAAATGGGTGCGCAGGGTCGATCCGGACAATCGAGCGAAGCTGCTTCTGATCAGTGCATTGGCCGCAAGCATCGGGGCCGTCGCCATGCTCTTGAGCACCCCGAATCGCCTTGAACATGTGGCTCTGATCGCCCTTCTTCACTTTGCGGCTGTAGCGCTCTTTGAGATCGCGATCTTTGGGATGCGGGTCTCCATCCTGCGGCACTACGAAGACTTGGGTATTCCCCTCTCACTCAACAGCGCGGCGACTTTCTTCTTCAACGCCGTTTATTTCCAGTTCAAGTTCAACCGAATACACCACGCGCAAAGCACAGCGCAATGGATGCCGGTTCACCACTCATGAGTTTTACGAATGCGGGAGGATTCATGCGCTATTTCATTTTGATTCCAGTTCTCATTGCTGTTTCCGCAATGACGATCGCCTGTGGCGGGAGCGGCAACAACGGTGGCCAAGAACAGCAAGACATCACCGTCTCGGTCTCGCCAGAGACTGCCTCCGTCGCAGGAGATTCGACACAGGACTTTAAGGCCACAATCCTCAACCCCAACAATCGCGGCGTCACGTGGTCCCTGACCGGCTCGGGCTGTACAGGTTCGGCGTGTGGCAGCATCGGCAATCTTGGAGGCAACAACAATCAGGGATGGACTGCGACGTACACCGCGCCCCTTACGGTTCCCAGTCCAGCCACTGTGACCTTAACGGCGTCCTCGGTGGACGACAAGAGCAAATCGGATACGGCCTCCATCACCATTACTCCACCCGTTGTTACCGTTGCCGTAACCCCCACGTCTCCGACGGTCATTATTGGCGCTACGCAGCAATTCGCTGCCCTAGTGCGCGGAACTACTAACAAAGACGTTACGTGGAGCTTGTCTGGCCCAGGCAGTATCGACGCCAGCGGCCTCTACTCTACTCCGGCATCGATGCAGACTCCCGCAAGCGTTACGGTCACGGCCACTTCGAAATCGGACACGTCCAAATCCGCGTCCGCCACCATCACCATTCCAGCCGTATCTATGTCTCTCACGCCTACGACCGCTCGTGTGGTACTGGGAATGACGGTGCAATTTTCTGCCAGCGTCACGAACGCCACCAACACGGGCGTGACCTGGACCATAGGCGGCCCCGGCAGCATCGACAATTCGGGCCTCTATATGGCTCCCTTCACGCAAGACAGCGACGCTGCTGCGCAAGTGACCGTTACTTCGGAAGCAGACCCCAGCGTGTTCCGCACAATGAGCTTCGCCGTCGCTGTTACGCCCACGATTTCGCCCCCAACGGCAACCGTGCCTGCCGGAGCAACTCAGCAGTTCACAGCCGACGCACCGGTGACTTGGGAAGTTGCCGGCGTCCAAGGCACGGATCCGGCGACCTGGGGAACGATCTCCGCCGATGGCATTTACTCCGCCCCACTCTCTCCACCCTGGACCGGGAGAGTTAACGTAAAAGCGACCCTGCAGGTTGACCCCAGGCATTCGGCAAACTCTGTGGCCACAGTCGTGTTTTCCAATGCCTCATTGCAGGGCCACTACGCGTTCCGATACCGAGGCAACGGCAACGCATGTTTGTTTGGCGTGGGTAGTGTCATGGCTGACGGCAACGGCGCCATCTCCAGCGGTTCACTCAGCTTCTATCAAGCCGGGACATCGCCCAGCAGCGTGTCGGTCGCTGGAACGTACTCCGTGAAACCCGACGGCAGAGGCTCTGCCACGCTCACCTTCCTGCAGGGCGGTCAGCAAGTCCAGTTCCCGATCCATTTCGTGCTGACCTCTAATACCTCTGCACGAATCTTAGGTTTTGGCGACACCGGAACTGGTTGGGGTAACCTCGATCTGCAGACCGGCCTCACTTCCTCCTCAGATCTCTCTGGCACCTATGTCTTCACCTTGGATGGTTTTGATGACACTGTTAGCCCAGTCGCCATGGCAGGCTTGTTCACCGCAGCCGCAGGGACGATCGGTTCCGGGGTTGCAGACATCAACAACAACGGTTCCGTCACCCAGAGCATAGGCTTTGCGGGCACCTTCACGCCTCTGCAACCTTATGAGCCATCCACCGCGACCCTCAATGTCAGCGGCATGCTGGCGCATTTCATCTTCTACCAGCTCAGTCCGGATGTTCTGTTTTTCATCTCCGGAGATGAGGATACCGGCTATCTCGGTGTCGCAATTCACCAGGACACCAGTACCAGTTTCTCGAACAGTTCGCTGTACGGAAACCTTGTGCTCGTCTCGACCGGATATACCGCTTTTGATCATCAGGATGCGGTCGCGCTCGGTCGTTTCACAGCCGATGGCCTCGGCAACCTCACCGATGGCGTCATCGACAACATCCTGAGTCACCCGACCTGGGCCAGCTCGGTAGGTTACAGGATGACTTCCACGGCAACCTACGCAATTCAGCCAAACGGGCGCGGCACAATGACCATTAACCTCGCTGGCGGCGGCATTAGCCTTCTCTCGATTTACATGACGGCTCCAAACCAGCTCCTTTACATCTGTTTGAATCCGAGTTACTCAGTTGCGACTGGTCAGTTCCTGCCGCAGGCGAGTGGAAGCTATGACCAGTCTCTGATCCGCGGAAGCTGGGCGGTCAACCTGAGAGAGACCTACTACTACTGGCCGGGAAAGGCGGATGTAATCGCTCGGATCACCAGTGACGGGGCAGGAAATCTGACGGGCACCGGCGACGTCAACGCGATTATCGAAGGCAGCTCCACTCGCTCCCTCGTGCCCGACAGCGCGATCACCGGCACCTACACCGTGGATACCAACGGTCGCGGCGAGGCCACTCTGAACTTCAACGGCGTCTCAACCGATTACGCCATTTACGCAGCCTCGGGACGTACGCTCTTCATGGTCCCGATCGATGCCAACAAGTGGGCGTCCCTCGGCCTTGGCTCCCGCCAGTTCTAAGCGCCTTATCCGGAAGCGGGCGGATTCACCTTCGTGAATCCCCCCGCTTCTGTACGATTGTGAACCTTCGCGAACACTCAAATAGCATGTGACCTCCACGAATAGGTGGCCCACAAGCCATTCTGAGGCTTGAGTGGACTGGCGAAAGTCGTGCCCAACAAGTCCTTTTGTTAGAATATTTTGCGCGTAAGTCTTTCTTTGGCAATATTTTGCAGCCGAGCTCAAGGGGTTGTGTCGGCTAAGTGCCGCAATATCAATTGGTTGTATGCCTGTGCAAGAAGAGGCCTCCACCGAGAAGTGCGAGTTTGAAGAATGTAATCGCTTATTTTGCAATATTTTACCTGCAAAGCATTTAATTTCAATATTTTAGGGAGGATCTTCGGACCAGAGCTATCCAAGTCCCGCGTTTTGAATATTTTGCGCACGTCGATCCGAGATTTCCATTCCCCTGAGCGCTATAATTCCACGGCGACGGAAGTCTTCCAACATCACGCCCGCAGAACCCCCATGGCTCTGGCCACTCGCAAATTCGGCACGACGTGTCCCGTCTGCAAGCGCTTTTGCTTCCTGAGCTACATCGAAATCGACGAGCACGCCTCCGTAGCCGAACTGCGAGCGAAGCTTCTGCAACAGGGTTGGCTGGGAGAGCCCGCGCGCTGTGACAATCCCAAGTGCGAGGGCCAGACATACTGCGCGTGGAATCAGGCAGTCTTTCCTTAGATAGTTCCAAGTGGGTGCCGACTTCTCATGGCAGTTGCGAGAAGCCTTTCCGCGCGCCTCTGGATGTTTCTTCTACCATGCTCGGGTGAGGCGTTGCCGCCGCACACTGTGGTGTAATGCTCAAGTGTCCTGGCTCACAGTTCTCAATCATGAAGTCATCGCCTGCACGCGCTGTCCCCGCCTGGTCGCATATCGGCAACAAGTGGCGCGCGAGAAACGCCGCGCTTATCGAGATTGGGACTACTGGGGCAAACCCGTGCCCGGCTTTGGTGATCCCGACGCGCGGGTGCTGATCATGGGTCTGGCTCCGGGTGCGCACGGTTCCAATCGCACCGGGCGGCCGTTCACCGGGGACGCTTCCGGCAGCTTCATGTATCCCGTGCTCCACGAGGCTGGCTTCGCGAATCAACCCACCGCGATCGATCGCAATGACGGCCTGCAACTCACCGATCTCTACATAACCGCGGCCGTGCGCTGCGCCCCTCCCGACAACAAGCCTCTGCCGCAGGAGCTGGCCGAGTGTTCGGTTTTTCTCGACCGAGAAATTGCTGGACTTGCGAAGGTGAAAGTCGTCGTAGCACTGGGCAAGATCGGGTTTGATGCCTATCTGAACAGCCTGAAGCGCCGCGGCCTGCTTCCCAGCCGCAAGCCGTATCTTTTCAAGCACGGCGCGCATTACGAGATGCCCGACGGTAAGGTGTTACTGGCGTCATATCATCCTTCGAATCAGAACACGGCAACAGGGAAGCTCACGCGCGGCATGTTTTTGAAGATATTCAAGCAGGCGGCAAGACTTGCCGATAGATGAGAGGAAGCGCCGCGAGGCCGGACCGTGGAACCTTCCCCTCGAAGGGGTCACAGCCGACAAAGCGGGTTACGGTCTGGGGCGGCGCTTTCTGTACCTTCACCACGGAGGCACGGAGACTCGAAGAAATCAAATCACTGGTTGTTGATTTCATTACTTCAACCTGGTTGCGGTAACCTCCAACTGATACTGTCGTTTTGAGTTCGGATCGTCGACGCTGCCCACAACCAGTTGCTTCCCCACGATCGCAATGGTGCTCGAATCAATCTTCATCTGCCGGATCGCGGGATGCATACTCTGACCCTGCTGGTCAGGGATAGCAAAATTGCTGATTTCGATAGTCACATTCATCATGACGTCGTTCGCCAGCCAGGGGATGTCCTTGCGGTCGCGCAGCCGGCACCAGATCGATGTCCCCACATCCAGGTACTGGATCTCGCCCTGCTTGACCTCAACCGGGACCCTGGTGCCGATCTTGAGTTGGTCCGCCTCACCCGCATTCAGATTGAGTGCGTACTGGCGGGAGTTGATCTTCTTCCCATCTTCAATTTCGGTCAAAACGAAGTCGACGCGATAGGCGTGCCCAGGTTCGGTTCCATCCGGCGATCCCTTTGGAGCAGCAGAATCCTGGGCTTTCGTCTGCAAGACTGTAAGCCCGAGCATCAGTCCCGCGAACATCACCCCTGCAACAACAGCTCTCTTAAACATG
This sequence comes from Binatia bacterium, assembly GCA_035577905.1. Lineage (GTDB taxonomy): Bacteria > Acidobacteriota > Terriglobia > Terriglobales > Acidobacteriaceae > Sulfotelmatobacter. The sequence goes on from DATKAP010000015.1 coordinate 13,590, forward strand.
TTTGTCTTCTCCTGGTTGATTCGAAAACTTACTGCGGCGAATTTCGTTCGTCGGAAATCCGGTGGCGTTCTTCATCCTCTTGCCGAATAGCATCCATCCTTGCTTCCGCCACCAAAGCTGCGTGTTCTGGATACTCGGCGATATAACTGGAGAGAATCTTCTCCTGTTCGCTCAGCGGTAGCGGTGATGGAAAAACAGCAAGCTTGGGCACTGGTGCCACAATCTCGCGCTGTGCCCGAGTTGTCCTGCGCTGAGGCAATGTCGTTTGCGGCGGTGGGCCCGCATTCCGATTGGCGGCGTAAGCAGCCCGCGGCGCCTCGCCGTGCGCTGGCCGATGCACCACAACTGGCGGATGGGATGCTTTTTCCCACTGCCACAGCAGCGACGAAGCGATGATGAGCACAACCGCACTTAGCGCGGCCACGCGCCAGTTCCACCATGTACCAATGCCAGTCGATGTCTTTGCACAACTCAGGTTCGCAAGGATTCGCTCTTCCATACCCTCGCGGGGCGCCACCGAAGCATATTTCGCAAGCGCGGCATCGATGAGAGGATCGAGTTCGCGACTGATGTGCTGGTGATCTATTTCTGCCATGTGTATCGCCTTCATCCTCTGCGCATTTGCCGCGCCAGCTTTTCTTTCAGTGTCTGCCGTGCGCGGAAGATTCTTGACCGTACGGCGGCCTCGTTGATGTTCAGGGTGGCTGCAATCTCTTTCGGAGACATCTCTTGAAGCGCTGACAAAATCAGGGGCGCACGCAACTTTTCGGGCAAGGCCGCAATGAGCTTTTCCACCGCCGCCCCGGATTGCCTGTTCTGGAACGCATGCTCGGCCGAAGGATTGCAGGCGGCGATCTCCGGCACCGGCCTATCGGGATCATCCAAGGGAACCTCGTGGTTGCCACGTCGTTTGCCGCGATCGACCGCGACCCGCCACGCGATACGTGCCAGCCAGGTCTTCGGATCCTCCACGTCTTGCAGCTTCGATCCGTAGCGAACCACGCGCATGAAGACCTCCTGGGTAGCATCTTCTGCATCGTGAGGCTTACACAGCACTGCGTAGGCGATGCGGTAGACCATGCGCGAGTGCTGCCGGACTAATTCTTCGATGACTTCATCCAGGCTGCGTTCGGCCGTTGCCGCTCCGCTCAGGATCGCCTCTCCTGCCAGCACTCGTCTGCCCTCAAACATGAAGACCGCCCGTGCTCCGGTTTTGTTCAGGAATTTCCTGCAGGCAGAACGGTCGTGGAGGGTGCGCTTGCAAGCTGTTCGGCAGCGGGGGAGAGGCTAGTGGCCAGTGGTCGGTGGCCAGTGATCAGACAACTGTGGTGGTTTTTCGACAATCTTCGGTGATGTACGTGGAAGAGCAGGCGGATCTGATCACCGATCACTGGCCACCGGGCCCTGATCACTGATTCCAACAAACACAGGCTCCGGTTCCAGTCGCACGTTCCAGAGATCCTCGACATGCTGCTGAATTTGATCTTTCAGGGCGATCACTTCGGCTGCTGTGGCATCACCGCGATTCACGATGGCCAAGGCATGTTTAGTGGATATGCCCGCGCGCCCGAGTGCAAAGCCGCGGGCAAACCCTGAGTGCTCGACCAGCCATGCTGCAGACACCTTATGGTTCTTCTCCAGCGCCGGATAGGTTGGAATAGCGAGTTTCTTCGCTTCCGCTCGTTTCTTAAGTGCTTCGTGTTGCTCTTCGCTCAGCACGGGGTTCTTGAAAAAAGATCCGGCGCTGCGGCAGTCGGGATCGCCTTCAACGATCAGCATGCCCTTACGCGCCCGGATGTGACGAACGGCTTCGCGTGTCTCTGCGAGGCTTGCAGGGCTTCCATGTCCCTCGAAGTGGCGCTTCAGGTCGGAGTATTGGACGTATGGCTCGCCCCCAGGCGTAAGCGCATAGGTTACGCGGAGGATAATGAAGCGGCCCCGCTCACTCGTATTGAAGATGCTCGACCGGTAAGAGAATCCGCAAGCTTCAATGCAAAGCTCACGCACCTGCTTCTCCTGGAGATCGAATGCTTCAACCGAGTCGATGGTTTGCGATACTTCCTGACCATAAGCGCCCACATTCTGCACGGGTGTGCCGCCCACGCTGCCGGGGATCCCGCTCAGGCACTCCACGCCCGCACAGTTGAGCACAACCGCGTGTGAGACGAAGTGGTCCCACGACTCACCTGCTCCTACTTGGAAGATTGCCTTGCCGTCGCGGTCGCTGGAAGCCGGATCGATACCAGAGATGGCTACTTTGATGACAAGGCCCGGCCACCCGGCATCGGCGACCACAAGATTGCTGCCGCCGCCGAGCACAAAAAGTGGAAGATCTTGTGTCCGGGCGAAACGGACAGCTTCCTCCACATCCGGGATCGACTTCGCTTCGACAAAGAAACGCGCCGGGCCGCCGATGCGGAAGGTCGTCAGCGGGGCCAGAGAAATGTTTTCCTGCAGCAGCATCGATCACCCACAATATACACAGGGTGCTTCGGGAGCGCTGGAAGTCAAGCGGCCTCAGTCCCGGCTAGCTCCGGTGCGGGTAGAATGGAAATGAACTTACAAGGAGACCAGTAATGCCGATGTATCCGGAAATCATGTGTATACCCATGCGGGAAGAACTAACACGCCTGGGCATTCAAGAATTACGCACCGCGCAAGAAGTCGACAACGCAGTGAAAACTCCTGGTACCACGATGGTCGTCGTGAATTCGATCTGCGGTTGTGCCGCGGGGCGGATGCGGCCGGCTGTGCGCCTGGCCTTGCAGAATGCCACTCGTCCTGACCGCTTCTATTCCGTGTTTGCGGGGCAAGACACTGAGGCCACGGAGCGAGCGCGCGGCTACTTCACCGGATATCCTCCGTCTTCTCCTTCCATCGCGCTTCTGCGTGACGGACAACTCGTCTACATGATGCCTCGGCGCGATATCGAGTCACGGGAAGCGGCCGCAATTGCCGCGGACCTGAAGGCCGCGTTTCAGCGCTTTTGCGGTAACCCCGCTGTCATTCAGTCCTAGGGTTTCGTCGTCAACGCAACTGAGGTTCGCCTTCGTTCCCGCTTGCCATTCTGGTTGATCAGCCATCAGTTCGACCAAACTGCATCTTCAAGTACCTAGAATAGGAACAAAATCATGGTGCAGGTTTTCTACAGTCAACGGTGTACTCTGCGGCCGGAAGCTACCGCGCGGTTGACTTTCGGCATCTAGCTTTCAGCGCCCTTCGGAACTTTGAACCCGGGGGATTTTTCATGAAGCAGTTGGCGATAGCGTTCGCACTTTTGATCGGTTTCGCTCTGGTTGGTTGCGGTTCAACAAACACAAACTCATCCAAAGTCAATGGAAACTGGAATGCAACCTTGGTCAGCGGCGGGAATTCGACCGTCTTTGCATTCGGAACTTCGCTGAAAACAAACGGCGACGGTTCCCTGACAGTCAGCAATTTCAAGTTCACCAGCAACTCGCCCTGTTTCGTCTCTGGAGAAACGGAAACCGGTTCATTCACGCTGAGCGGAAATTTCAGCGGAAGCATGAGCGGAAGTTTTGGCATGACGGTTCAGTCAGGCGATCCGTCCGGCAATACCCTGACGCTCAGCGGCACGGAGAACGGGAATACGATCTCCGGCACGTGGAACTTGGTGGGCAGCGGCGGATGCACCGGAAACGGCGCCTTTACGATGACCAAAGCATAGTTGCGGCGGGCTTCCGGCATGAGCTTCTTCCGGAAGCCCAAGTACACAATGCAGAGCTAGAGTTGGAAGTCGAGTGATGTCCTTACATCCATTGACGGCGCTGCCCGCATCTCTCTATTCTCGTAGTGACCCCAATGGAAGGATGCTGGATGAAGAAGCTTGCCCTGGTGGCGTTGCTTGCGGTGGAACTGGTAGTTTGCGGTTGCGGCGCCAGCAACAACACCTCCAATGAGACCAACACGCAGGCGACGGGAAACTGGGAGGCTCAGTTGACCGGTGGTACCGATCAGGCGGCCTTGCTGAATTTCGTGACCTCCTTTACCGTGACCAACAGCGGGCCTCTCGACATTACCGGCTTCGGCTTCTTCAACGCAGGAGCTTGTTTTGCTACGGGAACTGACGCCGAAAACGTCACCGGCAATGCCAACTTTACGACCAGTTCCACGACCAGCGTCACGGGTACGCTGAACCTGACGATCAAATCGAGCACCAATGGAAGCGTCTTAACGCTAAACCCTGGGGACCTTACTGGTACGTCGAATGGTACGACCTCTACCACTGGGACACTGAGCAACGGAGTTGTTGTGGGAACGTGGAGCCTTACCCCGGGCTCTGGGCTGAATGGCTGCAGTTCGGCAAGCGGCACTTACATACTTTGCCAAGACAAAGCCACATGTACCCCCACCAGCGCTGCCTCTGCGATCAGGAAACCGGAATAACGCGCACTTTCTTCGAGCGTACTGCTGCTATACAGTGGAGCCATGAAGCGCTCGCTTCGTGAAATCGCGGACGCGGTGAATGCCCGTTTGCTAGGCGATCATCACGTCCAAATTGAAGGCGTTTCAAGTCTCGACTCCGCCTTGCCGCAGGACCTTGTTTTCGTCGATGATGAAAAGCATCTCGCTGCCGCACTGAAGTCCCGCGCAGGAGCGATCATCGTCGGCGAGTTTGCCGCTTCCCTGAGTGTCGAGAAGCCGCTTCTGATCAGCGCGCATCCCAAGCTCGCCTTTGCCCGCGCAGCGCGGGCGGTAAGTCCCGAAGATGGCCGGCATGAGACGACAGTCCATCCTACGGCGGTTGTGCACCTTTCGGCCAAAGTCGGGGCGGGCGTAACCATAGAAGCAGGTGCAGTCATCGATGCAAGTGCGCGCATCGGGGAGCAAACTCGTATTGGCAGTGGCTGTGTGATCGGTTCCGGTGCCAGGATCGGAAGTCATTGCAATATTTATTCACACGTCACGATCTACCCGGGAACGAACGTGGGCGATCGCGTCATTGTGCATGCGGGTGCCGTGCTCGGCAGCGACGGCTTCGGGTACGTGCGGGACCACAAAACAGGACATTACGAGAAATTTCCCCAGGTCGGCAGACTCGTCATCGAAGATGACGTGGAAATCGGCGCCAATACCACAATTGACCGCGGTGCGCTGGACGAAACCCGCATCCGCCGTGGCGCGAAGATCGATAATCTGGTGCACGTAGGGCATAACTGCGACATAGGCGAGGATGTTGTCATCGCTGCACAGACCGGTCTTTCCGGCAGCATCGTTATCGAGAAAGGGGCGGTGCTTGGGGGACAAGTCGGCATCGGCGAGCACGCCCGGATCGGCGAAGGAGTCATGCTTGGCGGCCAAGGCGGAGTTCTGCCCAACAAAATTCTGCGCGGCAAAGGGATCGCGTTCTGGGGCACGCCCGCGCAGCCGCTGCGGCAGTATTTGAAGCAGCTAGCAACTGTGGCGCGATTGACTCGGAAAGATAGGTCGTAGACTCCGGCGAGCGGGCAAGCTTCTCATGGCGTTAGTCGTAATCGGCGGACATTCCCGCAGCGTGGGTAAGACCAGTGTTGTTGCCGGCCTGATCTCGGCGCTGCCGCAGTTTGAGTGGACCGCTGTAAAAATCACTCAGTATGGCCACGGAATTTGCTCCGCCAACGGCGAGGCTTGCGACTGTGCGACCAGTGACCACTCCTGGGCAATCTCGCAGGAGCGCGACAGGTCAGGCGAATCTGACACATCTCGCTTTCTGATTGCGGGGGCTTCGCCTGTATTTTGGGTCCGAACAGAGCAGGGAAGACTCGCGGAGGCGATGCCTTCCTTGCGGAAGCATCTTGAAACTGGACGCAACGTGATTATCGAATCCAATAGTGTGGTGCGATTCCTGCGGCCTGACTTGTATCTCGCGATCCTCAGTCCCGAAACCAACGATTTCAAGACATCCGCGCGGGAGTTCCTGGACCGAGCGGATGCTGTGATCCTGCATCAGACCGGCTCCGCGCCGGCGTGGAGCTCCGTTTCTTTGAAGCCAGTAGCGCAACGGCCAGTCTTCCAAATAACACCACCAGCGTATTTGACGCCAGAAATCGTTGAATTCGTCAGATCGAAACTAAGTTGACAGCCGAGTGCAAATGGTCCAACAGCGCCTGTTTGCTATCCTTCCACGTGCGGAAAATTCACTATAGCGCCTGGATTCTGGCACTACTCTCGGCAGTGTTGCAGATCCTGATCTTTCCGCTGCCGGGCGTTTACGTCCTTGGATGGGTGGCACTCACGCCCTTGCTCGTGGCGCTCATGCGCACACAATCCGCGAGCGAGTTACAGGTTGAGGGCTCAGTCCGTCTTCAGGCGGGCACCCCCTGGCAAGGATTCCTGCTTGGCTATGTCTGCGGAATCGTCTGGTACGCCGGCACCTGTTATTGGATCTACAACACCATGCGGCAGTACGGAGGGCTGAACGCGCCGATGGCGCTTCTGGTCTTGCTGCTCTTCTGTTGTTATCTGGGCCTCTACCACGGCATGTTTGGACTGCTGGTGTCGCTGCTCGCGCGTCCGTACGATAACCGCCGAGCGCTGGTGTTTGCGCCCTTTCTCTGGGTGGCAATCGAACTGGCGCGCACGCGTGTCAGCGGATTCCCTTGGAGTCTGCTGGGCATCTCACAGGTGAATAATGTTGCGCTTTGTCGGATTGCAGGCTGGACTGGTGTGTATGGAATTTCGTTTGAGATCGCGCTGGTGAACGTAGCTGTGGCGGTCGCATTTCTTATCCCGCGACCGCGGCGCGGGATGATGTTCGCCGCGGCACTCGCTGCGGCCGCAGTGCTTCAGTCGGGCCAGTTGGTAGAAGCGCCGCCGGCGAAAACTGATCGCGCCGCGCTCCTTGTGCAACAGAATATTCCCGTCGCAGCGAATTGGACTCCCAGTTACTTTCAGCAGACGCTGCAGGAATTAAGCGACCTCACTGAGAAGACTGCCGCGGAACATCGCGAGCCCGGGATCGATCTGATCGTTTGGCCGGAATCGCCGGCGCCATTTTTTACCAATGACACGAAATTCCGGCAGGCACTCAGCGACACGGCTCGCAAGACGAACGCTTGGATCATCGCCGGTGCAATTGGCAGCGACACGACGTCTGTGAACGACGAAGGGCCGCTGTTCAACTCCGCTGCGCTGATTAGCCCGCAAGGCGAGTGGACCGCCCGTTATGACAAAGTCCACCTGGTGCCTTTTGGCGAGTATCTTCCTTTCCCGAGCCTGTTCTCGTTTGCCGGCGGGCTGACCAAAGAAGTAGGCCAGTTCGGACAGGGGTACTCGCGAGCGCCGCTTAATGCGGGAGGCAAGCTCGCAGGTATCTTCATTTGTTATGAGTCCATTTTCCCGGACGAGGTGAGGGAGTCGGCGAATCTCGGGGCACAGGTGTTTGTGAATATCTCGAATGATGGGTGGTACGGGGACAGCGGTGCCTACGCGCAGCATTTGAACCAGACTCGCATGCGTGCCATCGAGAACGATCGCTGGTTGCTCAGTGCGACGGACACGGGCGTGACGGCGGCGATCGATCCCTGGGGACGGATTGCGGCCGGCATCCCGCGCAAAGTGCGATCGGCTCTCATAGCCCCATATGCACTCACTTCGGTCACCACGTTCTACACTCGCCACGGAGACTGGTTCGCTTATGCCTGTGCGATAATTTCTTTTGGAGCGCTAATCGAGCGCTTCACATTCGGAAAGCAGAAAAAGGCTAATCTCTCTTCATGAATACAGAGCTGGAGCAGGAATACGAAAAGCTAAGCAAGAAAGCTCGCGACCTTCGGGAGTATCTTTGACGCCGGCAAAGTTCGTCCGCAGCTAGCGGAAATCGAAAAACAAGCCTCCGACCCGAATCTCTGGTCGAATCCACAGCGCTCGCAGCAGGTCATGCGCGAAAAGAAGCGTCTGGAGCACGTGATTGCCACGGACGCCGACCTGGCACGCCGCACCGACGACATCAATGCGTATTTCGATCTCGCGAAAGAGGGCGAAAATGTTGACGCCGACCTCGAGCGCGAAATCTCCTCGCTCCGGGATGTCATCGACAAACTCGAGACTGAGACGCTGCTGTCTGGTGAAAACGATGCCCGCAATGCCATCATGACCATCCACCCGGGTGCTGGAGGCACCGAGTCCCAGGACTGGGCCGACATGCTCCTGCGCATGTATTTGAGATGGGCCGAGCGGCAGGGCTTTGAGACCGTACTCTACGATTACCAGCCTGGGGAAGAGGCGGGGCTGAAGTCGGCTACGTTTGCGGTGAACGGCGAATACGCTTTCGGGCTTCTGCAGAGTGAGATTGGTGTACATCGGCTGGTGCGGATCTCGCCCTTTGATCAGGCCAAACGCCGGCACACTTCTTTTGCCAGCGTGTTTGTCTCGCCGGAGATCGACGACAGCATCGAAATCGTGATCAAGCCGGAAGACATTCGTGTCGATACATACAGGTCGAGCGGCAAGGGAGGTCAGCATGTGAACACGACCGACTCTGCCGTGCGTATCACGCACATTCCGACGGGACTGGTCGCGAACTGCCAGAACGAGCGCTCGCAGCATAAGAATCGCGAGCGGGCGATGAGCATGTTGCGCTCGAAACTTTACGAATTCGAGATGGAGAAGAAACGAGCAGCCACGAAGAAGATTGAGGATTCCAAACTCGATATCGACTTCGGATCGCAGATTCGTTCCTACGTGCTGCAGCCGTACCGCATGGTGAAAGATCATCGGACCAAGGTCGAAGTTGGAGATGTGGATCGGGTGCTGGACGGAGACATGCAGCCGTTCATTCGAGCTTACCTGCTGGCGCGCCGCGGGGAGAAGCAATGAGGGCGACGCGCTCAATCGCAAGGGTCTTCCGGTGCGCAAAGTGCAGAGCCCTCTGGATGCCAATAGGGTCGGGTGGACGGTGGCATGAGTAAAGCTGTGCAGAATCGAAGGCGGTCAGTGAAGCTAGGCTCTCGCTTCCTGCGCGCTTTTGAATTCGCTGCCAAGCATCATGCGGGTCAAACTCGTAAAGCCTCCAAGATTCCCTACATCGCGCACCTTATAGGCGTCACGTCGCTTGTCCTGGAAGCCGGTGGCGACGAGGATCTCGCAATTGCCGCCCTGCTGCACGATGTGGTTGAAGATTGCGGCGGAGCACCCATGCTCAAAGAAGTTCGCCGACGGTTCGGCAAGCGTGTGGCCGAAATGGTCGATGGCTGCACGGATGCTTACGAGATTCCCAAACCACCATGGCGCGAGCGCAAGGAAAGCTATCTTCGTCGGTTGAGGAAGGAGAGTTCGGATACGCGAATGGTGTCGGCGGCCGACAAGCTCAACAATGTCCGGTCAATTCTCAGCGATTACCGCGCGGTGGGCGAATCTGTCTGGTCACGGTTCAATGGGGGACGAGAGGGCACTCTTTGGTACTATCGGACGTTGCGGGACGAATTTCTACGCAGCCAACCGAATCGCATCACTCTTGACTTCGATCTCGCGGTGCGGGAACTGGAGTCGCTGACCGGATGTGCGCCGGCCGCGCAGCCGTCGCCTGAGGAATAGATCATGGCGCGCACGATTGACCAAATCCGCGCTTCCAAGCTGCCTTCCAACATGATGCAGTTCGCTGCGCGCGGCGCTTTGCAAGTTTCCGCGGCAGAGAACATCGAAATCCTGGTTTACCTTGCACTCCACAACAAGGTCTTCGGAGACCTGGCGCGTATGACGCTTGCGGGTTGGGATGAAAAAGCTTGTGTGGCCGCGGCGGCTGATCCGCAGACCCCACGGGAAGTGCTCGACTATTTCATTTCGCCCGATAACCTTCGGCCACGATTGCTGCCTGCGCTGCTGGAGAATCCGTCGGTTCCTGAGGCCCAACTTGCGAAGGTGGCGACATCGGCTATGCGTGACACTGTGGAGACCGTCCTGAAGAGCAAGCGCGCTCTGTCGTTCCCCAGCGTGATCAACGTGCTGAGATCGAATCCTTATCTCAAAAAAGAGGAAGCGGATCTGCTTCAACCGAAGCCTGTGGAGCAGGCTACTCGGGACGAAGCCTCTCAGGTTGTGGAACAGGCGCCCGTTGTCAAAGCCAACCCACAGGTTACGAGCGGTGAAACCGCGAGCGCTCCAGTCCCGGCGGCTGAGATGGAGCAAGCGCCATCGACTCCTGAAGACGAGGAAACGGTTGCCGCGTACATGAAAGATCATGCGGCTGAAATTGCTGCGGACGGCGAGAAACCATTTCAAGCCATTGGCGGTGTTGTCGAGTTACTTGGGCCGGACTATTTTCCGGTGGTGGATACTGCAGAGATCCCACCGCCTGCATCTACGCCGTCGCCCGCGGGAGCAAGCGCGAAGCCGGCCGCTGCCCAGCCGTTTCAGAAGCCGACCGAACCTAAACGAGAGAACACGCTGCAGAAGATCAATCGCTTGGATGTCAAAGGGCGCATCCAACTCGCCTTGAAAGGTAACAAAGAGGAGCGGTCGATTCTGATTCGCGATGGAACCAAGGTTGTCGCGCTCGCGGTGCTCGAAGCTCCGAAGCTCTCGGACGGGGAAGTGGAGAAGTTCGCCAGCCAGAAGAATGTGCTCGAGGCGGTGCTGCGCCAGATTCCCCTGAAACGCCGATTCATGAAGAACTACATTGTCGTGCGCAACCTGGTCGCTAACCCGCGCACTCCGCTCGATCTCGGTCTCGGTCTGATGAAGAATCTGCTCACGCAGGATCTGAAGAATCTCTCGAACAATAAGGAAGTATCCGAGACGATCCGCAAACTCGCTCTAAAGATGTTCAAGCAGAAACTGGAAGAAGCTAACAAAAAATAGCGAGGTGGAACCTTGGCCGCGTCGCCACACTCCGATCCCATCACCGACATTCTGCGACGTTCCAGGACGATCGCCGTGGTCGGACTCTCCTGCAACCCGCTTCGCCCCAGCCACGGCGTTTCCGCATATATGCAGAGCCACGGGTACCGCATTGTCCCAGTGAATCCGACCATCGAGGAGTGCCTGGGTGAGAGGGCTTATCATTCGCTGCTTGATGTGCCGGAGAAAATCGACATCGTCAACATCTTCCGCCGCCCTGAGTTCGTCGAACAGGTGGTCGACCAGGCCATCGAACTCAAAGTGCCAGCGATCTGGATGCAGGAGGAAGTAATCCATGAAAAGGCGGCCGAGAAGGCGCGCCGAGCCGGGATTTTCGTTGTCATGGACAGGTGCATCCTCAAGGAACACCGTGACCGGCTTCGCTGAGTTCGCAGCACAGTCCCATGAGATCCGCTGACGTTTTGGTTGTGTTCCTGGTCCTGCTACTCGTCGTGGACCAGTTTGTTCTTGGCCGACTAAAACTAGCAGCCGAGCCTCGTCCCCGCGTCCGCGTTTATGGGTTGATCATGGCTGGACATTGGCTCGCGACCCGGTGGGCCGCCGCCATCGTGGGATTGCCACGACTGTGGCGCATCTCGCTCAGTTCAGTGGACGCAGCATGGCTCCCGCCAACATGGCTACTGACGCTCCTGGTGCTGGGTTTTGTCTGCATCGTGCTTGTGCCAGCTATGCTGGCGAGGATGCCGGGGAAGAGAACTGTCATCGAGCGAGCCATGGCCAGATTGAGCTACCTGCTCCCTCAGACTTGCCGTGAGCGATTGTGGTGGGTTGCGTTGTCGATCACAGCAGGCGTCTGCGAGGAATGTCTCTTCCGCAGTTTTCTATTGTGGTATCTGCAAGGGTCCCGCTGGCGTTTGGGGATCGCAGCATCGATTGGAGTTGCTTGCGCCTTGTTTGCCGTTGGCCACCTCTACCAGGGACTCCTTCCCGCACTGGGGACGGGTGTCCTGGCGATCATCCTTTTCGTGTTCTTTCTGGCGAGTGGGAGTTTACTGTTGCCGATTGTCATGCACACGCTGGCAGATATGCGGGTGCTTCTTATGATTCACGATGCAAAAGAGCCACCGCCCTCAGGAACGTAGATCGGAATGTTCGCCCGCCACCTGGTTCGTCAAGCTGACGAATACAGCGCTGGCATCGTCCCGCACGCCCGCACCGTTAGCGAACGACCGCACTTCATCGACAAGGGTCACTGCTGACGCGCCCGCCTTCACCGCGTGTTCGGCAAGCCGGTGCGGCCCATACTCTTCTTCGCGCTCATTGACTGCTTCGGTGATGCCGTCGCTGTAAAAGATCAGCTTTGAGCCCTCAGAGAACGGGATGACGGTTTCAGAGTAGTCCCCACACCCCAGTCCTAGCGGCAAGCCACGCTCGACCTCGAGAAAATGTTCGCCGTTATCGTCGATGAACAAAGGCTGCAAATGCCCTGCGTTGGCAAAAACAACCGTCCGCTGGGACGGATCAAGCACCGCATACACCAGGGTAACGAATTTTCCAGCAGGGAAGTCGTCCACCAGCAATTTGTTAAGACGAGTCAGCACCTCGCCAGGCGAGCAGCAGGCCTCCGCGAGAGACCGCAGCATCCCCCGAGTGGCAGACATCAACAAGGCAGCGGCCGTGCCCTTACCGGACACATCGGCGAGAACGATTCCCCATCGTCCATCGGGAAAGGGAATGAAGTCGTACCAGTCACCGCCGACCGCCCGCGCTGGCACACTCAAACCCGAGATCGCGAACCCGGGAATATAGGGAGAACTCTTGGGTAGAAGCGCTTGCTGTATGGCTCTGGCTTCCTGAGCGTCCCGATCCATCGCCGCCCGCTCGGCGCGTTCCAGTTGAAACCGGCGCGCATTCTGAACGGCCACCGCCACGTGATCGCAAAGCGCCTGCAGGATTCGCAGCATCGGGCGCGTGAAGGCATCCAGTTCACTATGCGAGGCGGTAAACACGCCGACCAGGCGATCGCCGACGCACAAAGGGATCGCAACTTCGGACAAAGTGGCATTCTCGCAGGCGATGTAGTACTGGTCCTTACGGACATCGGGGGCGTAGTGCATCCTGACGGTCGCCGCCACGTGGCCGACCATGCCCTCCTGTCCGATCTTTAACCGATGTCCCTTGCCGTGTACGCGGCAGCCGCACACCGACGCAAGCACCATTTCATGGCGTTGTTCATCGTGCAGGAAAACACTGGCTTCCACGCAGCCGAACCATTGCGTTACTTCGTGGACAACACGTTCTATCAGCTGGTCAAGGTCGAGAATGGATGTGATCGCTTGCGCCGTCTTCTGGACGCGCTGTAACTCTTCCGCAAGCTTGCCCGGCACAGGCTGGACAGGCTGGAGCATGAATTCATTGCCGACGAGACTGGGTAGTGCAGCCATGACAGACCTGTCCTTTTGGGGGAAGGGTTGAGACTGATGACTCCCTTACTGATGTCGAAAAGGGGAGTTACGATTCTTTCTTTTCCCGGCCGGAAGAGGCTTGTTTTGCTTGGGATCGCTGGCGCTTGATCTCCTCCAGCCGCTCGCGGATGCGCTTTTCGATGCCTTCACTCGTCGGCTCATAATACACTCGCCCGCGTAGGTTCTCGGGCAGGCATTCCATGGCGGCGACCTTGGATTTCAGGTCGTGCGCGTACTGATATCCCTTCCCGTAGCCCAACCCCTTCATGAGATTGGTCGGCGCATTGCGCAGATGCAGCGGAACTGGTTCCGCTGCGGTACGCTCGACATCTTCCGTCACAGTGCCGTACGCGGTATACAACGCATTCGATTTCGGTGCAACGGAGAGATATACAACAGCCTGGGCCAGTGCCAGATTGCCTTCGGGCATGCCGATGAAGTCCACCGCATCACGCGCTGCCATGCATAAGGACAACGCGTTAGGATCCGCCAGGCCGATATCCTCCACGGCCATGCGTACCACGCGACGCGCCACGTAAAGAGGATCTTCCCCCGCCTCGAGCATCCGCCCGAGCCAGTACAAAGCCGCGTCGGGGTCACTGTTGCGCACCGACTTGTGCAGAGCCGAGATCAGGTTGTAATGCTCTTCGCCAGTCTTGTCGTAGAGGAGGATGCGCCTTTGGAGAGCGTCGTGGACAATCTCATCGGTAATCTCAGACTGATCTGGGGGCGCGCCACTCACGGCCTCTTTCGCGAGAAGTGGGGATGTTACCAATCCCGCCGCCACTTCCAGCACGTTGTAAGCGCTCCGGGCATCTCCGCTGGTATAACTGGCGATCTTCTTCAACACATCATCAGACGCCGTCAGATTCATGTCGCCTAACCCGCGCCCGCGATCCTCGAGCGCGCGCCTCAGCAGCAGCACAATCTGCTCTTCCGTCAGGGGATTCAGCACATACACCCGACAGCGCGACAAAAGCGCCGAGTTGATCTCAAACGACGGATTCTCGGTGGTTGCTCCAATCAGCCTAATGTTCCCCTTTTCGACGTGCGGCAGAAATGCATCCTGCTGCGCCTTGTTGAAGCGATGAATTTCGTCGATGAATACGATGGTGCGCGTGCCGTACTGACGGGCGCGTTCCGCATCGGCCATGACCTGCTTGATCTCCTTGATCCCGGCCAGGACTGCGGAGAATTCAATGAACTCTGCCTTGGTCATGTTCGCAATGATCTTGGCGAGGGTAGTCTTGCCCGTGCCCGGCGGTCCCCAGAAAATGATAGATCCTGCGTCGTCGCGCTCGATTGAAACTCGCAGGGGCTTCCCAGGCCCGATCAGGTGCGCCTGGCCGACATATTCGTCGAGTGTGCGTGGGCGCATGCGGTCGGCTAGCGGCCGCGTTGCATCGGTTGGGCCGGCATTGGGGATGGGCTGGAAAAGACTCATATCTAGGAATAGCCCAAAGTCGCAGTGTCAGGTTACCGCATTGATGGGTGGAGAGCCATCCGCCAGGTGCGCCGCGTTGTCGCCATTAAACCAACCACCACTTGACGACACTAGTTACAAGGAAAAATCCGACGAGCCTTCGTGACCCTGGTAGTTGCTGGCTATCGCAAGATCGATCAGTCGGCGAAAGCGCTCGATGTTTGCACGAAACGCAGTTCCGGTGGGGTCGGGAGTAGGTCCAAGTCCGCCGCATAGCGATAGAAGAGCCCCAGCCCTTCCAGGCATCCCGGATCGAGGTGGTAATGAATACACTCCGTCAGATAGGTGAGCACCGCTGCTTCACTCAAACCCACGCGAGGCGCCCACTCGCGCGAAATCTGGTCGAGGTTCCCCGGCATCAGCCCGTGATCGCGCGACTCTCGGAACACGGTCGCTACATCGAGAGTTGGATCTGCTTCGCGCAGCGCCGCCTCCCGCACAGCCCAGAACGCGAACACGAACGGTTTCCCCGTATGGCGGATCCATTCTTCTGCGAGGTCTACAGTATGATACCGCAGCCGGTCAACCCTTAACGCCGGATCGCCGATCAGCAATCCGGCATCGCACTCATTCAACATTTTCTCGATATCGGGCTCCATCGGCGTAAATGTTCTTCCGCCGCCCATCCACTTTTCGAACAGAATCTTCGTGAGCGCAACTGAGGTCATTGAGGACGTATCGAGCGCAACAGTGCGCACCAACTCCAGGGGAATCTGGCTGACCAGCAGAATCGATCTAACGGCCCGCCGTGAAGCGATTGCCACGTCGGGCAGCACCTGCAATCCAGGAATTTGCGCGTAGGCTGCCGCCGGGATAATGCCGATATCTGCTGTGCCTTCGGCTAAAGCTTGCGCGCACGAGGACGGTACGGTGTAAGAGATCTCAAACTCCCGTCCGGCTCGGCCGTGCTCGAAATCCCACATTAACGGGGCAGTATTGAGGTAGGAAATGGCGGAAATCCGCAGGCGTCGCATTCGTAGTTTCGAAACGGGACTCTTTTTCAATATTAGCAAACGATTGTGACCTCTGACCTTGACACTCTTCTGGGCAAAACGCATAGTCCGCTCGGAGCCCTTTATCGTGTCTGAAACCGCCGTTTCTGCCAGTAACCACACTCTCGAATGGCTAGCGCTTTCACTGACTCCCGGCCTCGGTCCGACCCGAGCCCGAAAGCTCGTTGAACGGTTTGGATCGTCCGAAGCAGTGATCCGCGCATCACTAACGGAGCTTGAAAGTACCGAGATTCAAGCCGTATCGGCGCAATCCCTCGCGACTGGAAAATCGTCTGAACTCGCGCGCGAGGAATTGGCGCGCGCGTCGGATGCGGGTATCACTGTGCTTTCAATCGAAGACGATTGTTACCCGTCGCGGCTAAAGGAGATTTACGATCCACCGGTCGTCCTCTATGTACGGGGCAATGCCGAGATACTTTGCAGGCCCGGCGTTGCAGTCGTGGGAACGCGTCACCCTACGCCCTATGGTTCAGGAATGGCGGAGCGCCTGGCGTGCGATCTTGCCGCGCAGGGCCTGGTGATCATCAGCGGGATGGCCCGCGGTGTCGATACCGCCAGTCACCGTGGCGCGATCTCAGCCAAAGGCAAGACTGTGGCAGTGTTCGGAACAGGAGTCGACGTCACCTATCCCAAGGAAAACTCGCGATTATCGGAGCAGATCCTTGCCCTCGGCGGCGCGCTTGTTTCTGAATTCCCCCTAGGCACATTCGCTGCGCCACAGAATTTCCCGATCCGCAACCGCATTCTCAGCGGCATGTCTCTCGGGGTGCTCGTCGTCGAAGCGGCCGAGTACTCGGGTACGCGCATCACGGCCCGGCTTGCGCTCGAGCAAAACCGCGACGTTTTTGCCGTGCCAGGAAATGTCACTAACAAGAATTCCTGGGGACCAAACACACTGATTAAACAGGGCGCAAAGCTGGTCGCAACCTGGGAAGACGTGTGGGAGGATCTTCCGACGGAAGTACGACTTGCGCTGACCCCCGCTTCCCCTTCTGAATCCCAAAGCGCCTCGTCCGCATCTCTATTTCCGGACGACGGGCTTCCTCCTCACGAACGCCGACTCTTGAGCCTGCTCAAGGCTGACGAAGCTACGCACATCGACGAGCTCATCGAAAAGCTGGAATCCGAAATGTCTTCCTCGGAGATCTTTGCCGCGCTGTTCGAGTTGGAATTGAACAGCAAGGTGAGACAGATGCCGGGAAAGAATTTCGTGAAAGCCTTCTAAAGCTGCGAGCGACGAGTTTACGGATTTGCTTTTAAGTAGCGACTCGTGGTCGATTTTTAAAGATTTGAAGGTTTGGCAAAGGCGCATCAGATGACGTTGTTAACCTATCGAGTAACAGTAGCATTTCCGAAGGGAGAGATGTGGGGGCTCACGATCCAGCTTCGTCGTGCAACGGCCTCGATTGGCGCAAACATTGCAGAAGGCTCGGGCCGACGCTGGGATGGCGAGGTGTGTCGCTTCCTCCAGATCGCTCGCGGTTCCGCCAATGAGGCGGAATACCATCTTCTGTTAGCGCACGATCTCCATTTGCTAGATGATAAGGACTTCCGGATCCTAACTCGTCGGACGGACGAACCTCAGCGGATGTTGACAGCGTTGATTCAGCGGGCCCGAAGTGCAAGAAGTATGGCGGGTTTGCTCGTGGCTCGAAGCTGGCAGCTTTCTTCCGGTAACTTGTTCCCCGCTTGACATTCGTGCTAGCTTCAAAAACGACCGAAACGAGAAACTGAGGTTCCTTTGTCCAAAGGTTTAGTCATTGTCGAATCGCCGGCCAAGGCGAAGACCATCCAGAAATATCTGGGGAAGGGCTTTGCTGTCGAAGCCTCGCTCGGGCACGTGAAGGATTTGCCCAAGAGCACTCTCGGTGTCGATATTAATAATGATTTCGAAACCGACTACATCGTCATCCCTGGCAAAGAAAAGGTCGTCGCCAAGCTGAAGAAACTTGCGGCGTCCGCGGATAACATCTATCTTGCGCCTGACCCCGATCGCGAGGGTGAGGCCATCGCCGCCCACTTGGCCACTGAACTGGACGAGAACGGCTCCAAGAAGAAGAAAGCAGCGAAGAAGGCGAAGAAAGGCGAGCCCGAAGCACCTCCACGCATTCAACGCGTTACCTTCAACGAAATCACCAAGCGTGCCGTGCAGGCTGCGTTCGAGCATCCGCGCGCCATCGATCAGAATCTTGTCGACGCGCAGCAGGCCCGCCGCGTCCTCGATCGCCTGGTGGGATATCAGGTCTCTCCTCTTCTATGGGACAAGGTCCGCCGTGGCCTTTCCGCGGGACGCGTGCAGACCGTGGCGCTCCGTCTGATCGTGGAGCGTGAACGCGAAATCAAGGCATTCGAGAAAAAAGAATTCTGGACGATCGATGCCCATTTGACGGCGAATAAGCCTCCCGCCTTCGACGCCCGCTTCTTGGGCAAGGGCGAAGAGAAGATCGAGATCCCGAACGGGGAAGAAGCCGAAAAGATCCGCGTTGCTCTCGAGACAGCCGACTGGGTCGTGCGCTCGGTAGAGAAGAAAGAGCGGCGCCGTAACGCCGCCCCTCCGTTCACCACGAGCAAGCTCCAACAGGATTCCTCCCGCAAACTACGCTTCAGCGTTAAGCGCACGATGATGATCGCGCAGCGGCTGTACGAAGGCGTCGAACTCGGCGAAGAAGGATCGATTGGTCTCATCACCTATATGCGTACCGATTCGACGCGCGTTGCCCCTGAGGCCATCGCCGAAGTGCGCGAGTATGTCGGTAAGGAATACGGGCCGAACTATCTGCCGGAAAATCCGAACACCTTTAAAGAGAAGAAAGAAGCGCAAGGGGCGCACGAAGCTATTCGTCCGACTTCGGCGATGCGCCATCCCGACCAGGTCAAGCAGTACTTAAAGGAAGATGAGTACAAGGTCTACAAGCTTATCTGGCAGCGGTTTGTAGCTTCGCAAATCAACCCAGCGGTCTTCGACCAGACCACGGTTGACATCGACGCAAAGGCAAAGACCAGCAACGACATCTTCTGGTTCCGCGTCACCGGATCCGTCCTGAAGTTCGACGGTTTCCTCAGAGTCTACGAAGAGGCGAAGGAAGGAAAAGACGAAGAAGACGAGGAGTTGAAGCACAAACTCCCAGCGCTCGAAGCAGGCCAGAAGCTGACGTTAAAGGCGCTAAAGCCCGAGCAGCACTTCACCGAGCCGCCGCCGCGTTACAACGAAGCGTCGCTGGTCAAAGAATTGGAAGAACGTGGTATCGGCCGCCCGTCCACCTACGCTGCAATTCTCTCGACGATTCAAGAGCGCCAGTACGTGCAGAAGATAGGCGGCAAGTTCGTTCCAACGGAGATCGGCCTGGTCGTCGCCGACCTGCTGATCGAAAACTTCCGCGATATTTTCGACGTGCAGTACACCGCCCGCCTGGAAGAAGAACTCGACGAAATCGAGGAAGGCAAAGAGAAGTGGCAAGACGCCATGTCGGAGTTCTACAAGAAATTCCAGAAGGATCTCAAATATGCCGAAAAGCATATGGAGAACATCAAGCGGATGGAGAAGCCCACGGACGAGAAGTGCGAAAAGTGTGGCGCGCCGCTGGTGATCAAATGGGGCAAGCACGGGTCCTTCTATGCCTGCAGTACCTACGACAAAGATGATCCCAACACTTGCACGTTCACAAAAGAGAATCCGATCAACCTGCCCGATCTTGACTCCGCGGACATGCAGGAAACTGGTGCGGCTGAGGAATACTGCGAAAACTGCGGACGTGTGATGGTGCTCAAGCGTGGCCGCTTCGGCCAGTTCATGGCCTGCACAGGGTATCCGGATTGCAAAACCACGCGACGCCTCGATCAAGGCAAGAAAGTTCCAGACATCCCGCTCGACGAACTCTGCCCGAAGTGCGGCCGCAACATGATGATCCGTCACGGACGTTACGGCGAGTTCACCACTTGCAGCGGGTATCCAGACTGCAAATACGTGAAGCAGAACTACATCGGTGTGAAGTGCCCCGATTGCAAGGACGGTGACCTGGTCGAAAAGCGAGCTCGCAAAGGCAACACATTCTACGGTTGCTCGAATTATCCGAAGTGCAAATTCACTTCGGCGAACAAACCGATCGCCGAGAAGTGCCCGAGTTGCGGTAGCGAATATCTGGTCGAGAAAAATCTGAAAGCCGGCCCGGTGATTGCGTGCCCAAACAAGGAATGCGAGTATGAGCGCGCGGCGCCGCCACCTCCACCGAATCCGGAAGCCGCGGCCAGCACAAGCGCCTAGTTGATTAGCTGCGAGCTTGGAGCGAACACTGTTAGCTCGGAGCTCCTGCTCACAGTGCATTGCTCACTGCTCATCGCTCGATTACAATCCTTCATTCCCCGGAGGACTAAATGCCCAAAAAGCCGACCGTAGCCGACGCCCAACTGATCGTCCAGCTCTACGACCTGCGCCGCGAAGCCGAAATGCGCAAGGCCCGCAACTGGTGGGCTGGGGAATTCTTCCCGCAAAGCGCGGATGACTTCCTCAAAGTCGCGTGGGCTATGGGCACGCAAGAGAATAATTGGTTGCGCCAGGTCGGCGGCTACTGGGGCATGGTCTCATCCTTCGTTAACAATGGTGCCCTCAACGAGCAGCTCTTTCTGGCCCCGGGCTTTAGTGGCGAACTATTCCTTATCTACGCGAAGGTCCATCCTTACATCAAGGAACTCCGCGAGAAGCTCAATGATCCCAACGCCTGGAAAGACGTCGAAACCGCCGTCACTCACACCCCGTGGGGACGCAATCGCCTGCAATTCATGATCAAGCGGGTCGAGACCATGCGCCAGAGAAGAGCAGAGCAAAAGGCCAGCTAACGCGGAGTTCATCCCATGCAGGAACAGACCGCAAAGAAGTCTGTGCGCCTGAAAGGCCAGGTCGCGCTGGTAACTGGCGGCGGTCGAGGTATCGGTCGAGCCGTTGCCCAAACGCTCGCTGGCGCTGGAGCTGCTGTTGCCGTTCTGTCGCGATCCGCCGAGGAACTCGGTGAGACGGTCCGCCTCGTGCAACAAGAGGGTGGCCGTGCGGCGGCCTATCCAGCCGATGTTACCGATGCACAAGCCATCCAGAGCGCCACGCGCGCTATCGAACAGTCCCTTGGACCCATTGATGTGCTTGTCAATAATGCCGGTACGCCAAAGCCCCTGGCTCCCTTTGCGGAGAGTGATATTAGGGAGTGGTGGCGCGGGATGGAAGTCAACCTGCTAGGCCCGGTGATTTGTACCCGCCAGGTGCTTCCTGACATGATCTCCCGCGGTGGCGGACGCGTCATCAACATCTCCAGCGGTGCCGGCGCCATGGGGATGACAAACTTCAGCAGCTATGTCTGCAGCAAGACCGCTTTGGTCCGCTTCACGGAATGCCTGGCGCTAGAGAACAATTCTTACGGCATTGCCGTGTTCGCGATCGCGCCAGGGACGGTCGACACCGCAATGACCGAGTATTCGCTAACTTCCGTCGAAGGTCAGAGATGGCTTCCATGGTTCAAAAGACTTTTCGACGAGGGCTTCACGGTGCCCGCCGAACGCCCGGCGACGCTGGTGCTGGAACTGGCTTCAGGTCGCGCGGACGCCCTCTCCGGGAGGTTCATCTCCGTCTATGACGATCTTGAGCAACTGATCAGCAACGCTGCCGACCTTCAACAAAGGAATCTGCACGCGCTGAAGGTGGAACGCCTGGCAGCGGGAACTCCAAATCCGGCGCTCGCAGCCATCATGGCCGCCTCTCGCAAGGTCACCGATTGATCGCCGCCAGCTCCGATGGCTCACCTCGATCTGTTATCCTAATCGGCTGTGCGGATGATCTGGTGGTTCCTGGTCCTCGGTATCAGTACGCTGGTGGTTGTGTGCGTTGCGATTGCGTTGTTCGTTCATTTGAGAAAGCACCTCCAGAAAACGCACGACGCGCACGAGGAAGCGCTGGGCAACGCCAGGCAATCCGCGCCAAAAGACCGCAACGAGCAGTGAGATATTGCACTGGGGAGATTTATCAATGCCAAAGTCAGCAATCCAGACCCTGCGCACTCCACAAGAGCGCACGGTCGAAGTCCTGCGGCAGGTTGCGCTCATCATCGGTGCCAGCTTGTTCGTTGGTCTGTGTGCCCGAATCACCATCCCCCTCATGCCGCTGACTCTCGTGCCACTGACCGTGCAGAACTTTGCGGTATTGCTTGTCGGCCTGCTTCTCGGAGGCCGCCGAGGTTTCGCCGCGCTGATGATGTATCTGGTGGAAGGCATGTCGGGGTTGCCGGTCTTCAACCCCACCGGCCCGGGCGGCGTCGCCCAGTTGTTCGGCGTTACCGGAGGATTCTTGCTGGCATATCCGGTGGTCGCGTTCGTCGCTGGTTACATTTTTGAACGCGGCAACAAAAGTTTTGCTCGTGCGGTGATCGCCGGAGTGATGGCAGAGATCCTCCTGTTCCTCGGGGGTGTCGGTTGGCTTTATATCTGGGCTCACGCAATTAAGGGCGTGTATGTGTTTGTACCTGCGGAAATCATTAAGGTACTGGTTGCCGCCGCGATCGCTTCCCGCTGGTATCGTTTTGCAAGCCGCGACGGGGCGAAGGAATCGCTGTTGTAGGATCGGCGCCATCGTCCGCTCCGCGAGCGGAGCGAGCGCCTCGAAACCCAGGGCTCGCCTATGAGACTGAAATCAATCCCCGGCCCGAAGTGGCGAAAGAGAATTTCATCACCAAGAAGACGGTTGAACCCATGAATGCTGTTTCTGAGACCACTCGCTCCTGGGAAGATTCCACAGCGCAACTCCGTGAAATCACGGTCGCTCACAGCCCCGACTCCGACGATGCGTTCATGTTCTACGCGCTCGCCACACACAAGATCCGCACGCCGGGCCTGCGTTTCACACATACCCTGTGCGATATTCAAACACTGAATCAAAAGGCCCAGGAAGGCGTATATGACGTCACGGCAATTTCCTTCCACGCGTATCCCTATGTTCAGGACAAATACGCGCTGATGGCATGCGGAGGCAGTGTCGGCGAAGGCTACGGGCCCATGATCGTTTCCCCGCGCCCGTTTTCGCAGAGTGAAGTGAAAACGAAGCGCATTGCGGTTCCCGGCACGCTGACCACCGCCTACCTGGCCCTCCATCTCTTCGCACCTGGAGTGGAAACCGAAGTAGTCCCCTTCGACCAGATCATCCCGCAAATTCTTGAAGGAAAATACGAGGCGGGCCTAATCATTCACGAGGGTCAGCTTACGTATGACAGGTCCGGGCTGCATCGTATCGTCGATCTCGGCAAATGGTGGCAAAAGGTTACTGGGTTGCCGCTGCCACTGGGGGGCAACGCGATTCGCCGGGCGCTCGGACCGCAGCTATCGGCAGCTGTGACTCAAGCACTGCGCGAGAGCATCCAATATGCACTCGATCATCGCGAGGAAGCGCTGGCTTACGCGATGCAATTCGCCCGCGATCTCGATCCCCAATCCGCGGACACCTTCGTCGGTATGTATGTCAACGAACGCACGCTCGACTACGGTCCTGACGGGCGCGAGGCCGTCCGCCGTCTTCTTGACATGGGCCACAAAGCCGGCATCATCGGCCCCGAAGCCCGTGTGGACTGGGTGTGATAAACATAATGCGGGAGCAGTGAGCTAAGCCGGTTTATTTTGCTCGTTGCTCCTTCCTCATTGCCAGCGCCGCAATGCGAAATCCAATTGCCAATCTTGCAGTCGTTCCCGCGCAGACTCTACTTATCGACGCCGACGACACGCTCTGGGAGAACAACATCTATTTCGAGCGTGCGATCGCCCGCTTCATCGAGTTTCTGAATCATCACGAATTCTCGCCGGAGCAGGTCCGCGAGGTCCTCAATGACGTGGAGCGCGAATGCATCGTTAAGCACGGATACGGCCTGCACAGCTTTGCCCACGCGCTGGTCGACACGTTCGAACGCCTCAGCCCCGTTCCGGTTACGCCTGAGCTTCACAAGCAGGTTCTCGGCTTCACACGTCAGATCGAAAATCATGCGATTGAATTTCTTCCCGAAGTGCTCGAGACTCTCGGATACTTGTCTGGGAAGCATCGTCTGATTCTTGTCACCAAGGGCGATCAAGTGGAACAAGCAGGCAAGGTCGAGCGGTCAGGAGTGCAGAAGTACTTCTCGGCGACGGAGATCGTCCCGGAGAAGAAAGCCGAGGTCTACGCGAAACTGGCTGACAAATACGACTGCGATCACAGTCACACCTGGATGATCGGCAACAGTCCAAAGTCCGACATCAATCCGGCGCTCACTGCGGGTATGAATGCCGTCTTCATTCCTCACGGGGATACCTGGATTCTCGAGCACGAAGAAGTGAATCCCGCGCCCCGAGGCCAAAGGCTGCTCATCGTGGGCCGCTTCGCCGAACTCCGCGAGCATTTCTAATACAGAGCCCGCTCAGCTTCGCCATCGCACCACAGGCGGATATGGCCGTCCCCACATGTTCGGCGATTGCCACGGATCTAATCGTCACCATGCCAACTCCCGCTGTTCTCGGCTGCGGTCTTCTCGAGTTGCTCAAAGATCGGAACCATCTTGAATCCGAACTCCGCCGCAAACCGCGACCAGGCTACCTGCCGAGGATTCCCTGCGACCTCTTGTTCGGCTAAATTCACCTGAAGGCGGGGATTCAATCGCTGCACCGTGGACTTCACTTCCCCAACCTTCACCGATTCGCAAGCCGCGTTGTATACCGCGCCCCGGAGGGTTTCCGCTCGCAGCAGCTCAAAGAGCATTCGCGCCACGTCGTCCACGTGCACCAGAAGAATTCTCTCCGATTCTGCATAGGGAATCTCGATTTTCGCATCGGCGGTGTGGAGGTTCTCGAAGATCTCACTTCTCCATGCCGAAGTCGTTGACCGTGCTCCCGGTCCGACGACGCGACCGATCCTGAGGCTGACAAATTCTATGCCGCAAGTCTCACGATACGCCTGCCCCAGTTGCTCGACATATAACTTGGCTGCTCCGTACAAATCTTCCGGTGCCGCGGGATCGCCCTCTGAAACAACCCGGACCACGGGACAGGTGCCGTACACGCTCAACGAACTCCCGAAGACAAATCGTTGCACCGCAAACTCTCTCGCCATCTCCAGCAGGTGCAGACTGCCCTGGACATTCACTTGGGTCGCCAACAATGGTTGGCGCTGCGCGACCGTCGGCAGGATGGCCGCGAGGTGGACAATCGCGTCAATCCGTGAGCGCTGAAACACTGCAGACAATTGGGAAACATCTGTGATGTCGCATGATGTATCGTTTGATCGCGTCCCGGATGGGGCCACGTCGACCGAAATCACCCGATATCCGTGACGCCGCAAAAGTTGTCCGAGAGAACGCCCGACGAAGCCATACCCGCCTGTAATCAGCACTCCGCTTCGCTTTTCCGTTTCCATGACTGCCATCACGTGGGAATCAGCACCGTTACTATGTTCACACTTCTGTCACCGCATCAAACTAACCAACAGCCGCACTCTCGCCCCCGCTCCTCACAGCATGTTACGCTCATCTTGCTCTGCGACCTGGCTCCCCACTTCGTCGGTGGCGATTCAGACCAGCAATTTAAGACGTTTATTACACACAGTCGAAGCGCTTTCCGAGCTCGGGCCCGCTCTTACAGCCGAGCGCGAGTTCTCGGAAACCTCTCGCCTGATGCTGTCTGCTGTAATGGAGGCAGCCGGCGCGCGAGAAGGCGGACTGTTTTTATTTAGCGAAAAGCCTGCGGTTCTGAGTTCTTCCACCGCCTTGGGGTTCGCGCTGATGCCGGATCCCGCCTTCATTCCTCTCCTTCCAAAGCATGTTCATGCATTGACCGCGGCACGGGGTCCGATTGTTCTGAATCCTTCGACCTACTCCGTGTTTCTGAGCTCGAATGGTAATGTTGCGCCGGAATTGTTTAAGTGCCTGGCGCCACTTAAAGCCGGGGGCCGTCTCGCGGGAGTGATCGCTCTTGGCCGCCGCCCCGGTGATGCTCATTACGAAGACAGCGAACTCGACGCCCTGGAACTGCTCTGCAGTTACGTGGCTCTTGCCGTCCAGAACCATGTGCTCACCCAGACCGTGGCGCAGCGCGTCTCGGAAAATCTGCGGCTCATGGCCTCTCTGCACGGCTTCTACGACAATGCGCTCGAGGCCTTCGCGACGGCCATCGACGTTAAGCATGTGAACATTCACGGCCACTCATTGCGGGTCGGCCGCTACGCCGCTGCAATCGGCGATGCGCTGGGCATGGATCCCAACGACATCGCCGCTCTCCGCAGCGCGGGCTATCTCCACGACATTGGCAAGGTTGCCGTCGACCGACGCCTGTTCGGGAAGGCTAGCGCCCTCGATCCAGACGAGTTTCGCGAGATGGCGGATCATACGACCGTGGGCCATCAGATTGTGCGAAGTGTCCAGTTCCCCTGGCCTAAAATCCCCGAAACGGTGCGCTGGCACCACGAGCGCAGTGATGGTTCCGGTTATCCCGACAAACTTACGCAGGAAGAAGTGCCCCTGCCAGTGCGCATCGTTGGGGTTGCCGATTCCTTCGATGCGATGACCAGCACGCGTCCCTATCGCGGCGCAATGTCTGTAGGGAGCGCTCTCAGCGATCTCGTTCGCCTCTCGCCCGAGAAGTTCGACCCGAACATCGTCCAGGCCCTCATGATTCAGGTTCGTCGCGACGTGATCGGCAGCAGCCGGATGCCGATGCTGGAAGGAATATCGGTAAACATTGCCGCCACCGATATCGACCAATTGGCAGCTACTTTGCAGTACAAAGTCTCGCGCGGCAGGGTTATTTCGATCTAGCGTGTCTTGTTGGAGCGGGCGCCTTCGTCCGTGCCAAATCCCAACTTGGCACCGGGTTACACCTCGCAATATCCATGTCCGGTCCGCAACTTCTTTCCCCGCTCGGGTTGATAATCAGAGCGGTCTTCACAGTTCCCGGGAGTGCCGATGCGACCCTGCTTCCCTCGAATGGCGCTGTTGCTGCTGTGCCTGAGCGTGGCTTGTACCGTTCCGCAATTACTCGCCAAGAAACAGGACAAAGGAGCGGACCCGTCCGCGGTCGACCAGAAGCGGGCCGTGCACGTCCTGAATCGCCTGACCTTTGGCCCTCGTCCTGGTGACGTTCAAGAAGTGATGGCAATGGGGGTGGACCACTGGATCGAACTCCAGTTGCATCCCGAGAAAATCGCCGATAAGGACAGCGAATCCCGGCTCGCGCCGTTTCACACCCTTCGAATGAGCACGAAGGAAATCATGGAAGACTTCCCTGACCATCAGATGGTGAGGCAGGTGGCAGACGGCAAACGCCCCATGCCGTCGGAGCCCGCGCGCCGGGCTGTATATCAGGTGCAGGTCGCGCGATTGGATGAAAAGCTGGAGAAAAAAGAAAGAAGTACAGGCAAGACCGAGATATCGGCCATGCCTGCCCAGGCCACGGCCGAAGAAGGTGCGAAGACTGCAGAAGAACTCGCTGCGGCTGCAGCAGCTGAGCCTTCGTCGGCTGATGGCGGGTCATCGAACGGAGTGGGCTCTCGAAGTGGTGAGATGCCTCCATCTTCGAGCAGCGAAATTAGCGCCGCCAAGGCGACACCTCAACTCACTCCCGAAGATGAAGCTGAGGCCCGCCGGCGCGAAGATCGTCTCTATGCCGACTTGAAGGTGCAGAGCCTCCTGGGCCTTCCGCCCAGCGAGCGCTACAAGAAAGTACTTGCGATGTCGGTCGAAGAACAGATCGCATTTGCCGATCAACTCAAAGGCGGCAAGGGACAGGAGTTTCTGGAAGGCCTCGATCCGAAACAAAGGGAAGTTATTGAGGCGATGAACAATCCGCCAGCGGTCGTGATAAATGAGCTCTCGGAGGCCAAGCTATTACGAGCCATCTATAGCAACCGGCAACTCGAAGAACTGATGACCGACTTCTGGTTCAACCACTTTAACGTTTTCGTCGGCAAGGGACCAGAGCGGCTCCTGGTCACAAACTATGAACAGGAGGTGATCCGCCCGCGTGCTTTAGGTAGGTTCGAAGACCTGCTGGTCGCGACTGCGAAGAGTCCTGCCATGCTCTACTACCTCGATAACTGGATGAGTGTGGGACCGAACTCAATGCAGGCGCTCGGACTACCTGAACGGCCGGCTGTACGATACGGCCCCTACGGGCGCCCTCATGTTTATCGCGGAGCGAATTCTAATGCCAAACGCAAACAGAACAGCGGGCTCAACGAAAATTATGGTCGCGAGCTCCTTGAGCTGCATACTCTGAGCGTGAACGGCGGATATTCGCAACGCGACGTCACTGAAGTCGCCAAGGTCTTTACCGGTTGGACGATCGACAAACCCGAGCAGGGGCTGAGTTTCCGCTACGATCCGCGCATGCATGAGCCGGGACCGAAGTTTGTCCTCGGTCACAACATCAAGCCCAAGGGCGAAGACGAGGGCAGGGCAGTGCTACACATCCTGGCTACAAGTCCACAGACGGCACACTTTATCTCGATGAAGCTGGCGCAGCGCTTTGTTGCAGACGACCCGCCTCCTGCACTCGTCGACCGGATGGCAAAGACATTTGAGAAGAAAAAGGGAGATATTCGCGAAGTGCTGTCGACGCTGTTCCACTCACCCGAGTTCTGGGCCGACAGCAGCTATCGCGCGAAAGTGAAGACCCCACTGGAATTCGTTGCTTCTGCGGTTCGCGCAACCGGCGCGAATGTTGATGACGCACTCTCTCTCGTCCGTCAGTTGAACAACATGGGCATGCCTCTCTATGGATCGCAACCACCCACCGGCTACTCGATGAAGGCCGAGACGTGGGTAAGTTCGTCAGCACTGCTCAACCGAATGAACTTCGCTTTGGCTCTGACCGCAGGCAAGGTTCGCGGCGTGAAAATCGATGTTCTACAGTTAGCTGGAAGCCCTCCGGTGCCGCCGGATGCTGAAGTCTCGCTGTCTACAATGGAAGCAAAACTCCTGGCCTCGGACATCTCGAAACAAACGCACGATTCGATCGTGGCGCAGCTCGTGCTGTCAAGAAACAGCGATCAGCACCCAAAAGCCGGCGGCTTACAAAACGACCAGCAGCCCAAACCTGCAGAACCTGGAACAATGGCCGGCCTGTTGCTAGGCTCGCCAGAATTTCAAAGAAGATGATCCAAGCTCGAACCCGGGCGCTGAAGTCGATAGCTGAGAACTGAGAACTGAGAACTGAGAACATGCCAACCCGTCGCATATTCCTTCGGAACGGCGCGCTCGCCGTGGTCGGCACATGCGCCATCCCGAGCTTCCTCACCCGCGCTGCCTTCGGAGCGACTGAGGCCACTAGCTCTAAGCGCCTGGTCGTAATCTTCCAGCGCGGAGCCGCTGATGGCCTCAATATCGTTGTCCCTCACGGAGAACGGCAGTATTACGCGATGCGTCCGGGCATCAACATCCCAAGGAAATCCATCCTCGATCTCGATGGTTTTTTCGGGCTGCATCCGTCGCTCGCGCCTTTTCAAACGCTCTGGCAGCAACGTCACTTGGCGATTGTCCATGCCTCCGGTTCCCCCGACCCCACACGCTCTCACTTCGACGCCCAGGACTTTATGGAAACCGGCACTCCCGGCTTGAAGGCAACGGAAGACGGCTGGCTCAATCGCTCGTTGCCGCCGCTTGCGTCCAGCGTTCAAAGTTCCCCTTTTCGAGCGATCGCCCTGGGTTCGTCGCTTCCCCGCATCCTGAGCGGCTCGCGGCCGTCTGTCGCCATCAATAACATCAGTGACTTTGCGGTTGGCGGGCGAAACCCTAAGACCTCGCCCGCCGCCAGTGCCTTGGAAGCGATGTACGACCACTCGTCAGATTCGATCCTGCATAGCATGGGGGAAGAAACATTTGACGCGGTCAAAATGCTCAAGGCTGCGGCCCCAGGCAAATACGATCCGGCGCCGGGAGCGAATTACCCAAAGGGCCGCTTCGGCAATGGCCTCCGTCTGCTGGCCCAACTCATCAAAACCAATCTGGGCGTTCAGGTCGCATTCGCCGATATAGGAGGATGGGATCACCATGTCAACGAAGGTGCAGTTGAAGGTCAACTCGCGAATGTGCTGAGAGATTTCTCGCAGTCGCTGGCTGCTTTTTGGACTGATCTCGGGGACTTGGCTGAAGATACCGTCATTGTCACGATGTCGGAATTTGGCCGAACCGTCCGCGAAAACGGCAATCGCGGTACCGACCACGGCCACGCCAACGTGATGTTTCTGTTGGGCGGACCGGTCAAGGGAGGTAAAGTATACGGCCGCTGGCCCGGATTGGATCCATCCCAACTCTATGAAGGCAGGGATCTCGCATTGACCACAGACTTTCGCCAGGTGATTGGCGAAGTGGTCGCCATGCACCTTGATAACAGGAATCTGGCGCAGGTGTTCCCCGGCTTCGACAATCGGACTGGCGTTTTTCTAAGACTACTGGGATCCTAGTGCTGACGAAGCCCACGATGGGTTCGGCTGCGGAGGGCTAGATATCGATGTACACTTCTCCGTTCTCGACCTTGATGGGATAGGTCTTCAGCTTCTGATCCGGATGGTCCACGGCAACACCCGACTTGGGGTCATACTTCCAGCCGTGCCACGGACAAACCACCTTCCCGTTCTCGACCATGCCCTGACCGAGCGACCCGCCCTGGTGCAGGCACTCGTTGTCCATGGCCGAAAGCTTGCCCCAGACGTTCACAATGCAGATCATTTTTCCGTTGCAAGGGAAGTTGCGGGCTTCGTTGGTTGTGGGGAGATGTGCTTGAGAAATGATCCGAGTAAAGGCCATAGGTTCGTTTGAGAGATCTTCGACGCCGGTCTCGCAAAATTCGCCAGACCTGCGCTCAGGATGACCGCAACAGGCTCACCCCTTGGCTACGCTCAGGGTTACACCCGCTAAGTGTCTTCATTTCGGCTGCAGTGTCTGAGCAATCATGATCTGGCGCTTGAAGGCCTCCACCATATTCGGCTCCAGCCGCACTTCGGTGGGCTTCTTTGCCAGTGTCATGGTATCGATCTTGTCCTGCAGTTTCAGCAGAGCGTAAAAAAGATTCTCCGGACGCGGCGGGCATCCGGTCACATAAACATCGACGGGCACAATCTTATCCACGCCCTGCAGCACGGCGTATGTATTGAATGGGCCACCCACCGAAGAACATGCCCCCATCGAAATCACCCATTTTGGGTCGGGCATCTGGTCATAAATGCGTTTCACCACGGGCGCCATCTTCAGCGTGACGGTCCCTGCCACGATCATCAGGTCACTCTGCCGGGGGCTCGGACGAAACACCTCCGACCCAAACCGGGCAATATCAAACCGCGCCGTCGACGACGCGATCATCTCAATTGCGCAGCAGGCCAAGCCGAACGTCATGGGCCAGACCGCCGACTTTCGCGCCCAGTTGAACACGTAGTCAACCGTCGAAATCAGAAAATTCTTCTCAAACTTGTTTTGCAGCCAGCCCATCCAGGAACCTCACAGTTGGCGTACACAGGCAGGATAGGGAAGCCGAGAACTGGTGTCAATCAGTGGCTTTGCGCGCGATTGCCATTCGCTGCGATGTCCGGTTAAGCTGCTCTGACCATGAACAAGGGCCCCTCGGCCAACTTGGATTTTCTACGGGCAGTGGCTGTCCTGCTCGTGTTTGGCCAGCATATTAGTCGCCGCCTGCTTGGAACTGAGACTACGACGCCCATTTCGTATCTCGGCCTCTTTGGAGTTCTACTGTTCTTCGTACACACTTCCCTGGTGTTGATGTACTCCATGGAACGCAGTGGCTTGCAGGGAAAGCAACTGGTGAGGGACTTCTACATCCGCAGAGCCTTCCGGATCTATCCTCTAAGCATCCTGACCATCGCGGTCGCTCTGGCATTGCACCTGGACTCCAATGTCAACGGCATAGCAGGCCTTTCCTACGGTGCCCGTCCCTCCGTCAAGGCAGCGCTTGCACAGTTCTTGCTCGTTCAGAATCTGATACCGCTTAAGTCAATCGTGAACGTGCTTTGGTCGCTTCCGTTCGAAGTCCAGATGTATCTGTTTCTGCCCTTCATTTTTGCTATCGTGTCGAGCCGTCGAAGGCTTTGGTCGTTGCTTGCTTTCTGGGTCGCATCGTTTCTGGTTGCATGGGGTCAACCTCGGGTCTGGTGGCTATATCACGCGCCCCTCCTGCGCTTCGTTCCGTGTTTTCTTCCTGGGGTTATCGCTTACATATTGCCGCGCAAAGCAGTGCTCAGATCTTACCTCTGGCCGCTGCTAATTGCCGGACTCATTGTTGTTTACACGGCTTGGCCTGGTGAGTTGCTGGGTGGGGTCCTTTGCCTAATCCTAGGCTTGAGCATCCCGTTCTTCGGGGAGATTCGCAGCCCGTGGTTGCGGATTGTTGCTAATCGCATTGCCACTTACTCATACGGGATCTACCTGTCACACCAATTCTGCATCTGGTTTGCCCTTGAAGTTCTCGCCCGTTATTCGACTTGGGTGAAGGCGAGCGTACTGATTGGTTCACTGGTGTTGCTTCCGATTGTCCTGTACCACACCATCGAACATCCAATGATTCGTCTCGGGGTACGACTGGCTGCATCTGGAAGGATACAGACGCTCAAAGCGACCACCCCATCAGAGAAGATCACAGTCGGCGTACAACGGGCGGGATAGGGAAGCATAGAGCCATCGAACGTTCCTTTTCAGCGATCGCGGCAACGATGTGAACGCCGCCAGTGAAAGGGAAGGCTGCCGAGCGTAAGGGTGAGCGCAATCACTGACAGTCCCAGATCTGATGGCGATAATAAGATCGTTCTCTTGCCTCTCCGAAGAGCAGTCCCCACCGATTGAGACGCAACACCCCCTGAGGCGAGTTTTCCCCCGAACCACTTCCCCGACATGGGGAGTCCAAAGCGCGCGCTCTATTCACAGGAGTGACCATGCGACTCAAATGTATTTGTGGCGTCCTCCTCCTCTGGTTTGTACTGTCTCCGACGCAAAAGGCTGCTGCTCAGGAGCCTGACAATCCAACCGCGACGGAATACAAGAATGATTCTCCGCCCGGTACCCATTCGGTGCGAATCGAAGTTCCTCTCGGTGCGGAGTGTCCTTCTCACGATTTTACTTTTGTAGTGGTAAAACCCGAGAAAGCGAGGATTCCGCTTGATCTTGCGGCCCACCTGTTTTCTGAAGCCGTCGCTACGGTTACGTCGCTGATCAACCCTGATCGTCGGCTGAAAGTGCGCCTGTTTCTTACGTTGAAATTGGGCGAAAGAAGCGATTGCGTTACCGTCCGCCGTGGACAACAGGGGAGTACCGTGGTGGAAATGCGGAAGTGGAATGAGGTCCTTTTTGCTGAGATGCTGGCGCGAGCGGTTGCCGGTTCCATCCTGACCGAGTCGGAACTGGACGATGCGGCACACCTAGCTCTACGCCGGGCACGTACCACGGTGAGCGTTAGCGACCTCCGGTCACAGTAGCAAAACCACGAAGAGTGCCACGACCTTCTTAGTCTCTTCTGTCACCCCCCTTAATTGTTCGCGAGTTCGCAAAGCTTGATTCTGAACGAGGCGCAACGACTTGCTTGCGCCGAAAGTGGGCATGAACCCTAGTGCGCCGCACCGGGAGGCGCTCGTCCAACCGATTTCTTCAACAAGAATACAATTGGGACGCACGCAAAACACACCAGCGCCATATAGCGAAAATCATCCACGTACGACCAGAGGCGTGACTGCGCTGTCAGCGTGTGGTCGAGCAAACCATACGCTTGCTGTAGTGCTGTTGTTGCCGATGCCCCCTGCGCGCCCAGGTATTGCTGAATGCCCTCGATGGCTCCGCGCACTTCAATCCTACCCTGCGACAATGAGGTGGCCAATTCGTTGCGATGCAGTTGTTCGTGCCGCGCTACGATCGTATTTACAATGGAGATTCCGATGCTCCCTCCGATGTTCCGCATGAGGTTATACAGGCCGCTGGCGTTCCCAATCTCCTCGTTCTTCAAGAACGCCATCGTGGTTGTGGACAGTGGGACGAACACGCATCCCGACCCAAACCCGCTCAGGACAATCGCCCACAGAAAACTCCATGGGCCGATCGAAAGATTGACCTCGCTAAACCATATGCTTGTGATCGCAAACAAGCAGAATCCGAACGCAATGAGCAACCGATTATCGATCTTCGCCGTGAGATACCCGATCATGGGCATGGCGCAGATGGCTCCAATCCCGCGGGGGCTAACCGCCCAGCCTGCCGCCAGTGCTGTATATCCCATGAGTTCCTGATAGAACAGCGGCAGTAATGTGATCAGACCGTAGATTGCGGCGCCGAACAAGCCGATCAGCACACACCCGATGGCAAAATTGCGGTGTCGAAAGACGCGGAGATCCACCAAGGGCTTGTCATGTCGAAACTCTCGAATGAGAAACGCGACGAAACTCAAGATCAGGATCGCCGCGGCCCATCGAATCCAGGTTGCACCGAACCAGTCGTCTTCCTGACCTTTATCGAGGATGATCTGAAGGGCGCTCAGCCATATCGCGAGTAGGCCCAGGCCTATGCCGTCAAATTTCCCCGGATGTGCATTCCTGATATATGGCGGATCTTCCACGTAACGCGAGATCATGAACACCGCGAAAAAGCCGACCGGAATGTTGATGTAGAATGCCCACCGCCACGAATACGTATCGGTAAGCCATCCACCCAGTGTCGGTCCCAACACGGGTGCAACCACGACCCCCAGCGCGAATACCGCCGTTGCGATCCCGCGCTTTTGCGGAGGGAAGGTCTCCAGAAGGATTGACAGCGAGAGAGGCTGCAGCGCTCCGCCGCCCGCGCCTTGCAAGGCTCTTGCGAGCAGGATCATGCCCAGATTTGTCGCCGCCCCGCAGGCAAATGACGACGCCGTAAACAGGACGATGCAAAACAGCAGGAACCGCTTACGCCCAAAACGCAGCGAAAACCATGTGCTGGCGGGCAACACAATCGCATTGGCCACCAGGTAGCTGGTCAGGACCCAGGTCGCTTCATCATTCGTTGCCGACAGGCTCCCGGCAATATACGGCAGCGCGACGGCTGCAATGGAAGTGTCCAGTACCTCCATGAACGTCGCCAGCATCACCGCCGCCGCAATCAGCCACGGATTCACGGTCGGCTTGTCATAAGTCACTTGTGCCGGAGGCATGTCTTTGTGCTTTCAAAGGCGAGAACAGAGTGGTTTCTACAGATGCTATGAAAGCAATGGAGGTTTCAACGTTTTCTTACTGCTTAGTGCTTTTGCAAGGATCTCGACCTTCGTTGATTTCAGAAGACGCGTAATGCCGCGCAACTTCCGACGCATATCGCGTTCCAATTTCTTTGCCGTGTTCCGCCAACCATTCGCTCAATCGCATCTGACCCGTCGACGGCCCGACGGGCGCCAACAGATTTCCCATTAGTCCGCGATACTCCTCCCACGTGAGCACCACGTCGCCGACGAACCAACCCGTCACAACGGTGGTAAGGTAGGCGAAACTCGTTGGTAAATGGAACAAGTGTACCGAGCGTTCGACGCAATCCGCAATCAGTCTGACTAGGTCTTCGAACGTGCAAGTCTCCGGACCTACCGCATCGAGCAGGGAAGTCCCGGAACCGCACACAGCATCTACCATGAGTCGGGCCATATCCTCTACATAAATCGGTCGGATTCGATACAGCCCATCTTCCGGTACACCGAACACCGGAAAGCGGCGTACGAGCCACGCGATGTTGTTGATGAGGATGTCTTCCGCTCCGAAGATCACGGTGGGTCGCAAGATTGTGTAGGAAAGACCGGAATCGATCACAGCCCGCTCCACCTGAGCCTTCCCCCGGTAGTAGCCGAGTGGCGACTCCACCGATGGATTCGCGATACTCACATGTACGATCCTCCCGACTCCCGCAGCCTTCGCCGCTTCGATCAACGTCTTCGTGTTCTGTACCGCCCCCTCGAAGGTGGACTCTCCGCGAGGAAAGCGAACCCAGTAGGTATTGATCAGAGTGGACGTACCGGCAAGAGATTTCCTGAGTTGATCGGGGTGATCAAAGTTGAAAGGAAGGACGTCGACTGCTGCACCGAGCGGATTGGCGCGGCCAGGATGACCGGTGAGTGTGCGGACCCGAAATCCCCTGGCAAGCAGAAGCCTTGCGACGTATTTCCCCGTATAACTGAACGCACCTGTAATCGCGACTGTCTTGGAACCCTTATCGTCCTGCATCGGTGAAAGTCCGTCGTCTCCGTCTCGAGTCGGCGATTGGATCAGAGCCTGGCCGCCTCTAACAACTCGAGCACTGTCTTCCGCAACGGCCTCATCAGAGGTAACGACGATATCCGTAGCAGGTTCCCCAGGAGACTCAAGCTCTTCTCCATGAGTTTCTGCGTCCGCTCTTGATTCGGAGATCGA
Organism: Binatia bacterium; assembly: GCA_035577905.1. GTDB lineage: Bacteria > Acidobacteriota > Terriglobia > Terriglobales > Acidobacteriaceae > Sulfotelmatobacter. The sequence continues at coordinate 49,746 of DATKAP010000015.1, forward strand.
TCGTAGAGCCAGAACATGATCAGCGCCATCTGATACATCCACAATAGGTAGGGAAGCCTCGGCTTCAAGTCCGATGGTACCTTCATATCGCCACCCTCCAGCGCCACTCGCATCTGTTCGATCGCTGCATCGCGAATTAGCCGCGTCTCCTCGCTAAACGGCGACAGCGGATCGGCGCTATCCGGAGCATGTCGGAACAGCGCCGCGCAGAACTTCCGGTTTGGTTCCAGCAACTTCAGACGCTGGTCGAGCACAGCACGAACGCGATCCTTCAACTTTTTCTTGTCTGCGAGACCGGATGTCACCAGGGATGTGCTCGTCTCCTGCATTTCCTGATAAAACGCCAGCACGATCGCGTCTTTTGAAGAGAAGTAGTAATAGGCCGCGCCCAGAGCCACGCTCGCCTTGGCGGCGATATCGCGCATCGTGGTCTCCTCGAATCCCTTGTCGCGGAACGACGCCATGGCAGCATCGTAGATCTTCCTTCGCGTACCTTCGGCGCGCTGCGTGACTCTGGGCTTGATCATGGTGGTTGTCATTGGAGATATTCCCTGACGGTCGACATTGGTGCATTGCCATCCGGCAAAGCGCAGGGCTCAAGCTCCACCTTGCGCAGTTCCCCGGCAATCGCGTCCACACTGTCCGAGTTCAGCATCTTCGAAAGCCAGTGACGATTCTTCGAGAGGGCCGCAAATGCCTGCCGCGCCAGAGGCATCAGCAGAGGATGAGTCAGCCGTGCCGCCCAGTCGCGATACTCCACCATGGCGTACATCACCATGATCCAGGCCCGATCGTTGAGATATACCGCTCCTTCATCGCTGATGACAGCGAGATCCTCACTCGTCGCGACGCGATTGAGTTCGGGGAACAGTCGCTTCGCTTTTTCCGACCCCTGCTCAACCACGGCAATCCCGAGCCATGATCGTTGCACCAGAATCCAGTTTTTCAAGCGGCAACACAACTCGCATTTCGGATCGTAAAGCACATAGAGCTTGTCCATAACTCCCCCCAATTCATTCGAGGTCGCATCAGTCTCGGAGCATTAGTGTTTGAACCATTGCCCCTCCAAACTTGGAGACTTCAGCGCGGCATTGCAACCTTCAGCATCGCGTCCGGTGCTACTGGCGGCGCCGGCGTCATCGGAGGGCGCGGCACGCGCGCACTGCGCCGAGTCCGCGAGAAGACGTATAGGTTAAAGAAGTGCATTCCACCGAGAATCAACAGCACCATCCCCATCTTGTTGCTCAGGAGTTCAATCGCCGCCCGCGAGGTGCTGATCACCTCCGCCGTCTTCAGCGCCAATGACACGAATCCAATGTTGATAAGGTAGAACCCCACAACCAGCAGGTGGTTCACTGAGTCAGCCAGTTCACGATTGCCATGAAAGGCGTCCACCAGGAAGATGGCCCCGCGGCGATACAGAGTGCGTGCGACCCAGATCGTCAGGGTGACACTGATCAGCAGGTACGTCAGGTAGGTTACGACGATAATGTTGTCGGCAGTGTTCATATTGGTCCTCTCCCCAAGGATATTGAACGCGTTCAAGATAACTCTAATATCTGAGACTGCCTTGTGTCAATTCAAAAAATGAACATGTTCAACTACGGTTTTTCAATGACTTACGGGGGGCTACAGTTGCGGCGAATGCTGTCGCCAACACTCAGGATGATTCCTGCTGAAAGCAGTTACATGGCGGATTGTGACGTCATGCCGGGAGCTGACATACAGGATTTTCCTCGATCGTGACTACCAGCAGAGACCATCGTACGCTTTGCCGGTTATGGGGCGCCGCGCCTTTTCCAAATTAACCAGATCGATTACAGCATGCTCCGGGCGAAGCGAAGACTCCAGTTTCTTGCGGTCAATCCCGCGTGTCCCGATCACGACCACTTCAGCCTTCTCTAGTACGTGATCCAGATCCGACGACAACAACGAACCGATGTGCGGAATCACCTCTTCAATGTACTGCCGATTGGAACCGATCAGGCGTCCCAGAGACACATTGTCGTCCCAAATTGCTAGCCGGCAGCCTTCCCCGACCAGACGCTTCACGAATTGGACCTGAGGGCTTTCCCGGAGATCGTCCGTGGCGGCCTTGAAACTCAAGCCCAGCATAGCAACGTTCTTCTTGCCCGTATTCAGCACAATTTCAATCGCGCGGTCCAGATGCGCATTGTTGCTGGGCAATACCGACTCAAAAAGCGGCAAGTCGAGATCGAGTTCCCTGGCGCGATAGTTTAACGCCCGCAAATCTTTTGGCAGGCAAGAACCGCCAAATGCAAATCCCGGCTTGAGATAGGAAGGGGAAATATTCAGTTTTGTATCCGCCGAGAAGATCTCGATTACTGCCTCTGCATCCACACCCAGGCTCTTTGCTATCGTACCTACTTCGTTGGCGAATGCGACCTTGACCGCGTGCCACGCGTTGCAAACGTACTTGACCATCTCGGCCGAGCGGAACGACGTTTCAAACACCTTCCCCGGCACCCACGCATAGAGTTCACGCAGAACTCGGCTGTGGTCTGAGTCGGATGCGCCGATGATCGTGATGGAAGGTTCAACAAAGTCGGCTACCGCGGTGCCTTCCCGCATGAACTCCGGATTGACGCACACCCCGAAGTCTTTGCCCAGTTTCTTGCCACTAGCTTTCTCGAGCGTCGGCACAACAATGGTCTCGGCGGTACCCGGCAAGACCGTGCTGCGCAGGACAATCAGATGAAAAGAGTCTTTCTTTCTTAGTGCCTGGCCAATCTGTTCACAAACTGGTCCGACGTGCCCCAAATCGAGCTTGCCATTCCGCAGGCTCGGCGTGCCGACGCACAGAAAAGAGATTTCGGTCTCAAGAACTGCCTTGTGCGAATCGGTGGTCGCATGCAACCGGCATGCCTTCCGGCATTCGGCAATCAGGGCGTCCACCCCTGGCTCTACGATTGGGCTCTGGCCGCTTTCCAGGGCCTCCACCTTGGCGGCGCTCAGATCCACTCCCGTGACCCGGTTGCCTTTGTGCGCCAGACAGGCAGCCGTCACCGCGCCTACATATCCCAACCCAAAAATGCTGACTGTCCGACTCATTCCTGATTTCTGCTCCCTGTGTATTCCTGCGAACCCCAACCTTCAAGATAGCTTAGCCGGCACGCCAACGCCAGCCATGAGCTGTAAGCCCTTGATGCATTCACTCTTACTCGATTCGCTCGAATCCACCCGCTTTTGACCGATTGGGCGCTACTCTCTGTTCAGCGAGGCGGATTTGTCGCTACTATGAAGAGACAATGGGCCAAAGCCAGCCTCGGGAGGTTCTCGTTTCTGAATCGCCAGCCACTCCGACACAGGAGGCCTTTTGTGGCCCTACTCCTTCTCACACCAACTTCCGGCGGAAAGTGTTTTACCTGCTCGACTCATTAAATGTTGGGGGAACCGAAGTCCAGGCTGTCGAACTGGCGACCAGACTCGATCCCGAGAGCTACGATGTAACTCTCGGCTGTCTTCGCGCGCGCGGTCCTCTGCTTGATCGTCTGCAGGGAAGTTCGGTTGCGGTCTGCGAGTTCTATCCCAAGGGCGGCTTTGATTCACTTAACGGCATCTACCAGATGTTTCGCTTAGCGATGTTCCTGCGCCGAGCTCGTTTTCAGATCGTGCACACTCATGATCTCTATGCGAATCTGCTGGGCATTCCAGCCGCCGCCATCGCACGCGTTCCCGTGATCATCTCCAGTCAGCGTGACTTAGGACACCTCGATTTGTACAAGAGCGGCCGACGTCTCTGGCTCCGGCGCTTGCAGAAACTCTCTACCGCGGTCCTGACGAATGCCAACGCGGTGCGGGAGGCTGTTTTGTCGGAGGACCACTTTGTGCCCGACAAGGTTCGCGTGATTCATAACGGTGTAGATATCAGCCGATTTCTCCCTCGTTCGCAAGACCGGGCATGGCTAGCTCCTGCAGACAATCAGGGAAAGTGGGTTGTTCTTGTCGGAAACATGCACGGGGAGGTCAAAGGACACCGGGTACTGATCGGCGCAGCCGCGACGGTCGTCCGCGAGTTTCCAGCGGTACGGTTTCTCTTCGCCGGCGACGGAGAAAGCAGGAAGATGTTTGAAGAGCAGGTCTCTGGACTGGGCCTCGAAAAACATTTCCTGTTTCTGGGCCGACGCAATGATGTACCGAGAATCTTGAGCTGCAGTGACATTGGAGTGCTTCCCTCGCATGCCGAGGGGCTTCCGAATGCGGTCCTGGAATATCTCGCTGCGGGGCTGCCTACCATTGCCAGCCAGGTCGGCGGAAATGTCGAAATCATTCAACACGGCAAAACTGGCCTGCTCGTGCCTGCAAACGATTCTTCCGCCCTCGCCGCGGCGATCCTCCGTCTGCTGCACGAACCTGGTTATGCGGCAGAGTTGGGGAGTAGTGGCCGCGCCCATGTGGCGGCAGAGTTCAGCTTTCAGCGGATGATTGAAAAGACGGATCGCATGTACACCGAGCTGCTGCAATCGCGGGGTGTGGAATGACCTCTGGCTCTGCGGAGTGGAAACGCTTCTATCGACGGTTACGCTCCATGAGACCCTCCGAGATCGGAGACCGTTTGCGCCAGCATGCCGAGGCGCATTTCGACTGGCTGCGCTACGGACTGGGTGCCGAGTTTACTCCGCAACTCGCGGAGGCTCCGGAGACAACACCGCGATTCTTTTTCTCCCCCGGGCAAGTCTCAGGTCGCTGTTCAAAGTTGCGAGAACTGTTTCCCGAGATTGCTGGCCAGATCATTCGCCGCGCGGAACGTATCTGCGAGCACCGCTTTGACCTTCTCGGCTACGACGCCGTCGACTATGGATCCCCCATCGACTGGCACTGCGATCGTGTTCACGGTAAGTGTGCGCCCCGAAAGCCGTGGTTCCACATGAAATATCTCGACTTCGATGAGGTAGGAGATAGCAAGATCACGTGGGAATTGAATCGTCATCAGCACTTCGCGACCCTGGCCAAGGCTTTCCGCCTGAGTGGAGACCCGAAATTCGCATCGGAATTATTTGCGCAGTGGCATCACTGGCATCTGGAGAATCCGTATCCCATCGGCATCAATTGGGCCAGCAGTCTGGAAGTGGCTTTTCGCAGCCTTTCCTGGTTGTGGACTTATTTCCTCATGGCCGATTCTCCGGCCACGCCTTCGACATTTCGTCAGTCATGGCTGCTTGCTTTGGCTACTGCAGGACGCCATATCGAACGCTACCTCTCGACGTACTTCTCGCCGAATACTCATCTTCTGGGCGAAGCTGTGGCGCTGTTCTTCATCGGCACGCTTTGCCCGGAGATCCCGGCTTCCCATCGCTGGCAACAACGAGGGTGGCAAATCGTCTTGCAAGAAGCAGGTCGCCAAGTCCGCAACGACGGGTTCCACTTCGAACAATCAGTGTACTATCACGTCTACGCCCTCGATTTCCTCCTTCATTCTGCGATTCTCGCATCTATCAATCAGATCGAAGTCCCAAAGGAGTTCGATCGTGTTCTCGAGCGCATGTTGGACGTGCTGGCCATTCTGTCTCGCGCTGGCATCGTTTCCGGATTTGGTGATGATGACGGCGGGCGGCTCTTCGATCCGGCTCGCAATCGGATGAGCTGCATGACCGACCCGCTTGCGACGGGAGCCGTGTTGTTTGGGCGTGGCGATTTCAAGACCCTCGCTGGCGGCCCGCGCGAAGAGACTCTCTGGCTGCTTGGCGAGGCTGGAGTGCAAGAATTTGAGCGCATCCCTGCCAGACCGGTGCCGGACAACTCGGCCGCATTTCGCGACTGCGGTTTATACGTGATGTCCGGTAACGACCGCAAATGGCAGGTCGTCATTGACTCTGGTCCACAGGGTGCCCACTCGGCCGGGCACGGTCACGCCGACGCATTGAGCCTGACGCTTTCGGCCTCCGGTCGCGACTTGTTGTCGGACTCTGGCACGTTTCAATACGTTGGCCCGGATTCCGAGCGTGATCAATTCCGAGGCACCAGATCTCATAACACCGTCACGGTCGCCGGCGAGGATCAAGCTTTGCCATGTGGCCCCTTCGGATGGCAGCGCCTGCCGGTTAGTCAAGCTGAGGGGTGGATCACGGGTCGAAGTTTCGACCTGTTCGTCGGGAGCCATGACGGGTATTCTCGACTGCCGAATCCTGTGATTCATCGTCGCTACGTATTCGCCTTGAGATCAGGTTTGTTCCTTGTGCGCGATCTTGTTCTGGGATTTGGCGGGTATCCTCTGGATCTCTACTGGCATTTTGGACCAGGGCTGAAAGAGAACGGTTCAGGCCTTTTCTTCGACGAGGGCGGAGGTCTTCGTGTTGTCAGCGTTGATGGTCAATCCTGGTCACGCTCTGTAGAAGACCACTTCCATTCCGCAGTTTATGGAGTCAAGCACACTCACAAGGCTCTGCACTTTGCTACCAGAGCCACGCTGCCGACAGAATTCGTAACCCTACTGATCCCGGTTGCGAGCGCTACCGTCGAAGACGGAACGCTTTCGAAAAGATCAACGGAATCCTCTGCGTGTGTTGGCTACCGTTATCGCACGCCATCGGATGAGCATTGGTTCTTCTTCGGCGACGGCGGCCCGTGGAGAATGGACTCATGGAATACCGATGCCGAATTCCTCTACATCGGTCAGTCCGACGACGCTGCGTCCGTTGCTCTTGTTTGCTGCAACGTGAGCTTTGTCGAGTGGGGAAAACGTAAGATGATGACTGCGAAGTCTCGGGTCTTGCGCTGCGAGTTAGGCGGAGTCGATCCCATGAGCGTCATCTCAAGCGATCCTGATACAGTCACCGTAGACAATGAGGCTTGGAGAGAGCTATTGAGCTCTTTGCGACAAGCTGTGAAGACTATCTGAATACAAGGGCTTTATATGTGTGGAATTTGCGGAATCTTGTTTGTGAATCGCGACTGGCGTGTGCAGGGAGACGTGCTGACGGGCATGAACCGCCGCATCATGCACCGCGGACCCGACGACGAAGGCTTCTTCATCGAGGAGAACATCGGCCTGGCGATGCGCCGCCTCAGCATCATCGATGTGAAGACCGGCCATCAGCCTATTTCCAACGAGAATCGCGACGTCTGGATCGTCTTCAACGGCGAGATTTACAACCACGCCGAGCTGAGAAGTGACCTCGAAGCGCGCGGTCACCAGTATCGTACGCGCAGCGATACGGAAACCATCGTCCACTTGTACGAGGAATATGGGTCAGACTGCGTCCAGCACCTGCGGGGCATGTTCGCCTTTGTGATTTGGGATCGCCGCAAGCGTGCCCTGTTCGCGGCCCGCGACCGGCTCGGCATCAAACCCTTCTACTATCGTTGGGATGGCAAGTCGTTGCTGTTCGGCTCCGAAATCAAAGCGATTCTCGCGTATCCCGGCATTGATGCTGAATTTGACCGCGCAAGTCTCGCCGAATATCTCACCTTCGGTTACATTACTGGCCCGCAGACAATGTATGCCGGCATCCGCAAATTGATGCCGGGCCACACTCTCGAGTTAAGCGAGCGCGGCGAGCCCAAAATCGCGCGCTACTGGGACCTCATCGTGCCTGTCGACGATATTCCGCGTGGCCAAGATTACTATGTGAACAAATATCGCGAGATGCTCGAATCCGCGGTCGGATCGCATCTCATGAGCGATGTTCCGCTTGGCGTATTTCTCAGCGGCGGACTTGACTCCAGCGCCGTCGCTGCGCTGACTGCCAAAATTCGTGGAGATAAGATTCAAACGTTCGCCGTCGGCTATGGAGAAGAGCAGTTTAGCGAACTGCCCTACGCAAGACAGGTTGCCGCACACATTAAATCCGACCATCACGAAGTGCGCCTCAGCCGCGAAGAATTCTTCGATAGCCTTCCTCGGCTCATATGGCACGAAGACGAGCCGATCGTGTGGCCCTCGAGCGTCTCTCTCTACTATGTCGCGCGCCTTGCGCGTGAGCGCGTCGTCGTTGTCCTCACGGGAGAGGGGAGCGACGAAACTCTGGCGGGCTACACCCGCTACGCCTGGACCCTGCTCAATTCGAAGATGGACCGTACGTATCGTGCGTTGACGCCTGCTCCTCTTCGTAGGTGGCTGCGGCAGGGAATCACTGCCGCGCCACTCTCCGCCGCGATGCATCGGAAGCTCGAGCACACGTTCCTCATGCGCGACGGCGCGTCGTGGACGTCCTTTTATTTCGACAACTTCTATTCCGCCTTCTCGGCCAGCGAATTCGGAGAGCTGCTGAGTCCCCAAGCACTTGAATCTGCGGGGAGCGCGTATGACGGCTCGATGGAGCCATGGGAGCGTTCGTCCGGCGACCTTCTTCATCGCCTGCTCTACACCGATATGAACAGCTATCTCATCGAGTTGCTCATGAAGCAGGATCAGATGAGCATGGCCGCTTCGGTGGAAAGCCGCGTGCCGTTCCTCGATCATCCGCTTGTCGAATTCACCGCCCGTATCCCCGCCGATCAGCAGATCAAAGGCACGGCCGGCAAGTTCATTCTGAAGCAGGCGGTGGAAGACCTGCTGCCGCACGACATCATCTACCGCCAGAAGATGGGATTTCCGACGCCCTGGGCGTACTGGCTCGCCGGTCCGCAGCTCGAGCAGATCGAGACTTTACTCACCGAGCCTCGCAGCGCCACGCGCGGCCTGTTTCGGCCCGATGCCGTCTCGCGCATCTTCGCCGAGCATCGTTCCGGGCATCGCGATCATGGTAATCACATCTGGCGACTGTTGAATCTCGAGCTCTGGCAGAGAGTCTGCCTTGAAGGGGACCAGGAATCCACGGCTGCGCCTGTTGCCGCTGCCACAAGATAGCCACTGCTCCGGAGCTCCGGGTTTTCAAAGGGAGCCTTACTTCGATGCGAAATCGCCGACTGACAAAGGATTGAATCACTTGCTAGCGACCCCAACATTGTTGTTATCCGAGCGGAATGTCTCGGGTAGAATTCGTTTCGTGACTGAAGAATATGGCGGCCTCTCTGCTACACGCTGCAATACGCGCTAGTCGGCGCCGAGGATAACCTAGCTCCCGAGTAACGCAGAGACTACCCGCTGGACGCTGTCGGATGCCGGCTGGGCGGTCCCGAAGCCGATCTCGCGCTGCGCGGCCTGCAACTCGACGCCACGACCCTGCTCGAGGATCAAAGCGACTCTCAGACCTGCTTTAGCGGATGGTCGACTGTGGAGCAGGCAGGTGCGATTGTATGGCATCCAGCAGTTCATCGCGGAGGAACACTCCACTGGCTAGAAGGCCGGAGAGCAGCGGGTTTTTACGATTGCACTGTAGCGCAGCAGTCTCTAGCGTACTCACGAATCCGCCGGCACTCAGTACCAATGCCGCTCCTGCAGCCACATCCCACTCGTTTTTCGGGGTCAGGGTAAACGTGATATCCGCCAGACCCGCCGAAACCAAACCAAGTTTGTAAGCCACCGATCCCATCGGCCGAATCTGGTAATCCCCGCTTTGAAACTGCTGCCACTCGCCCCGCTTCACCTCACTGCGACTGGCAAGTATCAGCGATCCCTTTAATGTAGTGCGCTGGCTCGCCCGTGCGGATTTTCCGTTGTAGAACACTCCCATATCGATGGCACCGATGATGGTTTCATTCGTCGCTGGATTGCAGATGCCTCCGGCCACTGGCCGTCCGTCTTCGACGAATCCTATGGAAACACAGAATTCGGGAATTCCCTGCACGAACTCGCGTGTGCCATCGAGGGGATCCACCACCCATACGCGGCTTTTGGAAAGACGCGAGATATCGTCGGCACTTTCCTCTGAAAGCCAGCCCTCGCTGTCCCGCAGGAGGGTCTCGCGGAGCACAGTATCCACAGCGCGGTCCGCCTCGGTTACTGGGTCGTGCCCAATCTTGTACTCCGTCTCGATAGCGCCCGGAGTAAAACGCGCGAATACTGCCCGTGCGGCTTCAAGGCCAGCTTCGATGCGGGTAAGGATGTCCGAATAAGCGGAGTTCATGATTTCCTAGACTTTTCTGTACTAAGCGGGCCACAACATCCGGGCACCAGTGATCAATAGCAGCGTGCAGAGAATCCGCCGCAGCCACAACATGGGCACACGGGTTGCCAGGTGTGACCCTAGCAATCCACCAGGGATCGAACCAATCAGCAATGACACGACAAGGCGTGGATCTACGTTGCCATAGTGCAAGTGCAAGAATCCGGTAACCCCTGTCAGGATTACAGCGTGCACGATGTCGGTGCCAACATTGACCTTGGGCGGAAAACTATAGAACAGCAGCAATAACATCATGATGATGCTGCCCGATCCTACCGAAGTCATGCCCACCAGCAGCCCTGCGACTGCCCCGATCACAACCATACCGGCGAATCCCTTCATGGTTGGGGGACGATTCGCAATTCGCTCTTCGATTCGCCTCTGCAACAGCAATAGAGCGGGGATGATGATGAGCAGGACGCCTACGGCACTCTTGATGAAGTGGTTTACTCCGTCGCCATAGAGGTGACGGATATACATGAGCAGATTTACCCCCCCGATCGAGCCCGGAACGCTGCCCAATGCGAGAGCGACTACGACTTTCCGGCGAACCGTGCCCTTCTTGAGGTGCATCAGACTCGCCGGAATTTTCGTAAAGAAGTTGAATAGAGCGTCCGAACCGACCGCCAGGATCGGCGGGACGCGCAGGCCGAAAATGAGCACCGGCAGCAGCAACACGCCACCCCCCACACCGGTCATCCCGATCAAAACCCCGACAACAAAGCCTGTGAGGATTTTGGCAGCTATCAGCGGCATATGGGCCCCATGGTTCTGCTATGCAGCCGCGCTATTGACTCCGATGAAGCCCTCGCGTTCGAGATGCAGAATGATTTCCTGCGCGGCTTCTTCAGGTGACAATTCGCCGGTATTAATTACGACCTCAGCATCCGCTGGCACCTCGTAGGGATCCGAGATACCAGTGAATTCCTTCAAGATTCCCGCTCGAGCTTTTGCGTAGAGGCCTTTGCGATCGCGCTGCTCGCATACCTCCACCGGAGTCGCGACGTGCACCAGGATGAAGCCCCCATAGGGTTCTACCATCTGCCGCACATGCTTGCGCGTCGCGTCATAGGGGGCGATCGGCGCGCAAATCGCGATGCCGCCGTTCTTAGTGATCTCAGATGCAACATAGCCGATTCGACGGATGTTGATGTCGCGATGCTCCTTTGAAAATCCCAGTTCGGATGAAAGATGCTTCCGGACGAGGTCGCCATCGAGCAGGGTTACGGGGCGTCCGCCGACCTCCAGGAATTTCGTCAGCAGCACATTGGCGATCGTCGATTTTCCCGAACCCGACAACCCGGTAAAGAAAATCGTCACACCCTGCCGACTTCGCGGTGGGAAGCTTCGGCGCAATTCGTGTACGACCTCCGGGTAGGTAAACCATCCCGGAATCTCGCGTCCCTCGTTCAAGCGCTGGCGCAGTTCTGTGCCCGAGATGTTCAGCACGTGATCGCCCGGTTTGACCTCGTCGTCGGGAACGTAACGGTCCTCGCCTTCGAGATACACCATCATGTTGAACGGAACCATCGTGACGCCGATCTCTGACTCGTGCTTTTTGAATACTTCCTGAGCTTCATAGGGTCCGTAGAACGGTTTTCCGTCGACATCCTTTCCGGGGCCAGCGTGGTCACGACCGACAATGAAATGCGTGCAGCCGTGATTTTTACGAATCAGTGCATGCCAGATCGCCTCCCGTGGCCCACCCATTCGCATGGCTAAAGGTAAGAGAGATAACTTTTGCGTTCCCTGTGGATACTTGGACCCGAGCAGTTGGTAACAGCGAACGCGTGTGTAGTAGTCGACGTCACCGGGTTTCGTCATTCCGACGACGGGATGGATCAAAAGGTTGGCTTCTACCTGCCTGGCGGCGCGAAATGTGAGTTCCACATGCGCGCGGTGCATGGGGTTGCGAGTCTGGAATGCTACGACGCGGCGCCATCCTAGACGAGCGAACTCATTGCGGAGTTCCGCAGGAGTGAAACGCAGCATGCGGAAGTCGTAATGGGACGGCATCTGCAATCCTTCGATCCTGCCGCCCACATACCAGGAATTGGCAATGTTCATGGCGTAGTTGGCGCCGGGGTGGGCCTTGCTGGTGCTATTGAATACCGCCTTGGCTTCAGCAGCGCGATCCGGTTGCCAGACTTCTTCCACGTGCAGCACAGCGAGCATCACGCCCTCAGGGTCGCGCAAGGCCACTTTGCTGCCGGGCACAAGTTTCTTGGCGAAGTCCTCTGTCACATCCAACGTGATCGGCATTGGCCACAGGATTCCGTTGGCAAGGTGCATGTTGTGGCAAACGCCTTCATAGTCAGCCTTCGTCATGAACCCGCGAAGCGGAGAGAACCCACCGCTCATCAGCAATTCCAGATCACATATCTGGCGAGCGGTCAGGTCCCAGGAAGGCCATTCCCGCGAATGGCCTTTCAATTCCGTGGCTTTGTCAGGAGTAGCGAGAAGATCGATCAGTTCACCACCATGCGGAGCAATCAAGTGACTACTCGAAGCGGACAAGACCGTGAGCCTCCATGATTCTTTATTTGGGTGTATTGTCTGTAAACTTAGTACTGCAGCAGAGGAGATCTGAAACGAGACTTCTAAAACGCTGTGGGCAATACCCCTTGATTGCCTTTCAGTTTACACGAAACGAGTTGATCTCTTAGGGCATCGCCCGTTGTCGATATTGTACTGTAAGCTGATAAGGATAAAGGTTAAACTTAATATTTTTGTCGGCGGTTCTTCATGTGCAATTCCTTGCGCAGTTGAGGAAGAATTCCCTTGGACCGCTGCACCTAGGTGCAATTGCATTTTCACTTGCTGCGTGACCCGTCAATGTGCCACATGCCCTCGGCCTGGCGGCTTCCTCGGTTACACTGTTTGAAAACCTCAGTTCGCTGCAAATTTGGATGAAAGACTTCGCCAAAAGAGCCATTCTCGCCACTGGAGCACTGCGGTTGATTTCTCACGGCGCGAGTGCGGCGATTCTGATGTATCACTCGGTGATGCCCGATCCGGCGGCGCACGCAGACTCGCTCGGAGACATCATTCACTCGGAAGCCGAATTCCGCGCGCAGATGCAAGTCCTTTCCCGTGAGTACCGTGCAGTAAGCCTGGCTGAAGTGGTCGACAGTCTCAGGGAGGGCAAAGAGATTCCCAGAAGATCCGTCGTGGTGACGTTCGATGACGGCTACACAGATAATTGCGAAGTTGCGATGCCAATCCTAAATGAGCTTGGGATTCCGGCCACTTTCTACATAACTGTCGACTGTGTGGAGCAGCGCAAACTGCCTTGGCCGAGCCGATTGCGTTTCGTCTTCCGCAAAACAAATCTGAGAGCGTGGAGTGACGGGCATGGCAAGTCGTGGTCGTTGCAAGGTCTCGGCTCGCGAGAACGTGCCTTTCTCGCGTCTTGCGATAATTGCTGTCAACTCAGCGGTCACGCTCAGGAGAACTTCGTGCGTGGAGTCGAGGAACAGTTGCAGGCAGCCGTTCCAACTGATGCAAGCTCACTGATGATGACCTATGACCATGTCACCAGTCTGGTCCGGTGTGGCCACATCGTTGGCTCTCACACCATGACTCATCCGAACATGGCGTACATCACGGAAGGCGAGGCGAAGGTCGAACTTGCAGAATCGAAGAAGCGCATGGAGCGGGAACTGAGAACGCCCATCGTACACTTCGCATATCCCTGTCCGGCTATGACCCCGCATTGGAGTGAGCGTACCGTGGCCCAAAGCCGCTCGGTCGGGTACGAGTCGGCCGTTACAACAAACGGCGGCGTCACTCGCGGTGGAGACGATCCGCTGTCCCTGAAACGCGTCCGGCCGACGATGACGGTTGAGGGTCTCCGCTGGAATCTGGAGTGCGCGTTTGCGGGGCGAGCCATGTAGCGTGCAATACGCTTACATAGGTGCGAAGACCATTTTGCCAAGGATCCTGATTCTAGACGGAAAGCATCACGGAAGTTGTTGGGGGGTGACAAATGAACCCCTTGGTGATGCTGTCTCACTATCTCACTATGTGATTTTCCCAACCTTGCCTGTATTCCGAACTTCGACCGCCTGTTAGCAGCAGAAAGCCTGTCTGTTCTGCCTCACTCCGGCGCGACGGCCACTGCAGCAGCAAACTCCGGCCCGACCGATATGTCGCAGATCGTCCAGCCCGCGGCCCCAGTGGGATCCGGCCGTGTCGCTAGCAGTGCATCCCGATCTCCCAACGTGATGGAAACATCAAATTCACGAAGGGGCAATGACAAGCCATCGCCCTTAGCCTTGATATAAGCTTCTTTTCTCGTCCAGCATCGAAAAAAAGCGGCCCGCAATTCCTGCGCGGGCAGCTGCATCAGTGCCTCCCGCTCGGCCTGGGAGAAGAAACGTTCAGCCAGGCGTTCTACATCTGTGCTTCGGGTCACATTCTCCACATCCACCCCGATGGCCCGATCTCTCGTAAATGCCATCATCGCAAGACCGTGAGTGTGTGAGACATTGAAGCGCAGGCGGTTGTCGCCCTCAAGTAAGGGCTTAGCGTGTAACCCATATCGAAAATGAACTTCGTGCGGACTTGTCCCCAGATATTGAGCGAGCAATAAACGAAGTGTTCCCCGTGTCAAAACATAATCAACATGAGTACGCTCGATGCGGAATCGAAGCGCCCTCTCCTTCTCGTCATTTGAAAGTAATTCGTAACTTGCGGCCAGTTCGGCGGCAGTCGAATGAAGCGGACGCTGCCAGAGATGGACAGTCCCGAGTCCCAGTGCAGGGACAGAACCAACTGTGGTCGCATCCCAGAGCTCGCCGATCTGTAATTGTGTTCTTGAGGGCGTCATCGTCTATTGTTTCGCGCTCCGCGAGGAACCCCCGCTGATCAGCACCACTGCCATTGAATTGCGTCCAAGGTTACACCCTGACTGTGTCTCGGCAATTAAAGAGTAGAGCGCCAACTCACCCTTGAGATCGTGACCGATTGGCATCATCGCGCAACTATCCACCGATCCGAAAGCTGGAGAGCGAAATTCCTCTAGTGCTTGCGACCACCAGACGTAGCTGTGCTTGCATTGCGCGGAGGGTGGTAGCTGAAGTTGATACCGGAGGAGTTCGTCCGTGTCTCAGGATGGACGTGGGGCGCGGTCCCCGAGGCCTTGACGTTTCGTTGCGTCGACCGTGCATGCAGCTGGGTCGTATTCTGATGTTCCAGCCGGGAAAGCTCTGAGTCCCGTGCTGATTGGGTCTTCGCCGGCAATGGGTTAGATGAGTTCAAATGCGGGTGTACGGCGTTGCCGGTCTGCATCTGTGAGTGGTGGGGATGGGATGAACTTGCGTTGAATTTCTTCGATGGCTGATCGGCTCCCCACGAAGCCACCGTAAACACCAGGAATACCCCGAGGCTGGTTCCAATGCACTTCATCCGTTTAGTCTACCCTTCTTCTGCCAGCCTGGCCATAACTGCCTCGCCTGGGAAAGTCGCACCCTGTTCATAATTGCTGCCTCGGTCTATGTTGCTGTAGATAATAAACTTACACTGTTGTTCGGTTCGAGATGGACCGACGGTACCTCGCAAATGCTGGCCTACAATCCGATGCGCGAGGGGACAAGTTCATAAAGTGTCGCTCGCTGTGAAATCGACCTGGGCTGTTGCTTGGACAAACTACAAGGCTTTTATATTGTTGCGCTGTGTGAGGCGTAGTAGGGGTCGCGCTGGGTTTCTAGTTTTCGCCCCTGCTTGCTAAATCTAGGAAGGTTCACCAGGCCGAATCTCGCCGCCGCGAACTGTAGCGTGGTAGCTAGCACTCCGAATCCGTATTTGACGCTTCGGCGGAAGTTGATCGATGAGGCTTCTTCAAAGTACTTCGTTGGGCAAGATACTTCTCCGATGCGGAAGCCGAAGTGCACGCACTGCGCAAGCATTTGGTTATCAAAGACAAAATCGTCGGAATTTTCCAGCAATGGCAATTCCGTGAGCACCTGGCGGCTGAAGGCGCGATAACCAGTATGATATTCAGAGAGCTTCACACGCAGAAACAGATTCTCGAATGCAGTGAGCATCCGGTTGGAAATGTATTTGTAAAGCGGCATGCCGCCCAGCAGCGCCCGGCCGCCGATAATGCGCGAACCAAGCACCACGTCATACACATCGTACGCGACCATACTGGCAATCGCTGTGATCAGCAGCGGCGTGTACTGGTAATCGGGATGCAACATGATTACCACGTCGGCTCCGGCCGCTAAGGCTTCACGGTAGCAAGTCTGCTGATTACGTCCATATCCATAGTTGCGGTCATGCTTGAAGACATGCAGTCGAAGCCGGCGCGCGAGTTCCACAGTGTCATCGCGACTGTTGTCGTCAACCAGGATGCGGATATCTACAAGGTCCGGAAGCTCCGCTACCGTTGCCTCCAGGGTTTTCTCCGCGTTATAGGCGGGCATGACGACGGCGATGATTTTACCGTTGATCATGGAAACTTCAGGGAGCTACTTTAGTTAGTGTAACCGAACTGAGCTGGCAGCGACAGAAGTCACGCCTCCAAGTAGCATTCGTGTGACACACGTAAATGCACCCTCGCATGTGACCAACTCGAATTCGCAGTTCAGCCTTCGGAGCGAAGGCGTTTATCCACATCCGATTCGCCGATCCGAACAACCAGACTAAGTTCGAGTCAATGGTTGGTTCCCGGCTCGATTCTGTGGAAATTCGGGTCGTATCTGAAGCATCACGATCACTTTCGCGACCGCACGGACAGTGTGGTTAAATAGATGTCTAGCGTGAATCTCCTCCAGACTTCACCACGGCACAGCTATTCGGCGAGTCAAGAGCGCCGGGAGGGATGTGTGTCGGTGATCGTGCCGGTTTACAACGAGGTGCTGCATCTCGAGGAGCTGTTAGAAGCCGTTTTAGCTTCTCCCGTAAAAAAAGAAATTATTATCGTGGACGATGGATCGACCGATGGCACACGCGAGAAGTTGCTAGCCCTTCCTCATCGCGACGATGTCACTATCGTGTTCCACGAAAGAAACTGCGGCAAAGGAGCGTCGATTCGCACGGCGCTGTCATACGTTCGTGGAGAGTTCGTGCTGATCCAGGATTCGGATCTCGAATATGATCCGAAGGACTATCCCGCATTGCTAGAACCTTTGCAGAAAGGCAGCGCGAACGTAGTTTATGGCGTCAGGCCAGATCGCCCTGAGCGGGGTCTGCGATTCTTTCTTGGCGCGAAGCTACTCACCCATCTCACTAATCTTCTCTACGGCGCCGGCATTCACGACGAGGCTACCTGCTACAAGGTCTTTCGTCGGCTGCTGCTTGCGCAACTGCGGTTGGAGTGCCGCAGATTCGAATTTTGTCCCGAGGTAACTGCAAAGCTTTGCCTTATGGGCGAGAAAATCGAGGAAGTTCCAATCTCGTACCATCCTCGCTCGGCAGAAGAAGGCAAGAAGATACGGCTCTCCGACGGCTGGCTGGCGGTCTGGACTCTCCTTCGTTACCGCTTTCTTCCACACCGGCGCTGGCTGCGGCCTTCGGGGCCATCGTCGGCTGCGCCATTTGCAGTCAGTTTCTCGCGGGTGCCCGCCGAATAGCTCTGACTCCCTTTCAAAAAGAGATTCAACGCTCCTGATGATCAATTCTGCGAGACGAATCTCGATGTCATAGGGAAGGGTCAACATGCGGATTCTCAAGACTCCACCGCTGGGAGGAGACGAATCCCTTTTTCATAAAGCCCACGTTTCTCATCCTCTAGACCTTGCTTGAGAGATCGATTAACTTCGCCGACGTGAAGCTCTTCGCAGTCTTGCCACTACGGGAGTGAACTGGCAGTTTACATTCGATCCTGGTAGTGGCTGACGGTTGCAACTCTCGTGCACCGCCATCCCGGGGTGGGGAAGATTGGGTGAAACTCCCGCGCCCTTATCTAATAATGGCGTTGATTGAACTATTGCACCAGTAGAACGTGAACAGAGGCTAGGTTGCTTTCTTCAACTGCTGTTTCCAGCCTAAAACCCTGGCTTTGGCTCCCTCCGCTTCCGCTTCGGGAATCATCCCTTTCTTCTGATAGAGCATCGACAGGCTGGTATGCGCGAGCACGTCGTCCGGATCAATCTCGGCTATCTTTTTTGCAATCTCGATTGCCTCATCGAAGCGTTCCAAATCCTGAAGAACTCGCGCCAGGCCATGCATGACCTCGGTAAATGTCGGGTCGGCATTCAATGACTGTTGATACGCCGCGACGGCTTTCTCAA
Organism: Binatia bacterium; assembly: GCA_035577905.1. Taxonomy (GTDB): domain Bacteria; phylum Acidobacteriota; class Terriglobia; order Terriglobales; family Acidobacteriaceae; genus Sulfotelmatobacter. The sequence goes on from DATKAP010000015.1 coordinate 67,990, forward strand.
GCTGGCCATCAGCCATCAGATCAAGAGCAGAGTAGTACAAATCCTCAGCTTTTTGGCGGGCATTGGAGTCAGTCATGCGGCAGCAGGGCGACAGCAAACGTTCGATTCTACACCAAGGATCTGGCGGCGGTTGTTGGCACTCGAGTCACAAAGGCTCTCACTTGTGAACGTGAGTGTCCTTTGTGGTTATAGCTTCTCTCGTTGGAGAAGTTCCGATCGGCCGCCAAAATGGAAAGGCTAGAATGCTTTATAAACGATTTCTGGCGCCTGTTGCAGCAAGAGTGCGCTCGTGACCGAAACCATAACCATCAAGGTGCACCAAGCGGTGCGTATGTAGCGTGATCGCAGAACTGCCGTCCCATCATATCGGATCTTCAGGAGAAGGCTTCGCGTAGTCTCCCAGGCCGCGAGTCCCACCGTCGCAGCGATCAGCATGACGAACAGAGAGGCAATGATGGCACGCCACCCCATCGCCTTCGACAGTACGGCAACCTGTGCCCAGTTTGACCAGAACCAGATCAGGGTAAAGGAGAACCATGCGAAGGTGAGTCCTCGGCAGAGAGAGCGGTAAACCCAGTGGGAGTTCAAGGCCCTTACCTGTTTTCTGCCCAACGTGGCCGTCAGGATGATGTCATAGAGCTTGTTCACGCTGACTCCCAAGCCCTGCAGCACTCCAAAAAACAGAAATGACGACGTCTGACCATGCCACACGCCCACCAGGAAGAAAGTGACAAAGAACGCGATCACCGCCCAGTAAGGGGCCAGCGACTCGGCTGGATACTGGCGCATGAGCGTGATTAAGAGGGGATTGTAGACATAAGTCTTCAGCCAAGTCGAAAAAGTGATGTGCCACCGGTTCCAGAAATCGATGAAGCTGTCAGCAGCGAAGGGTCGCTTGAAGTTTTCAGGGAGACTAATGCCTAGCAACTGAGCAACGCCGAGGACCATATCAATGTATCCGGAGAAGTTGCAGTACAGAAAAAAGGTATAGGAAGCAATCGCTGCGGCTCCAGCAACTATCCCGCTGCCCTCGTCGGGGACGTTAGCAATTCGTGTAAGCGCACTTGCCTGCAGCATGGAAAACATGAGAGCCAGAACATTTGCCTTAAAGAAACCGCGGATGATGCGCTCAATGGCTCTTCCTGTTTGCACGATCGAAGGCCAATTGGCCTCACGCATTGTCTTGTCGAATTCCTGATAGCGCTGGATAGGGCCGGCAACAAGTGTGGTGAAGTTTAGAGCATAGACCAGATACGAGGTCAGCCCAATCGGGCCCGCGATCTCGCCGCTGCTTGTGTCCACAAGCAAATGAAGGACGCGAAACAAAATGTAGGAGAGTCCAAGCGTCGTGTAAGAAATGTGCAAGAAAGTTGCGGAAGGGAGAAATGTGTACTGTTTTAGCCAGACGAATGCGGCGATCGTGATGGCGACCATGGGTGAGACTATCCGCACCCGTCGCGACTCGATCACCTTCAGCTCGACATAACCGAGGGCGACGAAGGCGAGGATGGGCAACAGGGATTCACCGACCGTGGCTGCCCAAAGAAACAGCGTACTCGCTATCAACACGATCATTCGCCGCCAAGCCAGACGCTGCACCAGATTGAATAGCAGGGCCGTAATCGCTCCGAATGCCAGGAACGAAACCGATGGAGCAACCAGGGAGTTCATGGCTGGGAAGCTCGGCACGACGACATTTGGGGAATGGAGCCGTCAGTCAGGCGTTCCGCCAGCGCTTCCGCGATGAAGGCGTGCGCCTCACCTTTGGGATGATTGTCAACAGCATAGAAAAGACGTTCCGCGTGGGGAGAAGCGGCGAACTTCGGGGTCACGTCAACGGGCAGGGCGCCGCGTTGGAGCGCCAGTTCACTAATCCGACGCCCAAAAGACCAAGGATCGATATCTTCCACGCGGGAGTGGTTACTCACCATCGCCGCCACAATGCGATTCGGTACAGCAATCACTACCACCGGCGTTCCGGCGCTGCGAAAACGCGGGATGATCTCATCGAGAGTCGCTGCGAATTGCGAGTACATGCGCTTCCCCATGGGCGTGGGACGAGAACTCATCAAGTTACGCGACGCTCCATTGCTGAGGAAAACACGATACAGGACCTGTTCATCCTGTAAGGCAAAATGCTCGGCGACAAGTGCAAAACGGCTGTTGCGAATTCGCAACTTCAGCTTCTGCCATGCGGCACTGATCTTCGCAAGAGGAGTTTCCGTTTCGGGTTTCGATCGCGTTGCCGCCGGCGGCTCCTCAATATCGTACGGTGACACCGTGAGGACGACAACGTCCGGTGATAGTCTGAGGGCTTCGCCGACAAGTTCAGGCTGCGACGCCATGCTTACCGCAGTTCCCATGTTCTGTACTTCAACGGGCCTGGGACATACTTCACCGAGCACCTTTTCAGTGCGAGCCGCAAATGTCTGGTCCTGCGGAACGTACAGACCCATGGTCACCGAAGTCCCCATGAAGACGATACGCACTGTCCCGGGCCGTTTCGGACCGCAGGGGGCACTGGAACGGTATCCGCAATCGTTGAAACGGTATTCCACGTCGGGCCCTTCAGAATTCTTGTAATACGTTACGCAATCGGGTTTGAAGTGACGAGCCCGGCTTGCTGCGTTTACCCCGCAGCCGAAGCGGCCACGCTGCGGGAACAGTTGGTTCGCGACGAGTTCAGAGGCGCCTAAGACGACGACGAAAACAAGAATAACCACCAGGGGTAGCAGCCAGAGATCGCGGCGGGGCAAAGTGTCAGGCACCGGCCTCTGTCCATCGTTCGACGTAATAGCCCCAACCGCGAGAGAGTTGAGTCTTTCGACCTCCGATTCGCCGGCGCTTTGCGACAAATGGTCCCCCTCTTTCTTCTACACTTGCATGTTTGGAACCGGGCTATCAGAAAGCCAGTCCAGTGCTATCTGTGGTTGGCGAAACGCCGTGTGTCATTTCCGCTCGTTGAGAAATACCGTTGGGTCTAAGAACATGCGATCTCAAGAGACTTTGCGCTGCGGTGACCCCTTGTTTGTCCACGGGACGGGAGACGGAACGGTCTCGAAGCCGATACGTCGAACAACCATGGGGGTTGGTTGCACGTAAGCCGATGCTACTTCAAGGTCCCAAACTGTACTTCCATCGTCGCGCGTGTCTACCAGAACGAATCCCAGCTTTAGATAATGGCCTTCGACCAACTTGTTCCGATCGGTTGGGCGATAGATGCCGCGCAGCCAGCTTGCACCTCGCCGTCGCGCGTGATCGAGTAACTCACCCAACACCGCTTCTTCCACCCGTCGCCCAAGCACCCGGCAACTCATGAGCCAAGTATCGATTTCCCAGACACCAGAGTAACCGCACCGACAGATGACAACGCTGATCATCCCGTTGTCCCCGAACTTATCGCGGAGTCGCGCCTGCAGGGTTAGCGCCTCCGGATCGGTTTCCAGTGCCTCCACTTCCGCTTCGGTATATCGCCGCGTGGTCAGATTGAATTGGTTCGATTTGTTGATCAGCTGCGTGATTCGCGAACGGCTCGACTCGTTGAAAGGTCGAAAGTCGATCTCCATTTCCAGTGATGCCAGGTACGCGGGAATGTCTCCCACTTGTCGCTCCAGGCGCGCGCGCTCGGCGTTGCCAGCGTAGTAAGAAGCACGTTTAGTGTCCTCATCGGAGAAAGCCACCGCCTCAAAATAGCCGGCCGCGCTGAGAGTTCGAGCATAATCCGCGGGATCGTCCGGCATCTCGGGGATCGCTATGCTGGGCAACGCGTTCCGGACCAGGCTGCGCTCGAAAGGACTATCATCAACGAATACTATCGTGTCTAGACCCAACCCGAGGATGTCGGCGATCGCCTGAATGTTGCTCGCTTTATCTTGCCAATTCGCTTGAAACACGGAGAAGTCCTGTTCCCGCAAAAGCATGTCCGGGTGCTCACGAAATGGGCCGCGGGCTGTTTCATCTTCGTTCTTGGAAGAAACTGCGAGAACGACGCCGCGTTTTCGCAAGAAGAGAACGTGTTGCTGAAAACTTAGATAGGCTTCACCCGCCGCATCGCCTTGTCCGATCCGAATGCCTTTCAGACCGTCGTCGCCCACCAAGCCTCCCCACAACGTATTGTCGAGATCTAAGATCAGGCATCGACGACTCATGCCGCGGAGTGCGGCGAGCACGCGGCAGACATGATCCGCGTACAAGGGAAGAAATGCCTGAGAGAAGGGAAGCTTTGCCAGATTCCATTCGCTCGGCGAATGCCAGTAGGCCAGCCCCACTGTTTCAGCGAGACCCGCGACGTCGAGCAATACATCGGTCGAACTCCGCAACCGCTCAGCCAAGCCGGTGTTGACTCCATCGATCAGTTGCCACAGCGTGCCTTGCAGTCTGCGATCAAGTGAGCCGAAAGTCCGCTCCGGCGGGGCTGCCAGGTTCTGAACGATGCTCACGGCTCCCGAGTGCCGATGAATCGCATCGCGAATGCTGTCCAAACGGTCAAGCGTAGATTCGATTGCGGTCTGGGCGGCGATCGCGTCACCTGGAGTGGGCAGCAGCGGTAAACTTCTCCAGTCGAGCGCAACCAGGACCGCATCCGGCGTGAAACGGTTGAGCGGAGAGTCTATAGAGAAACTGTCCTGCAGCACCTGATCGTGACCGGTAGCAATGCAGTTCAATGCCAGACCATGCCGCGCACCGGTCGCGATGATTGCCTTGCGAATGAAATCAGACGTTCCATTACCCGCGATACCTAGACGAAAAGGCTGAAGCGGGGCAAGCGAATGTCCCGCTGCGGCTGCAATCATTTCTTCCAGACGCAGTAATTGATTGTCATCGAGAGCGAAGCTGGCCAATCGTCGAACGTTCTCGCCAAAGTTCTCCTTCGACTCAATCGCGGCATGGCAGCGTCGGTTGAAGTCTGCCGGGCAAGGGGGCAACCATGACAGATCGCGGTAAAGATCCCGTTTCATTTTCCTGAAGTCCCCAGACTGCTATCAGATACCTCTTTTGCGGGCGATCAACTGAAGCAGATCCCCAACATTCTCTAGGCCGCCAATTTCCGACGCGGAGAACTTGATCTGATACTTGCGTTCGATGGTCAGAAGCAGACGTACGTTTGCCAGACTATCCCATCCGTCGATATCGCGGGCCGTCATCTCCGGCCGCAAAATCAGATCCTCGTCATCGAAAAATTCGCGAAAGATGTCAAGCAAAACTCTCTGCAATTCCTCTGTATCAGGGCTGAATTTGCCCGGCTGAAGTGACATTACCGCCTGCCTCATTCTCGCGTTTTTCGTCGGCGCATGAAAATTCTAGCACTAACCTTCGTTTTTCAGGCTTGAGTAGAGGATAGGCAGTAACTCCACTTCTTCGTTACTGGCCGCTTTATTAACTGAACTCGTCGGACGGGATGCGACGTCGAACGATAACGCGGATGATCTACAGGCTGATAGAAGAAAGCGGCCGATTCCTACTCGAATGTACTGAAGGCGTTTACGGCCGCTGCCTTCTCAGCCAAGAATTAGGCTTCCGACCCTCAGTTGGCGTGCCGTCTCAGGGTTCTTACTCAATGTGATTTGTGACTAACGGGTTTGTCCGGTAGGCTCTTGGAAGTCTTTCTTCTTGCTGGTTATGATTACGCTATGAGCAACAAGATCCGCTTCCTCTGGAATGCCACTCGCGGCCATCGCCTGGCTCCGTGGCGCAGTCCCTATCTTCTCTGGCGCATCGAGACCTACACGGGAGTCAAGATGAAGCAGATCGGATTCGTTGAGTTTTGGGAATTTATGTGGCGCGAACGCCGTGAACTCTGGCGTTTCCTATGCTGGACGGGAGACATGGAGCGCTACGCCCATGCCAAGCCCAAGAGTCCGTAATTGGCTCGGGCGAAACTTCTTCTTACGCACCCTTGCCAGCAGCCGTTGCCCCACCCAGTTGCACGCTAACCTCTGCGCCCTTACCCGCTCCCGTGAGTTGCGCCGCCGGCACTCGGTTTGCCACGATCTCAAGATATCCCATGCTTCCGAGAATTGCGAAGACCTCGCCGGGGGCGCCCTCGGCATATGCGGCGCGGATTTCAGTGATCTCCTTGCCGCCTACGATGATCTTAAATGCCGACTTGCCAGAGAAAATTGCGGGTACGTCATCAGGGGTGATATTGGTAATCAAATTTCCGAAGCGATCCACTTTCAGGACTACCGCCCGAATTTTGTTGTCACCGGCAGGCTTCGGCTTGGGCGCGGCAAACTTCACGTAGTCCTCGATTTCTTCTCCGAACTTGTGTGAATCGACCATCTTCGCCAGATACGCCGCCACCGGCGCAAATACGTCGCGCCCATGGAAAGTGTTGCTTACGGGATGTCGGAAGTAGTGACTTGAGGTGACATGCCGGACGTGAATGCGCTCTTCCTTGGCGTACACCATGGAGAGCACGCCATTGTCCGGCGCGACAAAGTGATACCCGTCGCTGGATGCGATGATAGGCCGCCGGGTCGTCCCCACTCCCGGATCCACCACGACCATGTGCACAGTCCCCGTAGGAAAATACGCGTAGGTTTGAGATATCGCGATCGCGCCATCGAGTACGTCGAAAGCCTGTACCGCGTGCGAAATGTCGACAATCGCCGCCTCGGGCACAATGTCTAGAATAACGCCCTTCACAGCGCCCACAAAGTGATCGTTAGTCCCAAAATCGGTGGTGAGTGTGATGATCGGACGGTGCGCCAACTTGAACCCCTCACTGGAAGACAGTATTTTCCCTGTTAGTGCGAAGTTAATTCGCAGGCAAGAGGGACGTCAAGGCACGTAGGTAATTAAGACCATGCCAGATTTTGGCCAGGTTGTGATTCACGCCATAACGGTGCTCGTGAACCCTGGTCGTGATTCTCCCAGCCAGCATAAGAAACGTATCAGGGACATTTCTTCAGGCACGGCAGACCCGCGCTCATAAAGCGACCGTTTATTTCCCTTTAGCGTTCTCGGTGGTTGTGAACGTGATTGCTGTCTCGGCGTGAATGACAGCTTCTTCTTTGCCGGTTGCTGCTGCGACGCCAGTTCCGGCTCCGGCACCGGCGGCCGTGCCAATCAGTGCGCCCTTCCCACCTCCGACCAGTCCGCCGATCAGAGCGCCTGCAGCAGCGCCACCCCCTATTTTGGTTACGTTGCTCTTGGTGTGGCTTTTGCCTTTGGCACGAAAGCCACTGGCTGAGATGGGCAGACTCTTACCATTCGTCAGCTGAATCGACGTAAGCCGAATCGTGAGTTCTCCCGGATCATGCAGCCGTCCACTCGACTTGGCATAAGTAATCTTGCCTTTGGCCGGAGCGCCAGCCTTGGCAATGGTTTTCCCATTCACCACAAGGTCCTTGATCAAATTGGCGTGAAATGATTGTCCAACATGTGCATTGGCCGAGTTGATCTGTCCATCTGTACGCACGGTGATGTGAGTTCCAGCGGGCACGGTTTCCGCGGCCGCGAATACCCCAAGGGTAATCAAAAGGGCTACACACTTCCCAAATTTGCTCAGCATTAGGTTCTCCTTAATCAGGGTGAGACGGGCTAGAAATTGGAGTTAAGCACGATTCTACCGAGGGGGATGCGGCATGCTGCCAGGCATTTGTGTTCGCGGTGGTTACGTTAGACCAAGCACGGTCGCGTTGAAAGCCAAGTCGATATTGGACGGTCAAACATATTCATTGATACGGCTGGGAAAGGCCGCTAGGATATCCAGCCTATTCCGCGATAGACTGAACGTTCGCGATGCGAGTCTTGGGTATCGACTGCGGCGGAGAATACACCGGCTACGGTGTGGTCGAGATCTATCCAGCCGGAAAGCTCGCCTGCCTTACGTGTGGCGCCATCAAGCTTTCGCCGCGGGAGAAATTGCCCACACGTCTTTCCCGCATCTACATGCATCTCGGCGCTATCATCTCGGAGCATCAACCCGATGAAGTGGCCATCGAAGACGTTTTCTATGCTCTTAATGTGAAGTCCGCTTTGAAGCTTGGGCAAGTCCGGGGAGTCGCCATGCTAGCTGCCGCATCCGCCGGACTCGAAGTCTCCGAGTACTCTCCCCTCACTATTAAATCCGCAGTCGTCGGCTATGGACGCGCCGAGAAACAGCAAGTCCAGCACATGGTTACGCGTCTGCTCGATCTCCCGGAACCGCCTGACACCTTGGACGCCTCGGACGCTCTCGCTATCGCTATCTGCCACTTGCATACCGTCGGAACTCTTGAACGTCAGCGCGCGGTGGGACATTAGCGCCCAACCGCAGGACGATCTTTGGCATAATCTTTACGTCTGGCCTATGACCCTCAGCAGGCTGCTGAAAAAGTTACTCGAGATCGGAACCCGGAAGAGTCCGAGTTGTACTCGGGCCATCAGGCAGGATAAAACCAGCCGCTCTTCAACACCTGAAGTTCGTTGTCCTCAGCATTATTCTCAATGGTCCGTCAGCCAAGACCTGAATTCACTCCCAGGGAAAATGGCAGAGCGATCGCCATGGCGCTCTTTGATCGTGGTGCCTGTGCTCTTCGTCACAGTCGCACTTTCCTTCGCCGCGGACTCCTCCACCGTCACTTTCTCTCTGGATTTCCCCGACTCGAGCCCCGAGCATTACTCGATATCGGTCCACTCCGATGGCCAGGCCCACTACGAATCCTCCGGCAAGATTTCCGCCGACTCCGACGCCCGCGACAATTACCAGGCAGATTTCACATTCTCCGATGCAACCCGCGCCCGTATCTTTGCACTCGCCTCCCAGGCCCACTATTTCTCTGGCAAAGTTGACTCCGGCAACAAGAAACTGGCTTTTACCGGCAAGAAGAAGCTTGTTTATACGGACGGGCAGCGCATTTCCTCTGCGGATTACAACTACTCCCAACAGCAGCCCGTGCAGCAGTTGACGACACTCTTCCAGAGCGTTGCCGCCACTATGGAATTCGGCCGCCGACTGACCTACTTCCATCGTTACCAGAAACTCGCCCTCGACGACGAACTCAAGCGCATGGAAGATCAGGCCCTGCGCGGTGATTTGGCCGAACTGCAGGCCGTAAGTCCCGTATTACAGAACATTTACGATGACGCCTCGGTAATCAATGTTGTTCGCGCTAGGGCCCGCCGCATCATGGAAATGAAATCAGTCGCCCCCGCGAAGTGACGCTTTCGGAGTCGTACTAGGGTGCTTCCTGGCAGAGCAAGCATCCCTAGATATCCGCTTCATTTCCCTTCCTTGGAGACCTAGTTTTTACAACTTCCCTCAGAAATCCGTGTTCTAATAACAGCAACATCTCCGGAGGTTGCTATGTCAACTCCTTCTCCGTCCAAGATCGCTTTTGCCCTGCTTGCGGCCGCAGTGTGCGTGCTCGTTGCCATGCCCGCTCTTGCTGATTCACAGGCGCGCATTGTTCGCCTCAGCGATGTTCAGGGCTCTGTGCAGATCGACAAGAACAGTGGCGCGGGATTCGAGTCAGCCTTTGTCAACTTACCGATCACTCAGGGCACGCAGTTGCGGACCGGGGACCGAGGCCGCGCAGAGATTGAGTTTGAAGATGGCAGCTCCCTCCGCCTCACTCCCAATACCATGGTCGAATTCAGCAAGCTGTCGTTGAGCGACTCGGGAAAGCGTGTCTCCGAGGTTCACCTGGTGAAGGGAATGGCTTACGTGAACTGGCTCGGGAAAGATGATCTGGCGCTCAACTTTTCTCAAGAGAAGGTTGCCGTCGACCACTCCGCTCACTTTCGCATCGATACTTCCACAGAGCTTGCCAATCTCGCTGTATTCAAGGGTAACGTGGACGTGGACGGGCCCAGCGGAAAGCTTTCGCTCGAAAAGAAGAGGAACGCCAGCTTTGACTTAGCCGAGAACGACAAATCGACAGTCACGAACAAGATCGAGGAAGCCCCCCTCGATTCATGGGACAAGGAAGCGAGTTCGTACCATGATCAGTACGCGAAAAACAATAACAACTCCCCGTATGGCTACGGCCTCGCTGATCTGAACTACTACGGCGCTTACACCAGCGTCCCTGGATATGGAATGATGTGGCAGCCGTACTTCGCTGGCGTGGGCTGGGATCCATTCATGGATGGCGCTTGGGGCTTCTATCCCGGCTACGGTTACATGTTTGCATCTGCCTATCCTTGGGGCTGGCTGCCGTACCGCTACGGTACGTGGGCGTTCGTCCCCGGATTTGGCTGGGGTTGGCAACCGGGCATGTGGACTAGTTTCGTCACAGTTCCGCGCTACATTCCAACCACCGCTACGCACGTCACCACTCTCACCCCTCCGGGAGCGGGAACCGTCAGAACCGTGACGGTGGGCAGAGTCGGCACAGTTTCTCCGGTGATGTCCCGGAATGTCAGGCTGAGCGCCGGTTCCGCCGGAATGGGTATTCCGCGTGGCTCGGTGGACAATCTCAACCATCTAAATCATCAGGTAGTGAAGAGCGGCTATGTCGAAGTACGGCCAGCTCCGCAGTTTGCCGCTACCCCAGCCGCTCGTACCGCCGGCTATTCAGGCGGAGCCTATGCTCCAGCGCGCAGTGCGGGCAGTCCCGCGCCATCCTCCGTGGGACATAGCGCCCCTGTCAGTCGACCTTCCTCTGGCGGTCCAGTCCGTCACTAGAATTGCTTGATTCGACAATCAACGGGCTTCACGAAAGTGAAGCCCGTTCCATTTTTTCCGATGAGAACGTAGCCTCAGCCGCCTCGGTTGTTTGGTGAATCGGAAATCAAGCGGCCCACGCCTGGCTCAGCAGCAAAGCGCTGCTTCTTGGGCTAGACAACAACAATTCCGGCATACCCGACCACTATCTCGCGATCTCCTGACACGTCTCCAGAAGTGGCATAGTTAACGAGCTCTGCCGATTTCGCCCCAAGTTGGCGCGCCGCAGTCAACATGGCGACTGCTGGTCCAAATCCGCACATGCTGATCTCCTGCTGAGTCACCACGTCGAACAAGCCACGCGGATCAAGCGTAAGGATTCGCTCGATCGCACGATGGTCCTTGGCGCGGGTTATCACGTCGGACTCATAGTGATTCATGTCGCTTGAAGCAACGATCAGCACGGGATCCCTGTGGTTAGCAATGACGTCTGCCAAGGCTAATCCTAAATGCTCTAGAACCTCGAATTGGCGGGTCCCTAATGCGATGGGGACTATCCGCAGATCCGGCTGGCGCATCTGGAGAAATGGAAGCTCGACCTCGGCTGCATGCTCAGCCCGGTGCGCTGCAGAATCGTTGTGCAGAGCCGGGAATTGCCGCTGTAGAGTGCTCGCGAATTCCGCGTCGATCGGTACCTCCCCAAGAGGCGTCTCCCATACGCCCTCGCTCATCATGGCCAGTGCATGCCCCATGCCTCTGTGATTAGGACACATTACAACGCACAGTGGTGGGATCTGAATCCGGCTGAAAACCGCTCCTGCGACGTGTCCCGAATACATATACCCGGCATGAGGCGCAATGCATCCGATCGCCTTCAACGGTTCTGCATTGTTCGAGATTGATTGTGACAGGAATGTCTGTACTTCGGTCCGCAGGTCGTCAGAGTCTCCGGGATAAAAGCGTCCCGCGACTGCGGGATGGCGAAGGATGGTAGTACTCATAGGCCCTCCTTATCGGTGAGCCAGCCTGAGCCGCGATCGCGGGGAACTCGGCCTGCCGTTTTCGACGCCTTCCGCGGTCCACGTCAGCGATCACAGCGGTTAGAGTTGTCGTCTCTGACTATGCTATGAGCCCAAGTCTGGGTTCTGCAAGCCTCGATACACCGCCGCGCTCTGTTCCAGACTAAGAGTCTCCGCGCGCGCGCTAGGCTTAACATTTGCTTGTGCAAGGGCCCGCTTCAATCCTGCCTCTTCGTACTGCTCTCGAAGATTGTTCCAAAGCGTTTTGCGCTTCTGAGCAAACGAAAGCCGCAAGAAATCTACGAAACCATCGCCCGCCACTCCCAGCTTTTCCTGCTGCGGAGCCATGGTCAACCGCAACACGGTCGAGTGCACTTTCGGAGGAGGAGAAAACGCTCCGGGCGGTAGAGTGAACAGTTTCTCCACGCGGGCATGAAGTTGCGCCGTCGCCGAAAGAACGCCATACTCGCTGCCTCCGGGTTCAGCTGCAATGCGATCGGCGACCTCTTTCTGTACCATGATCACAATGGTCTCGAAATATTTCGCATATTCAAACAGCCGCAACAGAATGTCTGACGTTATGTAATAAGGAAGATTGCCCACTACGCGCGTGGGCTGAGGTTTGAATTCGATGCCGGGCTGGCCAAGTCCGGGCTTAGGCCCGAACAGGGAATCGAAGTCGATGGCCAGCACGTCGGCCTCGAGAATTTCCACATTTCTTGCCATCCCGAACTTTAGCCTGAGTTGTGCCGCCAGCACCCGATCTACTTCCACTGCAATCAGTCGCCGTGCCCGCTTCGCCAGCGCTGAGGTCAAAATGCCGTGTCCGGGGCCAATTTCCAATACGGTCGACTCCGAAATATCCCCCACTGCGTCTACGATTCGCGCCGCAAGACCTTCGCTGGTCAAAAAATGTTGTCCCAATTTAGGCTTGATTTTTGGACGGCGCGCAGAAATTGCTCTTGGCACGTTGACCCTCCTCCCCCCCCCAATTAGACTGGCAATTCGAGCTTGGCAACGTAATGATCTGAACCCCAACCTGGATTTACTTACATTCATGATATCGCGCCCAGTTCGTGCGCGTCTGTCAGGAGGTTCCCGTACTCATGAACATCGCATTCACTGCCTCCGAAGGTGTCCCTTTCTCCAAGACTGGGGGCCTCGCCGACGTTGTCGGCGCGTTGCCCCGCGCACTTGCAGCTCTGGGACATCAGGTCAGCGTTTATCTGCCGCGCTATCGCAAGACGAAACTTGACGATCCCGCCACTGTCGTTCGCAGCATCACTGTCCCCTTCGATGACGAGTACCGCTTTCCCTCAGTCGTTTCCGGAGGTACTCAGGGGAGCGTTCGTTTCTATTTTGTGGAATATCCGCCGTACTTCGATCGCGATGCACTCTACGGAACTCCAGCCGGAGATTATCCCGACAACGCCGAACGCTTCGCATTATTCTCCCGCGCGGTGCTTGAAGCCTCGAAGATCCTCGGCGTGCCTCAGGTTTTTCACTGCCACGATTGGCAGTCTGCGCTGATCCCGGTCCTGCTGCGCACAATTTACGCGGATGATCCTGCCTTCAAAGAAGTGGGCACGGTCTTCACCATCCATAACATGGGCTACCAGGGGCTGTTCCCGCCCGATACCCTGCCTCTTCTCATGCTGCCCTGGGATCTGTTCACGATGTCGAAGATGGAATTCTTCGGACAAGTGAACTTTTTGAAAGGCGCGCTCGTCTATGCCGACTACGTCACGACGGTCAGCAAGAAATACAGCCAGGAGATTCAGACTGCGGAGTATGGATTCGGTTTAGAAGGCGTCCTGCGCGACCGCGCTTCGACGGTCACAGGTATCCTCAATGGCGTCGACTACGATGAATGGAGTCCCCAGACAGACAAGTTCATTGTCGCGAAATATTCCCCCCAGGATCTCTCCGCCAAGGCCAAGGACAAGCAGGACCTGCTCGCGGCCTTTGGGGTTACCGAAGCCGATCCAAAACTGCCGGTTATTGGAATCGTCTCTCGCTTCGCTGCGCAAAAAGGATTCGACCTGATTTCTCAAATCGCGGATCGTCTCGTACGCGAGGAGATGATCATGGTTGCCCTTGGCACAGGCGACAAACCCTATGAGGAGATGTTCCTGCGCCTCAACAAGAAGTTCCCCAACAAGATTGCTGTAAAAGTCGCTTACGACAACGTGATTGCGCACAAGATCGAAGCCGGCGCAGACATGTTCCTCATGCCGTCGCGCTACGAGCCCTGCGGCCTGAACCAGATTTACAGCCTCAAATTTGGAACAGTCCCCATCGTCCGCGCCACCGGTGGTCTCGATGACACTATCGAGCCTTGGGACGCCCGAACGGGTAAAGGCACCGGCTTCAAGTTCATCGAGTACAACGGCGAAGCTCTGCTGCAGACGATCAGGGAAGCTCTACACGCCTACCAGGATCAAACGTCGTGGCGGGTACTGATGCGTAACGGCATGTCGAAAGATTTCTCCTGGACTGCCAGCGCCCGAGATTACGGCAGGATTTACGACCGGGTTCGTTTGATACGCGCTCAGTCGCCGGCGGCTGAAAAGTCCGTAGCCAGTGTCTCGTCCTAGAGCTTATGTGGGGATAGCCGCTTCGGATGTCCCGTAGCCGAAGGCATCTCGTCAGATCAGTGTGCGACTCGCCACGGCAACAAAGCTTCGCCGCGCCCCGGAGATTGGAGCGCGGCGTCTTTGATTTCTTTGCTATCTGAGGTGCTTCTCTCGCTGATTCCGGATTCGGTCTGCCCTTCGGGCGGCACCGTGTGGAACCAATTTGCCCGGAGTTGCACGTAATGCTCGCTGAGCGCTTAGTGATACCGACCAGTCATACCACATATCGTCGAAGCCATCATAAACAGTGTTGTTGGTCAGACGCGTGACCGAGCTCCCGTCCAGGTTCATGCTGTAGATTTCGAACGGGATCGGAGCGCCGCTGTTGGGGAAGTCTTGATTCGTCTGGAATACGATCTTGTCCGCAACCGGGATCGGATTGTAATGGAAGATTCCGGTGGTGGCGGGGTAGAGGGGAGTGAGTCCAGTCCCATCGGTGTTGATGATGTAGAGGCCCTCAGTGTTGTCGTCTTCGCACCAGCGGCTGAACATGATCTGAGTGCCGTCATGCGTAAATGCCGGTGCCTCGTCCCAGCCGGTGGAACACGGAAAGTCGGGGCCTCCGGTGAGTGGTACGGCGTTGGACCCCTCCGCGTTCATGATCGCGATGCCGTCATAATAAACTCCTCCGGGGTTCCACTCGATTTCGGCAGCGATTTTCGTCCCGTCAGGGGAGAAGGTCGCGCTATCCACATAGTTGGCGTTGTTTGACGCGGTTTCAAATACCGCGTGTTGGTTCGATCCATCCATGTTCATTGCCCAAAGGTCGTCGGCCCGGATATAGATGATCTGCAGCCCGTCCGCCGATAACTCTGGATACCAGGAGTTGCCGTCAGTGGTGAGTTGAGTAGTGGTCGCGCCGGTCCCGCTGAGATTGGCGATAAAGACGTCGTAGGTCTTGTCGGGCGTCGCAATGTTGTAGACCCCCTTCGTTCCATCGGACGACAGCATTACTGACTCCATCGCTACAGATACAGGCTTGCCGGTATCCGTGTCGGTGAGCCCGCTAACCGTGAACGTCCCATCCGCAGCAAATGTCCCGATCTGCGGCGTCATGGAAAAAGGCGTGGCGTCGCCGCTGGGATATTCCTGCATGTAAGCGAACGCGGCCGAGACCGAGAAGGTCGCAGTCGCCGTCAGACTCGAATTAGCGACGGAGGTTACAACTACGTGGTACGTTCCGACTGGCCAGGGAGCGGTATAGATGGCGCCGGTGTTGGTTTGCGTAACGGTTCCACCGCTGGTTTCTTGGACCGACCAGGAAACGTGAGTGTCGCTAACGTTCTGTACATTAGCCGTGAGGGTGGTGCTTTGGCCAACAAGCAGATTCGCTCTCGTCGGGCTTATGCTGATCTTGGGTGTATTGTCTCCGCCACCTCCGCCATTATTGTTGTTTGAACTGCCGCCACATGCGGTGAACCACACGAAGAGAAACAGCGTGAGAATGAGGAAGAGAATCTTGCGCATACAGGGATTCCTTGGGAGGCGAGAATCCCAGGCCCGCAGTGCGAAGTGGGGGAGACCGGAGGCGACGGCCCGAGTTGCCCGCCGTGCGGCCTTCGTGCAGGCTAGTGTCTGCCTGGGATCTGCAGACCGTTCACCTCCACGTTTAGCTCTACTTATAGTCCCGTTTGAGAGTCCCGCAAAAGAAAAAGAGCTCAATCTCTACAACAGTGATTTCAGTCACACGCTTCTTGTTCAGCTTTCTGTACCAAGGGCCGGGGGCGCAGGTTCGGCCTGGGCATTTATTCCAACAGCATCCGCACTTGGGTGCAGGAGATGGCATGGAACCCGTCAGCAGCCATGGCTGCTAGAATTCCTGCTGCGTGTCTGTCGCTCATCAGCCCGGTTTCCCACGCATCATCTTTCACGTGGACATGGACGCATTTTTCGTCTCCGTGGAAGAACTCTACGACCCATCGCTGAAAGGGAAAGCTGTCGTAGTGGGTGGCCAGTGCGATGAGCGCGGCGTCGTTTCAGCCGCCTCCTACGAAGCTCGCAAGTTCGGAGTTCACTCCGCCATGCCACTCCGCACTGCCGCCAAGCAGTGCCCACACGCTATCTTCGTCGACGGGCATCCTGAACGGTACCGCGAATGCTCCGAGAAGGTCTACAGAGTTCTCGGACACTTTACACCTCAGGTTGAGATGGCTTCGATCGACGAAGCCTATCTCGACATGACCGGCACCGAGCGCTTGCATGGACCCCCGCTGAAGGCCGCGCACAATCTGCATCAGCAGATGAAAGCTGAAACCGGACTGAATTGCTCCGTGGGAATCGGCACTTCGCGCTTGATCGCGAAAGTCTCTTCCGGACAAGCGAAGCCCAATGGCGTTCTCTGGATTATCCCCGGAGAAGAGGCAAAGTTCCTGGCCCCACTCGACGTGCGCGAGATCCCAGGAGTGGGCAAAGTGATGGAAACGCATCTTCACTCGCTGGGCATCAAAAAGGTGCGTGATCTAGCCAACATGGAAGAAGGCGAACTTGAAAATCGCTTCGGGAAATGGGGTCTGGCTCTCGCCGGAAAAGCCCGCGGCGAAGATGCCGGAGGATGGTTCGACACCGAAGTCGCCGCCGATCGAGACGCCAAGTCCATCAGCCATGAACACACGTACAATGAAGATACCGCCAACCAGGCGCAACTCGAATCCACACTCATGCGCCTCTCCGAAATGGTCGGCCGTCGACTGCGCGAAGCAAACTTTCATGCCCGCACGGTGCAACTAAAACTCCGTTACAAGGACTTCACTACGCTTACAAGAGCGCACACACTTCCGAATCCGACACAACTCGATACCGAGATCTTTGACAACATTCGTGCTTTGTTCCGTACGAACTGGAGAAAGGGAAGCCAGATCCGGTTGCTGGGCGTGCAAGCCTCGCACTTCACAAGCGCACCTGCTCAGATCGATCTTCTGGAAGGTAACCGCCAGCAGCGCTGGAAAGATGCGCTTGCCGCTGCCGACAAACTACGCGATAAGTTCGGAGAGTCGAGCGTCGGCCTGGCTGCGGGCCTGCGGGGCGCGTTCCGGGAGCGCACGCACGAGAACCCCGCCAGCTTGCCCGGCAAAACAAGGCGTAAAGATTCGCCCCCACGGTAGCAAGCCTAACGACGCGGTCTTCTACAACCCTTCACCCTCTCCCCGCGCTTGAATCTGCACCAGTGCTGGCTTCGGTACGATCAGTCGGAGTCCCTTCTTCCAGCGATCGGGCGCGTCCGCGCTACCTCGCAACTTCCGCATCGCTGAACCCACAGCTAACGAAGCCTGCACCATATGGCCGATTTTGACCGGCCCGGCGATCCTCTTGCCTTGTATCCAATGCAATGCGCTGCTGATGCTGCATCCGCACTGGCTGCAGTCCGGACTGCCGCCAAAGACACAAGGTTCGACATGCGTTTGCAAGTCCGCGGAAAAATTCAATGACATTTTAGAAAACAGGCACCGCTCCGGATTTTCTGGCGGCCTCACGAACGCCTGCGCCACGCCTTTCGGCAGGAGCAGCTTCGGATACAACTTTCGCAATTCGGGCAACTCGGCCGCTACGCGTTCCCGGTCCGCCGCACTCAGTCGTTCAGCGCTCTGCTCGCCAATTTGCGGACTATACAGGCTCACCCAAATGTGGTCCACCTCCGGCCGGTGGTTCCAAAACGCGACATACTCTTCCAGATACGAAGTTCGCGACAGCATGGGACGCGTGATCACCCAATGCACATTGATCGATCGCCCGGCGATGTTTTTCAGAATGCGCTCGTACGTCGCAGGTTTTCTACGCTCATCATGATCCTCAGCAAGGCCATCGACAGAGACGGCAACTCGCAGCCGGGGAATTTCCATCCAGTCCTGCGGAATCGCGATCACGCCGCTGGTAACGACCATGGAAAACACTCCCATGGCGCTCAACTGCGGAAGGATGGTCGACAATTCGCGATGCCGCACAAGTGGCTCACCACCCACCAGCGACACATGGACCGGCTTGTGCCGGCGCACCAGGTCGAGGACACCGCGCACAAGTGCGTCGCCCCGGAAGTCACTTAGCTCTCGCAGCGTCGTTTCGCCGCCAAGGTGGCTGTCTCCGTAGGCGTAGCAACCCGGGCAACTGAGCGGGCATTCGCGCGTGATCTCAATCGACAACATGGGAGCGTGCCCACTGAGCACACGCCACCATCCACGCGCAAGATCGCGCGCCTTTAAACTGGAGCCGGATTTTTGGGTGGACATACTATTTCGGGGTTAGATGCCTCAGACTGCCGTTTGGGTTCCCCGTAGTCACCAGGAACAGATCATCAAAACCCGGTGGATCGCGACATCATCTGTGGCACGGTACGGCGAGTCCTGGGCTGTTGCAACTGAAGAATTTGTGTCCGGCGACAACTTGCCGGAAAGCAGAGTAGTCCTGCTCCCAGGTATTGGCATCACGCGATGACAACACAACGAGGATGATAGCCTCGTGGTCTCCGATGAATGCGAGAGCCTCATTGTCGCTCAACTTCGGATCACGCGGGTCGATTCCTTCCCTTACTAATCGAACAGCCGCTTTAATCCCATCTTTCGTCAGCACTGGTTCTCCCTGGTTGATTTTCACCGAGGGTTTTTCAGATTTCACATCGCGTAATGTTTCAGCCATTGCATGTGACACCTGGCTCATGCAATCGTCCGAACATGCACTGTCGATCTCGTTCATATACATGACCGCGCTTGAGTCATTGAAGTCGCCTCCCTTCGGAAAGTAGGCAAGCGCCGCACCACGCTGGTGTGCTTGTTCAAAGTTGAATTCCCAACCTGCCGGAACACCGAACGTGTAAGAGTACCTGTTGGGCTTAACGATTAAAGGCGGGTCTGCGGCGAACGAGTTGGCGTGTGCCGGTGGATCGTCGCTGAACTTCATTTCAATATGGAAGTAGAACGGCGACGCCGGAGGCGCTGGAAAAGTGTCGTCTTTGAGCCTCGTCAAGAGGCACTCGGAGATGTTGGTCTTACTTCCTTCATAGAGGCGAAACACTCTTCCGTCGGGGCCGATAGCGGCAACGAAGTCGAAGGATCCGTTATCAGGCTGTTTCACGGTTGCGAAGCATGACTGCAGAACGGGACCATACTGTTTCGCATAGCGCGGCAGCAGGACGTTACTGAAGTAGTCTCTCGTCTGTGGAGCTTTTTCTTGCGCATCGGCCAGCGCTACGGCCTGTACAAAGGAGTTAGCGACATCCGAAGCGAAAGACGAAGAGATGAAAAAGATGATCGCAATCAGCCGAAGAGCTTTCATAAGAGTATTGGAAGCTCGTGGCATCTTTGGAACAAGTAACTTTGGTCCTTCATCCTGCAAAGAACTCAGGCCGGGCATCCGGGAAAGTATTCCGGATCCCGGCCTGCGTCTTAGTGCACCTTGGTGGAGAAGTCAGAGAGAGCTAAGGCCGATAAGGGCTTGTTGATCGAAGATGCGGCCCTTAAAGGGCCGCATCTTGACGATTAGGGGCCAAATTCTTCTAGTTCCCCGCGTTCTGGCTGTTGTTCGCAGCGGCAGTGGGCGCAGCGCCAGCACCTAAGCGCGACAAGCGCGGGAAGAACGGCGTAACTTCGAACGGCATCTTGTCACGCGCCGACGTGATGGCGACCGGAGCCGTCTTTACCATTTCCGCCTTGTCATCCCATGGATTGATCTTGATGCGTCCGCCTAACGGCAGAGCTGCGATCTGATCGAGTTTGTTGTTGTCGAGCGCCGGCCCCTGTGTTGAAAGAGCTGACAGGCGCGTTACCTGCCCGGCTTCCGCGATCGGGTTACCGAGATGCGTCGTCAGCAAAGCGTTCAACGCGAATGCGCGCTGCTGCAGCGCCTTGAGGAAGAGGCCCACATTGTCGAGTTTTTGCGCGTACGGCGAGTTCTTCAGGAACTCAATGGCTTTCTTGTCGGCCGCGGTTTCTTCTTCTGGAATGTGCTTGAAGCCAAGGTTCTGATACGTCGCATCGTCAGAAAACAGCATGCGGTCGTTGAAGGCATATTTCGACCCCAAGTTATGTCCGAGAACGATGTGCGCGAGCTCATGCGAGAGCACAGCCGCGAGGCTAGCCTCGTCAGGAAGCACGTCCACCAATCCTCGGCTGATCACGATTGTGTTGCCGACGCTGAAGGTCTCCAGCGGCGAGGTGAGCAGCACGCGCGTGCGAACCGGGCGCGGCAGATCGATGTTGTTCGTGACCTCGAGGTTGTTGACAACGGTCTGGAGAACGCGGTCGACGTCGCCCTCCGGAGCGAGCAAGCCCGCCCAGGTCAGACGCTCGACAACGTTGTCTTCTGCTTGCTGCTGCCATACGCGCTCGGCCTGCAACGGCGAGGCGTCCTGCGCAGTGGCGCTGGTGTCTTGCACGGAGTCAACACGGATGTTTGTTAACTCGTCTGTATCGCCGCCTTTCTTCAGGTCGTATCCCCAGATGCGGGTTTGCGCCTTGAAGGCCATTTTGTTCTTCGCGCCTGCGCTGAAGTCGCCTTCTTCGCTGTAGATGAAGGCCGGAACCCAGTAGCCAGGGATCAGGTTGAGCCGCCAGCTATCCATGTGGAAGAAGTAGGAATTGCGCGGCGACGGATAGTAGGTGCCGTTCAGGCGTACGATGTTAAAACCTTGGTCCTCCACCCAGATGCGGCCGAGGAAGCGGCCATTGCCCGATTTCGGCTTCGGCTTTACATCGAATACCAAGCATCGGACGTCGCCCAGGAATTCGCGGCGCACGTAGCTGAATTGGTAGTGCTCGCGGTCGAAGTCGGTGCGGTCGGCGTAAACCATCCACGAGAAGCCCATCGGCTGATACTGCACCTTGTAGAGCTTCTGGAAGCCACCGAGAAGGCGCGACTGCATGCTCTTCTCCTGTTCCTTCAAGTAGTCCTTGCGATCGATGGTTTCGCCCATATCGAGGCGGCCGAGAAAATAATGATCCTCACTCGGAACCGGGCCAAGCTGTGGGTCGGCGCTCAGGTTCTGCAGATACGTCTCGACCACCGGCGTGCGGTTTGCCAGAGCCTTGATAAGTCCGTGTTCGCGTTCCACAAAGAGGTTCACGACCTGGTCCATTGTGGTCGGAGCCGGCACTGTTGGTGGTGGCGTCATGGCTTGTGCGGGGGCCTGCTGCGCCGAACTCTGAGCGGGCTGCGAAGCTGCGGGTGTTGCCTGCAGTGTCGAAGCAGGTGCCGCTTGCTGCGACGGTTGTGCCGTCTGCGTAGCATCCGGTGTGGCTGGCTGCGCGGATGCTTGCGCATCCGTCGCCTGCTGCGCGACTGCGCTGATGGAAACCAGCATGGCCGCGATGAGAATCCAATTCGAAGTGCGCATGACTCTTCTCTCCAAGTTCTTGTGAACCAATTTCGTTCGAACCTGACTGCCAAACAACTTCGCCAAACTCTTAGTACGCCAGCTGGAACATCACGTGCACGACCGCCGTCGAATCTACCGGTTGTCCGTAACGGAGAGCTGGTTTGAAACGAATCTTGTTGGCCGCGCTGATGGCAGCCTCATCCAGACCGTGTCCCAGTCCGCGTACTACTTTGTTCACGTGCAGCGAGCCGTTTGCCGAGAAACTGACCTCAAGCAGAACTTCGCCTTCCAGCTTCATATCGCGCGCTTCCTGGGTGTATACGGGGTTCGGTTTGAAGGTAATCTCAACAGGCGTCATGGCCGGTCCGGTCTGCGCTTGTGCGATCTTCGGACCTTCATGAACGACCTGCTGTGCTCCGAAGCCTCCGGTTGAAATGCCCGCCCCATTGCTCCGTCCGTCTCCTTTACCCGGAGTCGCTACGCCAGAACCGAAATCGGCGCTGGCCACGGTACCTTTGACGCCCTTGGCTCCGCCCGACCCGTTGCCTTGACCCGGACCAGCGGGCATGTCAAACGAGCCGAGCGCCGCGGCATAGAGCTTCGCGCCTTGCTTCCCCGTGCCCGGTAATCCATTTGGATCGCCAAAACCGCCAGTCTGAACCTTCGCGATCGGCGCATTCACCGTCGGTGTCTGCGAGCTTCCCGTCGAAGCGAAATCTCCGGTGTGCAGCAACTGCGGACGTGCACCACCGGCTGTCATCTTGATCTGCGGCGCGGCAAACTGATTGACCACAACCTTCGGTGCCTCCACGGGTTGCGGTGCTTCGCGACGAATCTCATGCGGTACGACCAGCTTCGGCTGCTCGAGCACCGGAATCTTCACGGCGGGCAGCAGCTTGGCGTGAACCTCCGGCTTGGGCTTGATCGGTGCCGGCTCCGGCCGCAACGACGGCATGGGAATGATTTCTGTAATGTGATACTGCGCGATCTGCAGCTTGTCAGGCATCAGCAGACCCACATTAATGACAATGAGCAGCAACAGCGCGACAATGCCATAAGCCGTCGCGACGGCCTTCTTATTGACTTTGGGTTCGGGCAGCAGTCCTAACTGAAATCCGCGGTAAGCCGTCGCCATGCAAAGATTCCTTCCATTGGGACCCGGTCGGGGAGACGCCGGGAGCTTGGAGATTTCAAAATACGGGAGTTAGGACAGGGGGTAAACGTGTCCACGGCTCTTGACCTTCAGTAACCGCAGATGTTCCCAATGGGGAAATTGTCCTGTTTCAGGCGCCGGCAGCCACTTCGCTGAGATCGCCTGTGTCCTCGGACGAAAACGGTACAAAACAGGGAAGGAACGGGAGAAAGAAGTTGTTGCCATCCCCATTGTTGCAGACTTCTTTCCGCCTACCCTCACGACGCTCGATTGTTACGGTTTTTCCTTGATTCCGGAATCTTCAGCTGCCCGCGTACCCTTTCCTAAAGTCATTTCGATTTTTCTTGTCTATGTCGTCTTTCGACATCGCCAACGTGAGGAAATCATGATCAAACTTGCCGGTAAAACTCTATTGGCAACCGCACTCGTCTCGAGTCTCGCACTTTGGGCACAAACAACAGGGCAGGACAGTCAGTCGACTGCGCCTGATAACACCAAAATGAACCAGGATGAACGAAATTCTGGAAAGACCGCCGACCAGCAGAAAGAGAATCAGTCCGACCGTGAATTGGCACGCCAGATCCGGCGCGCCATCGTGCAGGACAAATCGCTCTCTACCTATGCGCACAACGTGAAAGTCGTGGCACAGGGAGGAACGGTCACCTTGAAGGGGCCAGTGAAGAGTGAGGAAGAAAAGGCGGCCATCGAGAAGAAGGCTGCTGAGGTTGCGGGCGGGACTGCAAAGGTTCAGAACGAGCTCCAGGTGCCTGGAGAGAATGGCTCAAAACCGTCTCCCAGCCAGCAATAGTGGCAGCAGGACGAAAAGTTAAATTCAAATTTTCAGGAGGAGGCTTGTATGGCAGGAAAGAACACTGCAGTTTTCGGCATTTATCACAACCGCACGGATGCGGAGAATGCGGTCGACACTCTACGGCGCGAAGAGTTTCGCAACACGGATATCTCGGTGCTTTTTCCCGAGAACGAGGGCACCAAGGATTTCGCGCACGAGAAGAAGACGAAAGCACCGGAGGGCACAGCAACTGGAGCCACCACGGGTGCGTTAGTAGGTGGAGGACTTGGCTGGTTGGTTGGAATCGGAGCTCTGGCAATTCCCGGATTAGGTCCGTTTGTGGCCGCTGGGCCGATCATGGCTGCCCTCGCCGGAGTCGGTGCTGGCGGAGCCATTGGCGGAATTGCCGGAGCGCTCATCGGCATGGGAATCCCCGAGTACGAAGCCAAGCGCTACGAAGGACGTGTGAAAGAAGGCGGCATTCTACTCTCTGTGCACTGCGACGACTCCAAATGGACCAAGCGCGCCAAGGAAATCCTGGAACACACAGGGGCGGGCGACATTTCCTCGACCGGAGAGGCCTCGGCCGACTTCGCGAAGACAGATCGGCCGATGCCGCGCAATGCTGCTTAATCTTAAATTTGCCGGAAGGGAAGCCCCTCCTTACCGAGGGGCTTCAGTTTCTTGCGAAAGGACTTGGCCGTCGATGATCCCACTGGCGAACCAACCGACAGCGAAAGTCACCGAAGCGCCAATCATGACCCACCAGGTCCACGGAATCGAAGTCTTCCGCCACAAGTAGAGTTCTACGGCAAAGCCGCAGAGCATACCGATCGCGGCTCCATACTGGTTGGCTTTTCGAGTGAGTACGCCCAACAAAAACGCTCCCAGCAATGCTCCGTAAGCAACCGACGCAATCTGCAGTCCCACCTCGACTACTCGTTCGGCTCTATGCAGCGCGATGATCGCTAGGCCGAACAACACCAGTGCCCAGAGAATGGTGGCGATTCGAGACAGGCGCATCTTCTTGGCCTCATCTGCTTCGGGCCGCAAACGTGCGTAGAAGTCCATGATTGCGCTGGAAGAAAGCGAATTCAGAGCAGCACTCAGATTCGACATGGCTGCCGCTAGGATCGCCGCGATCAGCAATCCCGAGACTCCGTGAGGCATATGCGTGACAATGAATGTCGGGTAAATGCGGTCCGCGCGCCCAAAATTGGACGACGGGATGCGGTAATACGCCCACAACATGACTCCGACCGTCAGGAAGAGCGCGAACTGCACCAGGATCGCGAGCCCACTCGAGATCAGGGCCGTTGCGGACTGTTTTTGCCCGCGTGCCGCCAGAAGTCGTTGCACGATCAGTTGATCGGTGCCGTGGCTGGCTGTGGTAAAGAAAGTTCCGCCAATCACTCCTGCCCAAAATGTGTACGGGGTTGCGAAATTCATTCGGAAGTCAAATACCTGAAACTTACCCGCCGCCGCCGCGGCGGAATGGATGACGTTCCATCCGCCGGGTACGAGGTGCAGAATTGTGACTAGCCCCACTATTGTTCCGCCCACGTAAATGACCGTCTGCACCACGTCGGTCCAAATGACTGCCGCCAGGCCACCCTCAAACGTATAGATCAGTGTCAACGCAGTAATGATGGCAATTGATGCTACTTCACCTGTGCCCAGCGCAATCGAGACGACGATCGACACGGCATAAACACGGACCCCCTCGGCTGCAGCCCGTGTCAACAAAAACAGTCCCGCAGTCAGCGAGCGCAGCCCCCTGCCGAAGCGGCGCTCGATGAGTTCGTAGGCGGTGAAAAGATCTCTCCGAAAGTAGTGCGGCAACAGCACCAGGCTGATTACGATTCGCCCAATCAGGTATCCCAGGATCACTTGCAGGAAGGTAAGATTCGTGTCGTATGCCAGCCCGGGGATGCTTATGATTGTGAGCGTGCTGGTTTCGGCCGCCACAATCGAGAGCGCGATCGCCCACCATGGAATCTCGCGCCCGGCCAGGAAGTAGTCACGCAGTGTGCGTTGTTTCTTGCGGAAACGCAGGCCGAACAGGGTGATGCCGACGAGGTAGAGGCCAATGATCGCGAAATCGAGTTTACTCAAGCCCATATTCGGGGTAGAGCCGGCTCCCAGCCGGCAATTCTTCAACTAAGCTCAGTACGAGCTTTGCCCGCGCTCCTGCCTCAGCGGGATGATACTTGCCAGGATAGTCTGCGACCAGCCACAAGTCGGATACGCTGCTGCAAGGCCTCTCACTGAGAACTGGCAACTGAGAACTGGGAACTGTTAGAACTAACTCGTGCCCTACTACCTCGGCATTGACGGCGGAGGAACCAAGACCACATGTGTGGTCGGCGATGCTACCCACGTGCTCGCCTCCGCGACCGTCGGACCCAGCAACATCGTCCGTGTCGGCGAGGCGCAGACGCGGCAGTCGCTCACCCATGTGGTGCGCCAAGCTTGTGCGGCTTGCGGCATCACGCCCGATCAGGTGCTGCGCACCTGTGTCGGCGCTTCCGGGGCAGCTCGTCCTGAGTTAGCCGCAATACTGTATTCCATCCTGGCCGAAATTCTGCCTTCGCCGATTGATGTCGTGGGTGATATGGAGACATCTCTGGAAGCAGCCTTCGGCGATGGTCCCGGTGTAATTGTCATCGCCGGTACCGGCTCGATTGCCTACGGCCGCGATAGAAAAGGCAAGACATTCCGCGCTGGGGGCTGGGGATTTGCAATCGGCGATGAAGGCTCTGCTCACTGGATTGGGCGCGTCGCGGTCAGTGCACTTCTGCGCGCCAGCGACCTGAAAGGCGAGGCCGTGCTGAATGCATCGCTCAGTAAGGCCCTTTTCAAGGCCTGGGGCGTCGTTTCGCTGCCGGACTTGGCTCGCGCCGCCAACTCCATTCCTCCGCCCGATTTTGCGGCTCTCTTTCCCGCAGTCGCCGGAACCGACGACGAGCTTGCTCACCATGTCCTTGGCCGAGCGGGCAGGGAATTGGCCGGCCTTGCGGCGGTAGTGATTCAACGGCTCTTCGCCGAGGACGACGCGGGCTCCGTCCCGGTGGCCATGATCGGAGGCGTCTTTCGTCATGCAGCCCTGGTGCAGGAGGCTTTCTACAATGAAACGCAGAAGTTGGCGCCCCGCGCACGTGTTCTGGAGCAGGTCGTAGACCCTGTCGAAGGGGCCCTACGCATGGCGCGCAAGGCAGCAGGAATCTGATGCGAGCAGACTGAACAGCCCGCCCTCAGTTATCCGCTGGGGTACGGGCGCCTTACCGATGGCTGACGAACTCCAAGTCGATGACAATGTACTCCCCACGGCAACGGCTCAATCGCACCCCGAGTCAACTGCCGCTCTCACCGAAGACTTGGCTCTTGCGCAACTCAAAGATCCTGACCTCGGCTCAGATACCATCCAGAAGATTAGCCGCGATTCAGCGGTCACGAACTCTCGCAAAGTCCGACTGGCCTTAGCCGCGCATTCCCACACCCCGCGCCGCATAGCTCTGAGGCTGATTCGCGAGCTCCACACGTTCGAACTCCTGCAGTACGCACTAACGCCCGCGGCTGCCGCTGACCTGAAGCGAGTGGCCGAGGAGCTGCTGCTCTCCCGCATGAATGCCATCACGTTGGGCGAACGCATCTCGCTGGCACGCCGTTCCTCGACCGCAATCGCGGGAGCGCTGCTGCTCGACAACGAACAAAAGGTCTGGCAACCTGCACTAGAGAATGCGCGCTTGACCGAAGCGGCCGTGGTGAAAGCCTTGCAGCGCACAACAGCCACGTCGGTATTCGTCGAATCCGTAAGCCATCACCCGAAGTGGTCGGTGCGAAACGAGGTCCAGGTAGCGCTGTTACGCAATGCGCATACCCCTATGGCGAAAGCGATCGAGTTTGCGCGCCGCATCCCGCCACGCCAGTTGCGCGATATCCTGCACACGTCGCGCTTGCCGGAAAAGATCAAGAGCTACCTGCGGAAAGAGAAAGACATTGGCCAGTGATCAGGTCAGCGACGGGCGTCCGCACAGCAGGTAGTCACCACGAACCACGGTGTCCTTTATCGTCCTCCTCCGATTTCAAGAATCGACCCCGTCACATAGGAGGCCGCTGGAGAAAGCAGCCAGAGCACGGCTTCTGCAATCTCGTTTGGCTGCCCAGCGCGATTCATGGGAACCGTCGGCACCAGCCGTTGCAATCGCCCGGGCTCGCCGTTGGCAGCATGGATTTCAGTATTTACAAGTCCTGGCTTGACGGCATTCACGCGAATTCCCTTGGAAGCTACCTCGCGTGCGAGCCCGACGGTAAAGGTGTCAATGGCGCCCTTCGATGCAGCGTAGTGTACCCACTCTCCCGCTCCTCCGGTACGCGCCGCAATTGACGAGACATTTACGATGGCGCCGCCCGCCCCTCCTCGTGTCGTCGACATGCGGCGCACGGCCTCGCGCGCACACAGAATCGACCCGGTGATATTGACAGCAAGAGTTCTCTCGATTGCCTCAGCGGTGACGTCCTCCACTCGAGCGAATCCGCCAGTGATGCCAGCATTGTTTACAAGAGCTTTAATCGGCCCCAGTTCGCGCTCGGCAGTCTGGAACAGCCCCAGAACGTCCTTTTCGTTTGATATATCGGCGTGAATCGCGAGTGCTCGTCCGCCGCGTCCCGCAATTTCACCGACGACCTCCTTGGCTTCTTTCCCGCCACTACTGAAGTTCACAGCGACCGCGTATCCGCGCGGTGCTGCCAGCCTGGCGATTGCCGCCCCGATGCCGCGGCTAGCACCGGTAACGACAAGTGTGCCGAGTTCTGAAGAAGCAGATTGCATGACTGGGAATTGGCCTGGTGCTAACGACTAACCGCTAATTGTTGATTTTCCCGCTTCCCATGAAGCATCTGGACGACCGCCTCATACAGACGTTTGCGGGCTTCGTGCCGTTCGTACGCCCGAGTAATGTAGCGGACGCGTACCTCAATCCCACCCCCGCTAGGTCGCACATTGATCCCCGGCATGGCCGACAAGGTCTTGGCACGGTACTGGGTTGTGGTCTCGCGCCACTCGGCCTCGGCTTTAGCCGCGTTTGCTGCAGTCTCCTGCTCGACCGCCTTCTGAATGCTGTCGATGACAGGATATGGATCCTGCGAAGAAGGAATCAGCACCTCCAACTCATCCCACATCCACTGGCCCGAGGTGGTGAAGTTGAAGAAGTGTCCTTCGATGGCGAAGCTGTTTACGAATGATACGCGGCGGCCGGTAGGATGACTTGAGTCCGTCCAGTTGCCGGTCTCAAGCAGAACCGTCTTGAGCAATCCGACTTCGACGACTTCTCCCCCTACCCCATTGATCTCGACCCAATCGCCCACCCGAATACCATTCCGGCCCATCAGAATGAACCATCCGAAGAACGCTACGATGAAGTCCTTCATGGCTACCGTGAGTCCTGCGCCGGCTAAACCCAACACCGTCGTGGTCTGCGTAGGCATTCCGAAGATGATGAACAGGATCACCAGAACCCCGACTGCCTGGGCCGCGAATTTGACTACGGCGCGCAACGTATCGACGCGCTTATTTTCTGCCGTCATCCCCGTGAACAGACCTTCAATGACCCGGTTCGCTACATACACCGCGACTAGCGCAAGCAAAATCCAGAGGCCTGCGGTAATCATGCTGTGCAAAGCAGCGCGCTGCCAGGTTTCGACCAGGGAGATCCAGCCAGTATAGATGTCTGCCAGATCCTGTTCGTCCTGAACCCGGCGGCCCAAATCCGCGAGATTCTTCTGATCGCGGGTATATTGCTTTAGCGAATCGAGGGCCGCCTTCGAGGCCGACTTGGACTCTTCCCGGCTAGCGGCTTTGCTGTTCCTGGCGAATTCCTTGGCCTGCTGCGTTGCGGCTGCGCGATCCTCTTCTTCTTTCTTTACCTGCGCCTCCAGCGTCTCGTGACGCTGGTTCAGTCTCTGCTGCTTGGTCTGAGTTTCCTCAAGCGCCGCGTCAAGCTGCAATTTCTTATCCCGCAGCGCCTGCCACGCCCGCGCAGCGGCCAGAAGCGTGCGTGCCCTGTAGTCCTGCTCGTACTGATTGACAGCGGACCCAACCGGTGGCGGATTGTGATCGCCCGCCTCATGCTGCTCCTGCAACCGCTTGATCTTCGACTCCGGATCGCCGCCCGCCTGCTCGAGGTCTTCCGAGGCGTCGTCAAACTCATCCTGATCCAGTTCGAGTTGCGCCTTGGCGACGTCGAGCTGATCATCGAGATTGTCCTTCTGCGACTCGGGCGCGCCAGCCAATTTGCGTGTAAGCGCCTTGACGTTCTCCTGATCGTCCTTCAATGCTTGTCCGGCCTTGGTTTTTCGGCCTGCGATTTCCTTCGCTTCCGGCGATAGCTTGACGGGAGTATCCTGCGCCCGGCGCAGCGCATCGTAGAAGGCCAGGTCGACCTCGTGATCGGCGACCTTCTCCGCCTCGTGCGCCAGAGCCTGCTCTTCCGGCATGCCCGCCAGGGCTGCCATCCGATGAGCCGTCTGCAATGGACGCACGTCCACAAGCTGGCGCTGCGGAGCCGGAGCCCTGCGTCCCAGCAATCTATGTCCGGGAGTCTGTGCGGCAGCGTCGTCGCTTGGGGGCGGCAGTTCTCTCGTCCACAACAGCCCCACCACGGCCAATGCTACGAGCAGCAGCAAAATGATCGCCGTGATCCAATTCCGCAGTTTCATGATCCAACTGTACAAGAAAACTATAGCGCCCGCGACGTCTCACACGTTCGTAACCTGTTGTGCCGATCCCAGGTCTCTAACATAGTCACATCTCGTGATGCTCATGTATTTGCGATATCTGTTTGAAGAACCGTGGAAGCCGTTATCGCGCCCGGCAAGCATAGGGTGGATCCTGTTCTATGTGGCGTTTCTGATGTATGCGTTTTCGGCGAATGGAGCGTTTTTGTTCATTGACTCCGCCAACCTGGTGGTCCACGAAGGCGGCCACAATCTTTTCGGTTGGTTCGGCCCCAAGCTCGGCCTATGGGGAGGCACGCTTCTGCAATGGCTGGTGCCCTTCCTGCTCGCAGCCTACTTTTTCAGCCAGCGGCAAGCCGCAGGATTCGTATTCTGTCTGTTCTTCTTCTTTGAAAACTGGCTCTATACCGCAACGTACATGGCAGATGCACGGGCTCAACAGCTGCCGCTGGTTACGACGGGAGATCCAGATTTTGTCGAACACGACTTTCACGCCATCTTTTCGAGCCTGGGCGTGCTCGACTACGATACGAAGATTGCAGCGGTAGTGCGGATCATGGGTTGGATGGGCATGCTGGCCTGCGTGGCATGGCTGGGATGGAGGCTGCGCCAGAATGCATCGGTTCTCCACACCAGTACGCCATCACCCGTCACTTCGTCTACGGCACCCAATCGGCAATAAAAACGTTTGTTTCGTGCGGGGCCTTCCCATTGCGGTTCGACGCCCACGCCAGTTTTTTCCCATCCGGAGAGAACATGGGGAAACCGTCGAATCCGTCAGAGTAGGTAATCCGCTCCAGCCCGCCGCCATCGGGATTCATCATCCACAACTCGAAATTGCCCTCGCCACCGGTGGCGTGAGTCTCCGGATCGTAGTTTGACGAAAAAATGATCTTCTTCCCATCTGCTGTGAATGCCGGGCCGAAGCTCGCCGCTCCCAGATTGGTGATCTGCTTCTTGTCACTGCCGTCAGACTTCATGAGCCAGATTTCCAGGGAGGTTGGGCGAATCAAATTTCTTCCCAGCAGGTCCTTGTAATCCATAATGTCGTTCTCGTCGTGCGGATGGTAAGCCCGATAAACAATCCATTTTCCATCCGGAGAAAACGTCGGGCCGCCGTCGTAGCCCAGTTCGTGCGTGAGTTGCTTCACGTTCTTGCCGTCGGCGTCCATGATGTAAATGTCGAGATCGCCGTTGCGCACCGATGTGAAGGTGATCTTCTTGCCGTCTAGGGAGATCGTCGCTTCGGCGTCGTACCCAGGCGTGTTCGTCAGTTGCTTTAAGTTCGAGCCATCCGGATTCGCCGTAAATATGTCATATCCCGCATACACGCCCCAGACGTAGCCCTTCGAATAATCCGGTCTCGGTGGACACTCCGGGCTCGCCAAATGCGTCGAGGCAAACAGGATCTTCTTCCCGTCGGGAAAGAAGTAGCTGCAAGTGGTGCGTCCCTTGCCGGTAGAAACCATGTGCTGGCCACTGCCGTCCACGTTCATGATGAAGATCTGATCGCACTTCACATCTCCGTGCGTGGACTGATAGATCAGCTTCTTTCCGTCAGCGGAGAAATAGGCCTCGGCATTTTGTCCGCCAAATGTAAGCTGGCGCACATTGCGCAGATGCTTCTCTCGCGCGGTGGCCACATCGGACAGATTCGATGTTTGCGCACCAGCGCGGATCGTGATTCCAAAAGTCAGGATCTCGAGAAGAAAAACGAGAAGATACTTCATATCAATGGCCGCTAGTGTAGCAAAGCCGCGGGATCACGAGGTGCGGCAGGCGGTTGCGGAAGAGAAAGGTTGTTTGCCGAAAGAGGGACAACAAAAATAGCCCGGTATTGCAGTGCGGGGGTCCAGTGAATATTGACAACCCGCATCCGTCCGGACACCTGAGCGGTCAGCGCAAAGTGGCCGCCGTTCATCCATTTGTCGCGGGTCTATCCGCACGGCGGGATCGTCCGAATCAGAGGAGTAGAATGCCACCGAAATCTCAGAGGAGAGGCTATGAAATCCTTGTTGCCGATTCTGGTGGTTGCATTTCTCGTCACCGTGACTATTTTCCCGATCTCGCGCTCGACGGTGTCAGCGTCACCAAAAGCAACACCCGAAACGCTGAAACAGCTCGAAGCCGAATTCATGAAAGCTGCCGCCGAGAAGGGTTCGCAGGGATATATGTCTTACTATGCCGACGATGCCGTCGAAGTTCCCAATGGCGCACCTCTCATCGCAGGCAAACTGGAAATCGCAAAAGGGATGGGGTTCTTAGACAACAAGGACAATCGTCTCGAATGGACCCCGGTGGGCGCTGACATTTCAGCCTCCGGAGACTTGGGATACACCTATGGGAACTACCAATTTCACTCGAAGGACAAAGAGGGCAATCCGCAAGTCCAATACGGCAAATACACAAGCATTTGGAAGC
The DNA here is from genome assembly GCA_035577905.1 of Binatia bacterium. GTDB lineage: Bacteria > Acidobacteriota > Terriglobia > Terriglobales > Acidobacteriaceae > Sulfotelmatobacter. The sequence continues at coordinate 100,638 of DATKAP010000015.1, forward strand.
TGCAGAAGGACGGAGGCTGGAAGGTGATCTTGGACATGGGCAACACCAGCCCAGATCCAAAGAAGTGAGAATTTCTTTGCGAACTCGGCGGTTCTCCTCAGCGTTCTCCGCGGTTAAGGGTTTTTGGGGCTGCCCTCTCAGGCTCCAAAAGGTCCGGTCGCGACGCGTGCGAGGTTTTCAAGTTCCTTCACGTACATAGGCCGCAACAGCAAAGTAGCCAGTGTCTTCTCGATCTTGCCGAGGAAGCCTGCCCTGACGGGAAGCTCAGTAGAGATTGTCACGTGCGAATCGGCCGGCGCTCCGCCGGGATCTATTCTGAACGTCGTCACCGCTCCATTGGTATCAAGATCGGTCTCCACCAGCACATGTCCCGGCTCGGGTTCTGTGATGGCCGCCCGGAACCTCTGCTTCCTTCCGAATACGCTCATCTGAAAACGAATGATCGTCCCTGCGCCCACTCCGCCCTGTTCCACCACCAGGCCGCTGAATTGCTTCGGAAGGATTCGGGGATGCCCGTCGTTGTAGTTCGCAATCAGAGAATACACGCGCTCGCGCCGGGCAGGAATCACCGCAGATGCACTCACGATGTGACGCTCAGTTCTGTTGGTCATGGCCAGTCGTTCAGGAAACCAGACAGCGGAAGCCGAGGGCCAAACCAGAATACTGGCCCGTGCTCATTTCTGAAAGTGATTCCGAATAGCCTCAGCCTGCACACGGGTCACGACGGCCGAGAGAGCCGCTTCGTCGGCCTGCTTGACCGCTTGCACGCTGCCAAAATGCTCGAGCAGGCGCCGCGACGTGCTCGCGCCTACCCCGGGAATATCTAGCAACTCCGTCGAGCGATCGCGGATTTGCCGCCGCTTACGATGGAACGTCACCGCGAACCGATGTGCCTCGTCACGGATCATCTGAATCAGGTGCAGCACGGGAGAATGATGATCGACAGCGATCGGGTCTTTTTCCTGCCCGTATACATACAGGATTTCTTCTCGCTTCGCGATCGCCGCCAATGGCTGATTGATGATTTCCAATTTCTCCAGCGCTTCAGCGGCCGCGTGCAATTGCCCGAGCCCGCCGTCAATCAGCACGAGACTCGGCATTGCTTTCTGCTCCTCCTGCAGCCGTTTGTACCGTCGCGTCACCACTTCGCGCATCGAAGCGAAGTCGTCGACTCCTTCCACGGTGCGGATGATAAACTTGCGGTAATCCGACTTCTTCATCTGCCCGTCTTCCCAAACCACCAGCGAAGCGACCGTCTCAGCGCCCTGAATGTGCGAAATGTCGAAGCACTCGATCCGCTTCGGTAACTCGGGCAGGCCCACAACCTCCTGCAGTTCCTCCTGGATCTTGCGCGCATTCGGCTTCAGGACGCGGAACCGCTGATCGTAAGACTGCTTAGCATTGTTGCCAGCCAGGTCGATGAGAGAACGCTTGTCTCCACGCTGAGGGACCAGGATGTGCACACGCGACGCACGGCCGTCCTCCGAAAGCAGGTCCTCGAGTTCCTCCCGATCCTCAAAGTCTACGGGTACGTAAAGGTTCCGTGGAACATAAGGCTGCCCAATGTATAGCTGCTTCAGCAACGCAGAAAAGAATTCTCCGGGATGAAAGGCCTGCTCGGTCCGGCTAGGCTCATGAGGCAACGGCCGCCTTCGGCCGTCACCATTCAACGATGTCGGGGCCAGCTGCTCTTCGAGGGTAATGGAGGGATTATCCGCCATGGCAGGCGAGCTTTGCTCGCCCGTACAGCCGGCGACGGCTGTACGAACATGTTCTGATTCATCCGCGGCCGTAGAAGCGAACTCCGGCAGATCCTCCCAGAAGAACTCGCGCCGATCCACCATCTTCCCGCCGCGCATATGAAACAGGTTTACCGCCAGCATCCCGTTTTCGTAGTGATATCCGAACACATCGGCATCATTGCCTTCGGCTGCGGCAATTCGCTGGCGCTCCTGCAACTGCTCGACAGTTGAAATCAGGTCGCGGTACCGCGCCGCACGCTCGTACTCCTGTGCCGCCGCCGCCTGCTCCATCCGAGCGCGCAGAGATCGCGCCAGGTCGGTCGGCCGCCCCTCCAGGAACATTTTCACATCGCGCACCGCCTCCTGATACGTTTCAGGCGTAGTCAGATCTTTCACGCAAGGCCCAAGACACCGCTTGATGTAGTACTGCAAACACGGTCGCGCATGAAACCGCGTCAGGTCCACTTTGCACGACGGAATCAGAAAATTCCGATGAATCAGATCGGCGATGCGATATGCCAGATTGGCAGGGAAGTAGGGCCCGTAATACGCGCTTCCGTCTTTGCGCAGCCGTCGCGTGACATAGACCCGCGGCCAGCGCTCTCCCAACGTTAATTTCACATACGGATATGTCTTATCATCACGCAACAGAATGTTGAATCGGGGCTTGCGCTGCTTAATCAGGTTGTTCTCGAGCGCCAGGGCCTCTTTATTGTTGGCGACGACGATGTAGTCGACATCCACCGCCTCCCGTACCAGCGTGCCGGTCTTCGCATCTTCCCATCGGCCTTCGTGGAAGTAGCTCGAAACCCGACTACGCAGGTTCTTTGCCTTGCCGACGTAAATCACTTCTCCCTCAGCGTTCTTGTACAGGTACACGCCGGGTTCGGTCGGAATGGTCCGTATCTTCGCCTGCAAATCCATCGGAATCGGTACTCTATTCTATTGGATGGGAACTCTACTGACTGTGCTACAAAAAGGAGAGATGAGCCGCCGGAGCTCCTGCGCACTGTGGCGTTTTCTGTCGCGAAGTAAGCTGCCGCAATTGATTCTGCTCGTCGCCGGGATTAGTCCGGCTGCGGTGCCGCAAAGCCTAACGCCAGCGCCACAGGACCAGTCGTCACAGCCACATGTCACCAAATCAGAGACGGGTAAACAGGAAGAAGCGGCCCGCGCAGCAGTCCGTGCCCCAAGCCACCACTTCGATCGCGTCCTAATTGTCGTGCTGGAAAATGTTGACTATGAGCGAGCGATCCAGGACCCCAGCCTCGCAGCGCTCGCCGCACAGGGCGCTAGCTTTACCAACTTTCACGCGCTATTCCATCCCTCGTACCCGAACTACCTGGCTATGATCGCTGGCACAGACTTCGGCCTTCACCGTCGTGGCAGTTATTGGGGCGACCGACAAGTGAACTTTCCCAATGACGTGGGTCACAGGACGATTGCTGATCGCCTGATCGCCGCCGGACTGGACTTCAAACAGTACGTCGAGGAACTCCCTCCCGGCAGTTGCCCGTGGAACGTCTCCGGCCTCCACCTTGCTGACAAACGAGGGGACTACGTGCGGCGTCACGTTCCCTTTCTGAGCTTCCGTGGCATCCAGGAAAAATGGTGCGACCACGTGATTCCTGTCGATTCCGCCAAGGCTGATAATTATTTCACGCAAGATGCCAAGAAAGGCCTCGTCGCTTATTCCTTCTATTCGCCCAATATGAACCACGATGGCCACGACACCAACACGCAGGTGGCCGGCGCTTGGGTGAAAAAGTTCCTGGAGGAAAGCTTTCCTGAAAAACTGCGGAAGGGAACGCTGGTGGTGGTCACCTTCGATGAATCCGGCGGCAACGAAGATAACCGCATCTACACAGTGTTTCTGGGCGATATGGTGAAGCCTGCAAACCAGCAGGATCCTGCCGTACTCGGCAAGTACTACACTCATTACAGCGTGCTGCGCACTATCGAAGACAATTTCGGTTTGCAGCCGCTGACCGCCAATGATCGCGTCGCCCAGCCCATCACTGAAATCTGGAAGTAGGTGTCACACAACAGGAAGCCCGGCGTTGTTACCCCGTTACCGACGACAAACACCCCCCCTGTCCAGCGAACTTGAGTACCACTGTATAAATTTTCCATTCAGGGTGTTGGACTTGCGTTCCGGCACGCTCAGGGTTGGGTGGTACTATCGCTCTCAATATCCCGCAACTTATTGAAAAGGTATATACTTAGTTATCGCGAGCCGAGCTTGGAGAACTGGCATGTACCGTGCACAACTGGGAATTGGGACTTGTACTGCCGTAAGCTATTTCCCAGGGCTTTAATGAGTGAATTCCGCGCGGGGAAACCCCGCTGCGACTAGAGACAAGCGAGAAGGAGCCTCACCCTATGAACCGCACTTCGTTAGTGATTTGCCTGGCAGCCAGCATGGTGGCCACCGTCGGCTGCTCCAGCAAGAACTACGTCAAAAGCCAGACGACGCCACTGATCAACAAGACCAACGAGCTCGACGATCTTACCGCGAAGAACACCCGCGATATTAAAGATGTCGATGCCCGGGCGCAGGCCGCCATCCAGGCCGTGAACGCCAAGACCGCCGAGGTGGAGCAGAAGACGCAGACCGCCGCGCAGAACGCGCAACAGGCGCAGCAAACCGCTGATGCCGCGAATGGCCGCGTCGGCGTGCTGACCAACACAGTCGCCAACCTCGACAACTATCATGCGGTCGCCGAAACCTCGGTTAAGTTCGATTTTGACAAGGACAAACTGACCCCGAAGGCAAAGGAAGCCCTCGATCAGCTCGCTGGCCAGATAGCTAGCACGAAGGGATACATCATTGCGCTGGAAGGTGGAACGGACTCTGTCGGCCCTGCGGATTACAACTATGATCTGAGCCAGCGTCGCGCGAACTCGGTGATCCAGTACCTGGCCACCAAGTACAACGTGCCTGCGCACAAGATCTATGTGATCGGGCTGGGCAAAGACAAACCGGTTGAGGACAACAAGACCAAGGCTGGACGTGCTGACAACCGCCGCGTTGATGTGCGCCTGATGACCAACACGGTGGGCGCCACACCGTCCGCGACGCCGACCACCACGGGGCAGAACAATCCGTCGATGTAACGACTTTACCCTCCTCCCCGGAGGACTTCGCCAACCAGGCCGCTCATGCCTCCCCCGAGCGGCCTGCTTTTTTTGGGCAAAGAGCATGAGCTGTGAGTGCATTTGACGGCGTTTCAGGTTCTGACGGGGACCTGAATAGATCCGCTATTCCGCGGGTCTATTCGTGTCTAAGAGTTCGCATGGGATCGATCTTCGTGACTCTCCGGGCTGGGATGTAGCTGGCAAAGAACGTTACTGCCATTAAGATCGATGAGACGACGGCCAGGGTCAGCATATCGTGAGCTTTCACGCCGTAGAGAAACTCGGCCAGCAGTGGTGTGGCGGCGAACGAACCGGCTAGTCCAATCGCTACGCCGATCAGCGATAGCACCGTTGCCTGCCGCAGAACCAATCCCAACACCTGTTCTCGCTGAGCTCCCAACGCCATCCGTAAGCCGAGTTCGTGAGTCCGTTCGCCCACGGAGTACGAAATCACGCCATAAATTCCGATCATGGCGAGGATTAGCGCAATGGCGGCGAACAGCTCAAACAATTGCGAGATAAAGCGCCATGGAGTCGCTGACTTTGAGACGGTCTGCTCGACAGTGGTGATTCCGAAGACGGCGGAGTCGGGAGCCAGTGCGGAGATGGTTCGGCGTACGTTCTCGATCACAGCCTTCGAGACCGAGTGCGTGCGGAGAACAAAACTCTTGTGGACCCGCGTTTCCGTCCAACTGGAGCGCACCCGAACTGGCAATTGCCTGTAATCGACGTATGCCTCAGGCTGTGGATCCACAGTCAGCGAAAACTGGTGTACGTTTCCCACTAGGCCGACGATCTGTCGCGGCTTTTCTTCGGGTGAATCATCGAACGTGATCGTGCGGCCGATCGGATCCTCATTTTTCCAGAACTTCCGGGCCATGGCCTCGTTGATCACCACTACCCATGGGCTGCTTTGCGTGTCCTGCTCCACAATGCCCCGGCCGCGCAGCACCGGAATGCCCATGATCGGAAAATAGTCTGAGCTCACTGCCTGCCGCAAAACGTTGTCCGACGCTCCGTGGCCACCGATCTTGAATCCAGGCCCTGAGTATTGCGGTGTTTCCAACAGTGGAAGCCAATCCACTAAGGCCACATCTTCAACCCCCGGTAAAGTTCGGGTCCGCTCGAGCACCTGACGACAGAAATCGCCAACCGGCGGCAGGATCGAACTGAAGCCGGTTGCATCCTCGGTGGATGAATCCATGTATTTGAGCCCCGTCAGCCGAACTTCCGCGGTCACGAGATGGGCTGGATTAAAGCCCGGAGTCGTCCGCATGATGCGGATCACGGTGTTGATCATCAGCCCAGCACAGGTGAGCAAGACCAGCGCCAGGGCGACCTCAGCGACCACGAGAGTGTTTCGTGTGCGAGGACGCGAAAACGTCGCCGTCGTTCTCCCGCTCTCTCGCAAAAACCGATTCGCGTCACTTCTTACAGCGCGATACGCGGGAACCAACCCGAAGGTGATGCCCGTCAAAACACAGGTGCTGAATGTAAACAACAACACACGGCCATCCACCAAGACACCCAGTTCGCGCGGAAGCCACTCGGGAGCCCAAATGCTGAAAACTTTCACACCAAGAAAAGCAAGAACGAGGCCGACCATTCCACCAATCATGGAAAGCAGAATGCTTTCTGAGAGCACCTGGCCCACTATTCTTCCTTTATTTGCTCCCAAAGCCACGCGCACTCCAATCTCCTTTCGTCGTCCATCTCCCCGAACCAGTGAGAGATTCGCAACGTTCGCGCAGGCAATCAGAAGAACGAGTGCCACGATGCCGAACAAGGTGTAATAGACTTGGCCCCAGTTCCCGAAGAGCCGCGTCTGCAACGGCTCCACCCTGACTCCCATGTCTTTGTATGCTTCTGGAAAAGTTTGTGCCAGGCGCCGCGTGGTGACTTCCATCGCCGCCTGCGCCTGCTGAATTGAAACTCCCTGTTCTAACTTGCCGACTGCAATGAACCATCGCACATCATCGATCCCGGAATTCGCCGGATCGGGCATCCCCCCGAATTCGTAAACCTCTGGACTTCCCGTTCCCAACAGATCGAATCCAGGTTCCAGCACGCCGACAATCGTCCCCGAGAAGGTATCGACGAAAAGCTTTTGTCCCAGCACGTCGGGATTTCCACCGAAGTGGCGCTTCCAGAAGTCGTAACTGATCAGCACACCAAAGGAACCTTTCTGTTCACTGAGATCGTCGCTCGGAATCATTCCTATGAAAGTCTTGACACCGAGCAACGGCAAAAGCCGTGCACTCATGTGTTGCACACCAACGCGTTCGCCCGATCCCGTGCTCGACACGGCTACCATATCCGCATGGGAGACAAATTCCAGTTTCTCGAAAACCTGGTTATCAGCACGCCAATGAGACACGTCCGTACTCGAAACTGGCCATGACCATTTCGGCTCCTTCAGGTTGATATTCGACACAGAGACGAGCCGATCCTGATCCGGGTAGGGAAGCGGGCGGAGGAGAATTCCGTTGATAACGCTGAAAACTGCTGTAGTGGCACCGATGCCAACGGCGAGAGTCAGAACAGCGACTAGTGTGAAACCCGGGCTCTTGCGCAGTCCTCGAACCGTATAGCGGAGATCCTGCCCCAGGGCTTCGATCCAAGTGGCCATAACCTTCTCGCGTTCTGATCGAGTTGCCAGTTGCCGAACGCCATCAGTTTACGCTCTATCCCACACTAGGCGTGAACTTGGTGAGGCCTGCTTGACTCACAAAGACAGTACATTGGAAGCAGCGATTCAGAGATAGAGGAGAGAAGCGTGCCGGTCACGCTTATACAAAACCGATAAACCGTCCCGCCGTCACAACACCCACCCACAGCAGGATTGAAACCAGCCCCATCAGCTTTGCCCCCAGAGGCATCGATGACCTGTCATCCCACTCCGCCAGCCTTCCCGAAAAGACCGTCTGAAACATCAGAGCTTGCAGACCCGCGAGCAGCAGTAGCAGCATTTTCAATCGAAACGCGGGATTGCCAAACACCTTCACAGCCTCGGAAGAAAACAGCAGCAATCCCGTAGTCACCTGTAGAGCAAAACCTATCCAGGCCAACCGAATCATCCGTGCCGCCACATGGGATACGCGCTGCTGCCTTCCCGCCCATCCGAGCAGCCGCAAATCAAGCACCGTAACGCTCGCGAGCAATCCGGCCATCCCGAGCAGATGAATGGTCTCAATCGCCGGGAACAGCCAGAGAGACTGGCGAATGGTGGTGCCCACCGAGGTCTGATCCAGCCATTGGCAAAATTCGAGCATGTCGGAACTAGGGCTCCCCCGGCAGCGACTTGCCATTGGGAAGATCGATCTTTTGTAGCGCCATATAAGGCGAGCCGTCCTTGGCGACAAATCCGTAGACCGAAACTTTGTCACCCTTCTTCACTACATCTGGGCTCCAGCCAAACCGGCTCAGCATCCCCAGGCTCCCGCACTCCAGCATCCAGTTGGCGGCCTTGCCGTTCTGATCCGTGATGTCGGCGTAGACGTAGGCGTGCGGGTTGATCCAGTCGAAGCGAGTGATTGCGCCCTTCATGGTCACGATATGGGTAGTATCGAACCGCGCCAGGCCGTGATGAGCCGACAATAACGGCGCACTGAACAGAAACATGGCTACCGCGATAACGGAGGCAACTCGTGGATTCATCGGTACTCCTAGGACGCTGCGGATCCTGTGCGCTACAACGTGTTGAAGGTGAACGCCGGATGACCGTCAGTTTACAACCACCTCCGTCAAGATTACATGTCGCCAGGGGGCTTGAAGGCCTTGCCCCCAAGAACTTTTCCCCGATTGCCTGACCTGTTTCGTACTGGCATTTCCGCCTCTAGGAATAGGAGACATTTCCGCAACCGTCACGGTGGGGCGTGACTGTCAGCCACCTTGAGCACTGACGAATGGCGGGCTTCTCCGAGCTCAATTCAAAGGAGTGGACCATGCCTACCCTTTCAAAGTTCTGCCACCCGACGATATTGGCCGTGCTGGCGGCTGCGACTGCCAGCCAGGCGCAGGATCTGCATTTGAAGAAAAACATTTCGACCGGTGGATACGTTGTATCCACCACTGAGACCTCTATTAAAGGGGCCCGCGAGCGTACGGTTACGCAGACTCAAAACGGCAGCACTGTGACCCTGCACCAATGCGATCTGCACCGCACGCTAACCATGAACGAGGCGAATCAGACTTACTACGCGGCTGACGATCCTCAGGACGAGAATGCAGCCAAAGCCGCTGCCCTGGCCAGCGGAGCGGCCCTTCCTGAAGCGCAGGGTGGAAAAATCACGATCACCACAAACGTAACGGATACGGGTGAGCGCAAGTCAATCTACGGTTATCAGGCCCGCCATCTGAAGGCAAAGGTTGTTCAGGAGCCTTCGGCTGATGCCTGCACGCAGGTGCGCCAGTCGTTTGAAATCGACGGGTGGTTCGCCGATCTCTCCAAGGATCACGCTTCCTGCGGGACGATCGCACCTCCTGTGCAGCAAGGAACGGGCTGCCACGACAGGCTGATCTCTCGGTTCGTTGGCAGCGGCAAGACCGGCTATCCCATCTGGGAAGACATCACCATGCCTACCCCGGATGGCGGCAACACGACGGTCAGCATCCGCGTGTCCGAGATCTCCAAACAGGAGCTTCCCGCTGAGATGTTCGACGTGCCTGCAGGCTATCGGCAGGTTGCGTCATACGCTGAGCTGCAGGGCACAAACTCAATCGGGCAGCAGTTGATCGCACAGGCTCCGTCATACGGTCCGACGCCACAGATGGCTCAGGGGGGCGCGCAAAGTGGGGCCAAAGCTAACGCCGGGCTGGCATCCACCATGACGCAGGGCATGCTGAATCCGATGGCGGCTATGGGGGCGCAACAGAATGCTATGGCAATGGCCCAGCAGCAAATGCGCATGGCCCAGGCGGCAACTGGCGGAATGCAAGGTATGGGAGGCACTCAGCCAAACGCCACCCAGGTCGCAGCGCCCCAAACGCTGGGCCCGAAGGCTCCAGGCAAGATCCGCATCGGGGTGGCGCCACCGGATGCCCAGGTCGGCCAGGGTAACAACGCTGGCGCCGACTACAGCACGCCGATCCGCAACGCAGAAGTTGCACTCATGAGCGGGCCCGCGATCGAAATTGCTCCTCTGGACTCTCACCTCGCCGTGCAGTTACAGGCTGAAGCGCAACAGAAACAGTGCGACTACATCCTGTTCTCGGCGGTCAGCGTGAAACACAGTTCCGGCGGTTTCGGTAAGTTCATGAAGGTGGGAACTATGGCCGCCAGCATGACTCCTATGGGTGCGATGGCTCACGGCATGGGTGGCGCTGTCGCCGCGCAGGCCGCCGGAATGGCTGCATCGCAGATGGCCCAGCAGCAGGCGATGAACCAACTCGCCGGTTTCAATGGGCAGATCAAGTCGAAAGACGATGTGTCAGTGCAGTACCAGTTGATCGCTACCGGACAGAGCACTCCCGTTTCGCAGAATACGCTTCAGGGCAAGGCCAAGTCCGACGGCGAAGATGTTCTCACTCCCCTTTTGCAGCAAGCTGCCACGAACGTGCTGACCACAGTCAGCCCGAAGAAGTGAGCGGCTGTTGAGGGGCATGCCACCACAGAGGCCAACACATGCAGGGAAAAAGTCTTCTCTCTTTACTCTGTGTCCCCTGTGGTGGATTTTTCTCTTCCGAAACATTTCAACTTTTGGTCGGCGCTGGTGCTTCAGACCGGTAATCCCAAGTCCTCTGCCCAATTCTCGCGCGGCCTGTACATTTTGAGTTGTTGCAATAGGTTAAGCAATCCCTCGCTTTACAAGGCCGCAAAAACTGCACGGATCGTTCAGGATCTGCCGGATGCCGACTCTGCTGCGAGCTTCGCGTGCCTTGCCACGTCGCGCGGATCCCCCGCTTCAAATCCGTTCGGTGAAACCGGTCCCCGATGTGGAATTCTCTGCCATACCCCCAGACTCTTCTCGAACCAGGCATTGGCCTCACGAAATGCAGCTGTTTTTCCCGACCTGCCGCTGGACTTCGCACCGGCCATCTTGAGATCTCCGAGACCCGCATAGGTATCCGCCAGTGCGTACAGAACCTCAATATTGCCGGGACTGTCGTTGAGGAGGTTTTCGGCCGAAACGCGAGCAATCTCATATTGCTGTGCTGCGGTTTTCGGGTCGCCGGTTCGCAAGTACGCGCGTCCGATGTGATTTCGCATGATCACCGTGTTGACGGCATCCTCGAGATCACCGGGATCGGCAACGACAGCGATCGCGTACAGATCCAGCGCGTGCTGGTAGCGTGACAATGCAGAGTTAATATCGTTCCCAAGTTCCAGTGCTTCTCCGAGCAGGCCATACGTGCTTGCCAGCAGCGCGTGGGCATAGGAATCATTGGCCTCCTGCGTAACGCGCAACGTGTCAGCCATGGCCTGCCGGAGTGCGACGGTTCCCTCTCGTACCCGGCCAGACTCGACTAATGCATGTCCGATGTCTCCCTCGGAGGTAACGAGCGTCAACTGCGCCACCATATCGTGCGGATCAAGGGCGGCCAGCGGCCGCAGGACCTCTTCTTCTTTTCGATATTGCACGAGAGCCTGATGCGCCCGGCCGCTCATTAACTGAGCGTCGCCGATCCGTGTCAGGCAAATCGCCAAGCCCCGGCTGTATTTCGCATTGTTGGCATGGTTGGCCAGTGGCTCGACAATCTTCTCCGCTTGCTGGTAGTAGTCCAGGGCCTGGGTCACCTCGGCAGTTCGCAGGTAGTCGTCTCCCACACTGATCGCGGCGCGGGCCAGTAGGTACCTCTTCTCCGGGTCCTCGGAGCTGCCCTCGGCAATTTCTTTCAAGAGCAGCAACGCCTTCAGATGGTTTCGCAAGGCTTCTGACAGAGCTGAGGTACCGCCACGCAATCCGCTGCCGCCCTGAAGATCGCCAATATATTGGTAGCCCTGAGCTAGAACTTGTAGCACTCCCGGATCCCGGGAATGTTCGCGCGCCTGCGTTTCGGCTATGGTGACCGCCCGTTCAAGAGATTGCTGACCTTCCCTGCTTCCACCCGGTGACAGCCACTGGGCTCGTCCAAGCAGTTCATAAGCCCGCGCAAGCGCGATCTGGTCCTGGCTGTTATTCGGGTCGGCGACGGCGATGGCCTCTCGAATCATTGTTGCTTTCTGCAGGCTCTTCCTCGCTGCTTCGGCATCGCCGATACTCGATTCGTACGAACTCCCCTGCAGTGTGCCCAGACGGTCATACGCTGCTGCCAGTTCGCGCTGCAGCGAAATGTCGCCTGACGCCTCCTTGGCCAGACTGTCCAGGTATTCCTGCGATCTTTGTACGATCAACTGTCGCGCCCGCGCAGCGCCGGGAAGACTTTCCACCGACCCGTGGATCTCGTACATCAGGGAATCCGCGAGCTTGCGAACTTCGCTGAAGCGTTGTTCCGCCCGCCGTTGATTGGCCGCGGCGATTCGAGATTCCCGAACCGTGGCCGCAACTCCCGCTCCGATGGCAGCCAGCAGAACTGCAACCGTGGTCATCCCCAATTTGTGCCGCCGCACAAACTTCTTTGTCCGATAGGTCCACGATCCCCGGGCGGCTGTAACGGGCAAGCCTTCAATGTGCCGACGGATATCCTCAGCGAACTGCTCGACTGAGGCATAACGCAAACTGGGTTCTTTGCGCAGGGCCTTCAGCACGATGTTGTCGAGATCGCCCTTCAGCTTCCGGAATTGCCGGGCAGAAGATACTCGACGCTTCTGCTGTGCATTTGCATCGTACAGTGGTGAATGTGTGTTCCTGCTCATCCATGTGTGAGCCGCGGAACTCGGTTTTGTGGGTTCTGCCTCACAAATCACGCGCGCAAACTCCAAGGGTGTACGCGCACCTCGCGGATACGGCGATAAACCTGTGAGCAGGCGATAGAGGACAACCCCCAAGGAGTACACGTCTGTTGCGGTGGTGATCGGCTCGCCGCGAACCTGCTCAGGGCTCGCGTATTCCGGTGTCATGGCGCCTGGCAAAGTGGTCTCAGGTCCAGCCGCCGAGTCCAGCAGCTTGGCAATGCCAAAATCCAGCAGCTTGGGGACTCCTTCCGCGGTCACGAGAATGTTGCTTGGCTTGATGTCCCGGTGAATGACAAGTCGCTGATGCGCATACTGCACCGCTGCGCACCCTTGTGTGAAAAGTCGCAGCCGACCGTCGACATCCAGATTGTGTTTCTCGCAGTACTGATCGATGGCTGTTCCTTCCACCAATTCCATGACCAGATATGGAATGCCTTCTTGAGTCGTGCCTCCGTCAAACAAGCGGGCTATGTTCGGATGATCGAGTGACGCGAGAATCTGGCGTTCGTGCAGGAATCGTTCGAACACCGCAGCGCTGTCGTGTCCACCGCGAACCAGTTTGATCGCAACCTCTTTCTTGTATTGTCCATCAGCTCGCACGGCGCGATACACCTCTCCCATTCCTCCGCGCCCTATCTCTTCTTCAATCTGGTAGACGCCGATGCGGCTGCCGATGCGGCTGCTGGATTTGCCAAGCGCGCTCGTGACATCCGCCGCGGGAAAGTTCAGGAACTGGCTGGCGGCCTCTTCGTGGGAGTCCAGCAGGGACTCGACCTCCTGGCGGAGTTCTACATCCTGTCCGCAGGCTTTGTTCAGATACCCCGCACGCTCGTTGGCTGGTAGAGCGACTGCGGCAGCCAGTACCTCGCATACCTGCTGCCAACGTTCGGGATTCATCTGGCCGCTCCCCGGTCGGGTTCCCATCCCAGGCGTGCTCGGGACAGCCCGCCGTAACAGCTCGGAGAACAGTTCCTTGAAGTGTCTGGGACTGAGTCGCTTGGTGGCGCCACGCGAGGATTCACCGCTGCCTGTCCACTCGAGGAACGGGCGAGGACCGGAGTCACTGGATTCGTGGGCCCGCGTTGCATGTCCTTTCGCCTCAAGACACACGCGGGGGAGTGCGTGAGGTGGAGGGAAGCATAAACATTCCGTTTTAGGGTGTCAATGTGTGCCGAAGTTAGGTAACAACAGGCTGATTGCAGAGATCAACGGAGCCGTTCGGACTCCTGAATCAGCCGCAGCCCGATCCGGGCCCTCGCGTTGTTGTGATCGAGCTTGAGAATGAGGTTGTATTCATATCGCGCCAGGCGATAGTCTCCACGCCGCGCCGCGATTTCAGCTACTCGCAACAACTCGGGAACATTTCTCTTCGTGAAGCCGTCGACCGCCAAAGGAGCTTGTCGGGCCGGCTTGTTTGGGACTTGCTCGGAAGCTTGAGGGTTCGCTTGTGCCTCGACACCAACCGGAGAGAGCGGTGACGTTTCCGCAGGTGAGCTCGGCGCTGGGACAGGTTGGACAGCCGTCACAGGCTGCCCACTCCGAATAGGTCCTGTTTCTTGAGCAGCGGAATTCGTCGTGGACGAGGAATTCTCACCCGAAGTATCACTCGCCGTTGGATTGGAGGATTGGCTTCCGCTCGCGAGAGTTGATGCCGCCGCGGAGTCCGTGCTGGTGGGCTCGGGATGCGAGACCGTGCCAGCTGAGGTGTCCGAAGGCAGTCGCTGTATAGCCGCGCTGCTCTCCGAAGCGTTCCCACCGCTGGTTCCATGCGAATACTGATCGGGCAAGCTCGTTTTGCTCTGTGACGACTGCGACGACGCACCCAACAGTTTGCTCAGAAATTCCGGATAGGAGCCAGTGGTTGTATGCGCGTAATATGCCCACCCCGCCGTGCCCAAGAACAGCAGCAGGAACACGATCGGCCATAGACTCCGACGCTTCGGCGGCAACTCTGTTAACAGGTAGCTCGGCGGAGTTGTAGTCGCAGGCTGCCCTGGTACCTTCGCTCCAGGCATCCCGGGAACCACGGCCGCGGGCGTCACGTGCAGGCGCCCCGCCTGCTCGGCCAACGCCGCTCGCATCTCTTCGCACGTCTGGAATCGCTCTTTCGGGTCCTTGGCAAGCGCCTTCCGGATCACCGCATCGATCCCGCCCGGAATCGCCGGATTGACGAGCGATGGCGCCATCGGGTGCTCATGCACGATCTTGTACAGGATTGTCGTGACATCTCCCTGGAAAGGCCGCTCGCGTGTGACCAGTTCATAAAAAACCGAGCCAAGCGCGAAAATGTCGGCGCGATAGTCCACTTTCTTCCCGGCCAGTTGCTCAGGAGACATATAGCTCGGCGTCCCCACCACCAGGCCGGTCTGCGTGAGCGAGGCGTCCTCGATTTTCGCGATCCCGAAATCGAGTACCTTGATCATGCCCTCCTCGGTCACCATCAGGTTTGCCGGTTTTAAGTCGCGGTGAATCACGCCGCTCGCATGCGCAAATCCCACTGCCGCACAGATCTGATCTGCCCATGACAGAAATATCGCCAGCGAAGGCACGCCCTCATCGGCCAGCAATGACGCCAACGTTGTGCCTTTTACATATTGCATGCTCAGATAAACAGCATCGTCCTCTTGCCCGACGTCGTAAATCGTGATGATGTTGGGATGGTCCAGTCCCCCCGCCGCCTTGGCTTCTTGCTTGAGCCGCTCGATCAGTTCCTCGCGCTTGGGCGCGTTGCGGTCAATCGAGATCGTCTTCAGCGCAACCGTCCGTCCGATGAGTTCGTCATAGGCTTTGTAAACCGCACCCATGGCGCCGCGCCCGAGTTCTTCCTGTACCTGATAACGGCCCACGGTTTTCAGGCCGGCCCGGCTCGCCTGCCGCAGGTGCCCGT
Organism: Binatia bacterium; assembly: GCA_035577905.1. Classification (GTDB taxonomy): domain Bacteria; phylum Acidobacteriota; class Terriglobia; order Terriglobales; family Acidobacteriaceae; genus Sulfotelmatobacter. The sequence continues at coordinate 116,239 of DATKAP010000015.1, forward strand.
AGGTTGATTCATCGGTCCAGAGCATCTCGTAGATCGCTTCCGGCCCGAACGTTTCTCCGGCTTCCCGCACGGCCTTGGAGTTGAATCGGAAACCGGGCACACTCTTCATCTGCTCATAAATGCTCCCGGCAATCAGAATCTGAGCCGACGTGACATTCGCCAGCATGTCGGCGGGAACCGCCACGTCTGGCCCGGAGACCTCTTTGCTGTCGCTGGGATATATAAGGATTGAAGGCACCACCTGCTGTGGTTCCGTTTTCCGATGGAAAGTCAGAAGCCGCTGCTGCAAGGCTTTTGCTGCCGAGAGCGCGTGGATCGCATCGTCAAAGTGCGCACACCATAGCTCCGGTTGCTGATCGGCGATCTGTCCAGTGCCTTCGCGCACAATCTCGCGGAGGAGCGTCGCGATCTCTTCATCCTGCGCCAGTTTCAACCCCATCGGGGGTTGCGAGGGCCCGCCATAACTCCACACCCGTACGAACACGGAGACACCCGCAGCGAGTGGAGTTCCTTCAGACGCTTTGGCCAGCCCCCCGTTGGATTCCTGTGTTGACTTCGGCACGTCCATGGATGTTTCTTGTGGCGAGAATCTCGCAAACATACGGAAACACGCATACTTGCGAGCCCCGGGGAAGGCGATCCCAGAATATCGGACCGTCACGGTTTTTCCAGTTACTTTGGTCTAGGCGAGATTGTCTTGGGTTGCTTTTTGCTATTGGGTGCCCCAAATCTGCTCGAGCTTGCCGAAAGATCGCCACCTTTGCAAGACCCGGGAATTCGCTCAGTCAAACAAGATACCCACCCAAGGGTTTTCAGAATCGGATGCGGCGATGGTTGGTTGCATCTCTGTTTCTCTGCGGTATATCTCGCGGCCTGTGCCCATTCATGAGAACCGGGTCGCGAACCACAGCAGTTCCTTGTCTAGAAGGCGTAACATTGCAGCCATGCCATATTTCAACTTCTCCCGCCGTTCTTTCCTCACGATATCGGCGGCTTTGCCATGGGCATTCCGTGGATTCGGTACTCGCACGACGACTTCCAATTCCATTCCCGTGGGTCTGGAACTCTATTCCGTTCGCGATGCGCTGCAGAAAGATCCCCAAGGCACTGTCCGGGCCGTCGCACGAATGGGATATCAAGTCGTCGAGTTCTATGGCCCGTACTTTGAGTGGTCCGAGACGCAGGCGAAGGACATGCGCAAGCTCATGGACGAACTCGGTATCCGCTGTCTCTCCACTCACAACGACGAAGGAAATTTCAGCGACGCCAAGATCGAGCACACAAAATCGCTGAACCTGATTCTCGGGTCGAAATATGTGGTGCAGGCCTGGAGCGATCCTAAACCAAACATCGACGGATGGAAGCAACTAGCCGCCACTCTGAACACCGCTTCCGACAAGCTCGCACCAGCCGGGCTGAAAGTCGGCTACCACAATCACGATGCCGAATGGAGACCAGTAGAAGGAAAGCGCCCCATCGAGATTCTCGCCGCGAACACAAAGCCTGGCGTGATGCTCCAACTCGACGTCGGTACATGCCTCGAAGCTGGCGCCGATCCGGTTGCCTGGATCCAAGCCAACCCCGGACGCATTCGCTCCATCCATTGTAAAGACTGGTCTCCTGACCCCGGCGTCGGCTACAAGACGCTGTTTGGAGAAGGGAAGGCCAATTGGAAGGCGATCTTCCAGGCCGCAGAGCATGTCGGCGGTGTTGAGTACTACCTTATCGAGCAGGAAGGTAGCCGCTATCCCGAACTGGTAACGGCACGCCGTTGCCTCGATGCATTCCGCAAGACTCATCCAGGATCTGGGATCGCGTGAGCGGGATGAAAGTAGGATTCGGAAGTTGCGAAGTGGCCGAGGCCTGTCAGGAGCACAGTTTTCCCGGACCGGCTGTAAGATAACCGTATGCGCAGTTTGCTGATGCCAGTACTGTTTGCAGGGACTCTTGTCGCAGCACAGAACGCGTCTCCCGCTAAATCGCAAAAAACCGAGTCCAACTCGTCCGAAAAAACCGCAAAGCCCAATCCGAACCTGGCTCCGCCCAGTTCCGATCACGTCGACGCTTCCTCGCTGCCTGACGACATCGGAGATAGTTCCAGCAAAGACACGCAGATCGATATAAGTCCCCCTCCGAACGACGACAAGGAGCACCCACAGAGCGACGCGGTTCTGACCGACGAAGGTTCTTCAAAAGATGGGGGTCCGATGGAATTCCATCCCTTCGATCCCCATAAAGCCGCGAAGGACATAGAAGTTGGCGATTACTACTTTAAGCGCAAGAACTATTCAGGGGCGGAAAGCCGTTACCGCGAAGCGCTCGTCTATAAGGATAACGACGCCGTCGCAACCTACAAACTCGCTGTCTGCCTGGAGAAGTTGAATCGTCCCGACGAGGCGCTGGCCGAATATGAAAGCTATCTCAAGATTCTTCCCAGCGGTGCGGAAGCCGCAGAGGCCAAAAAAGCCATCGAGCGATTGAAAGCACCCGACGCGAGCGCCAAACCAAACTAGCCCGCGGCCTGGGGAGGCAGGCAAGGACAGCGCCAGGCTACCGCGCTCTCTTGCCTGATCTAAACTTCTTCCGCAGCCCATTTCCATTTCCCACCGAACTGCGTTCCGCCTCGCCTAGCACCAGGCTCGCTGGCCACTTCGGCCCGGATTGCACCGAAGATTTCCGGTGCGCTGATCGAATGATCATTTCCACGGTATCCATACAGGCATGCACGGCCTGCGTGCGCAGCGATCCCTCGAATCCGCCACGGATAATCAACATCGCAGTTCCGTGCATCAGCGACCATATCGCAAGCATCAGCCGGTTGTGCTGCCGCGCCGTCCCTCCAAGTCTTTCCACCAGCCTCTCCCGCATCAGGTTGAACGAAGGCCACGGCTCATATAGCGAGGGAGCCCTTCCCACACCATCAAACAAAACTTCATAACTGTGTGTATTGTTCAAGGCAAAGTCCAGATAACCGTGAACCGCCTCCGCCAGCGTGCGCGTCGGGCTAAGCGCGGCAAACAATTCACTCCGCGCTTTCGCCCGCAGAGCGCGGAGTATATCGGCCCGATCCCGATAGCGTTCATAAACCGTCGGCGTGGTGGTTTTCGCAGCGCTGGCTACCGCTCGCATCGTCAGCGCTTTTTCTCCCCCACGCGCCCAAAGGCGCGACGCCGCAGTCAGGATTCTTTTCTCCAGATCGGGATCGGCATGCCGCGGCACGTTGCCTCCAAGCCAAACTTTAGTAACCTATTTGTTCCACAGCGTATTAGTAACGTTGTATACTTAATTCAAGGTACAAAGAACGCGACCTCGCAGAGTTGGGTCCCGCAGGATTCCGTTTCGACAGCCCTCCCATATGAATCCCGGGACCCTCTGCGTTCACTCCGGGATGTTCGCAAAAAGGAGCCCTTGCAGCATGCAGTCCGGAAGTAGAAAACAGATTGACGTGGCCCGTTTGAAAGCCGATGTAGCTGCGGCGGGAATCGAAATCCTCAGCGCTCATTGCGCCACAGACCGCATTCGCCTCAACTATTCCCCGGAAGACATTGTTGCCTTTGCCGAACGAAGCGCCTTAGAAAGCGCGATCATTTCTTCCCACGCACTATACCGTTTCTATTCCCGGATCGAGACTTGCTTGCGACAGGCGGACGAACCCAAACGTTGAACCTCTGCCTCACCGGTTATGCGCTGACCTACTTTTCCACCCGGATAAACTCGCCGGTGGAAGCATCGACCGACACAGTCAGCTTCGAATTTTCGCGGCCGGTCCCGAAAATGACATGCCAGATCAGTTGATTCGTATTGCGGTTCCAGTCGCACACGTATGTGACCGGAGTATCCGGTGTTTTTTCCAGAATCTTGTCGCCACCATGCTTCTGTGCCGTGGCTAGAGCCTGGTCGGAATCGATTTTCAGAAACTGTATGTCCCAAGTCTGCATAGAGGCGTTGGTCGGGCTATAGCTGTCCTCAATTCCGAAATTAATACCGCGCGAAGGCGCGCCCTCCGCCGTGCTCCCCGACCAGGTATAGGTCTTTGCGAGCCGTTGTGTTGCTGAAGCAAAGCCAGCGCGCCACACCGCCCATTTCCCGTCGTGCCCATTGCCATCGCTGGTTGCAATCGACTCCAGCCGATATGGCTTCGCATCCTGGTTCCACCCGCGCGCTGCCACGTACAGTTTCTGAAACCCCGAGCGCGCAGTCAGCAGTTCCGGACCCTTGACCTCCGGTTTCGCTTGTTCCGCCGGCTTCTCCGGCTCCGAAGAACAACTCGCCAGCATCGTCAGAAGAACTAGAACTGCGCTAATCGCCGTCGCACTGACACCGCGGAATTTCCTCCGGGTGTGCTTTGCGCGCACCAACGAACTGCCGGCTTCTATTGCGCATCGAGCGGAGGCAAGGCTCGCCCTTTCCATGGCATCCCTTCCTGACATAAACCGATATGGATTTGTTTGCGGGAACATTCTAACCGACCGGAAGTCCTTCGTGTACCTTCGTGTCCTTCCCGGTTATCGCCTTTGATTCTCTTCTGCGTAGCAAAGTCAGTACTTTTCGGGTTGAGGAACGTACCTAGAGCGTCCCCGAGGATCTATGCTGTTTGCCCGCGCTCGCGGAGCTGGCCGAAAGTTCAAGAATCCTGCGATACTTTCTCGCGTGGCAGAGAACTCTCACAACGCACGCTATTGGATTGAGACGCTGCAACTCAAGCCGCATCCCGAAGGTGGTCACTACCGCCAGACCTACAAGTCGGAGTTAACGATTCCTGGCAGTTCCTTACCCGCACACTGGGGGCCACGCGCCGTTTCAACCGCCATCTACTTCCTAATCGACGGGAGGAATTTCTCAGCCTTCCACCGTCTCCGATCCGACGAGGTGTGGCACTTCTACGCCGGCTCGCCGCTGCTGGTGCACGTCCTTGACCCAGCAGGGACATATTCGGCACTGCTCCTCGGGAACGATCCGGATGCTGGCCAGCTCCTTCAGGCCGTGGTGCCGGCTGAGAGCTGGTTCGCCTCGCACGTGGCAGATTGGACTGCCTGGGCGCTCGTGGGATGCACGGTAGCCCCGGGCTTTGAGTTAGCAGATTTCGAAATAGCGCGACGCGAAGATCTGAGCGCCACCTACCCAAAGCACCGCCAGCTGATTGCGCGGCTAACTCGCGACGAATTCTAAAAAACCACGGCTCGCGTTTTCTTTGGCTAGAGTCGCAAATGTGAAACGAATCACAGACTTATGTGATCGTAAGCACCGGGATTTCCGGGCACATCACCTTACGCTTGGGTTCTACTCGGGCCCTATTACTGTGAGGTCGTGCCCGGATGACGAAGTTACTGTGTGCCTGGTGCGGGACTGGTATTGAACGCCCGGGCTACAACCAAGACCTTGACGGACACACCAGTCATGGAATGTGTCCTGCTTGTTCGCGCGCTTTAGCCGTTCAGGAAAACGGTGTACCCCTGCAGCGCCACATCGATAGCATCCCAGTGCCCATACTGGTTGTCGATAGCCAAAACACAGTCATAGCCGGAAATGCCAAAGCCGCTGAGATTTTGGGCCAGAGATTGGATGGGCCGCCTGCGAGGCCACCGTTTGGGTTAGTGTTCGATTGTGTTCACTCGCATCTTCCGGAAGGATGCGGTCGCGCAATTCATTGCACGGGTTGTGTCATTCGTAAGAACGTTGCCGCGACTTTCAACACAGGTGAGCCTCACGTTTCGGTTCCAGCCACTCTTAGTGTCGATAGTCCAGATCATCCTTCTGAGACGGTCTTTCATATCACAACCGTCAAGGGAGACGGAATGGTTCTGATGAGAATTGAATCCACCAGGCCAGCCCCGAATCGCAATCAAAGCAGTTAAGAATTCGAAGCGAGAGATCGCTGCTTACTTTGCTGCCGTCGCCTTCTTCGGGAACATTTCCCCGATGCGTCTGATCTGCGCGCCCACACCCTTCAATTTTTCCTCGATGTGCTCGTAACCGCGGTCGATGTGATATACGCGGTCGACAATTGTCTCGCCCTCGGCAACGAGCGCCGCGAGTACCAGTGATGCCGAAGCGCGCAGATCGCTGGCCAGAACTGCCGCCGCGCTGAGCGGAGTCTTTCCTCGCACAACCGCTCGTCGTCCTTCGATCTTGATGCTTGCGCCCATGCGGACCAGTTCAAGCGCATGCATGAAGCGATTCTCGAAAATATTCTCGGTGATGATTGACGTGCCCTCGGCCTGCGTCACCAAGGCCATGTATTGCGCCTGGCAATCTGTTGGAAAGCCGGGATGCTCTTCAGTCGTCATATCGGCAGCGGTAAGCGGATTGTCGCCCATTACGCGGACCGCGTCCTCCGAACTCTTCGTCTTTACTCCGACCTCATGCAGTTTGCTGAGCAATGCGCCAAGGTGCGCCGGCTCACATCCCGCCACATTTAGATCACCGCCGGTCATGGCCCCCGCAATGATGAACGTGCCGGCCTCAATGCGATCCGGAATAATACGGTGCTTTGCCCCCTTCAGTTTGCTCACACCTCTCACACGAATGGTTGGCGTACCAGCGCCCTCGATTTTCGCGCCCATCTTGTTCAGCAGATCGGCGAGGTCAGCAACTTCCGGCTCACGTGCACAGTTCTGCAGAATCGTCTCGCCTTCGGCCAACGTCGCTGCCATCAGCAGGTCTTCGGTACCAGTGACAGTAATCTTGTCGAAGACAATCTCGTTGCCTTTCAGGCGATCCGCCTTCGCTTCGATGTAGCCGTGCTCCTGGGTGATCTTCGCCCCCAGTCGCTCGAGTCCCTTGATGTGCAGGTCAATCGGACGCGCCCCAATCGCACACCCGCCCGGAAGAGAAACACGTGCTCGCCCGCAGCGTGCCACCAGCGGCCCCAGCACGAGCGTAGATGCGCGCATCGTTTTGACCAATTCGTACGAAGCTTCTGGTGCAGCGAGATTTTCGCAATGAATCGTGGTGCGGTGCTGCGCGCGCCCGTACCCGAGTTCCACCTCGGCGCCCATCGCGGCCAACAGGTTGCGCGTGGTCTGAATGTCGCGAACCTGCGGGATATTTTCCAGTATGACCGGATGATCGGTCAGCAGCGCGGCGGCCATGCAGGGCAGCGCCGCATTCTTCGCGCCACTTACGCGGACAGCGCCAAGTAGCGGTTCTCCACCGCGAATCACAAACTTGTCCATGAATCGGTCCTTAGGCCGATTGTAACGGAGGCGTACCGCCTCTGAGTTGATGCCGGAAGTACGGGAGGGCTCCGTCTTTCGATGTGCTAAGATCGCGGCAGCGCAGAAGGGCGCACCCGGTCCGCGGAAAGGACAGAAGTCCACCTCGCATTCGACAATTCCCAGTACGAACTAACTTTCTGCCCGCAAGCACGCGGACCTCGGGCGCTGGAAAGGAAGTTCGTATGCCCGTAAGACGTCTTCCCGAGAAACCCAATCTTCAGCATCTGAAATATCAGGCGAAGGATTTGCTGAAGGGTCATCGCGCGCACGACCCCGCAGTCGCACAACGTATCCGCGAGTTCCACCCTCGCTGGACGAAAGCCTCCGATGCTCAAATCCTCGCCGCTCATCTCACCCTGAGCGATGCCCAGCTCGCCGTTGCGCGTGAACATGGATTCGCAACCTGGACCCGCCTGAAGCGGCGCATCGAGAAGCCCAGTCCGCCGGATCAACTCGATCGGCCGCATCATGAAAGGATCGAAGACCCGGTTTTCCGGTGGGCGGTCGATCTGATCGATGCTGGCGATGCGGATGCCTTGCGCGCTTTCCTCAAGAAGAACCCCAACCTCGTCAATCAGAAGGTCGTCTTCGAAGGTGGCAATTACTTTCGCAACCCAACGCTGCTGGAATTTGTCGCGGAGAACCCAGTGCGCCATGGCAAGTTGCCGGAGAACATCATCGACATAGCCAGGGTGATCCTGGACGCGGGCATCGAGCCCTTTGCGTTGAACGAGACGTTAATGCTGGTGGCCACAGGGTCGGTGGCGAGGAAATGCGGTGTACAGATTCCGCTCATCGATCTGCTGTGCGACCGCGGGGCGGATCCTGATCACGCCGCGGAAGCCGCCGCCGTGCTATTCGAAATGCCCGCCGTCGAGGCGCTGCTTAGGCGAGGTGCGAAGATGACTCTGCCGTTGGCGGCAGCTTTACCCAGAACCCAAGATGCCTACCGATTGCTCGCGAAAGCCGGCCCGGATCAGCGCCATTTGGCCCTGGCCCTGGCCGCCCAATACGGCCACGCAGAGATCGTGGAGTTGTTGCTCGATGCAGGCGAAGACCCCAATCGCTTTAATCCCGTCGGTGGACATTCGCACTCAACCCCGTTGCATCAGGCCGCCGGAAATGGGCATCTCGACGTGGTCAAACTCCTGGTTGCGCGCGGTGCAAGAACAGACGTGAAGGACATCCTGTTCGAAGGTACGCCCGCAGAATGGGCGCATCACAGCGGACAACAGGAAGTTGAGGCTTATCTCACGGAATCGCTCAGCCCAAGGACGCTTCCTGAGAATTGAGTCGTGCAATGGCCTGGCGCGCATGGCCTTTGGACGCCTTCAAGGCCGTTTCGGCTTTGGCACGGCTCACGCCGGCAGCAACCATGACAACTGCCACAGGAGTTCGATTTCCACTGGCTTTAAGGGTGCGCGCCGCCGTTTCACGATCGGCGCCCGTTGCCTGCTCGATGATTCGAATCGCCCGCTGAACCAGCTTTTCGTTCTTCGTCCACACATTCACCATCAGATTGCCGTAGACGTATCCCAGCCGGGCCATGGCTCCCGTCGAGATCATGTTCAGCACCATCTTGTGCGCGGTGCCCGCTTTCATGCGCGACGACCCCGCAAGAACTTCCGGCCCGACCTCCGTGACGATGGCGAAATCGGCTATCCGCTCCAGAGGCGAATTCCGGTTGCAGGTGAGAGCAACTGTCCGGGCCCCACGCCCGCGCGCGTATTCGACCGCTGCGATCGTGAACGGAGTCCGCCCGCTGCTCGCGATCCCGATCACGACATCGTGCTTACCCGGCTTTCGTTTCTTGATCTCCTGAATAGCGAGCTTCGTATCATCTTCACTCGCCTCGGTCGAAGCGCCCAGAGCCCGCGGCCCTCCCGCCATGATGTACTGCACCATGCGCGGGCTGATGTTGAAGGTCGGCGGAATCTCCGACGCATCGAGCGCCCCGAGTCGGCCGCTGGTGCCCGCGCCAACGTAAATTAATCGTCCGCCTTGGCGCAATCCGTCGGCCACTAAGTCGATGGCACGCGCTACTTGCGGCAGTGCTCGCCGTACGGCAGCCGCGACCGTCGCGTCCTGATCGTTGATGAGCCGGGCGATCTCTAACGACGACATCTGGTCGAGTTTCGCCGCCGTACTGAGAATCTGTTCGGTAGGAAGTTGCCTCAGATCAGACTGGGGGTGCCTCGAGCGCGTCAAGTCACATGCCTTTCGAGAGTTCAGATCGATTGGGAAGCTAAGCTGAACAGTTTATCAAGCCGTCCCTCATTGCTGAACGACGCGACCATGCCATCATGCCGATCAGCGCACTTCTCCACGATCGCTGCGGACCGTCTTAGCGGTCTCCGCGGTAACAGATTCGTCCAAGCTTCCCACAATACTATCGTGGACCTTTGGTCGTACTTGCTTGATTGCCTGATTTGAACAATCCGGCCATGTCCGATTTGTCAGGAAACTAATTGACAGCTGCCGATCGGAATCGATCCATAACGATGTCCCCGTATAACCGAGATGCCCGTACGAGTGCGTCGAGAAGTACTTGCCCGACTGTGATGGCGCCGAAGGCGTATCCCACCCAAGCGCGCGCGACGTGCCCGGCGGCGCAGGCTCGCGCCGCGCAAACAGCGCGATGGTCTCCGGCCGCAGGATCGGACGTCCCCCGGAGAGCATCCCATGTGCGAAGCGCGCCAAGTCTCCTGCCGTGGCAAAAAGACCCGCATGGCCGGCGACTCCTCCGAGAACAAACGCGTTCTCATCCTGGACTTCGCCTTGAACAATGCGATTGCGGAATGTGCTGTGCGGCTTCGTGGGATTTGCTTCAATCTCGCGCTCATCCGCCGTAGGCGGGATCCTAGGCCGAAGTTCGCGTGGAGGATTGAACGTTGTCCTGGTCATCCCAAGCGGTCCAAAGACTTCTCGCTGGCAAAAGGCATCGAGCAGTTCTCCCGCGAGTCGTTCGAGTGCCAAGCCGAGCACGATGAATCCTATGTCGCTGTATTCGGCGCGCGTCCCCGGATCGGCCGTGAGGGGCGTAGTAACGGCAGCTTGAAGCAGTTCTTCGCGCGTCCTCGCCCTCAAGAAGAGCTTTTCGTAGGCCGGAAGCCCGGAACAATGGGCGAGGATCATGCGAAAGGTAACGGAACCGCGGCGTGGATCGTCCGTCAGGAACTCCGGGACGGTGCCACACACCGGAGCCTCGAGTTCCAGCAGCCCCCGTTCGTGCAGAATCATTGCCACTGTCGTGGTGGCAACTGCCTTTGTGACGGAAGCCAGGTCGAACAGCGTGGAGGGGGACACCTCGACATCTAAGTTGCCACCCGGTCCCGCCAAAGAACCGCCCGCCACCGGTAGGGCACCCTCGAGGCTGTTCTCATGAACGAACTTGCCGAACGATTGCAGCGCCACCAACTTGCCCAAATGGGTTACTGCGATCGATGCGGCAGGGAAGGCGCGGCTGACGATGGCCTCGCGCACCAGGGAAAATGCTGACGAAAATCGCTGTTCCTGCTGCTCGAATGCCGGAACGAGAGTTGGTGTGCCGTTGAGAATTTTCGTGCTCGCCAGAAATAGATTCTTGGCGCGTTATAGCAGAGTAGCGCGCGAGGGTAAAGGTGACTGATAGTTATCGAGGGACATAGGCATTCGCCCGATTACCGGAGATTGTTGAGGCTTGGCGCCGGGTTGTGTAAAGTCAGACCATCTCTTCATTCAGGTTGAAATCGATGTTGCGAATTCACGACGCGCGGCCACACGGGGGGTGCAGTCTTCGTGTGCTTTTTATTGTTCCGGGCATTTTGTTCGGATCACTACTGATGGCTGAACAAGCGCCTCCGGGCGCAACTGCTGCTTCCCGCCAGGTTGCTGGCTCGGCATCTTCGGCGGCGTCGAATCCTGTGAAGTTGGTGGCGGTCGATTCTGTTATTCAGCAGGCGATTACAGAGGGAAGCATCCCCGGTGCGGTGCTGATGGTGGGGCACAACGGCAGGGTCATTTACCGCAAGGCATACGGATATCGCTCCCTCGAGCCGCGGCGCGAACTGATGACCCTCGACACGATTTTCGATCTAGCGTCGCTGACGAAAGTGATTGCCACCACCACGGCAGTTATGCAGTTGATGGAATTAGGGAAGATCCGGTTGAACGATCCGGTCACAAAATACATTCCGGAATTTGCGCAGAACGGCAAAGACGATATCACCATCCGTCAGTTGCTGACGCATTATTCCGGCCTGGCGCCCGATCTTGACCTTGAGACCCCATGGGAAGGGAAGCAAACGGCGTATCAATTGGCTGCAGTCATGCCCCCGGAGACGACGCCCGGTTCCGGTTTCGTCTACAGCGACATCAACTTCATCATGCTCGGCGAACTGGTCGAGAAAGTCTCCGGGGAGACGCTCGACGCCTATACTGCGAAACACATCTTCACGCCGCTCAGAATGAGCCACTCCCGTTATGTCCCTCCTGTGCTCTGGGGGCCGAAGATTGCTCCCACGCAGTATGATGAGAAGGACAAGATGCTGCGCGGCCTGGTGCACGATCCCACGGCGCGGCGCATGGGCGGGGTCGCGGGCCACGCGGGATTGTTCTCCACCGGCGACGATCTGGCCAAATTTGCGCAGGCACTGCTGGATGGTGGCGACGGAGTCTTGTCTCACGATGCCGTAGAGAAGATGACGGCGCCCGAAACGCCGCCAACCGCGCCGGTTCTGCGCGGCTTTGGCTGGGACATCGATTCGCCCTTCTCCTCCAATCGCGGCGACCTGTTGCCGGTCGGTTCCTATGGGCACACGGGATTTACCGGGACGTCCTTGTGGATCGATCCCACAACGCAGACCTACATCATTCTTTTGACAAACGCCGTGCATCCGCGCGGAAAGGGAAATGCGATCGGCCTTCGCGGAAAAGTTGCCACGGAAGTTGCTGCCGCACTCAACCTCAAGACCGATGAAAAAGAGGCGCAGCGCTGGAAGAGCATCACCGGCTATAACGAGGCTTTCAGCGCAGCCCGCCGCATGAGTGCTCGCAACGGTGCGGTGAAGACCGGGATCGACGTTCTCCAAGAGCACGCATTCGATGTACTCAAGCTCCCTGCGGACGCACCCCCGCAAGCGAAAAAACACATCGGAGTAGTGACGAATCAGACCGGAGTCAATGCATCAGGCCAGCGCACAATTGACTTGCTCGCGCAGGCGCCGGGCATTTCGCTTGATGCGATCTTCAGTCCGGAGCACGGCGTAACTGGCACGCTTGACACGACGGATATCAACAATTCGAAAGACGCCGCCACGGGGGTTCCCGTCTACACTGTGTATGGGGCCAGCGATACGGCACGGCGTCCGTCGCCCGACGTCCTCCGCACACTCGACGCGATCGTTTTCGATATCCAGGATGCGGGCGTGCGCTTCTACACGTACGAGACGACTCTGGGATACTTCCTAGAGGCCGCGGCGAAGGCCGGAATCGAGATTATCGTCCTCGATCGCCCGAATCCCATCACGGGTTCCTTCGTGCAAGGACCGCCGGCCGATTCCGGGCATGAGAGTTTCACCAACTACTGGACTCTGCCGGTGCGCCATGGCATGACCATGGGCGAACTGGCGAGAATGTTCAACGCCGAGCGCGACATCAATGCCAAACTGACGGTCGTTCCCCTTGAAGGGTGGCAGCGCGGCGATTGGTTCGACTCGACTGGGCTGGAGTGGGTAAATCCCTCGCCCAACCTGCGCAGCGTGACCGAAGCGGCACTATATCCGGGCGTCGCCCTCATCGAGGGCGCAAACATCTCGGTGGGGCGTGGAACTGACTCTCCCTTTGAACTGGTGGGAGCGCCGTGGATCAAGAGCAAGGAATTTGCGACGTATCTAAACGCGCGCGTCATCGCGGGCGTGCGCTTCGTGCCGATCACCTTCACGCCCACGTCGAGCAACTATGGCGGGCAGGCATGCCAGGGAGTGAACATCATCGTGACCGACCGCAACGGCTTCGATGCGCCAGAACTCGGCCTGGAGTTGGCAGCCGCCCTGCACAAGCTCTATACCGCCGATTTCAAGATTGACAAGATGCAGGGATTGCTCGTGAACCAGGCAGCCTACGACGCCCTGATCGCCGGTCAAGACCCGCGCCGCATCGCGCAGGACTGGATGGATGACTTGGCGAAGTTCGGGAAGATCCGCGAGAAGTATCTGATGTACAAATAGGTGTGTTGAGGTAATTCAGCAACCCGGCCCGCAGCCGATCGGCGTTCATCTCCACCCATTACGTTGCGACCTGCGCTCCGATCAAAAGCCGTGTCATCCTGAGTCGCGTTCTTTGCGCCGGAGGACCTATGTACTTCCCCGCTTTGTGGAGCTAGTCCCATCATTGGTGGGCAGCCGATTTAGCGATTTCGGCCCCACAGTAACTGTCACAGAAGTGACCCTTCGTAATTTGTTGATTCTCCATGATCGATGCACAATGCATTTGCCCACCACTTCGTAGCGCAGCGGTCACACCTCCCTATGGGGAAGCCATCGCTGAACGACCTGTTCTGGCCTGACGGGGAATCGAGAAGTCATGTCTCGCACGAAAGCGACCATCCTCTGCATTGACGATCACTGGAAGGGTCTGATCGCGCGCAAAATGTTGCTGGAAAAGAACGGATATGAGGTGCTCGAAGCCAGTGGTGTAGAGGAAGGATTGAAGCTGTTCCTTTCACGCAACGTCGACGTCGTGCTCCTCGATTACCAGATGCCCGGGACAAGCGGCGACGTTGTTGCCGAGAAAATGAAGCGCATCAACGCGCAGGTCCCCATCATGCTTCTCTCGGCCTACGGCCCGCTGCCCAAGAGCAAGCTGCGCGCCGTGGATTCGTTTCTGACCAAGTCACAGCCGCCCGACATTCTCTTGTCCACCTTGCAAGATTTGCTGGGCGATCAGCATAAACCTTTTTTCTCCCGTTGGCTCGATCAATGGAAGAACCGAAATCAGGTGAGCTCGTGAAATTGTTGAAATTTCTTCTCCGCCAAAGTTGCTCGCACCGCTTCTCGTGGCCACGCATCGACGAGAACGGGCGTCATTATCAGATCTGCCTGGCCTGTGGAACAGCCTACGAATATGACTGGAGAATAATGCGCAGGACGAAACGTCTGCTTGTGTCAACCTTCCAGCACGAGCTGCACGGCAATAGTCTCTCGCATTAAGCGTGGACAAAAGCCCCGTTGCGCGCCGCTGAAAAACTTCGGGGATATGTCATGAGTCACTTTGTGCAACGTCAGCCTGCCAGAAGAGCGCCACGCGTGAACGTTCGCGGAACTATCGCCGCGATGATCCGTCTTGAGAACGGGCGCCAGCATTCCGCGAAACTTCACCAGCTCTCAATCACCGGAGGGTTGCTGGATATCGCAAACTACGTGGAAGAACGCTCCTGGGTGGATGTGACCATTTACCTGAGTTCCGGTCCCGTGCGCGGCACGGCGGAGATGATGTTTCCCATGTTGGGGGCGGTTGGATATCTACAGCCATTTCGGTTCACCAATCTGCAGGACCAGAACCTTCACGCTCTGGATCGGGAAGTGACTATATTGCTGAAGCAATCGGCAACATCCAAAGCGGGCGATCTGGGACTTCGGGCACCACGATATTACCTGGAATCGTGGTAAGGGCCTTCTGCTCAGGCAATTCGCTCACCTCGATCACAAAGCGGCAGAGACCCGTTCTCACAAATTCCGGCGGATAACTCCATACTGGTAATCCTGCATCCTAGCGGCTAAAAGCGTAGTAAGCTTGGGCAGACGGCCGACGCTCCGGAGGTGCGGCATGCGCATTTTTTGGACATTGTTGCTCATCTCTTCTGGGATGGCGTTCGCGCAGTCAGCGGAACAGCCTGCACCAAAGCTGCCGGACGCACAAGCCGCACCTGCAGCCCAGACCCATAAGACCGGCGACGCGACTTCAGCATCGACGGGCGCGAGTGTGGAGGAGGTGCGCGACGCTCACGCCGCTGTGATCCCCGCCGGGAGCAAGATCCCGTTGCTGCTCAAGCAGGCCATCTCGACCAAAAACGCGAAGGAGGGTGATCCCGTCTATGCCGAAACCGCCTTCCCCTTCGTCCAGAACGATCACATTCTGATTCCCGCCGGCACCTATATCCAGGGGAAGATCGTTCACACCGAACACGCCGGACGGTCCAAGAAGCGTGCGGAACTCCTGATCCACTTCACTTCGATGATTTATCCGACCGGATATACGGTGATGCTGCCGGGGTCGGTGGACAACACTCCCGGTGCTGCCGATAACAGTGTGAAGGATAAGGAAGGCACCATTCAGCAAGACAAGGACACAGGCAAACGGGTGGAAGACGCTGCAAAGGGCGCGGCCGTTGGAGGCACGATTGGCACCATCGGCGGAGCAGCGGCTGGTGGATACAATGGCGCCCGCTACGGCGGCCTGGCTGGAATCGCCAGCGGCGTGGCTTGGGCCCTGTTGAAGCATGGCCCGGAAGTAAGGCTCGAGGTAGGTACCTCCATCGAGATGGAGATCCAGCGCGATGTCAAAATCGATTCCAGCCGCATTCAGGTCGCCAAGGCACAATAGGGAGGCTCTTACAACTAGTGCTCCTTGTCATCCTGAGGCGCGGTCATGCGCCGGAGGACCTATGCAGTTCGGCCGGAGTGCAAAGCTCCTTGCATGCGCAGAAATCACGGCGAACTCCCGCATCAACCCAAGCAACTTTAGGTTGACCAATTTGCGCGCCGCTTGCATCCCGCTGCTATACAATCCGCGGTAGGGCGTAGCTGGCCCCAAGTGGGAGGTCCTTGTGGAAGCATTCGGCTTTGGCTTTGGAACCATCATCATCGTCATTGTCGCCATTTACCTTCTTAGTTCCATAAAAATTCTGGCGGAATATGAACGCGGCGTGATCTTTCGGTTGGGTCGCTTGTTGGAACGGGCTAAGGGACCTGGCGTGATCCTGGTATTTGCGCCGATCGATCGCATGGTGCGCGTTTCGCTGCGGCAGGAGGCCCTGGAAGTTCCACCTCAGGACATCATCACGCGCGACAACGTCACTCTGAAAGTCAATGCGGTGATCTTCCTGCGCGTGATTGATCCGCGCAAGGCAGTCGTGGAAGTTTCAAATTACGTTTACCAGACATCGCAGTTTGCG
Organism: Binatia bacterium; assembly: GCA_035577905.1. Taxonomy (GTDB): domain Bacteria; phylum Acidobacteriota; class Terriglobia; order Terriglobales; family Acidobacteriaceae; genus Sulfotelmatobacter. The sequence goes on from DATKAP010000015.1 coordinate 132,607, forward strand.
CAAACCACGTTGCGCTCAGTCCTGGGCGAGCAGGAACTCGATGAACTGCTGGCACACCGCGACAAGATCAACTTGCGCCTGCAGAGCATTCTCGACACCCACACCTCGCCATGGGGAGTGAAAGTTACGAATGTAGAGGTCAAGCAGGTCGATCTGCCAGAGTCGATGCTTCGCGCCATGGCCAAGCAGGCCGAGGCCGAGCGCGAGAAGCGGTCGAAGATTATTCACGCGGAAGGTGAATACTCGGCGGCACAGCGCCTGGTCGACGCGGCGCATCTGCTCTCGGGCGAGCCTGTCAGCGTGCAGTTGCGCTATCTGCAGACGCTCACTGAAATCGGCGTCGAGAAGAATACGACGGTAATCTTCCCGGTGCCCGTCGACTTCTTCCCGGGTATTCAAAAGCTCTTGGATAAGGTAAGCGAGGCTAAGCCGGCGCCGGCGCCGGTGCCAGCGCCAGCGAAAACGGTTTAGGCTTCTCTTGTTTCATGCGGGGGAGGGCGGACGATTAGGACCGCCCGATGCTCGGCCGCAGGGCGGCAGTACGATGCGCGCCATTGGGGGATTGGATTATGGCTTCGTCAGAAGATACTGAGATAACACTGGGGACAGGGAAACTGCTCTTCCTCTTCTTCGGTCTGGTCGGCGTGTGTGCACTGTTTTTTGCGCTGGGGTATTCGCTGGGGCGGAAATCGGAGCCATCGATCGCGAGCGCAAGCACTTCTGCCACCCCGCAGGTCTCCTCCAACAGCACCAAAGCCAGCGGTGCAGCAGCGACGCCGGCGCAGCCCATGACGTTCTACAAGGCCGTCGAGCAGAAAGATGCCAACGCCGAACTAACCCCGCCACCGGATACGAAGGCCGCTGATACGACACCTGGCGCCGCAACTAATAGCACCAGTACGACTGCACCAGCCCCAACCGCGACAGCAAATCCGAACGATTCGCCCACGACGCTGCCAACCTCGGGCTACTTTGTCCAGGTGGCCGCTGTCAGCAAGCAGGAAGATGCCCAGGCCTTGGTCGATGCGCTGAAGAAAAAGGACTATCCGGCATTCGTCGCTGCCCAGGTCTCCACTGACAAGCTTTTTCGTGTGCAACTCGGGCCCTTCACCGAGGTAAAAGAGGCAGAGGCCACGCGCACCCGGCTGATCGGCGATGGGTACAGCCCGATTCTGAAGAAGTAGTCATAGATTGACACCCATCGATTTTCGCGATATCTGTATTCCACCATGTCCTCTGAGAACTCTCTGGACCGTGCCCTCCACGCGATTGCTGATCCCACTCGCCGGCGCATTTTGCTCGCCTTGAAGCAAGGTGCTGAGAGTAAGACTCCAGCGCCTAGGCATATTCATGCCTCATGCCTGTGCGGAGGCGATATCGAAGAGCGCATCCAGCTCTCGCAGCCGACAATTTCCCATCACATGTCGATTCTGACCAAAGCCGGCCTGGTCGAGGCCACCAAACATGGGCAGTGGCGCTGGTATCGCCGAAACGAAAAGGCCATCCGGCAAGTGGTGAAGATGTTGAGGGGAAAGTTGTAGCAGACTAGAGAAGTCAGAATTCAGAGTGCAGAAGTATTCGTCAGAAAAGATACTTCGGCATTCTGACGTTTTACTTCTACCTTCCAAGTGCCCACTTTTCCAGATCGCCTGTCGAGCGCAGCAGACCCAGTTGCGCCCGCTGCAGTTCAAATGTGACATCCTGGAGCGTGATAAAGCGCTCGCTCACCTGCGATCGGGCATTGTCGAGGTCATGCAGGTTGGCGGTGCCCGAATCCATCCGTGTCTGGACCGCCGCCAGATCCTTCTGGGCAATCTCGGCTTCCAGTTCGGCGACATCGCGTGCCGCTTGCATCTGTGCCACTGATCGCTGCAGGCGCAGTGTCTGCTCCGAGACCTGATTCTTCGCGGCCTCAGCCTGTTTGCTGGCCTTCAGCGCGTCGGCGTCCGCAGTCTGTGCGCGGGCGCGCAGCGAGGAATTAAAAAGCGGGAAGCGAATACTCACACCAATCGTCGCATTGTTCCGCTGGAAGGTGTTGGCCACACACAACACCTGCGTGCCGCCCACGGTGCAGGGCTTTGCAGGGATGTAGTAGTTCTCAAAATTATTGAACTTGGAGAGCAGCGCGTACTGTGCTGCGAAATCAAAAGAAGGCCACAACTCCTTGCGCTCACCCTGTGCGCGGAGATATTGCGCGCGAGCGTGCTCCACTGCGGCTTGTACCGCGGGGCTGGAATCGGCTGCAATTTTCGGCGTGTCATCCGAACTGGCCTCAGCGGGAACGGCAGGAATCGAATCCGCATCCGTCTGAATGCCCATCGCGGGGAGTCCCGTGAGTTTGGAAAGATGTTCGCGAAGCACATCGGCCGCACCCTGGGCTTCCGCGATGCGCAAGCGGACACGTGCGGCTGAAAGCCGCGCCTTCGTGCCCTCGATTTCCGTATCAACCCCCTCTTTGACCCGCACTGCGACGGCGGTCTCGATCTTGTTCGCGTCCGATTGTGCTTCCTGCAGTTTCACCAGTCGTTGTTCCCATTTTGCCAATTCCTCGTAGCTTTGCGCTGCATCCTGGATGACCTGGTTGCGTTGATCTTTCGTTCTTAACGAGGCCACTGTCGATTCCGCCTTGGCCGACTTGAGATAGTCACGTAACGAAAAATTCAGCAGTGCCGACTGCGCATTGACGTTGAACAGTGACGGAGCCGCGCCCTCAAGTGAAAGAGGGAATCCGTAGGAATACCCCAATCCGGCCCCAGTCATGAGCTGCGGAATGTAGCTGTCACGCAGTTCATGATACGCAGCGTCCGCGCGCTGTTCATCCGCGGCAGCGATTCCGGCGCCGGTGGAGTGCGACAGCGCAAGTTCGACCACACGCTTCAGCGGGACTGGTTCAGCCAGCAGGGAACTCGGCAGCAGGACAATTCCGGCGATTAGAAAATACGCAAGCGGACGGCGGCTCGAAGGTTTCATTGCGTCCCTTTCAGCAGCGAGGTGAACGATCGGATGAAGAATTCGGATGCACGGGAAATTCTAAACGCGTGCCGCAAGCACGAATATCAGGAGGTACCCATCCGGCTTGCGACAAAAGTCGGAATTCGCTGCCGCTTCTCAGAACGCAGCAAGATGAGACACCCGCAGGCCTTAGTGGTCGACGCGCTTCAAATCTTCTTCGGCGCGGCGGTAATTACGGAAGAGCGCGAGGGCGGCGCGGTATTCCGCCGCGGCGCCACGATGATCTCCCTGTCGTTCGAGCAACTGGCCCCAATACTCGTGTGCCTTGAAGGCGGGTCCTTCTTCCACGGTGCCGGCCGAAAAGTAGCGTTGCAGCAGACGGATGCCTAACGCCGGATCGCGTCCCGTGCGCATCAGCAGGCTGGCACCATCCATCAGAGCTTCGTGATGATCGATGGGCGCGTTCTCCACTTCGCGCAGTGCCTTCTCCATCTCGTCGAGGCGGTTGACGTGGCGAAAGAAGATGGCGAGTTCAAGCCACGCCCGCGCGCCAGAGTGGGTAGCCGCAATGCCGGCACGATATTGCTTTTCAGCGTCGCCCAGGTCTTTGTTCTTTTCGGCAATGCGACCGAGCATCCAGTAGGCCATGCCGGGCTTCACCGGCATCAACGCGTTCGCCTGCTCGCGTGCCTTATCCTTTCCCCCGCCCACGATTCCCGGAGCTTCCAGGTAAAATTCTCCCAGATCCACTCGCGCTTCCCAGTCGTTCGGGGCGAGTTCCACCGCCCGCTCAAATGAATTGCGGACCTTTTTCGCCAGGCTCGCAGCCGATAGAAATCCGGCGCGGTCAGCCTTCTCACCATAGATGCGTCCGAGCCAGAGGGAGTACGAACTCTTCTGCGGATCGAGATTGTGGGCGCGTTCACAGTTGTCGATCCCGCGGTCCCATTCTTCTTGCATGAAATACGCTCGGCAGAGCAAGTTATAACCTGCCGGGTCATTGGGAGCCTGGCGAACTTGCTGCTCGAAGACTTGCACCGCCTCATCCACGCGGCCTGACGCTAGCACTTCTTCCGGAGATGCTGCCGCCGATACGTCAGGAAGCACGAATACTGAAGTGAGCAGCAGCGAAAGAATTACGTTTCGGCACATAGTTCAGGGCACGACCTTTACCGATGCGCCATCGGACAACGGTTTCACCTCTTCCGCTGGTAGCGCTACCAGATCGCCTTCCGACAGTCCGGAAGTGATTTCGACGCGCGTCAAGTTCTGCAGTGAGAACTGGATGTCCTGGTGCTTGATGTGATTGTCGACGATCTTGAAGACATAAGGAGCACTGTCATCAATGTGCATGGCGTCGCGCTGCAACGTGAGGACATTATCGTGTTCAGCGGCAACGATGGTCACGCCAAGGTTGATGTTGGGCAACAGGCGGTGATCCTGGTTGTCGATGAGGCAAGTTGTCTCACCCACGTTTCGATTACCGCGCGGCTTGACCGTCGATGGCACGCTGTTGACCGTGCCAATCCATGTGCGGCCGGGGACGGCGTCCCATGTGGCTTCAACACGCTGTCCGATCTGCAGGCGTCCGATGTCGGGTTCATCAACAAAGGCGCGTACCAACACTTTGGAGAGATCGGCTTCCTGGAGTAACAGGTCGCCAGTCTGCACGAATGCGCCCTCCTTGACGGGAAGGGAATAGACGGTTCCCTCGAACGGTGCGCGCACGCTTGACTTGCTGAGAGCGTCGACCGCGTTGACGTAGGCCGCTTGCGCTTCAGCCACCTGCGATTCCGTACGAGCGACCTCGGGTGGGGAATAGCGATCCTTCTGCTTCTGCTCCAGCAAATGCAAGTCCGCTTCGGCGCTGGCCAGCGTTTGCTCCGCCTGCCGGACCTCTCCCGGCGACGCGGCGCCCTGCTGTTGCAGTCGGCGATAGGCATCAAGATTTCGCTGTGCGGTATCGCGTGCGGCACGGGTCTTGATCAACTGCGCGTTCAGCGTGATGACCTCCTCCTGGGTGCCGCTGTTTTTCGTGGCGGCGAGGTTCGCGTGCGCGGCTTTGATCTGCGCCTCGGCGCGTGCAGCCTGGCTGCGGATATCCGAGTCATCAAGTTCCAGCAGCAATTGACCCTTGCGAACATGATCGCCTTCCTTCACTAAGAGGTGTTTGACGGTCGTAGCGATAGGCGCGTGTGCTTCGAAATTCTCTACCGGTTCGACCTTTCCGTTGGTCGACACTAAGCTGCGAATGGGGCCGCGCGTCACTCTGACGCCGTGTACCTTGAGCGGAGTCTGATGGAGATAGAAATAAAGTATGACGAGAAGTATGACGAGTACGGACGCAATCCAGATCCACCGCCCGCGCGACGGCGTTTGCGAGTTGTTATTCAACGCCAATCTGTTGTTCTTTCAGTGTGCGGCAGGATTTTCTGTAAGCAGTAATTTATCACCCGGAGGCCGCGACAGAACAGGCAGGCTCTACCCGAAAGGTACTAGTTTTGATGCAGGCCGAAAGCCATCGGCTGCATGAAGTGCGCTCCAAGGGCGCCGGTTTGCTTACTGGCTTCCCGACACCGGGCAATCTCCGTTTCGAGGAACGAAGCCGATACAATACCGAATATGCCGAAGTCTCCAAGTTACACGCCAGAGCATGCTGCGGCAGGCCTCGATCACCGCTTCCCCGCGATCGAGACTTGGCCAAACCAGTTTCCGGGATACGAGATCGTTGTTGACGATCCGGAGTTTACGTCCGTCTGTCCCAAGACCGGGCTGCCCGATTTTGGCGTGCTTAAAATCCAGTACATGCCTGACAAACACTGCCTGGAGTTGAAGTCGCTGAAGGAATACCTGCAAAGTTACCGCAACCTGGGGATTTTCCAGGAGAACATCGTCAACCAGGTGCTCGCAGATGTCGTGAAATGGGCAAAGCCAGTATGGGCTGAGGTGCGAGGAGAGTTTCGCCCCCGCGGCGGGATTTCGACCACGATTATGGCACGGTGGCCGAGGCCGAAAAAGCGATAATCACCCACGATACGAAGTTGCCCGGAGAGAATTGTTTCCCCAGGTTCTTCCTTCGTGTAACTTCGTATCCTTCGTTCAAGATGCTCGTCCCGCCCATGCCCTCGCCTTCATCGTGTTATATTCGCTCGACCCGTGTCCCGGCAGGATCTCCAACCGTACAACGCGCTTCTTGTTCTGACGGCGCTTAATCTGCTGAATTATGCGGATCGTAATGTGCTGTTCGCCGTACAGCCGCTGGTGCAGCAGGAGTTCCACGTTACCAAGGAGCAGATCGGCATCCTGACCAGTGCGTTTCTTGGCTTCTACATGATTGCGGCCCCATTTGTTGGGCCGCTGGCCGATCGCTACTCGCGCAAACTCATCATCGTCCTGGGTGCGATCTTTTGGAGCGGGCTGACCTTGCTCACCGCCGTCACGCACAACTACACCGAACTGCTGATCCGGCATACGCTGGTCGGAGTCGGCGAGGCAACATTCGTCACGATTGCTCCTACGTTCGTGGCAGATCTGTTCCATGAGAATGTGCGCGGACGGATCCTGGGCGTGTTCTATCTGGCGATCCCTGTCGGTTCGGCGGCGGGATATTTGCTAGGAGGGTATCTCGCGCCTCAGTATGGCTGGCGATTTCCTTTTTACATTGCGGCTGCTCCGGGATTCGTGCTGGCGCTGGTGGTCCTGCTGCTGAAGGAACCGCCCCGCGGACAATTTGATTCGCTGAAGGAGACTCCCGAGCGCGGTACCGTTCTCGGCTTGGTCCGGAATCCGGCATTCCTCACCGCGACTCTGGGGATGGCTTTCATGACCTACTCGCTGGGCGGAATTCAAGTCTGGATTCCACAGTTCCTCTACAGCGAGCGGCATTTCACCTTGGAAAAAGCCAACTTGATGTTCGGAATCATCATCGTGATTGATGGCATCCTGGCAGCTCTGGCCGGCGGATGGCTGGGCGACTATCTGCTGCCCCGGATGAAGAGTGCATATTACTTCGTCTCGGCGGCCAGCATGCTGCTGGGGATCCCGGTAATGATCGTTGCCTTGTTTAGCAAAGGACCTCTGATGATTCCAGCCATCGGTGTGGCTGCGTTCTTCCTGCTGCTCAACACCGCGCCGTTGAATGCAGCAGTCATCAACTCAGTAGGAGCACACATTCGAGCGACTGCATTAGCGGTGAATATCTTTATCATTCACATTCTGGGCGATGTGCCTTCGCCAACCATGATGGGATGGGTAGCCGATCATCGCTCGCTACAGGCAGCTTTTGTCCTGCCGGTCATCGCTATGGGGATTTCTTCTGCCATACTGTTCTACGGGATGCGGTTTGCGCCGGCCGTTGCTTTAGATGGGCAAAAGCTGGTTGGTGTAGCCCCGGACGCCTCGTCCGGGGTTGCGCGCGATGGCGCGCAATAAACACAGTTGATGCCTGGTGACAATTTGGATACCTCCCTTCGCTTCGCTCAGGGTTGCGTGGCGGACGAGGCGTCCGCCCCTACACATGAAAGTGCACGATGGATCGCGTAGTTCTCTCCCATGACTTACTTCTTTTGGATTACTGGAATTATCCTCGCGCTGGCGTGGTTTTCCCGAATTGTGGATGCCGCGCTGGGCATGCCTTCCGTCGCGGATGTTTCCCGTCCCGACTGGGACTGCAATCCGGTGCTGCCTTCCGGCAATCCTCGCGTTTCGATCATCGTTCCTGCTCGCAATGAAGAGGAGACCATCAAGCAGGCACTCCAGACTTTGCTTGCACTGGATTACGACAACTATGAAGTGATTGCGGTAAATGACCGGTCGACCGACCGGACGGGCGAGATTATGGAACGTGTGGCGAGAGAATATCGACCTGCGGATTTGACGAGCCCAAATCTCAGCCCTTTCCAAAACCATGGGGAAGCGGGGCACGCCATTATGCGCGTGATTCATCACGCCGAGCTGCCTCCGGGATGGCTGGGTAAGACTCACGCCATGTGGACAGCAGCGAACCAGGCGTCGGGCGATTGGCTATTGTTCACCGATGCCGACGTGCTCTTCAAACCCGACTCGCTGCGGCGGGCGGTGGCGTACGCCGAGGCCGAGCCGGCGGATCACGTGGTGCTCTTCCCACGCATGATCATGAAGCGGCCAGGGGAGTACATGATGATCGCGTTTTTCCAGACGATGTTCATGTTCGGGCATCGTCCGTGGAAAGTTGCCGACCCAAGCACGGACGATCACATGGGTGTGGGCGCGTTCAACCTCGTGCGCCGGCGTATCTACGACGCAATCGGGACATATGAGGCGCTGCGCATGGAAGTGCTCGACGATATGAAGCTGGGGAAAGTGGTCAAGAAGAACGGATTCGCGCAGCGCAACGTCTTCGGCGGAGACTTGATCTCGATCCGCTGGGGACATGGCGCATTCGGCATCGTCAACAATCTCACAAAAAATTTCTTCGCCGTGCTGTCGTTTCAAGCGTGGCGCACTTTGCTTTCAGCGTTCGGCTTGGCATTTATCAATCTTGGACCTTTTTTGGGCATCTGGTTCGCCCACGGTTGGGCGCGGGTACCTTTTGCGATTGCTCTAGGATCGATTCTGCTGATCTATATCGGCATGTCGTGGCGCTCGTCGGTGCCGCCCTATTACTTCCTGTTGCATCCCATGAGCACAGTGATGTTCATCTATACGCTCCTGCGGTCGATGTGCCTGACCTTGTGGAATGACGGCATCGTCTGGCGCGGGACGAAGTATCCGCTGGAGGAATTGCGAAAGGGCATGGTGTGAGTACGCGGAGGAGCCACGTCGTGGTGGTAAAGTTGGCCTGATGGCCGACACCACCGGTTCCGAGATCTTTGAGCAGATCGTGGAGTGGGCTTACAACACTCTGCCGCAGAAGATCAAAGATCTACCAGACTTTCCTGGCATTCAAATAGTGAACGAGCCTCCGGTCCACGTACTCGAAGATATATCGAAAAAAAGGAAATGGCGCCGTGGAACTGAATTATTGGGATTGTACAGCGGCGTATTGAGGACGAAGCGCTCGTTCGCACAATTGCAGTATGCTCCCGACTTGATCTTTGTTTTTCGTGGGCCCATTCTGCGGTGCTCGAAAGGAGACTTGCGAACTGAAGTAAAGCGGGTGGTTTGGCACGAAGTTGCACACTGGCTCGGCTACGAAACTGAGGAGCAAGTAAAGGTGCTGGGTTTATAAGCCACCGAAAAGCCAGATCAGTCAGCTAGCTACTGCGGATCGTCCGCCTCCACATCATTGCCGTACGTCGCCGTCGGGCCGGTCGTGGGTTTTGTTTTCTTCGGCTTCTTTGTGGGATACAGCCGCCCGGCGCTATAGTGCCCGCGGTTTTCTACATCGTAGTTCTTGGGCAGTGGCGGGATCATGGCCGCGCCGCCTTCGATCTGGCTGATGCGGCTCAGGATGATTTCCGGCCGTCCATCATAGACCCTGAGGAGTCCGCGGACTTCGATCGTGCGTCCGGTCAAGCGGCGGACGTCGCCGACGTCCTTCAGATCGTGACCAAAGACAACCACGGTGAAGGGGCAGGCTATGGCGTCTTCGCAGAAATCGAGGAAGTGGACACCCTTCACCCCGACTTTAACCCGCACCACTTTCCCGCTGACGCACTTCGTTTCGCCAACGTGCTGAGCGGCCTCGTGGATGGGAACGCAGTCGGCGGCTTGGGCGGTGCATGGCGTTAAAAGAATGCAGAGGAGCGCGATCAGGTTTCCCGCCTTGGCCAACAGCACCGCTCGCACTGCCGGGCGTTGCCCCGAACGGAACGCGTCCGTCCCTACACGAGTCGTGCTGGTTGCGGCATTCCAGACGAGCATGGGGTGATTCTAGGAATCGCCAGAGGACGGTGTCTGTGATGGGGCAGGATTTATTTGCAGAAACGTTCCGGAATGGAATTCCCGATCTGGGCAGATCTCCTCTGAATCACCTTTCAATCGTTTTCGGGGGTTCCCACTTCCCGCATCGGCGAGAAGTGGGGCACTCCCGGGAGATCTGGTGATTGAGACCAACCTCGAAGAGATCTACTTGAACGACTTTACCGCGGCCGCTTCGTCGTCTTTTACGTCAAAAACGGTGTAGAGCTTCGTGATCTGCAGCAGATCGTTCACCTTCTTGGTAAGGTTCAGCAGCTTCAGTTCGCCACCCTGATTCTTGGTCGTAGTAAACGCGCTGACCAGTTCGCCGATACCTGAGCTGTCGATGTAGTTCACATCGGCCAGGTTCAGCACGATCTTCTTGTTGCCCTTCGCGAGCAAGTCGCGGACCGTGTCACGAAGGATGACGCTGCCTTCGCCGAGTGTAATGCGACCGCTGCAGTCCACAATGGTGACGCCATCGACTTGCCGATTACCAACCTTCATTGTCACTGGGAAGCCTCCTTGCCGCCCGCGGTTGGCCCGTGGACGTGCTTGATCAGTTTGAGTTCGGTGCCCGTCGAGGACGGGCGAATCTCGACTACATCCATAAACGAGCGCATCAGGAAAATGCCGCGCCCAGAAGTCTTGAGCAGATTTTCCGGCGCCAGGGGGTTGGGAATCTTGCTCAGATCCATCCCTTTGCCCTGGTCGCGAATGGTGATCACCAGTTCATTGCCCTTGCGCTCGAAGGCGAGCGTGACCTTCTTATCGGCAGAGTAATTATTGCCGTGCAGCACGGCGTTGACTGCGCCCTCCCGCACCGCCATGGAAATCTGCATGACCTCGTCTTCGCCGAACCCAAGTTCGGTGGCAATACGGGTTGCCTTCTCCTCACAACTATCGATCGTCTCCAGCGAGGAGTCGAGGGTATAGGCGACCCGGTGCTCGGTCATGGCGTGAATAAGAGTATAAGGCCTGCACGGGACATAAGCCGCAATCCCCTCGCAGACACTCGCCAGATGAGATTTCCGGCGAATGCGGTAGTTTGCCTGTGGGATGGGGGAATTGTCAACGACGCCGCAGCTCATGCTACGAAGATTTGCCTCAGCGTCCTCTAGGCCCGTGCTCGATGCGCTCAGCGGTTCAGTCGGCTCCGCCCCAGATGGTACCGATAAAACCAGCGGAGCACCCGGACGAAATTTTCCTGCATTAGTCGGCAACCTGACTTTGGCCGGGAAGCTCAAAATGAAGCCGGAAGCCCGATCCCGGCCGCCAGCTGCGAAAATTCATGCTGAACTATCCTTCAACTCAGTTATTCTCTAGCCGATGACGACGATGGCCCTGAGCGAGCTGCTGGGCGCCCCGGTATATGACCCTTCAGGCGCGGCCGGACGGGTGCGCGAAGTGGCGCTCGCTCCCCAGGAAGACCGTTCGCAGATCGCTTCACTCATCATCAAGACCAGGCGCGGCAATCGCCTGCTCCCCTTTACGGCGGTTTCGGCGATCAACGGAGGAGTTCGAGCCGCAACGGCCGCGGGGGAGTGGTCCGTGGCCAACGGTATGGAGGGTCTCTTCCTGCTGGAGCGCGACCTGCTGGATCAGCAAGTCATTGATGTCAACGGAAGAAAGGTCGTGCGTGTCAACGACGTGGATCTTGAATTCGATCCACAAAAAGATCCCAATCACCCCGTTCTGCGCGTGCTTTCCGTTGATGTGGGGGCGCGCGGTGCCATGCGCCGTCTGCTGCGCGGGGTCGCACCCAGAGCCGCTTTGCACGCTTTGTTGGGAAAGATTCCACCGCGCAGCATTCCTTGGGATTTCGTCGATCTCATTGAGACTGACCCAGCGCGCCGGGTGAAGCTGAAGATCTCTCACGACCGCCTGGCCAAGCTCCATCCGGCCGACATTGCCGATATTGTCGAAGAACTCGCCCCCGATGAGCGCCAGGCAGTGTTCCAAACCCTGGACGAAGAGACCGCCGCCGAAGCCCTCGAAGAAGTCGAACCCAAGGTGCAGAAGGCGATCGTCGAATCGCTGGATTCAGAGAAAGCTGCCGACATCGTCGAGGAGATGAATCCAGACGCCGCCGCCGACCTGCTGGCAGATCTGCCCGAAGACCGAACCGAACAGATCTTGATCCAAATGGAGCCCGAAGCCCAGCAGGATGTCGTCGAACTGCTGGAACACAGGGAAGAGACTGCCGCTGGCCGCATGACCACCGAATTCCTGGCCCTGCCGGTGAGTGCTACCGTGCAGAATGCAATCGATTCATTGCGCGAGTTCGAAGGCGGCGTCGAGGCCATCAGCACAATCTATCTGGTCGATTCTCAGGGAACACTGGTGGCCGCAGTTCCCCTGGCGAAGATCGTCCTGGCCCAGTCTCAGGAGCCGATGCTTTCTCTGGCGCAGGAGCCGCTCGTGCTCGCGCATGAAGAGGCTACCGAGAACGAAGTCGCCGAACTCTTTGATAAATATAATCTGCAGACTCTTCCCGTGGTCGACGAACATAACCAGCTGAAGGGGGTCATCACCTCTGATGACGTAATCAGCATGCTGCGGTCGAAGCTCTAACAAAAAGTCTTGGGCTTCAGGCGTTAGGTTCTAGAAAGTCTCTCCACCCAGGGCCTCATCAATGGCAAGCAACCTCAGGCACCCGTTCGCCCGTAGTCTTCACGCCGGATTCACGTCAGGCGATCCGGGCTATAATGGAACCACTTCCCCGGTGCGGTCCTAAACCCAGAAATAAGGAGCAATTGTGAGCACAACACTCGCGTATGCTCGTCCGTCTACCAAGTCTGCGGCAAATCTACCGGGCCGACGCTTCGATCACTATTTCTTCTCCGGCACGGCCTGGTTGATGTTGTCGAGTGTGTTCCTCGGTTTCGGCCCGACGTATTACTGTGCGGGCGTATTCAATGCGCCCCTTCCAAACCGCATCATTCATATTCATGGGGCCGTCTTCTCTTGTTGGATATTGTTGCTGATTGTGCAGAATTCGCTGGCGTGGGCAGGGCGGGTGGACATCCACCGAAAATTGGGGATCGCCGGTTTTCTGCTAGCTTGCCTGATGGTGATTGTGGGCTGGGTGGCGGCTACTGACCGGCTGGCTCGTGGTACTGCGCCTCCAGGGCTGGACACCTATTTCTTTTACATCGTCCCGATGACCGAGTTGATCATCTTCGGGACCCTGATTTTCTTCGCCTTCCGGGCTCGCCGCGATCCGTCGACTCACAAGCGCATCATCTACATCGCAACTGTGGGGGTGTTGATCGCGGCCATTGCCCGCTTTCCCTTGCATTGGCTTTTCCATAATGCCGTACACGCCGCGATCGCCTCGTATGCTTTTCTGCTGATGCTGGTCGCCTACGATCTATGGTCAAACCGCAAATTGCATCGGGCGACGCTCTGGGCAGGGGCTTTTTTGATTTTTGTCCAGCAGGTCCGCTTGCCGATCGGCAAGACCGTGGCTTGGCACGCGTTTGCGGCATGGGTGCAGTCTCTCGCCCGCTGACTTGTGTTGGCAGTCTGGTTTCTCCGCATCAAAAATCGGCTCGGAGTGCACTTTTCATTTGGCCGGACCCGCATCATGCGTTTATCCTGTGGCGTCGTTCGTGACTAAATCGATCTATTTTTATGTCTGCGAAATGTCCGCATGAGGTTCCTGAGGCGTTGGAAGACCCGGATCCTGCTGTTCCTCGCCGTTGTCGGGCCGGGTTTCATTACCGCAAACGTCGACAATGATGCCGGCGGCATCCTTACCTACTCGTCCGCCGGAGCACAATTCGGACATCTTCTCCTATGGACCATGATCCCGATCACGCTTGCGCTGATCGTGGTGCAGGAGATGTGCGCCCGCATGGGCGCCGTTACGGGCAAGGGACTTAGTGATCTCATCCGCGAAGAATTTGGCCTGCGCATCACGTTTTTCATGATGTTAGGCATCCTGATCACCAACTTTGGCAACGTTGTCACAGAATTCATTGGAATCGCGACCAGTCTCGAGTTATTTGGTCTGCCTCGCATTTACACAGTTCCGATATGCGCCGTGATCGTGTGGGTGATCGTCGTGTATGGGCAGTACAAGAGCGTCGAAAAGGTCTTTCTGGTCGCCTCGTTTGTATATGTGACCTATATTTTTGCCGGCATTCGCGCGCATCCGCTCTGGAAGGACGCGATTGTCGCCACTTTCGTGCCACCAGACCTGCATTCCTTTCGCGATCAGGCCTATCTCTACATGGTGATCGGCGTTGTCGGTACCACCATTGCGCCCTGGATGCAGTTCTATCTGCAGGCTTCCATCGTGGAGAAAGGCGTCACACGCAGACAGTACAAGGCGTCAATGCTTGACGTTGTAAGCGGGTGCGTCTTCACCGACGTGGTCGCCTGGTTCATTATCGTGGCGTGCGCGGCAACATTGTGGATTCACGGATTCCGGAATATCACATATGCAGCCGATGCGGCGTCAGCGCTGAAGCCTTTGGCCGGCCAGTACGCTTACATTCTCTTCGCGGTGGGATTGTTCAATGCCTCGCTATTCGCGGCATCAATTTTGCCGCTATCGACGGCGTACGCGGTTTGTGAGGGACTAGGATTCGAATCCGGCATCGGCCAGAAATTTGGAGAGGCTCCCTTCTTCTACTGGCTCTATACCGTACTGATCGTTGCCGGCGGTGCTGTCGTACTCATTCCTGGACTCCCCCTGGTAAAGATTGCGGTGCTTTCGCAAGTGGTCAACGGCATCGTGCTGCCGTTCGTGCTCGTCTTCATGCTGCTGCTGATCAACAAGAAGGAACTGATGGGCAGTTACGTGAATTCGCGCCTCTTCAACATGGTCGCTTGGGCGACGACCGTCATTATGATCGTCTTGACCGTCGCCTGGTTCTGGACGCTGCGTTCAGGTTAGAGGTAACTTTCCGGCTGCCAAATCATTCACCAGAGTGAGATCGGCTTCCAGGAAATCAAACCTCGGCAGTTCTTTGGGTAGGGCCCACTGGATATCTTTGAAGATCCGGTTCTCGAGTTCTCCTGTGTATTCGCGGACCACGTAAAAGCGTAGTTCGACCATTCCGCCATTCGGATACTCATGCTGAATGCGCGCAAGTTCGTCGCCGATGGTGGCCTGGATGCCCAGTTCCTCGTCGAGTTCACGGCGCAAGGCATCGCGCGGCTGTTCCCCTTCTTCAATCTTTCCGCCGGGGAACTCCCATTTCAGTGGCATCGTCTGATGCCGCGTCCGCTGACATACCAAAAGCTTCCCCTCGCGGATGATGAGGGCTGCCACCACGCGTTTCATGATTGCTCAGGACCTCTCGCCTGCAGCGCGCTCGCAACCGGATCGACGCAACTCGTAAACGTGAAAGCGAAAGCGGCAACACCCTTGGAACACTGCAGTTCCAGTTCATGCACGCCGAATTCTTGGTTGTCGACGAGAGAATACATCCGCGCAGAATCCACTACGACAAAGCTTTCCTGTTCATCCTGCGCGCCTGACCGGAAGCGAGTCTCCGCTGTCGTCTGCTTCTGGGTCAGCGGCTTGCCGTCTTGCAGAACTACGACATCGGCGGACGGAGCGTGCGGGCACGCCATAACCAAATTGATGGCGGCAGCTTCGAATTTCAATCGCAAGCTGTGCGGACCATCTTCTACGGCTTCGAAATATTCTGCAGTCGAGGCCCATCGGCCCGCCGCATAGAAATAGTTTTCTTCCAGAATCCCATCGAACGAATAATCCGCAATCTGATCCTCCCTGAATCCGCCTTCGTTGCCGATCCTGCCGCGCGCATGGCCAAGATAGAGTTCACCCGTCGCCCGATAACAAACCGCGCCTGCGTGATCTTCCCCCCGCACCGGCTCCATGATGGGTGGAAGCTCAATGTTCGGATCGATCTCGCGCAGCAATTCCTGAATCACCTGCTCGCATTCTTCATACCCGCCTTCGCCAAAGTGGCCGTAGCGCAAGTATCCGTCTTTATCGAGCAGGTACTTCGTAGGCCAATACCGGTTAGCAAAGGCCTTCCAGATTTCGCGATTGCTGTCGATGACGATGGGATAGGTCAACCCGAACTCGCGGATCCCGCGCTCCACGTTCGATTCGTACTGCGCGAAAGTGAATTCGGGTGTATGCACCCCGATGACGGTCAGTCCCTTATCCCGGTAGCGCTCGTACCAGGCCTGTACGTAGGGAAGCGTGCGGACGCAGTTAACGCAGGTGTAATCCCAGAAGTCGACCAGGACGACTCGCCCGCGCAACTGGCGGAAACTGAGCGGCGTGGAATTCAGCCATACGCGGCCAATCTCCGGCGCACGAACTTTGCCTTTCTCGACCCTCATGCGCCGGTCGCTTCCAGCTTCTTTCCCAAAAGCATGGCACAGTGTTGGACAAAGTCCTGATCTTGGGCGGCAAATGCGGCAGGGAAGTGGCTGTCGATGTCAAGTTCGCCAACCACTTTGCCGTGAGCAAACACGGGAACCACAATCTCCGATTTGGTCTCCAGAGAACAGGCCAGGTAGCGTGAGTCCTTGGAAACATCGTCGACCACGACGGTTTGACCGCTCGAGGCCGCGGCGCCACAGATACCCTGGTTCAGCGGGATACGCGTATGTGGCGTCATTGCCCCCTCGAAGGCACCCAGCACCAGGACGGGCGGCTGCGCGCCCGGTTCCAGCATGTAGAATCCCACCCAGTTGTACTTCAGCATCTTGTCATGCAGAAGCTTCACCATCGAACGCATCAGGTCATTTGCGCTCGCAGACGACTCCGCGATCGCGGTGATTTCGGCGCGTACTTCATCCAGTCGAGTAGTCACGGGAACTAGGAATCTTACCTCACGGACGTGTTTTTTCGGCAGTGGACGGTGGATCGGCAGTAATCTGTCGGATTCCATTCCTGGGTGCGAACACCTCGGGGTGAATCGCATACGCCACAGCGTCAAGCCCCAGCAGCAGCGTTGGCGCGGGCGTATTAAGGTACTCATCTCGGATGCAGAAAACGCGCCCTGATCGATTGGCCGACGTGTTCTCCCAACCGCGATCCGCAATGATTTTTCCCAGCGGAACGCGATCTCCCGCACCGCACCATGCGGCAATGACAATGTCCGGATCAAGGGATGCGATCTCATCTCCTGTACATCGACGTGAAGGGGCTCCCAAGAACTCTCCGCCCGCGGCTTCAACCAATTCCGCCACCCACGGCTGCGACGCCATTATCGGATTCCCCCACTCTTCGCAAAATACTCGCGGCCGAGATCTGTCCGCTGCTCTTTGTCGAAAGTGTTCAACGCGGTTCTGCATTGTATGAATCAGGATGTCTCCCGCCGCCGAGGCTCCGACACACCCGGCAATCGTAGATATATCGGTGTAAATGTCTGACAGAGTTTTTGGAGCCAGTCCCAAAAATCGCGCGCCCGATTTCAGGATTTCAGCCAGCGCCTTCTCCTGAAAGGGAACGGCCGCAATGACCAGATCTGGTTGCACGGCTGTGATTTGGGCAGAATCTGCAGTCCACGAATCTGCCAGAATCGTGCGCGAGCCGTTCCCGACGCCAGGCACGACATCGGCGCAATAGCGTGTGCAGGCAACGACTCGCTTGAGTTCGCCAACTGCGTCGAGAATCACGGTTGCGCTAGGCTGCAGGCACGCAATCCGGCGTGGAGTGTGATCGACTGCCATAAATCCATACTAAATGACACGTGGGATGGCGTTGTCGGTTGGTGGTACCAGGCGCCAGCTTTTCGCCCCACTCTCCCTGCGTTCTCCGCGGCTCTTCTCGGCGATCTCAGCGGTCAAAGTCTTCTGCCGGAGGCTAGCAAGAAGTGCAGGGAACACAACGTTGAGCGCGACGCTATGCAGGGCCCGCTTTCAGTTGTGCCAGCACCGCTGAAAGTGAATCTAGAGCCAATTGTGCCGCGTGGCCAGATGCCTGCGGAAGGCCTCCAACTGCTTGGGTTAGCTCTTCTCGCGAAAGTCTGCGAGCCTGTTCCGGAGTTCTTCCCCGCACGATCTCGGTGAGCGCAGATGCACAAGCGATCGCAGGAACGCATCCTTTGGCCTTGAACCTGATCTCCGCAATCCGTCCGTCCAGCACTTTCAGGCTGAGCCGGACCACGTCCCCGCAGACCGGATTCTCCAGTTCAACCGTGGCGTCCGCGTCGGATAAGACGCCCGCGTTGCGCGGATTCTGAAAGTGATCGAGAAGTTGCGGAGAGTACATCGCTATCGGCGGCCAGTGCCATCCGGGAAGTAAATGTTCCAGCGGTGCTGTTGGGCCGCGGCCTCAAGGTCAGCATTAGGATTTACCGCGAATGCATGCTTCGCCATCGCGAGCATTTCCAGGTCCCAGCGCGAATTCCCAAACGCCGCGCCAATTTCTTTGCGCACAACTTCGCGCAGAGCCTCAGGTTTTCCCGGGCCGGACGGAATACGCACGAGACGATCGGTCACGATCCCGTTGTCTATTTCCACTTTTGCCGCCAGAATCCTGTTCTCGGAGATATCGAACTGCTTCATCCCAGCTCGGATCACCCATTCATTCGACGACGATACTGCCCAGATGTCGCAACCCTGCTCGCGAAGCTGATGGACTAGTTTCTTCATCTCTGGAAACACGTGACCGGGAAATCGCGACGTCATGAACTCCGTGGCTGCTGCCATCACGTCGGACTCCGGGATTCCGTTGTGCATGGTCACCATCTCACCGCACATCTCCTCTTCGCTGACGTTGCCGGCCTTGTATTCGGCGTAGCGTGCACGCATGGCGCGCGCAACCTCCGCCGAGACCACTCCGCGCTTGATCTCCCAGTCGAAAAAGGTTTCCCCGGCATCGCCCGACCAGAGCGTGCCATCGCAATCAAAGGCTGCAACCTGGGGTGCAAGCCGCAGAACCGACTCGACGAAGTGGGTTGCTGTGGGGTAAAGGGTTTCTGTGTTGGCGCTATCCATGCCCTTTGACGATATCGTGCGCGGCCGGAGGTGCGCAATTCGATCCGGATTTTTGTTGCGGTCAGACTACAGACTAGGTTTCCACCTGAGCCCCAATCTGCCATCTAAAATCTGCAATAGAAAATCAGGAGTCCGCAATCCTCCCTACGACTTTCCACTCAGCCCTGTGTAATCTTCCGGCGTGTTGATGTTCAGCGCGACATTCGGGTCTTCGACCGCGAGATACTGAATGTGTTCTTGGTAGCGATGCTCCACCTCCCGGGCGTTCCCCGTGACCGGCTCCCGCAGAAATCGCTCGATCAAGTCCCGGCCGGCGATAAACGGATGCCCGTGCTTTCCCGAATGCTCCGGAATCAGTCCCCAGACGCTATCGGGAGCAGCCTCAAACGCCTCGCGAAGCTTCTGGACAGTTGCCGCGCTCGCGGGAGGCCGGTCGACCAAGGTGATGATGGCCGTATCTCGTCCACGATTGAGTATCTCGCGCAACCCCACTTGCAGAGAGCTGAACTGTCCGCGGTTGGGATCAGGATTGACGATGATCGACGCTCCAGTGCTGTACACGACCGATGTCAACGCGGCCTCGTTTTGTCCGGCAACGACGATGACAAAATCGGTCGACAGGTTCAATGACTTTATGGCTGCCGACAGGAAGGTGTCTGATGATGCTGTCTGCGTGTTGGACGTCGGCGGCCAGGGCAGCAGGGCTTTATCCCGGCCCATGCGCGAAGATTCCCCCGCGGCCAGAATCAGCCCAGCAAAACTCGCCGCTTGCGACATGCTGCGGAAGATAGCAGAAACTCAGCGGAAAGTCAGTGACTGGGAACTGTTGATGTTTGACTTTTGGATTGTGATTAGAAACCCGGCCAGAGGCTTTTGATCAACAATCACAGATTGGATCTGCACTAGTGTGGTGTGTCCTCATCCACCGTTTGTTCCGTAGTCGATCCCTTGAACCAACTCATGTGAGGCAAGGCCGATGTGGCGTGACGTCGAATCGCGATCAGTTCGGCAGTGATCGCCACGGCAATCTCTTCCGGAGTCACCGCACCGATATCCAGTCCGATCGGAGCGTGCACCCGCTCGAAAAGATGTGCCGGCAGGCCTTCCGCCTGCAATGCTTTCGAGATCTCGATGACCTTCCGCTTCGACCCGATCATCCCGATGTAGCGCGCCCGTGTCTGCACCGCCCAACGCAGGATGCGCATGTCGTCCCGATGCCCACGCGTGACGATCACAACGTGGGAAGACTCATTGGGATCGAACTTCTTCATCGCCTCGTCGAAGTCGAGCGCATGCAATTCGTGGGCGGCTGGGAATCGCTCTTTCGTGACATAGGAGGACCGATCATCGGTCACAATCACGTCAAATCCCACCGGGGCAGCCGTCCTGCAAAGATTGATAGCCACATGGCCTGCGCCGAAAAGATAAAGTAATGCTGGAGGGAGCACGGGCTCGATGAAAACTTCGAGGCTTCCGCCACAAACCAGGCCGGTGTCGTACCTGGGATCCTGGTTCAAGTCAAACTTTAAGGTTCGGGGCTTTTCCGACTCCATGACTTCGCGGGCTGCCTGCCAGACGTCTGCCTCGACGCATCCCCCACCGATGGTGCCCACAATTGACCCATCGTCGCGAACCAGCATTTTCGCCGTCTGAAAGGAAGGAATCGATCCCCGCACGTTGACGATGGTAGCGACTGCCCCGCGACGTCCCTGGCGCCGAAGTTCCACAATGTGCTTGTAGATGTCCATCTGACTGAAACGACTAAAGCTGATTATCAAGCGGTCAAGGAGATAGAGTCAATCTGCGCAGAACAAGTCGAGATGATAGTCACTATCACTTAAGACATCGCTCAGGCCGTTGCTGATATGGAACTTTCGTCGCGTTCCTCTGTGAGGTCTGCACTTCACCTCGTTCCGTCCACCGCCGCCTTCCAATACCCCTGGTGGCCGATGTAGTCGTCATCCGCGAGGTTTGCAATGATCATCCGTTTCAGCTTTAGCGGATCGACATTTGTGCTTTGCACCTTGTAGGCGATTGTGCCGTCCGGACGAATCAGCAGCGTGTAGGGAACTGCGGCATTCCAGTCGGGATCAAAGGCGGCGAGTTGTGCGTACAAGTCAGTTGAGCCGAGAATGTAGTTTGTGCTGGTTGCGTGCTCGGCCTGCAGCGCCTTTTCGACGCCCGGTTTCTCATCGGGATAGTTGATGCTGACCGTGACCAGATCAAACGCGCGGTGGCCGTACATCCGGTACATCGTTTCGAAAGCGGGCAACTCCTTGCGGCACGGTCCGCACCAGGTCGCCCAGAAGTCGACGAGTAGGAGCTTGCCGGTCGTGTTCTTGCGAAGCATACGCAAGTCGTCGATTGAAACTGGTCTTATGCTGACGGGTGCCTTCTCGATTTCGGCCATCTCCTCGCGACGCCCTTCCTCCTTGTATAGCCATTTTGTCGAGCATCCGACAGCAGGCGTCTTGGCGATTTCAACCGGCTTGCCCGCGAGTAAAGCATCGAGAGCCAGTCGCGCATCATGTCGCGTGACCAGATTCTCCCGCGGATTGTTGTCCACGCGGCCTTCGTAGCGCAACTTGCGACCCTGATCGAAGATGAAAACGTGCGGGGTCGCGGTGGGCCCGTACACATTGGAGATCTTCTGATCCTCGCCGTCATAGAGATACGGGAAATTGAAGTGCCGGTACTCAGCGCGGATCTGCATTTCTTCAAAAGAATCGCCAACGTCGGTGTAGCCCATCTCATCAAGTCGTACCGCGTTCGGGTTGTTTGGCTCAATGGCGACGACATCTACTCCACGATTCTTGTAGTCCTCAGCAATTTGCTTGATCCGCGTCTCGTAGAGTTGCGACGTGGGGCAATGATTGCAGATAAAAGCGATCATCAGGACTTTTGCGCTCGCGTAATCCTTCAGACAATGTGTCTGCCCGTCCACACCTTTGAGGCAGAAGTCCGGGGCAGCCGCTCCGATCGCCAGAGTCGGCCGACCATGCTCTTCCTCCTGAGCAGAAATGGTCGCCGGGATCAGTAGACAGAAACATAGAAATGCCAACAGGAATTGCAGAAGGTTCTTATGCATGATGAGTCCTCACACGCTGGAATTCTACATCTGGAGTTTCATCTCGCGAGAGTTGTTGACATCGGGCAACCGTGCTGACTGTGTTAGCTTGATGCACCAGGAGCAAGCCCCATGAAAGCCGTTCGCATCCACCGATTCGGCGGACCAGAAGTTCTCACCTATGAAGACATCCCCGACCCACAGCCGCGCAAGGATCAAGTACTGCTGCGGGTTCGAGCCTGTTCGCTCAACCATCTTGATCTCTGGGTGCGGCAGGGCCTGCCCGGCCTGAAGCTCCCACATATTCCCGGAAGCGATATGGCTGGAGAAGTCGTGGAAGTTGGTGACTATGTCGCCGGCATCAAGCCAGGGCAGCGGGTGATTGTCGCTCCCATGCACTTCTGCGGACATTGCCCGAAATGCGTTGCGGGATTACAGAACCAGTGTCGCGAGTTCACTGTAATCGGCAACGCGGTCGATGGCGGAGATTGCGAGCTCTTTGCGGCCCCGGCGGCAAATATCATCCCGATTCCTGACTCACTCGACTTTAATCAGGCCGCAAGCGTGCCGCTGGTATTCGTGACGGCATGGCACATGCTGGTTGGATTAGCGAGAGTGCGGCCGGGCCAGACTGTGCTCGTGCTGGGCGCAAGTTCCGGCGTCGGCATCGCCGCCATCCAGATCGCCAGGATGTTTCATTGCCGCGTGATCACCACGGCTGGTAGCGAAGAGAAACTCGAAAAGGCAAGGACCCTGCTCGACGCGGACCACGGCATCAATCACTACAAGCAGAAGATCTCCGAGGAAGTCCGCAAGCTCACCAACAAGGAAGGGGTCGATATTGTGGTCGAGCATGTCGGCGCTGCTACCTGGGATGAGAGCATGAAGTGTCTCAAGACTGCGGGCACGCTGGTGACCTGCGGCGCCACTACCGGTTCAGGCGTCGGAATCGACCTGCGGCACTTGTTCGCGCGCCAGTTGCGTTTGCTCGGCTCCTACATGGGAACGATGGCCGAACTCAACGAAGTGCTGGGCCACGTCTTTGCCGGGCGCCTGAAGCCCGTCGTGGATCGCGCGTTCCCGCTCAGCGAAATCCGTGCCGCGCACGAGTACCTGGCAAAGAGCCAAATGTTTGGCAAGGTGGTCGTTACGCCATAAGAACCAACAAAGGTGAACACCGGGATACGAGCACCTCGGTGTCTGCTGTGGTTTAAAATACTTTCATTATGTCTCGCGAACTCAATTTTGGCCCGTACGTCGATATCGAAAACGGCCAGAAGGTCGTCAAGGATCTGACCTTCGGCAATCCCACGCCTGAGGGAGTAGTTCTCACCACTCTCGATTCGGCCGTGAACTGGATGCGGAAAAGCTCGATCTGGCCGATGACCTTCGGGCTGGCCTGCTGCGCCATTGAAATGATGTCGATGGGTGCTTCGCGCTTCGATATCGCGCGCTTCGGAGCCGAAGTGTTCCGTCCATCGCCGCGCCAGAGTGATCTGATGATCATCGCCGGTCGGGTCTCGAATAAGATGGCCCCAGTGATTCGGCAGCTGTGGGAGCAAATGCCTGAGCCCAAATGGGTGATGTCGATGGGCGCCTGCGCAACCTCGGGCGGAGTGTTCCAGAATTATGCTTTGGTACAAAGCGTGAACCAGGTCATCCCAGTCGACGTTTATGTTCCAGGATGCCCGCCGCGGCCGGAGCAGTTGATCTACGCCATCACACTGCTGCAGGAAAAGATCCAGAAGGAACGTGGCACCATCAAGAAAGCGCTGAACCTCTCCTGATCTCTCAGGTGGCTTGCTGGCGAGCGCAGAGGCGTCAGCCCAGCCCTTGTGCCATCTGGCTTACGGCTGAGCGAACAAGACAATAATGTCTTTCTGCACTTCGATGGGGCTGCCGTTCAGCGTGGCCGGACGATACCGCCACTTCAAGACTGCGGTTTTTGCCGCCTCCGCCAGAACGGGCGACCCATTCACAACCGCGACCTGCCGGACAGATCCGTCGCTGGCGATTGTGGCCGAGAGAGTCACCTTTCCCTGCAATCGCTGATTGCGCGCCTGCACCGGATACACCGGTTCGACCCTTTTAATCAGGGTTGCCTCGACTACACCCTGAGATATACGGGGCGCGGCGGTCGGCATCGGGGTAGATTCGGTGGTGAGTCCAGCCAAGGTATCGGGGCTTGTGGAAGGAGCCAGGCTTACGGTGGGAGCCTCCGGAGCAGGAGAATCCTCCGTGCTGTGCTGCTTCGGGATGCGAACCTCGACTGTGTCTGGCGTTCCCCCCGCTTCAGACCGCAAATCGATCGGCTTCACGTCCGCTGCATTCTGCACGATACCGGCGGCGCGAACCCGGTCACCATGTGTCGTGCCAACGCCTGGGGCCGGCTTTGGGATCAACGACAGCGCTGGCGTCGAAGACGCCGGCTCGGGACTGGCTGCCTGCACTTTCTGGGTGGTGCTGCCGGATGGAGTTTCGTCAGCCGGGGTATGCCATGCCCACCACGCAACGCTCACGGTCAGCAATAAACCGACCGCGATACCGACTGCCCAAATCACTCGCTTTTTATTGGGCTGCGAAGCCTCGTCGAGAATTTCCCCCGCCACCGGTTCCTGAGCCAGATGCGTCGCAGGGCGGGGTCGTTCCGGTACTGGTCTGGCTGGCGGCGTTGGCGGCTTTAAAGCTGGAGTGAGATTTGATACCTCTCGCACGTACGCGGTTTCGGCGATCTCCGCAAGATCCCGCAGCGCCGTCAGGCCGTTGCTGTCGAACGCATTGGGGCGCGCAGCAAAAGCCTCGAGAAGCCCAGCCAGCCGCTTCGGACCACGCAGCGGAACTACGGCTATGGAGCGGATTCCGAGACTACGGCAGACCTCTCCGTCCACGCGCGGATCGGTCATAGCGTCGTGGCAAACGAGCATGGCGCCCGTGCGCAAGCATTCGCCGGAGATGCCAGACTCGGCGCTGATGGGTGCCCCGATGGGCGGCGCCATGTTGCCACTGCGCGCCCGGCATACGATCGTGCCATTGGTATCAAGGCCCAGCGCGGTACCGTCGGCACCGCTCAGGACGCGCGCGGCGTCGGCAACAGCATCCAGAATGGATTCCAGTGGCCGCGAACCGGACACGGCCGCCTCGCGCAGAATGCTCAGCACTTCGACGTCGCTGGGGCATTCCTCGACGGTGGCCTGTTCAGGGGCAGAAGACAGAGAAAAGTCGTGATTCGAAGAAGTGGAAGACAGAGACACCTGACGCGAGGCAGTAGCCATGGCCGATCGCCTTGGGTGAAAGTTTTGGCCAGAGACGAATCCGCCCGCATTGCGGATAGCGCGCGTTGCAGCCGAGTTTGCCTAAAAACCTCCTGTCTGTCAATAACTCAGAAGGGCTTTTTGATTGATTCCACGGCGATTGGAAGCCCGGCGGGACGAAGACACGACCTGCCGAAACCACAAAAGACCCCAGGGGACCACCGATATTCCCTCGTACACTTGTGGTTCCAGACCCAACATGTTGCTCGAAGCGATACGGATTTCGACGCGGAGAGGCTCTTTTTTGCGGTTCATGAGTCAAATTTGTAATTTGGACTATTCACCCCAGCGCTATAATGACATCTAAAGTCGAGTGGTGTTTTATGGAGCGTTTCGTCCTCGCCGCCTTCCTGGTGCTTCCCCTGACGCTGGTTGCGCCAAGCTATGGACAGAAGACCGATTCCGCCACTGATCAGACATCGACTACGGCAGCTGCCAGCGATACCTCGCAGAACCTGCCCATCGCGCTGGCCGTCCGCTCCGATGCCCCGCGTATGTCGAATCAGACACGCTTGCAAATCATTCGTGATTTCGAAACGCAGCTGGTCTACTCGCGGACTGTTTTCCCCATGGGAACCAAGGGTCTGAAGCTGAAAGACGGTGTCATCACACCCAGCGGCATGGAACTGCAACAGGTCCTAGCGCTGTGGGGACCTTCGATCAAACCCGGCGATCCCGCGCACATTTCCTACGTCCACATCAAGGACAACTTCATTCATTTCGACCTGAACGGCGGCGCCGTGCACCGCAAGAAGTGGTATCAGCACATCGAGGTATCGGGAGCGGGCGGTGCGTCAGTGCCGCTTTCCCGCGACCAGGCAACCGATAATCCGCACGGCAGCTATCTCGATATCTACTTCGACAAGTATGTCCCCGAGATGAGCCCGGCTCAGTTGCGCGCCCTGGTCTATCCCGTCTTGGACTTTAACGCGCGCAACAAGGAAGAGGCCTACCTCGACACCGTTCCGCCCAAGGTCAAAGAGGCGATCAAGGCGCACTATGTGCTGGTTGGGATGAATACCGAGATGGTGATCCACGCCCGGGGCAAACCGCCCAGGAAAGTGCGAGAAAAAGACGGCGATACCGACTACGAAGAGTGGATCTACGGAGAGCCGCCCGCCGATGTCGACTTCGTCCGCATCATTGGCGATGAGGTCGTGCGCATCGAAACCATGAAAGTCGGCGGCCAGAAGATTGTTCGCACCGAAAAAGAAGTCATCCTGCCCAAGCCCGAAGATCAGGAAGCAAAGAGGGAAGAGCAGGATCGCCCCGCCAATGCCCCCAGCTTGCGGCGCCCGGGGGAAGATCCCGAGAACGCGCCCAAACCCTCCGACGGCATAAATCAAACCCCGCCCGTCGCCCCTCAGGATGTGCCCCAGCCGACACATGATCCCGGCGGACCAGGCCAGATGGTAGGGCAACGCTGAGCCTTTGTCGCTGGTCGTTGCGTGAATTTCCAACCTGCCTGAGCCAAATCGCTGAAGGTTTTCGCCTCTCTGAGTAGGGGCTTTGGACCATTCCGGTGATTTCCACGCCTGGCTGGCGACTCAGGATATGCACGTCCCTTTCTACGCTGCTTGGGAGACGGCCGTGAAAACATTCCTTTGGGCTGGCGCATCTCTGGTTGTGATCGTGTTGCTCGTTGTCCTAAGTTACAGGCACAACCTATCCATCTCGGAACCTGCGGCCGCAAACCAATCACAACCGGTGGTTTGCACCCCAATATTTCTTTCTTCGCTTGGACCTAACTTCAAACGAGACTTTGTGCCGGGATAGGGATTGGTGGTACGCGAAGATTTCTCCGCGCACAACCGCTTTACATGGGCATTTGCAATGGCGGTGGACCATTTAAACGCAGGGGATGGATTCGCTTTAGGCTTTCGCTGGATTATCAGGGGCGTCTTCGGGAGCAATCGTGATGTGCTTTACCGAAGCCAAATCCTTGGGAGACAAAGAGGAATCGCCCATTTTCAAGAGCTGGTTCGCGATATCTTTTTTCGAAACTTCTACGTTGATGACCGGTGCGGAAGGATGCAACTGGGCATTGATCACTATGCGACCTTCACCCAGATTAGCCGGAGCGAACGTCTGAACAGGCTTGGGTTTGCTCGCCCAATCGTACGTAGCCGGAGTAAGGCTCCGAAGGGAGGTATCATACAAAAAAGTCTTCTCCTCGCCCTTGCCATTAACATAAACGAACCGGAGTCGTTGAGTGGGTTCGTGTCCTTCCGGTGGACCGCTTTTCGGTGCGCTCTGATCAAGCTGCTTTTCGGGATGTGCCGGTGCTGAAACGCTCGGAACGTCGCGTTGACGGTCAACAATCGCATCGACGGTACCTTTTCCGAAGTTGTACCCTACCACACCAAGTGCTAACAAAAAGAGGGCCTTCCACTTTCGAGCATTTACTACAAGGCTCTCTTCGTTTTCCCCTTTCTTCTTTGTCTTCTTCTGGGAAGGCACTGCGACACCTCAAGTGCCAAAAATGTTAGCACGATTTGTCAACTCTCAAACAGATACTTCCTGAGTCTAACAGTGCCACGGAGCAAGTCTAATGCTTGGAGTGGGTTCTTCCTTTCCCCGCGCCATTGTCCATCGCATCCTCGATGCCTGCAAAGACATTCCACGCACATCGCTTGAAGGAAGGAATGTCCCTCGCAAGCCCTGCTCGATCTTTTTTTTCTGCTGCGTGGAAACTATGGAAGCATTGGAGACCTCTGGAACACGCAAAATGCGATCATGCTTCTGGTTGGCAAAGAGGCGTACTGGAGATTGCTCGATAATACGCTTAGATAGATGGAGCGGGAGACCGGGATCGAACCGGCGACATCCAGCTTGGGAAGCTGGCGTTCTACCGCTGAACTACTCCCGCTCAGCCGGAAGACGAAACTAAGCTTACCACCGCAAGCAAGCCCCCTCAACTTCTTCGCCAAGTTTCCGTTCCCAACTCTCGGTTAGGAAGAGCGGACAAACACGCTGCTATGTTGGCGTGGATCCGTGCCCACACTGCTTTTGCCCATACGAGCAGCAAAAATGTCGCCGCCCTGCCTGGTCAACGGAGTGATGCCGGTCACTGATAAAGCAGAACCGATGCACTAAGCTTCCGCTGTCTGCTTCTCCCACGAGAAGTTCCCACCGAGGGGAAGAACGTGTCTTTCTCCCGAAGCGAGCCACCATCCCTTGTGGCCTCATGGAGTAGTCCTTGGAGCTTTCAAAATGACATATTCACGATGCGTTCTGACTGCCGTTCTTATCCTGATCATTGGTAGTGCCCGATCTGCGGCGCAGGACTGGAAAAAATTTGTTTCTACCGACGGATCTTTTTCGTTTCAATACCCGGCAGACTGGGGCGACGTCTGGGAAGGAGAAAACGGGCAGTTTGAGATGAGATCCCCCTCCGGCGCCGAGGTTATCCGGATCGGTGTTCGTCCTGCGGAAACCGGCAAGAGCCCATCGGAGTATGCTGGGGCGCTCGTAGCATTAATACGCTCGAACAACCCGCAGCTACGTGCTTCCATGCTGAAGGCAGACAATAATCAGGCAAACTTCGAGTTCTCCTACCAGGACTTCCTGGTGCCACTTCACCGGGGGAACGGCATTGTTCAAAAGGTGAGACGTCACGTGGTCTTCCTCACTTACGACGTTCCCGCCAGTCAGTACAATGCCCTGAGAACAGGTCGGCTCATGTTCCTAATTCCCTTATCTTTCACGTTCGATGATGCCTCACCAGACCCTGCGTCATCGCTCATACGTCAGTGGAGTACCGAGATCTCTGGTGGCATTTCTGCTCCAGGTTCGAGTGGGGCGTCCTTTGGCGACGGCTACACCTTCTATTCGGATGGCACATTTCGCTATGGGCTGATCGGCGGTCTTGGGGGCGTTGCCGTTGCGACAACCGAGACTGGAACGTTTGCCGTCGCGGGGGATTTCTTGACGCTTCACGGCACCGCCGTCCGGTCGCAGTCTTCTCATTCGAGTCAGATCACTGTCGAGCCGGAAAACGAAACTCGAAAATACAGGTGGTATCTGGAAGACGATAAAACACTCGTGCTGATCGATCCCGAAACAAAGGCGCGCGACAAGTTTCACGCCGTAATCAAGTGAAATGTCCTCCTCGTGCTTTATGGAGAGCCGAATAGTTTCTAACCTTCAGGCGAGGCCCTATAAACGCAGCGGGCGACTGTCGTTGAGTGCGTCCAGCGATAAGCGACAAATTAGTCCGTCGTAAATATCCCTACCTTGTTGGTCACAGCCTCCGTCCGTTTCTCTCGTGAAGGACATGCGGGTTTCGTGGTCTAATACCGCAATTCTGTAGCACGAAGGACAATCGATGCGCCCATCGAGCTTTGATCTGTCACGCCGCAAGTTTCTGCAAAATGCAGTCACGGCCAGTACTGTGGCTGCGCCCTATCCGGCGCTGGGAGCCGCCCGCGAACTTTCCCGTTCCACCGCGCCCGTCGAGACCGAAGTGAAGCCATTTGAGCTCGACGAAATCACTATCGCCGAGTTACAAGATGGCATGAAGTCGGGCAAATTCACGGCGCGTTTGCTGGTCGAGAAATACACAGCGAGAGTTAACGAGATCGACAAACAGGGACCGGCAGTCAATGCAGTCATAGAACTGAATCCGGATGCTGAAGCCATCGCCGATGCGCTGGATCAGGAGCGCAAATTCAAAGGACCACGCGGACCCTTGCACGGTATTCCCATCCTCATCAAAGACAACATCGACACGGCCGACCGCATGATGACCACTGCAGGATCGCTGGCCCTGGTCGGTTCGAAGCCGCCGAAAGATTCCTTCGTAGCGCAGAAACTGCGCGCCGCGGGCGCAGTGATTCTGGGCAAGACCAACCTTAGCGAATGGGCGAATATCCGCTCCAGCCACTCCACCAGCGGATGGAGCGGGCGCGGCGGTCTCACCAGGAATCCCTACACGCTCGACCGCAATGCATGTGGGTCGAGTTCCGGCACAGGAGCGGGTATTTCCGCCAATCTCGCCGCCGCCGGGATCGGCACCGAAACGGATGGTTCGATCGTGTGTCCGTCGTCCTCCAACGGTCTCGCCGGGATCAAACCGACAGTCGGATTAGTAAGTCGCAGTGGCATCATCCCGATCTCGCACAGTCAGGATGGCGCGGGCCCCATGTGCCGCACCGTGCGTGATGCCGCCATCCTCCTGGGAGCGCTCACCGGGCTCGATCCGGAAGACTCCGCTACCGCGGCGAGCGCGGGAAAAGCGCAAACTGACTATGCCCAATACTGTGATCCCGACGGATTGAAGGGTGCGCGCATAGGGGTTGCGCGGAAGTATTTCGGTTTTCACGATGCTGTCGACGCGCTGATGGAGGAGTCGCTCGACGTAATGAAACGCCACGGCGCCACGCTGGTTGATCCTGCCGACATCGAGACTTTCGGCAAGTTCGATGATACGGAATTACTTGTGTTCCTGTACGAATTGAAAGCCGATCTGAATGCCTATCTTGCGCGTCTGGGATCCAACGCTCCAGTGCGTACCCTCAAAGACATCATTGAGTTCAATAACCGTAATCACGTAAAAGAGATGCCGTATTTTGGCCAGGACTTATTCACCAAGGCAGAGGCGAAGGGCCCACTTACTGAAAAAGCGTATCTTGATGCGTTGACCAAGAATCATCAGTTGGCGCGCACTGAAGGCATCGATGCCCTCGTGGATAAGCACAAACTGGATGCAATCGTTGCTCCGACGGGAGGACCGGCCTGGCTGACCGATCTGGTGAACGGCGATCATGTGGCCGGCGGCAGTTCGAACGCGGCGGCGGTTGCGGGTTATCCCAATATCAATGTGACCGCCGGTTTTATTTTCGGACTGCCGGTGGGTATCTCCTTCTTCGGGCGCGCCTGGAGCGAGCCTACGCTTATTAAGTTGGCCTACGCCTTTGAACAGGCTACTAAGGCGAGAAGAGCTCCCCGCTTTCTCCCGAGTCTTGAGACATAACTCGCGTGTTCCCTCCTTGGATCTTGTAGACAGATTAGAAATTGACAATTTTGAAGTGATTACTGTGTGGGTGCGGTGCACCCATGTTAGGCTGTATCCATGAGGGGGTCATAAATGACACACCTGAATAAGGCAGTAGCTTCTCTACAAAGTGAGTATTCTCGTCTTCAAAAGGAGATGGAGAGAGTAGGGAAGGCATTAGCTGCCCTTGGGAGCGGAAACGGAGCCAGGAGAGGGAAACGAATCCTGAGCAAAGAAGCCCGTGAGCGCATCGCTGAGGCGCAGAGACAACGCTGGGCCAAAGTGCGGAAGGCCAAGCAAGGCAAGTAGTGATTATTTCGCAAGTGCCGCAAAGGGCCTTGTTCGCAGCGTATTCTCCTTTGTGCGAGTAAGGCCTGAGCGGGGCCAGGAATCCCTCCCCGCTTGTTCCCAATCCAACATGTGTAGAGGCCCGCGAAGGTTCCAGCAGTCGACGCATTACTTGACCGTTTGCCGATCATCGTCGCTGACCCGGTGCCTGATCTTGGTCGCGACACTCGTGTGCTTCCCGGTGCTATCCATTGCAGAGGACCTTTCCCTGCAGAAGCTCGTAACGCCATCCACAATCATCGTCAAAGATGGACATCCGGTTACCTTCGCCATTCATGCCTTCATTGAGTTCAATTCGCTGCACGACGCTTTCCCTTATATCGAAACCCAAACCGGGCGCTGGAGGGGTTCGAAGAAGCTTGATGCTGCCTCGCGGCAGCGCTTGGGTCACCAACTCCTTCGAGAGGCGGTTGAAAGTCGCGTTGTGTCCATGACCGATGAGCGACCGCTCGAATTACTTATTACCCACACGAAGCAGGAACTGAACGATGCGCTCGCCCTTGTGAGAGAGCCGAAACCAGCAGGCTACCAAGAAGCCTTCCTTGCGGTGCAGGAGAAATGGAAACTCTCCTTGAATTGCTGGAGCGCTTCATCTTCGATTCCCGGACGCGTGCTTTCAAACTGGTATCCGATCGACGAAGGAATTTCACTTTACGGCGCGACCTATGATTCAACGGAGCATTTCTGGCAGGCCGTAAAGTATCACCCGGACGTTACTGTCGCGCAGTTGATGGAGTTGCTGGATCTTTTCCAGCAGCGAGAGTGGAAACTTTGGCTGGCCCGGCTGGACGACGATCCGGATCTGTATCTGCCTAATGCCTATGCCGTGGAGTTCTTGCGTCACAATCTTGCGCGCGAGCGGCTGCAATGGTTCCGCCAGGAGTTGGACCACCGACAACTGCGCCCCGGCGACCCTGCCCGTCAGGTGCAGCAGCGGCGGGGAACTCCTTTTCGCTTCAGCCCATTTGAAGAGAAGGTATTGTGGGGCGACTTAGCCGATCTTTTTCATCTCGTTTATGTCTTTTCTCCGCCAGAAGACCCAGTAAGAAGTAAGTTGGCAGACCAGCACTTCGACGGAGTCTATCTCGGCGACCGGAAGATAGGTTTCATCAGCCAGGAATTTCGCTGCCTGATGCTTGAGATTTGGAAGATAAAGTACCTGCAAATCCCGCGTTTCCGCGAGGTAATCGCCTCGATCCCGATGGAAATTCGCCTTGAGCACTTCCTCAACGACGGCGATTCCCCTGATATCCCGATTCCGGTGTACGTCGAGTATCTCAATCAGATCAGGGAACTCGCGAGAGTGAAGGACCACTGAGGGTTCAATCTGCCAGGAGAAAATTGTTGATTCTTGATTGTTGAATAAAGGCCCCAGGCGCGATGCGAGCGGTTTTCATTCAACTATCAACGACAATCTTCTAGGTCCACCGGAACCATTTCAGCGCCAGGACAAATGAAATTCCGCCCCACAGAATCATGATCAGGATGCGCGGCCACTGGTGAAGCAGGGGTGTGCCTTCCAGAATGCTGGCGCGCAGCGCGTCATTGAGCGCGGTTAGCGGCAAGGCCTTGATCAGCGGATGAATCATGGCCGGGAATCGCTCGTACGAGAAGAAGACGCCCGAGAAGATCCACATCGGCATCATCACGAGGTTGATCAGGCCGCTGACACTCTCGATCTTCTGAGCGCGGCTCGCGGTCAGAAGGCCCACGCCGCCGAAGGTCAGCGAACCGATGCCGGCGATCAGGGCAATCGCCGCCACCGATCCCAGCACGCGCATATGAAAGAAGAGCACGCCGAACAGCAACAGTAACCCGACCTCGATGATCATCAGGATCAGGCGGCTCGAAGCCAGCGCCATCAGGAAGTCGGTGCGCCGCATGGGCGTGCCCACGAAGCGCTTCAGCAGCTTGCGCTGCCGCATGTCCACCAGCGCGAAGCCGATCCCCCACATGCCGGAGTTCATCAAGTTCATCCCCAGCAGGCCGGGAATCAGGAAATCAATGTAGCGTGAACCGGGCTCAGAAGAGGCGACGGCCGCGGTGGGCACGGTGTCTTTGCGCCCGGCTGCCGTCTGCAGCGCGTAGTCGACTTCCGCTTTGGCGAGGACACTCTCAGGTCGTGCTGGATCGTAGCGGTAGGTAACACCTCCGCTGCCGCCTGACTCAATGACAAGATCGAATTTGCCCAGGCGAAAGCCTTTGTGCGCCTCATCCTGGTTGAGCACCTGCATCTTCATCTGATCATGCTGCGGCGAGCGGGCGAGAAGTTTCTGGGCTTCCTGCGATCCGGCTCCTTCTACGATGGCAACAGCGACAGCGTTGCCCGGCTTGTTGCGGAATGCTATGCCGAGTCCTAACGCCAGAAGAAGGGGGAAGACGAATACCCAGAACACCACCTCCGGCTCGCGCTTGAGTTCGAGCATGCGCGCCATCAGCAGGTGCGAGTATCCGGACCAGCGTCCGTTGCGCCGCGGAGGCATAGCTTGCGCCGTGCCAGTTCTTGCGGGAATTTCTTGGGCAACGCTCATATAGATGCGGTTTTCTTGTTGAATAACCGTCGTTTGTCATCCTGAGCGGCGTTTTTTGCCGCGGAGGACCCATGCAGTTTTCTTCGTAGCGGCAGAGTACAGAAGTCCTCCGCGCCAAAAATCGCGCCTCGATGATAGGCCGATTTAATCAACAATCAAGAATCAACAAATCAGCCTCACTGCGGCTTCCACTTATTAAGGAACGCAACGAGAAATTCCGGCGCCAGGCTGCGCGCATCTTCGAACTCCCCGTTTTTCTGACTGGCCACGAGTTTGCCATCGCTTTCAGCCACGGCCAACGCCGGGATTCCTCTATTGAGTGGAACTTCGTATTTCTTTACCAAATCTGCATTTTTCTCTTCTTCCGGGCCGAGATCGATCTGAACCACTTCGTAGTTCGCTACCAGGATCGGCGCGATATCCGGACGCTGAAATGCCAAGTCGAGTACGTGACAGTCGAAGCACCAGTTGGCGCCGAAGACGAGCAGCAAGCGCTTGTGTGCGTTCGCGGCCTTCTCCTCCGCCTCTTTGATTTCAGCTTGCGCGTTGGCGTCGGCCGGATAGATGTTCTTCTTCATGTCGGACGGCTGCTTCAGTTTCGGGGAATCCGTTCTCTCGACCGAAATCAGACGCCACTGGTCGCCTTGTTGTTGCCACGACTGGTCATCGGTAACCCAGAACGTCGGCGCATTGGGCAGGCCGGGAACGACTTCGGTGCGAAAGATGTAACTGATATGGCCATGCCGCGGCTCATTGCGGACAACGTACGTTTTCATCGATCGCGGTTTCCACAAGAGCCAGAACCCGATATCGGTGTCCGCTCCGCTCCTGGTCAGGTTGACCTGAACCTGTGCTGGAGGGTCGGTGCTGTAAAGCGATTTGAGCGTGGTAGCGTCACCAGAGAGGACAGCGCTCTTCCATTGCTCAAACGGGGTGAAGGTGGGCACTGGTGCTTGTGCGACGACAAAGGTACCCGCAAGCACCAATACCGCCCATGCGAATTGAACTCTCTTGCTCAAAGCAGAAGTTCCTTACTCATCGCGCAAATGCCGGCCCGTAAGGTTCACGAACACGTCTTCCAGACTGGCTTGCCGCGTGGTCAGATGCTGCAATATGCCACCTTGCTTATCGATCGCTTCGAGCAGCGCCGGGATCGTCAGGTGCGGCTGTTTGACATTCAACGCGATCAATCCATCGTCTTCGCGCACCGACTCGACACTCGGCAAGGCGCGCCACGCCGGCAGCGCCGCGCCGTCGTGATTGCCACTGACGGAGAACTCCACGA
Source organism: Binatia bacterium (assembly GCA_035577905.1). Lineage (GTDB taxonomy): Bacteria > Acidobacteriota > Terriglobia > Terriglobales > Acidobacteriaceae > Sulfotelmatobacter. Next base: position 167,915 of record DATKAP010000015.1, read on the forward strand.
CGTGATGCCCTCCCAGCCGGTTGATCAGGTCGGCAGGAGTTCCTTCCGCGATGATTTGCCCGTGATCGACAATGGCCAGCCGATCGCACAGGCGTTCGGCTTCGTCCATATAGTGGGTCGTGAGAAGAACCGTGCCTCCATTTTGCTGGAAGGCGCGAATGATGTCCCAAAGTTGCCGGCGGCTTTGCGGATCCAGGCCCGTCGTCGGCTCATCGAGAAAAAGTATCTTCGGGTTACAGACTAGAGCTGTCGCGACTGCAAGCCGTTGGCGCTGACCGCCGGAAAGCTTCCCCACCCACGCGTCGGCTTTTTCGGTGAGTTGCAGTTGCTCCATAACCTCTTCGCTGGGACGCGGTTCCCGATAAAAGCTGGCGAACAGGTCGATGGTCTCGCGCACGGTCAACTTCTCCGACAGGCGCGTTTCCTGCAGTGAGATACCGAGCCACTCGCGCATTTCGCGCTCGTTTTCATTCCAGGAATGCCCAAGAATGGAGACTCGCCCAGATGTCGGCTGCAGCAAGCCTTCCAGAATCTCGATCGTGGTGGTTTTGCCAGCTCCATTGGGGCCGAGCAGGCCGAAGCACTCCCCGACCTGGATTTCAAGGTTCAACCCACGCACCGCCTCGACTTTCCCGTCGTAGGTCTTGCGCAAGTCGCGGCATTGGATCGCAACGGCCATGGGACTGAGTCCTGCGAGCTGGGGCATCCCACAATTCAGTAACCGAGATCGTCATTATACAAGCCACAGATGGATTGTTTGTTTTGCGCATCGAGCACGCGTGCCATGGCTGCGAGGTTCGCGTTGATGTTGCTGATCCCGGCTAAAGCGCCATAAGACAAGCCCATTTGCAGCGGTCCGCCGCCGTAGAAAAAGTGGACATGACTCCCGTTGCGACCCTCTCCATTGCCGAGCGCTTGGGGATCGGATGTGTGCTTGTTGTGAGCCCACTCGTGAAAGATCAAATTAGCCAGCGTGATTCCCCGGCGGTCGCTGGTCGAGGTCTTGAGTGCCATAAGACCCCCCGTCCAGTACACTTCCGACAAAACCCGACCGTCGGGCATTTTCGTAGTGCCTCCTCCGGCATGTCCGTGAAGCAAGTTCGAATGATCGACGCCGGGCTCGTATACCTTGTCCATCAAACTGATGATTAAGCTGCCCTGGGTAATGTAGGCCACAAGATCCACATCAGACACCTCGCCAGCATGAGGGGCGACTTTGAACATGGAGTTCAGAAATTTCCGCGGTCGTTGATTGACGCAGATCAGGTCAAAGTACCGTTTCAGCTGCTTACCGGCTGCCTGCAGGACATCGTCAGGCACATCGACCTGAGGTGAGAGAAAGAGCTTCAGGACCTGCATGGTGGATCGCGCCTCCTTCGAAAGTAGTGTCAGTGGACCGCCGGACGTTGCATTGCCGAAATGGGACGGCAGTATACAGCGAGTTATTCTTCCCAATTCCAGGATTTACCTCTCTAGTACCCCACCAGCTGTGCTAAGTCCCGCCATTACTTTCGTTTCATGACGTCACACATGCTCGTGATTCCGGTCACAAAGTTCCGTGATGAGGGCCATTTGCCCTGCCGCTGCCTTGCATGAAGATGTGCTTGGAATAGGACGTCTGTGAGCGTCTTCCAGTTTTGGAATCCGCGGCAAGGGTGAGGTAGGGAGGTTCCGATGGGCACTACGAATATTCATGAGCCAGAGGTAAGAGACGTCAAACCAGCGACACGTCCTTCGGCGGCGGTGCTGCCCAAGTCCGACATAGTCACAGGGGCGAAATTTACGCCGAGGCCGATGTTCGCCGACAGCATCCTGGATTTTGACAAACAGAAGAAACGGCACGCCTTTGCCACGACAACCTCCTTTGTTTTGAACTGCCTGGCAGTGGGCGTCATGCTGATCATGCCGCTGGTGTTTACTGAGAGCTTGCCCAAAGCCCAGTTGCTCACATTTCTGGTAGCGCCTCCTCCACCCCCTCCCCCACCCCCCCCGGCCGCCGAGCAGGTGCAGAGAGTGGTCCGGCAGATCCAGACCGACCTGCTCAACACCGGCCAGTTGCGGACGCCCTCGCGCATTCCGCAAAAGGTGCAGATGATTCATGAAGAGGAGGCGCCGCCGCCGATGCCCGCCACCGGCGCAGGAGTGATCGGTGGAATTGGCGGTGTCCCGGGTGGACAAATTGGAGGCGTAATCGGCAGCATCGTGAGCGCCACCGCGAACGCTTCTGTTCCGAAATTTGTGCCTCCAACCCCCCAGCGCGTCCGCATATCGCAAGGCGTGACCAGGGGATTGTTGATTCAGAAGATCGAGCCGCAGTACCCGCCGCTGGCGCGGGCGGCGCGCGTCCAAGGTGAAGTGGTTCTGAGCGCAATCATCGACGCCAATGGCCAGATCACGAACTTGCAACTGGTCAGTGGACATCCCATGCTGGTTCCGTCCGCGATCTCAGCCGTCAAACAGTGGCGTTACAAACCCTATCTGCTCAATGGGCAGCCGGTTGAGGTGGAAACCACCATCACCGTGATCTTTTCCTTGTCGTCATGAGGCTAAGGTTCTTTCTGGGAGTGGCAGGAGTTTGAACATGGCTTCGGAATATACCTATCGCGTTTCGGCCTGGTGGACCTCAGGCCGCACTGGACTCGCCAAGTGCGAATCCTCGCCCAACACGATTCACTTCTCGGAGGCAGCGGAGTTGGGCGGCCTTCAGGGCCGTTGGACGCCCGAGCAACTGCTGCTGTGCGCCTTGGCAGGCTGCTTTACCACGACGTTTCATGACGTGGCGCGGAGCGCGAAATTTGAATATACCGACCTGGAGGTGGAGATCGAAGGCTGTGTCCGCCGCACCAGGGCTACCGGGTGCAACTTCAATGAGATTCTCATCCGTCCCCGGTTGAAGGTGCACTCGGAAGATCAGGTCGAGGCTGGCCTCACGCTGTTGCGCCGGACGAAATCCGTGTGCATGATTTCGCGCGCCATTACGGTTCCACAAACTCTGGAGCCATCCGTGGAAAGCGTAAAGATGCCGGTTGAGGGCTGGACCAATCAGGATGCGGTCGTCAAGCTTGGGGTGTGAAGCTGGGCCTCGTGTGCCAAATGGGGACGACGAGGGGGGTGATTATGATGTTTTCCTACAGACTCGTTCGTCTGATTGAATCCCACGCTGATGCGCTTGCCGGGGGACTGGAAGAGAAAGTTCAGTCCAGCTCCCAGATCTCCCATTTCCGCAATGTTCCTCCGCACGAACTGAGAGAACGGGTGTACGAGATTTACCGGCACCTGGGCGAGTGGCTTCTCGGGAAAAACGAACTCGACATTGAACATCGTTATCGCGAAATCGGCGGACGCCGCGCCCGCCAGCGCGTGCCTCTTAGTGAAGTCATACAGGCCATTGTTCTCACCAAGGAGAATCTTTGGGAGTTCCTCAAGAGTGAGGCCGTGATGGACCGCGCCGTGGAAATCATGGGGGAACTCGAACTGCTGCAAATGCTGGAAATGTTCTTCGACCGGGCGATTTATTATGCCACTGTGGGGTATGAGGAAGAGGTGGCCCGAGCACCGCATGAGGCGGGAATGCTGAGGGTCGTCTAAAAGGGGAGCGAATAAGGATGTCGATGTCATGGGAGATGGAATACAAGAAGCGGCTGAGAACGGCAGACGAAGCGCTGGAATGCGTGAAGTCAGGCATGCGCGTCTACATTCAGCCGGGATGCGCCGAGCCTGAAACCTTGGTCGAGGCGCTCATGCGCCGAGCGCCCGACGTCTTCGATGTAGAAATCGTTCACATGATGACCATGGGCTGCGCGCCCTACGTGGCGCCGGAGATGGCGGGCCACTTCCGGCACAATGCCGTCTTCATCGGGGCCAACGTGCGCGAAGCCATCAACGATGGACGCGCTGATTACACCCCTATCTACCTGAGCGAAATCGAAGGTCTGTTCGAGAGCGGGCAGATGCCGATCGACGTGGCGTTGATTGAGGTCTCACCGCCAGACTCTCACGGATTCTGCAGTTTCGGCGTGGGCGTCGACACCACGCTTACCGCAGCCAGGGTCGCAAAGCACGTCGTGGCACAGGTAAACGACTACATGCCCCGCACCTACGGCGACAGCTTCATTCATGTCGACGACATTGATGCGTTCGTCGAGTCGTCACGTCCGCTGTGCGCGCTGAAGAAGCCCATTGTCACCGATCTGCAGGTCGCCATTGCCAAGAACGTCTCCGGCCTCATTGAAGACGGTGCCGTTCTGCAGACCGGGATCGGTGGTATTCCGGATGCCGTCCTTCCCATGCTGATGGACCGCAAGGACCTCGGTGTCCACAGCGAACTGGTATCCGATGGCGTGATTCCGCTGATCGAGGCTGGGGTGCTGACGGGCGCGCGCAAGAACTTCAAGCCGCGCAAAATCATCCTGGGCTTCGCGCTGGGTACGAAGCGCCTGTTTGATTTCATGGACAACAATCCCATCTTCGAGTTTCATCCCACGGCCTACACCAACGATCCGGGATTGATCGCGCGCAATGACAAGATGGTCGCGATCAACTCGGCGATCCAGGTGGATCTCACGGGGCAGGTCTGCTCCGACTCGATCGGCAATCAGTTTTACAGCGGAATCGGCGGGCAGGTGGATTTCATCCGCGGAGCGTCCCGGTCCAAGGGCGGAAAACCGATCATCGCAATTTCGTCGACCGCAAAAGGCGGAAAAATCTCGCGTATCGTGCCCGTGCTCGATCCGGGGGCGGGAGTCGTCACCTCGCGCGGACTGGTTCGCTACGTCGTTACCGAGTTTGGTGTGGCATATCTGCATGGCAAGTCGATTCGGGAACGCGCCAAGGCGCTGATCGAAATTGCCCATCCCGACTTCCGTGCCGAGCTGTACGAGTATTGTGAAAAAACAAAGTGGTACCCTCATGCGGCGCTGACCGCGGTGACAAGATGAAGTCGGCGGATGAAGTGACCGCATGAAGAAGAAATGAGGTGGCCACCATGGCGGGCCCAGCGCGCGGCAAGGTCACAATCGATGTCGAGGAGTGTAAAGGATGCGGGTTGTGTGTCGAGTCGTGCCCGCCCAAGTGTCTCGAACTCTCTCCTGAACTGAGCCATTACGGCGTGCATCCGGCGCGCTATTCGGGCCACGATTGCACCGGATGCGGCATCTGCTTCTATTGCTGTCCGGAACCTGGTGCCATCACCGTCTACCGCCTGGTTCCTCCCCCCAAGGTAGTCGCGACTCCCGTGCAGGCCGGAGGCGAACATGCGCCAGCTCTGTAAAGGCAACGTCGCGGTCATCAAGGGCGCAGTACTCGCCGGATGCCGCGCCTACTACGGGTATCCGATCACGCCGGCCAGCGAGATCGCCGAAGCGGCGGCCCTCTATCTTCCCGAGGTTGGTGGAACGTTCGTCCAGGCCGAAAGCGAGACTGCGTCAATCAATATGGTCTTCGGCGCTGCCTCAGCAGGACAGCGCGCGATGACGGCATCATCCGGTCCAGGACTCAGCCTGATGCAGGAGGGGATCTCCTATCTCGCCGGAGCCGAACTGCCCTGCGTGATCGTCGACGTAATGCGTGGAGGACCAGGGCTCGGCAACATCGCTCCCGAGCAGAGCGATTACTTCGCCATGGTGAAAGGTGGCGGCCACGGCAACTATCGCAATTTCGTGGTGGCTCCCGCCTCGGTGCAGGAGATGGCGGATCTCACCATCCTCGCTTTCGAATTGGCAGACAACTACCGGAACCCGGCGGTCGTTCTGACCGATGGATTCGTCGGGCAGATGATGGAACCGCTGGATCTCCAATACCGCGAGATCGTCGCTTCGCCAAAACCTTGGGCGGTGCAGGGAACCGCCGGCACGCGACAGAATATGATCAGCTCGATCTTCCTCGAGCCCGACGATCTGGAAGAGCATCAGCGCATGGTGGAGGCGAAGTACATCCGCGCACAACAGAAAGAAACACGCTGCGAGCAATACCGCACCGACGATGCCGATCTGCTTGTCGTGGGATATGGGATTGTTTCGCGCGTGCTGCGCTCCGCTGTCGACCTGGCACGGAAGCAGGGCATCAAAGTTGGTTTGTTCCGGCCGATCACGCTGTGGCCGTTCCCGTCGGCAGAACTGGCCAGGGCGTCACTGCACGTCGAGAAACTTCTGGTCGTGGAACTCAGCAACGGGCAGATGCTCGAGGATGTGAAGCTGGCGGTCGAAGGTCGCCGTCCGGTCGGGTTTTATGGCCGGGTCGGCGGCAACGTGCCCGGAGTCGAGGAGTTGTTGGCAAAGATCGAAGAGCATGCCGGGGTGACGGCGTAGCGCCACTACACCCGTGAGGAGGCGCTACGGTCAGAGGAGTCCAAACGAGGTCAACATGGCCGAGCAGAATGTAACTCTGCAAGAACCGAAGATCGAAAAATACGAGGTCGTCCATCAGAAGCCCGAGACGTTCTATCACGAATACGAACGCAAGGCTGACCTGAAGCATCAGACGCACTACTGCCCCGGATGCGGACACGGCGTTGTGCACAAGCTGATCGCCGAGGCCTTGCAGGATCTCGGTCTGCAGGACCAAACCATACTCGTAAGTCCTGTCGGCTGTTCTGTCTTCGCGTACTACTACTTTGACGTGGGTAACGTGCAAGTGGCGCACGGCCGCGCTCCCGCGGCTGCCACGGGCCTGAAACGCGCCTGCCCGGACAAGACTGTGATTGCTTACCAGGGAGACGGCGACCTGGCTGCAATCGGCACCGCCGAGATCGTGCACGCTGCCAATCGCGGGGAGAAGATCAGCGTCTTCTTCGTCAACAATGCAATCTATGGAATGACCGGCGGGCAGATGGCCCCGACCACTCTCGTGGGCCAGCGCTCCACCACTTCGCCGTGGGGACGCCGCCCGGTCAACGAAGGCTTCCCGCTGCACATGGCCGAGATGCTTTCGTCTCTGGAAGCGCCCGTGTACATCGAGCGCGTGGCACTGTCGGACAACAAGAACATCATGAAAGCACGCCGTGCAGTGCGGAAAGCACTGGAGCTGCAGCGCGACGGCGCCGGTTTTACCTTCGTCGAAATTCTTTCCCCATGCCCGACAATCTGGGGTAAAGATCCTATCGACGCCCGGAAGTGGATCTCCGAGAAGATGATTCCCAACTTCCCCCTGAATATCTTCCGCGACAAGCCGGTTGAAATCCCGAACACAAATATCCCGCCGCATAAGACCGTGGAAGAGATCGTCGAGGGCGAACGCAAGGCTGCGCGGGAAGGGATGGTCCACGGGCGCGCACATCTCTTCCAGCATCTCGGCATCAAGATCGCGGGTTTCGGCGGCCAGGGTGTGCTGCTGCTCGGCCAACTTCTCGCGGAAATGGGCATGCGGGAAGGGTTAGAAGTGAGCTGGCTGCCGTCTTATGGTCCCGAGATGCGCTCGGGCAGCGCACACTGCCACGTCTGCCTTTCAAAGGATCGCATTGGTTCGCCGCTGCTCTCTCGGCCCGATGTGCTGATTGCGATGAATGAGATCTCGCTGCGCAAGTTTGCCTCCGAGGTCGCCCCCGGCGGAACGATCATCTATGGCCGCGATCGCTTGCCCGACGACGTCTGCGTTCCCAACGCCCAGGTTGTCTGCATCCCCGCCTCGGAGATCGCCGACAAACTCGGATTGGCCAAGGTGGCCAATGTGGTCATCATGGGCGCTCTGCTGGAAGAGACGGAATGCCTCTCTCAAGAAACCGCGATGAAGGTGCTGGAAGCGAAGGTCAAGAATCCCACGCTGCTCGAACTCGACCGCAAAGCACTGGAGGCGGGTAGGCTCTTCATTGACCACACCGTCGCCATCGGCGCTGTCACCCAGGCCGACGGCTTTGCCCAGTAGTCCCACCGTTCACCGGTCGGCGGCGGTCATCACATGTCAACTGACGAGCCAGGCGATTGCACTCAAACCCCTGCCGGGGCATTTGAGTGAAATCGGGATATTACGCCAATGAGGCAGTAGCAGCTATGATGCTGCAAGGTGCCGATCCATCGAATGAGGCTCTGGCCGATCATCACCGCAGGAGCAGTAGGAGCGGCAATAGGCGTTTTCGGCCCGGTCTACGCAGGCATGACGTCCGGATTGGGGACGTCATTGACGACGACAGGCACAGTAGCCCTTGTGATCCTCTGCCCGGTGATCTATGCGATCCGCTGGACACTGTGGCTCGTTCCCGTATTGAATGCTCTGTTCTACGGCGGAGTCGCCTTTGGTGTAGCCAAGTGGCATCACACAACCGTAAGGCGGCCAGGCAAATGAGTGAAATCGGGATGTTACGCCATTTGAGTCGAACTTGAGGACCTTAGCTGAAGGAGCCTTCGGCCGACCAGGAAGAGCCAAATCGGGTAAAAGGGTCCAGAAATAGCCAAGAGGACGATGCCAGCGCCCGGCAGGAAAAGCCCGAATACGATGTGGGCCAGATCGAGTCCGTGCATCAGGATGCCCAGGTAAGCGGTTGGCCTGCTGAAAACGCTGCTACGAAGCATCACGACGGAGATCAGCACAGCGCCGCTCTGCACGAGGATTCCACCCATGATGGCGCCAGTCCCGTGCCAGATGTCGGTGGCCAGGATCGCTTCCCCCGCAGCCAGGAACTGAGTTCGCGTCGCCTCTGTCGTGGCGGCTGCATACTTCTGACTGAGCGAGATCATCGATAGAGCTGTGGGCGTCGCCAGCAGCAGCGTGACCCCAACGAAGGCGAGAGACGTGGAAAGGATTGCATTCGCCCGGTCAGTTCGTTTCAGAGCGGCAAATAGGCCGAGAAACACAAAGTAGTACAGCGGCATTGCGACTATGGTGGGCAAGTCGAGGCGTAACAGTCCCACAAGTCTGTTGCTCTGCAACAGTCGGAATGCTTCGGCGGCCGTCGCGGGCGGGCCGCCCAGGACAAGGAGTTGAACTATAGTTGCGAGCGAGTAGACGATCAGAACCAACGCCGCAATTCCGCCTGTCCAGCAGAAAGAGCTTCTATCAGAGGCTTCGGAGTTGCCACCGGTGACTGCGCCTTGCTCATTTTCAGTTGCCAAGCTCACTGTTCCTCCAGGCGACGGTCATCACCGAAAATGGATGAGTCGAGCCTATCGAGTTCAACAATGGGCGCAGTGACCAGAATCACTTGACGTTCCTGTGGTCAACTTACTTAACCAGGCCGTTGCGCTCAACCCCCCCCCGACCGGGGGTTCTGAGTGAAATGGCGATTTTTCAACAGTTGGCCGCACACTAGGGCTTATCTGTGACGTTGATCCATATCGAGTTTGATTCAACTTCGCCTGTCCATGCCTGATATGGCAATGCCTTCAGTTCCTCTGCGTAGTGTAGCAACGGGTTGTGCTCGCGTCAGCGTACGCTTTCCATCGCCCCACGGCACTTCCTCGACGACGACCGCCTCGCAATTGCGGCAAATCGACGCGCCGCATGGAGTACACCAGAAAAACGAAGAATCCCCAGAAGAGCGGCCGGCTGATGGCAGAAAAAGATCTGCTGCCGGGCGAGCAATCATAACGTTGGCCCGGTCTGCGATCCTGTCGATGCGAGCACCGGCGAAACCGTGCTCGCTGAACTCCCGGATACTTGCGGCCAGGATCGCCGCTCGCTTGCGCTGAGTGAGCGTGATCGGGGCTTTGCCATCAAGCTTATCGGTCGCTTGGGCGTCAGATGCGGATTGCAGGGGCATCTGTCGGAATCTTTTTTGATTGGCGGCCGTCCAATAAGGAGGGAAACAAGACTATTTACATTTTCTCTCACTATGGGGGCGTAGAATACTGCACGGATCCGACATTCATAGCCCCAATCATAGCCCCAATGCCATCGTGCACCGGTTTGTTCGCTCGTAGATCAACGAGCCCGGCCCTGCAAATTCGCGGGTCACGGACATTCCACCAGCAACGGAAAATCGCATCGATCACGGTGCTTTCGCGCCCGGCGCGTACTCTCACTCGTAAAAGCGGAGACTAATTATGGAAGATCAAGGCAAGGTCTGGTTTATCACGGGGGCATCCTCGGGGTTTGGCAAGGCGCTGGCGGAAGCAGCGTTGGCGCGGGGGGATCGGGCCGTACTTGCCGCGCGACGTGTCGAGCACCTCAAGGCGCTGGCGGCCGAGCATGGAGAGCGAGCATTTCCCCTCCAGTTGGACGTCACCGATCCTGCTGGACGAGCGCGTGCGATTGACGAAGCGATCGATCGCTTCGGTCGGATAGACGTGCTTGCGAACATCGCAGGCCGAGGCTCAGTCGGCGCGGTTGAGGAGTTCACGCCTGAGCAGCTCCGCGAGCAGATGGATCTCAATTTCTTCGCACCGGCCGAGCTCACCCGGACTGTCTTGCCGCACATGCGCGCGCAAGGGCATGGCCACGTGATTAACCTGACGAGCATCGGCGGGCTCATGGCGGTCGCCGGGTTCGGCGCCTACTGCGCTAGCAAGTTCGCGCTTGAGGCCTGGAGCGAGGCACTGTCATATGAAGTCGCTTCCTTGGGCATTCGGGTGACCCTCGTCGAACCAGGAAACTTCCGGACGGAGTTCGCCGGTGATGTGAACATGCGTCCCGCGCAGCAACTGGAGCCATATCGTTCCGTCATCGAGCCTATCCAGGATGGCCTATACGGTCGATCCGGGAGTCAGCCCGGGGATCCAGCCAAGGCGGCCGAGCTGATGCTGGCTGTGGCTGACAGTGATTCTCCGCCGCTTCGATTGCTGCTGGGTGCCGATGCTTATGAGTACTGGGACCGCACGGTGAAGGCGCGCAATGCCGACCTGAATTCCTGGCGTGAGCGAGGCTCGAACACCGCGTTCGCAGATACGCCGATAGATTCTGACGGGGGTTCGAATGGCGCTGGGGGCGTCCGCGACTAATCTGCAGAGCAGCAGTCTTCTGCGTACGCCGATTCTCTTCTGACTAGAGTGCTCATAGTTTGCCCCGAATATCAAAGAGATTTTATCAATCGTTCGGAAGCCGGGCGTCGGGGGAACTACAACTGTCGCAAACAGGCGATAGCGCTCAAAACCCCTGCCGGAGATTTTGAGTGAAATCGGGATTTTTCGCCAATTACTCCTACCCGCGGACTCGAAGTCCCAGCTTTTCATTGATCTGTTTCTTTTCCGAGTGTAGGATTCGCCGCTGTCAGGGGGTGCTCAACGTGAATATGAATCGCAGAACTATTATGGGGGTGGCTGGGATCGGATTCCTCGCGCACTGTTTGAACAGTGGGTTGACAAGGTTCGCTTTTGCTCAGGTCGCCCAACCACATGAATTCCCGACCGCCGAGATCAAAATGAATGAACGGACTTGCTCGCTATGGGCGCGTGCGTCGATGCGGGTTTGGCCAGAGAAATATGTTTTGGTGAGCTTACCGACTTCATCACTCTCTGAGGCTGCGAACATTGTGGCACGCAGTGCTGGGGCATTTGCTGCCTTGATTTTGGAGCGCGATGAAGTATCACTCACGTTGCCTGAGCATGTGTGGAGCGCACATGCGGTCAAGGCCACCGCTCAAGATGGGCCATACAGGGCGGTGAGTTTCGACGTAGACGTTGATTTAGAGGTGTTCGGCTTCATTGCTCCCGCTCATGTTCGCTTAGCCGACGCGAGGATTTCAATAGTACCCGAGGCTGCCTTTCTCAAGGAGCATTTGCTGGTTCACGAGAAGGACTTGGATCAAACAATTTCAATTCTTGGACAACTAATCAAAGACTGTCAGGCCGCCTTGGGGAAGAAATGATCTGAAAGAGAGGATCCTGTTCCAGATTGGTTGACGTTATCAGGCGATTACACTCAGAACCCCACCCGCGCCGATATGGCGGATTTTGTGATCCTAATCACAAAATCCGGTGACACAAGCCATACCCTAGAATCTCCATCGGCGTGATCCTACCCATAGGCTGCAGGAGGTGTCTCATGGCAGTCATCGAATTCTCCAAAGTTAGCCCTGACCGGAAGGCTTCCTCCGTGCTGTCAGTGAAAAACGTTTTGTTTCCGACCGATTTTTCGGCCACCTCGGAAGCCGCACTGCCGTATGCAACGGCCATTTGCCGGCGGTTTCGGAGCACTCTGCACCTGGTGCATGTGCTCTCGGATGCGGGCCTGCTGATGATGACGGGAGGTGTGGACTACGTCAGCATGGGCACGATCTATGAAGATGCCCACAACGAAGCCAAGGACAAGCTGGACCAGATTTCGGCGCAGTTTGAAACCATTCCCCACTGCAACTACGTGAGGCATGGAGCGGTATGGAAGAACCTCGCCACCATCATTGAAGCCAACAACATCGACTTGATCGTAGTCGGTACACACGGCCGGACTGGATTGGGCAAACTGTTACTCGGATCCGTTGCCGAGGACATCCTGCGGCATGCTCTGTGCCCAGTACTTACCGTGGGGCCGAGGGTCTCCGGGCGTGCCAAGCTGCCTGAGTTCCAGAACCATGGCAATCTCGCGCCAGCTGACCTGGAGATCCGGCAGATTCTGTTCGCCACAAATTTCGCGAGCTCTGCGCCTCGGATGGCGCAGGAGGCGGCGTGGCTGGCCGAAGAGTTTCATGCTCGCCTCACGCTCATGCATGTGATGGAAGATTACAGCCGGTTGGGAAGCAAGCCGGAACCGATCGAAGAGAATCTGCAGAGATTGCGACAACTGATCCCCAAACAGGCCGAGTTGCAATATATCCCTGAGACTCTGCTCGAATTTGGACATGCACCGGAGCGCATTCTGAAGGCAGCGGAAGAACGCGAAGCCGACATGATCCTTCTGGGAGCCCGGGCTTACTCGGAACTCGGCACCACCCACCTGCCGTCGGCCACGCATTATGTGATCGCGCATGCGCACTGCCCGGTGTTGACCATCCGCGAGTGAGCGGCTTAGCGCCTGAAAACGATGCCGCGATCACTTTCCATTCGACGGTTAGTCCGCCGCCAGCAGAGCTTTGTCGCAATTGCGGTCGCTATCTATGCTGGTTTGTGGGCGGCCGACCGTCCTGCAGATCTTAGTTCTACGATTATCTACACCCTCCCCCTGTGCAACCTGATTGTCCTTATTCAAGACTATCTGGGCGGCTTTTACAGAGAAAGGCGAGCCTTGCAGTCGTGGGCGATCTATCTGGGATTGGTTTTGACGATTGCGATCCTGGGAGTGGCAGTCGTCAACGTGATCCAGTTCCCGCTACATAAGTTGCCCAGGCAGACGCTGCGGCAGTTTCTCAGATCCGGCTGGAAGCTGCCTTTCATGGCGACCATGATTGTGGGGGTCAGCACGGAACTCTATCGCCGGGCGCGCGAGCGTCTGGAATCACGCAACCGCCAATTGCAGCAAGTCATTGAGCAGGAGACAGCCCGTCGCGAGCGTCAGGAGCAGGAGCTACAGCAGGCACGCGAGATTCAGCAGTCGCTGATGCCGAAAGAAATTCCGCAGGTCCCTGGGTTCGAAATTGACGGTGCGTGGGAGCCGGCGCGGATGGTCGGGGGCGATTACTTTGATGTGATTCGCCTGAGCAAAACGAAGCTGGGCATCTGCATTGCCGACGTGGTGGGCAAGAGCGTTTCCGCGGCGCTGCTCATGGCCAATGTGCAGGCCGTCGTACGCGCGTTCGCCCATGAATCGACAACGCCCTCGGCTTTGTGCAGCCGCATCAATTCCGTGCTCAGTGCAAATATCGGCATCGGTAAGTTTGTGACATTCTTCTACGCGGTGCTGGATGCGCAGACACGCGCTCTGCACTACACCAATGCCGGGCATCTTCTGCCGATTCTCTTGCGCGCTGAGGGCGAAGCTCTGGAGTTGGAAAACGGCGGAGCCGTGCTGGGAGTCTTTCCCGAATGGAAGTATGAGGATTCATTCCTGCAATTCCAGCCGGGAGACCGCTTGCTGCTGTTTACTGACGGCATTACCGAGGCTGGAACCGGCGAGGAGGAATTCGGAGAGGTGCGCATGATCGCCGACGCGCGGGCGTGCATTGCCGGCTCCGCGGCGGAGATCAAGACGCGCATCCTAACTGATGCCAGGGAATTCTCCGACCAGCAACTCCGCGACGATGCCACGCTGATTGTAGTTGCAGCGCAAAGTATCGACAAAACGGCCAGCCCGACGAGCAAGGAACGGTTTGCCACTCCGCTTCCTGCACAGGCTTAGGTGTTAGGTCGTAGGTCCTGGGAATGAAACACAATCCAAGGACCCCAGAAGCAGACCCAAGACCGAAGAAACGAAATGCCTAATCCCAAAGTGAAACTCACTCTGCAACCTTCGTGATCGTCATCACAGTGACAAATCTCTTCCGAGGACTATAATTCGTGGTTATCCGTAATCGAATTTATTTGCATTCATAACTTCATGCTGGATTCATCAGCAGGTCTGACCAGATATGCCCTCATACCTAGCAAAACCAACTCCTCCCAATCAGGACAAGCGCTGGAAGCTGGTCGATGCCACTATTCGGCGGCAAGGCCAGCATGCCCGCGGCCTGATTGAAACGCTGCACACGGTTCAAGAGGCGTTCGGCTATATCGATGAACAGGCCATGCGCTACGTCGCCATGTCGTTGCGCGTGCCCCTGAGCCGGGCCTACGGCGTCGCTACTTTCTACCATTTCTTCACCCTGAAACCCTCGGGCGAGCACACCTGTGTCATCTGCATGGGCACGGCGTGCTACATCAAGGGCGCGCCGCAGTTGCTGGATGCGGTGCAGCGCGACCTAGGAATCGGTCCCGGGGAAACCACTGCCGACAAGAAGGTCTCGCTGCTCACGGCCCGTTGCCTGGGTTCGTGCGGGCTGGCTCCGGCAGTGGTGTATGACCAGGAGGTGGCCGGAAAAGTAGGGTCGCCGGCCATCCGTGAGCGCCTGAAGAAATGGACGATGCAACATGACGCCTGAAGAACTCGATCAGATCGCAGAAACCGAACGCGAGCAGCAGAGCCACTTTACCCAGCGGGTAAATGTGTGCGTGGCTGCCGGGTGCCTCTCCTGTCAGAGCCAGTCCGTCAAAGACGCGCTCGACCAGGAAGTCGCCAAGCGCGGCCAAAAGGAACACTGCCAGGTAAAGGGCGTAGGCTGCATGGGCCTGTGCTCGGAGGGCCCTCTGGTTTCGACCAGCAGCGGTGTGCTCTACAAGAAAGTCGAAGCCGCCGATGGCGCGGCGATCATCGACAGTCTTGAAGGTTCCCCCGTCTCCCGGTTGATTTGCCCTACGGATGTTCCATTCTTTCAGCGCCAGAAGAAAATCGTGCTGGAAAATTCCGGCGTCGTCGATCCGGACCGCATTGAAGACTACATTGCCGCAAATGGCTACACCGCGCTGATCAAGGCTTTGACCGAGATGACTTCGCGCGAAGTCATCGACGAAGTCACCAAGAGCGGCCTGCGCGGGCGCGGCGGAGCGGGATATCCCACGGGACTGAAGTGGAGCACGGTCTCGAAATCGGTTGGCACGCAGAAGTATGTGATCTGCAATGCCGACGAAGGCGATCCCGGCGCGTTCATGGATCGCAGCGTGCTCGAGAGCGACCCGCACCGCGTACTCGAAGGCATGTTGATCGCCGGGTATGCCGTGGGTGCAGCGGAAGCTTACATTTACGTGCGCGCCGAGTATCCGCTGGCGATCAAGCGGCTGCGCAACGCGATCCGGCAGGCCGAGAGAGTCGGCCTGCTCGGATCCGAAATCTGCGGGACACGCTTCAGTTTCAAGATCGATGTCCGCCTCGGAGCGGGAGCCTTTGTCTGCGGTGAAGAGACGGCGCTCATTGCGTCGGTGGAAGGGAAGCGCGGCACCCCCCGGCCAAGGCCGCCGTATCCCGCCATGGAAGGCCTGTTCGGCCAGCCGACTCTGATCAATAACGTCGAAACCTTCGCCAACATCGCGCCCATCATCCGCAATGGCGGCGAATGGTACGCCAAAATCGGCACGGAGAAAAGCAAAGGCACAAAAGTCTTCGCGCTCGCCGGAAGGGTCGAAAACACCGGGCTAGTCGAAGTCCCGATGGGAATCTCACTTCGCGAGATGGTCTACGAGATTGGCGGCGGCATTCCCGATGGGCGCAAGTTCAAGGCCGTGCAGACCGGGGGTCCCTCCGGCGGTTGCTTGCCCACCGAGTGTCTCGACATGCCGGTCGACTACGAGTCCCTGGCGAAGGCCGGATCGATCATGGGTTCCGGCGGCATGATCGTCATGGACGAAAGCTCCTGCATGGTCGACGTCGCCAAATACTTCATGGACTTCTGCATGACTGAGTCCTGCGGCAAGTGCATTCCATGCCGCGTGGGAACTTACCAGATGCACCGCATCCTGACTGCGATCAGCAATATGACAGCCACCGAGCAGGATCTGAAACTTCTGGAAGAACTCTGTGATCTGCTCAAGCACACTAGCCTCTGCGGGCTGGGGCAGTCCGCTCCGAATCCGGTGGTCAGTACGTTGAGGTCATTCGCCGAGGAGTACCGGGCGCATATTCAGGATCGGAAGTGTCCCGCGGGAGTCTGCGGGCAGCCTGTGGGAGAACCCGTATGAGACAGGTCGCCGCAGTCAAGACGCTGAAGATCGACGGCCGCGATTTGAGCGGACGCCAGGAAGAAACCATTCTCGACGTCGCCCGCCAGAACGGCATCTTCATCCCGAGACTCTGCGAAATGGACGGCCTTACCGACGTGGGCGCCTGCCGCCTGTGCCTGGTCGAGATCAAAGGCCAGAACAAGCTGCTTCCCGCGTGCGTCACGATGGTTGAAGAGGGCATGGAGGTCACCACCGACTCCGAGCGGCTGCAGAACTATCGCCGGATGATTCTCGAGTTGCTGTTCACCGAGCGCAATCACGTCTGCTCGGTCTGCGTTTCGAACGGCCATTGCGAGATGCAGAACCTGGCGCAGCGGCTGGGCATTACACACGTGCATTTCCCCTATCGTTATCCCAAAGAAGATGTAGACGCATCCCATGACCGCTTCGTGATCGATCACAACCGCTGCATCCTGTGCACGCGTTGCGTGCGCGTCTGTGACGAGATCGAGGGTGCGCATACCTGGGATGTGATGGGACGCGGCATCGAAGCGAAGGTCATTACCGACCTCAACGAGCCGTGGGGCACATCGGAAACCTGCACCAGTTGCGGCAAGTGCGTGCACGTTTGTCCGACCGGAGCGTTGTTTGAAAAAGGCCGCTCCGTGGCCGAGATGATGAAACGCCGCCAGTTCCTGCCCTATCTGACGCTGATGCGGAAGGAAAACGAATGAAGGGTTACGTAGCCCCCGACTGGGTTGCCCCGGACGCCTCGTCCGGGGTTGCGCGCAAAGCGCGCAATGAAAAACGTTGTAGGACCGCGACTGCCGGCAGCTCATGCCGTGGCATGCGTCGCTTCGCTCCGCCGGGCGGACGAGGCGTCCGCCCTACACAACCGATGTGGAGAACAGATGAGTAAAGCGCGTATCGCTACCGTATGGCTCGATGGCTGCTCGGGTTGCCACATGTCGTTCCTCGACATGGATGAGCGCCTGCTCGACATTGCCGCCGCCGCCGACCTGGTTTACAGCCCTCTGGTGGATGCCAAGGAATTTCCCGAGAACGTCGATGTGACGCTGGTCGAGGGCGCGGTCAGCAGCGAGGAAGACCTGCACAAGATCAAGAAGGTGCGCGAACGGACGAAGATCCTCGTTTCGCTGGGCGACTGTGCCGTGACCGCCAACGTCCCCGGGATGCGGAACTCATTCGGCACCAAGGCTGTGTACGACCGCGCGTATCGCGAAAACGTTACGTTCGATCCGGGCATCCCCAATCTGGTCGTGCCCGCGCTGCTGCCCACATCGCGCCCGGTGCATGAGTTCGTCAAGGTCGACGTGTTCGTGCCCGGATGCCCGCCCTCGGCCGATACGATTCACTATGTCGTATCGGAGTTGCTGGCCGGCCGCGTTCCGGACGTGGGATTGAAAACGCGTTTTGGATCGTAAAGCAGCTTCGAACCATGAGCTACAAGTTTTGAGAGACACGCACTCAAAGCTCGGAGCTCGAAGCTGAAAGGGAGATATCGTGAAGTCGGAAAGCACCATCGTCATCGATCCGGTGACGCGCATTGAAGGCCATTCGAAGATCACGCTGCACCTGAACGACGACGGCCGCGTGGAGGACGCGCGCTTCCACGTCACCCAGTTCCGCGGCTTCGAGAAACTGTGCGAAGGCCGGCCTTTCTACGAGATGCCTTCGCTGATGGCTCGCATCTGCGGAATCTGCCCGGTCAGCCATCTGATTGCATCGGCGAAGGCCTGTGACTCCCTGCTTGCCGTAAGAATTCCTCCTACAGCCGACAAACTGCGCCGCATTTTCGGACTGGCGCAGGTCACCCAGTCGCATGCGCTCAGCCTGTTTCATCTGTCCTCCCCCGACCTCTTGCTGGGCATGGACGCCGACCCCGCCAAGAGCAACATCTTCGGCGTCGCGGAAGCGAATAAGGATCTCGCGCTCGACGGAATCAAACTACGGCAGTTTGGTCAGAAGATCATCGAGCGCCTGGGTGGAAAACGGATTCATCCAGCATGGGTGGTGCCTGGCGGCGTGAGCGAACCTCTGACCGAAGCCAACCGCGACGCCATTCTTGAAGCCTTGCCCGAGGCCCTCGCCATCGCCGAACGTACGCTCGAATGGTTCAAGAGCATCATGGAACGCTTCCGTGAGGAAATTTCAACCTTCGGCAACTTCCCCACGATGTTTATGGGCATCGTAAAAAAGGACAACGGCCTCACGTTTTACGGTGGCAAACTGCGCATCGTCGATGCCTCGGGCCACGTGGTGGCCGACGATCTCGATCCCACCGACTACTCCGAGTACATCGGCGAGAAGGTCGAGCCCTGGAGCTATCTGAAATCCACCTACTACAAGCCCAAGGGATTTCCCGATGGCGTTTACCGCGTTGGCCCGCTGGCTCGCCTGAACGTTGCCGACCGTTGCGGCACGCCCCGCGCCGACCAGGAACTCGCGGAGTTCCATGAATTGCAGCGGACGGCCGTGCTGAGTTCCTTCCACTATCATCATGCGCGCTTGATCGAGATTCTCTATTGCATCGAGCGCCTGGAACAGTTACTCAACGATCCGGAGATTTTGTCGAAGCATGTGCGCGCCGTGGCCCGGCCGAACGCGCTCGAAGGCGTAGGCGCCTGCGAGGCTCCCCGCGGCACATTGTTCCACCATTACAAGATCGACGAGCAGGGCCTGATCCGCTGGGTGAACCTTGTGATTGCAACCGGCCACAACAATCTCGCCATGAACCGCAGTGTGCTGCAGGTGGCGAAGCATTTCGTGCACGGCCGCCGCCTGACGCCGGGCATGCTGAACCGCGTGGAAGCCGTGATCCGCTGCTACGACCCATGCCTGAGCTGCTCGACGCACGCCTGGGGACAGATGCCGCTGCGAATTCAGCTCGTGAGCGCGCAAGGCGAAGTCGTTGACGAGGTAGCCCGGGCATAAAAAACGAAACGTGTGGGATGGCCGCCTCGCCTGTCCGGCATCCCGGTAGTATCGGGCTGCAGCAATGTCAGCAGGTTCCCCAGGTGCTCTTTGTCAATACCTCCCGCTCGCCGCGATAAACTCAAACTATGCCTCGCGTTCTCATCGTCGCCTACGGCAATCCCCTCCGTTGCGATGACAGCATCGCCTGGCGCGTCGCGGACGCGCTGGAAGGCAAGTTCTTGGAACAGGATGTCGAGATCATCCGCTTGCATCAGCTCGCCCCCGAGATCGCTGATAACGTTCGGAACCCCGAACTCGTGCTGTTTATCGACGCCGCCTGTGTCGACGAGATCGATAGCAGGCGGCCGGGTGATATTCAGGTGCGGGAAGAATCGATCGCACCATCAGGAAAACACGCGCAGGCTCAGTTCACCCACGTCTACTCACCCGCACGAGTCCTTGAGCTGGCGCGTGAGCTTTATCAGGCAAATCCCAAGGCATTCGTGATCACTGTGGCGGGAGAAGATTTTGGTCACGGCGATCGTCTTTCCGCACCCGTTGCATCTGCGCTGCCTGAATTAGTTGTGCGAATAGAGCGGTTGGTCGAAGACTCCCTCGCAAAAGCAAGAACCACGAAGGCCAGCATCCATCCCTGCTCCGGATAGGGTTTGCGACATGGCAGGCACCTGTTTCCCCAGGTTCTACTTCGTGAGACTTCGTGTCCTTTGTGGTTCCAGCTCTGCCGCAGGCTTAGAATCAAATTGGCATGCCAGTGGCCTCCAAAGCCGGTGCGCAACGGCTGCGCATTACCTTGCGCGGGGCCGTGCAGGGAGTCGGCTTCCGTCCGTTTGTTTACCGCCTCGCGACCGAAATGTCACTCACCGGATGGGTTCTGAACTCCTCGGCCGGCCTGGTCATCGAAGTAGAAGGCTCCGCCGAAGAGTTGCGCCGCTTTGAGCAGAGAATTGAAAGCGAGCGTCCCAAGGCGTCGGTGGTCACCGCGCGCGAGTCGGAGTGGCTCCCGGTTCAGGGCTTCACCAGGTTTGAAATCCATCACAGCGAGGCGGATTCGGCGAAATCGGTAAACGTCCTGCCCGATCTCGCCATGTGTGCCGACTGCCGCAACGAACTCTTCGATCCCTCGAACCGCCGCTACCAATATCCGTTCACGAATTGCACCAATTGCGGGCCGCGCTACACGATCGTCGTAGATATCCCCTACGACCGGCCGAACACGACCATGCGCGAGTTCGTGCTCTGTCCGGCGTGCCGCGAGGAATATGAGAATCCCGCGAATCGCCGCTTCCACGCGCAACCCAATGCTTGCCCCGTCTGCGGCCCGACACTGGACGGCACGATCGCCGATGTTGCGCGCGCCCTGGCCCGCGGGGAAATCGTTGCCCTGAAAGGCATCGGAGGATTTCAGCTCCTGGTCGACGCACGTCAGCCGGCGGCGGTGGCTCGTCTGCGGCAACGCAAGCATCGCGAAGAAAAGCCCTTCGCCCTGATGATGCCGTCGCTGGAAGTCGCGCGGGAGTACTGCGAAATATCACCGGCAGAGCAGGAACTGCTTGAATCGCAGGCCGCTCCAATCGTCTTGATGCGGCCCAAGCCCGGTACGGACATCGCCTGGAATGTCGCTCACTGTTCTCCCTATCTCGGCGTCATGCTGCCCTACGCGCCACTGCATCATCTGCTCATGCGCGAGTTCCCCTTCCCGCTGATCGCGACCAGTGGCAATCGCAGCGATGAACCTATCGCGACCGCAAACGATGAAGCCACCACTCGCCTCAAAGAGATTGCCGATCACTTCCTGATGCACAACCGGCCCATCGTCCGCGCCTGTGACGACTCGGTCGTGCGCCTTACGCGTGGACGCGCGGGAATCCTGCGCCGGGCCCGCGGGTATGCGCCGCTGGGCGTTCGCGTGCCCAAAAGTGTCGCGCCGGTGCTTGCTGTCGGTGGACATCTGAAGAACACGGTTGCGATCGGAGTCGGCCAGGATGTATTTCTCAGCCAGCATATCGGCGACCTGGAAACTCTTGAAGCCCGGCAGGCCTTTGAGCGCGCGATCGATGATCTCTGCCGACTCTATAGCTTCAAGCCCGAGGCGGTTGTCTGTGATCTGCATCCGGATTACGCTTCGACGCATTGGGCGGAGAAGTCGGGCCTGCCAGTAATCCGCGTGCAGCATCATCAGGCGCACGTGGCGGCCGGCGCCGCCGAAAATGAAGTGGATGGTCCCTACCTCGGAGTTTCCTGGGACGGCACCGGCTACGGCCTCGATGGGGCGATCTGGGGCGGGGAATTCTTCCGCGTCGAAGGAAATCACTACGAGAGAGTCGCGCACCTTCGCCCATTCAACTTGCCCGGCGGAGATGCCGCGGTCCGCGAAGGCTGGCGCTCGGCTGCGAGTTTGCTATTCGAGGTCGAGAATCAGGGAATCTCCGGTCTCGCAAACCCGGAGGGACCCGGGCTACCCCCAGTCGAGAAAAACGAAAAAAGGAAAGGTGGGGTGCCCTTGGAAATCAGCGACTCAAAGGTCCAACAAATGTTGGAACGGGGAATTAATGTGGTTGCGACAACCAGTGTCGGACGCCTTTTCGATGCTGTCGCCTCGATTACCGGCCTCGCCCGGCAGAACCGCTTCGAGGGACAGGCCGCCATGCTGCTGGAAAACGAAATTGGTTCACTGCGCTCGGAAGAGGCGTATCCTTTACCGTGTGGGGATTGGGCTCTCTTGATACCAGAGGTTGTGCGGGATCAGCGCGAGGGAGTGCCCGCTTCCCGAATTGCAGCCAGGTTTCACAATGCGTTGGTGAACTGGATTGTCGAGGTCGCGCAGAAAGTTGCGCTGAAGCATATCGTGCTCAGCGGTGGGGTATTTCAGAATCGCTACTTGACCGAGCGTGCTGCATTGGTCCTGGAGTCATTTGGATTTCTGGTATACGCACACCGGCAGGTTCCACCCAATGACGGAGGGATCGCGCTAGGACAAGTGGTGATGGCAGGGAAATAGATTTCCGGAGAGGCATGACTTCGGTCGCGCCGATGAGTTGTCCCGAACGTTGCGGCTTTTAGCCGCTGAGGTTTGCTTATGTGTCTGGCAGTTCCGGGTCGCATCATGGAAATCACCGACACGGGCGACATCGCTTTTCGCGTCGGCAAGGTAGACTTCGGCGGCATCCGCAAAGAAGTGAATCTGGCCTACACACCCGAGGCCGAAGTCGGCAAATACGTTCTCGTCCACGTTGGATTCGCCATCAGCGTCATCGACGAAGAAGAAGCGCAGCGTGTCTTCAAAATCCTTGAAGAGATGGGCGCAGTGAAAGAGGAACTCGGTGAAATTCCTCAGTGAGTATCGCGATCAGAAGGCTGCGGAGCAATTCGCAACGGCGATTCGCAAGAAAATCACGCGACCGTGGACCATTATGGAGATCTGCGGCGGCCAGACCCATACCATCGTCAAGAGTGGCCTGGAAGATCTGCTTCCGAAGGAAATCATGCTGGTCCATGGGCCCGGCTGCCCCGTCTGCGTCACGCCCATTGAACTGATCGATAAAGCCGTCGCGATCGCCAAGCGACCGGACTCGATCTTCTGCTCATTCGGCGATATGTTGCGCGTTCCCGGATCGACGAAGAGCCTTTTCGACGTGAAGGCGGAAGGCGCCGATGTGCGCATCGTTTACTCACCTCTCGACGCGCTCAAACTGGCGAAACAGAATCCCACGAAGCAGGTGGTGTTCTTCGCTGTCGGATTCGAAACCACCGCTCCGGCCAATGCCATGGCCGCCTGGCAGGCCGACCGCCAGGGCATCGAGAATTTTTCTCTGCTGGTCTCCCACGTCCTCGTGCCTCCTGCGATGGAGGCGCTGCTCTCATCCGATCAGTGCGTGGTGAAGGGATTCCTCGCCGCCGGGCATGTCTGCACCGTCATGGGTTTCGAAGAGTATTTCCCGATCGTAGAGAAGTACCAGGTTCCGATTGTCGTCACGGGCTTCGAGCCGCTGGACATCCTCGAAGGCATTCACATGACAGTTTGCCAGCTGGAGGAAAGCCGACACGAAGTCGAGAACCAGTACAGCCGCGCGGTCCGCCGGGAGGGCAATCGCCCCGCCCAGCAGACCATCATGGAAGTGTTCGAAGTGACCCCGCGGCAGTGGCGTGGCCTCGGCGAAATTCCTGCCAGCGGCTTCCAGTTGCGCGGACGCTTTCAGAAATACGATGCCAACCGCCGCTTTCCTTATGAAGGCGAGCCAGCGCGCGAGTCGCCCGACTGCATCAGCGGCATGA
Organism: Binatia bacterium; assembly: GCA_035577905.1. Classification (GTDB taxonomy): domain Bacteria; phylum Acidobacteriota; class Terriglobia; order Terriglobales; family Acidobacteriaceae; genus Sulfotelmatobacter. The sequence goes on from DATKAP010000015.1 coordinate 191,629, forward strand.
TTCTGCAGGGACTCAAGAAGCCGCATGAATGCGCGGCTTTCGGCGTGAAGTGCACGCCGGAAAATCCTCTGGGCGCGCCCATGGTATCGTCCGAGGGCGCGTGCGCCGCCTACTATCATTATGGCCGACGTCAAAACGTTCAACCTGAGCTGTCCGGTTCCGCGCGTCGCTGACGACCGCATCGTGCTGGCGCACGGCGGTGGCGGACGGCTCACCCATCAGCTCATCGAAAAGATCTTCATCCCTGCCTTCGCAAACGACGCGCTAGAACAGCGGCACGACGGCGCGGTTGTTCCTGTCAACGGGGCCCGGCTGGCATTCACCACCGATTCCTTTGTCGTCCGCCCGCTGATTTTTCCCGGAGGCAATATCGGCGATCTCGCGGTGAATGGCACCGTGAACGACCTTGCCATGTGCGGCGCACGCCCGCTCTATCTCAGCGCTGGATTCATTCTGGAAGAGGGCCTCGAGATGGAAACTCTGCGCACGGTCGTGAACTCGATGCGTGACGCTGCCGCACAAGCAAATATCAAGCTCGTCACCGGTGACACGAAGGTCGTCGACAAGGGCAAAGGCGACGGGATCTTCGTAAATACATCGGGAATTGGAGTGGTCGAAACCAGCGCGAAGTCGCCCATCGGCCCTGCAGCCGTGCAACCGGGAGATGTGGTGATCGTCAGCGGCGATCTTGGCCGTCACGGCATCGCAATCCTTTCTGTCCGTGAAGGCCTAGAATTCGAATCGCCGATCCTGAGCGACTGCGCCAATCTCTGGCCCTCGGTCGAAGCGCTGCTGAACGCCGGAATTGAGATCCACTGCCTGCGCGATCTTACGCGCGGAGGACTCGCTACCACGCTGAACGAAATCGCCTCCGACCGCAATGTCTGCATCAAGCTGGAAGAAACCTTGATTCCGGTGGATGAAGTCGTGCAGGGCGCCTGCGAGATTCTCGGCCTCGATCCGCTCTATGTTGCGAATGAAGGGCGCTTCGCGGTCTTTGTCCCAGCCCCACAAGCGGACGCAGCGCTCGCCGTTCTAAGGAAGATAAAGGTTTCGGAAGGGGCGGTGCGCGTCGGTAACGTAGAAGAAGCTCCTGGCCGCACAGTGATCCTGCAAAGCCGTATCGGCGGCAACCGCGTGGTGGACATGCTGAGCGGGGAACAACTGCCACGAATCTGCTAGCAGTCTGCATACATGTCATCCTGAGCGGCGTTCTTTGCCGCGGAGGACCCATGCATTTTTGCGGGCCGTGGCCAAAATGCGGAGATCCTTCGCCAGAATGACAACTCTGGAATCGTTCAACTACCCTTCCCACGGATTCACCAGCCGCACCCCGCATCCTTCAAATACATAGGGATTGCGCGTGGCCAGTGTCGCTCCATGAACTCGCGTAATCGCTGCAATCTGGGCGTCGAAGTCGGACATGGGTTTTCCTTGCCGACGGCGGGAGGACGTAATCTGCGAGAACGTACGGGCAGCACGATCTTCGAAGGTCAGAATGCGCTCCGCGAACAGGTCCCCGAACATTTTTTCCGCGCCTGCCCGAACCACGTCGCGGCGTCTGGCCACGGCGATGAGTTCAATGCCATAAAGAATTTCCGCCATGGTGATGGCGGTGACGTGCAGATCTTCCGCAGACTGGTTGGCGAACCAGCGCAGCACTCGCGGCTCCGGCGCGGGGCGCATCAACTCGGAAACGACGTTGGTATCGAGAATGATCATTGGCTGAACATCGATATGCAGCTGACCAAGACGTTTCAGATTGCGGATTTGCGATTGCAGGTTGAAAGACCACTCACGAAGCTTTCAATCTGCGATTTGAAATCTGCAATCTGCAATCAAATCACTCCCTCTGCGTGAGCCATTCGGGATCACGCATGGCCTCCCGGGGAAGACGCTCCAGTTCCACCCCTCCCAGCGGGCCGAAGATATCGCGCACGCGTTCAGCCAGATTGGCGCGTTTCTTCGACGTTTGGGCCAGTGTGCTCTTCAGGATCTCGCGCGCTTCCCGCTCCATGGAGCGCCCGTTCATGGCCGCCCGGATCTTCAGCTTGCGCTTAGTGGCCTCATCCAGATTGCGAATGACAATGCTGGGCATGTAATCAATGATAGCATTGCAATCAATGATTGCAACCCTGCTCCTCCCTTGAGGTCGACGTGCCCCATTTCACGCAGGAAGTATCCACGGAATCACCGGTCTGAATCGGCCAGAATGGCCATATGTCATTGATTATATGTGGTATACATGGCTTCGTGACTCTGATCACCTCCGGCCGTGAGAATTATCACTGCCTGCCGTCCATAGAGGCCGAAAATAGAGAGCGGCATTATGCTTTTAGGTTGCACCTATGGAGGTAGCCCCTATGTCCGTGATGACACCGCCGGGAGTCAGGACGCCGGCGGATTACATTGAATCCGTGATGATCAGTGTGAAAGCCAAGAACCCCGCCGAGCCCGAGTTTCATCAGGCGGTTGCTGAAGTGTTCGATTCCCTCAGATTAGTTCTCGCGAAACACCCCGAATATCAGTCGGCGCGTCTGCTGGAGCGCATTGTCGAGCCCGAGCGCGTCCTCATGTTCCGCGTGCCCTGGGTTGACGATCAGGGCAATGTGCAGGTCAACCGTGGATTCCGCATCGAGATGAACAGCGCCATCGGTCCCTACAAGGGCGGCCTGCGCTTCCACCCCAGCGTGAATCTCGGCATCCTGAAGTTTTTGGCGTTTGAACAGGTCTTCAAGAACTCGCTCACCACGCTCCCCATGGGCGGCGGCAAGGGCGGAAGCGATTTCGATCCCAAGGGCAAGAGCGATAACGAAGTCATGCGCTTCTGCCAGAGCTTCATGACGGAACTCGCACGCCACATCGGCCCCGACACCGACGTCCCGGCCGGCGACATTGGCGTAGGCGGACGCGAAATCGGATTCCTCTTTGGCCAATACAAGCGGCTGCGCAACGAATTCACCGGCGTGCTTACGGGCAAGGGCCTAGGCTGGGGCGGATCGCTGATTCGTCCGGAAGCAACCGGATATGGCTGCGTCTACTTCGCGAAAGAGATGTTGAAAACCCGCAAAGAGACCTTCGAAGGCAAACTCTGCCTGGTCTCCGGCAGCGGCAATGTCTCGCAATACACGATCGAGAAGCTGCTCGACCTCGGCGCCAAGCCGGTCACTTGCTCTGACTCGAACGGCGTGATCTACGATCCCGATGGCATCGACCGCGAGAAGCTGGCATGGATCATCGAACTGAAGAACGTGAAGCGTGGACGCATCCGCGACTATGCCGACAAGTTCAAGAAATCGATCTTCATGCCCACCGACATCAAGCTCGATCACAATCCGCTGTGGAACGTAAAGGGAGATTGCGCCTTCCCGAGCGCCACGCAGAACGAAATCACCGCAAAAGACGCGGCGAACTTGATCAAGAACGGGTGCAAGCTGGTGGCCGAGGGCGCCAACATGCCGTCGACGCTCGAAGCGACCAAGATGTTCCTGGAAGCGAAGATCCTGTACGGACCGGCCAAGGCCGCGAATGCGGGTGGCGTGGCCACCTCAGGCCTCGAAATGGCCCAGAACAGCGCCCGGCTGAGCTGGACCCGCGAGGAAGTGGACGAGCGTCTGCACAAGATCATGATCGCCATCCACCAGAACTGCTACGAAACGGCCGCGAAATACGGCACGCCCGGCAACCTGGTAAACGGTGCCAACATCGGCGGCTTCGTGAAAGTAGCCAACGCGATGTTGGATCAGGGGCTCGTGTAGTTGTTTCTTTTCTCCTAAACAATCCCCACTTTGCCCCAGCGCTGCAGGGCAGGGTGGGGATTCAGCTTCTCGGGAAACCGCGATGAACAAACCCTACCGATGGCTGGCTCAGTATTACGATGCGCTTTTCCTGCCCCATCGATCCCCGATCGATGCGGCGCGGCAGCGCGTGCTCGGACGCATCCTGCCTCGCGTTCACAAGGCGTGTGATCTGGCATGTGGCACGGGAACCACCGCTCTGATGCTCGCGCAGCGGGGAATCCGCGTCTACGCCATAGACCTGTCCTCACAAATGTGCAGGCTGGCCCGCGAGAAGGTAAGCCGGGTGAGTCCGCCGGTGCGTGTGCTACAGGCTGATATGCGTAGCTTCCGGTTGCCGGAACCGGTCGATCTGGTCCTTTGCGAATACGATGCGGTCAATCATGTTCCGAAAAAAGCGGACCTGAAAAGAGTTGCTGCCGCCGTGCAGCGGGCGCTGCGCCCCGGAGGTTATTTCTTTTTCGATGTCAACAACGCCCCCGGATTCAAGAGCTATTGGACTGGAACCGTCTGGGTCGAAAGGCCGGGCTTGATCGTGATGATGCGCAATGGACACCGCTCACAGCTGGACCGCGCGTGGAGTGATATCGACCTGTTCGTCCGCGAGAGAAAACACTGGCAGCGGTATCAGGAAAGAGTGGAGGAAGTCTGCTGGAGTTCAGGCGAGATCAGGAGGATCTTCCGGGATGCAGGCTTTGATCGGTTGCGCGCCTGGGATGCTGCGCCCTTCTGGAAGAATCGGGTCGTCAGCGTAGGCTGCCGCACCATCTATCTGGCGCGCAAGTCCGAAGGCTAAAGGCATCGCTGGGCGCATCAGTCCCAGGTTGCGGCGCCGAATCTCGATCCTTTCCGGGCCTCTCAAAATCGGCGAGACGTGGGGCACCCCCTCGAATCCTCCCAATCACTAGGAACTAGCCTTCTCTCCCGTTGCTCCGAAGTCATAGCCCTCGGCCATCGCCCGGCGGAATTTTTCACGTTCTTCCGGAGTCATCTTCTTGCAGCGGCGGCGGTCCCAGCGTCGCCCGTGACCTGGGCCGTGCCCTCCCAGCCCGCCAAAGAGAACACGGCACAAAACAAGCAGCCCAAGTGCCTGCCAGAACGTCAGCGTCTTCCATCCGAAAAGCGGGGGTAGCAGCCAGTTCCACAGATGCATGACCACCTGGCCGCCGATCCAGATAAACACGAATATCCCGACGATTGCTAACGGCGCGATCCACCACCATTTCTTTCTCATAATCGTTTCCTCATTTCGTAAACTCGGCGTACATGCGTTGCAGACGTTCGCGCAGATGCAGTACCGCGTATCGCTTGCGCGCGAGCAGCGTGTTCACGCTTAAGCCTGTTTCGGCGGCGAGTTCTTTGAAGCTGCGTCCTTCGAACTCGTGCGCGACGAATACCTCGCGCTGCTCCTTCGGCAACTCGGCAAGTGCCAGCCGCAGTTGCTCGAGCACAAGCTTGCGAACATACGCTGCCTCCGGTCCCGCATCGGGCGAGGGCAGCAGATCTTCGAACCTCAACTCTTCGCCGCCTTCGTCCGCGATGGCAATGTCGCTGAAGTTCTCCGGCTGCTTCTTGCGAAACAGATCCGTGATTCGATTCCGCGCCACATGGAATAGCCATCCGGTCACGTGCTCGATCGGCATCAGCAGGCGGTTGGCTTCCACCAGCCGGTAAAAGACCTCCTGCAGAACGTCCTCGGCGTCACCCGGATCAGGCACACGCCGTCGGATGAAGTTCAGTAGGCGCGACCGTTCGCGCTTGACCACCTCCGAGATGCGCTGGTCCTGTTCGAGTGCCATGCGGTCGATGCTCGCCGCGCCATTCATGCAGTTAGGAAGACGAATGAGGCGACCGGATATTGTAGGGATCCGAATGCAGATATTGGACACTCCCATTGGAAAAGGGGTGCCCCGGAGCCCGCTCTGGACTTGTCGAAGGGTTTCGCTGAAGTTGCGAGACCTCGGAATCTCGAGATCCGACGATTCCAGGCCTCCATGTCTCGCAACAACAGCGAGACTTGGAGCACCCCACGTTGTCTCTCGATTGTGCTATCAAACCTGGCGAACCATCGCCGCCGTTGATGACGGCTTTCATGCGCGTGCTTCCTCTTTCCGCATGACAAACGTCGCACGCTTGGCGAACGAGACCCTTAGCCACCAATAGATGAGCAACCCAAGCGGCAGGAATGCCAAGGGCACCAGCAGAGCCTGTTTCCGCAGAGCTGAGGGAAAGACCTGTTGTTGTCCAATGAAGAACGAACCGGTCGCCATGAACCACGCAAAACACATGCGCCATAAGTGCCGCACTAGTCGTGCCGATCCCGAGATTCCGCCGCGCAGAAGCACCCGAAAATCGCCCGCTGCGGCCAACAGCGTAATGCTTGCCATGAAAAAGTAGACTCCAAGAGGAACTCCCGGCTGCTTGGTTGCCTGGCCGCGCGCAACGAGCACACCGAGCGTCATCAAGCTACTTCCAAGGACAAGCGCGAACACCATCGCGGCCCAATCCATCGGGTTTATTTCGCGCTCGCGCGGCCGTCCGGTCAGCCACGCCGTCGTGATGAGATAGAACGTGATCAGGCCTCCAAAGAAATTGTTGGGCTGATGTTTCATCAAGGCCAGGCATGAGGCGCAAGCGCCCATCACCAACATGGAGACCACGAAAACATCTCCGGAGATGCGGTGCCCGCGCGAACCTTTTCGGTACACCATGGCCACGCAACCCGAAAGTAGTCCAATCATCCCCCCGGCAATATGGAGAACTAACAGCGGAAACCGCATACCAGACTCCTGGCCCGTTGATGTCAGAGCCTTGCCGCTTGCTGCGGCGCAGATCGAACTGGCCGGTCATCCCTGACCGCGGCCTTCGCTTCCGGCGAATCTTTCTCCGGCGCGAGCACGATCAGAAGCACCCCGACAAGAACAAGGGGCAGGACCGCACGCAACAAGTCGGCCCGAGGAATCAAGTTCTCGATGGCCTGCACCGCCATCACGCCACCGTGCACAAGGCTGGACCAAGCCGTGAAGGCAATCAGGCTGCAATGTGCGGATGGATTCCTAATCGCCAGCAGCAAAAAGACACCTAACGTGGCGTAGACCGAGCCCAGCATTTGATCGAAGACGTGTTGTTTGTTCCATTGCGTCAGCGCGTAAATGCCGATCAGAAAAAGCGATCCCACAATTCCGAGCACCACCTGCAATATTCGCTTTCGAGTCATAGGTTCTCCTTGGGCACGCTGTTTCTTCTGTTCGCCGACGTTGACCAGCCATAAAGAAAAGCAGTCACGGCGAGATACGAAATCCCCGCCAGCAGGTCCGCTACAAAGGCAACCCTGCCGTGGAACAAAAGAATGAAAGCGCCGGTTGCGATGGTGAGCAGGTAATAGGCACCGACGAATTTAGCCCTCAAACGCGATGACTCGCCGGTGATCGTTCTGGTGATCCCATGTGTACTCATATGCGTTTCTTCCTGGCGCCCGGTGGCGTCCGTCTCTACTTGTTTGCATTCGATCGTGCGAAGTATCCGGTTTTTGACCTTATGGTTATGCTCTCGCCCTTTGGGGTAATGGAGATCTTTCGAAAACTGCCGTCCTTAGCCTTGTTCGTGGGGTAGTACGACAGTTCGTAGGAGGTGCGTAGCTCCTCGGCAATTTGGCGAAAGTAAGTGTCGGCTGGGGTCTGTTCGGCGTCGATATGCGCTCCGCCGGTTTCCTTTGCGACGCGATCCATTACGCTGATGCCGTACCTGTTGCGTGCCGTGAGGCGTCCATGCTTCGTTTCGGTGTAACGGATGGCGTATACGCCCACATTCGCCGCTTGCGCCGTCTCGATGGCGATCATCATGTTGTGCGAGCTGGAATTGTCCTCGCCATCACTAAACATCAGAATTGCCTTGCGTCCACTTACCTGCGCAAGCTTCTCGGTAACGCTGTAATAGATGGAGTCGTAGAAGGCGGTACCAAGGTCACGATCTTCCTTCGGTCCGAGTTCGGGAAAGTGACTCTTCCCGCCATCAAATAGCGCATAGTTGTCCAGAATTTGCTCAGCGGAATTTGTGAAATCACTGACCAGCCGCAGATGATTTCCAAAACACAGCAGAAACACGCGATCCTGCGGACGAAGGATTTCCTTCAAGAACACTTCCAGATCCTTCTTATGCTTCTTGCCGAAAGGATCCTGGCTGCCGCTCGCATCAACGATCAGGCCAAGGTTCAGGGGCAGATCCGTGCTCTTGGCAAAGGTGTGAATCTTCTGCAGGACCGCGTCCTCATAGAGTTCGATGTCATCGCGGGTCAGGTTTCCCACCAATTGCCCTTGTGCGTCCCGCGCTACAAACGCGAGATTCACCAGATTGACGTCTACCTTGATCGTGGTCTGGGCGTGTAAACCCGCGGCCAGTGCCGCGAAGACCATAATGTCCCGCGCGAACCAAGTCCGTATTTGTCTTGTGCGCTCCATGGCAAACTCCTCGCGATCGGCATCAGAGTGGTGCGCGCTGCCGCCGCAGGCGAGCCGCCACATATAGGAACAACGCTGCAAATAGAAGTCCGAGCCACAGTCCCGGGGTGAGGAGAAATGGGCCTGGAGTCATGTGCATGTCTGGATCGAGCATGTTGGCATTCGCGTTGCCGGTAGCTTCCTGGCCGCCGGTGAAACGATAGTTCAGAAAATTCAGGAAGTAGCTGGTATGAAATGCAATCTTCTCGAAAATCACGACTGCGAATGGCGGCAGCACCGCCCAGAGAAACGGCGTGCGCCGTGACCATGCGGAGATTAGCAAAAGCCAGCAATAGAGTGGCGCGTACCACAGGATGTGTGCAGTCACCAGGTGATATGCCAGTCCCCACATGGTCTGGTAGAGCTGGAGCCGAGACCAGTACTCGCCGACGCTGAATCCGCTCGCTGCAACCACCACGCTGCTCAGCAGCAGCATGATGGTTTCGACGATCAAGGTCACCGCGAAAGAGATCACGTTTAGGGCGAGCAGCGGGATGCTTGCCTTCGCCAGTACAGTCGTGAAATCGGAAACCGGAAGCGACTTCCAGAACAGGATGCTGCGGTCGCGCCTCTCGCCGTACAGACAATCGAGCGAATAGAAGAGGCTCACGATAAAAGCTGCCATCATGATCAATGCGGCCGCCATATCGAACGGCTTGGCGAGTGCGTGCCGGTGTGCCATTGGTTCCATCGCCATGGAGGTGCGCAGGGTATGCGGAAGGAGGGCCAGCACCCACACGAAGCCGAGCAGGACCACTCCGCCAATCGCCATCGGCGCGAGATAGATCGAGCGATACTCATAAAATTCGCGGCGCACAGACCAATACAAAGAATGCGTTGCCTGCGCCGCTGCGGGCACGGCCGGACGCGACTCAAACGATTCGGACGCAGCGGTCGACGGTGTCGTCATGGGGTGACTCCTTCGTATCGGCTTTGTGCGAATTCCCCTTGGGTGCTTCGGTTCTGATTCCCGATTACTGCCACGAACAGATCGGCGATGCCAGGCGTGCGCACCTCGCCCAGCCCAGCGAGTTGATGATGGTCCGCTCCGTCGTACAGGAAAATGCTGCGGCCGAACACTTGCCGCTCGTGCATCGGCTTAAGCGCGCGCGCGGCCTCAATCCGATCGGGTTTGACGATCACTTCCGCATAACGTGTTTCGAAGTCTTCCATGTTGCAGGCGAACACAATGCGCCCACGGTCGATGAACATCAGGTCGGTGATGACATGCTGAATCTCTTCGATCTGGTGCGTGGTGACGATGATCGTCCGGGTGCGATCGTAGTAGTCGTTCAGCAGGGAATCGTAGAACTGATTCCGATACAGAATGTCGAGGCCCAACGTGGGTTCATCGAGTACCAGCAGGCGAGCATCGATCGCCATCACCAGCGCGAGATGCAACTGGACCACCATACCCTTTGATAGTTCGCGAACCTTGCTGGAATGCTTGATGCTTGTCCTGGCGAGGAAACCTTCCGCCTTGGCGCGATCAAATCGCGGATGCACTCCGGCAACATAATCGATCGCTTCCGAAACCTTGATCCAGCGCGGCAAAACGGCTACGTCCGCGATAAACGACACATCGCACATGAGGCGTTCCCGCTCGGTCCACGGATCACGGCCGAGGACGCGGAGTTGTCCGTCGTAGGGAATGAGTCCGAGAATCGCATTCAGCGCTGTCGTCTTGCCTGCGCCGTTTGGACCAATCAATCCCAGGATGCGGCCTTCCTCCACCCGCAGATCGATGCCGTCGAGCGCAACCGTTGAGCCGAACACCTTGCGCAAACTGTGTGCTTCAATGCATGGCATGTGTCAGCGTTCCTCCTCGTCATCCATGGACTGCGCTAGCGTCTCTTTCGATGAGGGGTGCCCCACTTCCCCCCGGTTTTGGGAGAAGCGGGGATATTGGGAAGCGTTCCCATTCGCGGCCTGCAGCAGTTCTCCCGCATCCAGGCCGAGCCGCTGAATAGTGGCGTGAATTCTAGGCCACTCTTCGGCGAGAAATTTCTGGCGCTCGCCCTGCATCAGCAGATTGCGCGCGCCTTTGTTGATAAACATGCCGCGTCCTCGGCGAGTCTCGACCAGTCCCTCGTCCACTAATTGCTGATAACCTTTCAGGACGGTGAGCGGATTGACCCGGTATTCCGCGGCGACGGTGCGCACCGAGGGCAGGGAATCACCCTCTTTGAGCAGGCCGTCGAGAATCATCGCGACTACGCGATCGCGAAGCTGGCGGTAAATCGGCTGACTGTCGTTCCACTCACGGTCCATCAGGGTGTCCAAGGTGTTCGAGAAATCCCATCCTTATTTCGCGCGACGCAATTCGAAGTGTGCATGCATCGGTTTGTCGCCCGGCATCATGTATGTCCAGTCCTCAAGATGATGGTCGGCGTCGACGATGGTGAAAACGGCATGGTACATATGTCCGAAGTCGTTGCCTCCCGACATGTCGGCGAAATCGAATTCCACCGTCTTGCCATCCGTCGATTTGCGCGCCAGCATGTGCGGCCGGTTCCCAGCATCGCAGTAGTGAACCAGATTCAGTTGATCGTTATTCAGATAAAGCATCGTTACCGGGTGATCGTACTTCTTGGGATCGAGCGGAGTGCTCGACTCCTGCATCTCATGCACGATCGCGTGTCCACGTGAGGTTACGCGCAGGGAGATATGCATGTTGTTGCCGCCCGACATCTCGGGCATCGGCGGATTCACCGTGACGGGCCCCTCCCAATCGCCGGCGAGAGTTTTCATCGTGTCAAAAGATTTTTGTGCGTCCGATTGAGCGAAAGCCACGGTCGCAAGCGACAACACAGCCAGTGGCAGCAGAACACGAAGCGATTTCATCTTGATACTCCTCATATGGAAGTTCTTCTTCCCCGATTGAGGTCGACCCTGTGCTCACCGTGCCATGGCCAGTGGCACTGATATAGTTAACTATAACACTAAGTAACTTGCAAGCACTTTCTTTGAATTTTTGCGCCTTGATGTTGTCAAGACCACGATCGGCTACGGGTTGCACTGTTATTGGTGCAAGCATGAGGCAAGCGACCGATTCAAAAGCCAGTTTCAGGGCTTGGAGGGTGTGCAAGAAAAACAATAGAAGTCTATTGTAATCAATAACTTGAATTTGATAATTAAATCGATTTAACCTGCCGCTGAGAAGCTCTCCCGGGCGTCTGATCTAAGCCTTGCCGGATGTCGCGAACTACCGCCAGACTGCTTGGGGCGCTCCGTATGGGGCATCCCATGAGTCGAGCGGGTTAGACACTGGACTTGTCAAATGCGGGCCTTCGATCTGCTTCTCGGGAGCGCAATCCCGGGCTGGGGCAAACTTCGTGTCAGGCTGGATGCGATCCAAGGTTGGCACGAGTTCCTCAAAACGGCATTAACAACTCAACAAATTAACCGCTCATCGGTAGCTCGATTCTTGTCAGCAGCTGACATTGCGAGGAACCTTCTTTCACTGCTTCGCGATCATTTCAAAACGACTTTGCACAAGAACGGATGAGTTCGCTCGAAGTGCGAAGTTCGCGCAACCTCGCTACCGACATTCATCGCTGGGCGTGCTGCTCGCGTGATCTATGAACGCGCTCGTCTGTAATTAAGAAAGACAACAACGAAAGAGCACTGAAGAAACAGTCGCGACTGTGTTTTGTACGAACGACTACACTGCCTCGATTTTTACAAACACCTTACAGCGATTTTGCGGTTTAGCAACAAACGGAATTTCCACTATCGGTACGATCATCGACGAATCGCATCCCTGCTTCGCGATTCTTCCCAATTGTGATCCCCCTGCTAATGAGGTGATTCCAGGTCTACGCCCGGATTTCACGCCGGTGCGTAAGGAGGCAGCGTTGAAGTTTGTTTCGTTCGTCGTTTTAGCCATCGTCCTGCTGGCATTCAACATACCGCAAGCCGGAGCCGTTCCCAGCTTTGCCAGACAAACCGGTCTCCCATGCAGTGGGTGTCACTACAATCCTCCGGAACTCAATCCGGCCGGGCGTCGTTTCAAACTGCTCGGGTACATCGACCGGGCGGATGACACCAAGACGGTGAAGGCCGACGGAAACAAGAAGCGCGCGGCGCTGGACCTGCTGGCTTCACTGCCGCTCTCGGCCTGGTTGCAAACTTCGTTCACTTCAACGAAGTCCCCAATTCCGGGCACCCAGAACGGAAGCTTCGAAATGCCGCAAGACATCTCGCTGTTCCTGTCGGGCGCGTGGACAACTCACGTTGGCAGCTTCCTGCAAGTCACCTACGACGTACAAGACGATCACTTCACCATGGACAATACCGATGTCCGCTATGCCAACAAGACGAAGCTGGGCGGGAAGGAACTGGTGTTCGGACTGAACGTCAACAATAATCCGACAGTCGAGGACCTGTGGAACACCACGCCGGCGTGGGGTTATCCGTTTGTGGCCGACAATTTTGCGCCGACGCCTACGGCTGCTCCCATCATTTCCAGCCTGGGGCAAGACGTGGCCGGGTTCGGCGGATACACGATGTGGGATAACCACCTGTACGCAGACGTCACGTTTTACCGCTCGCAGCACCTTGGAACCGAGCAGCCGAACGCTGGCACGGACTTCGGATTCAACGTTCGCGGGCTGGCTCCGTACTGGCGCGTCGCGTTTCAGCAACTCACCGGCAAGACGCAGTATGAGATCGGCACCTACGGCATGCACATGCATTCCAGCCCGGATGCCATCACCGGTATTGAAGACGATTTCACTGATTACGCCTTCGACGCGCAGATCGACCGCACGCTGTTCCGAACCGATGTCCTCTCGCTGCGCGGCACCTACATCCGTGAAAATTCGAACCTGGCGGCGATGGCGGCTCTAGGGGCTGCGTCACCGGGCAGCCATCACCTGAACACCGTGATGGCCAATGCCGAATACCACTTCGGCTATCGCCTTTCGGGCACATTCGGATGGTTCGATACACATGGGACGGTGGATCCGGTTCTCTTTCCGCAGGAAGACGTTAGCGGTAGCGTCAGTGGCGACCCGAGGAGTTCAGGCTACATCGCGAATCTTTCCTATTGGCCGTGGCAGAACCTGCAACTCGCGGCCCAATACACCGGGTACACCCGTTTCAACGGAGCGCAGAACAACTACGACGGGGCGGGCCGGAACGCCAGCAGCAACAACACCGTCTACTTGGTGGCAAGGTTCGTTTTCTAACCGAGCCGAGTGTTATCGAGCGGAAGCGCAAAGGAGAAAAGAACGGAATGAGATTCAAAGCAGCCATTTTGCTTACATTCGTGACCGGTTTCTTCACGGCAGCATGGGCCGGCGATATTGAAGGCAAAGTTGCCGGCATGAAAGGCAAGTCGGTGGTCTACCTGGACACGATCGCGGGCAAAACATTTCCCGCGCCCACCGACCACTCGCTCATCGATCAGAAGGGTTTGATGTTTTTGCCGCAAATCGTTGTGGTGCAACAGGGCACAACCGTCGATTTCAAGAACGACGACAACGTGGCCCACAATGTCTTCTGGCCGAGTGTCGGAGGCGACAAAAAACTGACGAAGAACCTTGGCACCTGGCCCAAGGGCGAAAAGCGCTCCTATACCTTCGACAAAGCAGGCGTTGTGCCGCTGCTTTGCAACGTGCACCCCGACATGGCCGGATACCTGATCGTGAGTCCGACTCCGTACTTTGCCCTGACGGACGACAGCGGCAATTACAAGATCAAAGACGTTCCCGACGGAAGCTACAAACTGGTCGTGTGGCACGAGGGGGCCAAGAATCAGGCGAAGCCCGTCACCGTGGCCGGAGGAGGCAAAGCGGATTTCACCCTGAGCAAGTAAACCTGAGCGTGTGAGCCGTGAGCGATGAGCAAACGGAGTTCTGGTTGAGCTCATCGCTCATTGCTTGTTTTCGAATCGTGGCGGACGGAAAAAATCCTGCTTCGGATCCGACGCGACAGGCAGGGATGAGGCTATGATAATTGCCGGCCATGTCCCTGCCCCGAATCGCCGAACCTATTCTCGATGCCGAGGAACGTTTTGAAGGCTTCGAGAACCTCATGCCCTTCCGCGTGCAGAACATTCTGCTCGTGTCGAGCCTGTACGACTCGTTCATTCTCCGCGAAGACGGACGGCTTAACGAACTGCTGATCGATGAATCGCTCGAACTGAACCTGCGGCAGATTCCGGGGATCACACATGTTTCCAGCTGCGCGGAGGCGCTCGATCTCGCCCGGGCCAATTCGCAGTTCAACTTGATCGTCACGAATCTCACGGTAGGAGATACGAACGCGGCGAATCTCGCCCGCGCCGTGCGCCGCGCCGGTCTCGATATCCCGGTCGTTGTACTGGGCTACAACTATCGCGAGATCAAGAACTTCATCGCACGCAATCCAGTCACAGACCTGGACCGCGTCTTCCTGTGGCAGGGAACGGCGCGCATCCTGATCGCGATCGTCAAATACATCGAAGACAAGTACAACGTGCAGCACGACACGCGCTCCATGGGGGTTCCCGTGCTGCTGGTGGTGGAAGACAATATCCGCTACTACTCAGCCTTCCTGCCGGTGATCTACACCGAACTGATCAAGCAATCGCGGCGGGTGATTCAGGAAGGCATCAACGTCGCCCACAAACTGGTTCGCATGCAGGCCCGGCCCAAGATCCTGCTCGCGTCGAATTTCGAAGACGCTGCCGAACTTGTGCAGAAATACCGCGACTATATTTTTGGCATCGTGTCGGACGTCGAGTTCCCCTGGGATGGCAAGCTCAGCCCGGAAGCCGGATTCGAACTGGCCCGCATGGTGAAGAGCCTGACGCCCGATGTTCCGGTAGTTCTGCAGACCAGCCGCACCGAGTTTCGTCCCCGAGCGCATGCCGAGGGGTATTCGTTCCTGCGCAAGCGTTCGCCTACGTTGCTGAAAGATCTGCGCCGCATTCTGACCGATTCGTTCGGTTTCGGAGACTTTGTCTTCCGCATGCCCGACCAGCACGAGGTAGGCCGCGCCAGAGATCTGAACGAGCTGGAAGAACAGCTGCGAACGATTCCCGCTGACAGCCTGATGTATCACGCGCAGCGCAATCACTTCTCGCACTGGCTGATGGCGCGCACGGAATTCGCGCTTGCCGCGAAGCTGCGGCCGCGCAAAGTTTCAGACTTCAATGGCCCTGAGCATCTACGCCGCGACCTGATTGAGTCAATCAACGATTACCGGCGCGAACAGAACGAGGTTTTGATTGGCGATTTCAAGCCGGATACCTATAAGCCCGCGCAGTCCAGCTTTCTGCGGATCGGTGCGGGATCTCTCGGCGGAAAGGCCCGTGGCCTGGCCTTCGTGCGGCATCTGCTGCGGACGCGGCGCATCGTCAAACGCTTTCCCGGAGTGCGCATCGGCGTGCCTCCCGCGGTCGTGATTGCGACGGACCTCTTCGAGCAGTTCCTGGCGGAGAATAATCTCAGCGATTTTGCGCTGCACTGTGATGATGACAGCGAGATTCAGCAGCGCTTTCTGGATTCCCCGCTGCCCGTCTCGCTGCAGGAGAGTCTGCGCGCGTTTCTGGAAGAGGTTCACTATCCGATCGCGGTTCGATCATCAAGCCTCCTGGAGGACTCGCAGTACCAGCCGTTCACCGGCGTATACGAGACGTTCATGCTGGGTAATCAGCAGCCGGATCTCCAGACGCGATTCAACGAGCTGTGCGAGGCCATCAAGCTGGTTTACGCGTCCACCTTCAGCCAGCACGCGAAAACCTACGTCCGCGCCACGCCTTACCGCCTGGAAGAAGAGAAGATGGCGGTCATTCTTCAGCAGGTGGTGGGGAACGCTCACGGGCCGAGGTTTTATCCTGATTTTTCGGGGGTGGCGCGGTCGCACAATTTTTATCCGATTGAGCCGATGACGTTTTCCGACGGCATTGCCGCTGTAGCGCTCGGATTGGGACGCACCGTCGTGGATGGCGGCAAGTGCATGAGCTTCTGCCCGCGCTACCCTCGCAACTTGCTGCAGTTTTCGTCGGTGGAAGACATCCTGGCAAACACGCAGACCGAATTCTGCGCACTGGAACTCGATGGCGTGCCGCACGGCGCAGGCCCGGGACACCTGCGGGAAGTTCGCTACGGCCTGGATGTGGCCGAGGCAGACGGGACCCTGCATGCCGTGGCTTCCACTTATTCCGCCGACAATCACGTAGTCTACGATGGCCTCAGCCGACCCGGCGCGCGGGTCGTCACATTCGCGCCGATGTTGAAGCACGGCCTTTTTCCGCTCGCCCAGATTCTTGAAATGCTGGTGCACGCCGGAGAAGATGCGCTGGGCAATCCTGTGGAGATTGAATTTGCCGTGCGCTTGCCGCAGGGAGAGGACCCGGCCGAATTCGGCTTTCTGCAGATTCGTCCGCTGACTCTGGCGCGCGATCATGAAGATCTGGCGATCGGCGACATCGATCCCGTGCGGCTGATCTGCCGCAGCAGCAAGGTGCTGGGCAACGGGCGAATCGATAATCTGCACGACATCATCATGGTCGATATGCACCGCTTCGACCGCAGCCGCAGCCACGAGGTCGCCGAGGCGGTCGCGCATTTCAATGCCGTGCTCAGCACCGAGAATCGTCCGTATCTGCTGATTGGCGTCGGCCGCTGGGGATCGAATGATCCATGGCTGGGCATTCCGGTTGAGTGGGATGAGATCTCCGGGGCACGCGCGATTGTCGAAGCAGGCTTCCGCGATTTCCGCGTCACACCTTCGCAGGGAAGTCATTTCTTCCAGAACCTGAGCGCGTTTCAGGTGGGATACTTCACCGTGAATCCCGACGCCGGTGAAGGATCACTCAACTGGCAATGGCTCTCGGAGCAACCAGCGGCGGAAGAGCAGGGATGCGTACGGCATCTGCAGTTCGCCGAACCGTTGCAGATCGTGATGAATAGCCGGACGAGCCAGGGAGTAATCTTCAAGCCGGAAGGGAACTAGGGCACTCCAAGGAAATAGCAAGTCGAACCACCATGGCCAAGCCTCAATTTGACACCTGGGGGTTTTGAGCGCTATCGCCTTGCTAACGTCAGTCGGTTCTATTTCAGGGCGCCAATTTGTATGTTATGACGGCCGCACCCGTGTCGTATGCGCCAAGACCGGAGAATGTTCCTGTGTAGGCATACGTTCCGATGACATTGACTGTTCGATAGGCAATGCGAGACCCGCCGATCGGCAACTGCTGGACTAGTATCCAAGGTGGGTCATCGGTGAATGTGAAATTGAGGGAATTGGAATACGCTTGCTCCGCCCAACCCACCATCATTTCGTTGTTTTGAGTGGTCGTGACCGTTCCTGAGGTGAATGGGTAAGGTCCGCCGGAGCCTCCGCTCGAGTATCCATTGTCATTTGTAGAGGCTTGATCTCGCGATGATGATGGAGACACCAAGCTACGCACTTCCATGATGACGGCCTGCCAATGGACGGCAGACGCAGCGGTAAATGTCACAGTTTCGGTGTTGCTCACGTCCATTGCGGAACAAAATACAACGCGCTGCGTTCCAAGAAACAGATAATTCAAATCTTGGATGTAGGAATGTCCAGCATTGTCGGTGACTGTAGGAACATCAGTTCCAGAAGTTAGGGCGAAAGCGATAATGGAGTTGCCAGCCGTAGTGGGTGTGGGAAATGAGCATTGGAACGTCGTGTCATAGTTCGTCCAATCCTGACAGCCTTGTGATTGGACCACGGCTGCGAAATCTCCTACAGAATGACAATTTAGAGTTGCCGAACCCTGCGCTTGCCCGGCTTTTCCCGGCGCCGTTGCCGTTACGATAGTGGAACCAGCACTTAAGCAGGTCGCATTTCCAGTCACAGGATCAATGTCCGCTATAGTTCCTCCGTCAGGAAGAGGGGAAACTGTCCACTGCGCATTCACGTTTTCTTGCGTCACAGGTTCTTGGTCATAAGTTCCCGTGGCGTGGAATTGGACGGTATCACTCACATCATTGTCCGCAATAGCTGGCTTCACAGTTAAACCAATCAATTGCCGGGGTGGCGGTTGTTGGGACCTCGTACCGCCGCAACTTGCCAACATTGCGCAGGTACAGACCAGAATCGAAGGGGCGAGAGAGAGGAACAAGTTTTTAAACCGCACAGGTGAAAACCTGCTTCGGGCGTGGGTGACGAATTGTGGTGCGATTACTCTTCCACGAATCTTGCTAGGAACCGAACTCCACCGAGGATGAAACATTACGCACAGCATGACGCACGTTGAACGGCACTATGAATCGTCGCCTCTGTGCCGACAGAAAGCATGACTCAAAGGCTAATGGCAGAGCGGGAAAGTATCCGTGACAGACATCACAATTTCATTGGCGAAACATCCCCACACTCAAAATCCGTTTGCAACGGCTAGGATTGCGCGCGTAACCAGCGAAGGCAGGGCGCTGTGTTGTCAAAGTTAGCGTATGAAACAGTATGAGGAGGCAGGCAGGAATACCGAAGGCGCAGGAAATGCGTTTGCGTCCACAAGGCTCGATGACGTCAGTTGCCCGAGGTGTGGTTGAAGGGTTCTTCGGCAATCGGTTCGGGAAGCGAGGCCGCTATGCACGCAACGAAAAAAACAGGTGCGTCTATTGCGGTCTGCGAGAATTTGGTGATCCAGAGCGCTGATGATGAGTGTCAGTTGGTGAAAAATCCTGTAGCTGTTGAAGAAGTCCATTATCGAGTGAAACAGACCAAGAGCTGGGATAGAAGATATCTAGAAAATTGATATCGTCGTTTGTGGGACATCCTAGCGCAAAGTTCTTCTAAGCATCTTCTGAGATCGAGTTTTTCAACATCAGCCACTCCTAATAGCACTCATCGACCTGCTGACCGGGGTTTGAGGGTCAGGCCTTTTTCGTGAGGGCCGCGCGAATTCTCCGTCCCACGATCGCGTCTTCACCGGGCTGCAACATCCAGACGCCGACCACGAGCGTGTTCGCATCCGCCGGTATGCCCTGGTTGGGCTTTTGGCCAGTGTTCGGGTTCAGCTCAATCGAAGGCGTCCCCGAGCGCAAAGCGTCGACGACCTGGCTAGTTGTGACGCCGGTGACTGCCGGGTCAAAGCGTATGAGCAGATGTGGGACATGGTTGGCGATCTTTGGAATCACCGTTTCGGTCCTGACCGAGGGGATGCCCTTCACGGCACCGGCGATGAGATCGGCCCGCTTCTGGTAGTCGCCTTGCATCGACTCTTCGGTATGCGAAAGAACCCAGTCGACCGCCGCAACCATGCCCACAATCTGTTCCTTCGCGACCTTCATGCCGCGGCCGATCCCGTCTCCCGGATTATTGTTCGCATGGGCCAAGTCCGTCAGGACCTTTCGGCCCAGCAGAAGGCCCGCGTTTTGCGGACCGCGTATTCCCTTGCCTCCGGAAAAAGCGACAAGGTCGAAACCCATGCCGGTGTATTTCCAAAGATTCGAGATCGGCGGCATGTCGGCAGCAGCATCCAGGTGGCAGGGAATGTTGTACTCGTGCGCCACGCGCAGCCACTCTTCCCGACCAATCTGTGCGGTCGCTGCGATTCCATCCTCGTCCTCGGCGGCATTGAAAAAATTTGTCATGACCGCACTGCCAGCGGCGCATGCGCGCTTATAGTCGTCGAGCGTGACGACCTCGGTTACCCGCGCCCCACAGAGATACATTTCGCGGTCATATTCATAGCGGTGAGCCCGCTGTACGATGATTTGATTCTTCATACCATCAAGCGCCTGCGGAATGTCGGTAATCTTGATGTTGTTGGCATACTGCAGGCAAGCGGCAGTCGCCAGGCTGATGGCTCCCGCGGCTCCCGAGGTGACGACTGCTCCCTCGCACTTGAGGCGACGGGCGATGTACTCCCCTGCCTTCTGCTGCAGTTCGTGCAAACGCACAGGATGAAGCGCAGCCTTCTGCACCGCCGCCAGAACCTCCGGGGGCATGCAGGCAGCCGTCAGCGTGGTATAGGTGCCAGCGGCATTGATAATCCGGGAGACCCCAAGCTTCGCATAGTAATCCTCACCCTCTGGCGTTACCGTCGGCGAAGAGAGAGCCTTGGCGGAGCAAACCAGAGGCGCCGCGCTCAGAGCCGCGGCCAGCGAACCGGCCCATCGAAAGAAGCCGCGACGGGAATGGAAGCCTCCATGCGATGCAGTCGATCCTGACATGATAGTCGCTCCTACTTGCAGGAACTTAAGGACAGAAAAGTGTATATCGGACCAGTGAGGCGAACATCTGAACGGATAGTCTAATCTCAGCCACTGAAGTGCCCCCGTTCGTTGTACCAATTCCAAGGTGAGTTCTCGGTTGATTTTGGGTTTGAGCGGGGATGAGGTCCGGAGCAGGGGACGGCGTTTGAGTCCCCTGCTCTGGCTCAGCTCTTTACTAGCCTTCCTCATGCT
>DATKAP010000016.1:0-7592 GCA_035577905.1 Binatia bacterium
GTTTGGTTCGCCTGTCAACTGTGGACAGTGAGAACAGGGCAGGGGCCCAATTGCATCACACGATACGTCGTCGAACCAAAGATCGCTTGATCCAAAGCTCCACGGCCGCGCACTCCCATGCTCACGAGGTCGATTTGCGATTCGAGCGCGAGTTGAATGATTTGCTGGTACGGTTTCCCGATGCGCACCGCAGTCGTAATTTTGAGGCCTTGGCGTCTTTGCGGTGCAATCAGTTTATCGAGTTGTACCGTCGCGGCGGCCACGACCTCTTCCACCTCGCTCGGACTTGGCGACTCATCTAGCACATGGAGCAGGATGAGCTCTGCGTCGTATTCCGCTGTTGCGGAGATCGCATAGCTGAGCGCTCTGTCCGAATTCTCGGAGAAATCCGCACAAAAAAGAATCCGATTTAGGTGGTGGGCGTGATGATTCTCTCTCACAGTTCCCACAGACTCGTGCGTCGAATGACATACCGCAAGCACCGGGCATTGTGCGCTGCGCATCACTCGATCGGTCACCGATCCCAACATCAGGCGGTCAAGGCCTCGCCGCCCGTGCAACCCCATAACGATCAAGTCCGCTTTTCTAACGTGGGCAAAGGACAGAATAGAATCCGGGGCGGTTCCCTGTTGGATCGACAGTTCGGGCAGAACTCCATCGTGGGCATGGTTCTTCAGGAATTCCCGCAGTCGACTTTGGGCATCCACACGAAGATCCTGGCAGTACGCCTCATAGGTTTCCACCGTGGCAGCAAAACCTAGAGAAGGATGTTGCCAGAGCTCGACGATATGCACTGCCATCAACTTGGCCTGATAGTGCTCAGCCAACGAGACCGCATGGTCGTAGGCTCTTGCAGAGAATTCAGAAAAATCGATGGGGCAAACGATGAGTTTGATTTCCGGCTTGCTATCTCGCAATTCCATTGATATTGATCCTTTCGCCGTCGCTCGTTTCATGCGTTTTCGCGGAGATATCCCAGTAGTCAGTTGCACGAGCGGTTCCAAAAGCTCGCGTATACAGGTCCACCCCAGATGCAAATGTTTTCAGTTAGTTGGCTGCGACCAAACCCAAACGCTGCTTGGAGTTTCGCGTCAAAGTGTCGCGCTCCGGACAGACCCAAGGGATGGAGGCACAACTCATTCGCCCCTTTCAGCTTTCCCCAACACTCGTCACGGAAGCAGTCAAATCGAGCCCCATTGCAGCGTGTGCTGCAAGCAACCCGCTGGCCACTACAGGTCAGATTTCCTACTGAGAGACATCATTAGGGACTCCACGTTCCGGGAGAGGGCAAGAAGAGTTTGTAGTTCAGGCGAGAGCGAATTTTGCGGACCTTCCGAACAGCAAGTCCGCACTCTTTTTTGCAGGTGTTCGAAGGACTTTTCGAAGCTGTTTTCTCTACGTGGGCTCCTTTCCTCCAAGCGATCCGCCAGGTTGTCCAGCACTTCGGCTGACTGGCAGTCGAACTCTTGCTGTGCCACACGTACGGGTTGAGGCAGTTCGAAGCCGGGAAGTTGAACGCGAAACTTCCATAAGGCAATTCGCATCAAGAAAAGAGAGCGTAGCTGCGGTTGCCATTCCTTGATTCTGCTCCGCAACGCGAGATCCTGTTCGCGGGAAGGCCCAAACTCAAAGAGAATCGCATCAGCCGAGGCGCGAGTGCGATCAAAGGTATTGTTGATCGCCTCGCGCAGAGAGTAACTGCGCTCGATTGCAACTTTCAGGTCTTCCGAAACGGGCTCCCTGGCAAATTGAGCCAGCAAGCGAAGCGCGGCAGTAAAGTCCTTCTTCATTTGGACCAAAGCGGTGGTGCCCCAGAGTTGGTCAAAAACAAGCCACATCATGACCAGCCCCAGCAAGATACCAACGACCCGGTCTCTGGCTATGGAGAGCGAAGACTCCATTCCGAAGGTGCGCAGGTGGATGAGGTAAAAGGCCAGAGCGAGTTGCATCCCGAAGTATGACAAGCGCGGGCTGGAGGTCATGAACCAGGAAGCGAAGACCGTGACAAGCACAAAAAGAATGGTGAATCCTGCGATGGAATCGAGGTAGGGCAGAACGAAAATCTGAGCACCCATCCCCAAAACGAAACCGCCCACCACGGCTCCGGCAATACGGAGCACCTGCTTTTGCCGGGACGAGCCGATCGTCGAGAGCGCCGTAAGAAAAGAGGTGGTGACCGCCGTGCTGATCCCCGGCCAGTCTAGCGCGTTGTAAATTATGTAGCACAGGCTGGCTGTGAGACATCCTTTCAAGGCGAATTTGAGATGATCAACGTTGGTGAACGCATCGCGAATAAAAAGCGTTGAGGGTGGATCACCGATGGAGGGCCGCAACGCGGAAACGTTGAGCGATGCAGAACCCGCAAGAATTTCATTCATGGAATTGACGGTTCTCTCTATCTCGGGCAACAGAGGAGTTGAATGCAGAGCATTCCATGGCGCGGTATCGGGCTCGCCCAAATGTGGATTTCTTCGGGCCAGCAGATCCGAACGAATTCTGTCAACCTTCTCCGCTTGGCGTCGAATTCGCTTGCGATCGTCATCAGAGAATTGAAGAGTGGGAAGCGTCAGATTGGCCGCAAGATCGACAAGAGTTCCAGTGAGGCCGATCATTGCTCCCATTTTTTCGGCATAATGCAGCGAGTAGGCGGACCGTTGCAAAATGCGCCGCAACATGGAGGTTCCCACTACGGCCAAGCGCGTAACGGCTGATTCCGTCATGCGATTTCCGGGGCGGCCATCTGCATGGCAGAGCAGTAAGTCTTGTACAGCGGCAAGCCTTACCGCAACGCCTGCAACAACGTCTTCACCAAGCTTCATCCGCGAAAACAATATTTCCACGACTATCGTGACCACGATTCCGATCGCGGAGGCCAGACACAGCCAGAGAGTGTCTTCTACATTAGTTTCGGCTGGGACATGGCGGTCCCAAAAAGGCACTCCAACGGAAATCATTATCGCGAGGGTGGAGCTCGCACCGAAGTTGCTGAGTGTACGGAGCGCAAAAAATCCCAAGAAGAAAGAAACGATGACCCAAAGGAGATGAAGTGTGGGTTGGCTCATTACAAACCTGGCTGAAATCAGGAGATATGCAGCGCCGATGCCAGTCAAAGCGAAAATCGTCAGACCCGATTTTAAAGTTGCCCGAGAGCTCTCGCGAGAGATAATCAGTGTATAAATCGCGCCTTGAAACACGTATGGAATGCGAAAGGTCATGCCGATGAGCATGACCAGAGTCGCGGCTAAGACCATGCGGGCTACCAGCGCTGTCCGTCCGGGGTAGGGTGCGAGTTCCTCCTTTAGAAATTCTCCGAACCAGGCTAGGGGAGAACGCACCGTGGACAGGCTTTGTGCAGCAGTAACCATTTCAATTTCCACGAATGGTGACGACCGCGGACTCGCCCACCCGGAACAAGTCTGGCGCGGGATTTTCGACCCTTACACGAACAGGGTAGCGGGACGCAAGGTGTACCCAGTTGAGCGTTCGTTGCACATCGGGAAGACCCGGACCCAAATGCCCGATGCGATCAGGATCTGGGGCGACTCCGAAACTCGCACTGTCGACCACCCCAGAAAAACGGAGGTCGGGTCTCGACATAATGTAAACATCGGCGCGCATTCCAGGCTTGATGTGCGATAGTTCGCCCTCGCGGAAGTTGGCGATCGCCCACCATGTGCGCGCGTCGATCAGCGTAAATATCTGCTGGCCCACATGCGCGTAAGCCCCTTCCGAAATCGTCAGGTTTGTCACCATGGCATCGAACGGTGCGTAGACGCGGCAGTTGTCGAGGTTGTAGCGGGCGTCTCTTACTGCCGACGTTCGTGCGCCCCGTTGGTTGACCAACGGCTCAAGGGTCGTTACGGCGTTGCGTGCTTGTTCGTGTTGGGCTTTCCTTTCATCGAGGGCTGCCCCGGAACGCTCGTATTGCGCCATGGTTGCCTTGAGTGAGGCTTGTGAAAGAAGCAGTTGCGATTCGGCTTGCTTCAAAGCTTCGGCCTGAGCGATCTCGTATGTTTTCGCGCGGTCGACCTGGTCCACAGTGACAAACTGTTTCGCAAGCAACGGTTCAAGGCGATGCAAGTTGTTGCTGGCGTAGGTCCACTCCGCCTTCGCACGGCTCACGCCCTGCTCGGCATGAGAGACGTCTGCCCGCGCCTGTTCGATAGCCGCTGAGGAACGGCCTACGTCCGCTTGTGCCGTGTGAATGCCGGCCTGCGAAACGGAAACTGCGCTCATCTGGGCTGCAATCTTCCGTCGTTCGTCGCTAATCTGCCCCTCGAGCGCCGCCTGCTCTGAGACGGCCTTGTCCAGCGCATATTGATATGGCCGTTCATCTATTTCAAACAACAAGTCGCCTTTCTTCACGACCTGGTTGTCGTGGACACTTAAGCGCGCGATCGGGCCCTCGACCTGCGGCGCAATGCCAATGAAATTCGCGGCCACCTCGGCATCGTCGGTTCGTGGAGAGTGGTTGGTGTGATACAGCACAACCAATCCGAGGGCGAGCGCACCGAGTACGACACCGATGCTAACCCAGCGGCTTAGCTCCTTCGGGGTTGTTGACGTGGTGTCGGTGTCCATACCTTCGCTCCTTGCCGGAAAGAATCGTCAGTAAAAGAAAATTAGCCACAAGGCAAATGTGAAGAATGCGGTCAAACTTGGATAGACCAGAATGGGAAGAGCGATTTTCATGTGGAAACGCAGCAACGCAAACCGAAGGACTGAAGTAAGCGCAATCGCCAATACGAAACAAATGAGCCCTGCCGGAAAAAACGAACCCAGAATGTCGACGGAAGGTGCCCTAGAGCAGCTCGCGAGCAGTGGAGCAATTAGGAAAAACAGAAGTGGACGGCCTTCGGGTCGGAGATCGCGCGAGGGGGTCATGGTTTGGAACTCCTGACACCAGGCTGGATCCCGTCGCCGCTGCGAAAAGCCAAATCAGCCAATGCCGAGAGTACTTGAGTTCGGGCAAGTACGTCGGTAGAACGAGCCTGCGCGAGAGTTCGCTGGGCGGCCGTCACGTCTAGAAAATTGCGGAGCCCGTAATTATAGGATTCGAGGGCGGCATCGTATGAGCGCGTGGCCGCCTCCAGCAGAGCCGTAGCGGCCTGGCGCTGCCGAAGGGCCGTGTTGAAATTGGAATACGCAGCCCAGACTTCGTCGGCAATTTGGTCGCGAGACGTGTTGACCTGAGCTTCGCTGAGGCGAACGTTGGCTTCTGCCTGAACCAGTTTATTTTTTCGTGAGCCACCGTCAAAGATAGCCCAATTCAAGCTAAAGGCCATTCCGCCCGTTAATCCTGCCGTGTGTCCCCACGGGAACTGCTGCTGCATGCCGTAAAACGATTGCGCGGTTGGGCTTGCGGTGAAACTGAGAGAGGGGTAGTAAGCAGCACGGGCTTCCTTGACCTTAGCATTTGCCGAGCGCACGTCGGCAACTCTCTGCAGGAGATCGGGACGTTGCTCGAGTGCGCGATCGATGGCTACGTCAACGCTCTCGTCAAACGATTGAGGAAGGGGTAGCTCGTTGAGGGGTTGGATGTGAATCGCCGTGGTTGGGGAAGTCCCGAGCACAGTGGCGAGGTTTCCCGCGGCAATTTGTTCAGCTCCCAGGACGGATTGCAGTTCGTATTCAGCTTGCGCCGTGGCACTGCGTGCCTCCAACACGTCAGGTAGAGTTGCCAAGCCGTTGTTCAAACGTTCCTCCACAGACTGTTGTACCGCTTGCGCATTCGAGAGATTCGCACGCGCCGCATCTTCCTGTCCCTGTGTATTCAGAAGCTGATAGTAGGCCTGTTCAACCTGAAAGATGACCTTGCGGTGAACGTTGTTAAACGAAAAGTTGGCTGCCAAGACCTCGGCGCTCGCCGCCGCGATGCGACCCGAGCGTGCGCCGAAATCAAAAATCGTGTAATTGAGGTTCAGGGCGACCTGAAAATCAGCGATGGTTTGGCGATAGAAACGATTTACAAGGAAAGCCTGGTCACGGCTGACCCCCGAGAGTGCCGCCGCCGCGAGAGCGGGATAAAGTTCGCTGCGAGCTATGCCGAATGCGGCCGCCTGAGCGCGGGCACGTTCCCAGGCAACGCGAGTTTCCGGATTGTGCGATTCCGCCAAATCGATGAGCTCAGCCAAGGAGTAGGTCTTTTCCGCATCGAGGCGGAAACGGGATATGCCAAAGGTCTTCGCGTCCGCTTCGATTCTTTGTTCTCCTTGGCCATGCCACGGATGGTCGGGTGAAATGGGTGCAGCCTGAGGCAGAACGCCCCTCGCGGCCAATGCGAGCAGCGAGACCATGCCAGCCATCCGCAATAGGGCTGAGCGCGGCTTCCAGAACCTGGATATGTCCATAACAACCATCGATTGCCACTCTCCCCAGTACGCACAGCTCCCGACAGGTCCTGCGGTTACCAACCTCACCCGGTCGCATTTTCTATGCCAAGGTGGCGTAGGCAGGCACCCACTGCGTTTCGATCACTCGCTGACGCAATTCGCCTTCATTGGCTTTCGGCGCGACCCCGCCCTTCTGCGCTTCCACGCCAACCGCAAACGCGATCTCCGCTGCCACTCTCGTGAGTTCGTTCAGGGGCGGGAGCAATGACGCCGAAGAGTCCTTGAGGGCCGGCGAATGTCCGGCAAGCGCTCGAGCTGCTGCTAGCATCATCGATTCCGTAACCCGGCGAGCGCCGGAGGCGATGACGCCCAGTCCGATCGCGGGAAAGATGTAAACGTTGTTGCATTGCGCGATCGGAATGTTGCGTCCGTTGTAGCTAACAGGGGCAAAGGGAGAACCGGAGGCCACCAGTGCGCGTCCATCGGTCCAGCGGATCAAATCCTCCGCGTTCGCTTCCGAGCTTGACGTGGGATTCGAGAGCGGGAAAATAATAGGTCGATCGACCTTACGCGCCATCTCACGAACAATTGGCTCCGAAAAAGCGCCGCGCACAGTTGAGAGTCCGATGAGGACAGTTGCATCGATCTTGCCAATCACGTCGGTAAGACCAATATGTCCGTTGGACGTCCGCGGCCAGCCGGAAACGCGGCTCTCGGGTTGGGCATAAACGCCCTGTTCCGCGGTGAGATCCTTTCGTCCGGAATGCAGAAGGCCATCTTTATCGAGGACCCAGAACCGGCTATGCGCCTCCTCCTCGGATAGTCCTTCTCCTTTCATTGCTCCACGTAGCCCGTCCGCAACGCCAATGCCCGCTGAACCTGCACCGAACATGACGATCCGTTGCTCCTTTAAGCTTTTTCCAGTCACCTTTACGGCGCCCAAGATGGCTCCGAGAGCTACGGCAGCGGTTCCCTGGATGTCGTCATTGAAGGTGAGTAAGTCATCGCGATAGCGCGTGAGAATGGGCCGAGCATGCGGAGTGGCGAAATCTTCCCACTGCAGGCAGGTTCCGGGAAGCTCCTGTTTCACCGCTTGTACAAACTGATCGACGAAGTCGAAGTAAACTTGCCCTGTGATTCGCTCGTGACGCCATCCAAGGTACTCAGGATCGTTCAACCGCGCCGCGTTGTTGGTTCCCACATCCAACACGATCGGCAGCGTTCGTTCCGGACGAATGCCCCCAATGAGCGTGTACAAGG
>DATKAP010000017.1:0-4677 GCA_035577905.1 Binatia bacterium
AGATCGGGGCCGACATCCGCCACATATCGCATGAGCTTCATCCGGCATTGCTGCAAGATTCGGGACTACCACAAGCGCTGTCGGCGTATTGCGAGGAGTTCAGCAAAGTGCGCGGCCTCCCTGTAACTTGCGAAGCCGACCCGAGCGTGGAGGAGTTATTTTCTGGATCCGCGTTGTGTCTGTACCGCATTGCTCAAGAAGCCCTGGGCAACGCCGCGAAACACTCACGAGCCAGGAAAGTGGAAGTCCGGCTCAGCCGAGGAGACGGGAGTGTTCGCCTGTCTGTAACGGATGATGGCGTTGGCTGCGACCCCACGACGATCGGAAAAACGGGGGGCTTGGGCGTGATCAACATGCGTGAGCGAGTGCTCCAACTGAACGGGACGTTTGAATTCGACAGTGCACTAGGGCGCGGGACGATGGTGAGGGCGGAAGTTCCGTTCCAACCGGCGACGAAGAGTCTGGGTCGGCGAACTGCAAATGAAGACGTACTTTGAGGATATGGAAAGCCTACTCAGAAGCGTCGCAATACGGCTGGCAAGCGTGCTGGTCTGCTGCGTTTGTGCGCTTGCTTTAGACTCGTCGTTCGACACAAGCCAGTACGCGCACAGAGCGTGGACAATTCGCGAAGGATTTTTTAGAGGCAATATCTACTCGATTGCCCAAGGCAGGGACGGCTATCTTTGGCTCGGCACGGAATTTGGCTTGCTTCGTTTCGATGGCAACCGTCTGACCCCCTGGCAGCCGCCTGCGGGACAGAGCCTCCCTGGCAGCGGAATCACCAAACTGCTCGTGACCAACGACGGAACGCTTTGGATTGGCACCTATGCCGGCCTCGTCAGTTGGAGTGGCGGCAAGCTGAACCGGTACCCAGAGCTTGATAAGCAATTCGTGGCAACGCTGTTTCAGGATCATGAGGGTACGGTCTGGATCGGCACGTTGGGCAGCCCGTTTGGCCGGCTGTGCGCAATCAAGAACGGCGATGTAAAGTGCCAGGGGCAAGACGGCGCTCTCGGTCGAATGGTTGCGTCTTTGTATGAGGACAGCGCCGGGGCTCTTTGGGCCGCTGCGCAATCTGGACTTTGGCATTGGAGGCCCGGTCTTCCAAAGCGTTATGCGATGCCTACAACGGAGCTTAAGGATCTGAATCGCGGTGACCAGGGAGAACTGCTCATTGCCATGCGTGGCGGAATCAGGCAGTTCTCCGACGGCGAGTCCGTGGAGTACGCGATTCCCGGCGGAAAACGGTTCAGTGCGAATCGGCTTCTCCGCGACCACGATGGCGGTCTCTGGATCGGAACCATCGACCAGGGACTGATCCATGTGCATCACGGCAGAGCCGATGTATTTTCGAAATCTGACGGCCTCTCCGGCGATGTTATCTTCAGCCTTTTCGAGGACCGCGAGGGCAATGTCTGGGTCTCTACCAATGGGGGTCTTGACCGCTTTCGGGACCTGGCCGTCTCCACGATTTCAATTAAACAAGGTTTGTCGAATGACGCAGCCTGGTCCATTTTAGCTGCACGGGATGGCAGCGTATGGGTTGGCAGTCGCGACGGTTTGAACCAGTGGCATAACGGACAGATTTCGACTATCCGCAAAGGAAGCGGACAGCCGGATGATGCGCCGCAATCACTCTTTCAGGATGATCGCGGGCGCGTCTGGGCGTTCACCGGTCGTGGACTTGGGTACATTGAAAGCGGAAGATTTGTCCTAGTCAACGCTGTGCCTGGCGGACAAGTGCATTCCATCACCGGGGACAACCAGGGCAACCTCTGGCTTTCGGAGAATGCCAGTCTTCTGCACCTGCGTGGGGGACATGTGATCGAGCAGATTCCATGGTCACGGCTAGGCCGTCAGGAAAGCGCCTCGGTTTTACTCGCCGATCGGGAGCCTGGCGGATTGTGGCTCGGATTCTGGCGTGGCGGGGGCGTGTCATATTTCAAGGATGGCCAGGTCCGCGCGTCTTATACAGCCGCTCAAGGTCTGACTCCAAACGCTGTCTCCGACCTGCAACTCGATCGTGAGGGCGCGCTATGGGTCGCCACGCAGGATGGACTGAACCGGATAAAGGATGGTCGCATTGCCACCCTCACGAGCAGGAACGGATTGCCCTGTAATACCGTTCACTGGACAATGGAGGACGACGATCAGGCGTTGTGGGCGTACACTGCCTGCGGCATTGTACGCATCGCCCCGACCGAATTAAACGCGTGGGTCGCAGATCCGAAGCGTACGATCGAGGCGACCGTTTGGGACGCGGCTGACGGTGTCCGGCTCCGCTCGACGGCGGCTAGCTTCTATGGGCCGCGGGCCGCAAAATCGGCCGACGGCAAGGTGTGGTTCGTGACTGGAGAAGGCGTCCAGGTCATCGATCCACGCCATCTCCCGGTCAATAAATTCCCACCGCCGATTCGGATAGAACAAATCACATCCGACCATAGGGTACGTTGGCAAAATGTATTGAGCGACGCGCCTTCGAATCTGCGCTTGCCGCAGCTGACTCGCGACTTGGAGATCGGATACACCGCCCTGAGTCTGGCCGCGCCGGAGAAGATCCGTTTCAAATATAAGCTTGAAGGCTACGATGCCGACTGGCAAGACGCGGGCAATCGCCGCCAGGCGTTCTATACCAATCTTGCACCTGCCAACTACCGCTTCCGCGTGATTGCAAGCAATAACAGTGGTGTGTGGAACGAGGAAGGCGCGTCGCTGGACTTCGCGATTGATCCCGCTTATTACCAGACGAACTGGTTCCGTGCGTTATGTGTGCTCACGTTCGTGGCGATGCTCTGGACCGTCTATCAACTTCGTGTCCGCGTTCTAAAAAGGCGCCATGCTCTGCTGGAGCAGCACCAATCTGAAATCCGCGCGTTGAACGAACAGATGATCAAAGCACAGGAGGCAGAGCGGATGCGCATCTCTGGCGAGCTGCACGATGGCGTTCTCCAGCAGATTACTTCTCTCGCTCTGAGGCTGGGCAAGGTGAGGCGTCAGGCGCCACCCGAGTCGGAAGATAAAGCCACAGTCAGCGCCTTGCAGGAGGATCTTATCCAGATCGGAACCGACATCCGCCATATATCGCACGAGCTTCACCCTGCCTTACTGCAAGAGTCCGGGCTGCCCGCGGCATTAACGTCATACTGCGAGGAATTCAGTAAGGTTCGCGGTCTAGCTGTGATTTGTGAGGCTGAACAGAGTGTGAACGAGCTGTCGCCTGGAGCGGCGTTGTGCCTCTATCGGATCGCGCAAGAAGCGCTGGGCAATGCCGCGAAATATTCGCAGGCAAAGAAGGTTGAGGTCCGGCTCACTCGGGCCAACGGTACGGTATGCCTTCTTGTTTCCGACGATGGTGTCGGTTGTGCACTCGACCAACTCGGAAAATCGGGCGGCCTGGGAGTAATTAACATGCGAGAACGAGTGCTCCAGCTGCGCGGGACGTTTGAGTTCAAAAGCGAAACGGGGCGTGGAACCACGGTGAAGGCGGAAGTTCCGTTTCGACCTGCGTCGTAAGTAAACTTTCCTGAGACCCGGTGCCTTGCCGTGTCAATGACGCTCCGCGACTCCGAACGCGCTCTTATACTTCAGACTCTGGAAGCGACGGTGGAAGAATCGGAGGGCCCAAGGGGGCGGCGATAAAGCTGGGTTTGAACCGGACTACGCTGATCTACCGGATGAAGAAGCTTGGCATCTACCAGCCTTTGCGGCGCACTGCCGCTCCCGACGATTTCATGACGCCTGGGCAACCTGGATCACCGGTAGCGCTGTGAGTATTTAGCTGGAACCTACCTGAATCTCTATTTCTCCGACACGCCTCAACAGTCCCTAAGAATGCGGCTAGGCGTTCAGAACTCAAGCTTGAGCGCCAGCTGGATCGAGCGCGGGCCGCCGATCTGGTATAGGGGACTGAAAGCACCGCCGCCCAAATTGCTGCCATTCAGGCTTTGCGACAGGATCTGGTTCGAAAGGCCGAAACCGGCGACGCCGAACGTGTTCGACGGGGGACCAAAACTTGGGTGGTTCAGGACATTGAACATTTCCGCGCGGAACTGAAGGGCGAGGCTCTCGTGAATCGGGAAGCTGCGATGGATGGCAAAGTCCCACTGGACAGCACCGAAGCCGCGGAAGTAATTTCGGGGCAGGTCGCCGTTACGAAGAGGTTGTTGTATGGTGGGATCGATAGGCGGATGAGCGAACGCCACCGGATTGATTGCCTTGCCACCGGGGTATTGCGATCCGTACAGGTACAGTGCAACTCCTGGAACCAAGTCGGGGCGGACCGGAGCGTTAAACCCATCTAAGTAGGAGAACTGGTAGACACCGTCGAGAACATCGACGGGCGGCGCCGAACGAGCCTGCACGATGTTCTGGAGGGACCAGCCTCGGAGTACCCGGTCGAGAAGGGCGTTGATATTGGGCCTTGGAATGTCGTATGTCAAAGCGGCAGAAAATGTGTGACGGATGTCGAACGCGGACGGCCCGCGGTTTGAACCGGCGGCGGAGGAAGGCGCGAAGACGTTCGACGGGACTGCATAAGAGGCAGCGGATCCTGTATCAATCGAATGCGCCCACGTGTAGGAGGCAAGCGCTTGAAGCCCTCTCGACAACCGTCGTTGAAACTGTGCCTGAAGGCCATCGTAGTCGGATGTTCCTCCATTGAGGATCAGATACACGATT
>DATKAP010000018.1:0-4987 GCA_035577905.1 Binatia bacterium
GTCGCGGCCGCAAGCTTCATCGAGAAACGTTCGCCGCGCCGCCTGGTCAGTTAATTCCCGAGCGGCGTTGAACAGGGATTTCTCGCGTTGAGAATCGGCGGCCATAATTCTGGTTCTGCTAAAATAGCGCGCCGAAGAGCACCAGAACCCGACAGCGCTGTGCACATTTGAGTGAATATCCTTCGGAGTAACGACTCCGCTTCACTGAATAACGCGCTAGACAGTTCTGAAATCCGACAGTCAGAGGGAATTCTCTTTGGCGGCAATGGTTCAGGACGAGACAGTTCGTCCCAGGGCACGGGGTTATTTTTCAACATTAGGTGGTTTGTCAATCAAAGCCTCGGCTTCGCGAAGCAGAATCCGGGCATTCAGCCAGTCATACCGCCAAGCCTCCGTGGAGTTGCCCGGTTGGAAGCCGGCGGCGAAATACTTATCAATTTGTTTTTTCCTTGTGCAAGTTCGGTCCGAGCCTCCTCCACCTCGCCGAGTTGATGGCAGGCCATGGCCTTGATGATGCGGGAGTATCTGCCATTATTTCGGCTCCTTTAGCTAACGCGCCAAAGAGCGGCACAACCCGTTGTGCTTTCAGTCCCTTTTTTTTAGCCCAATAAAATCTCGTTTCACTCGTCCACCCGCCGAGCTTATGGCCTTCGAAGGTGGGCTTCGGCAAACTGTGCATGGCATTCCCGCAAAAGGATGCGCGCGAAAGCCCAATCAAACCAAAAACCTGCGACCCCATTTCCCCAATCGGGTCCGTTCTTGAAGTTCTTTTCGATCATTGACTGACCCAGGCTCAATTCAGACAACGCTTCCTGGTGTTGATTCATCTGCCGGTAGGACATGGATAGGATCAAATGCGCCGTTGCGCTGAGGGCGGGATTGGTTTCAGAATAAGTCAAACAGCGGAGGCACCAGTTCCTGGCCTCCACGTAATCCCCCCGACGGTACTCCCACAATCCCAAAGCTACCGAGTGCCATGCCGCTTTCAACTCGTCTTCCTGGTGCACCGCCGCAAACGTCCTGAGCGCAAACTGTGCCTGCGGCTCAAGATCCCGCATGATTTGCTGATTCACGGGTAGCAGCAGGACGACTTTGAGAACCCGATCCGCCACGGAGTCGGTTAGGCCGGCGAATCGGGAAATGACCTCCTGCCGCATGTTCGCGTAGCCTCTCAAATCGCTCGACTCGTTCAAAGCGGTCGCTAACTCCAAATAATCGATTGCAGTTCGACCCTCATCCTCGAGTTGGTCCAACTTGACCAACGCCGTGAAGCGCTCAGCCGCCTGAGGCCACCGGCCATTTACCGCGTGCCACTCCCCGAGCACCCGAAACAGGGCAGCAACCTCCTTCGAGGGCTTTTCTGCCGAAATACTGCTCAGGAGCTTGTCCGCATCCTCATACTTCTCTCGCGCTGCCAGTAAGTAAGCTTGAGAAACCGCTTGAATCACTTTTTCACGCGCCTCGGCTGCACGGCGCAGTCCGGTTTCTCGGGCGCGAGCCTCGCGTTCCCTGACGAAAAGCCAGGTCGAAGTCACCGTTCCGATGAGCAATGCTGCGGTTACCGCCGCGGCGGAGACGAACATCGACTGGTTCCTCCGCACAAGCTTTTGCAACCGGTACCAGCGACTGGGTGGACGAGCCAGGACGGGTTCGTTGTCCAGATAGCGCCGAATGTCCATTGCCAGAGCGTTTGCCGTCTCATACCGGCGGTTGCGGTCCTTTTCCAGAGCTTTCATGACGATCCAGTCAAGGTCGCCGCGCAATCGTGACAGCAGTTGCTGCGTTTTGACATGGCGTTCGATGGCCGTCTTGGTCAATCCCTCGTCGGACAGCGTGCGCAGTTTGGAGGACGGAGTGCTCGGCTCGCGTTCCTGCAATGTGCGCCGCATTTCATCCACGCCGGATTTTAGCAAGTCCTTCGTGTCGAAAGGCGTTTTCCCCACCAGCAATTCATACAGCAGGACCCCGAGACTGTATATGTCGCTGCGTGTATCAACGTCCAAACCGCTTGACTCCACTTGCTCTGGACTCATGTAAGCAGGCGTGCCAATCAATTGCGGATAAGCCGTGAACTGTGTTTTGTCGGTCAGCCTTTCTTCGGTTGCTTTGGCGATGCCGAAATCAATCACTTTCGGCATCGGCACGCCGTCATGCAGCGTCACGAGGATGTTCGAAGGCTTGATGTCCCGATGAATGATTCCTTTTTGATGCGCGTGCTGGATCGCATGACAAATTTGGATGAACAGTTCCAGTCGCGGTTCCAGCCCAAGCTGGTTCTGATCGCAATGCTGCGTGATTCTCACGCCGTTCGCCAATTCCATCACGAAGTAAGGGCGGCCCGTTTCCGTTGCGCCGGCATCGAACACCCGGGCGATGTTCGGATGATCCATCATTGCCAGCGCCTGATGTTCGGCTTCAAACTGGGCGGTCACCTTGTTGGTGTCCATCCCCAGCTTGACCACTTTGAGCGCCACCCGCCGCCGCACCGGTTGCTCCTGCTCCGCCATATAAACCACTCCGTAACCGCCTTCGCCGATCTTCTGAAGCAGCTTGTAACGTCCGATCACCATGTCGGGCTTCTCCTCAGAGGCCAATTCGCTCCGTTCCTTTCTTTGCGCAACAGGAGACTCAAGGTCGCTGGCCAGTGTTGTCAAGGATGAGGCGCTTTGAGTAAACAACGCCTTTTCCCGCGGGATTGAGACGCTCATAAATTTACTTAGGCGGGTCACGCAGCAGCCGTGTAGCTTCCTGTAGCAGAATGCGCGCAAAATCCCAGTTATACCAATGCGCAACCGCTCCTGTTCCTTTACTGGGGCCCTCTTTGAACTTGGGTTCGATGAACTTCTGACCTTCCCCCAATTCATAAAACGATTCCGGATATTGGTTCATCTTCCAGCAAGCCATGGCCAAAATGGCATGCACGGCGGCGTTTAGGGATTTATCGGGCTGGGGAATAGCCAGGCAGCGGCGGCACCATTCCGCCGCCTTCGCGTAATCCCCTCGCCGGTACTCCCACAATCCCAGGGCCTCCGCGTGCCACGCTGCCTTCCACGTATCGCGTTTGGCCATCTCTTCGAACGTCCTCTGTGCGATCTCCACTTGCGGCAGAAGGTCCTGCAATAACTGCAGTCCCGCGGGCTGAAGCAGCGTGACCTTGACCACGCGGTCCGCCCAGGGGCCGCCCACGCCACTAGAACGGAGAATCGTCATTTGCCGGAACCGCTCATAACCGTCCAAATCGCCCGCTTGGATCAACGCTGGGCCCATCTCTAAAAAATCCAAAGTTACTCGATCCCAACTATCAAACTTATCCACTTTTGCCAGCGCGGCGAACAGCTGGGCCGCTCGCTGCCACCGGTCATTCTTGGCGTGCCACTCGCCTAGCGCGCGCAGCAAGTCGGCAACCTCCTTCGAGGGATTTTCCAGCACAGCATTGCCCAGGAGCTGGTCCGCATCCTCATATTTTCCTCGCGCCACCAGCAAGGAGGCCTGAGTTACTGTCTGAGTGAGTTTTTCACGAGCCTCAGCTTCTCGGCGCATTTGCGTTTCTCGGATTCGAGCCTCGTGTTCTCGGACCAAAAGCCCGGTCGAAGTAATCGCGCCGAGGAGCAATGCTACGGTTACTGCCGCTCCGGATGCGAACACCAGCCGGTTTCTTCGCACCAGTTTTTGGAACCGATACGAGCCGTTGGGGGGACGAGCCACGACCGGTTCGTTGTTCAAGTGACGTTGGATGTCCATGGCCAGTGCATTGGCGGTTTCGTAACGCCGGTCACGGTTCTTCTCGAGGCATTTCATGACAATCCGGTCCAGGTCGCCCCGGCAATGAGACGATAATCGGCGCGGGGCCACCTGCCGCTGCATGGCCGTCTTTCTCAATTCTTCGCCGCTGAGCGTTCGCAATTTCGCCGATGGACTGGAGGGCTCCCGCTCTCGAAGCGTTCGCCGCATTTCAAGCACTCCGGACTTCAACAATTCCTTCGTGTCGAAAGGCGTTTTGCCTGTCAGCAGTTCATATAGCAACACGCCGAGACTGTAGATGTCGCTGCGCGTGTCGAGACTCAGTCCGCTTAGTTCCATTTGCTCGGGGCTCATGTAAGCGGGCGTGCCGATAAACTGCGCATACGAAGTAAAGAGTGTCTTGTCGGTCAGGTGCTGTTGGGTAGCTTTAGCGATCCCAAAGTCAATGATTTTCGGAACGGGCAGTCCGTCGTGCTTTGTCACCAGTATGTTCGAGGGCTTGATATCTCGGTGGATGATCCCTTTCTGGTGAGCGTGCTGAATGCCGTGGCAGACTTGGATGAAGATTTTGAGCCGCTCATCCACCGCCAGCTCGTTTTGATCAAGGTGATCTGTGATTTTGCTGCCATATACCAGATCCATGATGAAATAGGGCCGGCCCGCTTCAGTTGCTCCCGCGTCCAACACGCGGGCAATGTTGGGATGATTCATTAGGGACAGCGCCTGGCGTTCGGCTTCGAACCGGGCGATCACCCCCTTGGT
The DNA here is from genome assembly GCA_035577905.1 of Binatia bacterium. GTDB lineage: Bacteria > Acidobacteriota > Terriglobia > Terriglobales > Acidobacteriaceae > Sulfotelmatobacter. Next base: position 4,504 of record DATKAP010000018.1, read on the forward strand.
GTCCATTCCCCGCTTGATGACTTTAAGGGCCACTCGGCGGCGAACCCGGAGATTCTGTTCGGCCATGTAAACAATTCCGCAGCCGCCTTCTCCAATCTTTTCCAGCAACTTGTACGGCCCAATACTGGTTCCCAACTTCTCATTCGCCGACAAGGCAAGGTCCGGCAACGGACCTATTTGAGAAGGATCGAGCTCAGCCGCGGCAGCTTCCAGGGCCGGGGCGCAACCGGCGAGAAAATCATCGGCCCGTGCTGCAGCGCTCAAGAGTCGTTCGATTCGTGCCCTTAATGCCTCGTCGCCATCGCAAGCTTGATCCAGAAATGCGCTCCGGTGCGCTGGGTTGGTTAAATCCCGAGCAGCCTCGAACACGGATTTCTCAAGTTGAGAATCGGAGGCCATATTTGTGGTTCTTTGATTAACGCGTCAAAGACCGGCAGAACCCGACATCCCGTCAGCGCATTTCCTGGATCGTGCTAAGCAACCA
>DATKAP010000019.1:0-10879 GCA_035577905.1 Binatia bacterium
GGAAGACTTGGCTGTTCGCTCGATAACCAGCCGTACGTCGTGCCGATAGATTTTGCGTACGAGCCTGGCTATATCTACGTGTTCTCGACCTTCGGACGCAAGATCGAATGGATGAGAGCGAACCCAAAAGTCTGCGTCGAAGTTGACGAAGTTCAGAACCAGTCGCAGTGGATGAGCGTGATTGCCAATGGCAGCTATCAGGAATTGACCGAGCCACAATACACCGACGAACGAGAACATGCGCGGAAGCTGTTAGCAAAGCACTACCACTGGTGGCAAAACGCATTGGGGGAGCGCCAGCTAAGAATGGGCGACGAGTTGATTGATCCCCTCTTTTTTAGAATCCAGATTGATTCGATAACCGGCCTGCACGCCGTCGATGAGTCTGCTGAATCCGAAAAAGCGCCGCAGAAATAAAAGCCTGCGGCGCCACTTCTGCCCAAGAACAACCGAGCAGTTCACTCCGCACGGAGTGGCACTCCTTCGTCGTTCTGACGACCGGCCCTCACCGTGTTGTCGTTCAGGCGCATCGCACGGGCCACGCACCGCAAGCAGGGCAAAGGCTCTCATGTCTTCGATGCTTCGACGGTTTGGCTTCTTAACTGCACTGATGTCGGTTGAACCCCTGCCAACTAAGTACTGATGGCGATAAGCAGAAGCACGCTAACGGGGGCGATTTATAGCGCGATACCAGGTTCGGACTGAACCAAGAAATTCGAGGTCGATGTGAAAATCTTAGTAGCAGTCGATTCTTCAGCTCCATCGCAATACCTGATAAGTGCGGCAGCAACCCGGCCTTGGCCGTCTGGTACGGTGTTTTGTGTCGTGAATGTTGCAGATCTGCGCCAATGGGAGGGAATGCCTGTGCTCATCGAAGATGCACAGCGTGAGGGACGACTTCTTGTTAAAGGTGCGACGGAGGCCCTGGCCCACTCCGGGCATGAAGTCTTTTCCGAGGTCCACCTGGGTTTTCCCAAGAAAACTATCCCGGAGTATGCGGAGCAATGGGGCGCCGACCTCGTGATGGTGGGCTCACATGGTCGAAGTGCGTTGACGCGATTTCTCCTGGGTACTGTTGCCCAAGCGGTGCTTCGCACGTCCCCCTGCTCGGTTGAAATCGTACGGCCCGGTGCCGTTCCTCCATCGCCCTCCAGTAGCATGAAGATACTGCTGGCCACGGACGGCTCCGAATGTTCTGCCAAGGCGGCTTCTTCGGTTGCGAATCGCCCATGGCCCGCGAACAGTCAGGTCAGGATTCTCAGCGTGGTAGAGCTCCCGATTGTTCAAACCACCCCGTCACCAGCCTATTCGGAATACCCGGATACCATGTTTGAGACAGCGTACAAGGCGGCGCGCGAGCGTGCAGAAAGTGCCGTGGCCCATGCTCTGCAGACGCTGAGAAGCACGGGCCTGAACATCTGCGACGGAGAGGCCACCCCGGAGGGCGAACCTCGGACGGAGATTCTTGACAAGGCAAAAACATGGGGAGCGGACTTGATTGTTCTCGGCTCGCATGGCAGGCGGGGATGGGATCGGCTAATGATGGGAAGTGTTGCTGAATCGGTAGCATTTCATGCCCAGTGTTCCGTTGAGGTGATTCGGCGATAGATGCCGGCTGCGTCGCAGCAAGACTCCGTGCCAGCGAGTGGGCTGCACAGGGACGAGAAGGGCGCATACTGGTGAGCAACTATCTAGCCGACTCCTCCCCCACCGATTCGTCCCAGACCAATTCCAATCAGAAATGTCACCAGCCCTTCCACTGCCCCTACAAATGTCATTTCAAGTCCGCTGGACCACCAGGACCGAATGGTGACGAGCGACTTTGCTGCACCTACCACAAAATGAGCAACCAGCGAGACCGCTGCCGCCCAAACCACGGCGCGATAACCACTCATGAAGAAGAAAGGAACAATTGGAATAAATGCCCCTACTGCTGTGGAGATAGCCCCTGAAATAGCCGAGGTCCATGGTTTGCGAAGGGCTTCTTTTGTCGTATTTAGACGCTCCCGCGCGAGTTCGTTTACGAAAGCAGACTTGTCGCGGGCCAAGTCATCGACGACACGATTCGCCTCGTCGGCGGGTAAGCCACGAATCTGGTAGGTAAGCGAGAGCACTTCGCGAGCTTCAGCCTCGTTGTATTCGACAGCGTCGCGCTCTCGCGCAAACCCGGCATCATAGATTTCCCGTTCGCTCTTGGCGGCCAGATAAGCTCCCGAACCCATTGACAGCGCGCTCGCAACCATCCCAGCCAATCCTGCTATGAGGACGAACTTGCTATTGCCGAGGGTCGCTCCGGAAACACCAGACACGATCCCGAAAATTGAACCCAGTCCATCATTAATTCCGTAGATCGCGTCCCCAATCCAGCCTGCCGTTTGATGCTGGCCCTCATCTCTTGCCGCCACCAGATCCGTTAAGGCCGCCTTCGCCTGCTCCGGGGAGGATGGAGGAAGAGGACGACAGCCACGGATGAGACTGTCCAGTATCCGGTAGTGATCGCGTTCATCCTCAAGCACCTGCTTGAGAATCACTTTGCTGGGCTCGTCGCCAAGCTCCTCGAGCTGTTTGGCGTACCTGGCAATGTCGTGACTCTCATCCAGTTCCAGACGGCGCAGTGCCAAATCCTTGCCCCCAACTCGGCTTGCTAGAGTATCCGCTTCGCCCAGTTGCGACCCCTTGTAAACAGGGGTAGGTCCGCCTAGCGCAAGAATGCGGCCAGCCCAGAGATCGGCATGATGCTTTTCCGCAGCGGCAAGTCCGCGGAACGCGCTCCGCCGCTGAGGGTCGCTCGCGCGCGCCGCTAAGGTATCGTAGGTGTGATAGCCCCGTGTTTCTGCTTGCCAATTGGTCTCGAGGATCTTGAGGATCCTCTTTTCGTCGTGGCTTTTCCGAGAAAAAGCATTAGTCGTGGCGGTGGAGTTCATCCTGATATCTCGCTATCGTGGTAGCAATTGCAGGCGTGGTGATTCAACCGTTTTCACGGAGTCACTATTTAAGATTCAGTCCGAGGGCGGTGGCGGCTTGGGGGAAAAGCCGCCACCTACCCGACTTTGGGCCGCAAACCGACCTTCACGCGGCGATAACGAGTAGGTCTTCTACCGTGGTGACTCCGGGGGCCGACCAAGCAGCGCGTTCGGCCTCCTGGCGTTCTGCCCAGGAGGACACTTTGCCATCCAGGATGACCTTGTCTTTTACGACGCTCACGTTGATCCGATCCGCGTCCACTTCCGCAGCCCGCCGCAAAGCCTGCTCGATACTCGTTTTGATCTCCGACGGCAGGACATCTGGCTTTTTGAGGGTGATCAAGTTGATGACGCCACGGACCCCGGTCAAGTTGCGCACCGCTTCTTCAGCGGCTGTCTGCTCATACTTGTAGTCAACTTCGCCATCCAGAGTGATCCACCCGCTCTCTACCTTAACCTTAATGATTTGGGTCGGCACCCAGACGTCCCATTCCAACGCGTTGATGGCAGCCCTGGCGATGTCTTCGTCATTGCGGACATGCAAAGCTGGCACATCAACTTTTAGTTCGTCGGTAACAGCCGTGACCCCGGCTACTCTTTCGGCGGCGTGCACCGCCGCGTACTTCTCGACATAGCTCTGCACATTACCGGTGAGGCCGACGATCCCGTCTTTGGCGGTAGCGCCAATTTCTGCAGCGTTGATACTTGGTTCATACTTCAGCTCCTGAATAACGTCCCGCTGAAGTTGCGCATCGCTCTTTTTCATATTTCCTCCATATGTTGAACTCATTTTGTTTTCGCGTTGGTGAACCTGAATCCACTGTCGCCGTCGATGGCGGATTTATCACGCAGCCTTCTGTTCGACTGGGATCCTTTTGCCGATTTCCCTCTTCGCTAACGTGATCTCGAGGTCTCCTTTGCTGAGCGTCGCCTTAACCTTGTCCACGTCGACATCGGCAGGGAGATTGACGGTGCGAAATACTTGGTTGGCGTGCTCGCTGTAGATCGTCTCGCCTTTTTTCTTGTTCTCCGCTTTCTCTTGGTGCATGCCACCGATGAACAAACGACGCGGCTCAACTCTGATTTCGATGTCTTTCTCAGTAAATCCGGGCAGGCCGGCCTTGACGGTTACTTCGTTCCCGGTTTCTGTGACGCTGACTGGCATCTGGCCGAAAAGCTCGGACTGAGCTAGAAACCAGTCGTCCAGGTCATGGCCGTCGGTGAATCCGCGTGATGCGAACAGCTCGTACGCACGGCGAGCGATAGTGTTCTCGACCTCGTCCACCTTAGGTGGGAAGGGATGGTAAGAATGAGGAGGGAGCAGTCTATGATGTCCCATTTGAATGTTCTCCTTTGTTGGTTTTGAAATCGCACTCCTTAGCGAAGACGCGGCTTGAGAATGGCCGCTCCGGTCATCTCCAGTAGCGCCACTCTGCTTCCCGTTTCGGCATCTCAGGGGCCAACCTCTTCTAATACCAAGAATTTCGGCCAGCGCAAACAACATCAAGGACTTGCGTGCAGTAGAAGAGAGAATTCACAAAAACCTCGGGTATTCCTGTGGCGACATCAGGTCAGAACGACGACTCCGCTGAAAATAGATCTCTGCGGGAAATTCGCAGTTTCCGCATTTTTGAATTTAAGGTCGTGCGCTTCATGCCGAGTTTTCCAGCGGCAGTGGCGACAACGCCATTCGCCTCGCGAAGAGCGCGGAAGATCAGCTCCCTTTCCGAGGCCTCCAAGGTGGGAACCTTAGTGCTGGGGACCGTGAACGCGCTTCCCCTGAGTTCAGTGAGGGGCACATTGAGAACCGGGCCGTGCGAGAGAATCAGGGCGCGCTCAACGATATTCTCCAATTCGCGGACGTTGCCCGGCCAATGCCAGCAGGATAGGGCGCGCATCGTCGCTGGCGGAACTCTCTCGACTCGTTTGCCCATCCGCTTCGCGTGCTTATTCACAAAAAAGCTAACCAGCAAAGGAATATCGCCGGCGCGCTCTCGCAATGGAGGAATCTGAATGGGAAAGACGTTCAGCCGGTAGAACAAGTCCTCGCGAAATTCACCGTGAGCAACCATCTGATCCAGGTTGCGATTGGTCGCTACCACCAGCCGTGCGTCCACTCGGATGGTGCGGGTGCCCCCGAGCCTTTCAAATTCTTGCTCCTGGAGAACCCGCAGCAGCTTGGGTTGCAACTCCAGCGGAATATCACCAACTTCATCCAGAAAGAGGGTACCCTTGTCTGCGAGCTCGACTCTTCCAACCTTCTGCGCGATTGCGCCGGTAAACGCTCCTCGTTCGTGGCCGAACAGTTCGCTTTCCAATAACCCGGTCGGGATTGCCGCACAGTTCAGTTTCACCAGCGCGCGTGCACTCCGATGACTAAGATGATGAATGGCGCGGGCAATCAGTTCCTTCCCCGTGCCAGTCTCTCCAAGAATTAAAACCGTCGAGTCTGTCCGGGCTACGGTTTGTACCTCCTGGAGCACCTGCTTCAGGGCAGGGCTCTCCCCGACGATTTCCTCAAAATTGTGTTCGGTTTGGATCTCATCTTCCAGGTAGAACTTCTCCTCGGCCAGCTTGTCCTTCAGTTCGGCAATTTCTTGAAAAGCTAAAGCGTTGTCGACGGCAATGGCAATCTGATTGGCTACCTCACTGAGCAAACCAAGATCGCGCTGAGTGAAAGCAGATTCCTGGAAGCTGCAGACATTCAGGGTTCCGAGAAAGCGTTTCCGGCCAGGAAGAGGCAACCAACATCCCGACTTAATCCCTGAATCCAAAAGTAGTTGCGTTGCTTTGGAGGGGAAGTCCTGCACCCTCAGTTGATTTGTGAGCACAGGGTTTTGCGCGATTAACGCCGTTCCCGCGGGAGAGTCCTTGGCGGGAAAGACTGCCTCCTCGGGGAGCGGGTGCACTCCTGCAGGGAGATCTAGGGCGCGAATTTGGAATTGGTCGCTGTCGGGTTCCCACAAGCCGAGGCTGCAATAGTCGTATTGGATGACGCGGCCTATGCATTTTGAAATCTGGACGAAAAGCTCTTTGGCGTCCAAGTGGCGGATTACGGTATTGGCAATGTCGTGCACTAGTCTTAAACGCTCGTATTCCGCAGCCAGTTGCTCCTGAGAGCGAGTTCCCGGCATTTGTGCACGCGTTTCACAGCGCTTCAGCGCCGGCGCCGCTTCCAGCTTGCCTGGTTGGGATGCTGCAGGAGAACCCATCTGAATCACCTTACCCGCTTGATCCTTCTGTTCTCTACCTGTTCAAGACAACTCGCCGTCATCTTTCTGATCCCTATCAAGCAATGCGGGAGCCGTTGCTAAGTTCTTCAAAACGCTTGATCTCAAGCGTCCAGATTCGCAAAGGGCATCGCGAATTTGCGAAGTTCGCAAGAATTGTGCTGTGCATAGTTTGTCCGTTAGGCCATCTTGAAGCTATATTTATTGATATTCATCGATCGGATCTTTGACTCCAGGGTCGAGGGGGGAATACCCAGCCTGGCTGCTGCACCGTAGGGTCCCGATACCCGGCCTCTCGCTTCGGCCAGCGCAGCGCCAATTAATTCTCGATCGTCGCTCGCAGGCCTTCGGCAAAGAGGCTGGGCCGCCGGTCTGGCCTGCGAAGCGTCGCGACAGAGCCAACTCTTCTTGACCGAGAGATTTCCCCCTTGATAAATCACCACCGAGCGTTCGATCACGTTCTGCAGCTCACGGATGTTGCCCGGCCATGCGTAGCAAGTGAGCGCTTCCATGGTTTCCGGAGAGATCCCCCCAATCCTCTTGTTCATCTGCCGGGCGAAATGGCGCGCGAAATGCCGCACCAGCAGCGGAACGTCTTCCCGGCGCTGGCGCAACGGAGGAATGGAAATGGGGAAAATATTCAGGCGGTAGTAAAGGTCTTGGCGGAACCGTTTCTCCACGATCATCTCTTCCAGATTGCGATGGGTCGCGGCTATAACCCGAACGTTGACTTGCTTCGTCCGGGTACTGCCCAACCGCTCGAACTCCCGCTCCTGTAAGACGCGCAGGAGTTTGGGTTGCAGTTCCAGCGGGATGTCTCCAATCTCATCGAGAAACAGTGATCCTTGATCCGCCAGCTCGACGCGGCCAGTCTTCTGGGCGACGGCACCGGTGAAGGCGCCGCGCTCGTGGCCAAACAATTCGCTCTCCAGCAGACCGGTGGGAATGGCCGCGCAGTTGAGCTTCACCAACGCTCGGTTCTTGCGGCGGCTGCGGTCGTGTATGGCATGTGCGATGAGTTCCTTGCCGGTGCCCGTCTCGCCCAGCAGGAGCACAGTGGAATCGGTTTCCGCGACCATCTCGACCAGTTGCAGCACTTCCCGGAGGGCCGCGCTCTGCCCTACGATTCCCGCAAGGCCTGCTTCGACTGAGGTCGTCTGTTCGAAATCGAGTTCCTGGTCCATGCTGGGAGTGCTGGAAGCAATCTTCGCAAACTCTTCAACGGGTGTATCTAGATCCGAAATATCAGTCAAATTCATGGTCCCCTCCAATCGCGCAAGCTAGGCTGATTTCTTTGTCCGCATGCAAAACTCGATGACTATTCCGCGTTGCAGCTGAGGAGTCCACTTCAGCGGCTTTCGGAAGTTCTTCGGTGTGTAAAACTCAATCACCTTTGCCATAACTAACTCCTTGGTCTCCTTGGGCGGGGCTGCAACGAGCTTGAACATTCCAATGGCTGCGGCGATCCTCGAACCCGCTCGTTCTGTATATTGCCGCCAGCCTACGCTCATTTTTGTTGAATCCTTTCGTTCTGATCACGCATTGTCGAACCAACAGCGGTGTCCGAAAGCTCTCGGGCATGTAACACTTCATTCACTCTCGCCATGATGCGCAACGGAGGAATGAGTATGGGGAAAATGTTCAGGGCATAATAGAGATCGCGGCGAAGCTGCTTCTCAGCAATCATCTCTTCCAGATTACGATGAGTCGCGGCGATGACCCGAACGTTGGCTTGCCTTGTTCGTGTACTGCCGAGGCGTTCGAACTCTCGCTCTTCCAAGACGCGCAGGAGTTTCGCTTGCAGCCTCAGCGGGATGTCTCCAATCTCATCGAGAAACAGTGATCCTTGATCCGCCAGCTCGACGCGACCAGTCTTCTGGGCGACGGCACCGGTGGAGGCGCTGCACTCGTGGCCAAACAATTCGCTCTCCAGCAGACCGGTGGGAATGGCCGCGCAGTTGAGCTTCACAAACGCTCGGTTCTTGCGGCGGCTGCGGTCGTGAATGGCATGTGCGATGAGTTCCTTGTCGGTGCCCGTCTCGCCCAGCAGGAGCACCGTGGAATCGGTTTCCGCGACCATCTCGACCAGTTGCAGCACTTCCCGGAAGGCTGCGCTCTGCCCAACGATTCCCGCAAGGCCTGCTTCGACTGAGGTCGTCTGTTTGAGATCGAGTTCCTGGTCCATGCCGACAACGCTCGAAGCGACGTCCGGGAACTCAGCAGTATTGACATTGTAATTTGCGCCCTCAGTCCAATTCACGGTGGTCCTCCAATGCCCGCAAGTGAGGCTATTTTGCCCTCCGTAGACAGAGCCCGATGAGTCTTCGCCCATTGTGAAACTCCATTTAGGCGTTTCCGAAAATTTCTTGGTGTGTAAAACTCCATCACCTTTTGTCTTGACATCTCCTCAAGCTCCCGGGACGGGACGCCAACCAGTTCGCTAATCCCAAGCGTCTTCGTGTCAATTTTCTCGCTATACATTGGTTCTCGTCCTCGTAACACCAACGGTGTCTCAATGGGCGCCGCGGTCGTTTTCTGACAGTGCAATGCGAACACCAATTCCAATTCATTGAAAACATTCGACTATTCCTGCTTAATAAACTGTCAAAGGTGTCAAGAGGTTGGCTTATCCAACGAGATCTCGTGGTTTTGGGCCGGAATCGATACTAGAAGCGCCGCTTATCGATCTTCAGAGATTTGATTTTCGAGCCGAGGGTGGAAGGGGGAATCCCGAGCTTGGTCGCTGCGCCCAAAGGGCCGTAAACACGCCCCTTGCACTCCGTCAAGGCCGCTTCAATAGTCTCTTTCTCAAGCTTCACTAAGCTCTCGGAGAGTGACCGCCTACGCTCCGTTCGTCTAGAGGCCTTCGAAGCAAGCCAAGCTTCATCAACCGAAAGATTTTCCGTCTCGCTGACAATCACCGCTCGCTCAATGAGGTTTTGCAATTCACGAACGTTCCCGGGCCAAGAATAGGACTGGAGCAGATCCAGAGTCTGCCTATCCACGCCGCGGATCTTTTTCCCCATCTTCCGTGCATAACGATCAACGAAGTGCTCAACGAGCATGGGTATGCTTTCGACACACTGCCGCAATGGAGGAAGCTCAATAGGAAAAACGTTGAGCCGATAATAGAGGTCACTTCGAAAGATGCCGGTATCGATGGCAGCCTGCAGGTCACGGTTAGTGGCAGCGATCACCCGAACATTCGTTTGAATGGGTCGAGTTCCCCCCACGCGCTCAAATTCGTGTTCTTGTAGAACACGTAACAGAGCAGTCTGGGTCTCGGCGGGAAGTTCTCCGATTTCATCCAGGAAGATGGTGCCTCTTTCGGCCAATTCAAAGCGGCCCAAACGTTGCTCGGTCGCTCCCGTAAAGGAGCCTTTCTCATGGCCAAACAATTCTGAGGCGATCAGGTTGCGCGGAATTGCAGCACAATTCACCCTTACGAAGACGCGTGAAGATCGATGCGATTGCCTGTGGATAGCTCGAGCGATCAGTTCCTTGCCCGTGCCAGTTTCACCGGTAATAAGGACCGTGGAATCCGTCGTCGCGACCATGGCGACACTCTCCAGCACCCCTCGCAAGGCTGGCGACGCGCAAATGATCTGTTCGGACATCGATGCTTCGTTAATTTCATCGCGCAGAGCAATATTCGTCTGTTCGACCCGCCGTAAGGCTTCCTCGTCTTTCTTTTTCTGAGAGAGATCGCGAATGACTGCGAGAACCACGGGGCCTTCCGCTCCATCCATTGGCCCAAGCATGATATCGACCGGAAAGGTACTTCCATTCTTACGACGGCCACAGAGATCGAGTCCGGCACCCATGGCGCGCACCCGGGGCTGCGCAGCGTAGTCCGCGCGGTGCTTCGGATGCATGGTGCGAAACTGATCTGGAATGAGAAGTTCAATCGGCTGGCCCTGCAGTTCCGATCGGGAATATCCGAAATACTTTTCGAGCTGCGCATTCACTTCTGTAATCTTTCCTTCGCGGCTGCTTACGACAATCGCATCGGGCGAGAATTCAAAAAGACAGCGCAGCCGATCCTCGCTTTTTCGCACAGCCTCTTCGGCTTGCTTGCGCTGGGTGATATCGTTGTTGATCTCGAGAATTGCAGTCGGATTACCTGCCGCGTCACACTGTAGAACCCTCCGGCTCGCGACAATAATTCTTCGTCCGTCTTTAGTCGCATGCGTGACCTCGCCCTCCCAATAACGGTTGCGGTGAAGGGCGCGCTCCACCTCTTCGAGGGGTCGAGAAAACTGGGTTTTCAAGAAGGTGTGCGTGTGTTGTCCCAGAGCTTCTTCCCGGCGCCACCCGTACTGTTCTTCGGCACCGCGGTTCCAAAACGTGATCCGGTTCTCGAGGTCCCGCACGATAATGGAGTCATGTGCAAGCTCTAGAAGGGCCGCCTGGCCGCGTACAATCGATGCCTGCCGGTCGCGCTCCTGCTCCGCCTGTTTGCGTTCTGTGATATCACGGACGACAGCCAAGGTGAATGACTGCCCCTCCAGTGTCAACGGGCTGAGCATGATGTCGACCGGAAACTCAGTTTTGTTTCTGCGCCGGGCATAAAGGTCGAGCCCGGCGCCCATCGGGCGGGTGCGAGATTGTTCCGCATAATCGCCGCGATGCTTGGGATGGATGGACCGGAAACGCTCCGGTATAAGGATTTCTACGGGTTGCCCG
>DATKAP010000020.1:0-5306 GCA_035577905.1 Binatia bacterium
ACCGGCACAGAGAGATAGATTCCGATGATTCCGCCAGTTGCGCCGCCAACCATCACTGTGAATATGGCCAGTAGGGGGTGAATCTCTAGTTCGTGTCCCATCACCCTCGGGGAGATCCCGTAATCCATTAGGATTCGCCAAAGACAAAGCAAGCCCAGCATCCAAATCCAATGCGCGTGGGAGAGTGCCCCAGCGCCAACGATAGTGGCCGCTGCGATCATCCAGCCTGCGACGGGAATGAATTCCAGCATTCCTGCGAGCACACTTAGTAGGAGAGCATTCGGGAATCCCAGCAAGAGCATCGTACCAAGGCAGTAGATGAGCGACAGTCCGCCGAGCATCACTTTTGCCCTGATATACCGCTGCAACATGAGGTGCAGTTCGTAGGCCAAGACCCGAGCAAAAGTGCCGCTACGTTCGGTGGAGAGAAGAACAATAGCTCGGTTCGCGAGATTTTCACCGTCACTTAGAAAAAAGATAGACAGGATCGGAATGACGAACATTCCTGCAATCGCCGTGGAAGCAGATTGCTCTACTCTCGTGACGCAAGCTTCGATATAGGACCGATGCCGCAGAAGGAACGCGCGCAACCATGCACCTTGGGCATCCGTCCAACCTCGGTCGGTTTTAAGGTCATTCGCAATGTCTCCTGTCGAAACCTTCTCAGCAAGGGTAGGTATTTCTTGGGAGAGGCGGCCGAAATTGTTGTGGAATGCTGGCGCAACAGCATGACCGAGCACGGCAACAAAGATAATGCAGACAAGATACGCCTCCGTAATGTGCGGCCCCCTGAGGTCTTTGAAGAAAAGAGAATGGTGCTGCAGGAAGCGCACGACGGGATCGATCAAATAGGCAAACAGAATCGAAAACAGAAAGATGACGATTACAGCCCGCGCGACATAGATGATGGTGATCGCGAGCGCGAACGAAAGAACCGTAACGAGTATCTTTGCGGTGCGGCGGTCAAATACGCTCATGGCACTCTTCTCGCTCGGCCACTCATAGGGATTGCCCCGATTGGCTTTCCAAGTTCCGCTTAATCGCCTGAAGGGCTCGTTCGAGGGAGGAGCGGGTCTTATCGACAGCAACTTTCCTGATGATGCCGCCTTTGAGCCCTGTTAAACCCGCCTGCTGCGAGCCTTTAAGAGTGAGGAGGTAGAAGCCATCGCGCTCCGGCCGCATCGGGTCGCGAACACAGACAGTGAGGTCCAGAGCAGTCTCGAAATAGTGGCTCGCGTAGAGTTGCTTTACAGCGATCGCGTAGGCTGGACCGGCTGAATTCGTGCCGCGGAAAGCGATTGCCTGAACGATCCGAAGCGTAGGCTTGAGTCCAAAATTTACCTTCTCCCAATAGAATTGGGATTCGATGGCTTCGGAGCTCGCGTTCGGGTAATCCAGCAGATAGTGGTCAAGTCCCGGCAGATAGACAGGAAGAGCTTTTGAACGACTTAACAAAGCCTCAAATGCTTCGGATATTACTGTTGGATGTTGTTTATCCCGGTAGGTTCCCAGTGCCGCGTTTCCGCCCTGCTTGTATCTCAGGAGAGCTTCGAGTGCCATTGTCTGGGCCAAACGATTCACCTGGGCTGCTACGTCGGGTGCGGACCAATCCACTAACCGCTTGAACGCGTCCATGGCCTCGGTGGGCAGTTGAACTTCGCACCGCCCGGTCTCGCAAGCCTTCAGTTCCTTGATATCGTCCGGCTCTAAGGTAAAACCTTCGAGGTCCGAGAGCTGCGGAGGATCGCTGAACTTCTGAAGCGCCAAGTAATTGGGGGGCTTACGGAGTGCGTCAAGATCCGAGGCAAATTGCAGATAGTGCTCCGGCGACGAGTCCACGTACACGGAACCGAAGACGAATACCTCGTCCGGAGTCCTGGAATCCAGGACCTTTGCAACTGCTCGTCCGTTCCGAATGGCGCTGATCTGATCTTCATTTAGCCCAATGTACTCGTGGTAGAAGTTAGAAAGCTCGGCGGGCTGGTCCCCTGCGGCCAGAGCGCAGCTCCAGAGCACCAAAGCGAAGACTCCAAGGAGTGCTGAGGATTGCATAGTGACTGTCATCGACGGCCTCACAGCGGCAATGTCTAGTAAGGCACGAACACCCCTATGAATAGCCCGAGCAACCCAAGGGCAACACCGGAAGCGAGACGTCGTTGGAAGCCTGAGACAGTCTGTTCAGAGCCTGCCACTACTGATGCATCACTTAGACGAGCGCTGTGGGGCGAGGGCTGAAATAACGTGCGAGTAATCGATTCTGGCAACGCGTACCTCTTCCGGTGGTGGTGATCAGTGAACGGTGTCATCTTGGCTTTGGACCAGGGGAAGTTGCGAAGTCACTTGCAGATCGATCATCGTGCTGATGCGGCGGTCCAGTTGGAAAAATGTAGCAGCTGTCTTTCCGGGTAACACCTTGCGAAAAATCGGGACATATTTCTGACGAAGGTTGGACGCGGCAATGTCTGCGTCGAGCCAACGACGGATAAGACTGTCCGCTTGTTCGTCAGTGAGCGTCCCATAGTCGTCGCTATACTCCTTAATGAGAGCGGTTCTCGTGTCATTTATCTTTTCCACTTCAGTGGAATATCGCTGGTACACTGGCCAGAATCTCGTGGCTTCGCTGTCTGTCAGGTTCAAATTTGCGGCAATGATTTGTTTCTTGATCGAGCGTATATCTTTGCGCATCAGCGCCATTTGCTGGTCCACAAACGCGGTATCGCTGCTCACTGTGAGAGATGGACGATCCTGGGCAACCCCTCTCGCAGAGCCGGACAGCCAACCCAGAAATACTATCGCGGCAAACGTGATTCTCTTCACGACAATCTCCCTGTTTTTCGTTGCAACCTGAGCTGACTTCCACCGATCCCCGAGCCCGCGGCATCCATTGAGTGCACGCGGACTACCAGGGTCTGATGATGTCTGCGAGACCTGCCGGCGAGACGCAAATGACGTACATTTGCATCATGTGGAACGAGTTATGGATGATTCGGGGACGAGATATCAATTGCTGAAAGGGGAACGGCCGTCTCGATGTCGCGAATGACCGTGTCGTAGGTGTCAAAATCTCGACAGACTCCAAAGGGTTGTCAGACTCGACGCGCCCGTGGGTCCAGCAACAACAACCCGTCACAGCTTCGACCTGTGCGGATGTGCTTCGCTTGCTAGACGAAATGTAGAGTGATCGACAGAGGGTAGTGGTCGGATGCCGTGACCGAGCCGTGGACTTGTGGTTGCTCGGGGCGAACGGGTCCCCGCGAAAACATCCAATCAATGGCGCGCCCGTCTTCGAGGAAAGTATTCGGTGTCGTTGCTGCGTGGTGGTTTGAAAAGGCATCCTGAAATTGCGACTGACGCATCGCTGTGGCAGTGTTCCCGCCCGAGGCGTCGAGATTGAAATCCCCTGCGAGCAGAACCGGTGTTGCCGCGCTATATTGGCGGGCATCCCTCAAGGCTTCCGCAAGCTGCGACTCTCGTAGCTGGTCATCACCTTTGCTCTCGAGATGCAGGTTATAAGTGATGATTGTTCTTCCTGCGATGCTGGCTTCGCTGACCAGTGCCATGCGACCACCGAGCCTTTCTTGGAAAGGATCGATTTCGGGAATGAACCAATGCGGGCGCCAGAAATTGGATTGCCTCTGAAACCGGATGATCCGGGGATTAGACAATGGCCAGCGAGACAGCGTGGCCTGACCGTGAAACGCAGGTGATGCGCGCGTGCCCTGGGTTAACTCCTGAAACTCGCGCCCAAACACATAGTTCAGCCGCAGCTTTTGCGATATTTCCCGCGCGATGTCTAGGCGATGGGTACGCCGGGCATTGAGATCGGCTTCTTGTAACAAGATGATATCCGCCCTCGCGCGCGACAGGAACTCCATCACTTCTTGGAGTTTTAGCCCGCGATCAATATTCCAGCTGACGACCGTGACCGAACTGGGCGGGCACAGAATCCAACGTGGATTTGCGAAATTACCTGTTTCGATCTCTGGTATTGAGGTCACAGTGTGCTTCACCCTGCCGATCTCGGCGAGAATCATAACTCAGCTCATGGAACGGCATAGTGATTCCCGCTTGCAACGCGAGCATGCTGATTTCCATCTCGAGCAAACGCCAGCCGTCAGGCAGTCGACGAGAACCGGCACTCCAATGGGAGGACCGGCGGGGGCAGAGTCTACCTGTGGCCTGCCCCCGCCAGTTGGGGGAAGTGTTTCGGAAGGATCGTAAAGAGACATAGCATTTCATGTTCCAGACTGAAGAGCGGTGGAGTCCTTGCAATTCCCACGTTGACATTGCCATAGCACGCTCAAACTTCGGCAATTACACCCAGACCGGATTCGAAGTGACCTACAGAGTCACGATGATCGCGGGGGATACGTCGAACTTTCGACAGCCCCATTGTTTCTCAGCCCATTTGGTTCCTCTGGGACAAGAGCACAGCCATGAATGGAACCTAGCTTGGCTAAGCTTTGTGGCACGCTGGACTAAGTCAGTCGGGTCCGTGAGGCGCGCCTGGTTTTGGTAAGGCGTTGCAATCCTCACGCAATTGACTCTTGTGGTGTAGTTTCGGGAATCGACCGCCTCGAGACGCCCGAAGTGCATTTACCCGCAAAAGTGAGAGAGGAATACAGAGCGATTGGCCAAACCAAATTTGCTCCTATGACGCTCAAAACAAATGCGACCTTCATAATGTTAAAGAGTGCGAAGACAACCAACGCGTAAGGAAAAAAACACCGCCGGAGAATAAACTCGGTATGGCGCGCAAAGTACAGAAGAGGATTTGACGGTCGGCTGACCGCGTGGTTCTGCCAGATGCTCAAGAGTTGCTCGGGACGCCCAGCGGCGAGGCGATGTCGCTGCCACCCCACTGCCAAGAAGCTCGCGACGGCGCCAAGGAGTAGCAGACCACCCCACAGCAAGCTTGCCTTCGTACCTAAACCTCTCCACTGTCCTATGATCAGTCCGGTGAGCAGGAAAAAGTAAAAAACATAGTCGCAGACCGTTTCCAGCCAGCATCCGAAATCTGACTCCAGCAATTTCAATCGGGCAACCTCCCCATCACATCCATCGAGAATGCTCGCAAATAAACAGAGGAATGCGCCGAGCAACGTGTTCCAGTATCCGCCCAGCGCGAAGAATACGGCGGAACAGAAACCAACACCGAGTGTGAAGAGGCTCACCATATTAGCCGTGATTGGAAGCTTAATGAGCTGCCGACTGATGGGAATGGAAATTCGGCGATTCAGCTGGGCGTAGAAGCCATCCGTAGGTTTGACGAGCCAGCGGTCCAGCTTCTTTTCCGCTATCTGGCG
>DATKAP010000021.1:0-361392 GCA_035577905.1 Binatia bacterium
ACCTTCGTGATCGCCGCCGTCAGCGTCGTCTTGCCATGATCAATGTGACCAATCGTCCCTACGTTGCAGTGCGGCTTTGTCCGTTCAAATTTCTCTTTCGCCATAACTCAGCTCTTTGCTCCTAGCTCTCAGCTTCTAGCCCTTGGCTTTTTGCCATTTGCTCTTAGCTCAAAATCTCTTGTCATTCCGAGGCGCGCTCTTTGCGCCAAAGGACCTATGCATTTCTTAGTAGTACTGATACAGCTTCTTAAACCTGTGGCGCAGCGCGGTGTCGACCTCTTCGATCTTCGACAGATAAAACTCGCGCACCAGCGCCTGGTCCGACATCGTCAGCGACTGATACAACTGCTCCGCGTTCTGCGCCGTATCACCATCGAGCACCCGCTGCGCCAGCAGAGCGTCGAAGTCGCGAATGCGGATTCCCTTGCGGTCCATCTGCTTCAGGAACTGCTCGACCGCGGCTGGCGAGAATGCCTGTTCAATCGCCGACTGCAGCCTCGAATATTCCTGCGCCTTCTCAACCTTGATGGCAGCCTGTTCAAAAGCCATGCTCAAAACCTGGAGCGGGAGACGGGAATCGAACCCGCGACCAACAGCTTGGAAGGCTGTGACTCTACCACTGAGTTACTCCCGCCCTGTAAACCAGCTCTCAGCCGTCAGCCCTTAGCTCTCCGCGAGCCTCGCAACTCGGGACTCGCGACTCGAAACTAGATGGAGCCGATGACCAGGATTGAACTGGTGACCTCTCCCTTACCAAGGGAGTGCTCTACCAACTGAGCTACATCGGCCCTAATCAGCCGCCAGCCTTTGGCTATCGGCTCCCAGCTAAGTCTTTATGCTCTTCGTCTTCGGGCTTGTCGGAATGCATCGTCTCGTTGCGCCGCAACACCGACTTCACCGCGAACAGCACCAGAATCCCCAGCGGCACCGCTCGAATCCGCGGATCGCTGATCGTCAGCCACGCCAACACTCCCAATACTGCGTAGGCGATCAATGCTGCTGCCAGGCGATTCATGTTCGACTACTAATCAATGGTGCACAGGGGAGGATTCGAACCTCCGTACCTCGCTAGGAGGAACAGATTTACAGTCTGTCGGCTTTAACCACTCACCCACCTGTGCAAAATCTCTTCGGGCGAGGCGCCCGATCACGCTTCGTCCGGCAGACCGCGTTTCCCAGTCGCAGGCGCTCTTCGAAAACCTGCGGACAAAACGCAGCAAATCCAACCTCAAAAATTCACAACTTTACTTTCGCAGTACAGGGAAACCAAGGTCGCGCACAAGACACCGCGAAGATTACTACTCGCCGGAAAAGTTCCGAATGGAGTGCGTTTTGGAAAAACCTGTTGCGCCGCTACTGCCGAGTCCGCCGCCTGCCGGACAATTGCTTCTGCTATGCTCGCTGTCGAGCTCGTTCTCTGGAGCTGGCGAAGGGATTCGAACCCCCGACCCTCTGATTACAAATCAGATGCTCTACCGACTGAGCTACGCCAGCAACTGGGGAAAGGCGCGCCTCCGCGCAAACTTATCCCACGGATCCCTTCCAGATGTCCGGGACAACTATATAAAGTACCACAGCGCCAAGATGGGGTGCAACGGTGGGGTAGGAAGAATATTCTCGCTAAACTTGCGAGTCCTCAACCGTCATGTTTTCTCAGGGCCTTGCTGCACGTGCCTCCGAGCCATCTTCGAAGGGCGCATGGCAACCAGCCCTTGGACCATCCAAGGTGCAACTGAACCGGATGTGAGGTAGGTCACCTCCGCCGCTGTCGCCGCTCCGTGGTTCGGCACTTTCTGAGCCGAAGACCACTTCGCTCACCGACTTTTGGGGCGGTTGCGGTGGTGAAGATTAATCCGCCCTGAGAGCGTTCATCGGATTAATCGAGGCCGCCCGTGTCGCCGGCAGCAGCGAGGCTATCAAAGCCAAAACGATCACGAAGACAGCCGCCAGAGATAAGACAACCGGGTCAAACGGACTGACTGCAAACAAGAGGGAATCCAGCAGATGGGACGCCGTGGCGGTTGCGATTAATCCGATCGCGCAACCGGCCAGAGCCAGCTTGACCGCCGACCAGAAGATCAATCCCAGAATTCCTGAGCGTTGCGATCCCAAAGCCATGCGGATGGCCATCTCTTGCACACGCAGAGCCGCCGAGAAAGCAATCACACTGTAGATGCCAAGTGCCGCCAACAGCACTGCCGCGATGGCAAAGGCCGTGATCACGGACGTTTGAAACCGGCGCGGAGCTTCGCTGTCGGAAACAGCTGATTCCATAGTCTGAAGCTGTGTGAGCGGGAGCAGGGGATCGATCGAGCGGACAGCCGCCCGCACCGCGTTGGACATCTCACCCGGTTCCATTGCTGTTCGCAGGCTGATGAATCCACTATTTCCGTTGATGTCCGTCGGAGATCCCAATGAGCCGACGCACTTTTCCGAACTGCTCAACCGGTTGATACCACTGTTCCTTCGTCGGCGCGTCGGGAGAGTTTTCTTTCACGTCGGCGATTTCCCCCACAACGGTCATCCAGGGTGTCGGTGTCTCGGGGGTGCCAAGGCGAAATCGCTTCCCGATGGGATCTGCACCGGGCCAGTAGTGTTGGGCGAACTTGCGGTTGACGAGCGCGGCCAGTTGCGTGTCCGCAGTATCCGACGGACTCAAGAAACGTCCGGAAAGCAGGGGAATTCCCATCGCTTGCAGATAGTCGCCTTCGATGAGGATGAGCGTGGCCAAGTTCATACTGGCGCCTTTGGGAGGCGCGTAGCCTTCCACGACGAATGTTGAGTTGCTGTTGCTACCCGTGGCCGGCAGAAGGCTTGTGATCCCCGCGTAGCTCACCACGGGAAGCTGCCTGAGACGAAGAAGCAGTTCATGATTGAACTGATCGGCCGCGGCTTGCGTTGCATATTGCTTTTGCGGCAGCGAGTAATTGGCGACAAGGACATGGTCTGGCCGATAGCCTAAATCGACCGAGCGCATTTTCTCGAAACTCCGGAGCAACAAGCCGGCAGACGCCAACAGAACCAGCGCGGTGGCAATCTCGCCGACCACCAGCGCACTGCGCAGCCAGGAATGGCCGCCGGCGGTTCCCGTTCGCCCTCCTTCCTTGAGGGTCTCGTTGGCGCTAGTCCGAAAGGCCGCGAAAGCAGGAGCGAGCCCACACGCAATGCCCGTCACCATTGAGAGTCCAACAGCAAACACAATAACCTGCCAGTCCAACGCGATCTCGTCGATTCGGGGCATGCTCTCCGGCAAGCGGCTCACGCCAAAGCGCACGCCGAGTGCGGCCAGCGCCAAGCCAAGTAGGCCTCCACTCACGCTTAATACCAGGCTCTCCAGCACGGACTGGCGTAGAAGTGCCCAGGCGCCTGCTCCGAGCGCCAACCGCATGGCGATTTCACGGCGGCGCTGGATCGCCCGCACCAATAGCAGTCCCGCCAGATTGGCGCACACAATCAGGAGCACAACTGCGACGGACATGAACAGAATCCTGACCAGTTGCCGCGCTTGGTAGATCGTCTCCTCGCGAAGCGATTTCACTGACGCGTCGATGTGTAGGCTCGCAATAAACGAGGGCAAATTGCGGTTGATCTCCTGGGCGACGCGCTCGGCATCCTGCTGTGCCTGAGCTTCCGTGATCCCCGGCTTAAGCCTTCCGACCATGCTGAAGTTCCATCCGGCGGCTCCGGTTGGACCGATTTCTTGTGGCGTGAAGTTCATCGGGACCCACAACTCGGCATTGTTCAGATGTCCGGGTGCGAGGGGGAATTCGAAGTTGCGAGGCATGACGCCGATCACCTGGTACGGTTTCCGGTCCAGCAGAATCTTGGTGCCCAAGACCTGCGGATCGCCGTGCAGCCGGTTCTGCCACAGCGAGTAACTGACCACGGCCACGAGCTGATTTTGCTCATCCTCTTCCTGCGTGAAGAATCGGCCGCTCAGAGGCGCGACTCCCAGTGCGGTAAACACCCCCGCTGTCATTCGAGTCGCATTCACCTGCGCCGGTTCGCCGATGCCGGACAGTTCATAGCCGGTCGGCTGATATCCGCCGAGGCTCTCGAAGCTGTGAGTGTCCCGTGTATAGGTGCGGATTTCGGGAGCGGTCACTCCCGCTTCGCCGTTCGGACCGATGTTGGCACCTTGCAGGATGTCTGCCAGCGAAACCAGACGATCGGACTGCGGAAAGGGCAACGGCCTCAACAAAACAGCCTCCACGATCGAGAAGACGGCTGTTGTGGCGCCAATGCCGATAGCCAGCATCAGCACTGCAGTGGCGGTGAAACCGGGGGACTTCAGTAGGTGACGAACAGCGATCCGGACGTCCGGGAAAGACATTAGAAGGACTCCTTCCGAGAAGGCTTGGGGAGTGGAAAGCACCCGCACTTCCAATTTCTCTTTCGCCTAACTGGTTTGCCTTCTTGTAGTCAAGCGCAACGACCCTGCTGGATCGAGCCACCCGTGTCCGCATTTCGAAGTTCATGTCCGGCAATGGACAGGTTGGTGACTGGGGGAAGTCAGAAGACGGAGCCTCAAAGTGCTATCATTTCACACCTAGCCCCACTTCATGCGAATACGACGCACTCTCCCCATCGTCTTGGCAGTGTTGCTGGTTGCCGGGGCTGTCGTGCTCGCCGTTCAACTGCGTAAGCATGCGCCACCGGAGCCGGCGCGGCTTTTGCCCGGGGCGGATGGATTTCTGTACGTCGATTACAGCTGGGTTCGGAAGACGAACGGTAAGACGTTCAACCCGGTTAACCACGATCCCGAGTACGAGCAATTCATCCAGGAAACCGGTTTTGACTTTGAGCGTGATCTCGATTCGGTGGCTTTCGCCATCCACTACCCCCAAAACTGGCCCGGGGGCGGGACCGGCGGGAGGGCTCCCGAGCCGCGGTTTTCCGAGGTTTTCATCGGCCGCTTTGATACCAACAAGTGTGGGGTGTATTTCAAGCGCCTGGCGAAGTCCATAGAAAGTTACAACTCTGTAGATATTTTCACGATCCCAATTTACGGGCGGACTTTTCGGATCGCGATTTTAGGCGTCGATACGGTTGCCGCTTCGAACCTCGACGATGCGCAAGTCATTCGCGGAATGGTGGACCGGTCGCGGCGGCTGGCCTCTCCTTTCGGCGGCCCATCCCTGCTCCGCAAGTACTACAAGCAGGTGCAGCTTGCCAGTCCGGCCTGGCTGGTCGCCCACGTCGAGCCCGCTTCTCCCGAGTTCAGCGGATGGACCAGTTTTCTCGCGCATCCTGCCGACCTGGTGATCTCCGCGAGCTTTAACCCTTTGCACTTGCCTTTCCGGACAGGTGCGCTGCACGTGCGTGCCGAAGCGTGGGCGAGCAGTGAAGAAGATGCCCGGGCAATTGCCGACAAGGCCAACGTATTCCTCACGCTCTTTCACAACGCCGAGGCTTCCGTTGGTTCACCGGGAACCGACGCCGACGTAAAAGCGCTTTTTGACAGCCTGCAGGTGAAACAGCAAGACACGCGGGCGGTACTGCTCGCGACCGTGCCGACAGAGGTTCTGCGCAAGTTGTCCGAGTCACCGGAGCAACTTCCGGCAATGACCCCGGCGGTCCAGCAGGAGCCGCCTCAGAAACCCGAACAAGCGGCGAAGCACAAGAAGCATTGAGGAGAGGCGAGGGCCCTCGCTCCCGCCCGCGTTCAGGACTTCAGCTTTCGATGACCGATCGTATTTGCAACTAAATCCTTCCGGCCGCGTCTTATTCGGAGCGGGGCAATCGAGCGGTTACAATATAAAGACGCATGTCGAGTCTCCCACTCCCTATCGCCGCCTTCTTTGCCGGCCTGATTTCGTTCCTGTCGCCGTGTGTGCTGCCGCTCGTCCCCGGGTATGTTTCTCTGATTTCGGGGGCTGGCGTCGAAGAGCTGAAATCGGCGCAGGGACAGCTGATGCGGCGAGTCATGGTGAACTCTGTGGGGTTCATCCTCGGCTTCAGTGTTGTGTTTATTACACTCGGGGCGATCTCGACGGAGATCGGCCAAGTGGCCGCGCGCTACAAACACTCGCTCTCGATTGTGGCCGGGGTGGTTATCATTATTTTCGGGCTGCACCTTACGGGAATTTTCAAGATCAAGGCGCTGTATACGGATGCGCGCCTGCATAGCGTGAAGGGCAACAGCACAATCCTCGGCGCGTTTGTGATTGGATTTGCGTTTGCATTCGGGTGGACGCCGTGTCTCGGCCCGATCTTGTCGGCCATTCTTGTAGTTGCCAGTCAGGAAGAGAATGTAGTCCGGGGAATCCTTCTGCTGACCGTCTACTCGCTCGGACTTGCGGTGCCATTTTTGTTGACGTCGCTGCTCATGGAGCGCTTCCTGAAGTTTTACAGCCGTTTCCGTTCGCACATGCACGCGTTGGAGATCGCCTCCGGCGGCCTGCTGATCGCGCTCGGTATCTTGCTCGTGATCGGCCGCTTCACGCTGATTTCCAGCTGGCTGTCGTTTTTGAATCGCTTTGCGCTGTGAGGTCCAAGTCTTATGTCGATAGATGAAAAACCAAACGACACGCCGCAGGAGAATCCGCAGTGGTGCCCGAAGTGCGGAGCTTCCCTGGAGAACGCTGCGGAGCGACTTGAGTCCGCACCGGGCTCGCCAACATGTGAGGCCTGCGGTGCTCCGCTCGTGGTAATCGAGACACATTTCAGTGCAGAGACCTCCGCAATACCACCCGCCCCGTCGAGAGCCGTCCGGCGCAATCCACTGGCGCTCGTCGTCGTCGCGGTTGTGGCAGCGGCGATGCTCTACTTCGGACTGCATGCTACCCGGAATTCGGGTGCGAGCCGCCGCCCGATGGGCATGGGGTATGGGACACCGGCCCCGGACTTCACGCTGGAGTCTCTGGACGGCAAGACCGTCAGCCTGTCCGAGTTCAAAGGCAAGGCAGTCTTGGTCAATTTCTGGGCGACCTGGTGCGGTCCCTGCAAGATCGAGACTCCGTGGCTGGTCGAGCTTCAGAACGAATACGGTTCACAGGGACTGCAGATCGTGGGCGTTGCCATGGATGATTCCGGCAAGGATGAAATCGCCCGCTTCGCCAAAGAGATGGGCATGAACTACCCGGTACTGCTGGGGAAAGAGGCTGTGGGCGAGGCTTACGGTGGGGTGCCGGCGCTGCCCGAGAGCTTCTTTGTCGGGCGGGATGGCAAGATTGTCGACAAGATCATGGGGATCGAAGGCAAATCCGATATTGAGACCGCGATCAAGAAAGCCCTCAATACCGAGGTCAGCGTAAGTACACGTACGACGGCGAATACGGTGATTGCTCGCCGGTAACGTTGGCTTTCGCCTTCAAAGAACTATGATGGGGTCCGGGCCCAGGCAGGCATCCGCGAACGCCTGCGCCTCAGAATTGACAATAGGAACGGAATGGGGCAGCGTCTAGGATTGCACTGGGCTTGCCGGAGTCTTCCACGATGAATTCGCCGAAGCTTGTAAGGTGCGTTGGGCTGATGCTGGCGGTGGCGTGCGCCGGGTCGGCGCAATCGGGCAAGGCACCATCGGTTTCAATGGCTCCTGTTGCTCCCGTAGCCGCGCAACGAGGGGCACAAACGAAAATCACGCTCAATTTCCGCGTGGCCTCCGGCTTTCATATCAACTCCAACGCTCCCAAAGACGAATTCCTGATTCCCACCGCCCTGAAAATGGATCCGCCCACAGACATCGTACTGGGCAAAATTGAGTACCCTGCGGGTCAGGACTTAAGCTTCCCGTTTTCACCCGAGTCGAAGCTCAACGTTTACAGTGGGGATTTCACCATTAACCTGATGGTGCATCCGTTGACCTCTGTCGTGCCCGGGAAATACGCCATGCATGGAATGCTTCGTTATCAGGCTTGCGATAACGCACAGTGCTTTCCGCCAAAGACCCTGCCCGTGAGTTTTGATGTGAAGGTAGTCAAAGAACCGGCGGCTCCGCGCCACAATCCCGGACAGAGCCCGCACGTGCACGGTTAAAGAAAACCTTCTCCTTCGTCGCCGATTTGCTTATACTCCCTTTTCGCAACTCTGCATTAATATCGTGGCACGAGATTTCCTGTGCAGCGCTCGATCGCAATCATTCTCGTTGCGGCCGTGATCTCCGGCGTGGCCGTTGGACTCGCCTGTTATACCTTCATTTACGCCAAGGGATACTCCTACCTGACCAACAACCCTGCGGCGTGCGCGAACTGCCACGTGATGCAGGCGCAATATGATGCCTGGATGAAATCGAGCCACCACTCGGTGGCAGCCTGCAATGATTGCCACACTCCGCACAACCTGATCGGGAAATACGCGGTAAAAGCGAATAACGGATTCTGGCATTCGTTTTACTTCACGAGCGGACACTACCCTGACACCATTGAGATCACGAAATTCGACCACCAGGTAGTGGAGAACGCCTGCCGCCGATGCCACGAATCGATCACCTCTGCCATTGATGGAAACGTAATCCATGGCAAGGCTGCCGGGCTCGAGTGCACGCGCTGTCACAATTCCGTGGGACATTCGGAGGCCGCGGCGGCACGCATCATCAGCATTCCTATTTGGAGTCTTCATGAACACCCCAGCTACTAATCCCGAAGGCGGCCGCTCGCGGCGGCTCTTGTTCGCCGTCGTCATCCTGGCTGCCGTCGCGACCGTCGCGGTCACGGCACTGCTGATCAATATCTTCGAGCGCAAGCAGGAGGCCAGGAATCCGTTCTATCGCGTCGTGGAGTTGAATGACACCATCGACGACCCGGCGACCTGGGGAAAAGACTTTCCCCTGCAATATGACCTGTATCTGCGCACCACTGACATGGAACGCACGAAATACGGCGGGAGCGAGGGCGTGCCCCACTCCCCGACGCAGGCCGACCCGCGGTCGGTCGTGGCGCGATCGAAACTGGAGGAAGATCCGCGACTCAAAACTATTTGGGCCGGATATTCCTTTTCCGCCGATTACCGCGAGCGCCGTGGGCATGGCTACATGCTCGAAGATCAGACGTTCACCGAGCGCCAGAAGTTTGCGCCGCCGGCGATGTGCGTCAACTGCCACGCCTCCATGGTGACCACCTATCTGAAGCTGGGTGATGGCGACATCATGAATGGCTTTAACGTCATCAGCGACTCGCATATGACGTATCCCGAGGTGCGCGAGCTCGTGAAGCATTCCGTCGCGTGTATTGATTGTCACGATCCCAAGACCATGCAGCTCCGTGTAACGCGGCCGGCATTTGTTGAAGGGATCCGCGCGCTGAAGGCATCACTGGGCATCCAGAATTATGACGTGAACACGATGGCCACCCGCCAGGAGATGCGTTCCTTCGTCTGCGGGCAGTGCCACGTGACGTATTACTTCCAGCCGCCGAACAAACGGCTGACGTACCCGTGGGTGAAAGGGCTGAAGGTCGAAAACATCATCGCAACCGAAGATGAGCAGAAGATCAAGGAATGGGACCACCCCGACAGCGGTGCCGGGCTGATCAAGGCACGGCATCCGGAGTTCGAGATGTGGAACCAGGGTGTGCATGCGCGGTCGGGAGTGGCCTGCGCCGACTGCCATATGCCTTACATGCGGCAGGGAGGCCTGAAGATCAGCGATCACCAAGTGAACAGTCCGTTGCTCAAGATCAATCGCTCATGCCAGACCTGCCATCACTTTCCTGAGCAGGAGTTGAAGGCCCGCGCGGAGGAGATTCAGGACAGGTTCTTCAACTTGAGGAACACCGCGCTGGACGCTTTAGTCGACCTGATCAACGACATCAAGGCACAGAAGGCGAAGGGCGCGACCGATGCGCAGTTGGCCCAGGCCCGCGAGTATCAGCGCAAGGGCCAGTTCATGATCGACTTCGTGATGTCTGAGAATTCCATGGGCTTTCATGCGCCGCAGGAGGCAATGAGGATTTTGGGTGACGCCATCAATTTGTGCCGGCTGGGACAGCTCAGCTTGCACGGTGGCCCGCAGCCCAGCCACAATCCGCCGAACATTGAGAGCCTGGCGGCGGGAACCGGTTTGGCCGACGCCGGTCAACGCTGAAACGCCACTCGCTCGAACTACAGCAAATACCCTCTGCTATTAAAGAAAATCGCGGATTCCCCGTGCGCCGGTGTTCGTCCATGCTGCGGCTGAGGAGATTCTTATGCCCGAGCGAGAAACAATCGAACGCGCCCGCGAGGATGCACGGGAAGGGAAATCGCCCAGTACGCAGGCGGGAGAATTCGTACGCGAGGAAATGCATCACATCCGCGAAGGCAAGCATGGAGCAGCCTCCACCAAACAGGCCATCGCGATCGGACTTTCGAAAGCCCGCCGCTCTGGAGTGAAACTCGCGCCCCCGCGCCGAGGCAAGGCATCGGCCAGCACCAGCAAAAAAGCCGAACAGGATTACCGCAAGGGGCAGAGCCGATCCGCCGGTCAAACGTCCGCCAGGCGATCCCGTGCCACCTCGAATGCTCTCAAGAAAAAGGGCCGCTCCGCCGCCTCGCATGAATCTCTCTCCCGACAGGCTCGAAGTGCCGCGCGCAATCGTGGCCCAGCGTCGCAGAACAATTCCGCGAAAAAGGAAAGTGCCACGCGAAAGCAGGCGAAAGCAGCCTGATCGGTGCTGGATACATCGATGAAGATCGATGAATATCCTGTCGGCGCTCTCAGTAGCCTTCTCTGTGTTCTGGGGCCCAAGACTTTGTCCCGCCCGTCCCTGTCACGCGGAGAATTCTGGTCCGCAGCCGACACTCGAGTCGGGACTCAGTGCAGCGCGACCTCCTTGCGTAGTGGCAGTTCCTGCGATGAGCCGCCTACCATCAATGCATAAGATCCGGGAACCAGCTTCCAGCTATTCGATCCTTCTTCGTAGATACTCAAGCGCTCTCGGCTGACTGGAACAGTCACTTTCTTCGATTCACCTGGACCGAGCTCCACCCGGCTCCATCCAACTAAGCGTTTCGGCGGCTCTCCTGCGGCTTCAGGAAGCGAAGAATAAACCTGTGCGATCTCCGTCCCAGCGCGCGATCCCGTGTTCTTTACTGTGAAGGAAACGCTCGGCGCATCGGTGCCAGATACTGAAATGTCTGAGTAGGCGAACGTCGTGTAGGAGAGACCGAACCCGAACGGGAACAGAACAGACTTCTTTTCAGCGTCATACCACTTGTATCCCACCTTTAGCTTCTCGTCGTAGTAGACCTGGAAAGCCGGCAGCCCCTTTGCCATTGTCTTCATGAACTCGGAAAAGTCGCCTCCCGGCCCGGGAAATTTCGGCTCTGATTCCGGCGGAGGCATCACCAGCTTTGGATGCGGAAGATCCGCATCGCTCTTGGGAAAAGTAATCGCAAGCTTTGCGCTGGGGTTCACCTTTCCGGCCACAATGTTCGCCAGCGCCTCAGCGCCGCGAATGCCCGGATACCACGCTTCGATCACTCCCGCAACTTTATCCACCCACGGCATAGTTGCGGGACTGCCGGTCTCAAGCACGACGATGGTCCGCGGATTTGCCGCGGCAACGGCTTCGATCAGCTTGTTCTGTTCTTCCGGCAAATCCAGCGTCTTCAGATCGAAACCTTCCGACTCCCACACGTACGCGAACACGATGGCAGCATCGGCATTCTTCGCCGCAGACGACGCTTCATCGAGTTTGGCGCCCGAAACGTAGGAGATCTTCGCAGCAGGGAATTGCGCCTTGAATGTACGGAGCGGCGAACTCGGCAACCACGCTGGACGCAGGAAGAAACTTAGAATATCCGACCCCGGAGGTGGAAGAGGCACAGCCGAGCCGCCGGGAGGATCCACTTGCGCCGAACCACCGCCGGTCAGAACTCCAACATCCGCGTGCCCTCCAATCAGCACCAGCGAATGCACTTTTGCAGGATCAAGCGGCAACACGTGCTTGTCGTTCTTCAACAGCACGATGCTCTTTTCCGCTACGGATTGGGCAAACGCCATGCCCGCCTCCACATCAGGTACTTGCTTCTCCACAGGATGGTCGAAAAGTCCCTTGGCGAAGATTGTGCGCAGAATCCGGTATACGTGGTCGTCTAGCTCAGCTTGTGACACCTCTCCGCTCTCCACGGCCTTTTTCAACTCGTCGCCAAAGAAATGGTGTTCGGGCTGCTCCTGGTCCAGTCCGGCATGCGACGCTTTCGCCGCGGAGTGCGTTCCTCCCCAATCCGACACCACGAACCCCTTAAATTGGAGGTCCTTCTTCAGAACGTCGATGAGCAAGTAGCTGTTCTCGCAGGCGTAGTCCCCATTTAGACGATTGTAGGAACACATCACCGCGCCCGGGTCGCCGATCTCCAATGCGATCTGGAACGCCAGTAGATCGCTCTCGCGCATGGATCGCTTGTCGATATTGGCATTCACCGCGTTACGGCCGCTCTCCTGATCGTTGAGCGCATAGTGCTTTACGTCTCCGATGACGTTCTGCGACTGCACGCCTTTGATCAAGTTCCCCGCCAGGGTTCCCGCGAGCAACGGATCTTCTCCCTGATACTCGAACGTACGGCCATTGCGTGGCTCCCGCGCCAGATTCACGCCGCCACCAAGCGTCATGTTGTAGCCCTCGTTGCGCAACTCGCGGCCGATCAGCGTGCCGTACTCGAAAGCCGTCTGCGCGTCCCACGAGGACGCTGCGCCAAGATTGTTCGGAAGTGCGGTGGAATACCGCCCTGCCTTCGCGCCCTGTGTGACCCCGTAGGCGGAATCTGCCATTTGAATCGCCGGAATGCCCAGCCGAGGAATGGAAACGGAAAAGCCTGCCCCGCCGTTCGATTCCGACGGCTGCGTCGAAAAGAAGTCCAGCCCGTTCCCGTGCAGCAGAGAGATCTTTTCGTCCAAAGTCAGTTCCTTGATCACCAGGTCGGCCCGCGCATCAGGAGACAGACTGGTTTCCGACCACGGATAGTGTTTCCGCTCCATGCCGGGAAACTGCCCGAAGCACACTGAAGTCAGGACGCTTATTACTGCGAGAAGAATGAAGACACTTTGAAATCGTCGTTCCACACCTGACATGGTTCACTCCCTCCCAAAATAGTTGAAGCGAAATAAAAGACTGTGGCGGTACGTGCAGGTGGTTATCTGCCGGAGGCGCAATTCCACGACTTTGGCACTTCGATGTACGACCGATCGAGCGCAAAGATCGAAGGGCAGCCGAGCAGTCGCAGCGTGCGCTCTACGTCCGCCTTGAGAACCTGCAGCGCCCGCCTCACGCCAGGCTTACCCGCCGCTGCCATCCCGTAGGCGTAGCCACGCCCAATCAGAACGGCCCGCGCGCCCAGACAGATCGCTTTCACAATGTCGCTGCCTCGCCGGACCCCGCCGTCCATCAGAACTTCGATTTGCCCTTTTGCCGCCGCCACCACCTCGGGAAGCGCGCGCAGCGTCGACGAGACCGAGTCCAGCTGGCGTCCTCCGTGGTTCGACACCACCACCGCGGCCGCCCCTTCATCGATCGCCCGCCTCGCGTCATCGCCGATCAGGATTCCTTTAACGATGATGGGACCGCCCCACAATTCGCGGATCCACTTCAGGTCGGCCCACGTGACCGTCGAATCCGACAATGCGGCGCCGACGTCGAGTAATTCCATGGGGCCCTTGCCGGGAATCACAACGTTCTGCAATTTCGGGACGCCGCCATCGAGCAGGAACGAGATCAGCCATCCCGGATGGGCGAGAATGTTTGGCAGAAAGGGAATCTTCGCGAAGGGAGAACTGCCCAGCAGTTCCTTCATCCCGTTGCGTGGATCACGTTCCCTCATCCCGGCCACAGGCGTATCGACCGTGATCACCAATGCCGAGAATCCCGCTTTGCGCGCACGCTCCAGCCCTCCCTCGGCCGCTGCGCGGCCGCCCAGCAGGTAAAGCTGATACCACGCTGGTCCGGGGGTTGCCGCCTTCACGTCTTCCAGCTTGTGCGCAGAGATCGTCGAAAGAATGTATCCCGTTCCGTACTCGCCCGCGACCGCGGCCGCTGCGACTTCGCCTTCCGGATGCATCAATCGGCTGTATCCCACCGGCGCCAGCATGAACGGGATCGACAGCTTGTGTCCCACCACCGTCACCGAGAGGTCACAATCGGCAACGGCGACGGCTCCCCGCGGACGAAACGTTACGTCCTGGAAAGCTCGGCAATTTTCGTTGAGTGTGAGTTCGGATTCTGCACCGCCATCCAGGTAATCGAAGACCGATTTCGGGATGCGCCGCTTGGCCATCTGGCGCAGGTCTTCGATATTTACTACCTTCGACGAGCTTAAACTTCGCGGTTGAGCCGTCATCTCAAGTTGTCTGACAAGTGTTTGCTGAGCAGCAGGGTAAGCTCTTCGACGGAAATTGTCGACTCGACGCACTCAGTATTTCGCAACGCAAAACCCGCCGCCGACCTGGGGATTCATGCGGCAGGCCCCTGCGTGATAGGTCTGCTCGTACAACATACTGAAACCGTCGTCCACGGCCCGAGCCCTGTAGTAGTACGTCGTTCCATCGGCCAAGGGCCCCGGATCATTCAGGGTGATGGTAGACCTGTGTACGTACGTTCAGAAATCAGTCGTGCCGAAGATGAAAAACTGTTTGCGGCGGAAGAGATCGTTTGGTCTCGTCGGGTTCGGCAGTGGCCAACGACCGTTTCTAGAAATTTACCGGCAGCTTCACCACTTTTTTCTGAATCGCCCACATCACCAGTTCGGCTTTATTGTGAATTCCGAGCTTGCGCATCAAATTGAATTTGTGCGCGTCCACTGTCTTCACACTCAATCCTAGTATGGCCGCCACTGACCGTACGGTCCGGCCCTCGGCAAGTAGCTTCAGCACCTCGCGCTCGCGCGCCGTCAGAACCCACTTCCCGGAACTGAGTGAGTCCCCTGGAAACTCACGTATATCGGCGTGCGACGAAGTGACCTCCGTCGAAGCGGCCGAGCCCCTGACCATTCCGAACAACTCACCGGCCGATGTCTGCCGCCCGGCGAATTTTGTGAGTTCGGAAGCGGCCGACCACTGGTCATTAGGACTGAAGCTCGGTACGAAGACCACCCTGCTGTTCGGTGATTCGCGCAGAATCATCTTCTCCGCCTGAAGCGGCGGGCATCCAAAGACCCTGGCGTCCGCGATCACCGCGTCAGGACGGTACTCGAGAATCTGGCGCAATGCCTCGGCGGCATTTTCCGCCTCAGCCACTACTTCCAAATCGCGCTCGTCCTCCAGCAGTCGGCGCAGTCCTTGTCGCACCAATGCCACTTCGTGCACCAGGACGCATCGAATCGCTTTATGAACTGGAACCTGTGCGTGGGGATACACAGCTACTCCTACCCAGGTCGGAAACTTGGAGTGGCGCAGTTTCTTGGGACCGCGCCGGATACCGACATCGTTGCCCGTATTGTATCTCTTCTTCACCGATCTTCAGGGTGTTTTCTTGCGGACTGGTAGTTTTTCTTGGGGCTCTCTGCGGATTTTCTTAACGCTCTCCACGCCAAAACCCGCCATTGTAGGGCTGGCCTGCCCGGTTTCGTTCTTTCATCAGGTACAATCGAAAATTTAATGTTGCGCTACTTCACCGCCGGAGAATCCCACGGAGAGGCCCTGATCGCCTTTCTCTCAGGCGTTCCTGCGGGTCTGAAAATCGATCAGCGTTTTCTCGATCGCGAACTCTGGCGCCGCCAGCAAGGCTATGGCCGCGGCGGCAGAATGAAGATCGAAACCGACACCGCGCACATCCTCTCGGGGGTTCGCCATGGCATCACTATCGGCTCGCCCATTTCTCTCGAGATCGCCAATCGCGACTGGAAGAACTGGGAGGAGTCGCTTCCCGTCGGCGAAGGCGATCCCGCCCGGCACAAGCGTGTCGCCTCGCCGCGCCCCGGACACGCCGATCTGGCCGGCGCGCTGAAATACAACTTCCCCGAGGCCCGCTATATTCTCGAACGTGCCTCCGCCCGCGAATCGGCTGCACGTGTAGCAATCGGGGCGATTGCCAAACTTCTCCTACGCGAACTCGGCATAGAAGTGCTCAGCCACGTCGTAACTACGGGCAGCGTCTCGGTCGCCGCGGAAGTTTCTTGGGAAAAGATTCGCGGCCTTCACGGCCATGCCGAAGTTCTGCTGAACTGCGCCGACCCCGAACTCGAGCAGCGCATGAAAGACGAAGTGGACAAGGTTCTGCGCACCGGCGACTCTCTGGGAGGAGTCTTCGAAGTGGTCGCGCACGGCGTCCCGCCCGGTCTTGGCACCTACGCCCAGTGGGATGAACGCCTCGACGCCCAACTCGCCGCTGCCGTGATGTCCCTCCAGGCCGTGAAGGCGGTTGAAATCGGCTCGGGCGTAGCGGCAGCTTTCAGCCCCGGATCGCAGGTCCATGACGAAATCGGTTACACCGCAAAAGATCGCTTCACGCCCTTTTCCCGAACCCACAACAACGCCGGAGGTATCGAAGGCGGCATCTCCAACGGGGAGGAAATCCGGGTACGCGGATATCTCAAGCCAATCTCGACTCTGCGCCGTCCCCTTCAGTCCGTCGACTTCGCCACGCGTGAGCCGGTAAAAGCTGCGTACGAGCGCTCCGATGTGTGTGTAGTCCCCGCGGCCGGTGTTGCCGCCGAAGCCATGGTCGCGCTCACGCTCGCCCGCTCCGCGCTGGAGAAATTCGGCGGCGACTCGATGAGCGAAACAGTCCGCAATTTCCAAGGCTACTGCCAACAACTCAAGAACTTCTGATGATCTATCCCATCGTCAAATACGGCAATCCGGTCCTTGAAAAGCCCGCCGAGAAGGTCACGGTCTTTGACAAGGAACTGGAAAAACTCGTCGAAGATATGTTCGAGTCGATGTACGAGGCGCACGGTGTCGGCCTGGCCGCCCCGCAAATCGGCATCGGACGCCGCATCGCCGTCATCGACGTCACGTTTAAAGAAGACCCGAACGCCAAGCTGGTCCTTATTAATCCAGAAATCGTCCACACCGAAGGCAAACACACGCAAAGCGAAGGATGCCTCAGCATCCCCGAGTTCCGCGAAAACGTAACGCGTCCCAACAAAGTCACCGTGCGTGCACAGGACGTTAAGGGAAATGTCTACGAGAAGACCGGAGAGGAGCTACTCGCCCGCGCCTTCCTTCACGAAACCGATCACCTCAACGGCAAGCTCTACATGAGTCACCTCAGTGCCTTGAAGCGCGACCTGATGAAACGCAAGATCAAAAAGCTGATGAAAGCCGGAGAATGGTAGAACCTATGGCCGTTTCCGGGATTCTAGCGGAGCTGTTTTCTGATCTGAATTCCTGTAGTTATTTGTTTCTCCGCGAGGCCGGTGAAACGATCGAATTCAGCCTAAGGCTGATGATTGAGGAAGGCGTCGCCTTGCCCGAAGCCACTCCCATAGAAGTCTGCGGAGTCTCCCTAGGTAGCGGACATAACGTGACATCTGGCGAAAATACCCGTCTCTTCGAAGTTTGCTGGGATTCATACGTGGCCTATTCAGTTACAAACGAGTCATTTGCTAACGGCGTCGACGAGACCGATAAATTTGAGCTTGGAAATCTTGTTCGCGTCTATTCAAAATCAAACTTTCTTGAATACGTACGAAAAGCTACACTTGCTTCCGACGAGTACCCAGGACCGTTGCAACACATCGGAATAATCTGCGAGTGGCACGTCATCGATGTGATTTCAACGTCTCTCCCCACGGTTAAGAAGCTCCGGTCTGCACACCGTGACTAAGCCACTGGCTCTCATCTTCTGCGGTACTCCCCGCTTCGCCGTTCCGGCGCTGGAAAAACTAGCCGCGGCGGGCCATCGTATCCACCTCGTCGTCACCCAGCCCGACCGCCCAAAAGGACGCGGCCTCGAGCTCGTCGCTTCTCCGGTAAAACAATCCGCGCAGAAACTGAATCTTCCCATCACGCAACCCGACAAGATCAAGACGAACGATCAATTCCGTGCCCAACTCACCGCCATCAAACCCGACGCCATCATCGTCGTCGGCTATGGCCGCATCATCCCGCAATGGATGCTCGACCTCCCGCCCCTCGGCAACATCAACTTGCATGCCTCGCTGCTACCGAAATACCGGGGCGCCGCCCCGATTCAATGGGCAATCGCGAATGGCGAAACCATTACCGGCAATACCACGATGCGCCTCGATGCCGGCCTCGACACCGGCGATATCCTGTTGCAGCGGGAAATGCCGATCGCACCTGACGACACGTCCGAGACACTAGCCCCACGCCTCGCTGATATGGGAGCCGATCTTCTGGTTGAGACTCTGCGTGGACTCGAGTCTCGCACAATCCATCCTCGCAAGCAGGACGGCACGCAAGCAACCTTGGCCCCAATCCTGAAGAAAGAAGATGGCGAGATCGATTTCTCCCGCACCGCGCAAGAAATTCTGAATCGCCTGCGCGGTTTTCAGCCCTGGCCGGGCGCATACACCAAGTTCCGCGGCAAGAATCTCCAAATCCTGAAAGCGCAATTGGTGAGCGACGAGGTAGCGCCCGCACAAATCAAAGTCAAAGCAGGCCACTTGATCGCAGGCTGCGCTCATAGCACGTCGCTGGATATTCTGGAACTTCAACTGGAAGGGAAAAAGCGAACCACCGGCAAGGATTTCATCCACGGCTATCAGCCAAAGGAATCAGAGAAGATGGGATCAGCTCCGCCCGTGTAGGGACGGAGGCCTCGTCCGTCCCGCGGGCGAAGCCCGCGTGTCCCCAGGCGAAAAGCGAAGTATATCCATAAATACAAAAGGGGCCTAAAGCCCCAGTTCCGGCCAACGACCATCGACGAACGACGCCTTCCTTCAACCCACCTTCTGCGGTACCCGCGGCAGCGGCATGGCAGCCGCGATCTTCGCCCCAAAATACTTCGTCCGCGCGGTCAGCAGTTTCTCGATCTCGACCTGCTTCAGAGGCTGCTGACGCCCGAGCAGATGCGTGACCAGCGCAATCTGCGCGAAATGTTCCACAGTCTCCATCTTCATATATGCATGTTCGAGCGTATCGCCGTACGCGACTACACCGTGGTTCGACATCAGAATAGCGTCATAATTCGGAACGTACGGCTCCAAAGTCTGCGCCAACTCTGACGTTCCCGGCGTCCCATAGCGCGCCAGGGGAATGCTCCCCAGTCCCATGACCACTTCGCACACGAGCGGCTCAGTCAGAGCAATCCCCGCCGCCGCGAACCCAGTGGCGGTCGGCGGATGCGCATGCACAATCGCCTGCACGTCCTCGCGCAGCCGGTAAATCAGCAGATGCATCCCGATCTCGCTGGTCACGTTCCGATGACCCGACACCCGATGTCCGTCCATATCGACGACAACCATGTCTGCCGGTCGCATCGCCCCCTTGCTCAAACAGGTCGGCGTCACCAGAATCCGGCCGCCCTTCAGGCGCACGGACAGATTCCCGTCCATGGCCGCCACGAATCCGTGCTCGTGGAGCATCCGGCCGTACCGGACGATTTCTTCCCTATATTTACGTTCCGTTAGCATCACAACCTTTGAGGGAGATGAGAAAAAGCAGGCCGACACTCGCAATTTGCATACTATCAGCACAACTGCGCCCGGAACAATCCAAAATTTAGATGAAAATCGATCTTGCAGATGTGCCGAAAGACCCGTGAATTGGGCCTCCTCCTTATAATCGTCTGCAGTGCTCGTCTCCGATTTTCACTACGATCTTCCGGAAGAATTAATTGCTCAGCAGCCGCTGCCCGACCGCGCTAGCTCCCGCCTTCTGCATCTATCAGCATCGAGCGGAGCCATCGCCGATCGCCAATTTCACGAATTCCCCGATCTGCTTCGCACCGACGATCTCATCGTATTTAACAACACCCGCGTTTTCCCGGCTCGCCTCTATGGCCGACGCGGAGGTCTCAAGTCTCAGCCTGTCAGCCCCCGCAATCCCGCCTCGCGCGATTTCCTCCACGGACGCATCGAGGTCCTGCTGACGCGGCAGCTCCAATCTGATCCGAACACCTGGGAGTGCCTCGTCCGTCCCGGCCGCAAAATCGGCATCGGCGAGCATCTTTACTTCGGAGATCACGACGAACTGCAGGCCGAAGTCGTCTCCCGCGGCCAGTTCGGTGAGCGCCAGATCCGGTTCTGTCCGACGGATCACTTCTTCACGCACATCGAAAAGATCGGTCACGTTCCGCTCCCGCCCTACATCGCTCGCGACGATTCCTCCGCAGACCGCGATCGCTATCAAACCGTCTACGCCCGCGAGCGTGGATCGGTCGCCGCTCCCACGGCCGGCCTGCACTTCACGCCGGAAATTCTCTCCCGCATCCACCAACGAGGCATCGAAACCACCGAAATCACCCTCCACGTCGGACTAGGCACTTTCCAGTCCGTCCGTGTCGACAACGTCGAAGAGCATAAGCTGCACTCCGAGCCATACTCCGTCTCAAAAGAAGCCGCGGCAAAAATTGAGCAAGCGCGAAGGCAATCCCGTCGCATCGTAGCCATCGGTACCACGACAGTGCGCACGCTGGAATACGCCGCCCAGCAATCCCAAGGCGAAATCCGCCCCGGATCAAGTGAGGCCAACCTCTTCATTTATCCCGGATACAACTTTCGCGTGGTGAACGCGTTGCTAACAAATTTCCACCTGCCCCAATCGACGCTGCTGATGCTGGTTTGCGCGCTAGGCGGGAAAGATAATGTGCTGAATGCCTACCGCCATGCGGTAAGCGGGCGCTACCGTTTCTACTCCTATGGCGATTGCATGTTCGTGGAATGAGTCCCTAGGCAAGGGATGCGCCCAATCGAATCGAAATGGGGTGTCCCATTCTGGCCGGTTTTGCCAGAAGTGGGTCTTTCCGCTAGGGAAGCTGCAGGTCGAACGCGTAGATCTCCTGCGTGCTGATATCGCGGGGAAGCATGAGAGTCTCGCCGGGTGCGAGCGCCGTCCAGGAACCGGTGCCAAACTGTCCGCCGAATTGGCGCAGCCTCTTGAAATCCGCCACCTTTTCGACTTTCGCATCGCGGAACCGCACGCGGTAGTACCCGCTGTTTTCACCCAACACCGTATCGAAGTAGACCGATGCACTATCTGGGGACCAGGAAAGATAACCCAGCACACTTGTGCCGAGATCGACTTTGATTTGCCTCCACCGCTGGCTCTTGAAATCGTAAAGCATCAACTTGGCATTGTCCGTGGATCCGATCGCAACGATATAACGTCCGTCGGGTGACCATCGCGGGCCGAAGATGCCTTGCGACCCGGGTAGCTGGGAGATCTGGCGAGTCTTGGAGTCCCAGAGTTGGATAAAGGTCTGATCGGCATGCAGCGCATCGAAGTGCCCAAAGGCCAGCCTGCTGCCATCGGGCGACCACGTCGGATCAGTCTCCTGAACGTTCTCCGAGGTCAGAGTCTGCGGGCTGCCGCCATCCTTCGAAACCAGATACAACTTCCACGGTTTGCCCGGTAGTGCCCCGGAGAAGGCGATCTGCTTTCCATCCGGAGACCAGTGCGAAAGGGCGGTCCGCATCGGTGGATCGGTGAGTTGGAGACGCGAACTCCCGTCGGCCTTGCTGCGCCACAGCGTGCCTTCGGGAAGACTGACGTACGTAATCCACTGGCCGTCGTGAGAGAAATCGACATCGCTGGCGGAGATGCCTCCGAGATAAGGAACAAAATCAGCAGACTTTGCGTCATAGCGGACCAACTCGGCACGCTGTTGAATGCCGATTACAAAAAGCTTCTTACCATCCCCGCTGGGAATTGGCGCCCCGAAAAGGAGTGGACCGTTGGTGAGCTGAACCGGTTGCTTTGAAACGTTCCTCCACCACGGCATATGATCCGGCATAACCCAGATATTGGTCGCACCTTCGCGCGTGCTTTGAAAGAAATAGTATCGTCCATCCGATGTCCAGGTGCCGCAGCATTCCCCGGGGGGATTGTTCCACCCAGGAAAAATCGGATGCAGGTTGGTGCCGTCGCTGTGCACCTCCCAAATGTCGGAGGTGTTGTTCACCAGGTTGGCGACTGTGAAGCGGATGCGAGTTCCATCGGGGGTAAAGACCAGAACGCCAGGTGAGTCAGGCGCAGTCACAATCTTACGGGCGTTGCTGCCGTCGTGCTCCGCTACATAGATGTCATTCCCTTTGGCAAAGGCCAACGTGCCATTCGGAGACCAGGTTGCGTCATGGCCGACAACATTGCCGAGGCGGCGAGGCGAGCCGGCAGGAATGGGCACCGTCCAAAACGGCTTGTCGAGATAATTGGCCTGCATCGGTACGACCAGCAATTCCGATTTTTCTGGCGAAATGGAAGAAACAATTGGGTTGTCGACGGGTACGTCCAGGGGCGCGGCTTCGCCCCCGTTGATGGCAACCTGTGCCATGGCAAAACGTGCAGGGGCATTCTCCGTGAAGTAAATTCGGTTGCCATCGTTCACCATCGAGATCTTCGGCAATCCATCGTTAGTGATCTGCTTCGATCCCGTGATCCTCGGCGCGGGGAGCGGTGTGCGGAGCCAAATGACAAGGATAGCGGCCAATGCAACCAGCGCTCCTATCGCGCCCCATTTCAACCACCGTTTGGAACGCAGTGCCCCATATCGCGAAACGGTGCCGGTTTCGAGAAGAGGCGTCCTTCCCGAGTCCGTATCGCGTTTCAGCCGCTTAAGATCGGTCTCCAGATCAGCCGCCGTGCGATATCGTAGGTCCCGGTCTTTTTCCATGGCTTTGTTGACGATCCGTTCCAACTCCGCCGGCAGGTCCGGATTCAAGCGCACGGGCGCGACCGGCGCACGGTTCACAATCCCTTCGCAGATCATCGCCGACGTCTCGCCACGAAAGGGCAGCGTCCCCGTCGCCATCTCGTACAGCACCGCTCCGAACGAGAACAGATCCGTGCGGGCATCGACTTCTTTGCCGCGCACCTGCTCCGGCGACATATAGGCAACCGTGCCCATCATCGTGCCCGGCGAGGTCAGGTGTTCCTCCGCAAGGGATTGCGTCTGCGTATTCAGCGCTGCGATCTGGCTGGACGAAACCGCTACCGGCGCGACTTTGGCCAGCCCAAAGTCCAGGATCTTGGCGTGGCCGCGCTCCGTCACGAAGATATTCGCCGGCTTGATGTCGCGATGAACTATGCCTTTGCTGTGCGCGGCATCGAGAGCATCGGCCACTTCTATCGCGAGCGGCAGCATGGCATCGAGATCCATACCGCGCCCGGAGATGCGATGCTTCAGCGTCACGCCCTCCAGGTACTCCATGGCGATAAACGCCAGCCCGTTCTCCTCGCCGATGTCATGAATCGTGCAGATATTCGGATGGTTCAGCGCGGATGCCGCCTGCGCCTCCCGCTGAAACCGCGCCAACGCCTGCGGATCGCGGGCCACATCATCTGGCAGAAACTTCAGCGCAACGAAGCGATGTAGCCGGGTGTCCTCGGCCTTGTACACCACTCCCATGCCACCTCCGCCCAGCTTCTCCACAATGCGGTAGTGGGATATCGTCAACCCGATCATCAGAATCCTTGGCAGGCAGCATACAGCACAGAGCCTGGGAATACACGTTTTGGCTTGTAGTCCTGCTCCTGAGTTCGCTTGGAAAACTGCCGGGCCATTGATAACATCCCGCGCATGTTCAAATCACTGTTAGTTACACTCTGCCTGATGGGGACTCTTATGGCTGCGGATTTGCCCTCGAAGAAGTACTTGAACCTGGCCGCCATCAAAAAGATGGTCGCCGGCGCCGAAGCGCAAGCTCAGCTCCAGAACGTCTCGGTCACAATCTGCATTGTGGATGACCAGGGAGCCTTGCTCTTTCTCCAAAGAGGAGACGGCGTCTCCATCAACACGCTCGAGTGGGCGCAGAAAAAAGCGCGCCACGCCGCTTTGTACGGCAGCCCATCGAAAGACGCCGCCGATCAGGTGAAATTGGGAAATACCGCCGCCCTCGCCTATCCGAATTTCTTCCCCGGGCAAGGCGGCCTGCCCATCAAGGTCGATGGTCAGACGATCGGAGCAATCGCCGCCAGCGGCGCCAAATCCGAGATCGACGAGGTCATCGCGCAAGCCGGGATCGACGCGCTGCTGAAGAAATGACCAGATCTGCGCTGGCTTGCCTGTTGCTATGATTTCAGCGACGAAGGATTACTATGCAGCGGGCAGCAATAGAGCACATCTCCCCTTTCTTCATCGTCAGCAACGTCGATCAGAGCATCGCCTTCTATCGCGACAAGCTCGGCTTTGAGACAAGATTTCAGGAGCCCAACTCCGGCCCCTTCTTCGCGATTATCGGTCGCGGAGGCGCGCAGTTATTTCTCAAGTCGGAAAAGACGGTTTCGCCGCTACCCAACCCGAAACGACATCCCTCCATGCGATGGGACGCGTACGTTTACGCTCCAGATCCGGACGCCCTTGGTGCTGAGTTTGCCAATCTGGGTGCGACTTTCAGCGTACCTTTAATGGACACCCACGACGGTCTCCGCGGGTTCGAGATCTGCGACCCCGACGGATACGTGATTTTCTTCGGCCGTCCCCGGTAGGCATTCCACTTGGAAAACATGTGTTCAGGCTTTGGAATCCCGCCGCGACTCGCACCCCTGAGAGTCAGCGCTTCGACAACGAGTACAATAGCCGCCAACTATGGAACCCCGCCCTGACGTCATTGTCGACTTCGTCTTCGAAGACGGCATGCTGTTCGTCTCCGTGCAAAACATCGGTTCCCAGCCGGCGCTGCAGGTCCACGTTGAATTCGAGCCTCCATTCAAAGGCCTTGGTGGGACTGCCTCTATTCCCGAGTTGCCGCTCTTCCACAACATCGAATTTCTGGCGCCTTCCCGCTCCGTCCGCACACTTCTGGATTCCAGCGCTGCCTATTTCGCCCGCAAAGAGCCCGAGCAGATCACCGCCACTGCCTCTTACGGCGATCGCTCTGGCCAGAAATTCTCCAGCACGATGCGTCACGACCTCTCCATCTATCGAGAGATTGCGTTTATTCCAAAGGAAAGGACTTCACCCCGTGGCCACTCAGCGTGATGTCCCGTATGGGAACCAACATTTTCTGGTCGATCTCGGCGACGGCGGTCAAGGTCCGGCTGCCGGTTTCTCTCACATCGTGATGCCCGACATCTCCATCGATGTCGTGCAATACCGCACCGGCAACGACAAGGAATCCGGAACCCACAAGCTTCCGGGATTGACGCACTATGGCAATTTGATTCTCCGCCGCGGAATTATCGGCTCCCTCAACCTCTATGCCTGGATCAACCAGGTGCGCAATGGGGATGCCAACGCCCGCCGCAACGTGACGATAACCCTCCTCGCCGAAGATCTCACCCCGGTCCTCGTCTGGAAACTGCTCCGCGCCTGGCCGGTGAAGTACAGCTTTGGAGACCTGAACGCGAAAGGTGACGACGTCGCCATCGAAGAGCTAGTGCTTGCCTACGAACGCCTCGAAATGGAATGAGCATGGTGGCGCAGGCTCGCGTCAGCAGACGTATCCTGTCGCACATCGCGATTGATAGTGATGTTAGTTTTGAATCACTACCGGGATATCGGGAAAAACAGCGACGTTACCGCTGGTGTCGACGGCTCGAACTCCAACCACGTGGGCACCGTTTGGATACGAAATGGTGTTGAGGGAGAAAGAGTATCCGATTGCCACAGGGGCGTGCGGCCAGTCGTTGGCCACGTCCGGCCGAGACCCACCGTACACCGCAGTTCCAGCCAGCCTCTGGTCCACGTAGACATCCACTCGGGATACCCGGATATCGTCAAACGCCCATCCCGACACGCTCACCGTTCCGGAAAGTTGTGCGTTGGCTGCGGGATTATCCACGGACCCAATGGGAGTGAAAGTGTCCTTCGCGGGAAGCCGATTGTGCAGGTCGTAAATCACCTGGCGTGCATGCGTGTAGTCTCCCGCAACCAGGTACACGTCTCCTTCGAGAACACTGTTAGCGCCGAAACTGAAGAACGTACGCGGAGCAAAGTAGTTGGTGCCAAAGCCCGTTGCACCAGAATCCCCGGCAGCAGCAAACCCACCAATATAGGGAGCCATTCCGGGAACATACACGGTCAGTCCCTGATCGCCGCTATCGATAAAGGCTCCCCATTGCTCGGACGCATATAGCGTCGGGCTGAACTGGGGCAGTTGGGGCATCGTCACAGACGTAATCGGCGCGTTAGTCCACTGATTTGTGCTGCTGTCGCTCACGAATCGGTCAAAGCCAAGATTCGCGTAAACGGCAGGAAACTCCTGGATGCTATCGGCGTGCTGGTCCGTACCGAAATGGGTGATCTTGTAGTGCACCTTGAAGCTGAAAGCGTGATCGGTCACGGCAGAGACAGTGGCTTCCACATAAATGTCGCCGAGCACCGGCTGACTTTGCCCCCCACCTTTGTCGTCAGGGTTCCACTGGTAGGGTTGAGCTTTGATATAGAGTGATTCGGCATTCAACGTCTGGGTTAGCACCGGGCTGCCGTGGTTGTACTTGTCACCTCCTTGAACTGGATTCCACCCGAAAGTGCCGCTGCAGCCGGCGCAGGCGTCATATTGTGCACTGCCGTCATATTCGGCAACCTGAACCTCGCGGCCGGTATCATGCTCATTCACAACATTAGTTCCATTCAGACTCACCTCGACGATAGAGCCTCCCCACTGTGTCTCCAAGCCGATCCGTGAGGTGTCCACATCCGAATCAGATTCAAGATACAAAACCGATCCGCTCTGAT
Organism: Binatia bacterium; assembly: GCA_035577905.1. Lineage (GTDB taxonomy): Bacteria > Acidobacteriota > Terriglobia > Terriglobales > Acidobacteriaceae > Sulfotelmatobacter. The sequence continues at coordinate 26,652 of DATKAP010000021.1, forward strand.
AGGTGGTCACGTGTATGACCGGCTCGGTGGTCAGGATCAACTTTGCCGTGTGTGAGTTCCCTCCGCTCGTACCCGCGGCGGTAAGTTCAAACACACCGACCGCAGCTGAACTGGAGGCGGAAAACACCACGTCTTGGCTCGACCCTGATTGAACGGAGAACGACGAGCCCGAACTCGCGGTTACACCTGCGGGCAATCCTTGCAAGGTGATACTTACTGATCCGCTGAAACCATTCTGTGGCACGACCGACACTGTTACGGTCGAGCTCTCGGCCCCGATCGTCGCCGAGGCTGAAACGGGTGACACAGAGAGCGTGAAATCGGGTGCCGGTGGCGGTGGGGGCTGCTGCTTCCCTCCACCGCATCCCACTAATCCTCCGACAATAGCAGCGAGAATCAGCGGGACAGAAATCGCTTTCGAAATGGAGCCGATACGCATTGCCGAACTCCTGCCCAAGCAACGGCCGAAGCGAGGCACTTTTATACACCCCCCGGAGTCTCTTCGCCAGCAAACTAACGGTGATTCCTGCAATCGGTGGAAGCAGATCGGTTCTCAACCGGATGGAGTACTCACGCTGGTTCTCAAAGCGCCCGAAGTGCAGGAAATGAAGAAGACCCGCAATGAAGAATGTCGGCGCCACCCATGAGGCAGAGCAGGGGGCTGCCTCGTATAAATCGCGCCTGACTCAGGACAACGAATCCGCTATTTCACGCGTAAACGGTTTCTTCGCCCAAGCCCCCACGAGTCCGTAAGACATGGCCACTCCTCGTTTTGCAGACACCTCTTTGCGCATGCGATCCGTCAACGTTTCAATCTCTACCTCATCCGCCGACGCTATATTCAGTTTTTCGAGAGTCGGTGTCAGGCTGCGTACTGCTTCAGCCAGCAGTTTGAAAACGGGACTATCGTCTTCTCCGGAGACTAGCGCATCCATGCGCATGGATGGTTCCGGCAAACCGCAATCGAGGAACAAGGAATGCATCTCGAGTCCCAGTTCAGGCCGTGCGCCGCTGCTGCGCAATCCCTCGGCGAGCCACCGCGCCGCCTCGTCGAAAACAGGGACCGCTGGCCAGGACCGGCATACTGTCGAGTCAACTTCCTGGAACGCCACCAAGCCGCCCTTACGAAGATTTCGCATCATGTTTCGCAGACTTCTTGCGGGATTGTCCTGGTACATGAGCACAAAGCGGCCAACGATCGCGTCAAACGGTTTGTCGAAGTGCATCACGGCAGGATCACCCACCGCGAAATCAACATTCTGAAGATTACGCCGAATCGCTCTTGCTGTGGCTCTCTCCACCGCCACCAGAGACCGGTCGACACCCAGTACGTATCCGTTCGAACCCACCAGATCCGCAGCCAGGAAACTTACGTCTCCGCTGCCGCTGCCCACATCCAGCACCCGCATCCCCGCGCCTAATCCCGCCTCCGTGAGGAGCTGACGGGTATACGGCGCGAACACAGTTGCTTGAAAGATGAGGCGATCCAGTTCACGAGATGAGTGGCCCAAGGCATACTCGACCTGAAGATTTGAAATTCTCGATTCCAGATTAGACAAATGACTTCTCCTTGAATGGCATTAATGGCAATGAGGGACTGTCCATCCGTCATCACTGCGCGGCTTGTTGTCGGTTTCCGCTGGGGGAACAACGGCATTACTAGGGGAATAAAACCAGTCAGGTTAGCTAAGAACCCAGTCTCAATTTGTCATGTGTTTGTAACGGCTGTGTCATCTTTAATTCTCTTAGCCACCTAAATCGACGTGAGTGTGAGCCTATGAGAACAGAGGGATAAGTTCTGCACGTTCGTGGGGGGCAATGCGAGGGGTTCACTTTTTCGCCGGTGTGCGGAACTCAGCAATCCTGCAAAAGCAAAACGGGCATCCGACACGGATACCCGCTCAAAATTCGGCCAATACTCTCGACGAAGACTACGCCCGCGCGCCCACGGCCGCCGGTTCGCTCGATGGAACGGCCTTGTCTTCACCGTTCGCTCTCGCGGCTTGCTGTCCGCCCTTGCGAATGTCGATGCCGCCCTTGAAGAACGCGCCGTCTTCAATCGAAATGCGCGCCGCGATCACGTCGCCAGTCAGGGAACCGTCGCTGCGAATGTCCACGCGGTCGCTCGCGGTCAAATTCCCGCGCACTTTGCCGAGCACAACGATCTCGCGCGCGTTAATGTTGGCGGCCACCACGCCATTGCGGCCCACGGTGACGCGATTGCCTGAAAGATTAATGGACCCTTCCACTCTGCCATCAATGTAAAGCGACTCGGATCCGGTCACCTCACCCTTGATCACAAGCGACTTGCCGATCGTCGCCTGGTCCGCAGTGGTCGTCGTCACCGGCCTGGGGGCCGCTGGCGGCTCGCTCGCCGTCATCGCGGGCGCACAGGGAGTAGACGTAGTTGGGCGCTCCGGCTCAGCTGGCCGGCCGGGTGTCTGGGGCTGATTTGTCGGCTTCCACATGGGGTAACAGGGTCCTTTCCTTTGTTGGGATTAGGAGTATTGGCCGCACTTTCGTAGCCAAAGGCGATTGTACTCCTCCCTCCTCTCTGCAACCCTGTGGAAATCCCGTATTTTCAACGAAAGTAACCGAATGATCGCCGCTTTGGTGTGCCCCGCTTTTATCCAACGTTGCCAGAAGTGGGGATTTTCGCGCCACCGTCATGTAACGATTCCCGAAATTTTCCGCCCCCTCGTACCCTTTCACAGCCCGCGGGAGTTATCCTCTTAGGGAGAAGATTTGTCGAAACCAATTCAGGTTTCATCAGTCTAACGATTATCCGGAACAAGCTAAGGCTGGACCAGGCAGTCACCACTGCCAGCGGTCTCATTCACAAACTCGAAGCGTTCGCGTAGATGCTCTGAAGTAAGCCTCTGAGGCCCCGGCAAGGGCTTCCGAAATAGCCCGGCGCTTCAGCGCCGGGTAGGCCAAGCAAAGCGCGTCCTTAGGGACGCCTGAACTCTTTCCCATTCATTCCATTGAATCGGGAACACAAGGAGTGACATGTCTGACCAGGCAATCATCACCCCAACGATTGGCCGTCCCGAACCCAACGAATACGCGCCCTACCATGACCGCTACATCTCTCTAGTCCAGGGAACGGATATCGTCGGCACGTTCGAATCCCAACGCCGCCAGATGCTGGTTCTCCTTTGCGGTCGTGACGATAAAGATGGCGACTTCCGTTACGCCCCCGACAAATGGTCGCTCAAGGAAGTTCTCGGTCACGTCTGCGACAGCGAGCGCATCTTCACCTATCGCGCCCTGCGCATCGCTCGCGGAGATCGCACGCCGCTGGCGGGTTTTGAGCAGGACGATTACATCCGCAACGGCCCCTTCGCCCAGCTGCCACTGGCCGAGCTCATCGAAGACTACATTGCTGTGCGTCGCGCCACGCTCACTCTGTTTCGCAACCTGGACGAGCCTGCGTGGACGCGCCGCGGCATCGCCAACAATGTCGAAGTCAGCGTCCGTGCCATCGCCTACCTCACCGCAGGCCACGAACTCCACCACCGTAGAATCCTCGAAGAAAAGTATTTCGCCAAATAGCCTGTGTAGGGGCGGACGCCTCCGTCCGCCCCGCGGCCCTGAGCGAAGCGAAGGGGAGCGTGGGACTGCCTCTCAAAGCTTCGTTCATTTCCGCGGGGACTCAGGAAGCAGGTTGTATGATGTTCACGCACCATCAAAGCCGATGCAATACCTGACTGAACTCCTCCGTGGTAAAGGTGCCCACGTAGATCCCATCGCATGCGTCGAAGATGCTTCCTCGGAGTTAGCCACCCGCCGCATCGAAGGTTTTCCCCACTCCATCGCCGACCTGGTCTTCCATATGAATTACTGGATGAACTGCGAACTGAAACGAATTCGAGGCGAGAAACCTAAATATCCCCACCACAATGACGAAAGCTTCCCCAACACGCCCCAGAACTGGGACCAACTGAAACGTGACCTCTCCTGGTTCCTCGGCGAATTCTCGAAACTCGCTCATTCGTCACGCGAAGAACTGGACCGGCAAATCGAATCGACGCATCCGGGCGACAAGCAGCAATCGAGCACGATGGAGGCAATCCTCTGGCAAATGGTCGCCCACAACAGCTACCACACCGGCCAGATCGCCATGCTCCGCCGCACCATGAGTGCCTGGCCCCCAAAGTCTGGCGGCGACACCTGGTAAGCACAGAAATCACGTAGCGACAGCCGCCTGGCCTGTCTGCGGACCGAAGCTCTGCAGACTCATTATTCGCACCGCAACGCCGCGACCGGATCGATCCCCATGGCCCGCCGCGCCGGCAAATAGCACGCCAACATGGCTACGACTCCAAGCCCGGCGGCAACAGCCACAAACGTTACCGGATCCGTTGGCTGCACTCCGTAAAGCAATTTCGTCATCACCCGCGACAGCATAAGCGAGCCCGCGATCCCTGCCGTGGAGCCGGCCAATGCCAGGTAGATTCCCTGCCGTGCCACCAGCAGTAAAACCTGTCCCCGCGTAGCTCCCAACGACATCCGTACTCCAATCTCATGCGTTCGCCGCGAGGCCGAGTAACTGATCACTCCATAAATTCCCACACTCGCGAGCACCAGCGCCACACCCGCAAAAATCGACAGCAGCAGCATCTCGAACCGCGGCTGCGCGGTCGCTTCGGCCACCACTCCCTCCATGGTGACCACTTGCGAGATCGTCAGGTTCCGGTCAAAGGACCACGCCGCCTCTTTCATCGCCGTAGCAACGGACGCCGGGTCTCCCGCCGTGCGCGCCACCAGCGTGATGTATGCCATATAGGATTTTGGGCTGCTCAGGAACTCTTTATTCTGAAATGCCGCCAGGTACGCCTCAGGAAACGGAGCCGCCACCCAATCCTCCTGCTTCGCATTCTTGGTAATTCCAATAATCGTCAGCCAGGTCGGAGGGTTCGCCTTGTCGTCATCGAAAGAGATTCGTTTGCCAATCGGATCTTCGCCCGGCCAATATTCATTCGCTGCGCGCTCGTTGATGAGCACGACGCGGGGAGCAGTTGCAGTGTCAGCCTCCGTGACATCACGTCCTCGGATGAGCGGCAGCCGCATGGTCTGGAAATATCCCGGCGTCACCATTCGATAAATCGCCGTGGGTGTCTCACCGGGACGCGGCTTCGGGCGGCCCTCCACGACGAACGGCCAGCCCCAGGAATCACCCGCCAGCGGCAAGTGATTGATCGCGCCTGCGGCCTCCACTCCCGGGATCGATCGCACCCGTTCGATCAGTTGGTGATAAAAGACGGTGCGCCGACCTGAGTCCGCCTCCATCGATCCTGCAACCGACACCATCATGGAAATCACGTTGTGCGGATTGAATCCCGCATCCACGGCTTGCAATGCTGCGAACGTGCGAATCATCAGCCCGGCGCCGATCAGCAGCATCAGCGCCAACGCTAACTCGGAGACCACCAGGAGACTGCGCAACCGACTTCTGCGAAAACCCTCGACACTGCCACGTGCTCCCTCTTTCAGCGTGTCATTCAGATTCACCGATGAAGCTTGCAGTGCGGGCACAAGTCCAAATCCCACGCTGGTCAAGATCGTCGCCACCAACAGAAACAAAGCCGCATGCGCATCGATGGATACCGTTTGTACCCGCGGGATATTTCCCGGACTCATTGCGATTAAAGCCTTTGTTCCGACTATCGCGAGCAGTAGCCCCAATGCTCCCCCCAGGCCGCCCAGCAAGAGGCTTTCCGTAAGAAACTGACGAATCAGCCTCCCGCGCCGTGCTCCGAGCGCTGCTCGCACCGCCACTTCCTTTCGGAGTGTCGCTGCCCGCGCTAACAGCATGTGCGCCACGTTCGCGCAGGTGATCAGAAGTACGAATGCCACCGCCCCGAGAAGCACCAGCAGCGGAGTTTCCATCCCGCCCACAACCTTTTCCTTCAAGGGAGTCACGACGACATTGCGATTCGTTGCCGGATACTGCTGTTCCAGTTGTCCCGTGATCGCTGCTATTTCGGTGCGTGCCTGCGTCAGCGAAACCCCATCCTTCAGCCGCGCAAAGATTCGCAGGCTGTTGCCGCCACGATCGTGGATTCGCTCTCCGAACGCGTTTGGTGCCCAGACTTCCGCATGTGTCGCCCAGAAAGGCGTAAATTGGAATCCTTGCGGCATCACGCCCACGACCACGTACGCAGTTCCATCCATCAGGATCGGTTTCCCGAGCACATTCGGGTCTGACGAGAATCGACGCTGCCACAACCGATAACTGAGAATCACTTCGCGGTCGGCGCCCTCGTTGTCCTCTCCTCCCAAAAACAAGCGTCCCAGCATCGGCTCGATTCCGAGCATCGGGAAAACATTCTGCGTCACCTTCAAGCCTTCAATGTGCTCGGAGGGAGCGTCGTCCCCAGTAAGATTCGGCGACCAGTACTCCGCTGCGCCCATCGCTGTGAAGGAATGATTCTGGTCGCGCCAGTCGATATAATTGGCGGCCGAGACCGGATCCTCGCCGTTCATCAGGATCGTCACCAGTCGCCCCGAGTCGCGATAAGCCAGCGGTTTTAGAAGCACCGCATCCACCACGCTGAAAATCGCTGTATTTGCCCCGATACCCAAGGCGAGTACAACCACTGTTGTTATCGTGAACACCGGTGTTCGCAACAGGGCTCGCATCCCGTGCTGCACATCTTGCATGAACGTTTCTAGAACATTCACGCCCACTGCATCGCGACATTCGTGCTTCGCCGTTTCCATTCCGCCAAACTCCAGTCTCGCCTGCCGCTTGGCCTCTTGCGCCGGAACGCCTTGGCTCATCAGATCGGCGGCACACGCTTCCATGTGAAACCGCATCTCCTCATCCATCTCACGTTCCACGCGCCTGCGGCCGAGCAGGGCGCCCGTCCAGGAGCGAACCCGCGCCCACGTCCTCATAATTCCTCCGGGGTAGCCTGCAGAATTCCCGCGATCACCGCCGTCATTTCGTTCCAGCGTTTTGTCTCAGATTGCAGTCGGCGCTTTCCCGCGGCAGTGAGTCGGTAGTAGCGAGCACGCCGGTTGTTCTCCGACTCACCCCACTCGCCGGTGATCCACCCCTGATGCTCCAGCCGATATAGCGCGGGGTACAGTGATCCCTGCTGAATTTCCAGCCGATCTTTTGAAATCTGTTGAATGCGCAGCAGGACTCCGTAGCCATGCAATGGGCTCAAGGAGACCGCCTTCAAAATGAGCATCTCGAGCGTGCCCTGCAAAAGCTCAAGCTGTTTATCCATGAGATCGATTCCTCGACCGTCTAGGGATACGGCTGGCTCTCCTAGACTGTCAAGGAGAAGAGACGCCCGAAGCGGAAAATCGTTAGCAATGTAGCCCCGGACGCCTCGTCCGGGGCGCTCCACGCTCGTGTCTTCGGCGCAGGGCGTGGAAAATCCTGTACTGCCAATCAATCTCCGCTGCGCTATTCTGAAAGCTGATAGCTCGTAGCTCACAGCTCATTTCTCGCTATGCTTTCCGACAGCACCATCCTCGCCCACATCGCCCGCCAATCCAGGCGTCAGGCCGGATACAAGCAATTAGTCCGTGAACTGGGCCTTCACGGCGAAGAGCGCCGCGAACTGAACGCTCATCTGCAAAAGCTGGTCAAGTCCGGCCAACTCATCCCGATCGACTCCGACCGTTACCAACTCCCCAAGGCCGCCGCCGACAAAAATCTCATCGCCGGACGCCTGAGCATGCACCGCGATGGTTTCGGCTTCGTTATCCCCGATCCCAAATCGCTAGGCCAACTGAAATCGAAGATCGTCGGCGACATCTTCATCCCCCCGCACCAGGTCGGCACCGCCATGCACGGCGACCTGGTTCTCGTCGACATAACGAATACCCGGCCCGACGGCCGCGCCGAAGGCCGCATCGTCCGCACCGTCAACCGCGCCCACCCGACCGTCGTCGGCATCTTTCACTACGGCAGCCGAAGAAACTATGTCACCCCCATAGACACGAAGATTACGCAAGAAGTACTGATCCCCGAGGGCCAAGAGCGCCCAGAGCAAACGGGTGCGCCACTTCCGGCCGAATTTGCCAGAAGTGGGGATTTGCAGAAAGCCAAAGACACTCCCCACCAGAGGTCGACCAGAAAGAAATCTGTCGATAGAGTCCTGGGCGAAGAAGCCGCTCGTCATGACATCTACACAGACTTGGAAGGCGTGGTCGTCGACGTGGAAATCACCGACTGGCCCAGCGCGACGCAAAGCCCGCGCGGCAAGGTGACCGAGATCCTCGGCCGTCAAGATGACTTCGGCGTCGACGTGGAAATCATCATCCGAAAATTCCATCTCCCGCATCGTTTCCCGTCAGCCGCCCTCGACGAAGCGCAGCGAATCGCCGCGACCATCCCAGCACGCGAACCCCACTCCCGCCGTGATTTCCGCTCACTCCCCATCGTCACCATCGACGGAGAAACCGCCCGAGACTTCGACGATGCGGTCCATGTCCGCATCTTGCCGAACAACAATTACGAGCTGCAAGTCCACATCGCTGACGTCGCCGAATACGTTACTCCCGACTCCGCCCTCGATCAGGAAGCCCGCTTGCGCGGCACCAGCGTCTACTTCCCCGACCGCGCCGTCCCCATGCTCCCCCTGGAACTCTCGACAGATCTCTGCAGCCTACGGCCACACGTGGACCGCCTGGTGCAATCTTGCATCATGGAAATCGACCACCGCGGCGATATCGTCCACTACGATCTCTGTGAAGGTGTGATCCGCTCCGCCGAGCGCATGACCTACACCGACGTCAATGCCGTGCTGGAAGGCGACGAACACCTCCGCAAGCGTTACGCCCCGCTGGTCGAAGACTTCGAGCGCATGCGCGACCTCGCACAAATCCTCAACCGCAAACGCGAGCGCCGCGGATCGATCGACTTCGACCTTCCCGAGCCCGTCATCGAATTCGACGAGTTCGGGCTGATGAAGTCCATCGCCCGCTCCGCACGCAACATCGCGCATCGCTTGATCGAAGAGTTCATGCTCGCCGCCAACGAGACCGTAGCGCACCATCTCGAGTCACACCGCATCGCCAGCCTCTATCGCATCCACGAGAAGCCCGATGCCAAGCGGGTCTACGAATTCGAAACTATCGCCGCGACCTTCGGATACTCGCTGGGCGTAGGCGCGCTCCCCATCCACCGAGTCCAGATGAAAGTCGACCGCCGCGCCGCCTATGGAACCGGAAAGCGCGTCAAAGAAATAGAAATCCCGCAGGAAGTCCACATCACCCCGCGCATGTACCAGAAGCTGACGGAGAAAATCGCCGGCAAGCCCGAAGAAAGAATCCTCAGCTACCTGATGCTCCGCAGCCTGAAGCAAGCCAGATACTCCGAAGAGAACCAAGGCCACTTCGCGCTCGCGGCCCCAACCTACACCCACTTCACCAGCCCGATCCGGAGATACCCAGACCTGGTCGTCCACCGAATCCTGAAAGACGTCCTCAGATCCGAAGGCCGAAGAGATGGTGGCCCACTCACGCCCGCTTTTGGCTTGAGTGGGGATTTTCCGGAAGCCGAAAGCCGCAAGCTTGACGCCGACGCCCCCAGCCCCTGGTCCAAACGCCGCGACCACAAATCCCACCGCGAAGATCACGCTCCACTCTCCGGCCCGATCCCTCTGGAAGAGCTCCACGCCATTGCCGAAGAATCCAGCCAGTCCGAGCGCTGCGCCGACGACGCCGAACGCGAGCTCACGGAATGGAAAAAGGTCAAGTTCATGCAAGACCGCATCGGAGAAGTCTTCGACGGTCTTGTCACCAGCGTCACCAAATTCGGCTTCTTCGTAGAGCTCACCGACCTGTTCGTCGAAGGCATGGTTCCCCTCAACACCCTCACCGACGACTACTACACCTACCACGAGAACACCCGCGAAATCATCGGCCAGCGCACTCGCAAGATTCACCGCATCGGCGACCGCATGAAAGTCATCGTTGACCGCATCGACCCCGTAGAAAAGAAGATCAACTTCGCAGTCTTCGAAGAATTGCCCGCCAAACCCGCCAAGCGCCGCAAACGTAGATAAAGATCTGTCATCCTGTCTCTAACGACACTGGGTGCTGTCAGGCTGGGTGAGTAGGGATCCTTCGACTCCGGCTTTTAATCGCGTTCCTCACGGCGGCGAATTCTGCCGGGTAATTCCCTCAAAATTCACAAGAAAGAAACGGAAGTTCCGGAAACGAGCCAGCCCGGAGGGTGCCCCACTTCTGGCCGAATTTGTCAGAAGTGGGAAATTTGACTTTCGCAAGAGCCAAGACAACTCGGGTGGCCCACTCTAAACTTCGCGCTTGTTAGGGCCCCCAACCACCTCACCGATAGCTTCGCTGCTGGCTCGGTTCCACTCCGGTGTTCAGGCGCTGGAATTCGTTGCCGTTCGAAGTAAAGCCGTTCCAGATTTGAACCAGGACATGACGCCCGTTCACGACAGCGAACCGGAGCATTGATTTTTCGGGCATCCCATCTGGCTGGATCTGCGCGCTTGACAAGACCAGCACACCGTGACCGTCCGCATCACGGACCATGTAAACCCCGGACTCGGTGCGTACAAAATCGTACTGCCCCGCCGGGAACGACCGGTGGCCAACGGTGAATTCAAAAGGGATGTTCGCAATCGCTCGCTGTTCGCCGGATTGGGCATGAGCCGGGGCGACGAAACACAAAACTGCCAGCGAGAGTCCAGTCAGGATGCTAGTAACGCGTTTCATGAGTTCTCCAGTAGTGCTCGGTGCTCATCTTCCACGGCTGCTATTGCTGATGCTTCTTCGGCAACCGCGTTATGCTCGAATGCGCTCTGTTGGGCGTCATCCGCAGGCTGCTTTCCAAAACTGCGCAACGGGTTGCTGAGCCTCCCCGAGTAACTGCAAGGTAACAACCATGAGGACGAGAGGTAACGAAACAACGCCAAAGAAAAGCCAAAGTTGCGACGTATAGGCTGAGCACTAGTCGACTACCAGGTCGAGTCGGAAGAGCGCCGCCATGAAGAAAGCCACATTGGCCTGAGCGACACGCAGGGACAGACACCTCGGCTGAGCTGTGCCGAGCTGAGTTCAAGAATCCGGCAGTCGTATGTACCAGGCCGCAGCCGGGGCGAAGTCGGGGGATTTCGGCAGCGCACGAATCGAGAATCAATACTCGCATGTGATCCACAAGCGATGGGCTTTAGCCCTCTGTGGTCGCATTCTCTTTCCCTCGCAGTGTCATTTCCAGGCGTCCCAACTCCGGGACAGCGAACTGCCAAGAGTCGCGGACAAAGCTGACAATTCGTGGCGAGCTTTTCAGAATCGACTCTGCAATTTGTATTGCTCGCCTGTTGTCAAAGACCTCGCGTGAGTGTTTCGACTCTGACGGCTTAAGGCGGGTGCTGGGACCGGGCGGTTTTGTGTAGATCGTCGGAACAGAACATACTTCACCGGCTGCAGTGCTTCAGCGCGGACACCCGTCATGTTGCTGTTTTGGACGCACCTCGTCGACTACTTGCCGGACTGTTGTGACTTCTGTCGAAAATCCCCACTTCTGGCAAAGCCAGCCAGAGCGGGCATCCAGTTTCATTTGTTTTGGTGGGCGGCTTAGCGAGCACGGAGAAGCAGGACGGGGACGCTGATGTTGTGCTGGACTCGGGTGGCGGTAGTGCCGAGGAAGAGGTCTGCGAGGAATCGGTGGCCGTGGGTGCTCATGGCGACCAGATCGCATCGCTTGTTTTCGACCCACTTGATGATCTGGTCGGCGGGTTCTCCATAGGCGAGCTCGGCGTCGGTGGGGATGTTTTCGCCCTGCAACTCGGATTGAACCCTGTTGAGGTAAGCTGTGTCTTCGGCGATTTCCGGGCTCACGGCATCGGAGCCATAGGTTCTTGCAGCCCAGCCGTCGGCGACGTGGAGCAATACCACGCGGCTGTTGGCGAGCTTGGCGAGCTGCTTTACGTGTTCGATGATGGCGCGATCGGTTGGCGTGCCATCGAGCGTGACCAGGATTTTGTCGTACATTAGTTCCCGTAAGGGCTAGACCCCCAACTCTCCGCGTGCTGTTGCGGCGCTGAAGCGCCGCTCTTCCACAAAGGCCTCTTTCTTAAAATCCTTCTCCGAGCACAGGGCGTTTTCGATCTATGTTTCTTTTTCCGGCGCGGATTTCGTGAAAAGTCAAAATCCCCACTTCTGGCAAACCCTGCCAGAAGTGGGCACCCTGGATTTTCATTCGTTGTGCATTTCATTGAGTGCCCGTTATCAGCTGCCAGGCGGTCTTCAGCGAGTCGGGCAAGCCGTAAATGTCCATGGAAGTGATCAGGATAGCACTGGCCCAACCGGCGGCTAACAGGAAATAGCCGTTTCGCCATTTGCCCATTCGCTTTTGGGAACTCGTGAAGCGCAAGAGGGGGAACATAGCGAAGGGGAGTTGCAGGGCGAGGACGACCTGACTGAGCGTGAGCAGGTCTGTGACGCTGTTATCGCCGCGCAAACCGATGATGACAACGGCGGGAAGAATCGCCAGGCTGCGGGTGATCAGGCGGCGCACCCATGGCTTGATCCGCCAGTGCATGAAGCCTTCCATGACAACCTGGCCGGCGAGCGTCCCGGTGATGGTGCTGCTCTGGCCAGCGGCTAAGAGCGCGACGGCGAATAAGGTGCTGGCCGCGGCCGTGCCGAGCAGTGGCGCGAGGGTCAGGTAGGCGACACGGATCCAATCGCTGTCAGGGCCGAAACCGATGAACTTGCCTCCGGGGACTGCGACGCCGGCCTTGCCAAAGAAGACGGTTGCGGCCAGGACCATGATGGCGGCATTGACGAAGAACGCGACCGTCAAGGCGACTGTGGAATCGATGGTGTTGAATTGCAGGGCGCGGCGGATGGAGGAGTCATCTTTCTGGAGCCGGCGGCTCTGCACCAGAGCGGAATGCAGATAGAGATTGTGCGGCATGACGGTGGCGCCGATGATGCCGATGGCGACGTAGATCATTCCGGCTTCGCGGAGGCGAGGGATCAGCAATGCGTGACCGAGTTCGAGGAAACTCGGCTTGGTTTCGGGGAGAATGAAGATTTCGATGAAGTAACAGATGCCGATGGTGGCAACGAGCACCAAGATGACGGCTTCGATCGTGCGCATGCCGAAGCGCTGCAGGGCGAGCAAGAGGAGGACGTCGAGGCCGGTGACGATGACGGCCCAGAAGAGTGGAATGTGAAACAGGAGATTGAGGGCGACGGCACTGCCGAGAACCTCGGCAAGATCACACGCTCCGATTGCCACTTCGCTCATCAGCCAGTTGGGCCAGCGGGTCCAGGCCGGATACCAGTCGCGACAGCATTGCGCGAGATCCTTGCCGGTGACGACGCCGAGGCGGGCGGAGATGACCTGCATGAAGATCGCCATGAGACTGGCGAGCCCGACGACCCAGAGGAGGCCGTATTTGAATTGAGCGCCGCCTTGCAGATCGGTGCCCCAGTTGCCGGGATCCATGTAGCCGACGCTAACCAGGATGGCGGGGCCGACGAAGGCTTTCCACTGTTGCCAGAAACTGGCCTGATGGTGGGGGACTTCGACGGAAGCGTGGACGTTTTCCAGGGAACGATGATTTGCGACGGGATCGCGGGCCGCGGTGTGTAACGGCGAAGGGCGGGCAGAGTCAAGGAATTGATCTTTACTGCTCATGGAGGCGGCAGCGGGATCCCCAGATCGCCGATGTTAACGAGTATACACCAGAAACGGTTAACTGTAGTTAATTCTACATCCCCATCATGCCTCAAAAGAGCGCAAAGACTTATCGCAGAGGACGCTGAGGAAAAGAGAGCGCGCGGAGAAAAGCTGTTCAACGGTCCTTTTACGCGGAGGCGGCAGCAGCTTTGGGCTGCGAAGAGATTAGCCACTCGAGTTTGGAGAAGGGCAAGTAAACGCTGGGTGCATCCATGTTGGCCATGGCACCCCCGGTAACTTCACGCAGTGCGGCGGTCATTTCATTGCTGACCAGGCAGAAGCCAGTTTCATCCGCGGCTACGATCGTTCCTGAGAAAGCGCGAGTGAACAATGAGACCTTGACGATCACTGTCTTGTTGATCAATCTGTCCTTGAAAGAGGGGCCACCGGGTTGCGACATAGCTCTCCGCAAAAAATCTCTGAATTGGATCGCTGGCTTTGGCTTAGTTTGACATTCTCTGAGCGGGTCTCGAAGTGACGGGAGTAACCGGCGTTCAAATGGACTTTTTCGAAGAACCAGTGAGGCTTTCGGGCGCTTCGGGGATCCGCTTCGCTTCTAGAGTTTAAGGTCCGTGGGCACCCATTTCCTATGGATCGTTACCCGGCTATAGCGAGTTAGTGTTTCGATTTGGTGGCGGGGGAGAGCCAGACTTTTTCTGAGGCGGCGGGGCCGAGGGAGATTGTTCCTTCATCGGTGTTTAAAGTGAGAGTCTGATCGTAGTTACGCTCAACTACTTTCAATTTTGCGCCGGGGCGAATGCCGCGATGCTCGAGGAATTCGAGGAGGCCGCGATCGCGTTCGTAGATTCCGCTGACTGTGTAGTTCGTATCGACGTCGGCTTCGGCAAGCAGCACCAGTCCGCGGCGGCGACGGCTGGCAGAGCTTTCCATTTCGCTGAGATTGCCGTGCGGGCAAGCTCCCGCGGAGCCTAGTCTGGCGAGGAGTTTCGCTTCGAAATCAGGGGAAACCGCGTGCTCGAGGCGCTCGGCTTCATCGTGGACCTTCCACCATTCCATGCCGAACATTTCCGAGAGCATGCGCTCGATGAGGTGATGGCGGAGGGTGAGATGACGTGCGATCTTGCGTCCGGCGGCGGAGAGGCTGATTTCGCCCTTGGTGCCGACGCGGACCAGGCCATCTTTTTTCAGGCGGCGGAGAGCCATAGTGACGGCGGGAGCAGATACCTTGAGGATGTGGGCGAGGCGTGCGGAGATTACGGTTTCGCCTTCGGTCTCGGCTTCGAGGATGGACTTGAGGTAGTCCTCCTTGGAGACGGTGATCATGGGGCGATTATAGAGTTAATTGTGGTTAAGGTGGGGCAGGGTGCAAGAGAGTTATGTGACAACCGGTCACAGGCCAGCTTCGCTCGCGCGAAGCGGGATACCCGAGGCGGCTGTCCCTAGCAAAACCAACGGCGCTTGCGCGCCGGGGCGGACGACGGCTTCCGCCCCTACTTAAGCAAAAAACAAAACAAAGAGGACAGTCCGGAGCCCCCGAGACTGTCCTGGAAAACCCTCCCGGTTAGAAGGGCAACTTGATGACGCTACGGTACTGGGGAGATGTTGCAAAGGGGTTGCAGATTGATGAATATCTGGTGAATTCGGCGCGCTGCTATAGTAGACGCGTGTGTCCCCAGCTTGTTGACATCTGTTTTCTCCGTGTCGAGAGGAATTGATGCCTTCCACAACCTTGCGCAAAACCGAACAATCCCGGCGCCTGCAGGAGCGGGCGGAGAGCATGATCCCGGGCGGAGTGAATTCGCCGGTGCGGGCGTTCAAGTCTGTCGGTGGGGATCCGCCATTTATCGTGCGCGGCAAGGGGGCGCATGTTTCGGACGCGGATGAGAATGAGTACGTCGATTACATCGGGTCGTGGGGGCCACTGATCCTCGGGCACGCGGAGCCGAGCGTGCTTGACGCCATTGTGGGAGCGGCTTGCAACGGGACCAGCTTTGGAGCGTCGACGCCTGCTGAGGCCGATCTGGCGGAGTTGGTGCTGGGGGCATTTCCGAACATGCAGAAGGTGCGCTTCGTAAGTTCGGGGACGGAAGCGACGATGTCGGCGATACGGCTGGCGCGGGCCTACACAAAGCGAAAGTACATCATCAAGTTTGAAGGGTGCTATCACGGGCACGCGGATTGTTTGCTGGTAAAGGCGGGGTCGGGTGTGGCGACGCTGGGGATTCCGGGATCGGCGGGCGTTCCGGAAGAGTTCACGATGTTCACGATCGCCCTGCCGTTCAACAATCTAACCGCGGTGGAGCACGCGTTTCACAAATACAAGCATCAGATTGCCTGCGTGATCGTTGAGCCGGTCGTGGGCAACATGGGATGCGTGCCGTCGGCAGACGATTATCTGGTGGGGCTGCGGCTGATCACGCAGCGCGAGCACTCGGTGTTGATCTTCGATGAGGTGATGACCGGGTTTCGTGTGGCGTACGGGGGTGCGCAGGAGTTGTACAACATCAAGCCTGATCTGACGACACTGGGAAAGATTATCGGAGGCGGGTTGCCCGTGGGAGCGTACGGCGGGCCGAAGGAGATCATGGATCTAGTGGCGCCGCTGGGACCGATGTATCAGGCGGGGACGCTGTCGGGGAATCCGCTGGCGATGGCGGCAGGGTTCGCGATGTTGAAACAACTGCGCGAGCGCAAGGGAGAGATTTATCCGAAGATAGACAAGCTCAGCGGAGAACTCGTTGATGGTGTGATGGTGGCGGCTCGCGATGCAGGAATGACCCTTTCCGCGAATCGCGTGGGATCGATGTTCACGTGGTTCTTCGAGAAGGGGCCGGTGACGGATTGGGAGACGGCGTCGAAATCGAATACGGAAGCGTTTGGAAAGTTCTTCCGCGCGATGCTGGATAACGGAGTGTACTTGCCGCCTTCTCAATATGAAGCGGCGTTTGTGGGCGCCGCGCATACGGAAGAAGATGTGCGGAGGACCATTGGCGCGGCGAGGGTGGCGTTCGCCGGGATGAAAGCCTAGTGTAATGTCCTATAAGTGATTGGGATAACCCGACCAGGACGGGCGATTGCAAGGCCGCTCACCTCAGGGCTAAAGCCCATAAGTTTAGCGGCCATGATCGGCACGGCTGAAGCCGTGTCCTTCCCAAAACCTCGGAGAACTATTTCGATGAGTTTCCGCGATACCACACTCGAAGGCTGCGGAAAAACTCGTTAAGCCGCACGGAATGGGATTACCGGGCTAAAGCCCTTTCAATCGACTTACATGGCCCGGAAGGGCCGCTCTTCCACGGCGGCGCCCACTATCTTGGTTTTTCCGCCTGGAGCATAGGCTCTTACTTCTGGTTTTGTGATTGCCCTTTCGTTAGAGCGTCGGCCAGAAGTGGGGCACCCCATTATGTTCGATTTTCTAAAGTCACATGTGCCGGCTCTAGCATCTGCGGGATGGTTATGAATTCGTATCCTTCGGATTTGTAACGCGATAGTAAGTGATCGGTAGCGATGACGGTTTGGCTGCGATCGGCGCCCATTTGTTTGTGGCCACCGTCGTGGAGGAGGATGACGTCGCCTCCACGGATTCGCCTTTCAACTTTTCTTTCGATTGCCGCTGACGGCGGTGCGTTCCAGTCGTAGCCGGTGACATTCCAGATGATTGGTTCCAAGCTTAGTTCGCGCGCGATGCGGAGAACTGCGGGGCGGCGTCCGCCGAACGGTGGACGGAAGAGGTTGGAGTGTTCGCCAATCGCATCCTGAATGGCTTTGTGACAGTCGGTCAGTTCTCTACGAATCTCCGCCGTACTTTTGAAAGTCAACAGTGGATGCGTGAAGGTATGGTTGCCTACGACGTGTCCGGCTTTGACGAGTTCGCGGACGAAATCGGGGCGCTGCTGCACGTAGCGGCCGATTAGAAAGAAGGTCGCATGCACATTGTGGCGTATGAGAACCTCCAGCAAGCGCAACGTGTGGGGATCGTTGGGACCATCGTCGTAAGTGAGTGCGAGTTTCTTTGTGCCGCGCGCGAGTCCCGTGAAGGTGCGGCCGTACCATTGGCCGGTGGGTGCCATCGATTGGTAGCCAGCGGCAACGGCTGCAGCCGTGGCAACTCCGGCCAGGATGGGTCCGAGCATGGGAGGATTGTAAATGCGATTGCAGAATGAAGATTGCAGATTTCAGATTTTGGGCGCTGGCAAGAAAGCAAAGGACAAGCCTGAAATCCGCAGTTTGAAAATCTTCCTGACTGTTAACTCATCGCGCAATTGCCAGTGAGGGGCATCCGAGATATCCTGCCTTTTCCGAGTACAACGTCGAGTCCATGCCCAATCTTTTTGAGCTTCCCCGTTACATTGCAGTGGAAGGTCCGATACGAGTCGGCAAGAGTACGCTGGCGCGGATTCTCGCGGATCGGTTAAACGCACAGCGGGTGATGGAGCCGGAGGAGAATCCGTTCCTGAGCGCATTTTATGAGGGGGAGCGGGGGGCGGCGTTTCAGGCCCAGTTGTCGTTTCTGGTGCGGCGGTTTGAACAGTTGCAGGCGCTCGATCTCGGGCCCCGGTCGAACAGGATTGTCGTAGCGGACTTCATATTTGAAAAAGACAAACTGTTTGCGTGTTTGAATCTCACCGACCAGGAACTGGATACGTACAACCGCTATTACAACCACTTTCGCGAACAATTGCCCACGCCGGATCTTGTCATCTATCTGCAGGCGACACCTGAGGTACTGAAGAAGCGGCTGAAGAAGAAGAATGTGGCGGGCGAGAAGGCAGTAAGCGATGAGTATCTGCAGGAAGTTGTGAAAGCGTATGAGCACTTCTTTTTTCACTACACTTCGTCGGACCTGCTGATCGTGAATACTTCGGAGATTGATTTCGTGGACCGCAACGAGGACTTGCAGGAACTTCTGCGCAAAGTCACCGAGCCAATCAAGGGGACGCAGTATTTCCTGCCGCTGGGCGGGCAGGACGCGGCGAGCGCGTAACAAAACTCGCGTTGCACGAGGGAGTATATGCAATCACTCCCGAGGAAGTTACTCCGGATAATAGGCGCAGCCTTTCTCGCGATTCTCATCCTTGCCATCGGGCAAGGAATTTGGGGAGCGCTGCTTCTCAGTAATCTCAAATCGAACCCGGCCATTCCGTGGGCCGTGCCGGTGATGGCTGTAGTGCTCTACCTGATATGGCAATACCTGGCTGGAAAAGGGTGGCCGCGCAGCACGTCTCAAGCGCGACAGAGGCTGCTGCGGGCGAATCGCGTCTCGCGCGCCACTCTTACCTGGGCCATGGCGGCTGGTCTACTGGCGATTGTGGCGCTGGCGGGAATTTGGATCGTCTTCTTCCAGTTGGTGCGTACATCTCCAAATGCACTCGCTGATTTCTCTCACTATCCCTTGCTGACGGCGATCCTAGCGATCTTGATGGCCTCGCTGGTTTCACCAATTACGGAGGAAGCGGGGTTTCGCGGATATTGCCAGGTAATCCTTGAAGGAGAATTCTCGGGGCCGGTTGCGGTCCTCATCTCTTCGATCCTGTTCATGATCGCGCATGTGACCCACGGACTGTTCTGGACCAAGCTACTAGTTTATTTTCTGGTGGGGTTGGTGTTCGGTACGATTGCGTACTTGTCGCAATCGACACTGCCGAACATTCCGGTTCACATTATTGGAGACTTGACCTTCTTTCTTCTGGTGTGGCCGCATGACGCTGGCAGGAGATTGGTGTGGGAGGGCAATGCGGACCGCTGGTTCTGGATTCATGTTGCGCAGGCGGTTGTGTTTACGGTTTCGGCTATCGCCGCATTTTTCCAACTGAAGCGGGTTGCAGGTACATCAGGCCAACCGCAGGCGGGGAGTTAGAGTGTGGCTCGCGGGAAGTTTGGGAATCAATTGCAAGTGTCTGAAAAAGCGGTATTAACAAGCGTCGCCGAATCTCACGTTTCCGGCTACAATATTCTAGCGTCATCGAATGACGTTATGACGCGCACAGGCTCTATCCACCTGAGGTGGAAGGGCACTGGAGGACATCATGAGCTTGACTCCAATTGGCGAGCCTCGCCACAAGGTGACCACAGCGTCTCTGCGGGATCAGAAGCTTCGCCACGATCCCATCACTTGCTTAACCGCTTACGATTACGCGACGGCCCGTCTCGTCGATGAAGCCGGCATCGACATGGTGCTGGTGGGAGACTCCCTCGCGCAGACCATGCTTGGATACGAAAACACGCTCTCGGTCACCATGGACGAGATGCTGCATCACGTGAAAGCCGCGCGACGCGGGGTGAAGAATGCGCTGCTGGTGGGGGACATGCCGTACGGGTCCTATCAGGTGGATGCCAAGGACGCCGTTCGTAACGCTGCCCGGTTTGTGAAGGAAGGTGGCGCGGAAATAGTGAAGCTGGAAGGCGGCGAGCGACGGGCGGATCTGGTTCGGCGAATTATCGATGCTGAGATCCCCGTGGCGGGACACATCGGGCTGACGCCGCAGTCGGTGAATGTAATGGGCGGGTATAAGGTCCAGGGAAAGAATCTGAGCGGGATCGAGCAGTTGATGCATGACGCTGTGGCGCTTGATCGCGCCGGTGTGGCGTGCCTTTACCTGGAAGGGATTCCACGAGAAGTCGCAGCGATGATTACCGCTGAGGTGAGCACACCGACGATTGGGATCGGCGCTGGACCGGAGTGCGACGGGCAGGTGCTGGTTTTCCATGACATCCTGAACCTGACGTTTGGTCCGGCGGCGAAATTCGTGCGGAGATATGGAGATGCTGCGGCGCTAATTACGCATGGGGTCCAGGCGTTTCGGGCAGATGTTCGCTCGCGTCAGTATCCGGCGGATGAGGAGTCGTATCATCTGCCGAAGGAAACGCGGGCTGCGTTGGAGACGGTGATGGAGCGGAAGCGGGCGATGGGTCGGTAGGCTTCTTTCCCGCAGATTGCCTGGAGTGACGCACGATGGATTGCTGACTCGAAGTAGGATTGTGGCTTTTTTCCCTGGTGCTTCAACACTCGACAGCTTGCACGTTCCCCTCGCTTCGCTCCGGGAGCGGGGCGGACGAGGCGTCCGCCCCTACACGGGCTTTGCTTGGAACTGAGGCGACTGCTTCCCCGTATATTTGAGTGAGTGCTAGCCTGTGGGGAGGGACTTATGACACTGGCACATCTTTTCTTTTTCCCCTTTTTCGGACTTGGGACGGTGATGTATTTTCTGCCGTCGATTATTGCTCTGGCCCGCAGCAAGCGTGACCTGATGGCGATCTTCCTGCTGAACCTGTTTCTGGGATGGAGCGTGATCGGATGGATTGTAGCGCTGGTGTGGGCAGCCACGAACGATGTTCCCAACACGGCGGGGTATTACCGATAGTGAAATCCTCCCGGGTGTTATGTCTGCCGGTTTTCCTGAGCGCGCTGGCCGGATGCACCAAGACTGCCCCACAGCAGCCAGATCCTCAGGTGATTCTGCAAGCAATCCCAGCCGCTGATTCGGCGAAATATGGGCACATTCGGGACATGAAGAACTGGCGGAATCCGTATCTGATCATTCGCACGGATGGGGTGGCGCTGTTCGACGTTGCTGACAGTGCGGAGATTATTTTGAAGCCCGACGAACTGCTGCCGGCGCTGGCAAAATTACCGGCTTCGAATTGGCCATATGGACGGGTGGTGGCAGCGGCGGAGGCGGGCGCGCAGGGCGCGTCAGAACAGGACAAGGTTGCGATCCGGCGGAATAAAGGCATTGTGGGCGGATTGCTGCGGGGGGCTCAGATTGTCGTGGACTGGGTGCCTTCGGCGTGAGAATGATTTCCCACGTCTCGCAAAATTGGCGAGACGTGGAGCACCCCATTTCCATATGAAGCGGGCGGTACTCTCTTGTGATCAGAAATCCCCACTTCTGGCAAAATCGGCCAGAAGTGGGGCACCCGCGCACCCGCTAAGGTTTCATATCTTTTGAAAGTATTTTCCACCATTGACGAGATTCGGGCTGCTTCGCGCGCGGTGCGGGAGGCGGGAAAGAGTGTTGGGCTTGTGCCTACGATGGGGGCCCTGCATGAGGGGCACTTGTCGCTGGTGCGAGCAGCGCAGGCTGGGAGCGATTGCGTGGTGACTTCCATCTTTGTCAACCCAACGCAATTCGGACCGAACGAGGATCTGGCGAAGTATCCGCGGTCGCTGGAGCGCGATTGCGAAATGCTCGAGCGCGAAGGAGTCGACTTTGTGTTCGTGCCAGCAGTGGAGGAAATGTATCCGGCGGGCGCGGTGACGTGGGTGACGGTGGAGGAGCTTAGCGGGAAGCTGGACGGGCGTTCGCGTCCTGGGCATTTTCGCGGAGTGACTACCGTGGTGGCGAAGCTGTTTCACATTGTCGAACCGGGCAAGGCTTTCTTCGGGCAGAAGGATGCGGCGCAAGTGGCGATCATTCGGCGGATGGCACGGGACTTGAAGTTTCCGGTGGAGATTGTGGTTTGCCCGATTGTGCGCGAGGCGGATGGGCTGGCGATGAGTTCGCGGAATGCGTACTTGGATCCAGAGGAGAGGAAACGGGGACTGGTGCTGCATCGGTCGCTCATGCGCGTGCAGGAATCGGTGCGTGGAGGTGAACGTAATGCCGCGCGGTTGATCGCGGCGGGGAAAGACGAGTTTGCTGGTGAGAGTGAGGTGCGGCTGGATTATTTTGAGATCGTGGATCCGGAGACGCTTGATCTGGTGCAAGAAGTCGGCACTGGCGCACTCGTAGCAGTCGCGGCATACGTGGGAAATACCCGTTTGATCGACAACGTTCTACTGGGACAGCCGGGCGGCTAATCTAGCCGCGAGCAGAGTGCCTTTCCTTGCGGGACTTCGCAGTAGGGTTTCGCCGTACGGACTCCGTCAGTGCGCTGCCGAGTCGACTCCAATTGTTGAAACCCCACTTCTGGCAAAGTCGGCCAGACGTGGGTAACCAATTTTGATGGAATCCTAGGCAGGGTATGGGTCGAGTACGTAGGGCGCGGGGGAATCGTCGGCATAGAGCCATGAGCCGTAAACCCACGGGTTGTAGTAGTAGGAGGGCCATGCCCAGAATGGACCCCAGGCCCAACCGGGACCCCACCAGCCCCATCCCCAACCGAATCCGACGCCCCAACCCCAACCGCAGCAACCCCATCCCCAACCCCAGCCCCAGCCCCAGGCGGGCCAACCCCCATGGTAGTGGTAGCCTCCATACCAGCCGTGTCCTCCCCAGTAGTAATTGCCATGCCAGGCAGTATGGCTGGAGGCGACACCTGCGTGGGTGAATGACGTGGACTCGGTTGCGCGAGCCACGTTGGTGCGCGTGGCGGCGAAGGAGTGCCATTGGCCGTCGGCTATCGGAGCCCGATTCATTGCGGTGACTGCGGATCGACCGGCTGTTGACGATGCTATTGCCCGGGGTGATGAGGCGCTGCGTGCGGCGTTCCCCGTGCTACCAGAATTAAACTGATGCCATCCGGGGGAAACGTTCCGAGACGTCTGGCCTTCCCATGACCACGGCCGTCCGGCCGTAGAGCTGTGGGGGCTACCGTATCCGCCGTGGAGACCAGAATAAGCGCCCCTGGAACCTGCGTAAGGTCCATGGGGACCAGCGTAAGATCCGTGCGGGCGCGCATAGGATCCGTGGCCGCTGTAGCCACCACCTGAATATCCGCCGTGATAGCCACCGCTGTATCCGCCTTGGAAGCCGCCACCACCGCCATGGAATCCACCGCCTCCAGCGTGCACACCTCCGCCTCCTCCACCGTGGCCGCCGCCATGCTGGGCCACCGCGGGAGTGCAAAGCAACATTAGGGATGTTATTCCTGACAGGAGGGTCTTAAGCAAGGTGGATTTCTTCATACTCGGCCTTCCACCAGCGATTCAGGTTGGCTGGACTACAAATTAATCCTACTACTTAGGAGCACTGCATCGGCCAAAAAGTTGCGCGACTCCCTGAGCTTTGTTGAGCGGGATGGCAGCGATGCTTTGAAGCTCCGGCTGCATGCGTTCACGCATCAGGTTTTCCACCTGGGTCCAGATGTGGGGATCGCATTCGCTCTGCATGTGGTCAGGAATGATGTGCCGCTCGAACCAGGAAAAGCCTTCACAGCGGACCGGGGTTTGCTGATAGTCGAAGCGGTAGTTGCCGAGGATGCGGGTCCTGGAATCGTCGGCGGCCTTGATTTCGGAGCGGCCGTGGATGATCCCATGGGGCTGATAAAAGTTCACAGCTGCCCTTACATTTTCGGGAATGATTCCATCGTCCTGCCAGGGTTTGCGGACGCTATCGACTTGAACCGTGAGCATGACAGGAATGCCGATGCGGTCCAGTTCGCGCGCAAGAATCACAGCAGCCGATGCGCCCCAGCTTTGACCAAAGAGCATGATGTGGGCAGCGGCCTTTTCCTGCTCGCTCAGGATTCCATCCTGATCGGCATCGAGACGGCGAAGGATGCTTTTAAGAGCCGTCTTGCGGTGTCGATTCTCGAACACCTCGACGTAGGTATCTCTGGGGGAATCCTTCTGAAGGCGATGGGCGACCTTCACCGGGCCGTGGCGGACATTGGTGTGCCGGACAAATCCGCCGACGAAACCGACCATGATGTAGGAAGGGGAATGGGAAGCGGCGGAGGCTGCGTTTTCTTCGGAAGCCAGTAGACCCGGAGCCGCAAAGCAAGTCAGGAGCCCGAGCAAAAGCTTACGGCATCCTGAAAAACGGGGCACACAGAACTCCTAGCTTTGAGATGACCGAGCATGGGGAAGGGATGCGACAAAATTCGCCCAAGCGCACGAGCGTATCGCGTCGTGACGCCAACCCGGCAAAAGCCTTGACTGACGCGGCTTTTGCTGCACAGAACCCCGCGGGACAGTCTACACCTTGCGTCAAGAGACCGGGATGGCCCGTCCGTGGACGACGCTGTGGCGCGTTGCCTTCGGGCCGGAGACGAACTCGTTATCCCGGAGGAAATAGCGTAGCGGCACTTCGGCGGCCTTAGTGACGCCGATGCGAGGAGTCTGCGAGATGGCACGCACGCGATAGTGATCATCACCGATCCAAAGTTCGCTGGAGGGGGAAGTGAGATCGCAGTTGTTATCGCGGGAGCGGGTGATGCCGAAGGCTTGGCAGAGGCGTCCCGGGCCAGCGGTGAGTTTGGGCCAATCTTGCGGGCCACGCAGGTGAATCCCTCGGGCACGGGCCATTTCTTCGAAGCCCGACAGCGGTTGCAGGGCGCGGAAGAGGACGCATCCGGCCTTCCCCTCTGGTTCGCAAGAGACGTTGAGGCAGTAATGATTTCCATAGATGAAATAAACGTAGGCATGACCGGGAGGGCCGAAGATTACGGCGTTGCGCAGGGTACGACCGGCGGCGGCATGGGCAGCTGGGTCTTCGATGCCCAGGTAGGCTTCGACCTCTACGATGCGAGCGGTGAGGTGTAAGCCTTTGGAGTGGCGGACCAGGATCTTGCCGAGGAGTTGGCGGGCTACCCGGCGGGGATCACGGACAAAGAAGGAGCGAGGGAGAGGCTGGGGATCAAGGTTGTCCTTACGTGGCATGTCAGGAATGGTACTCGGAGAACAAGGGGCTTGGTGAAGAGTCGTTAGGGTGAAAATCACCGCAGCTGTCGGATGCCTACGCTTCGCTTTGCTCAGGGTCGGCGGGACGGACGAAGGCGTCCGCCCCTACACAGACTCGGGGCCCACGTCTCGCAAAACCGGCGAGACGTGGGGCACCCCCTTTTGTTTCTACAGATTCTTCTAACAGATTTCCGGTGTTTGGATTAGATCGGTTTGGGTTCGGTGTTGCTGGCCTCGGTTACGTTCGACGGGGTGTCGTCGAAGGTTTTGCCGGGCTCGAATGCGAGTTTCTCGTGCTTCGAACCGCGCTTGCGGATGGCGTCGTGCCAACCGTCGTCCCAGGTGATGCGGGCTTCGCCATCGACCAGCGTCCACGTTCCGTGGGGAGAGCCGATTGACTTTTTGGCAGTACCATCCGCGTTCAGCGTGATAAAGAAATGGGAGCCGTTACCTTCCCCGACTCTCCACTTTCCGATGTAGTGAGCCCGGCCGGGGATGGAGACACTGGCGCCGGATTCAGAGAACTCGATGTGGTCGATATCGGCGCGAAGCTTTTCGCGGTGACCATCTTTGTAGACGATCGTGGCCGGAGCCTTCAGGTCGAGGCGTGAGATCTCGCCCGCAGCCAGAGTTTGGCGGTGGCCGTCTTTGTAGACGATGACAATCGGGTCCCGTTCGTCGACGGGGGAGGCGTTTGCATTCGGGACTGCGAAGAGACTCAGTAAAATTGCGGGAATGGCAGAGCTTCGGATCAAACTGAACATGAAGTCCTCCCTGACGTCAGGGTGAACAGAAAACTGCTCTGACTTATGATACGCAATGAGTGCCAAGAAAGTTCCTGGTTCAGCCCATCGAAAAGCGGCTAACCATCAGGGACTGCAAGGAAAACCCTAGCTTGTGTACCGTCGCCGAACTGATAGGCAGAAAATCAGAAGCCCCACCGGGACTTTTCCGGGTCAGGCTTTGGTCTTGGCCGATTCCTTTACGAATTCGAAGACCTCTTCGGCGTGGTTGGCGGGCTTCACCTTTTCGAAGACATGCTCGATCTTGCCGTCGGGGCCAATGATGAACGTGGTGCGGGCGATACCCATGACCTTCTTGCCGTACATGTTCTTTTCCTGCAGAACGCCGTAGGCGATGGCGACTTTTTTGTCGGCGTCCGCCAGTAGAGTAAAGGGCAAGCTTTCTTTGTCGGCGAACTTTCGTTGGGCTTTGGAAGTATCGGGGGAGATGCCAAGCAGCACGGCGCCCGTCTTTTGAATCTGTTCATATGAGTCGCGGAACCCGCGAGCTTCGACGGTTCAGCCGGGGGTGCTGGCGCGCGGGTAGAAGAACAGAATCACCGTTTTCCCGCGAAAAGCCTGAAGCGAGACTTCTTTACCGTTCTCGTCGGGCAGAGTGAACTCAGGAGCTTTATCATTAATCTTCATGGCCACGCCAAGTAAGAGCTCAGAGTTGAAGGTTCGGGCCCGCCGATCGATTTTCGACCGGGAAGCGTCCGGGAAGATTTTACATCGCACGATGGGCAAGAGCAGGACGGTGCTGATAACGCTTCTCGTTTGCTTTTTGGGTTGCGCGATGGCCTCGTTGGCGCAGGAGGATCGGGCAGAGATTTTTCCGGGAGAGCGCAAGCCGACGACGAAGAAGGACCTCGGGCCGCGAGCGCTCGGGGTGCTGCAGATGACGGCGAACGGGAAAGCTTCGCTGGTGCCGATCGCGATTCTGATCAATGGGAGATTCTGGGATGCGAGCGTCTACAAGGCCGATCCGGTGCCGATGGCGCTGGACGCGGGGACTATCTACGAGGCGGAGCGCACCGGCAATTCGTTGGGACTCTTCACCGTTGGAGGTGCGTTGCACCGGAACGATTCGACACAGGGGGACCTGGCACCGTGGATCGGGACGGGAGTGTATCGGGCGAATGGGGCCGAGCCGGAGAAACAGCCTGCGAAAGCGGCCAAGGTACCGGTGGGGATTGATCTGAGCGAGGGACCGCCACGGTTAACGCGGGATGCGGCCGCGGCAGGTAAGCCAACAGAGGGCGCGGGGCCTGCGGCAAACAAAAGCTCAGAATCGAGCGCACCGGCGTCCACGTCGCCGCAGTCTACGGAGACGTCTGGTTCCGGCGATGAGCCGCCACGGCTGAGTAAGCCGGCGTCTGCGCCGTCGGGATCGAGTCCTCAGAACGTGCCCGCGGACGGTGGGGCGAAACCGTCTGGCGACACCAAGGCGGCCGAGGCAAAAGGAGCGGAGACGAAGAAGGATGAAGCAAACATTCCCGCGTCGGACAGCGGAGCAGGTGAGGGGAATCGGCCCAAGTTGCGGCGCGGAAAGCCGGCGGAATCGTTTGCAGATGAAGATGTGCCGGGATACAGCAAAGCCGGGGCGGCACCGGTGCAGGGCGATTTGAGCAAGGCGGGCCCCATCGCCAAACAGGGTGATGTGCAGCTGGTTCCCGCGATTTCGGATGCGGGCGGGCCGCAGATACGCTCTTATGTGTTCGAGTGGCTGAAAGGCGAGGAAGATGACCGCCGGAAGCAGATGACGGATTTCGCCAAAGAGCAACTTCGTGCCTACATCGCTGCCCGTGCGAAGGCAACGGTGACGGCGAGCACCGGGCGTTCGAGCACTGGACGCAGCGCTGCTAAACCGCCGGATCCGGTGCTGGAGAATGTTCGGATGGTCGCCTACGATCTGTGGGTTTCGAATCAGCCCGTCATGGTACTGAGTGCGGAGGGGCGCCGGCCGGCTCCAGAGCCGGGGACGGCGCATTCTGAAGTTCGATCCGAGATGCAGTATTGGGTGATGATCGTGGCCTACCCTGATATTTACAACAATCTGCATAAGCTCTATGTGGGCATCACGGATAAGTTTCATCTGGACGTGACGCCGCGGCTGGCGTTGGTTGACGCCGTGGACGCGGACGGGGATGGGCGCGGCGAGCTGTTGTTTCGGCAGACTACCGATCAGGGGACGGGATGGGTGGTTTATCGGGCGACGGCGGATAAGCTGTGGATGGTGTATGACAGCTTGCGGCCGGAGTAGAAGGAATGAAAGATCCCGACACAATCGCGTCGAATCTTTGTTGACATGCCTCTATGAGTGCAACACCAATCCTTATTGAAGAACTCCCCTTGAGAGTGACAGGCCTGGAACCTCGGGGGCCCGGCGAAATCGTCCTTAAACCTGCAAGCACCTGGGGCGACTGAATCAGCATTCACCGGATAATTGGCGCGACGCAATGACAACGTGAAGCTCCGCGCAACATCCGCTTGACTTGCGGGAGATCAAGGGCTACTCTCCGACCGTCTCAGAGAACCTGTCGGCCCCAAGTCTGTCGGCCCCGGCGCACATACGCATTCACTCTAAAAGTCAACAAGGAGGCCGTTCACCATGAAAACCTTTCACTGGTTTTGCGCGGCAACGCTGGCGATGGCAGCACCTGGTTCCGCAGCGGCGCAGGAGCAGTCTCCGAGCACGATGTCACCGCCCAAAGTACTCACCATCATCAGAGAGTACGTGAAGCCTGGCAAAGCGGGAGCAATGCACGACAAAACCGAAGCTGCGTACGTTCAAGCAATGGCCCATGCGAAATGGCCGACCCATTATTTAGGAGTGGACTCGGTTACGGGCAAGGCCCGGTCACTGTTCTTTACGGGCTATGAGTCATTCGACGCCTGGGAGAAAGACGTTGCGGCTACACAGAAAAACGCCATGCTCTCGGCCGGAATGGAGCGGGCTAGCGTTGCCGATGGTGAATTGTTGGATTCCGTGGACACCGGGGCGTTCATCTATAACGCAGAATACAGCCTGAACCAGCAAGCCGAGCATGCGACTCCCGCCACGCGCTATTTCGAGATCTCGGTTTATCACGTGAGGCATGGCCACCGCAAAGAATGGGATGAGGGGGTCAAGATGGTCCTGGAGGGCTACAAGAAGGCTCTCCCGGACGCTCATTGGGCGTGCTACGAAGGCATGTATGGGGCGCCGGAGGGTACCTATCTCTTCATCGTTGCCCGCAAGTCTGCCGGGGAAATCGATAGGGACTTCGCCCACAATAAGGACTTCATGGCAGCAATGGGAGAGGAAGGCATGAAGAAGCTGGAGGAACTCTCCGCGGCATCCATTGAATCGAGCGAGGCCAACCTGTTCGCGCTCAATCCCAGGATGAGCTACGTCCCGGCAGAGTGGATCAAGGCGGATGACTTTTGGAAATCCAAAACCGCCAGTTCGGTAGCCGCCGCTCCAAAGAAGCCAGCAGAGAAACCGGCGGAGAAGACCGGCACAGGGCAATGAGCATTTCACTTCACGGTACCTGTGGCAGGGCACCCTGGATAGACCCCGGAGGGTGTTCTTTGCTTCTTCGACCATTCAGTTGGTTGAAATCTCTATTTACATCGATCAAGTGGCCTGATGAAGAGCCAAACGGATTCACACTGACCGCCCACTGTGTAGAATAGCTCCCCGTGTTCACAAAAGTGAGGGCTG
Organism: Binatia bacterium; assembly: GCA_035577905.1. Taxonomy (GTDB): domain Bacteria; phylum Acidobacteriota; class Terriglobia; order Terriglobales; family Acidobacteriaceae; genus Sulfotelmatobacter. The sequence continues at coordinate 56,351 of DATKAP010000021.1, forward strand.
GCATGCGAAGGATCTTGCTGGTTGTGGCTGCTTGGGTACTCGTCCTAGGCTGGGCGTCCGCCCAAAATGACGATTTCAGCAAAGTGCAGATTAAGGTCACGAAGGTGGCCGGGAATGTGTACATGCTGGAGGGAGCCGGCGGAAATATTGGCGCGTCGGTGGGCGAGGACGGGATCGTGGTGGTCGACGATCAGTATGCGCCGCTGGCGGACAGGATTCAGGCGGCGCTGAAAGGGATCACCGATAAGCCTGTGCGGTTCGTCATCAACACGCATTACCACGAAGATCATACGGGCGGGAATTCGTATTTCCAGAAGCAGGCGCCGATTATCGCCCATGACAACGTGCGCAAGCGGTTGGAATCGGGCGGCAGGGCGGGTAACGGAGGGTCGGTGAAATTCGATGCGAAGCCTGCGGCGAAGGATGCGTTGCCCATCATTACGTTTGATCACGACGTGACGGTGCACCTGAATGGCGAGGATATTCGCGCCCTCTACTTTCCTGCGGGACATACAGACGGGGATGCGGTCATCTTCTTTCCGAAATCGAATGTTGTGCAGATGGGAGATGACTTCGTGACTTATGGATTTCCGTTCATCGATATCGATTCGGGTGGCAGCATAGATGGGATGATCGATGGGGTCGAGAAGGTGATCGGGCAGGTGCCGGCTGATGTGAAGATCATTCCGGGGCACGGGCCGATCTCATCTGTGGCCGACGTTCGTGCGTATCTCGAGATGTTGAAAGGTACGCGCGAAGTGGTGGCGAAGGCGATCGAAGGCGGGCAGACGCTCGATCAGATGAAGCAGGCAAAGCTGCTGGATCCGTGGAAGAAATACTCGGGCGACATGATCAAATCCGATACGTTTATCGAGACTATCTACAATTCTCTGACTGGCCAGAAGAACGGGAAGTTCATCAAGCACAACTAAGCTGGTTTTGCCTGAAAGTCGTCTGCAGTCAGAAGAGGCCAACCTCAGGGGCTAAAGCGCGACGTATCTGTAACGGCTTCATGACACAAGCAGAACTCGTGCCCTTCGCGGTTTTCTCAACTGCTGAATGCAGGACGCGCGTTGATGTCGCGCGTGTTCCCCGGCTACTGCGCTCCGTTGGTGGGAATCTTCAGGCGCTCGCGCTCTTCTGCCAGCTTTCTCTGCAACGCTGGATTTACCAGTGAGACTGGAACCTCCATGTCGCCGACCTTGAACTCGGTGGGCTCGAAAGTGGCATAGCCGTCTTTTTCGCCCATGTGACCGGAAATCGTGACCCATACTTCTTTGCCCGCAATCTCCGTCAGGAAGCGACCGTGGATGATGTCACCTTCCATGGTGACCTGCTGGTCTTTAATGTTCGGCATACCGCCGCCGACGTTGGAATCCGGAGATAGTCCGGCACTGCCCGAGGCGCTACCGAGCATCTTCGTGACCATCGAGTTCATTTCGTCGGAGCCGACGGATGAGGACGATTTCGCATTGGCCGCGACTGCAGGTGCCGATTGGCCTGTGGCTTGTGACACTGGACTACTCGCTGAGGATTGAGTACTTGGCAGCGATGACTGACTCTGCGGCGCGGGAGCATTCGTCGTCTGATCCGAGGCAGCCTGTCGCTCGACGATCACCGTGGCAGGCTGGGTGACGGGAGCCGGTCTCTTCAAAACCAAAACGATGGCGGCGACGGCTGCGATTAGTGTCGCGATGCTGATGATGCGATCCAGCTTGAATTTCATGATTGCTCCCGGGCCTCGAAGTTCCCACTTCTGGCAAAGTCGGACAGACCCTTCGACTTCGCTCAAGGCAGAAGTGGGGCACCCTCATCGATTGAGGCCCAATGGTTATGGTATCGGCGGATTGGGGTCTCGATCAGATGACTTCGGTCACGTTCTTGGAGTTACTATTCCAGTTTCTTAGCCAAGAGTTCATTCACCAGTTGGGGACTGGCTTGGCCTTTGGAGGCCTTCATGACCTGGCCTACGAAGAAGCCAAGCATTTGTTTCTTGCCGGCGCGGTATTGCTCGAGTTGCTTGGGGTTGGCGGCCAAGATCTCGTCGATAATCTTTTCCAGGGCTGTCGTGTCGGTGGATTGTTGCGGGCGGCCTTCCTCTTCGTAGACTACGGGAAAGTCTTTTCCGCGCTCGAAGGCGAGATCGTAAAGATCCTTGAGCATCTTGCCGGAGATGGTGCCGGACTCAACCAGATCGGCGGAGGCGGCAATGCCTTGCATGGAGATGGGAGACTCGCCGATGGTGAGGTCTTTGGCCTTGAGACGGCCCATCAATTCTCCCTGAACGAGATTGGCGACCCGCTTGGGATTCTTTGCTGCTTTTGCTGCCTGCTCGAACTGATCTGCTAACGATTTGGAGAAAGTGAGGACCTGGGCATCATATTCGGTGATGCCGCATTCCTTGATCATGCGGGCACGGCGGGCTTCGGGGAGTTCGGGAAGCGCGCGGGAAATCTCAGCCTTCCATTTCTCGTCGACTACTAGCGGGAGCAGGTCCGGTTCGGGGAAGTAGCGATAATCGTGCGCTTGCTCCTTCGAGCGCATGCCGTAGGTTTTGCCTTCGTTGGCATTGTAGAGACGCGTTTCCTGGGTGATCTTGCCGCCGGACTCTACGACCTCGATCTGACGGGAGATTTCGTATTCCAAGGCCTCGCGAATGAATCGGAAGGAATTCACGTTCTTGATTTCGGTCTTGGTGCCGAATTCTTTCTGACCGCGCGGGCGCACGCTGACGTTGGCGTCGCAGCGCAGGGAGCCCTCCTCCATGTTGCAGTCGCTGACACCGGTGTAGAGGATGATTTCCTTGAGGCGCGTCAGATATTCGTAGGCTTCATCGGGCGTGGAGAGGTCTGGCTCGCTGACGATCTCGATCAGCGGAACGCCGGTGCGGTTGAGATCGATGGCTGTTTTCTCGTCGGAATCGGGAAAACCTTCGTGCAAGCTCTTGCCGGCGTCTTCTTCGAGGTGAACACGGGTGATGCCTATTTTTTTCTTGCCGCCTTCGGAGGGGACGTCGATGAAGCCAAATTCGGCGAGTGGCTTGTCATACTGAGAAATCTGGTATCCCTTGGGGAGGTCGGGGTAGAAGTAGTTTTTGCGGGCGAAGATTGAGGTTTCGTTGATACGGCAGTTCAGTGCCATCGCGGCCAGGGTGGCGAACTCTACCGCCTTCTTGTTCAACACCGGTAGCGCGCCGGGCATTCCCAAGCAGACTGGGCAGACGTTGGAGTTTGGAGGCGCTCCGAATTTGGTCGAGCAGGAGCAGAAGATTTTGGTCGCGGTCAGAAGTTGGACGTGGACTTCCAGGCCGATGACGGGCTCGAACTTGGGGTGAGCTGCGATGGATTTCTCGGCGGTGCTGGGCATGAATTAGGGATTATAAAGGGCCACGTGACATGGCGCCTTACTGACAAACTCGAAGCATCCTTGGATGGTCTTCGAATTTTGCGCCATCTAAAATTCCCACTCAAGCCAAAGGAGGGCTTGACTGGGCCACCGAACCATCGGTGTGGGTTCCTCTGCATACATCGCGAATGAATGGCTAGGGGTTTCTGGGGGTGCTCAGATACTTGTCCATGGGGACCTCGAAAAAAAGGAGTTCGTTGCCTTTGGCGTCGTTCACCCCTGAGATATCGATAGTAGCGCCGCGCAACGGGGAGTTCAGGTCGGTCACATCCAAATATAAGAATCCCGCCTGAGTGGTGTGGGGCTCGACGGCTTTCGCTGCGAACTGGGACGACTCGATCTCATCCATTTGCTGCTTCGTAACGCCGCCTTTCACCTTATGAGGGAATGGGAGCGGATTGTTGGTGTCGGTTTTCGCTTGTGGGTTAGAGAGGCGGCGATAGAGATCCTCAGTGCCGACGGGCGTGAGCTTCGAGCCCTTTCCGGTGGTCAGCGTGATCTGCATGTTCATGATCGAGATGGGCTGGTCGCCGTCGTTGGTTACGATGAAAAAGATTGGCAGGAATCCGTGCCCGGCGAAGTTGATGGTGAATATTTTTGCCTTTTCCGGTGTGTCGTAGGGGTCGGCGGCGATGGTGACTTGTTCGTCGCGATGCAGGTCGTGGGCGGGATAGTTGAATGCAGCCTTGGCGGCTGGTTTGACGAAACCCTTGCCCGCGATAAGAACGACAGGACTGAGGAACGTCAGGAATGCAAGGAAGAGAATGCGCCGACTCAAACAGAATGACATCCGCTTCATTTGGACATTATAGAGGGCAAGTTCAGTGCGGTGGATGGCGCGGTTTAGAATGGCTCAGGATTGAGCTACTTCTTCTACAGTGTGGCCCTGGCGCTCGGAATGCTGCTCAGCATCCCGTTCTGGCTTTATCAGATGTTGCGGCATGGGAAGTACCGACGGGGATTTTCCGAGCGCATGGGAAGAGTGCCGGAACGATTCAGGAACGCATCTGAACAACCTGTTGTGTGGATTCATGCAGTTTCCGTGGGGGAAGTACTGGCAGTCAGTGGACTTGTCGGGCAGATGCGTCGGGCATTGCCGCAATATCGGGTAGTCGTTTCGACCACGACGGATACCGGGCAGGACCTGGCTGGCAAGCGGTTTGGCGAGGAGAATGTTTTCTATTTCCCGCTGGATTTTGCGTTCGCGGTCCGACATTACATGCGGGCGTTGCGACCGGAACTGGTGGTGCTGGCTGAAACCGAGTTCTGGCCGAATTTCTTGCGCATTGCGCACGGCCGCGGAGCGCGGGTGGCAGTCGTCAATGCCCGAATTTCAGACCGGTCGTGGCCGCGGTATCAACGCTTTCGCTGGGCGCTCAGGCATATGCTGTCGAATGTAGATTTGTTTCTGGCGCAGACGGAAGAAGACAAAGTACGGCTTCAGTCAATTGGGGCAGATGCAGACCGAGTGCAGGTTACCGGGAACTTGAAATTCGACGTCGTTCTGCCTACGCCACCAGCAATCGTTGATCGGCTACGGCGCGCTTTGGCGGCGGAAGGAGCCGGGCCCGTGCTGGTTTGCGGCAGCACAGTGGACGATGAAGAGGCGCCACTGCTGCGCGCCTTCGAAAATCTGCGTGTCAGTCATCCGCGGGCAGTGATGATTCTGGCGCCACGGCATCCGGAGCGGTTCGACAAAGTTGCCTCCCTGCTGCAGGAAATGGGGATCCGTTCGCACCGGCGTTCCAGTTGGGGGGGGGAGCCGCTGGCCGGAGGCGTTGTGCTGGTGGACACCATTGGGGAACTGGCTGCGCTTTATGCTCTGGCTGACGTTGCGTTTGTGGGAGGAAGCCTGGTACCGCGCGGGGGACACAACATCATAGAGCCTGCGCAGCATGGCGCTGCCGTGGTCACGGGGAATCATACTGAGAACTTTCGCGATATCGTTGGTCTATTTCAGAGCCGCGATGCGGTGAGGATCGTGGGGGTGGCGGAGCTACCGCTGATGCTGATGCACCTGGTAGATCACGTTTCGGAGCGCATGGCGCTGGGACGCCGCGCCAAGGAGACGATACTTTCCCAAATGGGCGCGACGACAAGAACTATGGATGCGCTGGAGAGATTGCTTGCGCGACACGATGATTCCCAGCAGGCATCGGGGCGGGTCGCCCACAAAGATTGAATCCTTTCTCGAGCATTTACGGGGTGGCAGTGTGGGCACGCAACGCGCTCTATGACAAGGGGCGGTTGCGGGCTCAAAGGTTGCAAGGGCCGGTTGTCAGCGTGGGTAATCTCTCGGCCGGCGGCTCGGGCAAGACTCCATTCGTGATGCTGCTGGGGGAGTTGCTGAAGGCACGAGGCATCAAGTTCGATGTGCTTTCGCGAGGCTATGGGCGCAAGAGCCGAGGAGTGCTGTTGGTGGAGCCAGCCGGACTCCCAGGACAGTTTGGCGATGAACCTTTGCTGATTGCGCGCAAGCTGCAGATTCCGGTCATTGTTGGCGAGGATCGATTTGAGGCGGGGCGTTTCGCCGAGGCGCGATTTGGCGCGCAACTGCATTTACTGGATGACGGGTTTCAGCATCGAGCTCTAGCGCGGGATTTCGATATCGTGCTGGTGGCCCCTCAGGATGCTGACGACAAGCTGCTTCCGGCGGGACGGCTGCGCGAACCGTTGAGTTCGCTTGCGCGGGCGGATGCGGTGGTGATGGCGGGTGGCGCGTCGGAACAGAATTTTCCACTGCAAGGGAAGGCGGTGTGGCGAGTCCGGCGGGGGATTGTCGGTGAGGGTATTCCGGCGCGTCCAGTGGTATTTTGCGGAATTGCGCGGCCACAGAATTTTCTTTTGCAACTTCGCACTGCGAATGTCGAGCCAGCGGCGCAGGCCTTCTACCGCGATCATTATGCGTATGGCGAACGGGACGTGCGCGAATTGATCGAACTCAAAGGTAAGAGTGAGGCGGGCGGGTTTGTTACTACAGAGAAAGATGCGGTGAACCTGGGGCCCTACTTATCCGCACTTGTGCCCATGGCGGTGGTCCCGGTGAAGATGGAACTGATGGATGCAGATAAGGTTCTGGATGCGATGCTTCGCACGATTCAGAATTCCCGAGGCCGGGCGTGAGAGAATTTGTTCTGGATTGAAAGATCGTCTCGCTGAGGCGAGACAATGCGGCGGCGTGCTATTCGAAATCCGCACTTCTGGCAAACTCGGACAGAAGTGGGCACCTACGAGAACAACGCTACGATGAAACATCCGAAAGAAGGAGAACGGCTCCGGAAGATTGTTGAGGGTTTCCCCAATATTACGGTCACGGTGCTCGGCGATCTCGTCGCGGATGAATTTGTATTTGGCGAGATTTCGCGCGTGTCGCGCGAAGCGCCGGTTCTGATCCTGAAGCACCGTGAACGCACCATTTTGCCGGGGGGCGGCGCGAATGCCGCGAACAATCTGGCCGACTTGGGAGTCAATGTATTGCCGGTGGGCATCGTGGGGGACGATGAGCCAGGGCGGTTGCTGATCAAGTATTTCCGGCACAAACGCATTGCGGTCAGCGGCGTGCTCAAGGATAAGAGCTATACGACGGTGACGAAGACGCGAATTCTCGCGGGCATGACGCACAATTCGCGGCAGCAGGTGGTGCGAGTCGATCGTGAACCGCAAGAAGCACCGAACAGCCACCTCACGCGAGAACTATATCTGGCCGCGCGCAACTATGCACATGCATCGGACGCATTGCTTGTGTCGGATTACGGGTATGGAGCCGCGACGCCGGCGATCGTGAGCACGCTGCGTGAGAAGGGCAAGCTCGGATCGGTACCGATCGTGCTCGATTCGCGGTATCGGATGCTGCAGTATGAGGGCGTCACTGCAGCAACTCCGAATGAGCCCGAGGTGGAAGAGGCGCTGGGCATTCGGATTGGACACGACTGGAATAAAGTTTTGTCGGCTGGTGAGGAACTGATGCAGCGGATGAAGCTGCAGTCGCTGGTGATCACGCGCGGGCGCGACGGCATGGCGGCGTTCCAGGAAAAACACAAGCCGGTGGATATTCCCATCGTGGGATCTGATCAGGTGGCGGATGTTACGGGGGCGGGCGACACCGTGATAGCGGCGTTCACAGCGGCACTGGCCGCGGGCGCGACGACGGAAGAAGCGGCGCAAATTGCGAACTACGCCGGCGGGATTGTTGTGATGAAGAGGGGGACGGCAACCGTTTCCCAGGAAGAGTTGCTGCGAGCAATCGAGCAGTGCCCACCGGCGACACGATCTCATTGAGCACAGAGACCAAAATTCTGAGCCGGACCGATCTTCGCCAGAAGGTGGAGGAATGGCGTCGAGCCGGCGAGCGCATCACACTGGCGAACGGGAATTTCGATCTGCTGCATGTAGGGCATGTGCGCTACCTGCATGGAGCGAAAGCGCTCGGGGGCAAACTGGTGGTTGCGATCAATTCGGATGAGTCTGTGCGGGCGCTAAAGGGAGAAGGACGTCCGGTGATGCCCGAGCATGAGCGGGCGGAGATAGTGGCAGCACTGGCGGATGTGGACGCGGTTGTAGTTTTTCCCGAGCCTGACGTGCGTGCCGTCATTCGCGAGATTCGGCCTGATGTTCAGGCCAAGGGCACCGATTACACGGCTGAGTCGGTTCCCGAACGCGACACCGTCGCCGAGTGCGGCGGCCGGGTTGCGATCGTGGGCGACGCGAAAGATCACTCCACCAGTGAAATCCTACGCACACGGCTTTCTCCGAGGAAGACGTGAGCCTGGCCGATGACAGAAGAGTCGAGCACCTGCTGATCGTGCGCTTGAGCGCGATGGGAGATGTGATACACACGCTTCCGGCAGCGTACGGTTTGCGACGGGCCTTTCCGCGGGCCATGATCGGGTGGTTGATCGAGGAGCGCTGGGCAGAACTCGTGTGTGCTCCGGGAGCGGCGAGACGGGGGCCACGGTCGACACAGCGGCCGGTTGTCGACTGGGTACACACAGTTGACCTAAAGAGATGGCGCAAGTCTCTGTTTTCCATTCACACCGCCGAGCAGATTGTGCGGGTGCGGAACGATGTTCGGGCTGCACGCTATGACGTCACCATCGATTTGCAGGGGGCTATTCGGTCGGCAGTGCTAGGGGCCTGGTCTGGAGCTCCGGTGGTGTATGGGGCGAGAGAGCCGCGAGAGACTCCGGCAGCGCTGTGGTATACGCGGCAGACGAGACTGCGGGGCGCGCACGTGATCGAGCAGAATCTTTCGATTGTCGAGGCGGTGGCTGGAAAAAGGATGGATGTTCCTGAGGTCGAGTTCCCCAGAGATTCACGTGCGGAGGAAAAGATTGAGGAGAGATTGCGCCAGGGCGGAATCGGAGAGTTTGCCATTCTGAATCCCGGCGCTGGGTGGGGAGCGAAGCAGTGGCCAGTGGAGAGGTACGGTCGTGTGGCGCAGGCATTGAGCAGATGGGGCATGCAATCCGTTGTGAATTTCGGACCGGGTGAAGAGCAACTTGCGCGGGAGGCAGAGGCGGCGAGCAATGGGGCTGCGCGCGCGCTGCAATGTTCGATCAGCGAACTCGTCGCACTCAGCCGGCGAGCGAAGCTGTTTGTCGGTGGAGATACGGGACCTCTGCATCTGGCGGCGGCGCTGAAGGTTCCAGTGGTGGCGATCTTTGGACCGACGGATCCGGCGCGGAACGGACCTTACGGAACGCGCAGTGTGGTGTTACGGAATGCTGCGAGCGCTACGACACATGCGCGGACGGAGTGCGCTGACGAAGGGATGCTGGCGATCAGCGTGGACGCGGTGGTGGATGCGGCACGGAGTTTTATTTGCGGAACCACGGAGGCCATGCGTGGCTGATTGGTCGCGGGTTGCGCGGCGGATTCGGGTTCCGCTGGGATTTGTGTTCGCGGTGGTGTATCTGTGGCTGGCGCATCCTAGTTGGCGCTCGCTGGCGATGGGCGCAATTGCCATCGTGCCGGGCCTTTGGGTTCGCGCATCGGCGTCAGGATATGTGCGCAAGAACGAATCATTGGCAACTACGGGGCCGTACGCATATACGCGGAATCCACTGTATTTGGGATCCCTGTTGATCGGGATCGGCTTTGCCGTGGCGGCGCGGAACTGGTGGATCGGCGCTGTGCTGGTCGGGATGTTTTTTGCGATTTACGTGCCGGTAATCGGGAGCGAGGAGAGATTTCTGAGAGGGAAATTTCCTGAATTCGAGGAGTACGCGCAACGTGTGCCGCGACTCCTGCCGCGGATTCCATCCGCGAATGCCAGCCATGGAGAATTTTCCGCGGAACTCTATCTCAAACACCGCGAGTGGAACGCACTGCTGGGGAGCGTGCTACTAGTGGCTGCGCTGATTCTCAAGATGAAATTGCTACCCTGAGCGGTTTGAGAATTCGTAGGTTTTGGACTACTTTCTCCTGCGAAGACGGTACCGCATCAAACCGGATGTTGGAAAAGCGATAACCGCAGAGAGCGCCGAGAGCGCAGAGCAAAAACGTTCCTCTGCGGATGAGCCGGACCCAAGTGCCCACCTCTTTTTGTTCTTGAAGGGCTCCGCGACGTAATCATCACAGATGACTCTCACTCTGGAAGTCATGTTGCGACCGGTTACTTCCGCCCATCGTCGGTGAAGATTATAGATCGTGGGACAACCTGTCCCAACGTGCGACGTGGAGGACAAGATGGCCCACTGTCCTTCTCCGTGGTCGCTGTAAACACTTTGTAATGAGTAACTAACGGCGAATGCATTGGCGCTCGTCGTGCAACAGGGAGGTGTCACCCAACTTTCTCCCCCAGCGAGAGAGCGTGCCATTCATGGATACTCAGCAGAGATCCAGAACTTCGGGAAAACGCAACGAGCGCCACAGCGCGGCTTGGGGAAAGCGCCTGAGCGTTGCAGTGCTGCTTCTTAGCGGGGCGATGTCCGGACAAGCGAATCGTATGAGCGCGCAGAAGATGGCCGCTGAAAAGATTCATCCGGAAGTCGCGAGAATCATGAACCGCTTTGCGGCGCATCCGACCCAGCAGGTGAAGGTGATTGTGCAGTACGAACAAACGCCAAAGAGCACGGCATTGTCGCGGGTGCAAAATCTGGGTGGACGGATGGGGCATCACCTGGGTGTGGTCAGAGGCGCGGCGTTCACTGTTCCTGTTGGCTCACTGGCGGCACTGGCGAATGACCCCGAAGTTGCCTTCGTAAGTGTGGATCATCCCTTGAAGGGCATGGACGATTACACTGACGCGGCAATGAATGTAACTGCCGCGGTGAATGCCGCTTACGACGGCACGGGGATTGGAGTCGCGGTCATCGACAGCGGAATCTACGACAAACAGTCTGATCTCCGCAACGGCAACAATTCCCGGGTTCTTTATCATCAAGACTTCACAGGAACGACGACTTACCTGAACAACAAGCAGGTGTGGGATCTGTACGGGCACGGAACGCATGTTGCGGGCATCATTGGCGGCAATGGGAACAAATCGAACGGGCAGTATGCGGGTGTGGCGCCGAATGTGAACCTAATTGACCTGCGCGTACTGGACGCCAACGGCGCAGGCAGCGATAGCCAGGTGATCGCCGCCATTCAACAGGCGATTGCGCTGAAGAACACTTACAACATTCGAGTGATCAACTTGTCTCTGGGCCGGGGAATCTTCTCGGGCTATGCACAGGATCCGCTTTGCCAAGCGGTCGAGTCGGCTTGGAATGCGGGGATCGTTGTGGTAGTCGCTGCTGGCAACTACGGGCGCGTCAGCGTGAATGGCAGTAACGGGTATGGGACAGTTGCGGCGCCGGGGAATGATCCGCTAGTGCTGACCGTTGGGGCGATGAAATCGATGGGGACGTACTCCCGCACGGATGACCAGATTGCGAGTTACAGTTCCAAAGGACCGACGACATATGACCACGTGGTGAAGCCGGACGTGGTGGCTCCCGGGAACATGGTGGTTGCGACGAATTCGCCCGGAAGCACACTCGAAAGCGAGTTTCCGGGGAACGATGTAGCGGGAAACTATTCCAGCCATGATTACTTCACATTGAGTGGCACGAGCATGGCGACTCCGGCAGTCGCAGGTGGGGTCGCACTGATGCTGCAGCAGAATCCGAATCTGACGCCTGATCAGGTCAAAGCACGCCTGATGAAGACTGCATACAAGTCATTTCCCGCGTCATCGGTTGCCACCGATGCGTCTACGGGCATGACCTACACCTCGTACTACGATTTGTTCACAGTCGGATCCGGATATGTGGATTTGGGGGCTGCACTGGCGAACACTGATCTGGCACCTGCGAATATTGGCGCGGCGTTGTCTCCGAGCGCGACGTACAAACCTTCTACGGGCGCAGTGACCATTACGAACGGCAATGGCACCGTCGCCTCGTCGTCGGTGGTGTGGGGTTCGTCAGTGGTATGGGGCTCATCGGTGGTGTGGGGCGCAAACGTATCGGGTTCGTCGGTCGTTTGGGGCAGTTCGGTGGTTTGGGGAGCCAGCACAGCAACTGGATTCAGCGTAGTGTGGGGATCATCCACCGATACAGCGAGCAGCGTGGTGTGGGGCGCGTCGTCTGACGGAAACGGAGCTTTCTCGGCGACAGACTCCGAACAATAACTTTCATCCTTTCCAACGCCCGTGTTCGAGGATCTTCGGCTCCCTTGGCGCGGGCGAAGTCTTGCCCGCACCTGCGACGCTGTGAAAAACTACAAAGACGCGAAATCTTCACTCGGGGGCGGGCAGATGTTTGTGCCCTTAGAATTCTGAGGGCAGGATAACCGGCAGAATGCCGGTACGATTATGTTGCAGACACTATTCGAGAAAATCTGGGATGCGCATTTAGTCGCGACGCCTTCCGGGCGATCGCCGATTCTCTATATCGATTTGCATCTCGTGCATGAGGTGACTTCGCCGCAAGCATTCGACGGTCTTCGGGCAGCGGGACGGAAGGTACGTCAACCGCTGCGCACCGTGGCGACCGTGGATCACAACGTTCCCACCGAACCACGGGGAACTCCGATTACCGATTTGATTGCAGCGAAGCAGATCTCGGCGCTACAGGCGAATTGCAGAGAATTTGGGATCCGGCTGTTCGATATGGACTCGCCCGAGCAGGGCATCGTGCATGTAATCGGACCGGAGCTGGGGTTGACGCAGCCGGGTATGATAATTGTCTGCGGAGACAGTCATACCTCGACGCATGGCGCGTTTGGGGCGCTGGCGTTTGGCATTGGGACGTCGGAAGTCGAGCATGTGCTGGCCACGCAGTGCCTGCCTCAGACGAAGCCGAAGACAATGAAAATTGATGTACGCGGGCGCCTGGCGGAGGGCGTGACGGCGAAGGATCTGGCGCTAGGAATTATCGGTCAGATTGGAACTGATGGCGCGACCGGGCATGTCATCGAGTACGCAGGGCCGGCCGTGCGTGCGCTTTCGATGGAAGGGCGGATGACGCTGTGCAACATGAGCATCGAAGCGGGAGCGCGAGGCGGGATGGTGGCACCGGACGAGACTACGATCAATTACCTGAAGGGACGACGCTTTGCTCCGAGTGGAGCCGAGTGGGAGAAGGCAGTCGCGTACTGGCGAGGTTTGCCGTCCGAGGGAGGTGCGGTGTTCGACGAAGTTGTAGAGATTGATGCGGCTCAACTCTGTCCGTTTGTGACATGGGGAACCAATCCAGGCATGGTTGCACCCGTGACGGGGCGGGTGCCGGAGATCGGCAGGATGGAGGAAGCCGAACGGCGCGCGGCCGAACTCGCACTGCAGTATATGGGGCTGGAACCGGGAAGGCGGATCCAAGACATCGGAATTGATCGGGTGTTCATCGGATCGTGCACCAACTCGCGAATTGAGGATTTGCGGGCCGCCGCGCGGGTGGCGAAGGGGCATCGCGTGAATTCGAAGGTGCGTGCCATGGTAGTGCCGGGATCGCAGACCGTGAAACGCGCCGCGGAGCAAGAGGGATTGGATCGCATTTTCCGGGATGCGGGGTTTGAGTGGCGGGAGTCGGGGTGCTCGATGTGTCTGGGGATGAATCCTGACATCCTACAACCGGGAGAGCGATGCGCGTCGACGAGCAACCGGAATTTTGAGGGCCGTCAGGGGCGTGGGGGGAGAACGCATCTGGTGAGTCCGATGATGGCGGCGGCGGCGGCGATCACCGGGCATTTCACAGATATCCGAAATTGGGAGTTCCAGTGAGTGTGTTTGTCCCACTGAGTCGGTGTTGCACTGTCTGAACGATCTCGAATGGATCTGAGCAGGCCAAGTCCCCTAAGGGCAGCGTCAGCAGAAATCAGCGGTTTTGACCGCGAACGCAGTAAGAGTGACAAGCGGCGAACCGAGAGAGCGAATCGATGAAACCATTTGCCGTGCATCGCGGGCGAGTAGCGCCGCTGGACCGGGTCAATGTGGATACCGATCAGATTATCCCCAAGCAGTTTTTGAAACGCATTGAGAAAACCGGATTTGGGCAGTTTGTGTTTTACGACTGGCGGTTTGGGGCCGACGGCAAGAAGAATCCTGACTTTGTGCTGCATGAGCCGCGGTATGAGGGGGCGACGATTCTGGTCGCGGGGAAGAACTTCGGGTGCGGATCGTCAAGGGAGCATGCAGTGTGGGCGCTGGCGGATTTTGGATTTCGCGCTGTGATTTCGTCGTCGTTTGCCGACATTTTCGCGAACAACTCGACCAAGAATGGATTCCTGACGGTGCGTCTCAGGGAAGATGAAGTTGCGACCGTCATGAAGCGGGCGCATGACGTCGACGATTACCAAGTCACGGTTGATCTGGAGAAGTGCGAGGTGGGTGACGATCAGGGATTCAGCGCCAAGTTTCCGATCGACGAGTTTGTAAGACATTGCCTGCTCAATGGTCTTGATGACATCGGATTGACGCTGCGGCATGAAGCCGAAATTGCAGCGTACGAAAGCAAACATCCAGCTTCTGCGGGGCTTAAAGTTTCCTGAAATTCAACGACAGTCAATCCAAGTAAAAGTATGTAAAACCGGCGCGCCAGTATTGACCAGCCCTAGGTGCGCGGTTGATCCTATACTTGCGCGGTTCTGCCAAAGCAACTGCAGCGAAGTTACTGTAACACTGAAACTGTGGGGCGTGAGTGTTGACTTCCACAGTCGCGGGCAAGATGGCTGCGGCTTTCGACTACGCTCAGGGCAGGCTCGCCGGCTGGATCCTGGCGCTACCCGGGTAGAAATTCCGAGTTACCGCAAACCGAGCCTAGAATGCTTACGTCTAATACCTGGGATCTCACCGGCCCGGGTAGAGCGACATCAACGGATTAACCTGTGAACATCATAGAAGGTCATTATCGAGGACCTCGCGCGAGAAGAGTGCAGCGCGTGGCCTGTGTTGTTGTTCTTGCGGCAGTTAGCGCGATTGTTGTGGCGTGCAGTTCTGGCGACCCGAGACAGGGAAAAGCCCAGGCGGCAGGCCCTGCCCGGGCTGTATCCGTAGCCATTGCTCCCGTGCAGAAACAGGATGTGCCGGTGTATCTGTCTGGACTCGGATCCGTGACCGCGTTCAACACGGCGAACATCAAGAGCCGTGTGGACGGCCAGATCATGAAAGTGAACTTCCGGGAAGGACAGGACGTCCACCAGGGAGAGCTTTTGATCGAGATCGACTCGCGGCCCTTCGAAGTGCAGGTCGAGCAGTTGCAGGCGCAGTTGTTTCGCGACCAGGCGCAGTTGAGAGATGCAAGGCTGAATCTGGAGCGCTACACCGCGCTGATTCCCTCGGGCAGTATTGCGCAGCAGCAAGTCGACACCCAGAAGGCACTTGTGGATCAGCTTGATGGGACCGTACGCAATGACCTGGCGCAGATTGATTCGGCGAAATTGAACATTACGTATTGCCACATCACGGCGCCATTCAATGGAAGGATTGGTTTGCGGCAGGTAGATCCGGGAAACATTGTGCATGCATCGGACATCAATCCAATGCTGATCCTGACGCAGCTTCAGCCCATTGCGGTGATTTTCACGTTGCCTGAGGATGTGCTGCCCAAGGTGGCGCAACAGATGCGGCACGGAACGCTCGAGGTAGACGCATTCAGCCGCGACGATCAGACCAAACTGGCGGCAGGGAATCTGCTGACCATCGACAATCAGATCGATCCCACTACGGGAACCGCGAAACTCAAGGCGGTATTCGACAACAAGGACAACAAGCTGTGGCCCAACCAGTTTGTAAATGCCGATCTGCTTCTGGAGACGCGGAAGAACAGTACCGTGGTGCCGACGGCGGCAATCTTGCGCGGGCCCCAGGGAGCGTACGTATACACGGTAAATCCTGACAGGACTGTGCAGGACAAGGCGGTCACAATTGCCTTGACGCAAGGAGACGTGACGGTCGTGGCGGACGGTGTGAATCCGGGCGAGACGGTAGTCACGGACGGTCAAGACAAGCTGCAACGAGGATCACACATTGAGCCGCGCGGTGGTCCGCCCAGCCGGAATGCGAATGCTCCAGTGACCGGAGCCGTGCAAAGGGAGTCGACCCCGGAAACGAGTTCGAGCATCTCCGAGTCGACGGAGCGGGATTCGAACCGGCGGCCAGCACAGCGCGCTGCTGCGAGTCCGAATCCAGCCCAGGGCGACTGAGTGTCATGAACCCCTCACGCATATTTATTCTGCGGCCGGTTGCGACGACGCTGCTCATGGTGGGTGTGTTGCTGGTGGGCTGGGTAGCGTTCATGCAGTTGCCGGTGTCGGCGCTCCCGGAAGTGGACTATCCCACGATTCAGGTGGTTACGTTTTATCCGGGTGCGGACCCGGATGTGATGGCATCTTCGGTAACGTCGCCTCTGGAGCGGCAGTTCGGGCAGGTCCCGGGACTGACGCAAATGACGTCGACGAGTTCATTCGGCAGTTCAGTTATCACCCTGCAGTTCGGGCTCGACCAGAACATAGATGTCGAAGAGCAGCAGGTGCAGGCGGCGATCAACTCCGCGGGCACGTACCTCCCGACCGATCTACCCAATCCTCCGATCTACAACAAAGTCAATCCGGCGGACGCGCCGATCTTAACGCTCGCTCTCACTTCCGATTCGCTGCCCCTACCGAAGGTCGAGGATGTGGCTGACACATCGCTGGCGCAGAAGATTTCGCAGTTGCCGGGAGTGGGGCTGGTGTCGATCAGCGGAGGACAGAAGCCTGCGGTGCGGATTCAGGCAAATCCGACCGCGCTGGCCTCATATGGACTGAGCCTGGAAGACTTGCGGGCGTCTTTGATGCAAGCGAATGTGGACCAGGCGAAGGGCGTACTCGACGGTCCACGGCAGTCTTACACGATCGGCGCGAATGATCAGCTCTTCTCGAGCGAGCAGTACAAGCCCATCGTGATCGCATACCGGAATGGCGCTCCGGTGCGACTGAGCGATGTTGCCAACGTCATCGACGGAACGGAGAACAATCAGCTAGCGGCGTGGATGAATCTCACGCCGGCGGTGATCGTCAACATTCAGCGGCAGCCGGGCGCGAACATTATCAGCGTGGTGGATCGCATCAAGAAGCTGCTGCCGCAGTTACAAGCATCGCTCCCCAGCGCAGTCAAGGTGCAGATCCTTACGGATCGTACAACGACGATCCGTGCGTCGGTGAAGGATGTGGAATTTGAGCTGATGCTGGCGATCGGCCTGGTCGTGATGGTGGTCTTTCTGTTTCTGCGAAATCTTCCTGCGACGACCATTCCCAGCGTAGCTGTGCCGCTTTCGTTGATTGGGACGTTCGGCGTGATGTACCTGCTCGGGTACAGCTTGAACAACCTGACGCTCATGGCGTTGACGATTTCCACCGGGTTCGTGGTGGACGATGCCATCGTCATGATCGAGAATATTGACCGCTTCCTCGAAGGCGGAGAGTCGGCGCTGGAAGCGGCGCTGAAGGGAGCGGGACAGATTGGGTTCACGATCGTTTCACTGACCGTATCGCTGATCGCAGTGCTAATCCCGTTGCTGTTCATGGGCGACATCGTCGGCAGGCTGTTTCGCGAATTTGCGATAACTCTTGCCGTGACGATCCTGGTTTCGGCAGCAGTTTCCTTGAGCTTGACGCCGATGATGTGCGCCAAACTGCTCAAGCCGCGGAAGGAGGGTCAGCGCGGACGCTTCTACGACCTTACCGAGGGCTACTACAACCGCATCATCGCGTTCTATGGACGCACAGTGAAATGGGTGCTGAGGCATCAGACCGCGACGTTGCTGGTAACCGCCGCCACGCTGGTGCTTACGCTGTACCTATACGTGATTGTGCCGAAGGGATTCTTCCCCGTACAGGATACGGGTGTGATTCTTGGGGTTTCCGAGGCTCCTGACTACATTTCGTTTGATGCCATGTCCGAGCGACAGCAGGCGCTGGCGAAGGTCATCTTGCAGGATAAGGACGTCGAGAGTCTGTCGTCGTTTATCGGCGTCGACGGGACCAACCTCACGCCAAACTCAGGACGCATTCAAATCAACTTGAAGCCGCGCGACGAGCGGTCTGATGACGCTTCGTCGATCATTCGGCGACTGCAGCCGGAATTGAGCAAAGTCCAGGGAATTACGCTGTACATGCAGCCGGTGCAGGATCTCACGGTGGAGGATCGGGTCAGCAGGACTCAATTTCAGTACTCGATTGAGGATGCGGATGCGAACGAACTGGCGCAGTGGACGCCGAAACTGGTGGTCAAACTAGAGACTCTGCCGGAGTTGCGCGACGTCGCGACCGACCAGTTGAATGAAGGGCTGCGGACGCATATCACGATTGACCGGGATACCGCATCGCGGTTGGGAATCTTTCCGCAGGCAATTGATAACACCTTATATGACGCCTTTGGTCAGCGGCAGGTATCGACGATCTTTACGCAGCTGAATCAATACCACGTCGTGTTGGAAGTGCTGCCGAACTTTGCGCAGACCCCCGAGAATCTGGGTGATATCTACATTCGCCCAAGCGTAGTGGCCGCGAACTCCGGCGCGCCAACAGCGAATGGGGCGTCGGTCACGACCAGCGGGGCTCCCGTTCCTCTTTCTGCGTTCACGAAGACCGCCGCTGCGAATACCTCGCTCGCGGTGAACCATCAGGGGCAGTTCCCAGTCGTGACGTTGTCGTTCAACCTGGCGCCGGGTGCATCGCTGGGACAGGCGACCAAGGCAATCCAGCAGGCGGAGAGAGACATTCAACTGCCACCCAGTATCCATGCTTCATTTCAGGGGACGGCAGCGGCATTTCAGAATTCGCTGTCGACTGAGCCTTTCCTGATTCTGGCGGCGGTGATTACCGTCTACATCGTGCTGGGAGTTTTGTACGAGAGCTACATCCATCCCATCACGATTCTTTCCACGCTACCCTCGGCAGGGGTGGGCGCGATTCTTGCGCTGATGATTACGGGAAACGACCTGACGGTTGTCGCACTTATAGGAATCATTCTGCTGATTGGAATCGTAAAGAAGAACGCGATTATGATGATCGACTTTGCGCTCGAGGCGGAGCGTGAAGAACATAAGCCGCCTGAGGAGGCGATCTACCAGGCCTGCCTGCTGCGGTTCCGGCCGATCATGATGACGACTATGGCAGCATTGCTGGGTGGACTGCCCCTGGCGCTGGGAACAGGCACCGGCGCGGAGTTGAGGCGACCACTGGGAATCACGATTGTCGGCGGGCTGCTGCTGAGTCAGTTGCTGACGCTCTACACCACGCCAGTTGTTTATTTGTGGTTTGACCGATTGGCGCTGAGATTCGCGAAATACCGGATCGGGAATGAAATTCCGCCGGAGCCGATGCAGGCGGATTAGCTTGAGTGCATGCTCGGCGGCTAAAGACGCTCGGAGATATGAGTGGGTCGCAGCGCTGAAGCGCCGCGGCACCCGGAATTGAATCGTGGCAGACAGCCGAAGCGACTGTCTCTACTTACGATGAATATTTCAAGTCCATTTATTCGCAGGCCGATCGGGACTTCGCTTCTGGCGGCGGCGCTGTTGTTGTCTGGGATTCTGGCGTTTAATTTTCTTCCGGTCGCTTCCCTGCCGAAGATGGATTTTCCGGTGATCAGCGTGGGTGCGGGGCTGCCGGGGGCTGATCCGCAAACGATGGCTTCTGCTGTTGCAACCCCACTGGAGCGCCAGTTTGGACGAATCGCGGGCGTCAATCAGATGACCTCGTCGAGTCAGTTGGGAAGCACCGGGATCGCGCTGCAGTTCGATTTGAATCGAAACATCGACGCCGCAGCCCGGGACGTGCAAGCCGCGATCAACGCCGCTCGAAGTCAGCTTCCCGCGAATCTACCGAGCAATCCCACTTATCGCAAAGTGAATCCAGCCGACGCTCCTATCTTGTTGCTGGGGCTAACATCGGACACGATGACCGTTCCCCAGATGTACGATGCGGCTGACTCGATCCTGGCCCAAAAACTGGCGCAAGTAGACGGAGTGGGTCAGGTATTTGTGTGGGGGTCGTCGCAGCCGGCCGTGCGCGCGGAAGTTAATCCGACTCTACTCAACAAGCTTGGGGTCGGGCTCGATACGGTTCGCAATGCGTTGAACGCGGCAAACGCGAACAGAGCCAAAGGCAAGGTATCGAACAGCAACCGAACTTACACCTTCAGTGACACGGATCAACTGTTCACTGCGGATCAATATCGACCGTTGATCGTAGCCTATAACAACGGCGCGGCAGTGCGGCTAGGCGATGTGGCAGAGGTGACAGATGGGGTTTCGGATAGGCGCGCCCTTGGCCTGATCAACGGCAAACCTGGAATCGTTTTACCGATTTTCCGACAGCCCGGCGCGAACATCATTGACACGGTGGACCGGGTGCGGGAAATCATGCCGTATCTGCAGTCTTCGATTCCTCCGGCGATGAACCTGTCGGTAATCATGGATCGAACCACTTCCGTGAGGGCGTCGGTCAAGGATATCGAGCGAACGCTGCTGATTTCCATTGGGCTGGTCATCATGGTCGTGTTTGTATTTTTGCGCACGGTGCGCGCGACGATCATTCCGAGTATCGCGGTTCCGCTTTCGCTGGTGGGAACATTTGGTGTGATGTATCTGCTGGATTACAGCCTGGACAACTTGTCGCTGATGGCGCTGGCAATTTCGACTGGATTCGTGGTGGATGACGCTATTGTGGTGCTAGAGAACATCACACGGTACATCGAGCATGGAATGGACGTGGTACAAGCGACATTCAAAGGTGCGTCCGAGATTGGCTTTACCGTCCTGTCGATGAGCACGTCGTTGGTAGCGGTGTTTATTCCACTCTTGATGATGGGCGGAATTGTCGGCCGGCTGTTTCGGGAGTTTGCAGTTACTCTGAGTGTCGCGATCGGAGTATCACTGATGGTCTCTCTTACCACGACTCCCACAATGTGCGCGAAGTTCCTGCGGTTGCCAAGGAAGGACGAGAAGCACAACATCTTCTACCGAGCGAGCGAGTGGGCGTTCAATCGACTATTGGGAAGCTACACCCACGCGCTGCGCTGGGTGCTCCGATACCAGTTCTTGACGCTCGCGGTGACGATTGCGGTCGCATTCCTGAGCGGCTGGTTGTACTACAAGGTGCCCAAAGGTTTCTTTCCGCAGCAGGATACTGGGCGCATTCAGGGGACGGTGATCGGCGCGCAGGATATCTCGTTCCAATCGATGTCGGACAAGATGCGGCGCTACGTGAAGATCGTGATGGCAGATTCCGCAGTGGACACGATGGCCGGCTTTACAGGCGGACAGACTGCGCTCAACCAGGGACGCTTCTTCATGATGCTGAAGCCGCTCGAGAAACGGGCACCCTGTCAGAAGAAGCATTTCTGGGAGTCATGCCATTACCCAACTGCCGACGATGTGATCAACCGCTTGCGTGGGAAACTTGCTGTGGTGCCGGGCGCGACCTTGATTCTGCAATCGGCTCAGGAACTCACGATTGGCGGGCGATATGGCAACGCGCAATATCAGTACACTTTGCAAAGCGCGAACATCACCGAGTTGAATAGTTGGGCTCCGCGTCTTTTGCAGAAGATGCGGGAACTGCCGGAACTGCGCGACCAGAATTCCGATCAGCAGGATAAAGGCCTGCAAGCAAAACTGGTGATTGACCGCGATACGGCCAGCAGACTAGGGATCACGCCGCAGACGCTGGACAATGCTCTCTACGACGCGTTCGGGCAACGGCAAGTATCGACGATGTACCGACCGCTGAATCAGTATCACGTGGTGATGGAGGTAGCTCCGCAGTTCCAGCAGACTCCGGAAGCGCTGCAGAATATCTATCTGAAGTCGACGGCGGGGACCCCGATTCCGCTGGCGGCATTTACCCATTTTGAGCCGTCGAACACGGCCCTCGCCGTAAACCATCAGGGACAGATTCCGTCGGCGACCATCTCATTCAACTTGGCGCCGGGCATATCTCTCGGCCAAGCGACGGCAGCGATTGAGGCGGCGGAACGGTCGATCGGATTTCCGCCCAGCATTACGGCAAGTTTCCAGGGAACAGCCGCAGCCTTTCAGGAGTCGCAGTCGAACATGCTGATCCTGATCATCACTGCGTTGGGTGCGGTTTACATCGTGCTCGGGATGCTCTACGAGAGCTATATTCATCCCATTACGATTCTTTCGACAATTCCATCCGCCGGCGTGGGTGCACT
Organism: Binatia bacterium; assembly: GCA_035577905.1. Taxonomy (GTDB): domain Bacteria; phylum Acidobacteriota; class Terriglobia; order Terriglobales; family Acidobacteriaceae; genus Sulfotelmatobacter. The sequence continues at coordinate 78,396 of DATKAP010000021.1, forward strand.
TCTGGCTTTGCTTCTGACGCACAATGAATTGAATGTGATCGGGATGATCGGGATCATCCTGCTGATCGGACTGGTGAAGAAGAACGCCATCATGATGATCGATGTTGCGCTGGAGGTTGAGCGGAACGAAGGCAAGAAGCCGGTGGAGGCAATTTACGATGCCTGTATTCTGCGATTCCGTCCTATCATGATGACCACCATGGCGGCTCTGCTGGGTGGGCTGCCACTGGCGTTGGGGACCGGAACGGGGTCGGAGTTGCATCGGCCGCTGGGGATCACGATCGTCGGCGGCCTAATTGTGAGCCAGATGCTCACGCTATTCACTACGCCGGTTGTTTACGTATATCTGGATCGATTCCGGCTGTTCCTGAAGGGCGAAGCCGATCACGCGTTGCCCTCCACGTCTTCAGGTGCTGAGCCACGGCCGAGTCCGGCGCACGGTGATTGATGAGGCGAGATCTACTCGCCAAGATCTTACGGTCCGAGTCTTGCTTTTGATGATGATCCATGATGCCGGTCTCTGAGGACAACCCTGCCGGAGAAATCCTGCATCGCAGAGGAGAGAACCCGACGGCTGCGCTTGGAACCACTTGTCCCGTATGATAGGGGATCACGAGTAGAGCCGCCCGGAAGCGACCGATGTTGCGGGTTGCCGGGCAGGCCAGCGTTCCGAATTTTCGTTTCGAGAAAAATCCACCGAGGAGTGAGGGATGCTAAAGAAAGCAGCGGCGCTAGTGTTGGTTTGCGCCAGCATGAGCGCATGGTTGGGGTGTGGCACGACGAGCAGTCGATTTCTGTATGCGGCAATTCCTACGTCAAACACGCTTGTTGCCTATCGGGAGGACCCGAATGCTGGCGTATTGACGCAATTGTCGGGAAGTCCGATCTCGGCTGGATCCGCCGTAGAAGCCGTGGCCCTGCATCCTTCGGGAAAATATCTGTACGCCGCCAACTCGGGGAACAACAACATTTCTCTCTACACCGTTTCGAGTACGGGGGCGCTGACAGAGGTTACGCCGAGGACAAACGCAGGTACGTCCCCGACGTTGCTGGCGATGGATGCCGCGGGAGGTTTTCTGTATGCAGGGAACTCCGGCTCAACGGATATTTCGGTGTATTCCATCGATTCCAGCACCGGCCTGCTGACGCCGGTGGCACAGGCAACGGGTACAACCGCGCCGATTGGGCTGCAGGCGATGAACATGGCGCTCACGCCATCGGGGAATTTTCTTTACGTTACAGGGGAAGAGCAACTGGCGGGAGGCGCGAATATTGGAGTAATCGAAGCGTTTCCTGTGAGCCAAGGGGTGATTGGATTTCCTGTGGCTACCTCTCCGTTTTTTACCGGGAACAATCCGTTGGGACTGGCAATTGATTCTACCGGCTCGCATCTTTACACGGCGAACAAGCAGGACAATTCCATTTCCGCATTCACGATCAACTCGGACGGCTCACTGGTGGCAGTAGCGCCGGCCATCGGCGAGAGTTTCATCGGGCCGGTCAGTCTGCTCATCGACAAATCGGGCAAGTTCCTGTATGCGGCGAATCAAGGATCGGCGAATGTGGCCGCCTACAACATCGGGTCGGATGGTGGCTTGACATTGCTCAGTGGATCGCCCTTCACTGCCGGATCACAACCCAGCTTTCTCGCATCTGACTCCAGCGGGAATTACCTTTTCGTGGGCTACAGTTCTGGCCTTCAGTCCTATAGTCTCAGCAGCAGCGGCACGCTAACATCGATTGCCACTTATTCCGTTTCCGCCACGCCGACCTCGATTGTGATCACCCCGTAAATCAGAGGAGAAGAATGAGTACAGCAGTTGAAACCGGACCATGCCTCGACCAGTCGACGCTCTACGCGGAATGCGTGAACCCGCAATGGGTGCGGCTTCTCGATTTGCTAGAGATGAACGTCCGCTACGAACGCTGCCTGGGAGCAGAACTTTTTACCGCCGATGGCCGCAGGATTCTGGACTTTCTGTCGGGATATTGCGTTCACAACGTAGGACACAATCACCCGGATGTAGTGCAAGCTCTACAGCAAGAGTTGGCGCGCTGTGGTCCGGCGATGATTCAGACTCATGTTGCGGACCTGGCGGGAGAGTTAGCCAAACGGTTATGTGCAAGGGCAGGAGGGCGCCTGCGCAAGTCGTTCTTTGCTTCTTCGGGAAGCGAAGGCGTGGAGGCAGCCATCAAGTTTGCACGAGCCCATACTCGCAGAGCCGGGATCCTTGCTGCCGAGCACGCATTTCATGGGTTGACCTGCGGATCGTTGTCGTTGATGAGCGATGAATTCTGGCGAGAGGGGTTTGGTCCTCTCTTGCCGGAAACCACGATCATTCCTTTTGGTTCGACGGACGCGCTGGAGCGCGAGCTCAAGTCCAAGAAATTCGCAGCATTCATTGTCGAGCCGATTCAATCGGAAGCGGGGGTCCGCATTCCTGATCAGGAGTATTTGCGGAATGCGGACGCACTCTGCCGTCGCCACGGAACGCTGTTCGTGCTGGATGAGGTGCAGACTGGGATGTATCGCACTGGACCATTTCTGGCGGGGCATTATTTCGGAGTCGAGCCCGATATGGTCGTGCTGGCAAAGGCACTGAGTGGCGGACTTGTGCCGGTGGGTGCCGTGCTGATGTCAGACGACATTTGCGACTCTGTCTATTCGTCATTACCTCGCGCGTTTGTGCATACGTCGACGTTTAGTGAAAACAGTCTCGCGATGCGGGCAGGATTGGCGACTCTCGATGTTCTGGAGGGCGAGCAACTGGGACGCCGCGCCATCGAAGCTGGCAGTTATCTGCGGGAGCAGCTTGGCAATGCACTGCGAGAATTCGAGATGGTGAAAGAGGTGCGCGGCTTGGGACTGCTCATAGGAATCGAGTTCCAAGGGCCTAAACGGACTCGGCTGCGAATTCCATACGAGGCGTTTGGCGCCATCCACCGTGCAATGTTCGGGCAGATCGTGGTAATGAGGCTGTTTCGTGACTTTGGCTTCTTGACTCAGATTTGTGGCAACAACTTTATGGTGCTGAAGGTGGCTCCGCCACTGGTCATCACGAAGGAGCAGATGGATGATTTCGTTGCCGGGGTGCGACAGGTTGTAGAACTCGCGAATTCTCCGGGTGCTTTCTGGTCCGAAGCCGTCGGTTTAGCGCGGCGGGCATTCCGTAGCTGATTTTTCGAAAGCTTCGTGTCGAATTTTCTGAACACCAGAGTCCTTTTAGTTTGACAATCGTGTGACAATTTTGGCTTCGGTACTCGAAGCACAATATAGGAAGGCTAGGACTTCGGCGAGTACAACCCCTAATCCGAGCGCGGCCATCAAAGATGTTCATCTGCAATGTCCCGCGGAGGTTATGGCGTTGAAATCACTTTCCGGGACTGGGGACCCACAACATGCACATCGCCAGCGCCGCGAGCGCGTTTCCGGAGCATTATTACTCTCAGAAGTTCCTGTTAAAGCAACTGGAGCAATATTGGGGCGACCGTCTCAGGAATCCGCAGATGCTCGCGCGTTTGCATCGGAGTGTTGCCGTCGAAGGCCGGCACCTAGCGATGCCTTATGAGAAATACTACGAGTTGAAAACCTGGGGTTGCGCAAATGACATGTGGATTCAAGTTGCGCAAGAACTAGGAGAGCAGGCTCTTTGCCGGGCGCTGCACCATGCTGACATTGAGGCGGGAAAGATCGGCGCTTTGTTCTTTGCTTCGGTCACGGGGATCTCGAGTCCGTCGATTGACGCACTGCTGGTAAATCGGATGGGGCTATCGACGAACATCAAGCGAATGCCGATTTTTGGACTCGGGTGCGTCGCGGGAGCAGCGGGAATTGCTCGCGCTACAGATTATGTGCGGGCGTATCCCGCGCAAGCGGCAGCTCTCGTATCAGTTGAATTGTGTTCGTTGACGATTCAGCGCGAAGACCTTTCCGTTGCAAATCTGATTTCTTCGGGTCTGTTTGCTGACGGATCCGCGGCGGTCATCGTTACGGGCGATGAACTCAGCGCAAGCGGGCCGGAGATCGTTGCGACACGGTCCGTTTTTTATCCGGACACGGAAGAGATGATGGGTTGGAAAGTCAGCGAGAAAGGCTTCAACATCGTTCTTTCACCGCAGGTGCCCACACTGATTCGTGAGCATCTGGGACACGATGTGGACGCGTTTCTAGGTGAGCATGGTTACAGGAGAGGCGACATTGGAAGCTGGGTGCTGCATACAGGTGGCCCAAAGGTTTTGGAGGCGACCGCTGACGCGCTCGATTTGCACGACGGCGAACTAGACCCATCGTGGGATTGCCTGAAGAGAGTCGGAAATCTATCGTCGGCGTCGGTGCTGGTTGTGCTTGAGGATGTAATGAAAAACCGGCGACCTGAACGCGGGACGCTGGGGATATTGGCGGCGATGGGTCCAGGATTCTGCTCGGAACTCGTGTTGTTGAAGTGGTGAGGATTAAGGTTTGCTGAATTCCACTGATGTTTTTGTTATTGGAGGCGGGCCCGCGGGGTTGGCAATGGCCATCGCGGCACGGCAACGCGGACTGCAGGCGATGATTGCCGATGGCATGCAACCGCCAATCGACAAGACCTGCGGGGAAGGTCTGATGCCGGACGGACTGAGCGCGCTGGAACGGTTGGGACTGCGAGTGCCTTTGGAGTTGGCATGTCCGTTTCGGGGAATCAGGTTTTTAAGCCGCCACTTAGCTACCGATGCCCTGTTTCCGAATGCACAATCTGGGTTAGCCGTACGCCGGACAGTGCTGCATCGCGTGATGACAGAGCGTGCCGGGCAGGTTGGTGCAGAGTTGCTTTGGGGTAAAGCAGTAACCGGCATGACGGCTGATGGAGTTCACGTTGGAAAGGATTTTGTTCGCGCTGGCTGGATTGTAGGAGCGGATGGAGCGAACTCGCGGGTTCGTCGCTGGGCCGGGCTCGAGGCGAGTTACCGCCCCCGATTGCGCTACGCATTCCGGCGACATTATCGCGTGGTGCCCTGGACGGATCATATGGAAGTGCACTGGGGGGAGCGCTGTCAGGGTTATGCGACCGCGGTCAGCGGCGAGCAAATATGTGTCGCCTTGGCGTCCCATGATCCCAAGATGCGCTTGCAGGACGGACTGAAGGATTTACCCTGGTTGAACGCAAGACTGGAGACAGCGGAGGTAGTCACGACGGAGAGGGGAGCCGTTACCGGGAACCGCCAGCTTAAACAGGTGTGGCGTGGGAATGTGGCGCTTATTGGTGATGCATCGGGAACTGTGGATGCGATCACCGGGGAAGGGCTGGGATTGGCTTTTAGCCAGGCAGTTGCCCTCGCCGAGTACATCGAAACGGGCGATCTTACGCCGTATCAGGGATTCCACGACGGGTTGGCGCTGCGGCCGCGGCTGATGGCGCGACTGATGCTTACTCTGGATGGAAGGCCAGGGCTGCAGCACCGCACGTTGCAAGTGTTCAAGAACCGGCCGGAAGTGTTTCGACGATTGCTGGCCCTGCATGTTGGGGCCTTGCCTCCCAAACAGTTGGTCTGGGATGGCCTGACCTTGGGATGGGGATTGATTACCGCTTAAGCAATGCATCAAACGAATCGATATTTCAGCAGCTGGGTTCTCAGTGCGGTTCTGCTGTTTTCCATCTTCGCTGTGCTCGCGGTCGCGCAAGATGCGGATTACCAACTCGACCCGGGGCAGACTTCGGTAAAGTTCACACTAGGGGATGTTCTGCACACAGTGCATGGGACTTTCAAGCTGAAAAAGGGAGAACTGCAAATCGAAGGAGATGGAAAAGTATCTGGACAAATAGTTGTCGATGCCGCCAGCGGCGAAAGTGGCAGCGGGATGCGTGACCGGAAGATGCACAAGGAGGTGCTCGAAAGTGTCCAATATCCTGAGATCAGTTTTCGTCCCGACAGGATCGAGGGCCCGGTTGCGAACTCTGGCAAGTCGTCGGTGACGATTCACGGATTGTTCAAGATTCACGGCACAGAGCGGGAGATGACAGTTCCAGCCGAGGTGGAAGTCGATGCGGACCATTGGACAGCGACCGTGCAGTTCAACGTGCCGTATCAGAAGTGGGGCATGAAGAATCCGAGCACATTGTTTCTACGCGTAAGTGACACGGTGGAGATTGATCTTCAAGCTGCAGGTGCAGTAGTGAGACATGCTGCCCGTACTGCTCAATAGCTCTTCCTAGGGGAAATTCCCTGTCCCTCTATGCAATCGTAGGCACGGCTTGAGGCAAGATTCTTGTATTCCTCTGTTTGTCCGCTGGGCCAATGGATGATGAGACGATCGATCCGGTCCCGCTTCTCGACTCCGAACGTGACGGGAAGTTCGGACTGGGACAAGTAGCTCGATCCTCCTTTAACCACCCGCGACTGCTCCATTCCACCGGCCAAGATACGAACGGCGGCGCCGATGGCATCGCGATTGGATTTTGTTCCCACGAGGTGAAAACGAATGCTGCGGTTGCCCGCGAGTTGGTCGTTGCGATAGAGGTAGGCGGGGCCATTGTTAGTCGTGATGAGGAGGTCGAGGTCGCCGTCGCGATCGAAATCGGCATACGCTAGGCCGCGGCCGACCTTCGCGCTATCGAAGCTGCCACCTACATCCACAGCGATGTCATGGAAGACTCCCTTACCGGCGTTCAAGAAAAGTTGTGGCGGCTGCGCGTATCCGACATTACCCCTGATGTTGCGTACGGTCTCGTCGATGTGACCATTGGCTACCGCAAAATCGAGCCAGCCGTCGAGGTTAACGTCGAGGAATGAGCACCCAAAGCCGAGGCTATTGCGGGAGGCGATCCCGATGCCAGACTGTGGAGCAATATCTTCGTAACTTTTTCCACTAAGACGATACAAACCGATCATCTCGTTATCGAAGTTGGTGATGGCGACGCCGGGAGATCCAGAGTTGTCGAAGTCGGCAACGTCGACTCCCATTCCTGCGCGAGCTTTCCCTTCACTACTGAAGGCGATGCCGGCTTCGACGGCGGAATCTTTAAAAGCGCCGTTGTGCTGGTTGCGGTAAAGTTTGTTGGGTTGCGTATCGTTAGCAACGAGAAGGTCGGGCCAGCCGTCGCGGTTCTCATCCAGCAAAGCTACGCCGAGGGATTTGGAACTGCTGTCGAAGATACCGCTGATGGCAGTGACGTCCTCGAACGTGCCGTTGCCGCGGTTGTGGAAAAGCCAGCAAGTGGCGCCGCGATACGCCTCGGGGGTGCAATAGGATTTGTGCTTGCCGTCGAGGCTGCAAAAGATGTCGGTTTCCAGGGACCACTTCACGTAGTTGCAGACGAAGAGATCGAGCAGGCCGTCGCGATCGTAATCGAACCAGAGGGCAGAGGTGCTGAAGCCTTCCCGTTTGCCGAGTCCGGCAGCGTTGGTGACATCCACGAATGTGCCTTTGCCGGTGTTGCGGAAAAGGCGGTTCTGACCCACGCAGGTGATGAGGATGTCAGGGAATCCGTCGTTGTTGTAATCGCCGACGGCAACCCCCATGCCGTAGAGTTCCACATCTAGACCGGCACGAGCGGTCACGTCCGTAAAAGTACCGTTGCCGTTATTGTGATAAAGGCGGAGAGTCGTGCGCGATTTCTTATGACCAGGCCAGTCAGCGCCGTTAATCAGGAGGATGTCCTGCCATCCGTCGCCGTCGTAGTCGAGGAAGGCGCAGCCAGAACCAAGGGTCTCGGGCAGGAGCTTTCCGCCGAAGGCCCCGCTATTATGCTGAAACTGAATTCCGGCCTGGGTAGTGACGTCGGTGAATCGGAACCCAAGTGGAGCATGATCCGCCGATTGGGCCGCGAAGGCTGGGAGCCGCGAAAATTGCGATCCCGCTGCAAGTCCTGCCAATCCTCCAAGGAAAGACCTTCGATTCACGGAACGTTCACCAGCCCAGCGCGAATGGCATAGACGACGAGTTCAGCAGTCTTATGAATGCCGAGGGTATTCATAATGTTGGCGCGATGAACGGCGACCGTGTTCGCACTCAGGTCGAGCGCAGTAGCGATCTCCTTGTTGGACTTGCCATCGACGATCATTTGCAGGACTTCGAGCTCGCGTTGGGTCAGCGCGGCACTGCGTTCACCGCGGAGAGCGGTCTTCTGCTCGACCTTCGGGTCAAAGACTGTTTCTCCGGCAGCAATCTTCCGGATGGCAGGGCCCAACTCGAGATCCATCGCGTTCTTCAAGACATATCCCTTTGCGCCGGCTTCGATGGCCTGCCGCACCCACGTGCTCTCGCTGTGCATGCTGAGCATTAGGACGGCTGTCTCCGGAGAGCTTTCGATGATCTGGCGGGTGGCTTCGAGTCCGTTCATGCCGGGAAGGGCGCAGTCCATGACCACCACTTGCGGATGGAGCTGCTTGGCGAGCTGGACAGATTCCTCGCCGTCTCCAGCTTCACCGACAACATCCATGTCAGGTTCGTCTTCAAGCATGCGGCGGAAACCACGGCGAACCAGACTGTGATCATCCACCAGCAAGACTGTGATCTTCTTTTGCATAAGCTTCCGCTTTCTCCCGGGGGACGCTGAGGTGCACCAAGGTTCCGCCCTCTGGCGCCCGTGAAATACTGATTTGGCCGCCCATCAGTTCCGACCGTTCACGCATCGCGACCAAGCCGATCCCGCGACGGTTTGGTCCTTCTTGAAAACCGGATCCGTGGTCACGCACTTCCAATTCCAGGGTACGCGCCAGGAACCGGAGACGGACCCAAGCCTGCTTCGCTCCTGAATGCCGCGCAACGTTGTTCAAAGCTTCTTGCAGGATTCGGTACACGTGGACGCCGGCAGCGCCGTCCACAAGAAAAGGCTTCCCCTGCTTCTCATAGGATATGGCAATTCCGGTTTGCCTTTCCACAGTAGGGATGTACCAATCGAGTGTGCTCTCGAGCCCCGCTTCGTCGAGCATGACCGGATGCAGGGCCTGAGACAGGGTCCGCACTTTCTCGAGACTAGACTGGACAATTTCGCGCACTTCATGGAGGTCGGCGCGCAAGGTGGAGCCTTCCGGAGCATGCGTTCCAGCCCGGCGCAGCATGGACCCAATTGCCGTGAGGATCTGGCCAAATTCGTCGTGCAACTCACGAGAGATGTAACGGAGGGTGGATTCCTGGGTGGAGATCAACTTCTGCGCGAGTTCACTGCGGCGCTCGGAAATTTCGGCGAGACGAGCGAACAGGCGGCGGTTCCAGCGGATCAGCGAAAGACCATTCAGAAGAATCGCCAGGAGCGTTGCGGCGAGAAAGAAGTAGACCTGCCGTTGTACGCGATCATAAATCTGGACGATCCTCTGGCCAGCCTGTTCTTCGTTCTCAGTATTCTGGACAAGGAAACGGGCCACGGCTGTACTCAGCGCGGCCTGCCTTTCTTGCAGGGAGAGCTGAATTTGTCGGCGGGCTTCCGTTTCCTGACCTTGTTGCGCGAGAGCGAAAACGCGGTCGACGGCGTCCCAAAACTGGGTGACAGAGCTGGTCAAGAAAGCGCTCTGCTCCAGTGTGCGGCTGGCAGCAGCAAATCCAGCCTCCAGTCGCATAGCATCGTCGAGATCGGTTCGAATTCGCTGGAATTGGGCAGACCAGGCTGTCAGCGGGTAAGGTTCGTCGCTGCTGATCATGTCGCGCATGGCAACGGCGAGCAGATTCAGATCGTTCTGAATACGCAGGAGTTGAAGAGAGTCTTTTCGGTTGCGATCAACTAGATCCGTCTGCAGCTTGCGGAGTCCGTTGACCTGCCAAGTGATATAGGCCGAATATGCCAGCACGGCAGAAAAAGTGATGACGAGCCCAAGGACAAGGCCGATGGTCGGTGAACGGTCCGATGGAGAATGACGGGACACGCCCCGAGCATACAACGGCGGGATGGCGCGTGTCACAGGCTGATGGCCGCATCCGGGGCCAGGATATGTGACAATGCTGCAGTAATAATGAAGCCAATGCTGGCTCTCCGGAGTCAAATACCAGGTTGAGTTCCTCAGGAAAAGAAAGTCCGAAACCGCCCAAGATACAGAGACTCAGGGCAGTCCTGCCGGAAGTTTGGAAGCTCATGCGCCCGAGGCGTGGGCTTCTGGCGATCGGCTTTGTCCTCATGGTCATTAACAGAGTCGCCGGCTTCGTCTTGCCTTATTCCTCCCGATTCCTGATTGATAATGTGGTCACCAAGCATCAGATCGAACTGCTGCGGCCTCTTGTCTTCGCGGTCCTAGTGGCCACGCTCATCCAGGGCGTTACTTCGTTCTCGCTAACGCAACTGCTCTCTAAAGCAGCGCAGCGCTTAATCGCAGAACTCCGCGAAGAGGTACAAAAGCATATTTCAAGGCTCCCGGTTTCCTTTTACGACGCCAACAAGACGGGGGCGCTGGTGTCGCGCATTATGAGCGATGTGGAGGGAGTGCGAAATCTGTTAGGCACCGGCCTGGTTGAATTTACAGGCGGTCTCGTCGCTGCTGCGATCGCCCTTGTCCTCTTGCTGCGGACCAGCGTTCAGCTGACACTGATTGCGGTGGGCTCGTTGAGCTGCTTCGCGTTCGTGCTGAGCAGGGCCTTTGCAACCATACGTCCAATCTTCCGTGAGCGGGGAAAGATCAATGCGGAAGTGACCGGGCGACTAACCGAGTCTTTGGGCGGTGTAAGAGTGGTCAAGGGATATCACGCGGAGGAGCGAGAGGAGAAGACATTCGCGGCTGGCGTTCAGCGGTTGCTGGATAACGTGATGCGGAGTCTGACGGCGACCTCGCTCATGAGCCTTTCGGCCAGCGTCCTGTTGGGTCTGGTAGGGGCGGCCACGATGTATGTCGGCGGACGGCAGATGGTCGGCCATACATTAACACCCGGTGGCTATATTTCGTACAACCTGTATCTGGTGTTCTTGGTCGCACCGATACTGCAAGTGGTCGCGATCGGCACGCAGATCACCGAGGCTCTGGCTGGACTGGAACGGACTCAGGAGATCATGCGGGAGCGGCCCGAAGACCGGGATCCACGGCGCACGATAGTACTGGAAGATATTGTGGGCACAGTAGAGTTCAACGACGTGAGCTTCAGCTATGACGGCGCTCACGAGGTGTTGCATGACATTTCATTCACCTCTCAACCGGGAACGGTTACAGCGCTCGTGGGATCTTCGGGGTCGGGAAAGTCGACCACAATCGGACTGATTTCAGCTTTCTATGTGCCTACGAAGGGAACGATCCGGGTGGATGGGATTGATCTGAGTACGGTTCGGCTGGATTCGTTCCGCACTCGGCTCGGAGTGGTGTTGCAGGAGTCGTTCCTATTCGAGGGGACGATTCGCGACAACGTAGCATTTTCGCGTCCGGAGGCGACAGAAGAAGAGATCATGCGTGCGTGTCGTATTGCCCGAGTGGATGAGTTCGCTGAAACCTTCGCGGACAAGTACGAAACCGTCGTTGGCGAACGCGGCGTGAAGCTCTCCGGTGGACAAAGGCAGCGAATTTCAATTGCGCGGGCGATTTTGGCCGAGCCACGGATTCTGATTCTCGACGAGGCAACTTCGAGTCTGGACTCGGAATCGGAGCAGATGATCCAACAGGGGCTCTCCTATTTGATGCAAGGGCGAACGACCTTTGTCATTGCCCATCGGCTTTCCACAATTCGCCGCGCCGAGCAGATCCTGGTGATAGAACAAGGGAAGATTGTGGAGCGTGGAACGCACGCCCAGCTTTATGCTACCCGCGGCCGCTATCACGACTTGTATACGAGACAACACGGTGTCGAGGAAAACTTGTTCCTAGCTCCCGGCGAGGGCGATTCTGTTGTGGAAGACAAGGACGCAGCAGGCGCGCAGAATGGCGGGGGGAAAGGTGACGCGCTGAGCGTGCTGCGAGGAGAGATTCGGTAGACCATGGCGAGCGTCCCTGAAGCTCCTGCTGCGGTCAGCACTGTCGCGATCCGTAGCGAGAATCTCTGCCGGCATTATCGCATGGGCGAAAACGTCATTCGAGCTGTGGATGGCGTTTCGTTGGAGGTCCTTTCCGGCGAGTTCCTCGCTCTGCTGGGGAGTTCGGGTTCCGGCAAATCCTCGATATTGAATCTGATCGCCGGGCTGGACCGGCCTACCTCAGGAAGCGTTTTCGTCCATGGTCGAGATTTGGCGCGACTGTCGCGAGAAGAACTAGCCAAGTACCGGCTGCATGTGGTGGGAATGGTCTTTCAGTCCTTCAATCTGATTCCCAGCATGACTGTAACGGAGAACGTCGAACTGCCCCTGCGGTTTGCCGAAGTCGATCGCGGTCGGAGACAAACCCTGGCTCGAGAGGCATTGGAACGAGTCGGGTTGAGCGCGCGAATACATCACCGTCCGAGCGAACTGTCAGGCGGGGAGCAACAAAGAGCTGCTCTGGCCCGCGCCTTAATCAATCGTCCCCAGCTTCTGCTTGCGGACGAACCTACAGGAAATCTCGACAGCCGCACGGGGGTCGAAATCATGGACATGGTCCGCGAGCTCAATCGCGAACTGGGGATGACCATTGTCATGGTGACGCACGAGCGAGCTCTGGCGGAACGTTATGCGCGGCGAATGGTTTTTCTCGCTGACGGGAAATTGATCGATGATCATCTGAGTTATCCTGCGCAAAGCGTGGGGAGGGCTACGTGAAGATTCCTGACCTTACGGAACTCGCCCTGCGCAATCTAAGAGAGTCCCTGCTGCGGAATTCCTTGACGACCGTCGGAATCTCAGTGGGCGTAGCCTCGCTCGTGGCGATGCTCTCTCTCGGCATCGGTCTGCAACAGATGGCCTCGCGACGGCTGGTGAAGTCGGGATTGTTTGACACGATCATTGTAAGTTCCCGACGGGAGATGCGCGGTATGGATCGACAAGAAGAACGTAGCGGGCCTATTTTTGGGGAAAGTCGAATTCTTGACGAAGCGGCCCGGCAGGAAATCGAGCGCCTGGCCAACGTGACCGAGGCATATCCGGATATTCGCTTTGCTACCGAGCTGCGATTCGAAGATAAGCCGCATTTGACGATGGTGTCGGCACTGCCGTCCTCTGCACGCGGCAACGATGCCTTCGAAGGTATGCAAGGAAGTTTCTTTTCTTCGGATTCCGCTCCTGAGGTACTCCTGCAGAAATCTTTCGCGGAAGAGTTGCTGGGGAAGACTCCTCCCTTGGGCGCGCCCGAGCCAGATGTCGCGGAGTTGGCAAAGCCACTGCTAGGGAAAGAGTTGGTCATGCGCTTCGCACAACGAGCACCGGCTGCGAGCACGGCGGGTGAAGGTCCTGACAATGCGGACGTAGCTGGGGCATCGTATTCTGTGGTCTCCCGGGAGCAGAAACTTAAGATTGTCGGAGTGTCGGACCTTGATCCTGAAAGCATGCGGGGACCGACTCGCGCAAAGGTCTTTCTTCCATTGGGGCTGGCGGAGAAACTGCATGTGATGTTGCCCACCGACCTGCGAGAAATTTCACATCCGGCTGACCAGCCGGTATATTCCTCGATCAGCGTGCGTGTGAAAAATCCCGCAAAGATCCAAGCGGCCGAGGACGCGATAAAGAAGATGGGCTTCACCACGTTTTCTATCGCTGATGCAAGTCGAGGCTTGCGACAGTTTTTTGGTGTTCTTTATGCATTTCTAGGCATTTTTGGAAGTCTGGCTTTGATCGTGGCATCCATCGGAATTGTGAATACGCTTGTCATGGCAATTCTGGAGCGAAGGCGCGAGATCGGAATCATGAAGGCGATTGGAGCCAGCGACGGCGATGTGAGAAGCCTGTTTTTCGCCGAGGCCGGAGCTATGGGGGTGCTCGGGGGAATACTGGGAGTAGTGCTAGGTTGGGCGATCGGACAGGCGATCAATTTTGGGACGAATGTTTACCTAAGGCGACAGTCTCTACCTCCGGAGAACTTTTGGGCGGTGCCGTGGTGGCTGGTCGCATTTGCGATTGGGTTCGCGTTGGCAGTCAGTCTGGTATCCGGTTTGTATCCTGCTGGTCGGGCCGCAAAGCTCGACCCTGTCCAAGCGCTACGTTACGAGTGAATTGACCCGAATGGCCCGTTCATTGCTCTTCGTGCTGGCAGTTTCCAGTTATCTGTTGCTCACGCTGGCTTCGGCGTTTGGCCAGAGCCGAATTGATTGCAGCGCGCTAAAGAGCCGTCTCCTAAAGCGAGCTGTCCGGTACTGCGTGTATCTCCCGTCTGGCTACGATACGGGTGCTTTCAAAAGTCCTCCGCAGCGATATCCGGTTCTGTATTTTCTGCATGGCCTCGGAGACAATGAGCAGACTCTGTTTAACAGCGGAGGCTTCACACTGCTGGATGATCTGCGCAAGCAACACAAGATGGCAGATTTTCTCATCGTGGCGCCCGAGGGCAGGAGGACCTTCTACATCAATGCAGCGACCGGCTCAGAGCCGTATAGCGACTTTTTCCTGCAGGAATTCACTCCTTACATCGAGAACAAATATCGGATACGCGCGGAGCGCATTGCCAGAGCGATCAGCGGAATCTCCATGGGAGGGTATGGAGCCTTGCGGTTCGCGTTTGCGCATACAGAAACGTTCTCGGCTGTGAGCGCGCAGAGCCCCGCGCTTATCACGGAAACTCCGCAACAACTGGATGCCGCGGGGAATTCGGGATCTCCGTTGCTCGAAGTACTGGGACCAGTATTCGGAAAGCCCATCGATGTGCCGCATTGGAAGGCCAATGATCCTTTCTCGCTGGCGCGGAAAAATGCTGCCGCATTGCGTGGTCTCGCGATTTATTTCAATTGTGGCGAACAAGACAACTACGGATTCGAGAAGGGATCTGCCGCACTCGATCGTGAACTATCCCAGCAGCACGTTAAACACGAATACCATGCCTATGCCGGCGATCACAGTATCAGCTACTTCTTGTCGCATTTTGCTGAGGTCATGGAATTTCACTCCAAGGCATTTGGATTGTCGCTGCAACACTGATTCGTATCGATATACCTCTCAATCGCCCGCCACAGCCGAGATGAAGTCAGAGTCATGTACACTAATCGAAGGCAGTCTACCCTCGGATCAGAAACGCGCCCATTTCGCTCGAGATGTATGGATGGAGAGGTGGCCGAGTGGTTGATGGCTCCGGTCTTGAAAACCGGCGTACCCGAAAGGGTACCGGGGGTTCGAATCCCTCCCTCTCCGCCAGATCTATCGCTGATGATCCTCGCGAGATTTTCTCCTAACTTCAACTTGTAGGCAGACGTGAGTTGTCTACTACTTGTTCGCCCCACATTTTCATGCGCTGTGTAAGTCATGATCCTGTGTAGAGCTGGAATGGGGCCCAGTAAAACGGTTTGCGGTAGGAGGTAGAGTTGAGCAGTCTGAGCTTGGCGTCGCGGAGGGCGGCGTCGGGAGTCTTGCCTTTTTCCAACTCGCGGTAGAGTTCGTCCATGAGTTGGGGGGTAGAGACGTCGCTGACTTCCCACAGCGCGCCTATTACGTTGTGGGCTCCGGCGCGCAGGAATGCCCAGGAGAGGCCAACCAAGCCTTCGCCGGAGTAGGCGCGAGCGCCGGCTCCGTAGCAGGTGGAGATTGTGACTAACTGCGCGTGGACGGGATGATGAATGATGTCGCGGGCGTAGAGCTTGAAAGAATCTTCCTGCGCGTTGGAGCGGGACAGCACGATTGCGGAGTCGAGCGGGCTCATACGACTGGCGGTACCGTGTGCGACGAAATGAATATAGGAATACTGCTCGGGCTTGCTGGTCAGATAGGCTGAGGGTGTGGCCTGGTCGCGGGCGAAGACTTGTTCGTGTTTTGGTGGGAAGTGCTTTCCTATGCTCTCCATCTCGACGGCTGCCTTGCGTAGTTCGGGATAGTTAGCGTTGGGAGCTACGGCGTTTCCGAAAAGAAGGAGATTTTGCGTCTGCCTTGAAGTTGTGCGCGACGTGGCAAGCAAGCGCAGGGAACTGGCGTCGGTGAGGATGACGTCTTCGATCCAGTAATGCGGAGTTGGACCGGGAACCAACAAGGTTTCGAAGTTCAGCGTGTTCAAGGTGCCGTCGGGGATTACGAAGAGCTTGGCGTTTCTTGGGATCAGCGCGGTGGCCGGCTCGACTAGAGCATGGTAGAGAGCGAGGCCATCGTAGGTGGTTTGTTGCAGGAACTCTTGCTGTTCGGCGAGGGCTTTGCGATAGCGCTGGACCACCTGTTGAATCTCTAATTTTGGCGGCAGAGTGAAGAGTGCTGTTTGCTGCGGAGTGATTGTCCACAGGTAGGATTGTTTTTCGCCGAGCCAATAGAACAGGATCGTGCCGCCTACTTTGCGGGCGACTGCCTGGGCATTCAGTCTCTCGGGCTTAAATGTCGCGTTCTTCTGCAGGAATCCGAGTCCTTCGGCGAGGGTGCGACCGCGCTGATATTCGGCAATTCGTAGTGCTTCGTTCGGTTTCTTTCTGTTGATCAAAAACCGAATGTAATCGTCATAGATTCCGGCTGCGTTGGCTGGAAACGGAAGCGAAGTATCTTCGTGCAGGGCAGCACGCGCGCCCTCGAATGTACTGAGGGCGGCGCGATATTCGCGTTCGGCGGCATCCGGCTTCGTTTCATCTTCGTAGAGCTGGGCGAGGGAGTGCTCGGACTCCCATCTCAGAAAGACGTGGCTTTTGGGGTCCTGCTCGATCTCGCGGTAGATCTTTTCGGCCTGCTGGGTGTCGTGGAGGTGGGCGGCTACATGGCCTTTGACCAGCATAGGATAGAGCACGTTAAGGCGGTCTCCATCTTTCGATGCCAGCTCAATCGCCTTGTCGGCATAATCCCGAGCTTCATCGAACCTCCTGGTTCGTTCGCAAATCAGAGCTAATGCCGCTAAGCCATCGAGGACGTCTTGGCGCGACGTCTGCTGTGCCATCTCGTAAGCTCGCCGATATGATTGTTCGGCTTTCATGAAATCCCCGGAGTCGAGGTAGACATATCCAGCAGTCGTGAGCCACGTCACTTCATACGTGGTTGCGTCAATCTTGTGGGCGCTGTCCCTGGCGTTCAGCAGTAATGGTAGGGCTTTCTCATGTTCACCCAGCTTGTAGTAGGCCCAACCTTCATTGCCTAACGCTGTTTGAGCAATGTGCCCAGCGTCGATCACTGCGGCGAGCTTATAGGCGTTGTCGGACCAGTCCATGGCTTCGTCATAGTGCTCTTGCTGTATGCCGGATTTGGCGAGGTCGAGCAACGTGCTAGCCTCAACAAAAGTATCGCCGCGTGCACGGGCCAAGGCCGCAGTCTGCTCGAATAAGTCTTGCGCCCGATCAAATCTGCCGTGAGCCATCTCGAGCCAGCCCTGAACCCGAAGATCCTCGCAAGGAGCCACCTGTGTACGGTTGCAAAGCTCCTTCATCTCCTGCACCTTGTGTTCGGCTTCGGGGAGCCGCTCCAAGAATATGTACGCTGAGGCCTCAAGCCACCGTTTCCGGATTGTCAGATCGGCGGAACTTGGCAGCGAGGGATCGGAGGTGAGGACATCTAGCGCTTTCTCGCTCAGGCCTTTCCACTCAAGTGCCTGTGCCTCAAGCAGAAGGAAGGTCCATGCCCAGTCGCCGCTAACACCGCGAAACTTTGAGTACCCTTTCGCCGCTTCGTCCGCCGCTGCTGAGAAATTACCCTGCTGGAGCATTCGTGTGGCATGGTCAATTGCAGTTTGCGGGGATTCGCCGTGTCCGCATGAAAGGAGGAATGATACGAGGACTACGATTCCAAGGGGGATATGCGCCGCGCATCGGCTCCATTGGCATGAGGTCGGATTAGCAAGTGGGTGAACATCCACGAAACATGAATGATCCACGATTTTATCTCGAAAGGTGGAATCGGTTAGTGTTTGAGGAGCGTGCCCGACAGGGGAATTATCAAGGGCTGTGGCCCAGTGCGGCGGCTCAAGATCCACTTCAGTGAAAAGTGGGCCAACGACGCCATTCCGTCCTGCGTGTGCTAGTGTCCGACGCTGCCCTTCCCATTCACGCTGCAGGTTACAACTTTGGCGCTGCCATCGGCGATGCAGCCCAGTTCCAGGCGGATCATGGTCAGATGGAAAGAATTGTGATTGACCGTCAATTCGGCCAGGAAGATTGTTCCGAAATCCGGAATGTGAATCACGTGGCCGAAGCAGTGTGCCGGAGGGTGAATGACAATCGGCTCCGGATCCTTGGGGATCGTGATGTCTTCGATCTCGACGTGTTCCACCAATGAACATGTCACGCCTTCCCACTTGGAACCGTTGCCATTCGACGCTTTGGCACTTTTTTCGGCAGCGTCTTTCGCGCTGGTCTGGAGGTCTTGGTAGTTGAAATCAGAGAACTTATGATACTGCTTTGAGAACCAACTTTCCTCGTCCTCGAGACGCTTTAGATATTCCTGTTCCAGTTTCTCTTTCACATCCTTGAAATCATTTCGCAGTTTCTGGTACTGGCTCTCGACTGAGGCCATCAGGCCAGCTTCTCTGGTTGCCGCGGTTGGATAGTAGGTACCCGCTCCTTTCGGGGCTTTTCCGGCAACGGCCAGATTCAGGATGGGCACGGTTTTGTGGCGGGCGATCCTGAGATTCTCGAAGTGCGTGCCAAGAAACGTAACCTCGGGAGAGTACTGGTCGGGGATGTGCGTCGTCGAAATCTGAGCAACCACCCTATCGGCGGTGACGACATTCAGCACATTGAGATTTTCGACAAAGGAGGTGGCCAGAGTGACAAATGCCTTGGGATTCTTTTTGCTCCTGTGTCCGGAGACCTGAGTGTGGGCGGCAGAGTACGAAATGATGCCTTCCAGGCGGTAGTTCCTGGAGTGCTGCGAAAGGTAGTTTTCCTGCGCCTTCCTCTCCCTGAGCTTTATTGTCTCTTCCTCATCGCCCTCCAAGAGCAGCTTCTTGCTGTCGCCCTGCAGCTTCACGAAGGCCTGTTTTTTGATCTGCTCTTCAAATGGCAGGATCAGTTTGCCGGAGAGGGCATGCGCTTCGGCATGGAAATAATGAGAGGCGGGGTTTCCTGTCGTGACGTTCTCTGGCATCTTGGTGACTCCGTTCGATTCGCGCTAAGGGTCTCAACGAAGATTAACGGAGCGGCCGGAAGCCGCTCCCTTTTTCAGACTCTTGTTCAAGAACGCTCTACTGAAGTTGTAAATCGATGGACTGCCGGCTCAGTTCCTTGCTTTCGCCGGTAGCGTTGATGCCGCGCACCGCTAAGGTATAGGTGCCAGGCTGACGATTGCGCCCCGGGATATAGATCTGTCGCGCTTCTTCGGCCGGTGCCGTAGAAATCGGGCCCGACCACTCCAACTTCCCGCCGGGATTATACAGGTCGACTGCGTATGATGCGAAGCCGTCTTCCGGAGGAAGGTTAAGCAGGACTCCGAAACCTTCGCCGGGATGAGCTTTGACAACCTTCGTCTCCGCACCGCGCGTGCTGACATTGACTGACACCCAAGGGCCGATGCGCGGCTCGTTGGCAGCCGTGGTCAACTTCGGGACCATGACGAAATTCTCGTATCCGATTACTGCCAGCAGCAACGCGAACACGGGTACGGCGAAAGCAGGGCGGAGCCAGGCGAACCATCCCGGTGTCTTTTCTTGCTGTTTGACTTGCTCGTTCGCTGCGGAAGAGACGACCGGTTCGGCGAGAATCACCTTGCTCTGTTCCACAAACATGGCGCCGGCGCGGACGTCGAGCGCACATTCCTGACAATCGAAGAGATGCTCCTCAAATTGGTCCCGGAGTTCGGGATCGAGTTCATCCAGCAGGTACCGCTCCGTTGCGTTTTTTCGGACCGCTTCATTGTGGTCCATGGCCGATCCCCCTCATAACGGATGGTGAGCCAGGCGGGTAAAACGTTTCATTGTTTTCCAACAGCTAAAGCGCCCGGCGGTCGGGCCGCAATATTCTTTAGATACAACGACTTAAATGACTGCTTAGCGCGGTGCAAGAGGACGCGTAGGTAGTCCCGATCGACACCAAAGTCGTTGCAGACCTGGTCCTTGTCACGTTCCTCCAGAAAGATTTCACGTATCAGCCTACGGTCGCGTTCGGGCATGGCTTCGAGAATCTCCCGAATCTTCTCGGCCAGTTGCTTGTTCGCGATGGCGCCGAGCACATCGACGTTGGTGGCGGGGAAGTCGCGCTCTTCATCTTCGTCGAGGGAATCGTCACGCGAATTTGCCCGATAGTGTTCGAGCAAGACGTTATTGCACATGGAGTTGACGAAAGCACCGAGGCGGTCGGGTTGGCGAATCTTGCCGGCGCGCAGGGCGGCGAACACGCGAGCGAAGGTCTCCTGGCGGACATCTTCGATAGCTTGTGGAGAGTTCAGGCGCGAGCGGAGCTTGAGCTGAATCAGTTCACTGAAATATGCGACGAAATGCTCTTGCGTGCGGAAATCTCCTGCGTGAAGGCGTTCAACGTAGGATTCGTCAAAGGACTGCAGTTGCAAGGACCGCACCCTCGCAGATGAAGTGGCAGCTAGTTTAGCACCTCCAATCGAGCAAAATCGCAGCCGAGGGCAGCAGTGTAACGAAGTGGCCAACAGGAGCACTATTCAACAAAGGCCGATGAGACGGAACCACACAGTTCGAGGACGATCTATGACTCATGCGCGTTCGATACGCACGAGAAGAGCTGTTTCGGGATTCGAGCAGCCGGGATCGTTTCAGTGCACGATCCTACGGGCCCTGGAGCTGCGGAAGTCCCATCGGGAAGTATTTCTGTTGAAGGACATCCAGGGACATACGTTGACGGAGATCGCGGCCATACTCGGAATCAGCATCGACACGGCGCGGGTGCGATTGAAACGAGCCCGCCTTGAGATCGGGCACCTGGGAGATTCCGGCGCCATGGGGCGTGCGCTGTGACTGCTCTCGCGGATTCGCTGAGGCGGATCTGGTCCGCGAAGAGCCACGTCCCCCATCAAACCGGGTGGGGGACGGGCGGTTCTCTAAGGAGAACAACGCTTCTTGGATCAGCGTACGAGAGTATGCTTGCCTTCACTGAGGTGGCACGACACAACGCGCCCAGCGTTCTTGTGATTGTCTTGAACATCTTCCGGTAGCCGGTTTCGAAACCCTCCTTTTGCTCCTCTCCCATGTACCCTTCCAATGTCTCTGAACAACACGCACGTCGTTTCGCGTAGCAAACGGTCGAACATCATTACGTACTGAGAGCATTCCGGTGGGCGATGGGACGACAGAGAAGTAAGGATTGGCGCCCAGACTCGTTTTTTCAAAGAGTGAGTCGCAGCGTAGACTGGCATAGCGGGATTTTGCGAGAGGACTGGCGGATGAGGATTGGTAGGCCTAAGGAAAACCCCGAAGATCGCCGGAGCCGCTTCCCCGTTCGGTTCCGGCGATCTGAAGTACCTGAGCCTCCCCCCGGTGCCAGGCCTTCCATGTCGGGATCTTAAGTGAGCGGTAGCCGTCACGCGCTGCGACTTCTTCCACTCAACTGAGTAGTGCAGCGGTGGAGAATTTCGTTACAAGGTGATTAGAGATTTTTCTGGGGCAGGTTTCGTGGATGTCGGCAGGTTACAACGGGTGTCAGGTATTCTGTTTGGGGAGCGATCATGAAGAAGCCTACTCTCCGCGTCACAAAATGGCTTCGCGATATCCCGGTGGAGGCGTCCTGTACGCATTGTCCTGACGTCTACTTCAAAGCACAGGGGTTGAGTCATCGGCCGAACCGGAACGAGTACCAGCGATCGTTACAGGCGCAGTTCGACGCACATTGTGCAGCGGTGCACCCGCCGGACCCGTAAATCTTGGGGCCCCGTGGTTTGCTTCACGAACCTCTTCCAGTTCATGTTGCCGAGAATTCCACTGTGAGGGCCTCAGATTCACTTGCCCTGAAACGTCGGACAGCCGAGGCGGCTGTCTGCACAAGACATCTATGGATTGGCTCTCATATCGCTGGAGGTTCCGCCGGCGGCCGGGAGGTAGCACTTGAGGGTGTAATCCATCACCATGCGGTCGGCGTTGAATCGCCAACCCAGCGTACGGATGGTGCGTTTCATGCGCTTGATCCAACCGCGGGGGAGGCCATCGCGGTCACGTTGGTAGTAAAGCGGGATGACTTCGTCGCGGAGCGTGCGCAGGAGGTCCTCTCCGTCACGACTGTCGTGCACGTTCATGTTGGAATGGGTCTTGCCGGTGCCGATCGCAAAGCCGTTTGCGCCATCATAGGCCTCGGCCCACCAGCCATCGAGTACGGACAGATTGAGCCCGCCATTCAGGACTACCTTCTGACCGCTGGTGCCTGAGGCTTCGAGCGGCCGACGGGGATTGTTGAGCCAGACGTCGACACCCTGGACGAAATGGCGGCCGACGTTGATGTCGTAGTCTTCTACGAAGACGAAACGGTCGCGGAACTTCGGATCGCGCATGAGGTCCGCAATCTGCTGGAGGACGCGCTTCCCCGGTTCGTCGAGCGGATGTGCCTTGCCGGCGAACACGAACTGAACGGGGCGTGTAGGATCATTGACCATCGCCGCCAGGCGCTCGATATCGGTCAAGATCAGATTGGCCCGTTTGTAGGTCGCGAAACGGCGGGCGAAGCCGATGGTCAGAGCGTCGGGGCTCAAGACTCGCTCCAGGCGCTGCAGCTCTTCGCTGGACTCTGCGCGGCGCTCGGCTTGCTCCACGGCGCGCTTACGAACAAATTCGATCAACTGGGACTTAAGATTCAGGTGCGTTTCCCAGAGTTCACCGTCGTCAACGTTTTCTATGCCGAGCCAAATCTTAGCCTCACTGCCACGCTGATGCCAATCGGTACCGAGGTGGCGATCATAGAGGCGGAACATCTGGGGCGCAAGCCAGGAGGGGACGTGGACGCCATTGGTGATATGACCGATGGGAATCTCATCTTCGGGTTTGCCCTTGTACAGGCCCGTCCACATAGCGCGCGTAACCTCGCCGTGCAATGCGGATACGGCATTAGCCCGGCGCGAGAGGCGGAGAGCCAGAACCGTCATACAGAAGAGTTCGTCGCTGTTGGTCGGGTTCTCGCGACCCAGCCCCATCAGGCTCTCGGGAGTAAGTCCGAGAGCTTCGCGTAGCGGACCGATGTGCTCTTCGATCAGGCGGGCATCGAAACGATCGTGTCCGGCAGGAACCGGAGTGTGAGTTGTGAATACTACTTCCCTAGAAACGCGCGGGACGGCAGCCTCGAACGTGAGGCCTTCATCCTCCATGCGCATACGGATTGCTTCCAGCACAGCAAAGGCGCTGTGGCCTTCGTTGAGATGAAGCACGCCGGGAGAAATTCCAAGGGCCTTGAGCGCGCGCAAGCCGCCGACGCCGAGCAACAACTCCTGGCGGATGCGAATGCGAAGGTCGCCGCCGTAAAGGCGCGAAGTGAGTTCGCGATCCTCGGGCGCATTGCCTAGAACGTCAGAATCAAGCAGGTAGAGATCGCGGCGGCCGACTTTCACACGCCAGACTTTGGCCTGGATGCTGCCACTGCGCGTGTCGATAGAGATGAGCACGGGGCGGCCGTCTCGTCCGATGGCAGCCTCCATGGGTAATTGATTGACGTCAGTTTCGAGATACTCTTCACGCTGCCATCCGCTAATGTCGAGGTGCTGGCGGAAGTATCCCTGGGGATAAAACAGGCCAATGCCCACCAGAGGGATATCGAGGTCGGAGGAGCTTTTGATGTGATCGCCGGCGAGCACGCCGAGGCCTCCGGAATAGATCGGCAGAGATTCGTGCAATCCAAATTCGGCGGAGAAATAGGCGACGGGATGGGGGCGCAGAACGCCGGCGTAGCGAGTTCCCCAGGTACGATCCGCCTCGAGATATTCCAGCATGCGGCGGTAGGCGTAGTTCACGCGGCTGTGCAACATGATCTCAGTCGCACGAGTTTCGAGCTTGGCCAGGGGAATGGTGTTCAAGAGGGTGATCGGATTGTGATTCAGAACATTCCATCCTCCGGGATCAAGATCCAAGAAAACACCTGCGGAGTTGTGGTCCCAACTCCACCACAGATTGCGGGCAAGCGCCCACAGGCGCTCTTGAAGCGGGGCGATGAACCGATCCAGCGTGCGCGCCTCACTGACAATCGGAGCAACCTGGGAGGCAGCGTCGGAGAGCATGCGAATCTCATCGGAGCTGAAGGTGCGAGCTTCAACGGTCTGGACTACGAGGACTCCCTGAAGAATTCCGCGGTCAATCAGCGGAACACCGAGAAAGGACTGATAGGCATCTTCGCCGGAATCCCGGAAATATTTGAAGCGAGGATGATTCTTGACCTGGCTTACGGCGACCGGGTGCACCTGCTCGGCGACGAGTCCGGTTAAGCCTTCGTTGACCGCCATGCGCAGATTTCCAATGCATTCGCGGCGAAGTCCGACTGTAGCGGCTAGAACCAAATTGGCCCGGTCAGGTTCAAGCAAATAGGCGGAGCAAACATCGGTTCGAAACCTCTTCGCGATGAGTGCGACGACGTTCATGAGGGTCTCAGCAGACTGCCCGCCCTCAACGGCTAAATGCTCAACTTCCTCCCGTGTGAGCACATTTCTGACGTCGGCAGCGCGTACCCCTTGATCCATAGTTTCGGTTGTCTCGTATCCGTCCAACGCCTTGTCCTAAGCCTCCCCGAGGAACCGCTTCGAATGACGGTCCTTTGATGATGTCACAATTGGAAGTATTTCACCTATTGTACGTTGTCCCTACAAAACCGCTGTGATCGAATAAAAAATACTCAACATCGGAAAACCCCGTTTGCCTGGGGCAGCAGGAAAGAGTAAAATCTCGCGCAAACCAGCCGACTGGCGGAGACATACGTCCAATTTTCGCCGGACCAACGAGCTGCGTGAAACGAAGTGGCTGACGAGTAGAGTCCACGAGCCCACGCGCAACTCGAACAGCAATCAAGGACGTAGACAGCAATGGGAGAGCTTGGCAGGGCTGCCCATAAACCTCGGATCTCGCGAGCCGTGATGATGCGAGCCATGGAGTCAAAACAATAAATGAAATGGCGATCGCTCGGGTATATCGCAGGAATATTGGTCCTGGTTGCTTTGGGTTGGATTCTCACCGGAGAGGCGGCGAAGCCGGATCAGCGAGGTGTACCAACGGATTGGAGTCATCGACACGTTGTCTTTTCCCAACCGTCGACCGATGCGCAGGCTGCGGCGGTGATGTACAACCCGCGATATTGGCAGCAGTTTAACCGGGAGCATTTCGTCCGAACTCTGAAAACCGGCGAAATTGGGCTTAGCAATCTCGGCTTGTTCGCGAATGCGGGAGCGCCCCATGCGGATTGGTCGCAGAACCTGGGGAGCGGGGCGAACGCAGGGGCTGGGGTGTATCCAGCGAAGTATTCGTTCCAAATCACCTCGGCGACGTGTGCGAGCGGTGCAACTCCTGATTACGCCGCATTCAGCACGGGGTTGCTCGGAAGTTCATCGCAAGCGAGCATTGTCGCTTTCGATAATCTCTATTCCGGTTGCACTGGCATCGTGCCCACGATTTACTGGGCATTTAATACCGGCGGACAGATTTTAACCTCACCCGCGATTTCTCCAGGGGGTACACAGATCGCATTCGTGCAGACCACTGGAGGGATTGCCTCACTGGTATTGCTGAAGTGGGCGACCGGGGGCACGGTAAGTTCTCCGGTGACGCTGGTGCAAGTCTCTAACGGTGCTTATCGGAGCTGCACAGCTCCATGCATGACCACGATTACTCTAAGAACCGCCTCAAACGTACCAGTTGACGATACGACGTCATCTGTTTTTCCCGATTACACTCACGACACAATTTGGGTTGGCGGAGCTTTGGGCTGGCTGCACAAGTTCACTGGTGTATTTCGCGGAACCCCAACTCGCGTGACGACCGGAGGATTTCCGGTGCAGGTAAAACCCGCCAACCCGACGGCTCTGACCAGCCCGGTTCACGACTTTGGATCCGACAACGTGTTCGTTGGGGATGCCGGGGGCTTCTTCTATCGCGTGAGTTCCACAGGAGTTGTGACCGCGTCAGGACAGGTAGATTTCGGGGCGGGAGTGGTTGATGGACCTATCGTAGATGCAACGGCGGGAAAGGCCTACGTCTTTGCCTCAAGCGACGGCACTACGAATTGCGCGGGCGCGAGGCCCTGTGCGGCAGTCTACATGTTCGGTACCAGCTTTGCCGCAGGCACGACCGGAACAAAGGCTGTCGTCGGAATCAGCCAAACTGCGCCACCGAATCCGAATCCTCTACGCTCGGGCGGGTTCGACAGCACCTATCTGGCATCGGTGAATGCTACTGGGAACCTATATGTCTGCGGTAACACCGGCGGACCACCGACGCTGTACCGGATTCCGATCAATGCGGGCGCATTCGGAACTGTGGTCGCAGGACCTGCGTTATCGGGCGCAACTACAGGATGTTCGCCGGTTACCGACATTTCGAATCCAAATGCTGCTGGCGGCACGAAGGAATGGATTTTCGCTAGCGCTCAGGCCAGCGGGTCGGGTAACTCCTGCGCGTCGGGCGGATGCATTATGAACTTCGTCGATACACCCTGGCAACCTTCGCATGCCTATACGGTCGGGCAGCAGGTGCTGGACACGCGCTTCAACGTGCAAACCTGCAGGACAGCAGGAACATCGAGAACAGTTGCGCAAGGTGCGCCAACCTGGAACGCGACGGTCGGTGGTTCGACGACAGATGCCGGAGTGCGATGGGTCAACCAGGGGCCACATGCTGCAGCTCATGGAACTTGGGTGGCAAGCCACACTTATGGGTTGGGGAATTCGATCATTGATAGCAACGGAAACATCGAAGTTGTAACAACAGGTGGAACTTCGCGTACTGCGGTGCAGGGACATCCTGCCTGGCAGACGACCATTTATGCTCCGACCACTGCCGACAATACGGTGAGATGGCGGAATGCGGGTCTGCCCGCGACATCGAGTTTGGCTGCTGCCGGAGGTACGGGCGGGGTTATTATCGATAACATCGTCGGATCCGGCACGATGGCGGGTGCGTCGCAGGTTTACTTTTCGACACAAGGCAATCAGGCGTGCGGATCGAGTGGCACCGGGGGATGCGCGGTGCAGGCTTCGCAGTCGGCACTCCAGTAGAGCTAAAACTGATAGGATTCTCCAATATGGAAACGAATCATCCGTCTGAACCTACGGGTAATACGACGTCGAAAAAACCCTACGAAAAGCCGGCCTTTCGGTATGAGCAGGTTTTCGTGACTACCGCGCTATCGTGCGGCAAGCTGGCGACACAAGTTACCTGCCAGCATGGACAGGTTAGCGCATCATGAAGGCTTCCCCTGATGAGCACGATCGAGCGCATGCTCTCAAGTGCGAACTGGCGTGCGAGGTCCTGCGCTTCTCGGGTTATGTGCGTCTGCGCGTAGGCGGTTGGAGCATGCTCCCGACAATCTGGCCGGGAGACACGCTTGAGCTGGAGAGAGTAGAGTGCGACAAGCTTTCTGCGGGTGATGTTGTTCTTTTTCACCGGGATCGCCGCCTGTTTGTGCACCGCATATTGAACTCAGATGGAAGCACGATCTTCACGCAAGGCGATGCGATGCCCCAACCAGATCCAGCCGTTAAAAAACGGGAATTGCTTGGCCGTGTTACCTGCATCGTGCGCGACGGAAAGCGACTCCAGCCGAGTAAGACATTGCCGCTCTCTCAACGCGCCCTTGCGGCTGTTGCGCGCTCTTCGGAATTTGGCGCCCGCGTCATAGTGGGGATGCGCGGTCTGCTGCAGTGAAGCAATCTATCTTTAAGAAGTGAATTGAGAAATCCTTGCCTCAGCTGACCAGCCAAATCGAGGAGTTAGGCGCCGTGGTTGAAATCGGGGGCATTGCGGTGCGGGTTAATACGCTAAATGCAGATTTTCTTGGCATGCTGCAGAATCGGTATGCGGGTTTTCTAAGCCATTCCGAGCGGGCCGAAATTGAGTTCAAAGTGGACCTCATCGATCCCGGCCTCAGTGACGGCGACAGACCGGTGGAGGTGAGGCATCAGCGTGGTGTCTGGATGTTTCGGCGGGGAGACTTCCTTGCCGAGTGGCGGCCCGCGTCCAGATCGGGATGGATTCGACAAACGGCGAACCCATATTCAATTGATGCCGTACTTCGCATTGTGCACACGTTGGTGTTGGCAAGGCAGGGCGGGTTTCTTTTGCATGCTGCGAGTGCTATCCGCAATGGAAAAGCGTTTGTGTTTGCCGGTGTGTCAGAGGCGGGCAAGACAACCATCTCACGGTCGGCGCCGCCGGATGTCACGCTTCTGACGGACGAAATTTCGTATGTGCGAAGGCAGGGCGACGGGTATGTCGGGTTCGGCACACCTTTTACTGGAGAATTGGCCAAGCTTGGAGAGAACGTTTCTGCTCCAATTGCAGCACTCTATTTTCTGGCGAAGGGAAATGAAAATCGCATTGATCCGATAACAGCGGGGGAAGCCGCGCGATCTTTGCTGGCCAATGTGTTGTTTTTCGCTAAGGATGAGGAATTGGTACAGGCGACTTTCCATACTGCGTTTGAGTTTGTCAGCCGTGTACCAGTTTCCCGGCTAACCTTTTTCCCCGATGCCCGGGTTTGGGAGTTGATTGGATGAGCAATCTGTATGTGGCGCGTAATCCGCGCGTAGCAGCGCGGAGCCTCGATGGCGATATGATGATCATGTCGGGACAGGACTCTACCCTGTTTACGCTGAATAAAACCGCAACCATCCTGTGGCAGGCGGCCGATGGCGCGACTCCGCTCGAGCAGATCGTTCAGCGGAGGATCTGCGCGGAGTTTGAGGTTGAACCGGGCGAGGCGCTGCGCGATGCGGAGACCCTGGCTCGAGATCTTGCGAGCCACGGCATTCTAGAGATATCCGAAGAGCCGATCATTCGCGAAGGGGCCAAATGAGCAATTTGCTCGTAGAGATGACCGAGAAAGCGCTGGCCAGGAATATTCCGCTCAGCGTGCAACTCGATCTGACATATCGATGTAATGAGCGATGCGTGCATTGCTATCTCGATCATGACGACCATGGCGAGATGACGACGGCAGAGATCAAGCACCTGCTCGACGAAATGGCGAATGCCGGAGTTTTTATTCTGACCCTGAGTGGTGGTGAGATTTTTCTACGCAAGGACTTTTTCGAGATTCTCGAATATGCGCGGCTCGAGCGCCAATTCTGCGTGAAGCTCAAGACGAACGCCATCATGATCCGCGAGCGGGAGGCGGCACGGATTCGGGATATCGGGGTGGAATCGATCCAAATCAGCGTCTATTCGCATCGCCCTGAAATGCACGATGCGATCACGCTGGTGCCGGGGTCTTTGAAGAGATCATTGCAGGCAGCGCGGTTTCTGAGATCGCAGGGGCTGCGGGTGATTATCGCGAACGTATTGATGGTGCAGAATCTGCAAGATTATCCGGGAGTGCGGGCGCTGGCGGAGGAAATGGGAGTGGAGTGCACTCTCGATCCGACGATTACGCCTATGATGGACGGGGATCGATCGGTTCTGAAACTGGGAGTAAACCAGGACGCGCTGCGGCAGGTTTTTCGCGATCAGGCGCTGGTTGGAGATGTGGACGAATTCTGCGCTGTGGCTGCACCTGCAGATGACAATGCACTTGCCGCGCTCCCGTGTAGTGCGGGTCACACTACCTGTTACGTCTCGCCGTACGGCGATGTGTTCCCCTGCGTGCAGTTTCCGTTGCCCACCGGGAATGTGAGGACGCAGCGCTTCCTCGACATCTGGCGGCATTCGGATCGCATGAACGAAGTGCGTTCGATCCGAATGAAAGATCTCCCGACTTGCAGTTCGTGCTCCCATGTTGGGAACTGCACACGTTGTCCAGGGCTGGCGTTTATGGAAGGCAACATGCGGGGGCCATCATCGCAGGATTGCGAGAAGTCGTTTGCGCGAACCGGAATCCCGTCGGCCAACATGCTGGCCAAGAAAAGCTCGCCGGCGAATCTGGTGCAGATTCAGATCGGGCCGATGCAGCCCCCAATTCCAATGAGCGGCGCGATTGCATGAGTCCTCAGAAATAATCTCCAGCCGGAAATACCAGGGGCATTCCGTGCCGCTTGAGACCGAGTGGTCGTTGCTGCGAGCTGCGTGTTCTGATGTTCCCGCCCAACAAAAGAGGGCTCGTATTCGCGCGGTGTTAGGGCCTGAAATCCACTGGAATGCTCTCTACGCACTCGCCGACCGTCACGGAGTGCTACCGATTCTTGCAGAGGCCCTATTGAGTGTTGAGGACCAGGTTCCCGCCGAAGCGCTGACGGCTCTGAAGCAAGGTTGCCATGCCAATCTCCACAGAGCGCTGTTCCTCTCGCGCGAATTTGTCGCCATTGTCGGCTGCCTGTCGCAGGCTGGCATCGAGTTCCTGCCCTACAAGGGGCTGGCTTTGGCAGAAACCATTTATGGCGATATCGGATTGCGGCAATCCGGGGACATCGATTTGTTCATTCAAGGAGCGGACCTGAAACGAGTGCGGCAAGCGGTGGCAGAACTGGGTTACATTCCCCATCAGACGCTCTCGGCCGACAAGGAGGAGGCTTATCTACGGTCGGGATACGAATGCACATTTGACGGACCTGCGGGGAAGAATCTGCTTGAGGTGCAATGGGCGATTCAGCCGCGTTTTCATTCGGTGGATCTTCAAACTGAAGAACTGTTTCAGCGCGCCGTGAAAGTTACCGTTGCTGGTGCAGAAGTGAGAACGCTATCTCCTGAGGATTCATTCGTCATTTTGGCCTTGCATGCCGCGAAGCATGCATGGGACAAGCTGATTTGGCTATGCGATGTGGCGCGGATCAGCAATCTTCCGGCGCTGGATTGGAAGCGTATCGGTGATCGGGCACAAGCCCTGGGGATCGTGCGAATCTTATGGGTGACGCTACTGCTTGCCGACAAGCTGCTCGACGCGCCAGTGCCGGAGTCCGCGCGAGAGCACCTGCCTGAAGATTTGGCGGCACAATCATTGGCCGATGAGGTCGAGAACTACATCTCAAGCGAAAAGAAGCTGGATGTTGAGTCGCGTGCTTATTTCGAATTGATGATGCGATTGCGGGAGCGGAGCATTGACCGGATACGATTTCTAAGCCGATTGGTATTCACGCCGGGTCCCGGCGAGTGGGCGGCAATACGACTTCCGAGGCCATTGTTTCCACTGTACCGATTAGTGAGGATCGTGCGGCTGGGCGGGAGAGTCGTACGAGGCAGGATTTGAGCGAGTCCAGTTTTGCAGATACAAGCAATACATGCCCAGGCATCCTAGCAGTGGAACATATAGACCGGACTTGAGTGCTCCGAAGCGAGTGGAGATAATGCCGACCATCCAGGGGAGAAGGCCACCGCCAATGTTAGAGAGGACAAACATGAGGGAGCCAACCTTCGTGGAGGCAAATTTTCGCGACAGCAGCGAAATTGTGATCGGGTAAACGGATGAGAGCCCGAAACCCGCGGCTATCGCGCTTGCGGCGATGGTTGGTATTCCGTGTGAAAATGTGAGCCCGGCCATCCCGGCACACGCGAGCAGCAGTCCGCCCTGTACCAGTCTGACTTCATCGATGAGCCGCAAAAG
This sequence comes from Binatia bacterium, assembly GCA_035577905.1. Taxonomy (GTDB): domain Bacteria; phylum Acidobacteriota; class Terriglobia; order Terriglobales; family Acidobacteriaceae; genus Sulfotelmatobacter. The sequence continues at coordinate 109,891 of DATKAP010000021.1, forward strand.
TGCGGGGGCAAACCACCGGCCAAGCATCAGCGAAGAATAGAAGAAGGATGGGGTCGCAAGCGCAACAGCCAAAGTGAGCGTGCCGAGGCTCTTCACATAAGAGGCTATCCACTGTCCGAAGGCATTTTCCACACCAACATATAAGAGAAACAAGGCGGCCAGGATGGCGAACGGGTACTTGTGGCTCAGGATCGTTGGAAGCGGCGGTGCCTTGTCCCGAGCGGTCGTTGGTTCTGCTACTTTGCCGCGCATCAGGGCGATCCCGATCGCCACCATAAGCGCGAACAGAGCCACCACGAACAGGAAAAGAGGGATCCGCTGGCTTTCCGCCGCTGCGGCCACCAAGAACGGACAAGCGACGGCGCCCATACTCCAGTAGAAGTTCAGCACGTTCAGACTCGCACTTCTGCGCTCAGGATTGGCGGCCGCCACCAGCAGATTACCGGCGGGAACAGCTAAACCCAGTCCGGCGCCATACGCTGCAATGCAGAGAACGCCCACTATCTTTGGGCCCCAGAGTAAGAGGGCGACACCCAAAGCCATCAACGAGAGACCGAAGCTGATGGCGAAGCGGTATCCCCAACGCATGACCAGCATTCCTGAGAGTGCAACCGCGCCGGTGGATGCAAAGTATTGTGCGTTGAACAATGCGCCGGCCTGGGAGTCGTTCATCGACCATCGTGCGGATAGTATCGGCAGCATCGGGCCGAGAAGTACGGTTGCGATCCCGATCGGAACGAATGAAATATAAGCAGCGTAGGTGAGAGCCCGCGCGGGGGTTGGAGCTGCGTACGTTTCAGCCGTTGGCATGATAGAGGCGTGCTGCAATGACCCGTGCTGGAAGGAGCATCGCTGGGTCCGATGCTAGCAGGAGGAAGGCGCCCTCGCGGTCGATTCGCGTACCACCAGTTCAGGCTCGATGGCGATCTCGGAAGGATATTCTTTCTTGCCCTCAATACGATCGAGAAGCGTCTGGGCAGCCACCTCGCCCATCCGGTTCAGAGGCTGCCTTACGGTGGTGAGGCTGGGTCTGTGGAAGGCAGCGCCGGGGATATCGTCGAATCCTAAGACGGAGATGTCCTGTGGCACTCGCAGTCCCTCTTCCTGAAGGGCGCGGATGGCTCCGATGGCGGAGATATCGTTGTAGGCGAAGATCGCGGTGAAGGGCTTCTTGCGTGCGAGCAGCTGCTTGGTGAAGGGATACCCCAGCTTGGGGGTGGGGTCATCGGCGTCAATCTGTACGGTCAGGTCCTGATCAATCTCGATTCCGACCTGGGCCGCGACTCGACAGATGGCATCCCAACGGTCCTTCGAATCGGAGCTGATCGGATTACCTTTCATGAACGCGATATGTTCGTGGTGTAGGTCTTTAAGGTGGTTCAAGGCCAATACGGCGGCATGTTCATGATCGAGAACGATGTTGGTCACGCCTTTGAGCTTCTTGTGTCCGGCAATTGCAACCGTGGGTAGTAATGGAGCCTCCTGCACCGTGGTATCCACGGTGATGATGCCTTCAACGCCGCGCTCGGACAGCATCTGAGCATAGCGGCTCAACAGAACCTGATCGTGGCGATGCACCACGGTAAGAAAAAAGTAGTCGCGCTTTCGCAGGTACTGCTCGATGCCGCTGATGATGGGCGAGCTGTAAGAGTCGCCGATCTCTTCCGCAATCACCCCGATGGTATACGTGCGCTTGTTGCGGAGCGTGCGGGCAAAAAAGTTGGGACGGTAGTTGAGTTCCTTGGCGGCGGCACGAATGCGATTCTTTGTTTCTTGCGGGATGGAACGCGCCGAGGGCGAATCGTTCAGCACGGCAGATACCGTGCCCGGGGTAAGCCCCAGGTGCTGAGCGACGGCTTTGAGAGTGACGACCTGCGGCTTCTGGGCGGCTTTCTTGAGTTGCACCATAGGCGTTGTGAATCGTTTTTTAATACTATGTCTTGCGGCTTCGAATCATGTTAGCAAGCGATTGAGCTTTGTCAGTGATCGCACACACGTTATATGGGACTCGCCGCGGTCTAGGCCGCTTTTGCATAGCGTTCACTGTTCGGCTTTGAGCCACTCAGGGCAAAAAACAAGATGTACAAATAGCAGATGACGGGCAGAAAGAAGGCGTGATGAATGCCCATGCGATCGGCAAACCAGCCTTGAGCAACAGGTATGATGGCCCCCCCAACGATAGCCATAATCAAAAGGCCAGAGCCGTCACCGGTCAATGGTCCGAGTTCGGCAACCCCGAGAGTGAAGATGCTCGGGAACATAATGGAGTTGAAAAAGCCTACAAGGATGATGCTGTACATTGCGAAATGCCCACTTGTCAGCATCGAGATGGCAACGAGCGCGGCAGCGAAAACCGCGCAAATACCCAACAGCGTTCCGGTCTTTACTTTCTGCAAAAGTGCCGACCCAATGAATCGTCCGACCATGGCGCCGCCCCAATAGAAGGCGACAAAGCTGGCGGCAACTTTTTCCGTCAGCCCGCCGATCTCCGGTTGGCTGAAGTAGTTGACAAGAAAACTCCCAATAGAAACCTCGGCACCGACATAGACGAAGATTGCAATGGCGCCAAACACGAGGTTCGGGTGCTTCCAGATGGAGTCGTTTACATGTTCGCCGAGATGGTGCTGCGCATGTTCGATTTTTGGCAGCTTGAAGCTGCCAATTGCGATGGCAAGCAGGACGAGGGCAATGCCTAGTCCTACGTAAGGCATCTTGACCGTCGCAGCCTCGTGCAAGCGATAGGCCTGAAGCGCATCCGGAGCGAGCGCCCTGATCTCTGCCATTTTCGGTGCCGTCGTCAGAATGAAAAGGCCACCAAAGAAAGGCGCCAGAAAGGTACCCAATGAATTAAAGGCCTGTGTGAGATTCAGGCGACTAGATGCGGTCTCGGGCTTACCCAGCACCGTCACGTACGGATTGGCCGCGACTTGCAAGCAGGTAATCCCGGCCGCAAGAACAATAAGAGCACCCAGGAACAATGGATATGAGGGGACGCTTGCGGCCGGCACAAAGAGAAACGCACCCACGCCCATGGTGAGAAGGCCGACGACCATGGAGCGCTGATATCCGATCCCGTCAATAATCTTGGCGGAAGGTAGTGAAAAGATGAAATAGGCACCAAAGAATGCGAACTGTATGAGCATGACTTTGGTGTAGTTCAGATCAAAGATCGATTTGAGATGGGGCACCAGGATGTCGTTCAAGCAAGTAAGAAATCCCCACATAAAAAAGAGCGTGGTCACGGTGGCCAGTGCAGCTCCATAGCTTTGGCCTGTTCCAGCCGTCGACGTTGAGGTGCCGGTATTAGAGCTCGCGATTGCCATGAGTTCTTTTCCACCCTTCGAGGGGTTAGGAATGAGTGAACGCCGCCATCATACATCGGCGTCATGGAATTTTGCTTAGTTTTTGTTGCGAGTACCCTCAACAAAATCGATTCTGTAGCTTGACAATATTTGCACATTGCCGGAGACTCGTTCGTTTCGAGCAATCGTCATCTCTCGCAGGTGTGCTGGCTATGCTTAGAATAACTCTGCCGGCAACGCTGATACTTCTCATTGTTGCTTCGCGGTCAGCAGTTCTGGCCCAGAATCGTCAGGTGATCGTTTTCAGCGAACCCGGATTTCCCGCCGCGGACTCGGCTGCGCCCGCAACACAACAACTAACGGCGCTGTTTCCGACAGAGGCAACCGTTAAAGCGGATCAACTGCATGATGCGCTTTCTGCAGCTGACTCCAGGCTCCTCGTTCTTCCTTATGGTTCTGCGTTTCCGGAGGAGAGTTGGCCTGCCATCAAGACATTCCTCGATCGGGGTGGGAACCTCCTGGTCCTCGGGGGGAGGCCATTCACACGTGCGGCGTACCGGGATGCGAAAGGATGGCATCTGCGCGACTACAGCGTCCGCTTCGTTCGTCCACTGATGATTGATCAATACCAGGAAACGCCGGGGTCTGATGGCCTGCAATTTCAGGGGAATCCTGAAGTTCCGCCGCAAATTCCGGCATTTACCTGGAAGCGAGGTTTCAGCCCGGTAATCCGGCTCAGTGCTGTGGACCTTTATCAGCGGGGCGGGTCGGCTGGGTCGCTGGACGCGCGTCTGGCCGCGCTGGCGTGGGGCATCAAGGATGGGCGGAAGTTGTCGGCGCCGGCAATTCAAGTGGACCATGACCGGAATGGATTTGATGGTGGACGATGGGTTTTTGTGAACGCCGAACTGTCGAGGGATTTCTTCGACAATGCAACGCTGGTGCGATCGCTGGCGGAACGCGCGTTACAAGGCGCGGAGGAATTCAGCATTCGTCCCGTGCTCCCGCTTTACGCGCAGGGCGAACCGGTCGAGCTTCAGGTTACCTGGAATGCAGCACATCCTGTTCCCGGGCTTTCCGTGAAGATTACGTACTTTCCCGAATCCGACGCTGAGAACCGTACGACTGTTAAAGCTGCAGTACCTTCAGCCAATCCGGTTTTGATTTCTGCTCCGCAGGGCAAGGGCCTTTATGTCATCGAAGCGCAACTGTTAGAAGGCGACCGAGAGCGAGCGATCTACCACTCCGGGTTTTGGATCCGCGATGAAGCCTATCTTCGTTCAGGGCCACGCTTGAGCGTGAATCGTGATTATTTCGAAATTGACGGACGCCCTCTGGCGGTCATCGGCACGACGTATATGTCGAGTGAAGTGCAGCGGCTCTTCTTTGAGCATCCGAACGTTTACGTCTGGAACCAGGATTTCTCGCAGATTCACGATGCGGGTTTGAACATGATCCGCACTGGATGGTGGACAGGATGGGATAAGTTCTGCGATGAAAGTGGCCAACCCTATGAACGCACACTTCGGACTCTCGAAGCCTATTTAATGAGTGCTCGCAAGTACGGGCTTCCGGTGCAGTTCAATTTCTTTGCGTTCTTGCCGGATGTGCTTGAGGGTGCGAATGCGTTTCTCGATCCCGCCGCCGTGCACAGGCAACAGACGCTGATTTCCGCGGTCGCAGCACGCTTTCATGACGTCCCCTATCTTGCGTGGGACCTTATCAATGAGCCCAGCTTTTCGCAACATTTGTGGACCATGCGTCCGAATGGAGATCCGCTTGAACTCGCGGCATGGAACCAATGGCTGAACGCACGATACCCGGACCGCGCCAAGCTTGCTGTTCTGTGGAATGTGCCTACAGAATCGGTTGCGGGAATGATTTCGCTGCCCAGTGAAAATGAGTTTTCAGCGCGCGGGATGTATGTCGGAACCAATTCGCTGAGGCTTCACGATTATTTCCTCTTCGCCCAGGAGTCGTTCGCGCAGTGGGCAGCATCGATGCGTGAGACAATCCGCGCCACTGGTTCTCAACAACTCGTCACCGTGGGACAGGACGAAGGAGGAATCCAGGATCGACTTTCGCCTGCTTACTGGGGTGACTCGGTTGATTTCACGACCAATCACTCCTGGTGGCAAAACGATTACATTCTGTGGGACTCGCTTGCGGCGAAACAGCCCGGGAAAGCCATGCTCGTCCAGGAGACCGGACTACAACGTGAATTGAATCTTGATGAGATTGCTCGCAGGACGCCGGAAAATGAGGCCGCACTTCTGGAGCGGAAAATTGCCACATCGTTCATTCAGGGATCGGGAGCAATCGAATGGCTCTGGAATACGAACTCCGATATGACCGAAAGCAATGAGACTCCGATCGGGGCAGTCAGAACGGACTATACGGAGAAACCCGAAGCCTTGTTGTTGCGCGCATTCGGCAAATTCGTCCCGTCTCTGCATGCGCATCTGCGGGCCCCGCAGCTTCCGTCAGTCGCCATCATAACGTCGCAAGCGGCGCAGTACTCTGTGATGACAGACTTCCAGTTGGAAGCCCAGCGGCGCGCTGTGAGGGCGCTATCGTATGCCGCACACTTGCCCGGATATGTGATCGCAGAAAATCAGATTGACCATCTGGAACTGCCAAAGCTCGCGATACTGCCTTCGCCACAGGCCCTCACCGATCAAGCATGGGAGATCTTACTGCACTACGTTGATCAGGGTGGAAACTTGCTCGTGACTGGTCCGGTTGAACGAGACGAACACTGGCAGATTGTCCGTCGTATGGCTGCTTTGGGCGTTGCCGGTCGTGCCGAGCCACTGGTGTATCACAATGCCGAGCTCAAGCTGGGCGAGCGCCGGATATCCTTAGCCTTTGGACAGCAGCAGCAGAATTGGCTCGATTCGATCCGTTTTGATGATGGGTCGACTCTGAAGGAGATCCCCCGCGGCAAGGGCCGCATCTACTGGGCAGCTTATCCTGTTGAGCTGGGTGAAGATCTGCTGTCAACGGCGGAACTCTACTCGTTTGTTGCACGTCAACTCAACATCGCCTCGCCCTTCACCGCGGTGAATCCAATTCCGCCCGGGATTCTGGTATTTCCTACCGTACTGGCCGACTCGGTTCTCTACGTTGTGGTCTCAGATTGCGATCAGGATGCATCGATCAACATTCGCGATCAGGCGACCGGAGCACTCCTGGTGTTTCGATTGGCCTCACAACATGCAGCGATTGCGGTGATCGGGAAAAAGGAACGTCAAGTGGTGGCCAAGTACGGCTTCTAGGTGGCGCAAATTCGATTGCTGCAGCGAATACCGGATTCCTTCCTGAGCAGATGAGCAGTAGGCTTCGCCTGCGTGGGTGTTCCCTCTACAGTTCCGACAAAATCCTCACCGGCGCCAGTCGTGGCGATACCGAAACGAGACCGGGCACGAAAATGGCGCTGGTTGCTTGGGATTGCTGTGGCCTTGGTGATTGCGCTTGCGGTTTGCATCCGGGTTGCGATCATCCGGGCGCAGCCGATGTTGCGGGCTCGCGTGGTTGAGACGCTATCTGTGCGTTTTAAGAGTCGGGTGGAACTTACCGACCTCCATGTCTGGATCACGAATGGGATGCACGCGGAGGGCAAAGGACTGCAGGTTTACGGGGCGACGGATCCTAACCCATGGCTGCCGGGGATCCAGCCTCTGCTGAGCATCGAGGAATTTCACTTCCAAACATCTCTGCGCAATCTGTTTCGTGACCCAATGAAACTGGACACGATCTATGTGAGCGGTCTTACGATGAACATTCCGCCGAAAAAAGATCGTCAGGAGGTTCGCAGCCTGCGCCGGCAAAGCGGGAAGATGAAGATCGCAGTGGCGCACTTTGTCTTCGCCGACACAAAGTTGGTCATCAATACCGACAAGCGGGGGAAAGCGCCGCTGGAGTTCGATATCAGTGACCTGCGAATGAGTGATATCGGCCCCGATGAACCATTGCACTTCGATGCCACTCTCACCAATCCCAAGCCGATTGGCGATATCCACTCGACTGGGAGTTTTGGGCCGTTGAATGTGTTGAGTCCACGAGACTCCGCAGTCGAGGGAGACTACTCATTTACCAACGCTGATCTCGGGACTATCCGTGGTATTGGTGGGATCCTCACTTCATCTGGTCACTACGGCGGCAGGTTAGGGCGGATTGAAGTGGCGGGTCAGACGGAAACTCCTGATTTCCGGCTGACGATCAGTGGCCATCCTGTGCCCCTGCATACGGACTTTCATGCGATCGTCGACGGAACTGACGGGGACACCTATCTCGAACCGGTTCGAGCGCATTTCCTGCAAACCAGTTTCACCGCCAGCGGAAAGATCGTGCGTGTCGAACCTCACGGGCATGAGATTGATCTCGAAGTAATCATGAGTCGAGGCAGGATCGAGGACCTGCTGAGGCTTGGGGTGAAGACGGAGCCTCCGATCATGACAGGACCGATCCGGTTGAAGACGAGGCTAAACATCTCACCCGGGGAACGTGATATTTCTGATCGAATTAAGCTCGCGGGTACCTTCCGGGTTCCGGAGGGGGATTTTAGCAATGAGAAGGTTCAAACGCGCATTGATAACCTGAGCTTGCGGGGGTCGGGAGAAGCGAAGTTGGTTGGCAAGGAAGATTTGGACGTTACGATAGATCTTCAGGGCAAGTTCGTGTTGCAGGATAGCGTGCTCTCTTTTTCGTTGCTGCACTTTCAGATTCCGGGAACTCACGCCGATATGACCGGCCAGTACAGCCTGGATGGGGCAACGTTTGATTTTCACGGATTGCTGAAAACCGATGCGAAGCTCTCAGAAATGACAACGGGCTGGAAGTCCATATTGCTGAAGCCCGTCGACCCCTTTTTCCACAAGCACGGAGGTGGCGCGGAAATTCCCTTCAAGATTACCGGTACGCGGTCCGAACCGCATTTCGGGCTGGACCTTGGTCGCGATCACAGCGGCAAGGACGACTTTCACGGGCCAACCATCCGACAATAGCCAAAGCCCCTACAGCATCTGAGGTATTGTGCCGCCCTTCCCGGGAAAATACTTTTCCGGTTATAAGCCCCATGCACTGCTGGGAAGACCAAAGGAGGATGGAATGGAAAAGGGCTCGCTGCGGGAACTTTATATCGACGAACTTAGGGATCTCTATAACGCGGAGACCCAATTGACGAAAGCGTTGCCCAAAATGGCGAAGGCATCGTCGAATGGAGAATTACGCCAGGCGTTTGAGGAGCATTTGCGGCAGACCTCGGAGCATGTTTCGAGGCTGGAGCAGATCTTCGATAGTCTGCAGGAAAAGCCAACAGGGCGGAAGTGCCTCGGCATGGAGGGTCTGGTCAAAGAAGGCGCTGAAACTATCAAAGAAGACTATCAGGATGTAGTGATGGACGCCGCGATTATCAGTGCGGCGCAGAGAGTGGAGCACTATGAAATTGCGGGCTACGGAACTGTCCGTGCCATGGCGAAGCTCCTCGGCGAGGACGATCACGTTTATGCGATTGAGCAAACACTCAAAGAAGAGAAGGAAACTGATGAGAAACTGACGGAGCTGGCGGCCCAGATCAATCCACAAGTCCAAGCGACCGGGGAGATGGAAGGCGAAGATGAATCGAAGTCGGCAGCGTCAAAGCGGCACAAGAGTTCATCCAAACATGCCGCTTGATGGAGTATGTGGGAGGCGGCCCAGCGCTTCCACACGTCCAGCCAATTATGATGCGAATAAGGAAAGCGCTGTATGTACAACAGGTCATTCTAAGATTAGCTTTCACAAAAGCATTTTGTTCCTCTTTTGAGTTCGATCCACCTTACGGCGAATCCTCCAGATGAAGAAGAATTCTCTCTCGAGTGCCCACAGCACAGGTAACGACGCGAGTGCTAACCAGAGTTGGCATGCGCTCTACCGAGCCGCGCTTTTCGAGACTGACCGGACGATCATTCCGGTAAGGATCGCCCAGGCTGAGAAAGCCATTCTTAATCGGGTGAAAGAGTTGTTTGTGCTCAAGACGGTCCACGTCGAAGAGGATCAGGCTCTCGACGATGCTCTTTATGCACTCCGCGCTGTGCGCAATTGTGTGGCGCCCGAAGCAGGCGCTGCGTTGTAATGGGACAGCAATAACGAACCGGTAATCTCTCACCTTTCCTAAGTAATCACAGCTTTTGTGCTTCGGGCAACGCTGTATTGTCACGGTATGACTGCTGCCTTTAGAGTGCAGAAACCGAACAAATCGGAGTTTCCAATTTCATGGCGAGCAAAATCATAGGAACCGATGCTCCAGTGATTACTAACCTAAGGCGAGCATTTGAGAATGCTGTGCGCGACATCCACCGGGCCGGGCTGAGCAGCAAAACTCCCTACTATCGAAAACCCATCGTGCAGCGACCAACAACTCAGCTTGCCTCTTCCGAGAATGCAGAGAAGAGGGCTCTTTCGGACGCCGCCAAGGCCCTCGCTCAACTGTGGAAAGTCGTGCCGGGTTCCAGTCGCTAGTCTGCGCAAGTTACTCAACAAAACGGACCGAAGAATCGGAACGCGACCATTGTGGAAGGGTGAAGGGGCAGTTCTTTCGCGGGTGCGGTTTTCTTTCTCGCAGAGAGTATGAGAGTGATAAGGATCAGCATCACGAGTATGGTGATTGCTGCGGTTGCCATTCTGCGCCCAGCATTCGGGTTCCCGACAATCATAAAGAGATTCCCTCCTTGCGAAAGAGGTACGGTGCTCCTGCCGGGAAAGGAGTGAATCCCAAGCAGTTCCCTCCTGACGCAAAGTATCGGTCGGAGCACCGACACGGCAATCGGCGGTGTGCCGTAGCTGTTTGACTGTTCCTACATCTGCCCGGGTACATCTGGCTCCGGTTCTCTCACAGGTACATCGGGATTCTCGGGTGGGTCGATGGGGTCCGGTATAGGCGAAGGGATCGGATCAGCGGGAGCCTTAGACCAGAATTTAGGGGAGAATGGGCTTAGAGTCATGCCTGTCAGATGCGGCCAAGATTGAAAAGGGCAACAGTCAAGCTTCTTCAGCCGGCGGGGTCCAATTATGGTTACAAAATCAAGCATCATCGAATGTATCCTTCCGAGGATGCGCCCGGGTTCGTACTGAGAGCCGGCGGCGTGAACACCAGGGAAGTTGAAGGAGAGTAAGGTCGCAGGAGCGTATCTCGTGTTCTTGTTGATGCCCGCTGGGCATGGCCCGACGAAGAGAGTGCGAAAGCTGCCACGGCGAATGCTGCCGCCGCTATCAGAAGGAGAATCTCTTTGATTTCATCAGCCTCGACCCACTTCATTTTCACATCGTCCAGTTGAAGCTGAGGCGGCAGTATCAGCTTGCTGAAGTTATGGACGTAACTTTGATGGTGTTTCCGGTTCGCGTACCCGTAACGTGAGCGCGCTGGCCCGCCAGCTTTTTTAGAGAAGGGAGATCACCATCGAGCAAGTAGACCGACTCGTCATCAATCAGAGCGAAAGCAGCACCGCCATGAACACATATGCGAACGCAAGTGCTCGCGGACCGATCTAGAGCAGGCCGATGCCTTGCGCCACAGTGGGAACAAGTGACCATCCCTTCGAAGGACTGGGTCGCCAACATTGGCCCACGTTGCGATACCTGGCCAACAGCAGCGCCCGCCGCTGCTCCCAAAGTGGCCAACAGCAGCGCCAATGCTAGTGCCACGGCACTCCCAGGTAGGAGGATTTCTATCCATATGTGGCGATTCTTCACGATCTCCTTGGCGTTCAATGCATACCTCCCGCAGCGCGACCGTCATGGATGCGCGGTTAGACGCAAAGGTTGGCCAATAGAAGAGCAGCTGTTTTGCCATTCTGATACAACCGTGAGTACGGGGTTTAATTTCATATGTGCAGGGACAACAGGAGACAGCGCAACCTCCAAATCCACGCTGCTAAGAAGGTAGAAATTTCTTCCCGCGATGCAGTCTTTCGGTTGCTGGGCTAGGCTACTGCGGCCGCGGCGTGAAGTGCTTCAAGACTCGCGGCCTCTTTGGCGCCTGTGGAGCGAAGCAATCTATGGCACTCGTCGTCATATCATTTTCCTCGCAAGAGACATATACCAAGGCGGCTACATCGCAAAGTTGATGTCCCAGACGCTTGGCATCGTCGGGTGAAAATCCGAGGTCGACTAAGGTTTTACAACTTCTCGACAGGGCAGACGAGGCTTTATCGGTGAACAGGGCCTTCATGAAGGCCTGCGATCGGATGAATACACCCACGGTCGGGATTACAACAGCCCCGAGGCCTGAGAACCAGCGGATCATGCGTGCGGTGGAACCGCCTTCGTAACCCGCGACACTGTGGCCAGCGTCGTGAAAAATCGCGGCATCAGGGTGAGCCGGCGAGAGCACCATGCAGATGTTCTCTTTCTGGTAGCCAGCGCGATTCAGCGCAGAGATTACGTCAGACAGGGTTACGTTTCGCGGATACATGCCGTAAGCTGCGGTTCCGTTACTATTCATAAATCAACTCCGAAAGCCGAGCTTTGCGGAAGGCAGTCCGACTCCTTCTACGGCAGTGGGATTTGTAGAAAATACAAAGAATCTTGATCTGAAGCACTAGGGTGAATCATGTAACTCAGGCTCCCGGCTACGGGAGCGGATCGATCCGCAGCAATATGATGGTGGTCGTCTCTGTTGAGATATTTCCAACGACCTTCACAGGTTGTTTGTCGAATGAACTAATGTCTCGATCAGTTTGGAGCTCGAATAAGCAAAACAGATTTGCGCTTCATCCTCTGTGTAAGTTTTGCCAAGTGGCCCTCGGCAAATGAGCGCGACTGGCACCTCCGAGAGTCCATTCACGGGGGAATACTGTGAACGCTGTAGGCCTTAACAGCCCCCGATGGGGCACCTGTACCGTTGCGCGTTAACCGGAATCCTCGGATTTGCATCTGAGAATGTTCACGGGAGACTCGACGCATGTGCCCAAATTCTCTGTCCAATCGTCGCTCCATGGTATCGCGCTGTTTTCTTATCGTTGCGTTGGCATCGATGTTGTGTGGCCTGGCAGCCGCCCAAGACGACTCGATGGGATTGCCTCCTAGGACTTCTCAGCCCCCCGCGTCGGCGCAGCAGCAGCCGAATGAGCAACCAGCGAGTGGTCAGCAGTCTGGTGAGCCATCAATCTCTCCCATCCAGACTTCCGAAGATCAAGGCAGATTTGTTTTCAGGAAGCAGGTGCAAGAAGTCGTACTACATGCAACCGTCGTCGATGAATACGGCAGGTTGGTTGCCTCGTTGGATCGCAATGATTTTTCCGTCTACCAAAATGAGCAGCCGGAAACGATTACCTCCTTTCGGAAAGAGGACATTCCCGTGGCCATTGGGATCGTCGTTGACAACTCCGGTTCCATGCGCGACAAGCGAGCAAAAGTGAATCAGGCAGTCTTGAACCTTATTCAAGTTAGCAATCCCAGCGATGAAGTGTTCGTGGTGAACTTTAGTCAAACTCCCTACCTGGATCAGGATTTCACCGCCAATGTGAACCTACTTCAGGCCGCTTTGCACCAAGCATCCAGTCGCGGAAGCACAGCTTTGTACGATGCGGTGGTAGCATCCGACTTTCATCTGCGAAACAATCTCCGCCTCGATAAGAAGGTGCTGCTCGTCATTACGGACGGGCAAGACAATATGAGCCGAGAGACACTGCAGGATGCACTACGGAAATTGCAGTCGAGCAAAGGAGCGACGGTATATGCGATCGGCTTGATGAGCGAGGGAATGAGGCGCTCCGCCAAAGACGCGCTACAAAACCTGGCAACGATCACGGGTGGCGCGGCCTACTTCCCTCAGAATCTCGATGAAGTGGATTCGATCACACGGTCGATTGCCCACGACATTCGTAGCCAGTACACCATCGCCTACAATCCAGGGCAGAACATCGGGACGGGATATCAGAGTATCCGGGTTGAAGCTAGGGGGCCCAATCGGACTCGCCTCACGGTCCGCACCAGAGCGGGATATTACCCTGGCGAAACCGTGAAGTAGGCGGATCAGGCGGCTGTCGGTCCTGTAGGGGACTTGGGAGGCGGCGGCAATTCTATCTGGATCAAATTGTTCTTGATCGCATAAACAACCAGATCGCGAATCGAATGGAAGCTCAACTTCCGCATGATGTTGCTGCGATGTGTTTCCACAGTCTTGGTGCTCAGATTGAGCAAAGAAGCGACTTCTTTCGAGCTGTTGCCTTCGGCCAGTAGTTGAGTGATCTCCCGTTCCCGGGCCGTTAAGGTGGGCAGCTTGGGTGCCTCGTTCCGAGAAACGGTTTGGCCTTTTTCGAGGAAACCAGCCAATACAAGATCGTTGACGCGAGGGGTAAAGAACATCCGCTTGTTCTGTAGAGCTTCGACCGCGGAGACCAGATCGCGCGCAGCGTCCGACTTAAGGACAAATCCCCGAGCGCCGGCGTCAAGGGCCTCGCGGATCACCTGATCGGAGTCAGTGATAGTGAGCACGATGACTTTGAAGTGCGGGTCGTGCTGGAGAAGTTGACGCGTTGTGTCAAGGCCGTTCAGATTAGGCATGCCGATATCGACGATTACCACGTCTGGGTTGAGTTGCAAGGCCTTCTCGATACATTCTCGGCCGTCACTGGCCTCCCCGCACACTTCCCAGCCTTCATGCTTCTCAAGGAGAGCGCGCAAGCCCCTGCGTACAATCTCGTGATCATCAGCCAGAAGAATTCTCAGCTTCATATATCTATCCTTTCAGAATACGTAAGCAGGCGAGAGGCCTAACTCACGTGCGGATAACTTCTTTCATTAAGAGCAGTAAAGACGCGATGCTGGCTCACCGCCTCAACTGCTGCCAGCAGATCTCGAGCCGCATTGGACTTGACAACGTAACCTCGAGCACCAGCCTCGAGAGCTTCACGCATCATTTGAGGCGAGTCATGCTGCGTCACGAACAAAATCTCCAAATCGGGATACTGGCGGCGCAGCAAACGGCACGCCTCCAAACCATTCATCCGTGGCATCGTGACGTCGAGTACCATGACATCGGGGTTCAGATCCTTGGCCTTTTCCAAGGCCTCGGCACCATCCGCGGCTTCTCCGACGACCTCCCACCCTACATGCCCTTCGAGGAGCGTCTTCAGTCCCTGTCTCACAATTGGGTGATCGTCGACCACAAGTATGCGAATTGTCATTCCAATTCAGTTCCTCGGAGGAAACCGACCAGACGATTCGCCACATTCTAATCCTGAGCGTATGTGACAGCCTGACCAATAACCTTTTATTGCTCACGCGACAATTCAGCGCTAAGGGAAAAGCTCCGCCAGTGATTCAACTGATAGGCTAATGTTCGAATCTGGCAGGTCAAATACAGGGAATCCTGTATTCCACATGTCATCTGTTCCGAAAATGCAGCACAATTCATTGCGCGCCTCCCGCAGACATTACTGGGAAATAGGTCCGGTCATGCAGGAGCAGATCGACCGCCTCGATGACGGCGCCGATATCCTGTTTCGCACACGCACCGCGCACTCCCGCCTCACGTGCGGCTTCGGCGAGCTGTCTGGACAGGTGGAGCGTGACCATAAGAATCGGAATCTTCGGGAACATCGCTGAGATTTGCCTGGCGACGTCAACACCATTCAGATCAGGCATCTGATAGTCGAGAACGATGAGATCTGGCGGTGATTCCAGAACCTTGTGTAGCGCTTCGCCTCCGTTTCGCGCATCGCCACAAACCTGCCAGCCTTCTCTCTGTTCCAGGATCGCTCTCAGATAACGCCGGACTGCGGGATTGTCATCAACGATAAGAATACGAATCAACCGAAAGCCTCCCGCTGCCAAGTAAGCGAATTGCGCGCGGGTAACGAGAACCGCAATACCCGAAGCGAGAGGTGCCGTAATGGAATCCGATCAACCACCTTCTGTCGCATTCTCCGTCAACATCACTTCTACCAATCGTCTCTCAGTTCGCTGCCCTCAAGCTAGGTGATGCTGCCGACGGATCACAATCGAGTGAAAACAGTAGAGTTCCATCAGGTATCGGTTGGCAGTGACTACCAAATCCCCTTATCGCTGCCGGTGAGCTTCAGCTCAAGGGCGGCCGCGGTAGCCAGACCTGGCAGCAAGCTCAGACGAAGCGAGTTTCGAACATCGCCGCGCATCACAAGCTCCCGAAGCTCACCGCCATACAGATTCACGGAATGAGGGAGAATGGGCACCCGAAGAAAATTTCGGCGATAGTAAACTTGCTCCACACCGAATTTGGCAGACGCAGTTACAAGAGTCGGTAAAGCAATGCCTCCGCCGCAAAACTTTTCGACATATCCGGAGATGATTCTGAGATAAGAAGCAATACCCTCCCAGATACCTGCGGCGGATCCCAAGCTGTGTAAGCGTGTGAAGTCGACCTGCCCGAACTCCAAAAGGCCAGCGTTGTCGACCACGTCACAAAGGCGAATGTAAAAGTGGCGATACATACGCTGCAACGTGCTTATGATGATGCGGTCTTCGGGCGCCAAGACGCGAAATGAGTACTGACCGACGTTGGCGATACGGGTGCGTTGCAAGAGGGACTTCGTGAGAGCAGTCTGCTCGCCGGTTTGACCCAAGCGGCGGATGTGAACCTCGACGAGCTCGGGCAAGCCCGGCACCACGAAGTTCCACTTGTTCGAGAGCCGATCGCCCCAGCTTCGGTCATCGACCTTTGCATCGACGTTAGTCTGCATGAGGTTCACGAGGTGCGCTGGCTCAGCGTCAGTATACAAATCCAAATCGCTTCCGAAGTCGGGCCAGTGGTCAAGAGACTTGATCACAGTCACTGGGCAACCATTCTTGTCGAGCATCGTGCAGATGCGGTCCAAGAAGCCGAGGGCATGATGGATTCGAACGTCTTCCTGTTCGGCAGCCTGCGACACCCACTCGGCAGTCTCAGTGCTCCCATTGGGTCTCAGAAGTTCAGTCAGACGTAAAAAGGCGCGAACGATGACATGATTTTTGGCAGCGAGTGCTGCGACTGCTTCAAATTCGGCTCGGTTGAGATTGTGCGCGATATCAGATAGGCGATTTGCAGATGCTTCAGAAGAAGCAGGAAGCACAAGCTGGGAGAGAAACTGAAACTGTTGCCTAGGGTCGCACAGGCGGTCCATTCGCGAGGGCTCCATTGGGAACGAGGATGAATTGCCGAGCGTTTGATGCGGTTCGCCGCGTGGGTGTTGGTGGATCACGAAAAGCCCGACTCACTTGCCTGCAGATACGGAGGATGGACCCTGGCTGCATTTTGTAAAGTTGAGCCGCTCGACGGCAGTGCCCTCTTCATAATCGTTCCAGGTTTCGATCATGACAAAGGGAAGCGGATGAGCGGCATCGAAATAGCGTGTGTAGAGGTGGAGAGTGTCCTCAAAAGTCTGGCCGCAGCGGCCCGCCATATGTCGATTCAGGCCCCATTTCGCGGCTGAGTCGTCAAAGCCAGGCCATGCCGCACCGATGATGATCTTGTCGGAGTGATTGTTGCGCATGCTCCGGTAGAACTTGTCGAGGTATTGTTCTCCCCAGTTGCTGCCATCGGACGTCCAGCCTTTTTGTCCAGGTTGAACCCACGCATACATTCCAGCGAAAGCCGAAGCGTATTCCGCGGGCGGTTCATCCTTATATATCAGGATCGGAACTGATTCCCAAGATTGGAAGTGTTCGACGACGCGGTTCCAATCAACGTGTCCCTGCTTGGGAAAGATGAAGATCATCGGGTGACCGCTGTGGGTCAGATACGCTCTACGATGAGGCGCATTGGGACCGATATAGGACCGATAGGCTTTGTCAAAGGCTGCGATTGTGCCGTCAGTTGCCTGGGAGTCATCATCGGCAGGCTCGTTGTACAAAAGTGCCACCTGAAAGTGAGCCTCGTCGGCCACTTCCTGCAAGAGTGCAAAATTGCGGTCAGAGAAGGGAGCACTCTCGCCGTACCAGTCGACAACGAAACCCGAGATGCCCATGTGGCGTGCTTGTTGGATTTGTCTGCGAAGAAGTGCGGGATTGTAGCTGACGTAACCAACGTCCATATGCTGACGGTCACCGAACCATGGCATGTAGACAGCGAGCAGTTTCGGCCAAGGATTTGGAGCCTGGGGATTCTGCCGCAAAGTGCGATGAATCCCGGGTGTCGTGCAGCCCACGCCCACCACAAAACACACGATTACGACAGCCAAGAGCTTATTCGACAAGTAAGAGGCTCCAGTTTCCCAATTTGCGATGAACTTTGGATGACGCACGGCGGGCGTGGGTTGGTAGATGGCGAGGCCTAGAAGTGCGGGACAGCCTGAAGTTGGCGGATGATCCAGCGATCAGCTGCGGGCGTCATCAGGACAACATAGTGCACGATGGCGTGTTCATTGTGGATGGCCTTGCCACCATCGCGTATTTCGAAATCGTACTCGGCCGTATCCTGCAATTCGATCACGTCACCGGCCGGGGCGTAGAAAACGGCCTCGAGCCTATGGCTCTGATTCAGATAACGCGAGGTGATGCCGCTCTTAGACTGGCTGCTAATTGATTCTCTTAGCCAATCATTGGCCGCACCCGCAAAAAGGCCGTTCAATGGTCCGGCGGAATTGGACTCCAATGCGGAACTGATGTTGCTCCAGGCGAATTTGTAGTCGCGTATGATCGCACGCTGCGTCAGAGCTTCGAGAGAGCGGGGGCTCGCCTTGGTCATGTCCAAAGTGACCTGGGGTGAGTTGCCGGCCCCGAGAAGGGTAGAACATAACAGAAATGGGGCTACACCATTGAGAATGGATCGGCATATTCTCTGGCGCAAATTCATTTGATTGACTCCTTGCTCCCAATGCGCAGCTCATTTCCCGAGGCGACTCCCGATGCGGCGGAGACAACAACGGAGCCCGAGGCGAGGAACATTGCGCGGGCGACGTCTTGCTTCACGGGGGCGTCGACGAAGCTGACATCGCGGCCGCTCTTTGCAGTGAAGGTTACGACGGTTCCATCGGGAACTGGATTGCCCGCGCAGTCGTGCACGGGCTCGGTCTCAACGAGAATGCCCGTGGTAGTTACCTGCCCCTTGATCCGCAAGTTGCATGGATCGGAGGAGACCTGCTGGACAATGCGCTGCGCGGTGAGATCCTTGAGTGAGGCCGATACCTGCAATGGGCCTGCCGATTTTCCGGAGCTGCTGCGAAACCATGCAATGCCATCGCGTGACTGTATTGCGTGTGTAGCTGGCATCGAGTTCTTAGCGGTCAATTGAAATTGAACTGTCGCCGGGGCGAGAACTAGGTTCCGGAACTGGTCAAAGGGCAATGCCACGCCGCTAATGATGTCATTTACTCCCGCCGGAGCTCTCGAGGGATGCACGATGAAGGTCAGACTCGCCGGCTTTGCAGGTTCGACAAAGAATCCGGCACTGGTGCATGTGTTGGCGCAAATTACCGCGACATAGCGGCCGGCGGATTGCAGCTCTACAGAAGCTAGATCGATGTTCTGCCCCAATTGGATATCGTGCTTCAATGTTATCGATGGGCCGCGTAGATAAAACGTGCCCGAGCCGCTGCCCGTAGTTGTAATGGACGCGGCTTGGCCTGCAATAGCATCGGAGGGAACGCGGAGCTGCGATTCCTGCGCCGGAGCCGCGGGTGCGGCACAGAGTAAGACGGAAGCAAGCAGGGCTACGTGCCAGCTAGGACTTTTGCAGACTGTAATGGTTGACCACAACATGAAAGCTCTGGACCTTTCCTGCCAAAGTTCGTGGAATCTCAACCGCGAATGACTCTGTCGACTGCGGAAGCAGGGCACGTTCAACGTATCCATCGGAGACCCACACGACTTTTCCATTGTTGTCGTAGAAACTTGCGATAACGTGAGGGATGTTGACGGTTTGACCGCCCTCGTTTAGCAGTTCTCCTCGCAGAATCGAGTGACCTTGCGTGTCAGTCTCGAGTTTCTGGTTCATCACTCCGATCACTGGATCCGAAGACGCCGGAACAAGAGTGGCTTTTACATCCATGCGAACGTTTTTGACTTTGCTAAGACTGGTGTGCGGAAAATCGATGCGATAGGGAGTCACCTGCTTGGGCAAGAGCACGTGGAGGATCTTGTCGAAGCTGCTTTCGTCATCGATAGCGCTGCCGGAGCCGTCGACCAACGTGGCATTTACATTGACGAATGCGGGAATCGTGTCTTCAT
Organism: Binatia bacterium; assembly: GCA_035577905.1. Lineage (GTDB taxonomy): Bacteria > Acidobacteriota > Terriglobia > Terriglobales > Acidobacteriaceae > Sulfotelmatobacter. Next base: position 129,357 of record DATKAP010000021.1, read on the forward strand.
TCACGACTTCGCCCATGACGACAGCGCCTTCGGCGGAGTCGACAGCATTCATGGATATGATGCGCACGTTGGGAGCGTCGACATTATGCGATCCCCATTCTTCGCCCGCAGTACCAGAAACCAGCTCCCAACGAAGGTCGTTCACCGGGACGATTTGGGCAGGCACATTGGGCCGCGGCGCTTCGTCCCAGGTGACCTTCCAGCTATCGCCGCGATGAGCGAGGCGGAAATCACGGACCTCTTCGACCGGTCCTACGGGAGTAGTCCAATGGAGGCGTGCTCGCATTTGAGCGTCGGAGTCAGTGGCGTGAAGGGGGCGTGCATCGAACCGCTCCAGGCTTGAGAATGATCGCAAGCCGCCATTCGAACCAACCCATTCCTGGACAAAGGCCTGTTCGTTCAGAGCGCTGCTGGTCCGCTCAATACTGGAGTAGGCACGATCCCAGTTGCGGCGTTGGATATCGAGTAGGAAATTGTTGAGAGCCTGCTCGGGAGTGGAAACCCTTTCGCTGAATCCGGGCAAGGCGGTTCCAGCGGCCACTCCCACCGTTCCAGCCGATCGGCCGGTGGAGAAGCCAAGAAACATCAGGCCAACTGTGCCAGCAACAATAAGGATAGTGATTGGCAGAGTTCGATTCATTTCGTTGCCTCAAGCTACGTAGTCACGTACCGGCTCGGCGATAGTCGGCGTCGAGTCGACTGGCCTTCGCATGATTTGTCTGGCAGGCAGGAAAAGCACCAGGAAAATCGACAACACGCTGAGGCTGATCGGGAGCGTGCCCCAGAGCAAGCCCATCCACGCTGGCGGAATAGCATCAGACTCGATGCGATGGGCGGGTGGAACGTCGTCTTTCGACCATGCGGTGATCTGACCGTTGTCAAAGGTTTCCGTCTTGCGCCAGCCGCCGAAGGTCAGCAGGGGTTCGTAGTATGGATCATGGACGAAGATGTATTTCAGTCCATAGCGATTCGCATGTGCCAACATAGCGCGCAACGAAGCCATGCCGGCGGAGCCGTAGAACTTGGAATTGGTCAATTGTGCCGAGCCGTAGTGAGTCATCTCGGGCAAAAGCCGAGCGGAGTTGTAGTCCCCGTCGACACTGCTGGCGTCGGTATAGGTGGAGACTTGTGCGAGTTCGCTGCCGAAGCCGAGCGTGAGATAGCGGTAGGCGTCGTGTCCGTCGCGATTGAGAAAAGAGATCACGGGGCGAACGTCAATGCTCCCGGCAGGGCGATACGGGTTCGCAGTGAGCCAGGCGAGAGCGGCGCCGACCGTAGCAACGGCTGCCAGCGACAAGGCAACTGCTGCCTTGTCACGGAAACGATCGAGTAACTGCACTGCCAACAAGCCTACGATGGGCATGGCCATCAACGTGGCCCAGAAGGTGAACCGCTCGAAGGTCAGAATTTCAAAGGCGCGGCCTAACAACCATCGAGGCAGCGGTGTTGTGCCACCGAGACCGAAGATGAGCGTAATCCAGAACCCGAGAAGCAGCGGCCTCAGTCGCCGAGCGGAAGCGCCGCGAACGAGGATGAACGGCAGAGCGAGAATCAATGCGCCGTAGGGGATAACGAAATAGTTGATTGCCGTGACGGAACTCAGTAGAAAGTTCGTGCGGCTGTCGTGCGGAATGGGTATCTGGTGGATAGGGTGTTCGATGAGAGTCACCCAGTACGGAAGCAGAACGATGGCCACTCCGACCGCAACGATCATCGCAAACCCCGACGCCCGAGCCAGCGCGGAGCCCAGGGACCCATTAGTCCGGCCGTCCAAAGCATCCATGCAGACGACCCACAGTACGGGGCCCGCAAATAGTACCGTGCCGAAAATCAGAGTGACGTGGTGTGCCGCGGCCGCTGCCAAACTCACTGCTACGCCCTTGATCAAGGAACGGCCTGAGCCTTGGATCGACCATTCATAGAAGTACGGCAACGCGTTGAGGTAGAGAGCTGCCGAAGTGATCGTAGCAAGTTGTCCGGCCTGGTAGATCAAGAACGCGAGCGCACCGAGGAAGATGCTTCCGAGCGCCGCATAAGAGGCGGCACGCTCATCGACCCAGATGCGAGCAAAGCGAAAAATGCCCACTGGAAGCAGCAAAACAGCGACTAACTGCACGAGCATGTAGCCCATCTTCAGGCCGGCGACATTGGAGACGAGTGCGATCCACTGGTGTGTCAGGGGAGGGTAGGTCGTTTGGGAAAAGCCTGCGAACCATTTCTCGTTCCATGGATTGAACCAATGGTGTGCGTAATGCGATGCGAGAAAGATATGGAAGTTCGCGTCAAACGAACCCGAGGGAAGTTGCATGAGTAACAGTGGCCCGTGGACTGCAAGGGCCACCAGCACAATTGCGAGAAGCGGAATCGGACGAGAGTAGCTTGCGTTGGATGTCATTCTATGCACACTCCTGCGCCAGGCAGCCAGATTTGATTCGGATCGCCTTGCGAGGGTTTGCTCGATTTCGCACGTCCCCTGGATTCGTCAGACGAAAGCAAACCTAGCTGTCCTCGTGGCATCTGAACGGGGCCGCAGCAGTTACTGCCTGGAAGGCACATTGCAAGGAGCGTTCCAGAATTCAATCGCAAGCGTGGTGACTTCGTGAAAAGCAGGCTTCCGCTCACTAGCTTTTGCTTCGTTGCAGTCTTGACGCTCGCAGGAAGAGCAGTTGGGCAAACCTACGACCTAAGCTCAGGTAAGCCAACGGACCAGCCGAATTCAAGTAGTGCAGGTCTCAGCTGGGGTGCGGGAATAGAAGTGGCGCGGCAAGCTCGGGCAGCCGACGAGGCCATAAAGCGGAACGACTTCGCCGGAGCTGTTGCACACGCGCAGCAGGCGGTCCATGCAGCGCCCCGAGATGCCGAACTATGGTTCTTGCTGGGGTATGCCGCACGGTTGAACTCACAATATTCAGTGTCGTTGGAGGCGTACAACCAGGGACTTAAGCAGAAGCCGGATTCCGTCCGTGGATTGGCCGGCCTAGCTCAGACCTACGCACGAATAGGTCGAGATAGGGAAGCCGAGCAACTGCTGCAAAAAGTCATTGCGGCGAATCCCGAGGATGCGAACAGCCTGCAACTTGCAGGTGAATTGCTGGTGGGCACCGATCCGAAAGCGGCATTGGCGCTCCTCCAGAGAGCCAATACTGTACAGGCATCAGCGCATGGCGACTTACTGATTGCGCACGCGTATGAGAGACTCGGGCAGCCTGACGAGTCTACGCGTTACATCAACCAGGCGAAGAGTCGCGGTCCCCACGATCCGGATGTATTGCGCGCCGTTGCCGAGCAGTACAGGAATGAGGGAAAGTACGACGATGCGATCGCCAGTCTGCGGGCAATTCCAAACAAAAGTCCGGCTGTCGAAGCCGAAATCGCGTATACCTATCAATCGGCGGGTGACGCTCAGGAGGCGGCGGCAATTTATGCGCGGGTCGCAAAGGTTGCAAGGGACAATGTCGGATATCAGCTGAGTGCGGCACAAGCGTTTATCAATGCTGGAAAGCCTGAGCAAGCAGCTGCGTATCTTGAAGCGGCCAGTGTCCTTGATGCAAACAACTATCGCCTGCATGCAATTCGCGCCGCTCTTGCCGAATCGGATGATCGTCTTCTGGAGGCGGAGCAGGAATACAGGGCCGCCTTGAGCAATCTGCCAGCCGGAATACCAGAAGGGCCCTTATACCCAATTGAGCTTCGCTTGAACCTGTACGAGGTCTACACGCGGCTCGACGACGATGCCGCGGCAAACCAGCAGTTACAAGCGGCTGCTGCTACCATCGGGCACGTGCAGGTACAAGACTCTCAGAAGCCCGAGATGCTGCGCCTGCGGGCAGCCGTGGAATCCGCATCGGGAAACGTGGATGCTGCCAACCGTGATTTGAAAGAGGCGCTAGCCCTTGCTCCCGGCAATTTGAATTCGCTGATGAATCTTGGAATGCTGCAATGGAAGATGGGGCAGAAAGATGTTGCCGGCGACACGTTCCGCGACATCCTGAGCTCGGACAAGAACAATCGGCAGGCGCTATCCGCGCTCGGATACCTTGCCCGTGATGCCGGCGATACAAAGCTCGCAGAGTCGTACTTCGCTCGCAGCGCCGCAACACATCCGAAAGACTATGCACCCCACCTCGCGCTGGGTGATCTTTACACGGCAGAACGAAAGTTCTCCCCCGCACAAACCGAGTACGAGACTGCTTATCAGCGGATGCCAAGCAATCCGCTGATCATTGCTGGCGGCACGAATGCTGCCTTGGAAGCCCATAATCTAGATCTCGCCCAAAAGTGGCTTGAACGCGCGAACGAAAAGATGAACGCGAACGTGCAGGTCCAGCGCGAACGCGAGCGTTACCTCACCTTCCGAGGGCTGTATGAGGAATCCTCTAGGCTGGGGTACGGCGTCATTTCCAAACTTCCGAATGATCGGGAGGGCGTGGTTTACCTCGCCTACGACCTGTACTACTTGGGACGCTACGACGAAGCACTTTCGCTCGTGGCAAAGTATGAGTCGATCCTTAAGAATGACAAGGATCTTCCGCTGATAGCGGGGAATGTCTATGTTCACAGGAACGATCTGCAAGGTGCACTGGAGAATTTCACGCGCGCACTGGAACTTGATCCGAAGATGGCCATGGGGTATGTGAATCGCGGCTTTGTGCTCAACGACCTGAAGCAACCTGGGAAGGCGTCGAAGGACTTTGAAACAGCTCTGAAGCTGCAACCGGAGTACGGTGAAGCCCATCTCGGACTGGCTTATAGCGACCTGCAGTTGCGCCGGCCGAAGCCGGCGCTGCGACAGCTGGATGCAGCGGAGAAGATCCTCGGCAGGTCCAGGCCACTGCACCTGGCGCGTGCGGAAGCGTTTCGACAGGAAGTCGATTATCCCCGCGCGGCAGCCGAATATCGCGCTGCGCTGGAGGAAGATGCCAATGATCTGACGACACAACTTGCCTATGCGGACTTGCTCTATCGCATGCGCAAGTATGAGGAGGCGATAGCCGCGCTCAATGCGGCTTTGCAGATCTCTCCGAATGAACCGGCGATTTATGCCTTGATGGCGCAAGTTCATGCCAAGCAAGGTGATCGGGATCAGACACTTCCAGATATTGAAGCGGCTGACCGCTTAGGTGGAGACCGGATTGAGATTCTCACCGCAACAGGCGATGCGCTGCTGACCCTGGGAGATCGTGATGTGGCGATGCAGAGATTCGCGAGGGCATTAGAAGTGCCGCATGGCAATCGCATCGCAATCCGTCTGGCAATGGCACAGGTGTTCGTGCGGCAGGGGCAACCCGATGAAGCCCGCCGCCAAGTGGCGCTTGGTTTTGCAGAGGCTCGGATGTCTCCGCACTCGCCCGTCACTGGGCAAGACTTCGCAGATGCCGGAAACCTCTTTCTTGCCATGCACGACTTCGAGTTAGCCGAGCAGTATTTCAACAGAGCTCGCATGGCGGGAGCGAACAGCCGCGTAGTAGCCATCGGGTTGACGAACACGTATCTCGCCGAGGGAAAGACGCAAGAAGCCGGTGCGATCTTGGCCAGCCTTGGACCTGCGACCGATTTCCAAGGTGATTATGACTACATGATGGCGTCGGCGAACTTCTACCGCCAACGCCAAGATCCATTGCATTCGCTGGTATCGTTTGCCCAGGCCACGACCATCGCTGGACCTGAAGATCACGGAGTGGCTGAAAGCTCTCAATACATTGAAGCCGAGCAGCAAGGCCGACAGATCAATCAAAACGTCAGCATCGTTCCGGAGGGTGTGTTTGCCCCGGTACTTGAGGACATCAACGTCTACACATTGGACGCGCGGATTCTGAAGGTAACGAATCCGGCGTTGCTGCCGCCACCGCGCTACTCGTTTCAGAGCCTGATCGAGTCTCATTACCGCGTAAAGGTAAAGAATTTCCCGATTATTTCGGGGTTTGTAGGTCAGAGCTTCACGACGGGGCGATTACTCTTTCCCAGCGTTGGAGTGGTTCAGCCTCGCAACACGTACGATACGATCCTTAACGGTGGAGTCAATCCGATCCTGAGGTTTGGGTCGAATTCGATCACATTCAATGGCGGCCTGCAGTTCACACTTCGCCGCGACAAGATTTCTCCAGCATTCATGAATCAAGACCTGTTTCGGCAGTTCTTGTACGTGTATAGCAGTTCCTTCTTCAGCTGGATTTCATTCACTGGAAGCGCGGAGAGAGAGGCAGGACCATTCACCGATCAGGATCTCCATTCGCGGGACTTGTTTGGCAATATCGAGTTCACAGCAGGACGTCCTTGGGGGAGTACTTCATTGATTACGGGATACTCAGCTCGGGATCTCCTGTTCCGTCCAATGGTGGAGGAGTACTTCAACTCGTCCGTTTACGCGGGCCTACAGCACAAGTTCGGTAACCGGGTGACGGCAGCGGTTCTCGCCGAACACCTGCGTTCGTGGCGCGTACAGGGTACGCAGTATGCGATTGCTCAGGCTCTGTTACCCGGCGGGCGCTTTGAAGTTCGAGCGACCCCACGTTGGACGGTACAGGGTTCGGCGGTGATTTCGCGAGGTTCTAGCTTCCACGCATACGATAACGTGCAGAGTCAACTGCTCATTTCCTATGTTCGTCCCCTCAGGGGAAGAGTAAGGGATGGCTCTGTAGAAACACCGGTTTCGTTCCCGCTGCGCTTCTCGATCGGCGTGCAACAGCAGAGCTTCTACAACTTTTCAGGACAGAGCAGAAACACTGTGCTTCCGGTTGTGCATCTCACTTTCTTCTGAACCGGCATAGCTCAGTCCATGACCCTAGTGAAGAAGTTTCGAATGTGGAAAACGTCGCGCAGCGTTCTACCAAGCGCCGCCTCATCCGAAGCAAAAGCCCTAAGACAAAAACTGTTAGGCGGCAGCTTGACCCTGCTTGCGGGATCGGGCCTGGTAGGAGTCGCCAACCTCGTCTACAACGTAGTGACCGCACGCATGCTGGGCCCGGCAGGATTTGCCCACGTGACGGCGGTGTATACGCTTTTGATGTTGGCTTCCGCTATCACCCTGTCATTTCAAGCGGTCTGTGCAAAGTATGTTGCGAGTCACGAGACCATTGCAGATAAGGCGACCATCTTTTCTTCCCTGCATTTCAAGTCCTGGATCGCCAGTGTGACGCTCGGCCTATTGCTGTTCCTTTTCAGCAGGGCGCTCACTACGTACTTGAATTTGCCAGACCGTATGCTGATTGCACTGCTCGCACTTGGAACAGTTTTCTATATTCCGCTGGGGGTTCGGCGTGGTTACATCCAAGGCATACACGCGTTCACTTCCTTGGCCGTCAACTTCATGGTGGAAGGGCTGGTACGCTTGGGAGGTGCCTACTTTCTGATCAAGTTTGGGCTCGGAGTCAACGGTGCGGTGCTCGCGAGCGTTATTGCGGTGGTGGCTTCGTACTTTCTCGCAAGTCCCCACCCCGGACTGACATCTCTGCCAAAGGCGAAGGTTCCGATCGCATCGGGTGAAGGCGTACAGGCGATCGTATTCTTCGCGGGACAAGGAGCGATCAACAACTTCGACATTGTGTTGATGAATCACTTTTTTATTCCAGAGCAGGCAGGAATTTATGCGGCTGTTTCGCTGGTCGGGCGACTGATCAACATGTTTGTCTGGTCTGTCGTCAACACCATGTTTCCTGTTTCGGCGGCGGCGCATTCGAGCGATCGTGAGGCACGGCCTGTCCTGTTCATGTCGCTGGGTATGGTTTCGCTGCTACTGACCATATTGATTCTTGGGCTGTGGGCGATACCCAGTTTCTTGTGGCGAACGCTTTTCGGCGCGCACTTTGAGTCTGTGAACTCTGGTGGGCTCGCGACGCTTCTCATACTGTACGCAGTTGCAACCGGCATTTACTCACTAAGTTCCGTGCTGATCAGTTACGAGATGTCGCGTAAGATCGCGAACACGAGCTGGCTTCAGCTGGCGTTCAGCGGCGCTTTGATTCTGGGAATCTGGGCGTTGCACCATTCCCTGGCACAGGTTATCTACGAGCGGCTCTTCTTGATGGTACTGCTGTTCGTTGTGGTTGCCCTGCCTCTCTTGCGACGAGAGATCACTCCTGCAGCGAGCCTGGATTTGCATCCTCCCCTCACGGTCGTACAGGGATTGAGTGAGCACGCGGTCATCGCGGAGTTTCTTCGCAGCGAGTTTCACCATCCGGAATTTGAAGATTATCGGGAAGAATTCTCACGGCTTGTGCAGGAACCCAACCTGAAAAGTGATCGCGAAAACGCGTTGCGGCGGGCGTTGCTATTTCTTCGGCGGGGAGCCATGTGGCGCGAACTCCCTGACGACACGCAATGGTTCGAGGTTAGGTTCGCGACGGAAGATATGGCGCGGGTCCGCTTCTTTCCGCGCGCGCAGTGGCGACGCATAGCGGAGGGAAGCTTTTATGTGACCGACGTGGTGGCGTGCCTGCATCAGAAATGGCAGGAGGCTCCCCAGGATGAGTTCTTTGGCAAGCTTCGACGAATTAGTGCTCCCGTGCAGGCAGGCCTGGTCAGCCAAACTGTATTGCTGATCGGAGTGGATGCGCGGAGTCCCCTGACTATTCTGGATGGGAATCACCGGATGGCGGCGGCGCTGCTGTCTCATCCCTCCGTGGCGCCGGACGGGTTTCGATTTATCTGTGGACTATCGCCTGCCATGACCCGCTGTTGCTGGTATCGAACGAACGTGAATACGCTGTCGCGTTATTTCACCAATCTCGTGCGGCATGTTTTCTACGATCCGGAGACGGATCTAGGGCGATTCCTGGAAACGGACGCGTAAACTCCACCCAAGTCTGCCTAATGGCGTCGTGCCAAGACCATTAAGGTAATTGCTTCAAGATCGGGTAAGCGCTCGGCCGGTGTTCCTGAGGAAGTTCGTTCCCTGCGGGACAGATGTGATGCCCTGATTCGGGGCACTGAGCCCCGTAATAGCTTCCGGGGCTGTGTGCATATTGCTCGCTTCAACTCAGTCACGGTAAGCGGCTCTAATGTCCCACTTGGATTGATCCCGAATTTGCGGGCGGCACGGAGTCTTCTACGATGCTGTTATCGCGGCGCCGCAGAGCCACTGGTCCTTGCTTGAGGCGCAGCGCATCCCGTTCTGCTGCAACTTTCGTTTGAACGCGCGTGTCGTTGTCTTGTGAAACCGCAAAGAGTTTTCGGCCTTCCGCTTCGTGGCTGGTAGCGACACCTACGGTCACATTCGCTCCACCGGCTTGCCGCGCCTGCTCGTAGAAGAACTGTGCAGTTTCACGATCTCCCTCGAGCTCTGCAACGTAACCGATGTTGTTCAACGTGAATGCACCACTGGGATCCAGGGAATAAGCCTTACGGAAATTTTCATTGGCGCTGTGGAGGTCGTTGCGGTTCACGGCGGAGACGCCGCGCAGGTTCAATTCAGCGACTTGGGCAGAGAGATCTCGTGCGTTCGACAAGTGCTCGCGTAAGGCTTTCGCATTCTCTTGTGCAATCTGGTTGACCTGACGGCCTCTCCAGCCTGGATTGCCCGTTACGGCCGCAGTTGCGTCAGAGGCTGTCTTCGAAGCTTCGTCGAAGTATCGCAATGCTTCCTGCTCCTCCCCTTCCATTCCCTTGGCTACACCGATATTGTTCAGTGTGAATACATTGTAGGGATCGGTCTTCAGCACTTCCCGAAGAAGCAGGTCAGCTTCGGGTGCACGTCCCTGCTGCAGGAGACGCACAGCTTCGACATTTGCGTGATTGACGTGGAGGGGGGCGGTCGACATATCCAGCGCCGCCCGCATAGGCCGACCGTGGAGATTGCTCTTGCTCGACAGGTCTACGACGGCATCGCTAGGTTGTTCAGCGGCGAGAGAATAAAACTGCCTCGCCCGCTCAATTTGACCCTCGAGTTCGGCGATGTAACCGAGATTATTCAGAGTGAATGCATCGTCAGGATCGAACAGATACGCTTTGTAGAAAAGCTCTTCCGCCTTTTTGTACTGATGTTTTCGGACTGCTTCCACACCTTCCCGGTTGAGCCGCTGGACCGGCGTGAGCCCACTGCGCCTCGGAATGTTTATCTTGAGATCGCCAGCATGTGCCCCCTGGGGAATCAATTCGGCCGTCACAATTAGAACCAGAATCAATAGCCAACGTTCGGAGAACATGCAGGTGTCTTCCCCCCACCAGGGCCGTAAGAATGCGTTCTATTGCCAAACGATACTAGGATGCGGACCAAACGGATTTGTTTGCCGTAGACTCTACAGAAAGCTGACCACCGTTAAAGTTCCGGCCGGCATCTAAATGACACGTGAAAGCCATATCGAAAATTAGCCCGGCGCTGCATTGCATCGCGATTGCGGCGAGCTGCGTGCTTTTCGTTAATGGTGCCTTGACGCAGACTCCGAAGGGAGCACCCACATCGGAGATGATCGCGCCTAAAGCTGACGCGAAATCCAACGGTACGATTGAACCCGGGAAACCATCGATCACAGAAGATTCAATGGAGAATTCTGTCACGGTTGACCCGGCTACGCTGTTGCCAGAACTGCCGCCATTGCCCAAGGCGAACGCAACTTTGGTAGGGGGGACGGTAGACCGAATCGACCGGGTCCGAGATAAGGTCACAGTGCGAGTCTTTGGAGGGGGCAAGGAGAGTTTCCTGTTTGATCCGCGCACCCAGGTATATCGCGGAGGCCAACCCGTTACCGTCGCTGATTTGCGCGTGGGAGAACGAATTTATATTGATACGATTCTTGACGGCAACGACGTGTTTGCCCGCACCATCAGGCTCAGGGCGGCTAGTGCGACCGGAACCAGTCAAGGAGTAGTGCTCAAGTTTCAGGGGGACCGCGGCGAGCTATCAGTGCGCGACGTACTATCTCCAGATCCTGTAGAGGTTCACGTGAATTCACTCACGAAGATAATAGTAGGGAGAAAGGCGGTATCCCCTACCGCACTTGTTCCCGGAGCAATAATTTCGCTGCGTTTCGGCTCGGGGCAACAAGCCGCGCGCAATACTGCCACGGAAATCTCAATCTTGGCGCAGCCTGGGGTTGAGTATACGTTTTCGGGGAAAGTGGCAGAAATCGATCTGCGGACACGGTTGATTGTGCTCAATTCCTTGACGCAGCGCATGACGTATGAGCTGTACCTGCCTCCTTCAATGGTTCCCGATGAGAATCTGCACCCCGGTGTAACTGCCACAGCCGTTACCAACTACGACGGCGAACGCTACGTCGTACGCGGCATCAGCATTACTTTGCACTGAGGCGATCAAGTACATCCAAACGCGGCATTCTGCCTGGGATATTAAAGGGAACCCCCCGCCAGAGGTTCGCAGACTAAAGATACTTGTCGCCCATCCACTTTCGCCATAAACTCCCTGCGTCCCAGAAAGTTCACGGCTGGTTCAGAGGAATCCGCAGGGTGGCGTCCTTCCCTCCAGAACCAGATCATGCAAGCGCAAGACCTCAGCAAGTTCCGCTCCTGAGGGAAGATGTGTCTCAAAAATTGGTCTGCCCTGATTGTGCTCTTGTCGTGGACGGGTGTGTGTGCGGCAAGGGATTCAATCGTACCAACCACAACTTTGTCTACTCAAACGGCAAATAACACAAGCGCCGCGAGCAGCTTCTCAGCGCAAAGCAATGGGAACGGCGCTGCCGGCAGTGTGAGCAAAGTCGATATTCATAGCCTGTTGTATCCAGGGGCGACGACGAAAATATACGCGCACCTGCTCCTGTGGTTTGGAGGCTCGAACCATATGAACGTGGGTTACAGTTCGACGGATCCGACTCAGGTTCATCGTCAAGTTACAGATATGATCAGCCGTGGAATCGATGGCGTAATTATCGACTGGTATGGTCCTAACAACAGCATCGACGAAGCCACAAAGCTAGTGATGGCCGAGGCGGAGGCTCATCCGGGCTTTACGTTCGCAATCATGGTGGACCAAGGCGCGATCAAGTGGAATTCGTGCTCCGGTTGTTCGCCGCAAGAGGCTCTTCTCAGCCAGTTGCAATACGTTGAGCGAACGTACTTTCCGTCCCCGGCTTACATGACGCGAGAAGGAAGGCCAATCGTCACGAATTTCAACATCGATCTTGCCTATGCGATCGACTGGAACAAGGTGACGGCTTCGCTTGCTGTGCAGCCTGCTTTTCTGTTCCAGAACAACAACGGATTCACGCATGTGTTGAGTGAGGGTAGCTATTCGTGGATTATGCCGACCACTTCCGACTACGGCATGGGTTATCTTGGCAACTTTTACAACGCGGGAATGGCGCTTCAGAATGAGCAGACGGTAGGGGCGACATACAAAGGATTCAATGACACGCTAGCTTCCTGGGGCGCCGATCGGATAATGGGCCAGCAGTGTGGGCAAACCTGGCTGCAGACATTTTCTGAGATCAACCGCCTATTCAACTCGGGCAAGCAGTTGCCGGCTTTGCAGCTGGTCACCTGGAATGACTATGAAGAAGCAACCGAGATTGAGTCGGGAATTAACAATTGCCTGAGTCTTGCGGCTTCGGGTTCAGCGAATTCGCTGAGCTGGACGGTGAAAGGGAATGAAAACACAGTTGATCACTATGAAGCATTCGTCAGCAAGGACGGACAAAACCTGATGCCTCTCGGGCAAGCGAACCCTGGGGTAGGATCGCTGAACCTGTGCAGCTATTCGATTCCTGACGGCACTTACGCTTTCCACGTACAAGCGATAGGAAGGCCCAGCTTTAGAAATCAAATCTCCTCGGGTGTACAAATACAAATTCAGTGTGGCAGAGGCAGCACAGGATTGAACCTCAAGGTGAGTGCGGCAACGATGACTTTGGCGCCGGGTGTATCCGGCAGCGTGACCGTAAGTGTGAGCCCGCAGTCGGGTTCATTCGACGGCGCGGTGGCGCTGGCCTGTTCTGGCCTTCCTAGCAATTTGAAATGCTCATTCGCTCCCAGTTCGGTCGTTCCGGGAGCAAGTACGGCCAGTTCGGTTCTGACCATCGCTGCGACTCAGAGCGCCGCTGCGACTCACCGCCAGGTTCGATCCTTCTATGTCGCCGATGGGCTGCTCGGCATCGGGATGTTCGGCATTGTGTTTCTGGGAAAAGTCGAACGCAAGCGTCTCTTCAGCCTCGCGGTGGTTCCGGCGTTGGGTGTTGCCATCATAGGCAGTCTGTCCTGTGGAAGCACCAGGAGTGCCTCTGGCAGTCGCGCCGTCGTGAAAAGCTACGTTGTGACCATCAACGGGAATGGCCAGGCTGCCGAAGCTTCCGTTGCCATTACCGTCACCGTTAAGTGACACGACGGGTGGGATATCATGCCACGGAGCATGAAGAACAACCGAACGCCGTGCCCAGCTCAGAGAGTTGCGAGTGAGAAGGCGTAAGAGCAAGGATTTGGAGGGAATCCAGCGGGGCAAGCGACGGACGCGCGAAACCTGTTTGAGCGTTTCGACCCGCTGCTGAAGCTCGAAATGTCTCAGATACTTCTGCACGACGTTCGGCATGGTCATGCGCAATCCGGCGGAAAAATTCTGCATGGCCATGGTGTATTGCTTGTCGCGATCACCCAAGAGGCTAAATAAGCGATCCGCGAGTCCTTGAGCATCCGCCGTCGGATAGAACTCGATAGCCAGCTCTTCACTCTGACCCATCTGGCGGAAATCGGGGAGATCAGCACTGACGATGGGCACGCTGAATGCGCACGCCAAATGCGCCACACCGCTGCAGCCAGTAGAGGACGAGTATGGCATGACCGCGACGCTGGATCCTTGGAACAAATCGGGGAGTTCATGCTCCGGAACGTAGCCTCGGAACTCGATCCCGCGATTCCCTGCATTTTGCTTCTTGACCGATGCGACGTAACCTACAGCCTGGGGATGATCCCCCCCCGCAATGACCAGTTTGGCATCGGGTAATTTCGGCAAGAGCAGCTCAAACGCTTTGATCATAAGCTCCAGCCGTTTGTATGTTCCCCACTTCCCAAATGCCAGGATGCGATGTGTCGGTGTGCCCCTACGGGAGAAGTCTGGAAATTCGGGTCTCCGGGCGAGCAGCCCGTGCGCGCGGAGATGGACATTGTCACGGCCGTACTTGTCATTCAAGATCTTGCGATATCCAGGCATGAGGACTGAGACGGAGTTGGAGAGTAGCAACATTCTCGTGGCCACGGCACCTGCCACACGGTAGAGACGCTCGTGGCGAACGCCGGCGTCCTTGAGTTCAACGGTATCCATGAGATGGTGCAGAGTCACATGCGTATATCGTCCAGACAATCGGGCAAGCAGGGGGGACATTAAGCCACTGAATGCCACGAAGGGATTTCTGCCGAATGTGCTGAACAGAAGATTGAACCAGACGACATCGGGCCTAAGTCGTCGGATCGTCTTGAGCAGTCGATAGGCAGAAGCCGGATCGTCGAATGACCAGCAGCGGTGCACCGTGAAGCCCTCCGGTTCCTCATCAGCCGAGGGAAGCTGATCCGCCAGGACCGTTAGATTGAGGAAAGGGTTCCGCTGCAATTCCTGCGCGATTTGAAATCCGTATTCACTCAACCCGCCAGTACTGGGCGGGAAAGTTGTGACCAGACAAATCTTCATTAGCCTCCTGCTTCACTGGGTGGCAGCAGGTTCGATGTGCTGTAGCGAAAAGATGTTGTAGACGAGAATGGCCTTAACTATTTGGCGTTTGGACGCCTCTTGCGGCAAATCGGTGTGGCGGCGCCTCTACAGGAACAGTCTCCGGATCCGCTTTCAAGTTCGACAGCAATTCCCTGATGCGAAGTATCGTTGTCTCTACGGATGCGGGTGGAAGTACAAACATTCTGGCGAGATTGGATATCGCAAGGTAGGTTTCGCGATTCTTACGAACAAAGGCCAGTGGGTATTCCGGTTTGCGCGAGATCGCGGATTCGGGATCAGCGTCCAGAAGAAAGGCCAAGTCCGGCTTGGGAGCGATTTGCAGGAGAAGCCGAACGTAAAATCGAACTGGCCAATGTTGAAGGGGCAGGTTCGCCAACTCGTCATAGATGTAACGATCGAAGATCACGAATGCGACATCTTCAGCGGCACAGTCGGAAACGACGGCGAACAATCGAAAAGTGTCAAGCACGTAAAGAAATAGCCGCAGCGTCAGGACGTACCACGAAGTGACATCCTTGTCCCGCCGTGTAATTGGCCGTTCCGGGCTGCCAACCCCTTTCTCCCCCCTAAAGGCGCGCAGACTGAGATACTCGCGATGCCGGGAGAATGCAACGACATCGTCCCAAAAAGTATAGAGCTGGACGCGATGACCACACTCTTGCAGGTAGCGTGAGAGGGCGTCGATCTGCGTGCTCTTCCCTGCGCCATCGATTCCAGAGAAGGTAAGAATTGTAGGCTCGTGACGTTTCATTTCGACAAAAGGCAACACTTGAGACCGACGCTTGGTGACTGAGCGCGCACGCGTCAGTGGGTACCGGGCGGCTTGCTCGGTGTAGCCGCGCTCAAAGCAATGACTGTTCCAATAGCGGCACCCGCACCGAGGATTGCTCCGACCTTGAGCACGACCGAGCGGACGCGTCGCTGCTTGCCTGGAGCAATCGCTGCGCCGGCCGGTTGCGCGGCGGTGACTCCACTCACTTTGGGTGCCTCTGCAGCCGCAGTTCCGACCGGCCGCTGCAGCTTTTCGTCTTTGTGATCCTCGTTGTTCTTATTCGCCGAGTTGCTGTCGAGCGTCTGAGCTTCAGATTGGGGGTTGCTTGCTTGCGATGCAAGACCCTGCGCAGTAGGATTGTCATAATTCGCCCACACCGCTCCCGGGCTGTCCGGCAGTTCTTGCCAGGGGGTGGCTTCAATTGGATGCTCGGAGTTGCCAGCATCCACCGCATTGCTGGGTCTCGCATTCTGCGCGACTAGGCCTAAAGGGCAACCTAGGGCGAGTATGCAGAAGGTCGCAACAGGAATACATGGACGAATCTTTGGCATCCGAATCTCCTACTCTCAGCAAAAGAAATCGGTGAGCAAATTGCTAGTTTGCCTGCCGCAAGAAACCGAGCTCATCAAAAACACTGCCGTACCAAGGGGCATTCTGCGGCACGGCATCAGCTGGAAGTGCATTGAAACTACGGACCGCATCGTCGCAGGTACGGAACGTCTCGAATACTCGGCCAACGCGCATAAGTTCCAGGATTACTTCGGCCTCGGCGGAGAGGGCAGCAAGTTTCAGATCGCCATCACGCTTCAAGACTTCTTCAAGACAATGCAGGAGCATCTCGACGCCGGCACTTTCCATCGATCGCACTTGCGACAGGTCGAGAACAACCCGAGGACGGTTGGATTCGAGTAGTGGTCCCAAGTCCTGCATGAAATTGCGAACCTCACCTACATTTAAGATCTCCGGCACTTGCATCACTACGATGGGCCCAGTTGTCAACATCTTCTTCCATGCCTCTTTTCTTGCTTTAACTTCGTTCAAAGGCCTCACAGCCAAACTATTCAGCGGAAGATAGTGCCCACGGCAGGCTGCCGATGTCCGCAAACTGGCGTTCTCTTCCATGCACGGTGTTCCGGCGCAGAACCACAGGATCACTAATTTCAAGGTTTACATTGTGCCGGAGGTTAAACAGACTGCGTCCATCTACGACAGAGTGGGAAAGATCCAGGCCAATACCAACATACGTATTTGGCAGAATTGAGCTGTTCTCTATTGCGGTTCCGAAGTCGATGCGAGAGTTCCTTTCGATATTGCTGCCTCGCGTGATCAGGCACTCATCCGAAATCTGCACGTTGCGTCCGATGAATGCCGGCGCCACAATCCGGGCGGAACGATCGATCTGTACTCCATCACATATCCACACGCCAGGCCTGATCTCCGAGCCTTCCAGACGGAAAAGGCCGCATGAAAGGCTGTCGAGCACCAGGCGCCGGAAGTCTTGCGGAGACCGAAGGCGGTTTACATATCCCTGCGACCGATAGCTGGCAAAAGGAAAGTCCGAGGCAAAGAACGTCCCGGTGTCGAGGACGGAACAAGAATCAATCATCCACGCGTCGAGAGGGCCATCGCCAGCGGTTGCCTGTGTAGCTCCTAAGCCCTGCTCGCGATGGAACGCGAACATCTCTGCAACATCGATTTCCATGTAGGCTCCGCAGCGTACGATCATGATCGCTTCACACCCTGCTTGCCTGTATCTCGCGCAGTAATCGGTTGCGCGCTCTGGGATCGAGAACCCGCAAGATTCTCCTCCGGATGGACCATCGTTCGGCTCGTCTGCAATCACGGATACGAAGTCACATTCCTTTCCGAAGGTCTCGGCAAGCCTGGAGATAGATGGCTTTCCAAGAACTTCGACGGTAGCCCATGGCCCCCGAGGCGAGTCCCATCGAGACCCATCATGTACCTCCCCGGTCTGGTCACTGGCGATGATGATTGTGCCTAACATTTCGCAGCTCTGCAGCGTGTTGGATCGGTACTCGCATCCAGGGTCTCACTTGGCCGACTTCGCTGAGCCCCTGCATCTCATCCCCGCTTAAGAGGGAAGGATTTGGCGTGGCGCCGGCGAATCTTCGTCTTTGGAAATAGGAGCGAGCGCATTTTTAGTTTTGCTTTGTGAAGTTGAGATTTTGAATTGCCGATAGAGCAATCGAGCAGTTGCGCGATTTCGTGATGCTGGTATCCCTCAACTTCATGGAGGGCGAAGATGCGACGACAGCCTTCTGGCAGTTCCTGAAGTGCACGGCGCAGTGCAATGCGATCGACGACGCCACTTAGATCCGGATCGTTCTTTCCAAAATCGCGATGAAGTGACGGCGATTCGGAATGAACTGGCTCGTCAAGAGACACGGTCGGAGGAGACTTGCGGCGTCGTAACTTCATCAGCACAGTATTGACGGCTACTCGATACAGCCAAGTCGAGAACGCTGCATCGCCGCGGAAAGATCCGACAGTTCGAAACACCTGGAGAAATGCCTCTTGAGTAAGGTCTTCTGCTTCAGCCACATCCTTGGTCATCAGGAGACAAACGGAATAGACTCGGTTCTTGTGCTGCTGGAAGAGCGTCGCGAATGCCTGCTCATCGCCTGCCTGTGCGCGCTTTACCAAATTGATCTGAGAATCGTCGCGGCCTCTGACATTCGTCGAGGGGATCACATTTGCTTCTGTCGCGGAAATCGCACAAGTAGCCACGTTCGGCCTCCATACACCGCATAGAGAATTTGTCCGCGCCACCCCGCGAACATGGTTCTCAGACTAGGGAATGAGGGCTCTTTCTTCTATCGGGTCACATCTGTAAAGGATTGCCGAATACTCTGTAAGGCTTCCGACTTTGAAAATTTCCAGGTTTAAAACAAATGATCCGCCCAGGCGCACGGATCATGTTAGAAAATCTAATTGTGGGGTAACAAACGCATTGACAATTCGTGCTCAGTATAGGTGGAACTCAACTTCCACACTAATCTGAACATCGACGGGATGGCCGTCCTTTAAAGCGGGCTGAAAACGCCACTGCTTCACAGCTTCTACCGCTTTCGCATCCAGACCAAATCCCAGGCCCCGAGCCACGCGGATATCGCGCGGGCGGCCAGTGGAGTCGACAATCAACCACAAGACACAAGTTCCCTGCTTCTTTGCCCGGCGCGCCTCCTCTGTGTAATCAGGATCAGGCGCAGAAATCGCTGTGGGTGCTGCGACCCCCCCGCCCACTTTGTATATGCCACCTCCGAAGCCACCGCCGCTGCCGGTCCCGACGCCGGGACCATGACCGACGCCTACACCGCCTCCCGAGCCCGAGCCAATGCCGCCTCCCGAGCCAGTTCCATTCGAAGGTGGCGCTTCAGGCATGACGGGCGCCGCCGATGGAACACCGAGATTCGGCATGTGATTTTCCGCAAGATGCACTTGCGGCGGAGCGACCACGGTCGGCTCGGCCGTCAGCTTCGGTTTCTCGTTTCGCATGACGATGGCTGGCGGTGTGATTTGCTGCAATGCTGTTTTTGGAGGCCGTCCCTGAGGCGCTTGAACGATATCGTGCTCACCGCCGCCCCCGCCACCGCTGATTACCTTTCTTGCTACAGGCAGCGCGTACGACTCCAGGGATGGAGCTATGAGAGTTACCGTCTGATGTGTCTGGCGCTGCGTTATCTGATGGCTGACAAAGACACCACTTACAAGCAAGACGATGACCACAAGGTGCGCAATCACAGAGATGGTTACACCACTCGCGCGATAGTTGTTGTACTGACCCCAAATCTGATCAGGGGGGCGAGACACCCGGGAGACTGTCCGCAGGCTTTTGCGCATAGATTCAGCAGGATAGCGCCGCACGGGGAGACGCTGGGCGGGGACCCGCAACCACTGCTCGTCGCTGTAGGCAGAATTCTGATGACTCGACATGATTACTCCTCAAACTTTTGCGACACTGTCCCGGGAGTAGATGCGCTTCGATCGGGGCGGGTTGAAACCAACAGGAGATCCTTTTTGTGGTCGCTCTCACCCGTTATGACGAAAAGTGGTGGAGAATTGATCTTCCCACCACTTTTCATGCGTTCAAATTCATGGAACTTTCCGCACGGACTCAGAGGCGTCCGGCGAGCAGAAGAACAAGCACTACAATGACGATCAGGCCCAACCCTCCGCTCGGGTAGTATCCCCAAGAGCGGCTGTAAGGCCACGTCGGCAGCGCACCAAGCAGCAGCAAAATCAGGACCACCAAGAGAATTGTGTACATGTCATCTCCATGTTTGAAGTCTTGCCCCAATCATCAGACAAATTTCACGTTTTCTTTGGAACCATTCGTCGCATTCGCACATCATTCCGCGGCTGGTGCCGCAGTTCCTCCGGTACGATTCCGGCCGGACTCGCGGCTCTGCTCCGAGTACCTTCTGACCGCTGCCAAGAATGGCTCGCTGGACTCGGGTGCCCGGACTTTTCCGTTGAGGATGTCAGCAAACGGAACAAACTTGCCGTACAGAATGTGTGTTTCGTCCTTGTCCTGAGTAACTGCTGAGCCATTGAGGTCTACGCCAGCAAAAATCCCGCGCGCTCTGGAATAAGTGAGCACCTCGGCCCTCATCTTGATATCAGTGTCCGCGCCGGCATCCCGGCCAACAGGACCTGCGGCAGCAGATGCGTCAGCACCAAGTTTGAATTTGCTGGAAAGCAGATGCTGCATTCCCTCTTCATTCATAACGACCATGACCAGATCAATCGCCTGTCCTCCAAGCTGTAAGCCCCAACTTCCACCCGTAATTGTGATGGGTGCGGGAGCACTCCAGCTACCGTTTTCTGTGCGACACGTGGCAACACCTTTCCCGTGGTTTCCACCGAAGCCGACTGCAATTTTGACCATTGAGGGAACAACGGCGATGCACTTAGCGTCTTTCATGACCTTGTCTGGAATGGCTTTGTCTTTTACCGCCATGATTTCGTCCAAGACTTTGGCTGAGCTGTCAATGCGTTTCACGATATCGGTTTTGTTGTTGTCATCGGCGGAATAGCTCACGCCGACCAGAAGCGAACAGATGCTTAAGAGCAGCAGATATTTCGGTACAGTTAAGGAAAGTCGTTTCATATTTGACCTTTTCTGTTTCTGTGCTCGAAGCGAGCACCTGTAATAGATCGTGGCGTTAGGCTATCCCGCGGACTAGGAGGGTTCTATCGGTGGGAGGCAGTAAACACAAGGATGAGTTTCCCGACAACCCGACTTACTGATAGCAGGGAAGATGCTTAAGAAATGCGTACAGTGTTCACCCTATTGTGGCGACCTTCTGTGCCGAATAAGCTTCAGTCTCTACTCGACACAACGCCCCCCAAGCGGGTGCCGGTCCTCTGGGACGGACCGGCACCTGCTCCTTCTACGAACAAAATCTAGGGGGACAACCGCGACTCAATTACTGCCTAATGCGGATGGAGCTACACTTCGTGGGTTCAGTACGCTCACTCTCATAATCGCTAGTACGGAGGCAAAAGACATGCTTTATTGGGCTCTGATGTTCCTGGTTATTGCGTTGCTTGCAGGCGTGTTGGGGTTCACGGGTGTAGCCGTTGCTGCAGCGGGCATTGCAAAAATATTGTTTATTGTTTTTCTTGTGCTGTTTTTAATTTCCTTGGTAACACATCTTGCCCGGGGTAAGGCTTAGCGGTGGTGCGGAGCGCGAGGAGGGGCGGCTGAAAGAGCGCCCCTCCCATCTGTCCAAATTCCTTGTAATCGCCGCAGTTATAGCGTTAGAACCCTAGTTACCAGCGACATTCGATGCCTCGGTAGCGCATTCAAACCTGCAAAACAATCCAAACCTTGCCCAAGAAAGAAACACGTCTAATTATCGTAATGAACCAGCTGCGGAAAGCTGGCGTTTTACGGCTCACGAGATCCTCCAGGCGGCGTTGAACAATGCCCGGCTCGAGCTCCAGCGTTCCGTGACAAAGTTGGCTCTTGCTGGCGTGGCCGCAGGAATCACGATGGGATCAACGGGCCTAGGAGTGGCATCGGTGCGGGCACTGATTGGGGCGGAGGGATGGCCCGAACTGGTCTCCTATTTCGCGTATCCCCTGGGCTTCATCGCCGTCATTATCGGAAGAGCACAACTTTTTACCGAAAATACGTTATATCCGGCGGTATTGGTGCTGGATGAGCACCGACACTTGAAACGGGTGCTCCGAATGGGGGGAGTAGTATTCTTGGCCAACGTGTTTGGGGCGTGGATTTTTGACTTACTGACTGCCAAAACACCCGCCTTGCGACCGGACATTTTGAGTCATCTTGTACAGCTGGGAGTCAATGCGTCGGCTGGACCAGCCAAGCATATATTTTGGAGCGGTGTGATCGGAGGGTGGATCATTGCTCTTGTCGCTTGGACCGTCACTGCAAGCCACTGGACAATTGGGCAACTGGCCGTGATCAACTTCCTGACATTCATTGTCGGGATCGGGCGTTTCGCGCACTGTGTTGCCAGCAGTTGCGAGATTCTGACTGCGGTGGAATTTGGCTCTGTTTCACCGCTGACTTTATTCCAATGGCTGCTGCCTGCGACAATGGGCAATGTTTGCGGCGGTGTATTTATCGTGAGCCTGCTGAACTATGGTCAGGTCCGCGCATCTTAAGCGGTGCGATCGATCTGCGCCGTGATTGCATCCAACCATGGCCTATGAAGCTCGAAGTTCAAGTCGCGTGGCTCTTCATACTCGCGGTTCCAACTGCCTGCGTGGCCTGGACGGTTACTCACGAAGAAGTATTCCGCGAGCCGCGCCTGTATTGCCAGCGCCAGAGTATCCGGAGCCGCGGCATCCTCGGGCGCAAATTCTTTTACCTCTTCACCTGTGAGTATTGCTTCAGCCACTACGTGGCGGTGGGTGTGTTAGTTATTTCGCGCTTCAAACTGTTATTCCCAGATTGGCGGGGCTATCTAGTGTCGTTGTTAGCCCTCGTGTGGGTCGCAAACCAATATATGAGCATCTACAATCGGCTACGGCTCGACATCAAGCACGAGCAAGCAGAAATCAAGGCCGACGAGCAGGTTGTATCAAAGCGCAAGGCTGCTTGAGGAGGGACTCGAGTGGGAACCACTTCAGCCAGAAATTGCGAACCCAACGGGATTATGTCGCAAAGTTGGGATAATCACCTCAACCAGTGTCCCAGGATTAGCATTCGCCAAGCGCAAAGTGCCCCCAAGTTCGGTTACGCGCTGTCGCATTCCTCCGATACCAACGCCGACACTCTCCGGACGCAATTGAATAACCTGCTCATCGATGCCTTTCCCGTCATCGCGAACGCAGACTACGATGTCCCCGTCTTTCTTGCTGATCGCGACACTGCCGTTGCGGGCTCCGGAGTGTCGAAACATATTCGTGAGGGCCTCTTGAACAATGCGAAAAATTGCCGTCTCCAGTTCTGGCGGGAGACGGCCCAAGTCGGTGGGGGCGACGTCGAGCACCACCTTGATACCACTTCGTTCGGAAAGACCCTCCAGAAACCAACGCAGGGCCGAGACCAGACCAACTTCATCAAGTAGAGGTGGATGCAGCAGGTGAGAGATTGTACGAACCTGTTGAATCGCCCGATCAATCAACTGGCTTGCTTCCAACGAAGCTTGCTGCATGGAGGGTGAGGAATCCTTGGCGAGAATGCCATCCAGAATCATTTTGGCGGCGGCGAGCTCCTGGCCGAGGCCATCGTGAATCTCGCGTGCAATCCGTCGGCGTTCTTCATCTTGCATGGTCATCATGCGATTGGAAAGGCGTCTGAGTGCAGCCGTTCGTTTCTCGACCATACGTTCGAGCTCGATCGCGTTTTCACGTATCGATTGTTCCAACATTTTGCTGTCATGAATGTCGGAACAGGTCCCGTACCACTTTACGATCGTTCCGTGAATATCACGCAGAGGCACCGCTCGCGCACGGAACCAGCGATACTGCAGGTCTGCACCACGCATCCGGTAGACACAGTCATAAACCTCGCCCGACTGGACGGAGTGCATCCAGCTGTCGTGACTCTGTTCCTTGTCGTCGGGATGCACATAGTCGAGCCAGCCGAAGCCAACCGCGCTATCGGGCGCAGCCCCAGTGTATTCGTAAAAACGACTGCTGATGTAGTCGCGGCTGCCGTCGGGATTTCGGCTGAAGATTATGTCTGGGGCAGTTTGCACGATCGCGTCCAGCTCCTGATTTCGTTGTGCCAACTCCCGGTTGAGTCTATGCAATGCGGCTGCTTTCTGTTGCAACTCGTAAGTTCGTTCCGCGACTCGTTGTTCAAGCTGGCTGTTCAGCTTTTCCAGTTGCTGATTCTTGCGGTGCAGCTCTGTGAAGACTCTTACCTTCGCGCGCAGGACTTCCGGGACGACGGGCACCGACAGATAGTCGACGGCACCGTGCTGGTAGCCCTTGAGACGATCCAGGTCGGTGAGATGAACTGCTGAGATGAAGATGATGGCCGTTTTCTGGAATCGAGGATGTTGCCGGATAATCTCGGCAAGCTCAAAGCCGTCGATCTCAGGCATGCTGACGTCCATCAGGACCACGGCGACATCTGTTTTGAGTAGTTTTTCGAGGGCGTCCTTGGCAGATGTCGCCTTGATCAGATTTTCGCCTAGGTCGGACAGAATTGCTTCGTAGGTCAGCAATTTGCCGGGTTGATCGTCCACCATCAACACGTTCACCCGGCTGTCCGAACCGGGGTTCTCGGAGGGGATCCCTACCGGATCGGATTTGATTTCAGCACTCGAACCCATGTTCATCGATGGAGCCACATGCGCAACGCAGAGAGTAGTTGTTCCGTGTTAACGGGTTTCGCCAAGTACTCTGACGCGCCCGCTTCCAAACATTTCTCGCGATCGCCCTTCATCGCCTTTGCTGTCAAGGCGATGATGGGCAGACGACGAAACGACGGATTCTGTCGGATTACCTGCATGGTGGCGTAACCATCCATCTCGGGCATCATGATGTCCATCAGGACGATCGCGACATCAGGAGTCGACTCGAGAATTGAAATTGCTTCCCTCCCTGTGCCGGCGGTCAGTACCGCCATGCCGCGCCGCTCAAGCACGCTGCTCAGCGCAAAGATATTGCGCATGTCATCATCCACAACCAGGACCCTCTTGCCCACGAGAGCCTCGTCGGAGCGATGCAAGCGGTCCAACATTCTTTGTTTTTCCTGCGGGAGGTCTCCAACTACGCGATGTAGAAACAGAGCCGTTTCGTCGAGCAACCTCTCGGGAGATTCCACGCCCTTGACAACGACGCTGCGAGCGAGGGTATGCAAGCGCGCATCTTCGTCCGGCGAAAGTTCCTTGCCGGTGAAAACGACGACAGGAAGATCGCGTACGCTGGGGATGTCACGCATGCGTTCGAGGATGTCAAAGCCACTCATGTCTGGCAGCCTAAGGTCAAGCACTGCACAATCGAACGCGGCGCCCGCGACCAACTGCAGCGCTTCACAACCAGTAGCGGCGACGACGACATCGATGTCGTCATGGCCGAGCAATTCGCGGATACTCAATTGCTCTGCTGGATTGTCTTCGACGATCAATAGGCGCTTTCGTCGAGGAGTGGAGTATTCCTTAATTCTGGATAGCGCAAACTCGAGGTCCTGCGCGTTTGTTGGCTTGGTAACGAACGCAAAGGCGCCGCGGGCGAGGCCGTGCTGGCGGTCTTCGTCGAGGGTTAGCATCTGAACGGGAATGTGCCGCGTAGCTGGGTCCTGCTTGAGATGATTCAAAACTGTCCACCCCAGCATGTCGGGTAGGAATACATCCAGTGAGATAGCGGTGGGATGGAATTCACGAGCTAGGGTCAGTGCCTCGGCTCCCCGCAGGGCGACAAGTACTTTGAATCCCTTATCGCGGGCTAGATCAACGAGCACCCGCGCGTAATGAGGATCGTCTTCGACAATCAGCAAAACTGCGTCCTCAGACTGCAGACTGTGCCGGTCGTCTGCAATTTCTTCCACCGGATGTTCGGCTACGACGATATTCGACAATTTCAGAGGCGCGGTCGGCATCTTTACGTCAGTTTGGCTCAGCCTGGAAGCCGACGGTCCCACATACGTCAGCGGTAGGAAGAGGGTAAACGTGCTGCCTTGGCCGGGCGTGCTCTTGAGTTGAATTTCTCCACCGAGCAGGCTCGCGAGTTCGCGGCTGATGGCGAGTCCGAGGCCGGTTCCACCGTACTTGCGGCTGGTGCTGGCATCTGCCTGCTGGAAAGCCTCGAAGATGATGCGCTGCTTGTCGGGCGCGATTCCGATGCCCGAGTCCGCAACTTCGAACGCAACTACCGAGGCGGCGTTGCTTAAGATGGGATGATCTTCGCCCCATCCTTTCTCCGCCACCGAAACCGAGAGACGCACGGAACCATGCTCAGTGAATTTAAACGCGTTCGAGAGGAGATTCTTGAGCACCTGTTGCAGGCGCTTGGAGTCGGTGACCAGACTCCGCGGGAGTTGGGTATCGGAGTGGACATCGAAAGCGAGCCTCCGATTTTCGGCCTCGTGGCGGAAGGGCCGCGCGACCATTTCGAGCAGGTTCGCGAAGAAAACTTCTTCAGCTTCGACGGACACCGTTCCGGATTCGATCTTCGAGAGGTCGAGAATGTCGCTGATCAGGTTCAGCAAGTCGGTGCCTGCGCCGTGAATTGTGCGGGCGAATTCAACTTGCTTTGGCGTCAAATTGTGATCCGGGTTCTCACTGAGTTGCTGGCCGAGGACCAAAATCGAGTTCAGAGGCGTCCGCAGTTCGTGGGACATGTTGGCCAGGAACTCCGACTTGTACTTGGAGGTGAGGGCAAGTTCTTTGGCCTTTTCCTCCAAAGCGCGCCGGGCTTGCTCGATTTCCTGGTTTTTACGCTCGACTTCGACGTTTTGTTCGGCGAGTTGTTGCGCCTTTTGTGCAAGTTGCTCGTTGGTCTGCTGCAATTCTTTCTGCTGCGTCTGCAACTCTGCCGCTAATTGCTGCGACTGCTTGAGCAAGCCTTCCGTCTGCATCGTCGCTTCGATACTGTTAAGCACAATACCGATGCTGGCGGTGAGTTGCTCGAGGAATGCGAGGTGCGATGCGGTAAAAGTACTGAGCGATGCGAGCTCGATTACGGCCTTGACGCGATCTTCGAACAATACCGGAAGCACGATCACGTTACGAGGTCTAGCCTGAAACAATCCGGAACGAATTGGTACGGTAGCTTCCGGGAGGTTGGTTATCAGCATTCGGCGCTTCTCTGCAGCGACCTGACCGATCAGTCCTTCGCCAATCCTGAGTCTGCGGAGGTGGCCGTTTTCGCCATCATCTGCAAATGCCGAGAGAAGGGCCATGCCGCCGGATTCCTCGGTTTCCATCTGATACATGACGCCTTGCTGCGCGTTAACGAGCGGCGCCAGTTCCGACAACAACATTCGGCCGACCGTCGCCAGATCGCGCTGACCTTGCAACATGCCGGTAAAGCGCGCAAGGTTGGTCTTCAGCCAATCTTGTTCTGTGTTACGCTCCGTCGTGAGCCGCAAGTTGTCAATCATCGTGTTGATGTTGTCTTTCAACTCTGCGACTTCCCCGCTGGCTTCGACCTGAATGGAGCGAGTCAAGTCACCTTTCGTGACCGCCGTCGCCACTTCCGCGATGGCTCGCACCTGGTTCGTAAGGTTGTCCGCAAGCAGGTTGACGTTTCCGGTCAGGTCCTTCCACGTACCGGCGGCGCCGGGCACGTTGGCCTGACCACCGAGTCGACCTTCGACACCCACTTCGCGGGCGACTGTGGTCACCTGATCGGCAAACGTCGCAAGCGTTCCGGTCATATTGTTGATGGTTTCGGCGAGAGCGGCGATTTCGCCTTTCGCATTCACCGTCAGCTTCTGAGTAAGATCTCCGTTGGCGACAGCGGTCACCACTTTGGCGATACCGCGCACCTGCTCGGTCAGGTTGACCGCCATCACGTTGACATTGTCGGTCAGGTCCTTCCATATACCGGCGACTCCCGGTACCTGGGCCTGGCCACCGAGCTTTCCGTCGGTTCCGACCTCGCGGCCCACGCGGGTTACTTCGGCGGCGAATGCGTTGAGTTGGTCCACCATCGTGTTGATGGTATTTTTCAGTTCGAGAATCTCGCCTTTGACATCCACCGTGATTTTTCGCGACAGGTCGCCGCGTGCTACGGCGGTGGTCACTTCGGCGATGTTTCGTACCTGTGCAGTCAGGTTGCCAGCCATCGCGTTTACTGAGTCAGTAAGGTCTTTCCACGTACCAGCGACACCGGGCACATTGGCTTGGCCACCGAGCCGGCCTTCAGATCCAACTTCGCGGGCCACTCGGGTTACTTCAGCGGCGAACGACCGCAGCTGCTCGACCATCGTGTTCAGGGTTTCTTTCAGCTGCAAGATTTCGCCGCGCACATCGACGGTAATCTTGCGCGACAAGTCGCCGCTGGCGATGGCCGTTGCAACTTCAGCGATGTTTCTTACTTGGCCCGTCAGGTTACTGGCCATGAAGTTCACGTTGTCAGTGAGATCTTTCCAAGTCCCGGCAACACCGGGCACGTTCGCCTGCCCTCCGAGTCGGCCTTCGGTACCGACTTCGCGGGCCACTCGCGTCACCTCGCCGGCGAACGCGTTGAGCTGGTCCACCATTGTGTTGATGGTGTTCTTCAACTCGAGAATTTCGCCTTTCACGTCAACCGTGATCTTGCGCGACAAATCGCCGCGCGCCACAGCCGTGGTCACTTCGGCGATGTTTCGTACCTGTGCGGTGAGATTTCCAGCCATGGAGTTAACTGAGTCGGTGAGGTCTTTCCACGTGCCGGCTACGCCAGGGACCTGCGCCTGACCTCCTAGCTTTCCTTCGGTGCCGACCTCGCGTGCCACGCGCGTTACTTCGGCAGCAAAGGCGTTGAGTTGGTCCACCATCGTATTGATGGTTTCCTTTAGAAGAAGAATTTCGCCACTCACATTGACGGTGATCTTTTTCGACAAGTCGCCGCTTGCAATTGCGGTCGAGACCTCGGCAATGTTACGCACCTGTCCGGTAAGATTGCTGGCCATCGAGTTCACGGAGTCGGTGAGGTCTTTCCATGTGCCTGCAACTCCAGGCACGAGGGCTTGGCCACCGAGCTTTCCGTCAGTTCCAACCTCGCGTGCCACACGCGTTACTTCTGATGCAAACGAGCGAAGTTGGTCCACCATGGTGTTGATGGTGTCCTTAAGTTCCAAAATTTCGCCTTTCACATCAACCGTAATCTTGCGCGACAAGTCGCCACGGGCCACAGCGGTTGCGACCTCAGCGATGTTCCGCACTTGGCCCGTGAGGTTACTGGCCATGAAGTTCACATTATCGGTGAGGTCCTTCCATGTGCCGGCGACTCCGGGCACTTGCGCCTGACCGCCGAGTTTCCCCTCGGTGCCGACTTCGCGGGCCACGCGCGTTACTTCTCCGGCGAATGCGTTGAGCTGGTCTACCATCGTGTTGATGGTGTTCTTCAACTCGAGAATTTCGCCCTTCACGTCGACTGTAATCTTGCGCGACAAGTCGCCGCGAGCCACAGCGGTGGTCACTTCGGCGATGTTTCGCACTTGGCTGGTGAGGTTTCCGGCCATCGAGTTAACGGAGTCAGTGAGGTCCTTCCACGTCCCGGCCACGCCGGGAACATTCGCCTGACCTCCAAGACGGCCTTCGGTACCAACTTCGCGGGCCACGCGCGTTACTTCCCCGGCGAACCGGTTGAGCTGGTCCACCATCGTGTTCAGCGTTTCTTTGAGCTGCAGGATTTCGCCGCGCACGTCTACGGTGATCTTCTTCGACAAGTCGCCATTTGCTATGGCAGTAGCCACTTCGGCGATGTTTCGCACCTGGCCGGTCAGGTTGCTGGCCATGAAGTTAACGTTGTCCGTGAGATCCTTCCACGTGCCACCTACCCCGAATACCTGCGCTTGGCCGCCAAGCTTGCCTTCGGTTCCGACTTCGCGGGCTACGCGCGTCACTTCGCCCGCGAATGCGTTGAGTTGGTCCACCATTGTGTTGATGGTGTCTTTCAGTTCAAGAATTTCGCCCTTTACGTCGACCGTGATCTTGCGCGACAAGTCGCCGCGTGCCACGGCCGTGGTCACCTCAGCGATGTTTCGGACCTGTGCTGTCAAGTTTCCGGCCATTGCGTTGACGGAGTCTGTTAGGTCTTTCCACGTACCAGCGACGCCCGGCACGACTGCCTGTCCGCCGAGCTTTCCGTCAGTACCGACTTCGCGGGCCACGCGTGTCACTTCCGACGCGAAGGAGCGTAGCTGGTCCACCATCGTGTTAATCGCTTCTTTAAGCTGCAGAATCTCCCCACGCACGTCGACCGTGATTTTGCGTGACAAGTCACCGCTGGCGACTGCGGTAGCGACCTCGGCAATATTTCGTACTTGGCCGGTGAGATTGCTGGCCATCAAATTCACGTTGTCGGTAAGGTCCTTCCAAGTACCCGCTACGTCGGGAACCTGGGCCTGTCCACCGAGTTTTCCTTCTGTGCCGACTTCGCGAGCAACTCGTGTCACTTCCGCGGTGAACACGCCCAACTGTTGAATCATCGTATTCACTAGATTGGCAGACCGAAGGAATTCGCCCTCCAACGGGCGACCATCCACGTCCAACCGAACCGTCTGCGTGAGATCACCTTGGGCGACGGCGGCAATCGCACGAGTAACTTCTGCGGTGGGTCGAAGCAGATCTTCTACGAGGGTATTGACCGAGACCTCCATCTCTCCCCATGCACCGCGCGATTCGTGAAAGCGGGTGCGTTCGCGTGTTTTGCCCTGTTTCCCGACCACATGCCCAACGCGCTTCAGTTCTTGCGACATGTGTTGGTTGGCGGAGACGATGTCATTAAAGGTATCGGCGATTTTCCCAGCCAGACCAGTCCAACTCCCCGGAAGTCGGACAGTGAAATCTCCATTTCTCATGCTCTGCAGGCTGGAAAGAATCACTGATAGATCAAGGGATTCATCTTGAGCTCTCGATTTTCCATTGCTTTTGGTGGGAGACGTCATCCCTTCATTCTCAGTTGGCGCAATTTCGTTGATGGAAGATCTCTTCATCATTTAATTCTCCGGAGCGCCACGAGAATTTGACGCAGGTTGCCGCATCTGTCTGAGCGGATGTCCCGTGCAAATGCTCCGGCAAAAAACGGAAAAGTGTTTGTAGTGCGAAGAAAGTGCTTCGTTTGAACTCTACTGGCCGGAAATTAGTCACCGACCTCTAGAGATTGGAGCACGAGAGCAGTACGGAATCCCTAAGGTGATTCCTGTAGGCGACGAACGCTACTAGAAGAGAACAAGGGAGGAGCACCGTTTTGGCCCGGTTTTCTGAGATCCGAGTGGGCCGAGCGCGTTTGTTGTGCGAACTACTCAAACCGTTCTTCTGCCCATAACAAAATGCAAAATCAAAGATATGACGGCGAAGACCAGAAGCAAGTGGATTAACCCGCTAGCCACGTGAAACACGGTGAAGCCGCCGAGCCACGCGATCAGTAGAATGATGAATAACACTGTCCAAATGCTCATATCCTCTCCCTCACCTTTCGACTATTGAGCGACCCGCCTGACAACCCTGTTATCTGAGGCCCACTACCGAGGCTAGCCTCCTCGGACCAAGACGTCACTAACGCGAACTGTGTATTTGGCGTGTTTTGTGTACGTATCAAGCCTAAGGAAGAAGATGTGGCGGCGGGCGTTGTTCGCGCTCCAACGACTTGAGCCAACCTTGGGGTACTCTTGGCAACTAACTCAACTAACTAAGGATCGCAGAGGGTGTGACCTAACCAAGTGAGAAGCGCTATTTTAGCGGTTAGGCTCCGTTAATCGCACTGGATCCAACAGATTCCTCTATTATGACGAACCTTTCGCGGCGTGCTTTGTGGATACTGCTCTCATTTACACTGTTGGTGTTCAGGCCCGGAATTTGCCGCGCCTATTCGGTGTTGACCCACGAAGAAGTTGTTGATCTGCTGTGGGAGGATGACATCGAGCCGCTGCTCACAAAGCGCTTTCCGGATGCAACGCCCGAAGAACTGAGAAATGCACATGCCTTTGCCTATGGCGGATGCCTTGTGCAGGACATGGGTTACTACCCGTTTGGGAGCAAGTTCTTCAGCGATCTGACGCATTATGTGCGCAGCGGTGACTTCATCGTCAATCTAATCAATGAATCGCAAGACCTGAGCGAATATGCATTCGCCCTTGGTGCGCTCGCCCATTATTCAGCCGATAACATGGGCCATCCGGCCATCAACAAATCGGTCGCTCTGTTGTTTCCAAAGCTGGGCGCCAAATACGGGAAGAGTGTGACCTATGCAGACGATCCGAAGGCCCACATCCGAACGGAATTCGGCTTCGATATGACGCAGGTGGCAAAGAACCGCTACACCTCCGATCGATATCACGACTTCATCGGGTTTGAAATCTCGAAGCCACTGCTGGAGCGCGCTTTTCAAGACACATACGGAATTCCTCTCAATTCAGTTATTTCCAATGAAGACCTGGCGATCGGGACCTTTCGGCGGGCGATCAGCAAGATCATTCCTGAAATGACGAGAGTGGCTCTGCTTGCGCGAAAGAAAGAAATCGTTGCGGAAACGCCAAATTTCAATTCGCGGAAGTTTCGATACTACCTCTCACGCGCCGATTACCAGAAGGAGTGGGGCAAGGGATATCGCCGGCCCGGATTCGGTACTCGCGTGTTGGCATTCTTTCTGAAGTTCGTGCCCAAGGTGGGGCCGTTCAAGGCCCTGGACTTTAAAATACCAACACGCCAAACTGAGGACCTGTATGTTGCAAGCGTCAATCACACCGTCGAGGATTATCGAAAACTACTCGAGGAGGTGAAAAAACGCGACCTGCGTTTGGTGAACACAGACTTTGATACCGGGCGTGCTACGCATGCCGGCGAATATGCATTAACCGACAATGCATACGCGCATCTGCTCGATGCTTTGGCGCGCGATAACTTTCAGCAGGCGACGCCTGAGTTGCGGGAGAATATCCTCGGTTTCTATCAGGACGGCAAGGCGCCCATCGCAACTAAGAAGAAGCCCTCTGCATGGGAGCGAACGCAACATCAGTTGCAACAGTTGAAGTCTGCCCCACCTCCGGAAGGTCCCTCAATCGAAGTCACCGAGATACCGTAAGGATTAGGTTCCGAAGGTGTTAGTGCGCTCCGTGCCCAACCCTGCTCCGTGGCTCGGCAACTAACCTGCGCAGGCTGTTCAGATCGTTCGGTGCGCCGGGATGCGCACCCAAGGAGGAATGCTTCATGGCAGACGATATGGAAAAAGACCGCGGACCAATGAATCAACAACCTGGGCAGTCTGGTCAACAGGGAAGCAAGTCCGGGCAGCAGCATGACGAAGGTCAAAGCGGCCAGTTCGGAAATCAAGGCGAACAGACCGGACAGAAGAAAAGTGGGCAAGGCACCGAGGATGACGAGGAGAGCCTCAATCGTCAACGCCGCGCTTCCTAGGTGCGACAAACAGTGGTACAGAAGAAGTCCCGGCCGTTGCGCCGGGACTTTTTTCTGTCACCGGGGATCGGCTTGTTACGCGCCGTCCTGCGAATGCAATACGCGGAATGTGTTCCCGCCGTTGGACCAGACGAGCAACAGGGCATCTTGCCCCTGAGGTACGCTCGACAGAGCCTGCTGCACATCGCTCGCGGACTGGACCTTGCGACGGTTTACTTCGAGGATGATGTCACCTTGTTGCAGTCCGGCATTGTCAGCGGCGCTCCCCGGCTGAACCTGCTGGATTACTGCACCGCGAAGATCACGTGGGACCTGAAGCTGGTCACGCATATCTGGGGTCAGATTGCCGAGCCCAAGTCCCCAGCGCATCTTGCCACTACCATTATTCGAAGAAGAGTTCCCCTCCGCATCACGGCTCCCGAGTTCTTCGAGCGTGACCGGGATCGTCATCGTTTTGCCGTCACGCATGACCGTGAGGCTAACCTTTGTGCCCGGTTGCTTCTGTCCGATGACGACCTGCAGTTCACCAGCATCATTCACGCCATGACCGTCGACTGCTGTGATCACATCGCCGATCTGAAGGCCTGCCTTGGAGGCGGGTGAATCCGCTTCGACCTGGGTCACGACGCCACCGATAGCTGCGGAATCGCCAAAGAATTTCGCGTTTTCCGGAGTCACGTCGGCGATGCCGATTCCCATGCGACCATGACGGACCTTGCCGTCACGGATCAGGGTTTCCACCGTCGGTCTGACGATCTGAGTGGGGATTGCGAATCCCATTCCGGAGAAAGTACCTGAGGGCGAAATCAGAAACGTGTTGATGCCTACGACTTCTCCACGTGCGTTGACGAGCGGTCCACCGGAGTTGCCGGGATTGATTGCTGCGTCGGTCTGGATGAACTCTCCGGGCTTGCTTGGATTGGAAGGATCCGGGTTCGCGCGATTCAGGGCACTTACGATTCCACGCGTCACCGTGAAGCGAAATCCGTAAGGGTTGCCGAAGGCAAGCACGGTCTGGCCGGGCCGCAATGATTTCGAGTCTCCCCACGGGACACTCGACAGGTCCGTCGCACTGACCTTAATAACCGCGAGGTCGGTGAGCGGATCGGTACCGATGAGTTTCGCCTTCAGGACTCGTCGATTGCTGGTGGTGACCCGGATGTCGACGGCGCCGTCCACCACGTGGTTGTTGGTGACGATGTAGCCATCGGGAGAAATCACGACCCCGCTGCCCATGCCATGCTCAATCTGTGGCTGGCGACGAATTTGAGGTCCGAAGAACCGTCCAAAGGGACTCGACTGACCGTAGAATTGCTGCATATCCTCGGGCTGGTCGTTCTGCGCAACTTCTGCTTTGTTTCGGGACGTTACGGTCACGTTGACGACGGCAGGTGTCACGCGTGCTGCGACGGTTTCCATGGCTTTGTCCAAAGCCATGAGCGCGCCCACGCTATCGATATCAAGCGGCGCTGCGGCAGGTGCAGCCGGAGCGTTCGCTGCAGCTGCCGCCGGTTTCACGCACTCATGGGTTACGAACGCTCCCACCAGGGCGAGGGCAAAAGTAGAAACCGCCAATCGCCGCTTCCAGTCGTGTATGCTCTCCTTCCACTTTCTTACTTCCATGACTTCATCTCCTCCAAGTTTGTTAATCAACTAATTCATTAGTTGTACATAGCGTACAAATCCGCCAAGACCCCGAAAGTCGCTGACTATATCTGGTTGCGGGAAACTTGGCGGCTCGGGCTAATCACCGTACGAAGAATGGTTATGCGCCACATTTGAACCCCGTAAACCTGCAAGGCTGCACGATTCGTAGCTTCGTGCTCAACCACGACCCAGAATGTTTCTGTCACAGGCACGTTGGAAACTGTCGATCCCGTCACATGAAGCAGGTTCTGGGTGACCCTCCTCTGCCATCTGGACCGCAGAGACGGACCGCGCTCATTTGTCCCTTTTCGCGCCGACTCCCTGGCGGTCGACTTCTTTGAAGTTGAAGTCGCACTGAATTTTGCTTGCACCACAGGAACGGAGGCGCCGATTGCAGCCTCGGATGTCGTAGGGGCTACAATGCTCGCAACATCTGGCTGGAAAACAGCTTCGGGGGGCCCGAACGCAACCAGGCCAGGGATCCTCGCGTACAATGCGCCACAGCCGAGGGCCAGAACCGCAACCATAGATACCCCGGCTCCCCATGAACGTGAAGTTGAGGCAGGCCGGTTTACATCCAGAATCTGCGCGATGCGAACCGAGGTCTGTCGCACCTTCCCTAAGGCAGCTTGCGCCAAGGCGATGGTGCGTTGCACGAAGCTCTTTTCGGCGAGCTGCGCCAGGCATTCGGCGTACGCGCGAGGGCGACGAGTCTGGGCGAGAACCGCCTCGTCACATGCCATTTCGCGCTCCAGCGCAATCTGCTTGTCGATCCACCACACCGCAGGATGGAAGAAGAAGATCGCCTTCACAAGCTGTTGGGCAAGATTGGTCCAGTCATCCCAGCGGCGGAAGTGAGCCAGTTCGTGCAGCACAATCTGATTCAGATCAACCGCCGAAAACTCGCGCATGACCCAGGTTGGGATCAGAATTGTGGGCTTGAACAAGCCGATGGCTGTCGGTACCCGGACTCGATCAGAGGTGCATAGGACAGCACATCTGCTGACTCCGTGGTGCCCAAGAGTCTCTCGCAGAATGGGGTCAAGTTCAGACATTCCCAAGGGGACGCAGTTCCTACGAAGAACATTCAGATGCCACAAGGCTCGGAGTACGCCCACTCCGAACCACAAGGCCACTATTCCCCAAGCGGCAAAGAAATAGAGTGCCCAGGAACTCGGCAACATGATTGCCGCATGTCGCGCGGCCGTGGGGGCAGGCCCTGAACCCGCGAATCCTACCGTCATCCAAGGCAAGGCCGCAATGGCCACCAGAACCGAAAACCACACCGCGAAACGAGTGGCCGCATTCTGCCGTGGAGCAAGACGCAATAACGCTGCCACGAGCAGGCAGACGACCACGCCCTCGGTGAGAGATTCGAGGAAACGAAGGGCTAGCAGTTCCGCGACGGCATGCAGGGCTGATGTCATTGTGCGTCTACCTTGCTCCTTTCGAGCAACTGTCGCACACGCGCCAACTCCTGAGCATCGATACTGCCTTCCTCGAGAAGATTCAGTACAAGCTGTTCGTGAGAGTTACCGAAAAAGCGGCTGACGAGGTGGCGCACTTCAAAGCGGGTGGCATCCTTGCGGTCAACCTTGGGCATGTATACGTGTGCACGCTTGTCTTTGAGATGCTTGACGTAACCCTTCGTCTCAAGAATACGAATCGTGGTCAGCACCGAGTTGTAAGCCAAGCTCGGCTTTGCCGGCAGGGCCTGTAAAACCTCGTGGACCGTGGCCGAGCCTTTTTCCCACAGCACATTCATAATGCGCAACTCGGCTTCGGTCAGCGTTGCGGACTTGTTGCGTGCCAAACGCTACTCCTCCTTTGGCTCCCAGTATTCGACGTGGCGGCTTCCAAAACGTCAACTAATTTCTTAGTTGCATGCAGTATTTTTAACGTTGCCTGGGCTGAAAACGAATAATTCGAGCATACGAACGGGCTTAGCCCTAGTCATTCGTAACAGTATTGCAATACTGTAGTTTCCCTTTGACACTCAGAAGAACCCTGTATACAGTGAAGCCCTCCGCTCAACTAATCCGCTTACGTCCCAGAGTATATTTCGGGACGGGCCAGCGGTTCTCGTGATTGAGGGTATTCCTGCCAGATCGGCTTATCCCTCTGAGCTGTATAGCTTTATCTGTCCCAGACCCCAAAAATCCCTACCGGAGAAAAACGCTCAACATGAAGAAGCATGCCCTGATTGCAACGGCAGCCATTGTAGTTCTTCTCGGCGCCACATCAGCTTTCGCGGGGGTTACTGTGTCTAGCCCTTCGAACGGCAGCACGGTGGGAACTAGCGTCAAGTTTGCAGCCACTGCGAATACATCCTGCTCAAAGGGTATCGCTGCAATGGGGATTTATCCCTCTGCTTACTGGCTCGTATATACGGTGGGTGGTTCCAGCCTGAACACGAGCATCAATCTGAACCCGGGAACTTACAACGCGGTCATTGTGGCCTGGGATCAATGCGGCGGAGCCTCGACTGCTGGAGTAAAGATCAACGTGCAGGCGGGATCTGGCGTTCACGTCGTAGCTCCATCAAATAACAGTACGGTTGGGTCGCCCGTAAGTTTCGTCGCCAGTGCTACGACTACTTGCCCTCAGGGCGTCGCATCGATGGGTATCTACACGGCGCCCTATCAGTTGGCGTACGTGGTTGGAGGCGCGAACTTGAACACAAGTGTCTCGCTGAGCCCCGGGACTTACGCGGCAACCGTACAGGCGTGGGATAAGTGCGGCGGGGCGACAACCGCACCAGTGACCATCAACGTTAGTTCTTCGGGAAAAGCGTTCTCGAATATCCAGAGCCGCGGAGGATGGAATAGCTACGCGCAACAGCCGCCCAGCTATGGGGATTGCACATGGTGCACGTCGGCCGGGCCACAGACAACCTGGACGATGTCTCAGGGCATTAAGAATCCGACCTTGTCGGGGAATGCGGCCCAATTCAATATCGGCGGAACCGAGGCCTACACGGACGTACTCTGGAACAATCACCTGATTGGCGACTTCTCGTCACAAGGACTTCCCGATACGAGTCACGCGCTCGTGCCGGCACTCCACAGTTTCACTTATGACGTGTACTTCTACGGCAGCAACCTGGGCGCTGCACAAGCGTTGGAGTTCGACGTCAATCAGTTCTTCGGCGGGATGGGCTTTACTTGGGGCACTGAATGCCGAGTGGGCGGCGGCTATGAATGGGATATCTGGAATAGCCAGAAGTGGGTCCCGACGGGGATTCCCTGCAACCCCAACAATAACGCCTGGAACCACCTTGTCATTCAAGTGCAGCGAACGTCGGACAATAAGCTGAACTATCAGTCGATCACGCTAAACGGTCAAACCCACGTTCTGAACTGGACGTACCCGCCCTTCTCGGCTCCAGGGTGGTATGGGATCACGGTCAACTACCAGATGGACGGAAACTACAAACAGACTCCGTACACGGTGTACGTTGACAAACTCAACTTCACTTATCAGTGAAGATGGGCTGTGCTCTGCCGGATCAGAAACATCGGGCCGCCTGGCTCAACGATAGGCGGCCCAATGGATGTCTAGGACACAGTTTTAATCTGAGTACGCAGCTTTCCGAACTCGTAACTTCCTAGTCTGCGTTGGGCGGCAATCTGAAGGTAGGGAAGCGAGGCAACTTCGAGATCCCAAATCGCTTTGGCTACGTACGCATCGACCGCCACTGGATCCGTAGATGCGACCAGAGTCTTTTTCAACAGGACATCTTCCAGATTTCCGCCTGTCGGTCCATTGCGCAGCAACACGCGGTAGCAGTCGATCACCGTCAGCGTCGGGCGCACGAAGTCTGCAAGATCCACCAGACTCTCGTGGATCTTCTGGTGAAGCTGGTTGCGCTGTCCGCCAAGCATTCCGTACCAATTTTTCATCCCCAACGTTGTGCCGGTCAGGGCATGGTGCTTTGCGATCGGCACGTTGATCACTTTGTCTACGTTCAGGAAAGGCTCGAACACCTGCCACTCGCGGAGGACCTCGCCCTTGAGATCTACATCCTTGAAACGGGAAGGCTCAGGCAAAGTGACCTCCGCCCCGGCACGCTGTGCGGCTTCGGCAATTCCGGACCGTTGAAAACACCGGCGAGCTTCATTGCAGCTCACGTCCGTGACGATCACTCGCTTCGCGCCCGAACTGAGAGCTTGCCGCACGATCTCGGCAACGACATCGGGATTCGTATTCGCCGCCTGTTCGGGAGTGCGGTCCCAACCGATGTTTGGTTTTACCAGGACTACATCGCCTCGGCTAACGAATCGGCGCATGCCTCCGAGCTCTTCAACCGCCTGTCGGGCAAGTAACGCGGGGTCTTCGCCATGGATAATAGCCATCTCGGGTAACGCCGGATCGGGTGTCACAGTATGCCCACGCCTGGCCGTGGTCGCCAATGCTGCTTCGGGACGAAAACTATGCTGACTGAGCCAAAAGCCAAGTCCCGCGGCGCCCGCACTGGCGCCGGCAACCCGCAGTAACCTGACGAGTGCGTCCCGTCGATTTAGAGCATTGCTTTCGGTTTCCATGACAA
Organism: Binatia bacterium; assembly: GCA_035577905.1. GTDB lineage: Bacteria > Acidobacteriota > Terriglobia > Terriglobales > Acidobacteriaceae > Sulfotelmatobacter. The sequence goes on from DATKAP010000021.1 coordinate 168,449, forward strand.
CTCCACTGAAAGAATAGGGCGGGTTTACGTCTTCCTCCGGTTCAGCAGAATCTGATTGCTCCGCGAGCGGCTTTCGCCGACGCTGGTGACGTATACGGCCGGGCGATCCTGAACTGGGCAGGCATGTTCACATGCTCCACAGCCGACACAATGTGACGGATCCAGATAAGGCTGTTTGACGCTCTTCAGGGTCCCCACCGCATCGATCACCTCGGCTGGACGCAGGTATATCGCCTTGGGAGAGGTCGGGCACCATTCCTCACAGACAATGCAATCGGTGGCCATAGCCCAAGGCAGGCACCGACCACGATCGTAGAATGCGGTTCCCAATCGCACCGGCTTGGCAGCACTAGCTAGGTCGACCGACCATCCTTTTTCTTTCGTGGTGATTTCCCAGATCGCTCCTGTCGGACAAACCTGCGAACAGAGCACGCAACTCGTTTCGCAGTAGCCGAGGCGCGGGATGAGAACCGGGGTCCAGAGTCCTTCTACCCCCGCCTCGCCGAGCGACGGATGCAGCGCGTTATTAGGACACACTTTCATGCACTCGCCGCAACGAATACAACGCGAGAGGAAAAATTCTTCGTCGAGAGATCCCGGTGGACGCAGCAGACGCTCGTCCTTCGCCGCCGCAAAACCCGGCGTACTCCTCATCACCGGAACGAGCGCAACACCAGCCGCGAGTCCGCTCAGCAATCTTCTTCTTTGCAGGTTCGTGCCGGCCGTTCTCTGAGTGGGGAAAAACTTGAACTGCAATCCGCTCTCCGGACATTCGTCCACACAGTTCAAACAAAGATGGCATTCTGGCTGATGCCACGGTACGCCCCCAACCGGATCGTCGCCTCCCTGGCAGCGCAGAAGGCAACGATTGCAGTCATTGCAATGCTCCGGATTCTTGACCAGACCAAGCACCGACAACCTGGACACGATGCCAAGCAGGGCTCCCAGTGGGCAGAGTGCGCGGCACCAGAACCGGGTGACCCGGAGATTCAATGCCAGGATGATCAGGAAGATGAGACCGAGCCAGATTCCTTGGCGAAAGTAGGGCTGCTTGAAATTCAGTAATACGGCGCCGAGAAGGAAGTGCAGCGCGCCTCCGATGGTCTGCACAAGGGCGAATCGGCTGTGCTCGAGAACTCCCAGAGTGGCCTGCAGAGTGTAGTTGGTCGCAGGTAAAACGGAGAGCCCGAATGACCGCACAAGAAACGAGAACGGATCGAGCCACCCGACCATTCCCGTTCCCAGGAGAGCTGCCATCAACACCGCGGCGAGGATGTAATACTTCGTCGTCTGCCAGCGCTTGTAGCGATTCGACTCCAGCAGTTGCTTCCCTCGCTTGCGCTCGGATTTCATACTGCCGAAGAAGTGGTTCATCGACCCCAACGGGCAAATCCATCCGCAAAAAAATCGCCCGATAAACATCGTTGGGATAAGTGTGAGCAGGCACCAGAGCAGCCCCCGATACAGCGCATGGCCCGCGAGCGCGTTCGAGAGGCCCACGAGGGGGTCCAGTTGGAAGAAGAGTCCAATCGGATAGGGAAGCCTGATTTCACTTGTTGAGTCGCGAAAAGACCCCCGGAATTCCGTGCGCAGAAGCAGCCAGACGAAGAGTGTGAAGAAGAAGATTTGAGAATAAAGGCGCAACCGCGTGGGCTTGGGAAATCGCACGAGTATTCCTGTACTCCTGAATAGAAGCGCAGGGCTCGCGATGGGCGACTGCGCCGAGACTTCCATGTTGGGTCCGGGGCGCATTGTTAATCTGTGATCGAGATCACGCCTGGTTGTGCTTGATCGCCGGTCCTGAAGGAAAAAGGGAAGGCGGAGCCAGCCCTTCGCTGGCAGCGGGCCGATCTAACGGAGTGTCGGCCGGGGAGAGGCAGTCCGGTTCTGAACCTGTTCATGCACCGACCGATCGCAGCGCCATCATCTCTGCAGCCATCCATAATCCCTATCATTTGTCATGCTAGGAATGCAGGGGCCTGCGTGTGCGCGAAGGAAATTCCTTCGATCGAGGATTACTCCGTTGTGTAATTGATCTCCATACGCCGTACCTGCACGCTCGAGACTGCGAGAGCAATGCAGGCGACCACGAGGATTCCCATAATCGCGAGGGGCGAGGGCACCGGGTCAGCGTTGGAGATTAGCAGTGCAAACAGCCCCGGTGTGCCTGGAGAAACTGGAATTTCGACCGGACAGAGTGACTTGAGGTAATAGATTACGCTGAACTGCTTCAGCACCGCCGGAAGAAACGGATTGATCCCTTCCCAAATCAAGACCGCTGCTGCCGGAACGATCGGATTCCGGAATAACATACCAGCCACAAGAAAGAAAGCGCCGTATCCAATGCAGGCAAGCACGGTGACGCCAATATATACAAAAGTGTGTTCGAGACCATGATTATGGTAAAGGTACACGTCGCGCATATGCGGACTGAAATGCCAGAGGAAGGCCACGGTTTGAATCACTTCGCTGGTCACAAAAATCGTGCAGGTAGCCAGCAAGCCTGCCAGAAATTTGCCTGCCATCAGGACTTCGCGGCGAATCGGCGCAAGAAAATAGAAATGCAGACTCTTGTCGAGGACTTCACCGCGGAAAAGGTTCATGAAGATTCCGAGGCAGCCAAAGAATATGGCCAGTCGCAAGAAGAAGAATTGGAAGACGCCGGCAAACATGATGGCGTCCTGGCCCATGTTGAATTGCTCGTGAATCTGGGCATTCTCGACCTTGCCGTTTAATAGGCTAACGTAGAGATCATTCTGTCCGTCGGAGTAATGGTAGTCCTCTCGAGAGACCTCCTCGGTCGAGTCAGGTCCGGTAAATCGACGTTCCTGCCAGTGGAAATCAAGCGGCGGCTTCCCCAAGATTGCAACCACCTCTTGCTGCGTCATTCCTGGCTTGATCGAAGCTAGATCCTGATACGACAAATGTTTTTCACCTTGGCGTGCGATGCTGGCAGCCTTGTGCTGTTCGTTCGACATGACCACCGCGTAGGCGATAAACAGAACAACCGGCAAAGCAGCCACAACATAGATCCACAAACCGCGTTTGGCAAAGAAGGTCTTCTTCAACTCGAGACCAATCACCGCATTCACCTGTACCCACCACGCGCGCCTCATCGGATCACCTCTTCACTGCCAATCAGGTATTCATACACAGAAAGGACGTCGTCGTCGGCTGGGGTAATGGATTCGATCTGAATACCGTTCATGGCGAGTTGATTCACCGCGAGGTAGAAGCGGTCTGCATCTCTGGTCTTCAACAGCAACCCGCGCCCATCTTTATGAATAGAGGCTTCGATCGTATATTCGGCTTCGAACAATCTCGCGGCAAGTTCCCGTGGACGATTGCAGCGGATCAGAATTTGTGTGGGATGTTCCTGGATCTCCTCACGAACGCTCTGTATCTGACCTTCTGCAACAACGTATCCGTTGCTCAGCAGGATGACCTGATCGGAAATGACGTCCACTTCGTGAAGGATATGGCTGGAGATGATCACATAGCAGCCTTGCGCCGCGGACGCGCGAAAGAGGGCGATCATCTCGGATCGCGCCAGTGGATCAAGGCCATTGAGCGGCTCGTCGAGCACAACCACTTTCGGGTTGTGCGCTAACGCCTGAGCCAGGCGAATCCTCTGACGCATACCTTTGCTGTACGCCGCAATTGTTCGCGAAGCAGCCTCCACCATGTTGACGCGCTCGATTGCCTGCCGGGCACTTCGTTCAGCATCCTGCCGTGGCATGCCCGACAAGCGGAGATACGAGTAAATGAACTCGAATCCGGTAAGACCCTTTGGAAATGCGTCGAACTGGGTGGAATAGCCGACGAACTTGAAGAGATTTTCCGGATCGTCGGTTGCGCAGCCAAGGACTTCAATGCGTCCGCGACTCGGCTTCACCAGGCCGGTCATCAGATTCATCAGCGTGGTTTTACCAGAGCCGTTGGGACCGACCAGGCTCGTGATCCCGGGTGGAACGGAGAGGTTGATACGGTTGACGCCCAGTATCTCGCCATAGAACTTCGAGACATCCTCGAAGATGATACGGTCGTTCATCGTACGACCTCATAGGCGCGCACTTTCCGCAGCAACAGCCATAGGCACACAGAGCAGTAGGCAAGGATTGCGACCCAAGCTTCGCCGGCCGAGATCCCTCGTCCCGCGTCCACCTTGAAGAGGCTCATCCAAACCGCGGCCATGAGATATCCCACATCGAAGAAGTGACCAGCGTCGGTCCGCATGACAGCATTGATGGCTTGCGCGAAGCCTGCTCCGAAGAACATCACAGCAAGAAGAAGGGCTCCAGCGACGACTCTCCATTTCACCCACGCGGAGAGTGCCATTGCCAACAGCGAGAGAATTGCAATCCAGATCAACGAACCTAGAATCAGGCTGCCGATGATCCAGAGGTTTTCCCAAGACCAACTCGCTCCCGCGAAGCTTGCCTGAATCGCAAACAGCACGACACCTGGGATCCACGTGATTTGAGATAGTAAGATACCGAGCACTGCCGACTTTCCCAGAACATACTCGGCCCTGGAAAAAGGCCGGCAGAAATATAGGGGCAAGGCGCCATTAGCCAGATCAGGAGAAATCAAACCGGGCCCAGCGAATGTCGTCATCAGAAACGCGAGCACTCCCTGCACACTCATGAAACGGAAAAAGAACATGTTGTCGATGGAGATCAACTGACTCGGAATTTCCAGTTTCGCGAGAAAACTTGCGCTATGCGCGAGATAAATGATCACCAGGCAAATTATTGGATAGAAAAAACAGAGCACAAAGAAACCTGTTTGGATCTTGGAGCGAAAGAGATTTCGCCGAAAATACCGGAACAACACCAGAAATCGTGACCACTCCGGAGTCAGCGCGCCGGAGTAAGGTCGATAGCTGCGTCTGTAGACTGCCATGTTCAGGCTCGTTAACTGCGGTTCAACTCTCCATCGCCTTCAGAAAGATGTCTTCCAATGAGTCACGTCGGAAATTCATGCGCCGGATCCGAACCTTCTGGTCGGCGGCGACGCGGAAAATCTCGCGAGTCTCGATTCCTTCGGCCAGGACCATCTTCATGCGGTTCGCACTAACTGCACACTCACAACCAAGCTTCTCGATGGCGGCGGTGAAGTCGCCATTCGCGCCATAGATCTCCAGTTCAAGGAAACGTTGGTTAGCATGGCGTTCTTCATCGAGATTCGAGTAGTGAGCGATCTGTCCATTCTTGAGGATGAGGACTTCGTCGCATGTATCCTCAACGTCTCGCAGCAGATGTGAGCAGAGAACGACTCGCATCTCCCTGGCGTCGCGGATTTCGCGGATCATCCGGATCATGCGTTGGCGCGCCGAGGGATCGAGCCCGTTTGTCGGTTCGTCAAGGATCAACAGCTTCGGCCCGTGGACGATTGCCTGAGCCAGCTTCGCCAGCTGCTTCATGCCAAGAGAATAGGTTCCCAGTTTGCGGTAGCGGGCTTCCGCCAGGCCCACATAGAACAGTGCTTCGTGCGCTCGTTCCAGAGCAACCTTCGAAGGCAATCCGGAAAGTTCACCCATCATCTGTATGAACGACACAGCATTCATCTTCGAAATGAATGCGTCGTTCTCGGGCATGTAGCCGACGAGACTGCGTATGAACCTGATGTCGGTGTGTATATCGTGTCCAAACACCTTGGCCGAACCGGCGGAAGGCTTGTAGAAGCCAAGGAGTGTGTTAATGAGAGTGGATTTCCCAGCGCCATTTGGACCCAGCAACCCAATCGCGCGGCCACCAAGCGATGCTGTAAGTCCGCGGAGAATGTCGCGATCACCGAAGCGAACGGTAAGGCCATTGAGTTCGATCAGTCGAACGGACGGAGCACCAGCCTGCGTGTTTTCGCTAGCGCTGGCCTGTGCTCCGAGTTGGGATGTCGCGCTCACTGCGTTTGCGGATATGTCCCCGTTAGAGTTCCACCGAGGAACATCTGCGGAAAGAAAGGCCCATTATGCCCCATGGTCAGCAGCGTTCCCAGATCAAATCCCATGAAGCCGGTATTGCTGGCGACCACGATTCTGCTGGGTTCGCCATACGCGTAAATCATGCCAGGAGCCGAGTTCGCGGTGAGAGCGTCGATCGACCGACGCTGTTGCGCCGTCAGCGCCCCGCTGGCCTTCAATTTCTCGGCGAGTGGGCCAACGACTGGTCCGACGTTGTGGTAGAAGATCGCAGAGAAATTCGTGTATCCGTCACTCGGCAGCAAAGCCTGGAATGTGGAGGAGTGCGTCAGACTGTACCCTGCATTACGAGTCTGGATTGCACGGGAAATGGTACCCATGTCCGGGGCCGCAACCAGATAACTGTCGACAAACGTGTAGTCGATCTCGTAATTCGCTTGCTGAGGACAGCTGATGGTGTAGTACAGCCGGGAGCCGACCTGCTTGCTGGCGATCTGAAGTGCGTGACCTTGCGTATTCTCTCGGTCATAGCTGTCGACCAGTTTCTCGATCGTTGCCTGGAGAGCAGCCGGGTCGTACACTTCGAGGATCAATTTCCAGCGCGGAGTGGGAAGCATCGGCCCGTCGAACGCCATGGTGACTTCGCCCCCAAGAGGTGCGGCGATATCGTTTAGCACGTTGACTCCCGCTTTAGCCTCGAAGTCGGCGAGATGTTGGCTGAAGTCGGGGTCGCCGCCCGCAGCCATCTTCAAGATCTCTTCCATAATGGTTCTCGGATTCTTGATCACGGCCGATGTCACCATGGTGGCTTCAGGCGAAACAAACTCGAGAGAACCCATCGATGCCGGGGCTGCCAGCCACGATGCAACACCTTGACGTTCCGAGGCGAAGGTCAGATCAGCGTGACTCAAGCTCTTACCTGCAACGTCACGGTGTTGCATTGTCAGATATCGAATGTCTCCCATGCCCGGCGGAAGATCGCGGCCGCCGTTATCAGCTTGTACGTTGTGCGAGACAAATTGTTCCATGTCCATGCACAAAATCCATTCCGCCCCCTGCTCATAGGAATGAGCAATTTGCTGGTAAAACTGGGTTCCCACAAATTGGCTCTGGGCGTTCTGTTTTGATCGGCTTGCGGCCAGTTGCAATTCCGTCAGGTCTTCGCTGGCAATCATCAAGTCATCGTTCATGTAAACCAGTAGAGGATGAGCAGCCGCTGGCGCGGCCGACCAGGGGTCGCGAACGATCTGCACTTCTGACTGAGAAGACTCTCGGCTGAGGCGCTTCCCTTCCGTTTGTAGAAAGTCTGCGAGACCGGGCTGGTGGACCCTGGCGAGAATCACGGGAGCGGTGTAGGTCGTTCCCTCTTTGCCGACGGCAAATACCACCTCGTCCCCGAGATAGCTGCTGATGTTCTTCACTTCGTCAAGAACATCTTGGAGCGTAGGACCGCTGCCTTTCTGCTGCTGCTTCCACCACTCGAGGAACGCGGGGCTTTGCTGTAACCGATCCTGGAACAGGCGGTTAGCCTCGCCGATGGTGTTGGCCAGATTGGGGATCGCCGCATAGAGCACCGTGTGAGCAGGCACTAGCGGTAGGAGATCGGAGCTGTAGCGCAATCCGGGGCTTGGGATTGCGGCGATCTGTTTCTGTAGGATTGCGAAGTCGCCCAGAAGAGCAAGATATTTGGCGGAGTTGCGGCTCCAGGCGATCTCATCCTGCACAGGCACCTTCGATACGGCCGTGCTGGATGTGGCTTGCTCTCCCGCCGTGAGATCGGTGCTGGTCTCCCCAAAATCCACGCGGACAACTCCTTCGATTACGGCTACGCGGGAACCTTTGATACCGCGATTCACGGAGAAGATGGTCCCCTTTACCGAAACCAAGCCATCCTCAGTGGCGACGTACAGGTGCCTGCCAGCTTGCTGTTTCGCGGCTTGCACGATTATCTGGCCTCCCTGGAGATGGAGTGTCGTGCCTCGCCATTGGCGGGAGACGGAAACCTCCGCACGAGGGCCCATCTCAACGAGAGAACCGTCGAGCAGGCGGACAACTGCAGTCGAGGATTTGGCGGTGCGTATCTCGTCGTCGTTGCGAATCTGGTAGCCGGCGGGAATCAGATGCACGTCAGCGCCGTTTACGGCATATATCGAACCGTCGACGGCTTGAACCTCGGCGCGAACCGGGTGTTGTCCGGGAAGAAGCCCATTTGAGAAGGCAAAAGCGACGACAAGAACCGCCGCAACGGCCGCCGCCCCCATCGCGCTCCGCCATACGAACGAGTTTGAGCGCTTCTGCAGTGTCCAGATTTGCTGACGCTCGCCACTTCTGGCGCGCTCCAAAGCATGGCGGCAGCCCACACACCTGTGCACGTGATCTTCGAACAGCAACGCACGGGCGGGCAGAAGCTCCTTCGCCAGATAGTCAGGGATCAGTGATTGGAAATCCTCGCAGGAGCGTAGCGTGTGTGCACAGGCGTGAGTTGACGGGTTAGTGTCGGAAAGCGATTTCCATACCCGATCACTGGCCTCGACGACAAGTTTCTCATCCACGCTTTCATTTCGGATTGTCGAAAGCAAGTGATCGAATTTATCGTTATTCATGACCTGTCTCCTAGATACTTCGCGAGTTGCTTGCGAAGCTGTTGCCGCGTTCGATAGACCGTCACAGCTACCAGCACCTGAGAAATCCCGAGCATTCGGGCGATTTCGAGATTGCTCATACCCTCAATGAATCTGAGAGCAAAAATCTCTGCCGCTCTCGGTTGTAGCTCGGTCAACGCGCGTGCCAGGGCCTGCCGCAGTTCCGTGATGTCGCCATCCGTGCTCCTGCTTGGAACCTCGACCAGTTCGACCGTGGGGTTTGACTGCCGCGAGCGGATGACGTCAAGGGACGCATTAATCGCCGCACGGCGAAGGTAGCTCTCTTCGCTTTCCAACGCATCAGACTGTGAAGTCCGGCGAACAAGACGGAGAAAAACTGTTTGCAGCACATCCTCGGCGTCTGCTGCGTTACCAGTAATTCGATACGCGGTGCGGAAGACCAGCCCGTGATGCGATCGAAACACTCGTTCGAGTTCGCTGGGAATGGCGATGGGCGGTTCCTCGATTAATACGCTTCGCAGGGTACTCCTCCATGCAGCTGAGTTTCACCATTAAAGACGTGAGCCGCAGTGGGATTATTACAAGGATGTTACTTTCTTCTGGGGAACCAGTAGCCATTGTGCGGCGAGCAAGGCTTCCCGTGGCGTCCAGCTGCATCTCGCTCAATATGCAGGCGGTTTCTTACGATGATCAGACCTGCAGGTTGCGCAGGTAGGGAACGCTCTCCTTCATCATTTCAAGCTTCATCTCAACGAAGTAGTTTCTGATCCCCCCGATCTTGGCTGCGGTGAAGATCTTGTTCCAATCGAGCGAATCTTGCCCCACCGGCATGATTTTCTTTGTTTGAGCGGACCACCCTTGAACGTGCATTGAAACAAAGCGACCCGGGTATTTCGTGAAATAGTCCGCAGCATCCAACCCCTCGCTGATCGTCGAAACCTGGAACTGAAATTTGACGAGCTTAGGATCAAGGAGTTCGAACAGTACATCGTAGGTGCGCTTGCCGTCGACGGTTGAAGTCTCGAAGCTTTCATTGTGCAACGCCTGCTGGAGACCCGCGACAGCCGCGATTGCCCCCATTTTGTTGTATTCGTCGGCGGCACGCTTTACGTCGTCCATCGTCGGATGCTTGGGACCGTCAAGGCTTGGCACCAACATCTGGGTAAGTCCTAGATCTTTAGCCCACGTGACACGATTTTCCTGATTTTTGCGAAGCTCATCGATGCCGAAATGGGAGCTGACGCAACTTAGACCGGCATCGTGGATGATCTGCTTCAGTTCTGCTGCCTTGAATTTTGTTAGGCCGCCGAAGCCGTTGTCGCTGTAACCCACGGGCGAGCACAATTCGATGCTCTGAAATCCAGCGTCCGCGAGCAGTTTGAGCGTACCTGGGAAATCCTTGGCGATCATCTCCCGCACCGGCCATGTTTGACATCCAATGGGAAATCCCAGTGGGTTCGCCATTAGATTCAGCACACCCGATGAGAGCAACCCAATTTCCGCAGCTGACGTCGTAGCGGCTTTGCAGAATTCTCGTCTCGTGATTGCAGCCAAAGTAGCCTCCTCGTTCTCATCCTTCAGAAATGCTGCGTCTAAAGCTCCCATCCACTGCGGCGCTCGGGACGGATGTATTTCTGCGCCAAGTCGGAGTTATTCACCCTGAGATTCAGCGGATCCCACGTCATCATCTGCCCGGTGAGCGCGGCGACGTTTCCGAGCAGCAAGGTTTGCGTCACCAGATCTTCGAATTCAAAATTACCGCCCGGCCTTACTTTGCCGCCTTTGCATGCGTCAAGCCATTCACGCTCATTCCCTGGTGACCGCGGGAGTGTTTTCGGAGGCTGCTTATATGAATCCATTTTGCTTTGGGGGATCAGCCTCGGGTTCCTTCCATTGAATCCGCAGAGGATCTTGCCGCGGTCTCCGACAAATAGCAGCCCCTCGTCCTCATCCTGTTCTCCGCGGAAAGGACGATCCGCCTCTAGTTCGGGCGGACGAGCGGGCTTGAGACCGCCGTCGTACCAGGTGAAGCGCAGCGGAGGTATACCGCCCCGAGCGGGAAAATCGTAATGAATGATTTCGGCCTGAGGATAGGTTTCATCGTAGTGATCGGTCGAACTCGCCTCGATGCTTGTCGGCACTTCCAGCTTCATGACGCGGAAGATCGTATCGTAGCTGTAGCAGCCCATGTCGCCGAGGGCGCCGCAACCGAAATCGATCCATCCGCGCCAAGAGAAGGGCAAGTAGCAATGATGGAATGGGCGCTCCGGTGCTGGACCCAGCCAGAGGTTCCAATCCAGCCCTTCGGGGACAGGTTCTGTTTCTTTCGGACGCTCGACCGCTTGCGCCCAAAAAGGACGGCTGGACCAGTTGATTACCTCGCGCACGGGGCCGATGGCTCCGTCCCAAATCCATTCGCAGAGCAGGCGTGTGTCTTCGGACGCCTGGTTGGCAACGGCGATCTGGGTTGCGACTCCTGTCTCGCGCGCGATTTCGGCGATCCGCTTGGACTCGTAGATAGTGTGCGTCAAAGGCTTTTGGCAGAAGACGTGTTTCTTCCTCTTCATCGCTGCGGCGGAAACCGCAGCATGTAAGTTGTCGGTCGTGCAGACGACGACCGCGTCCACGTCTTTCTCTTTCTCGAAGAGCTCCCGGAAGTCGTTGTACGATGCGCAGCCCTTGTATTCCCCTGACCGTTTTTGTGCGCCGTAATAACCTTCCACAATCTTCTGAGCAGGCTCCCGGCCGGCCATCCCACTGGTGACTTGCATTGAATGCGTGAGTTGAATGGGCTGATCTGGGCTTAGCCAATCCCATCCACTGTTAACCCCTAGCAACTTTCGCACAGAATTGCAGAACTCGTGCGTACTCCATTGCGGATAGCCGGCGCTGCCTTTGTTGACATCGCAGACCGCGACCCCCTGAACGTCCGGCTCCCGCAGCAAACGGAGCATCACGCGTAGGCCTTGCGCCCCCACGCCTATGAAGGCGATGTTGACTTTGTCGCTCGGTGGGACGTATCCGAGCCCGCCGAGCACGTGTCGTGGAACGATCGAAAAAGCGATGGCGGCGCCGGCACCTTTTGCCAGGAAGTCTCGTCGGGAGATGGGGGGCGCTGAGAGGCTTTGGCGAGCGTGGTCCTTCATTGTTCCTCCTCGCAGCCGGGCCATTCGGCGTGCGCGAACACAATGACCCGAATACTGTAAACCCTCAGAACCCAAGCTCACAATGTCGGCAATCACTCGTGTCGTACACTAGACGTGCCCTTATTGCTTGGGCAGCCTCCGTACGCTAGTTCGAGTCCGACTTCTCGCTAATCTGTGAAACAACGTCAAAGCATGCGCGTCGACTCCCATCAACACTTCTGGATCTACAATTCGCGGGAATACGAATGGATCGATGCCTCAATGGAAGCGATTTGCAGGAACTTCCTGCCGCGGGACTTAGAACTCGAGCTTCAGCGCAACGACTTCCAAGGATCCGTAGCCGTACAGACACGGCAGACCTTGGAAGAGACTCGTTGGTTGCTCCAATTGGCACAGAGAACGCCGAAGATCCTCGGGGTAGTCGGTTGGGTAGACCTGTGTTCGGTGAATGTTCGTTCTCAGTTGGACGATTTTAAGCGAAATCCCAAGTTGGTCGGAATCCGCCACATTGTGCAGTCCGAGTCAGACGACCGTTTTCTTTTGCGCGAGGATTTCCTTCGTGGAGTCTCGATCCTCGCGGAGTTCGACCTCGCGTACGACATTCTTATCTATGCAAAGCACCTTCCGGTGGCAGCCGAGTTTGTTGAGAGATTCCCGAAACACCGTTTTGTGCTTGATCACCTCGCGAAACCGCCGATTAAGGGCCACGAAATTGAATCGTGGGCCGTTGGAATTCAACGCTTGGCGGCCTTCCCGAATGTCTTCTGCAAGCTTTCTGGATTGGTCACTGAAGCGGACTGGCATGGCTGGAGACCGGAGGACATCACTCCTTATCTGGACGTAGCATTCGAGACTTTTGGAGCTTGGCGGCTAATGATTGGCTCAGACTGGCCTGTGTGCCTGGTAGCGAGTTCCTATGCCCGCACAATGGATGTGGTGAAGGACTATCTCCGGAACCAGATGCCAGCTACTCGCGATGCCGTGCTCGGCGGAAATGCACAGCGCTTCTGGCGCCTTACACATCAAGGCTGAAGACCGCCCTGCCCGAACCTAATTTGCGGGTCATTCCGCGAACATTTACACTGCCCAGCATCCAGTCTTCTTCGGATTAAGTATTGCCAATGAGATTCCGCGTGCTGAAACTTGATTCCCGCGACAATGTCTTGGTGGCGCTGGAGGACCTGAAACAAGCCGAAAGCGTCGAGTGGGACCAGCAGCGATACGTCCTGAAGACGGACGTTCCAGCTAAGCACAAATTCGCCACCACGGATATGGCGGCGGGTGATCGCGTTCTGATGTACGGAGGCCTGGTCGGACAAGCTGTCAAACCCATTGCCGCAGGAGAACTTCTGACTGTCAGCAACGTCTGCCATCAGGCCTCGCCCTTTCATGAACAGTCCGAACCATTCTACTGGACGCAGTCGGACGTCTCGCGCTGGAACGGAGCAACATTTCGTGGGTATGAACGATCGGACGGACAGGTCGGCACGCGAAATTATTGGCTGGTCGTGCCGCTAGTCTTTTGCGAAAACAAGAATATTCAAGTCCTGAAGCAGGCGTTCGAAGAGGAACTCGGCTTCGCGGCTCCTCAAGTGTACCGCCGTCAAGTTGCCGAACTAGTAAGACTCTATCGTGAAGGAAATCTCCAACGCCCAGACAGTCACACAGTTTCTGGGGAATCGATTACGCCGGCTCACCAGCGGATGTTCAGCAATGTGGACGGGATCCGCTTTCTCCTGCACGAAGGTGGATGCGGTTGCACAAGTGAGGACTCAGAGAACCTATGCGGGTTGCTGGCAGGTTATATTCATCATCCCAACGTGGCAGGAGCGACTGTTTTGAGTCTCGGCTGTCAGCACGCGCAGGTGGAAGTTCTGCGAAGCGAGATTCGTAAGCGCAATCCAAGTTTCGCTAAGCCGCTGTTCATCTTCGAGCAGCAAAAGAGCGGTTCCGAAGCGGCCATGATGACCGAAGCAATCCGTCAGACGTTCTTCGGCCTAGTGGAGGCAAATAAAGCGCAGCGCGTAGACGCTCCTCTCTCAAGGTTATGTGTTGGATTGAAGTGCGGAGGTTCCGACGGATTCTCAGGAATATCTGCGAATCCGGCGATCGGACACACTTCCGATTTACTGGCCGCCCTGGGAGGCCGAACCATTCTGTCGGAATTTCCGGAACTGTGCGGAGTCGAGCAGGAACTCATTAATCGGGGACGCAGCCGCCAGATCGGCAATCGATTTATGAATTTGATGAACGACTATGCGGCACGAGCCGCAGCCGTCCGATCGACGTTCGAGATGAATCCGTCGCCCGGCAACAGGCGGGACGGACTGCTCACCGACGCAATAAAGTCCGCAGGCGCGGCGAAGAAGGGCGGCAAGTCTCCGGTCACAGCGGTGCTGGATTATCCGGAATACTCGACGGAGCCTGGCCTGAATCTGCAATGCACTCCTGGCAGCGATGTGGAATGCGTCACGGCGCAAGTCGGCGCGGGCGCTAACATTGTTTTATTTACAACGGGCTTGGGGACGCCCACCGGCAATCCCATTACACCCGTCGTGAAACTCTCCACCAACTCCACGCTGGCTCGGCGCATGCACGACATCATTGATATCGATACGGGTGCAATTATCGACGGGGAGCAGACGATTGAGCAGATGGGAGAAACCGTCTTGGATTTCGTGGTAAAGGTCGCCAGCGGAGAAATCCGGACCAAGGCCGAGATCAAGCAGCAGGAGGATTTCATTCCCTGGAAACGAGGTGTCTCGCTCTGAGTGACGGTAAGAATGTGAATCGCGATTTTCGGCTGGACGGAAAGGTGGCCGCAATCACTGGCGCGGGAAGTGGAATCGGCCAAGCTATCGCGTTCGAGTTTGCAGAGCACGGCGCGAGTGTCCGCATTCTGGATGTCAACGAACTGGCTGCGGAAGATACACGACAGCAGATCAATGTGCGTGGTGGTCAAGCCTCAATTCACCCCTGTGACGTAACTGACCAATCGGCAGTGAAAGCTGTTCTTGAGACATTATTCGTCCGGGAACAGATTCATATTCTTGTCAACAATGCGGGTGTTTCGCACATAGGAACGGTCGAGAGCACCACGGAGGCGGATTTCGATCGTCTCGTCCGGGTCAACATCAAGGGCTTCTACAATTGCATGCAAGCCATCGTTCCGCACATGCGTAAACATGGCGGAGGAGTCATTCTGAATATGGCGTCGATCGCTGGCTCGGCAGGGCTGGCAGATCGGTTTGCCTACTCCATGACCAAGGGAGCTGTCATCGCCATGACCTACTCCGTAGCGCGGGACTATCTAGGGCATAACATCCGCTGCAATTGCATTTCACCGGCGCGGGTCCACACCCCTTTTGTAGACGACTATCTGAGGAAAAATTATCCGGGCCGTGAACAGGAAATGTTCGGGAAACTGGCAAAATCACAGCCGATCGGAAGAATGGCGGAGCCCGCCGAAGTTGCTTCACTAGCCCTCTTTCTGTGTTCTGACGAAGCATCCTTTATCACTGGCGCGGACTACGCTCTTGACGGTGGCTTTTTCAACCTACGGGGATAGATCGTATGGATCTGGAATTGAAAGACAAAGTCGTGATCGTAACGGGCGGCGCAAAGGGGATCGGCGCCGCCATTGTCCACGCGTGCGCTGCCGAAGCGGCCGTGCCGGTAATCGTGGGTCGTGACGCGAACGCTGGCAAGCAGTTGCAGTCTGAGATTCAGGGCAAGGGCTCGCGATGCGGATTGATCAGCGTCGATCTCAGCACTCCGGAAAGCTGCGAGCAGTCGGTCGCTCAAACCGTGAAAGAATTCGGGCGGCTTGACGCGTTGGTGAATAATGCCGGGCGGAACGACAAAGTGGGCCTTGAGCAGGGGAACCCTGCGGAGTACGTTGCTTCGCTGAATCGCAACCTGGTGCACTACTACAGCATGGCGCATTACAGTCTCCCTCATCTGAAGAGGGTTCATGGGGCGATCGTAAATGTCGGTTCGAAAACCGCAGTCACGGGCCAAGGGAGTACTTCGGGTTACGCATCGTCGAAGGGGGCAATCATGGCACTTACTCGCGAGTGGGCTGCGGAATTGCTTCCTCACGGAATCCGGGTCAACACCGTGATCCCTGCTGAGGTCATGACGCCTCTTTATCGAAGCTGGCTGGACACTTTTCCGAATCCCAGCTCGAAGTTGAATTTGATACTCTCGAAGATTCCGCTGGGCAAGAGAATGACCACCGCGGACGAGATCGCATCCATGGTTGTCTTTCTCCTTTCGCCTAAGTCCAGTCATACGACGGGGCAGCACTTGTTCGTCGACGGCGGATATGTGCATCTCGACCGTGCCCTGACGTAACGATTTCAGCAAGAACGCCCTATGGCAATCCCTTCTGTCACAATACGCTGCGATATGGTTTCCTGTTCATGATGGCCACGGTTGTTCCCGCGAAGAGGGGTCTATGAAACGTCGTTTCTGTCTCACGTTGGATCTCAAGGAGGATCCTCGATTGATCGCCGAATACAAGCGTCATCACGAGCAGGTCTGGCCCGAAATCATCGATAGCATCAAACAGTCGGGCGTCCTGGATATGGAGATTTACTTGTTGGGAACACGGATGTTCATGATCATAGAGGTCACAGATGATTTTTCATTCGAAGCCAAGAGCGAAGCCGATCTCCGAAACCCCAAGGTGCAAGAGTGGGAAAAACTGATGTGGAACTTTCAGAGAGCCCTTCCTGAGTCCGAACCAGGTGAGAAATGGATGAGGATGGAAAGGATCTTCAAACTGCAGGCCTGACTCGCGCATCACATCCATCCACAAACGAGGGCGGTGATAAAGGATACGATTCCCCTCGAATCGAGGGAGTAAACTCCCCGCGCTCGATCGAGACCATCTTGATGGTGGCAAACCTTGTAAGTACCACATAAAAGATGAGTTCCGGCAATTTGTTCGGGATTCGTAACGCAAAACGAACTTTCGCGGAACATTGACCCGTTTGGGAGAGAATTCGGCTAACACGAGGGGGAGAAGGAGTGGCTCCGGACGACTGTCCGAACTGCGGCGGTTCTGGATACGTTGCGAAGCCGGTCGACTTGAACGGGAAGTCCGACGGCGTCGCCTTCATACGTACCAAGTGCCCCGCTTGCGGCGGCTCCGGCCGGAAGCGCCCGATCTCACCTACAGCCGCCGGCTGACCGCACGGCCAGCGGTGCTTGCGAAACGTACGGAACCGGACCGTCACACTTCCCGTCCAACGGTCGACGGTCCGGTCCGGACGTAATCTTCCTATCTGTTCGGATTCAGCCTCAGCCCATTCCAGCCGCTTTAGTACGCAAAGGTCGATGTGAAGACGCGGTCGTTTCCACGCGATTTCGTCCGTTTGCTTTCGCCCGGTAAAGTGCCTTGTCTGCGACTTCAAGTACGGCGCGGGGGCTGCTTTCGTCTGCTGAGGCGGTGGCTACGCCAATGCTGATCGTCACCGAAATCACGGAACTTGGGTTAACGTCGGACAAAGGTCTCATACCCCTGTCCTTCCGAGTCCGGCCTCTCCTTTGATTGCGGCGATCGGGTCCACGGGGAACTTGGCGCCTCTCATCGCCCCGCAGGCGGAATTCGGATTTCTCGACCGACTCGCGCAGGTTCTCGAGGTGTGGCAGAACTTCGGGAGTCTTCCTGCCCGGAAAAAGAATGTTAAATTCTTCGCCCCCGCAACGGTAAGCCTGTCCTCCTCCAGCGACATGCGCGAGGTTGGCGGCGACCATCCGCAGGACCTGATCGCCAGTATCGTGACCATATGTGTCATTGAAGCGCTTAAAGTGATCGATGTCGACGATAGCTATCGAATACGGACTCTTCAACCTTAGTAAGGCATCATTGAAGGCCCGCCTCGATGGCAAGGTCGTCAGTTCGTCGTGATACGCAAGGAGGTAAGAGTTCTCAATAACGGCCGTCCCCAGGATGCAGGCCGAAGTTGCCCAGAATGCCATGGTCGGTCGCGACTCAGGCGCCGAGCGCAGCGCTAGAGAACCTGCGCCTAACGCCCATAAGAGGGCACTGTCGACCGGCTTTCGATTCACCAGAAAGCGAATGGCCAAGAATACGCCGGTACCACCCATCACGACGATCGCGTAGCGCGGAAACGAGATTGGAACTGTCAGGCTACGCACACGAACAGCCGCTCCGCATAAGACCGTCACAGTAAGGGACTGCACGAAGAGAGCTAGAGCTGCAGGTGCGAGAGACTCCAGTGTGCAACCGCGCTCGTGCATGATCGCTATCAAGACAAAATTTACCGGCACAAGCACTCCAAGTGCATGAAGTGTTGCCGGGATGAAGGGTGGCTGGCCCGCAGAAATTGCTGCCGCCTGCTGGGCCAGGAGAACACAGGCTAAAGCCAACAAGATGCGGCTGGAATGAAATCGCCAAGCCAGCAGCAGTCCACCGACGACAGCACAGTAATAGAGGAAGCTAATCGCAGGTAAGGCAAGGGTGAGCCACCCGGAGTAGACCAGTACCATGACGCCGAGCAACCAAACTCCGCTTGGCATAAAGAGAGATTTGAGTGCCCCCGCATTAAGAACACGCAAGCCCGGACTCCAATCGCGTACGCCCAGCCTGAATTATCCACGTAGGGCAGAGGCCCATGCTATTGGCGGTTCAGGTTCGGACCACAGCCCTGCCTCCATATCCCGTTCAGGACGCGGCTCCCCATTTGAAACCGAGGACCAATTCTGCTGCTCGATACCTTCGTGCATGTCGGTAGTCGGCCGAAGTTGAGCTCTTTCTAACTAGACTGGGCTGTTCCGATTAAGGACGGTTCACTTTATGCGAATTCTTATTGCAGAAGATGATGAGGCTCTTGCGAGGTTCGTGAGGCAAGGTCTCGAAGGCGAACACTACACAGTGGATGCGGTCAAGGATGGGGAGCAGGCATTGTCAGCCGCCCTGGCTTGCGACTATGAGATTGTGATCCTTGATCTGAATCTCCCCAAGCTCGATGGCGTTGGAGTGCTACGTGAGGTGAGAGTCAAGAGGCCCAGCCTCCCGATTCTGATCTTGACTCAACGCACGCGCGTTGAAGACAGAATACAGTGCCTCGATACTGGGGCAGACGACTACCTCAGCAAGCCATTCTCCTTCAGCGAGTTATCTGCCCGTATTCGTGCCCTGATCCGTCGTAGCCATCTCCCCTCCGAATCGGTCCTCACAGTCGCTGATCTGAAACTTGACCGTGTTCAACGGAGGGTTGAGCGCGGGGGCTTGAGGATCGAACTTACGGCGAAGGAGTTTTCCCTTCTGGAATATCTGATGCGCAATGCGGGGCGTGATGTGAGCCGCTCCATGATCATCGAACATGTCTGGAATCTGACCTTTGACACGACCACAAACGTGGTGGACGTTTACATCAACTATTTGCGCCGCAAGATCGACGACGGTCACAATGTGAAACTTATTCAGACGGTGCGTGGAGTGGGATATGCGCTGAAAGCTCCATCAGAAGCCATGGCGGCGGAGGTGCGGTTATGAGCGGCGCCGGCCCCCAACTCGCGCCTTCCAGACCGAGGGATGCTGCGGGCGGACGGAATCGGCTTGCGCACCTGCTTCATGCCCTGAACCAGCCCCTCACTGGATTGCAATGTTCCATCGAACTCGCACTGGCTGCTCCGCGGTCGGCAGATGATTACATTCGAATCCTAGGCGAAGGACTTCAACTGGTTTCGCGAATGCGCGACCTGGTAGAAGCTCTGCGAGAACTCGCCGATCTGCAGTCAACTGACCCTCAAGAGCGATTGATCGTCCTACTGGATAACCTCGTGCGAGAGGCCGGGAAGGAACTGCAGCCTGTCGCTGAGTCGAGAAACGTGCGGCTCCGCGTTGAGGCCTCCGAGCCACTGCCGGTGCGTGCGGATGTGGGTCTCCTCACATCTCTTCTTTTTCGAGTGATTGGGTGCGCGATCAGCCTCTCGGCCGAGGGCAGTACCATCGGAGTTCATGCTGCGTGCGAGCGAGGTGCTGCGAACTTCATCACTTCCTGGTCAGCTGGGCCGCCGCCCGTGCATTCTCCTTTTTCACGCCCGGAACTCGGGCTCCTGATCTCAGAAGCGGCCTGGGAACATCTTGGGGGAAGCTGTGAGCACTCTGAAACGGGGGAGATTCATCGTTGGACGCTGCGAATCCCTATGGCTTGGTCATTATCGTCTCCGGAGCTCCTGCAAAACTTCGCGCAAAGAGGAGATCCACAATGAGTGTCGCCCTCTCGATTCCCACTTTCGCGCATCCAGGTGCGGCACTGATTGCCAGTCCGAACAGCGCATTGCGCGAGCAGGTCCTTCGTCGTCTGAACGGTCGCTGCTGCCCCGTACAGCAGGCCCTGGGAGGAGCAGACGCTTTGGCAAAGCTGGAAAAGGGACCCTGGCAAGTGCTGTTCCTCGATCGATGTCTCCCCGATCTGGATGCTGACGAATTGCTGGTGGTGATCCGTAGACGCTTTCCTGGAATCGAGGTGGTGCTTCTTGATTCCGATGATGAGCATCCTGAAGATTGCCCGACGGAGGTAGTCACAGACGCCGAATCCTTTTCGCACAAGCAATTGCATGCTCAAAGGGGCCCCGCAGTGGACCAATCTATGACACGACCTCTCCCGGGGATGATTGGGACCAGCGAGGCCATGCAGCATGTCTACCGCATGGTTCGTCTGGTTGCCGGTCGGCCAACGACAGTGTTGATTGTCGGTCCCACCGGTACAGGGAAAGAACTTGTCGCGCGGGCTTTGCACGCGTTGAGTCCGCGCTCGGCCAAGGCCTTCGTGGTGGTGAATTGCGCTGCCATCCCTGAGGCTTTATTGGAATCCGAGTTATTCGGCTTTGCACGCGGTGCGTTCACCGGCGCCGTGCAAGCCCAGATCGGTCGCATCCCCGCCGCCCACGGCGGCACGCTTTTCCTCGATGAAGTCAGCGAATTGCCGCTCGGCATGCAGGCCAAGCTGCTTCGTTTCCTCGAGCAGAAGGAGATTCAACGTCTTGGTACCTGTGAGGTAACACGGGTGGATGTGCGAGTCATCGCAGCCAGCAATGCGGATCTGGCGTACCGCGCCAGCCGGGGCGAATTTCGTCAGGATCTGTTTTACCGGCTAGCAGCATTTCCTATTGAGCTGCCGCCGTTGGCAGAACGCACCGGCGATGTGGTGCCTCTAGCAGAACACTTCCTGTCATGCATGGCAGCAGCCCTTGATGTTCCCAGTCAGCGACTGGACGAAAGTGCGACACAGCTGTTGGAAAGACATCCGTGGAAGGGGAACGTTCGAGAGCTGCAGCATGTTATGGAGCGGTCTTCCATCCTCGCCGGCGGCGATGAGGTCATCCGCGCGGAACATTTGTACTTTTCTCATCCACAACGTGAACCGCAGGAAACCCCCGCCCCCGGATTCTGAGAAAGATGTTATGCAACGGGGTCCGCAATTGGCCCCACCCGTGCAAATGTTGCCTATAGCCATGATGTCGTTGCCCATGCCAAGAGATTGGACTGAGCACCAGCTGCCCTCCGGTGTTGACGCAACCGACGTTTTCATCGGTGGTACGAACAAGGAGAATCAGGAGTTCCTGCTACGTGCTTTTCGCAGTTTTGCTCACGCCGCTGCGTCTTTGGAGGCGTCGTACGCGAACTTGCGTGCGGAAGTCGAGCGATTGGAGAGGGAATTGGCCGCCAGCAACAGCGAAGTCGTGCGGACGTCAGAAGAAAATGCGCAGATGCGCGCTTATCTGGATCGCATTTTGGAAAATCTTCCTTGTGGCGTGCTGGTTGCGTCGAGCGGGGGAGAGGTCCTGCGGGCGAACTCCGAGACTCGCCGAGTTCTCGGCCCGGCGGCTGGGGATGGAGAGCTGGTCTCCCTCTGTTCATTACCGGACTCCGTTAGGGAACTCCTGCAACGTTCCCGTATGGAAGAAGACGAGTTGGAGCAGACGGTGGGAAACGGGCAACACAATGTTCGGTGGCTCGCAGTGCGCCATGCGCTGCTCCGCGAGGGCGGAGACATCTTCATCCTGCGCGACATCAGCGAGCGTAAGCGGTTGGATGAGATCGAAGCCCGACTGCAGCGTGAGTGTGAACTGGCGGCGATCTCGAGGCTGTTGGCGCACGAGATCCGCAATCCGCTCGGTAGCCTGGAATTGTTTGCCGGATTGCTGATGGAGTCCGATCTTGATGACGAACAGCGAAGCTGGGTGGAACACGTGCGAGCCGGGCTGCGAACCCTGGCGGCCATCGTCAACAATGTTTTGCATTTCCACAGCCTACCCCCGCCGCAACTGGCGCCGGTGGATCTGGGCAAGCTGCTGGATTGGTCGCGGGGTTTCTTCCTTCCGCTGGGGCGGCAATCACAGGTCACGTTCAGTCTGCAGAACCATCTTGCCGGTGTCGTGATTCCGGCGGACCGCCATCGGCTCGAACAGGTGCTGTTGAATCTCATCCTCAACAGTGTCCAGATGATGCCGGAGGGCGGATGGGTCGAACTAGGCGGCCGCAGAACCCGCTCGGAAGGCACCGAAAGAGCAGTTGTGACCGTAGCAGACACGGGCCCGGGAATTCCCCCTGAAGACCTGGGCGCGATCTTCGAACCTGGCGTCAGCCGCCGCGCTGGGAACTCCGGCTTGGGACTGTCGGTCTGCCGGAAGATCATCGAGCAACACGGAGGAGCCATTCACGCAGCGAACCGTTCGCAACATGGAGCGATCTTTACCGTGACTTTTCCACTGACCGACGTTCCGGAAGGAGTGCAAAAGTGAGCCGGGTTCTGATCGTCGACGACGATGGTGGCATGCGTACGGCTTTGGAGGCGCGCTTTCAGCGCCGTGGTTGGCAGGTCGAAACCGCTACTTCCGCGCGCGAGGGACTGGAGAAGTTCCGCTGTGCCATGCATCCGTTGATCGTGACCGATATTCGCATGCCCGGTGAAGACGGCCTTTTTCTTCTACGTTCAGCACGCGCCCTTGTTCCCCGCACTGCGGTCATCCTGTTGACTGCGTATGGCAGCATTCCCGGAGCCGTGGCGGCGATGAGAGATGGCGCCTGCGACTATCTGGTCAAGCCGGTTTCGTTTGAGCAACTTGAGGAGTCCGCCGAACGCATCCTCGAGCAGGCTCGGAAGCAGTGCGAGGCCGGAAAGGAATTGGGCGGGCATGCTCCCCAATGGTTGCGAGCCCTAGAGCGGGCGCGGCAAGCCGCGGGCTGCGATGCCGATGTACTGATCGAAGCCGAGAGCGGAACAGGAAAAGAGTTGATCGCGCGCCTGATCCACCGCCTCAGCGCACGGCGCGATCGGCCCTTTGTGGCCGTCAACTGCGCCGCGTTTCCCGAGACGCTGCTCGAAAGTGAGCTTTTCGGGCACACCAGAGGTGCGTTCACTGGCGCAGCCAATCTCAAGCCGGGCAAGTTCGAACTGGCCAATCGCGGAACGCTCCTGCTGGATGAGGTGGGCGAGATGCCGCTCTCGTTGCAACCCAAACTTCTCCGGGTCCTGCAGGAGCGCGAGTTCGACCGTCTGGGAGACACACGAAGTATCCAGGTAGACCTGCGAGTCATTGCCACCACGAACTGCGCTCTGAGCCGCATGGTACGGGAAGGAAAATTCCGGGCCGATCTTTACTATCGCCTGAACGTGATCCCGCTAATGCTGCCTCCCCTTCGCGAGCGCGCCGGGGACGTTCGTGAACTTGCGGAGTATTTCGCCCGCCTCTATGCGGCGCCAGGCAAATCGTTCCGCCTGACGGACGGATTGCTCGCGCGCCTTGAGCAGCACTCGTGGCCTGGCAACGTCAGGGAACTGGCTAACTGCATCCGGCGCGTTATGGCCCTGGCTAGCGGAACTGAGATCGATGCCGATGCTCTGGAGGGAGTGGAATGGGCGGAAGCAGCAAGCCCTACCGCCCCGACTGATCTCAGCCTGCTTCGCCCGGGTGTTTCTTTGGGCGAGATGGAGCGCAAGCTGGTGGAGGTCACGTTGGAAGCGACAGGAGGCAACCGTTCCCGGGCCGCAGAGTTGCTCGGCGTGAGCCTGCGCACGGTTCGCAACAAGGTTCGCAGCTACGGCTTGCCCAGTTGGAGCAGTTATATCCATGAATAACTCGAATGGCAGTCTGATCGCTACCCCCATGACCGAAGCGCTGGGCCGGTTCCTCGATGTCGATGTGGCGCGCTACAAACTGGTTGCGGGCAACCTCGCCAACATCGACACCCCGGGTTATCACACGCGCGACCTGGACTTCCGGTCTGAACTAAGGCATGCCGCGGCCGAAGAGGATGGAATCGGGGAAGGCCTTCTGCAGACAGCCTCATTTCACCCGGTAGCGCGTCAAGTGCAAGGATTGCTCGAACGGCCAGACGGCAACAATGTGAGCGTGGAACGCGAGAGTCTGCTACTTGCTGAAGCCCAGATGAGGTTCAATCTCGGCATTCAACTTCTCAAAGATCAATTTCACACCATCTCCCTGGCCATCAACTCCGGAGGGACCACGTCATGAATCTTTTCGGCATGCTGGAAGTAAGCGGGTCGGCACTGGCGGCTGAGCGCTGGCGCGCAGAAGTCGTCTCCGCCAACATGGCGAATGCAGAGACCACTCGTACTCCCCAGGGCGGCGCGTATCGACGTCAACTTCTGGTGTTTCGCGCGCGTCCCACACAACGATTTCCACTGCTGCTTGCTGGATTGCATTCGCAGCCGCAAGGCGGAGTACAGGTTGACCGTGTGGTGGCGGACGCGTCGCCTTTACCCCGTAGGTACGAACCGGGCCATCCAGATGCTGACCCGTCGGGATATGTGACCTATCCGAACGTGAATCCGGTAATGGAAATGACCGACTTGCTGAGCGCTGTACGGGCCTATCAGCTGAACGCATCGGCGGTGCAGGCAGCCAAGAACATGATCCAGCAATCACTGCAGATTCTGAGCTGATGAACTGGCGCCGATGCACTCGGAGGACGTCCCATGAATAGCATCTCTTCGCTACGCATTCTCCCGGTCGAGGTCGATGTTCCCTCCATGCGGCCCTCCACATCGGAGGGCGCTGGTTTTCGAGAGGCGCTACACAACGCGATGGACGATATTCAGCAGCTCGAAGGCCAGGCGCAAGCCAAGGTTGCGGGCGTGCTCGAAGGCAATGGCACAGATGTGCACAGTGCTTTAATCGCGGTCGAGAAAGCCGACCTGAGCTTTCAACTGATGATGCAGATACGCAACAAGATTGTGTCCGCCTACGAGGAGATCTCGCGCATGCAGTTCTGAGCTTTCGAGGGCTCAATGCACGACGTGACCAACCATGGCCGAAAATGCGCAATCTGCCAACGATGTCCTTGAGCGACTGGCTCAATTCTTCAGGGGCCTGAGCCTCAAGCAACAGTTGCTTCTTGCTGGCGGGGCGGTCCTGGTGAGCGGAGTGCTATGGCTCTTTGTAACCCTGCTCGGACAGCCCAAATTCGTTACGCTCTATTCGGGCCTGCGCCCTGAAGAAGCACAAAGCCTGGCAAGCCGCCTGGCGGCGAAGAACATCCCGCATCAAGTTTCCGCAGATGGCGGTAGCCTGCTTGTTCCCGAGGACAAACTCGACGCAAGTCGCTTGGAAACGGCTGCGGCCGGCCTTCCGCGCAGCGCACGCATGGGCTTCGAGCTGTTCGATACCCCCAACTGGGCAGGCTCGGACTTCACCGAAAAGGTGAATTACCAGCGTGCTCTCGAGGGAGAGTTGGAGCGCACGCTGGCTACGATGAGCGAAATCGAAGGCGTGCGTGTCCATCTGGTCCTACCGCAGGAATCTCTGTTCACCGAGCAACAGCACGAGGCCAAGGCCGCCGTGATTTTGAAAACGCGCAGTGGCCGTCTGTCCGAGCAAGCGCAGCAGGCCATCCCCCAATTGGTAGCGAGCGCGGTAGACCGCCTGAAGCCGGAAAATGTCACGGTTGTGGACGCCGACAGTAACACACCGCTAGTGCGCGATGCCGCGCCCGGAAGCCGCGCCTATAGTCTCGATGAAGAACTCTCAAAAACTCTGGTCCACACTCTGGAGCCCGTTGTTGGCGCCGATCATGTCCGCGCTAGTGTGCATGTTGAGTACGATCTAGGCACCAGCGAAGACACGCAGGAGACCTACGATCCGAAAGCGACTGCGACGTTAACCGAGGAGCATTCGGAAGAAAAGTCGACCGGAGCCGCTCCGGCGGGAGTCCCCGGTACGGCGAGCAACGTTCCATCGGCAACACCGCCAGTTCCCTCGGGTCCAGGCGCGGATCAGTCGAGTTCGCGATCGGACGCGACGACCTATGCTGTCAGCAAAAGTCTGCACCACAGCGTTGAGCCTCCGGGCCGCATCCGACGGCTTGCGGCGGCCGTCCTCGTCGACGATGCGGTCGAGGTGAGCGAGCAGGCGGGCAAACAAGTAACCGCACGCCGCAAACGGACTCCCGAGGAGATGAAGCAGATCGAACAACTGGCGCACGCGGCCATTGGATTGGATACGCAGCGTGGGGACGTGCTGGCTGTGGAGAATTTGTCTTTTCAGCAAGGTCCCGTGGAAACGGTTTTTCCTGCCACCAAGATCGAACGGGTGCGGCGCGTGATCGAGCCATGGACTTGGGCTCTTCGTTACGTAGGAGTTGCAGGGCTATTCCTGGTGGTCTACTGGCTGGTGTTGCGTCCCGTGAAGAAGCAGGCCTTGGCGGCTTTTCGCGAACTGCCGGGTAAGGTAGCGGCGCGATTGACCCAGCAGCCAGTAGCCGGAGCTAGCCCTGCCATGATTGAAGAAGCGGGCACCGAGGGCGGGAAACGCGCAAGCCATCTG
The DNA here is from genome assembly GCA_035577905.1 of Binatia bacterium. Lineage (GTDB taxonomy): Bacteria > Acidobacteriota > Terriglobia > Terriglobales > Acidobacteriaceae > Sulfotelmatobacter. The sequence goes on from DATKAP010000021.1 coordinate 194,944, forward strand.
AAGCGCCTTCTGACAGAAAAAGTGAAGTCCGAGCCCGAAGCGGCCAGTCGTCTGGTGCAGAGCTGGGTACAGCAGGGAGGTGAGCATTGAGTTCTCGAGCTCCCTCCGGCTTGCGTAAGGCGGCCATTCTGTTAGTGATTCTGGGCGAAGAAGCCGCGAGCCGGATTTATCAGAATCTGCCTCCGACCGACATCGAGCAAATCACACGCGAAATTGCCGGCTTGAATACAGTGGACGCCGACACTGCGCTTGCCACTCTCGAGGAATTCCAAAAGCTGGTGATTGCAGGAGACTACCTCGCCCAGGGGGGGAAAGACTATGCAAACAAATTGCTAGTGAAAGCCTTCGGGGAAGAGGGAGCGAAGGAGTTGCTGCGCCAAGTGTCGCTCACGGCCGAAATGAGCGCGGGCAAGCTCGATTCCTTGCGCAAGGCGGATCCGCAGCAATTGGCCAAATTCATTGAGACGGAGCACCCGCAGACGATCGCTCTGATCCTGGCTCACCTGGAGGCTAAACAGGCATCGACTCTCGTGATGAGGCTTCCAGAAGAATTGCGCGCCGAGGCGATCAAGCGCCTGGCGCAGCTGCGGCAGTTCTCCCCCGAGATGGCGCAGCGCCTGTCGATGGTGCTTCACAAGCGGTTGGAAGCCCTCGGAGAGCAAAGCCGACGCGCCTATGCTGGACTACGTGGCGTCGCCGACGTGATGAACCGGCTGGAGATCAATACCGCGAAAACAATTCTGGAAGGCATTGAGAAGGAAGATCCCAAGCTAGCCATCTCGATCCGCAACCTGATGTTCACATTTGAAGACCTGCTGACAGTACCTGAGGCCGGAATCCGTGAACTGCTCGGTCAGATGGACAAGAAGACCTTGGCCACTGCTTTGCGCGGCGCTTCGGAGGAATTGAAGAGTTACATCTTCAAGTCGATGTCGTCACGCGCAGTGGAAATGCTGAAGGAAGACATGGACGTTCTCGGACCCGTGAGGTCCCGGGAGATCCAGAAGGCCCAGATGGAGGCCGTCGCCGTCGCCCGCAAGCTCGAGGCCGAGGGGAAAATCACGTTGACGCCGGAAGAAGATGATGAGTACGTCGCCTAGCCGTGCGCCCGAAAGGGCCGCAGTCAGCGCCACGCTGGTCGAGGCCTTTCCCTACGATGCAGTATCTGCGATAGCGATGCAGAATTCTTGTGCGCGCGGAGGCGACACAGTGACGGCAACAGAAATGACGCCCGAAACGCTGGCGCGCGAATCTGAGGCACGCGCCCAAGGTTTTCGCGAGGGACACGCAGAGGCTCAAAAGAAGTTCGAGGAGCACCTGGGGTGCGAGCGATCCAGATTGGCCGAAGCCTTGTCGCACTTTACCCGTGATCGTGCGGATTACTTCGAGAAGGTGGAAAGCGAAGTTGTGCACCTGGCGCTTGGTATCGCTCGCAAGATTCTGCATCGCGAAGCACAGGTCGATCCTCTCCTGCTGGCTGGCATTGTTCGAGTTGCTCTGGAGAAAATCGAGGGCGCCACTGGAGTCGTGCTGCATGTGCATCCCTTTAATGCCGCGGAGTGGCGACGATTTCTCTCCCTGCAACTCGATCCAGCTGATCTTCCGGAGATCGTAGAAGATCCTTCCCAGCAACCGGACGGCTGCGTCCTGGAGACGGCGATGGGAACTGCAGTGCTGAGTCTCGAGGCGCAGCTCAAGGAGATTGAGCAGGGGCTAATGGATCTTCTGGCGGCGCGTCCAAAAGGAGAACGATGAGCGACGGCGGACGGCTATCGCCATACCTCGAGCGGCTTGAGTCCGCCTTCGGGCTGCGCTGGCAGGGACGGGTGAAGCAAGTGGTCGGCTCGCTTATTGAGTCCGAGGGGCCGTTTTGCTCGGTAGGCGAGGTCTGCGAAATCCACAATGCGCACGGTACGGTTGTGGCGGGAGAAATCGTCGGCTTTCGCGGTTCCACGGTTCTTTCCATGCCACTCGACTTGCCGCGAGGGATCCGGTGTGGCGATCGGATTCAGACTTGGGGTGAGCACGCGACGTTGCGCGTTAGTGATGACATGCTCGGTCGCGTTCTTGACGGGCGCGGCCAGATTCTCGATGCACTACCGTGCTATCGGGCTCGCACCTACCGCTTGCTCGATGCGCCGGCCCCGCTTCCGCTCGACCGCACTGCGATCCGCGAGCCGCTCGGGTGTGGGATTCGCGCGATTGATGCGTTCCTAACCTGCGGTCGGGGACAACGAGTTGGCATTTTTGGAGGCAGCGGAGTCGGGAAGAGCACACTCATCGGCATGATGGCGCGCAACACCGGCGCAGATCTTACTGTGCTCGGGTTGGTGGGAGAGCGTGGACGCGAAGTTCTGGAATTTCTGGAGAACCTGGGGGAAGAGGGCCGACGGCGTTCGGTGGTGCTGGTGTCGACGTCGGATCAGTCTCCGGTGTTGCGCATCCGAGCAGCGCTCGCGGCGACCGCGGCCGCGGAATACTTCTGTTCACAGGGCAGGAACGTATTGCTCGTCATCGATTCCCTGACCCGCCTCGCAATGGCACAGCGCGAGATTGGACTGGCGGCTGGCGAGCCACCAACTGCCAAGGGCTATACGCCGTCCTGCTTTTCGATGCTGGCGCGCCTCATCGAACGTGCCGGGATGTTCCGTTCCGGCAGTATTACGGCTTTCTACACCGTCCTGATGGAGGGAGACGACGAGCAGGATCCTTTGGTAGACGGAACACGCGCGTTGCTCGATGGCCATATCATGCTGGATCGCCAGCTTTCGGTCCGCGGCCACTATCCGCCGATTGCAGTGCTGAACAGCGTGAGCCGGCTCATGTCGGCAGTCTGCTCTGGGCCCCACCTGCAGAAAGCACACGAGCTACGGCGCCTGCTCGCAGCTTATGTCGACTCGGAAGATCTAATCCGCATTGGTGCCTACCAGAAGGGCACCGATCCCACGCTGGACCGAGCGCTGGTCCTAATTCCCGAACTCCATCGATTCCTGCAACAAAAGCCGGGCGAAGCGGCTCCGCTCTCCGACAGCATCGCGAAAATGCTGGCTCTCCTCAACTAAATTCATGCCGTTCCGATTCCCTCTTCAAGCCGTGCTTCATCTTCGTCAGAGCATCGAACACCAGCAGGATTTGCGGCTTCACGCGGCTAACCAGCAGGTCGCAGGAGTGCGTCAACTGGTGCATCGACTCGATGGAAGTCTCAAAGACCTACGACACGAGTCTTCGCAGGAACTCGAGTCCGGCACCAACGCAGCGTCTATGCGATTTGCACTTGAGTTGGAGTCTAACTTAGTGGCAAGACGGCGGGAATTGGAAGACGAGCTATTGCGAGTAACGCAAATCCGCGATCACCAAAGAAAAGCCGTTGAGCAGGTTCGCCGAGAGCGGGAGAAATTCGAAATCTTGTATCAGCGTGATCTACGCGAGTACGAGATCCAACAGAGTCGCCGTGAGCAGAAATTTCTCGATGAACTCTTTTTGTCGCAGCAGGCCTTCCACAAACGTAGATAGAACTTGCCGGGCTGGGCACGTCATGCCTATCAATCCCTGCTCCCGGCTCTCTATTCCGTAATCGGCGGAATTCGAATTCACTTGATTCTTATTGGTTTCACTCCGACCAGGTCAACTCGCACCATTTGGAGATTGAGATGCACAGCTAACGCTGGAGTTAGGCGAGAAGCATCTGTGACGGTTGCGTCGAACATCCAGTTTGGAGTTGCAGGGGGCAGCCTTCCTGCCTCCCCTCTAGCGTCAGGTGCGGTTTCAGATTCGGCCCTAGGCAGTTTCGCTCAGATCTGCAGCCCTGAGCTGTCGGTATCTGCCGGAGACGAATCGGTCCCCGAGACCTCCACGGCGCAAAATCCGGGACCGCTGCCCGCAGCTCCAACAATGAAACCCCAAAGCGGCAAGCCTAGCAAGAGCTCACTGCCAGATTCCTCCCAAACCACCGCTTCGAACTCACTATTGACGCTCGCCATATTGCCAGCCTTGCCGATGGTGCAGGACGCAACTGTCCGGCCTTGCAATAAATCAGTCACGGTGCAATCGCAAGTTGAGGGCATTTCAGAGGCCAACATTCCGGATGCTTCGGGGTGGCAGACTGGTGCCGCTGACCGCGTCTTGCCTCCCGACAACTTACAAGTGACAACATCACAGATGGCAGGTTGCCAGACGATCATGAGTACTTCAAACGAAGGCCCGACTGGGATCTCAGCAGCCTCTCTGGTTACCGAGGCCTCTCCCTCGCAGGCCACACCAGACGCCCAACCGATTGACGCTTCGCTGGATGAACAGGTCTCCACGCCGGGCCGGAGGATTGATGCGCCGCTTCAAACTTCGCCCGTTGCTTTCGAGGGGACTCTCGTTGTCACAAGCACAGGAGCAGTGTGCCGGGCGATGGATGATCATGCGCCGGCATCAACCAGTTCGCAACCAAAGCAGTCCGTGGAACCGGACAAAATCCGTGGCGACGCGATCGTTTCACTGCCGGCGGATGAACCAGCCTCCTTACAGGTTTCGTCTTTCAGCGAAGTCTTCTCTGTGCACGACCGGGCTTCAGCATTTCTCGACAGAAATTCCTCGCTCACTTCTCTCAACGATGCCGATCCAACTCAGCCAGAAATGGCGGATGCTATGGGTACCGACATCCCGAAACGTGAGACGACCGTAAGAACGGTTCGGAGCGGAGCGATTGAGCCATCTATCAAAGGACCTGCAGCTCGAGACACCACGGCAACATCCCGATCCACCCCGGGAAGCAGTGTCGAACAGCGAGCAGAAATTGCGCGTTCTTTGTTCCCCGCAGTCTTTCCCGATGGAAGTGATCCTTCGGCCGCAGTTGAGCCAAGACTGACGGTCGATATTTTGTTTCCAGGGTCAAACGACATTGAATCTTGTGCGGTTCCGAGCACGATTACCAGTTCGGCTGCTGCTTCGCTACCCACGAACTTCAACAGCGGGCATACGGCACAGGGTCGACGCGCCGCCGATCGTGTTGGAACTAATGCCGATATGTCCGGTCTGCCTTCCACAGCTCCAGTCGTACAGGGCAAGGGCTCGGCGTCTTCTGATTCCGATGATCAAGTCTCAAAACTTATGGCACCAGGTTCTGCTCGATCAGATCCAGTTAGCTCGCCTTCGTTGTTAATTCCTCCTGCTCCTTCAGAGGGGGGGCCTATGCTGCCTCGCCAAGCGGATATGCCCGTGGTACAGGGGAACCCCAACGACAGAAATATCTCTGAAAAGGACTACGGTGCCCGCACCGAAACCCAACCAGCTACGACTGTCGTGGCCGGCCCAGTGCAACTTGTACGCTTGGCGGAGAACGCCGCGCAATCGGAGATGCGAATTGGGCTGAATACCTCAGCCTTCGGAACCGTGCAGGTCCGAACGATAGTGCATGCCAGCGAGGTTGGAGTACAGATCGGAAGCGAGAAGGGAGATCTGCGCTCGCTGCTAAGCAACGATCTACCGGGTATCGCTCACACCCTGCAGCAGCAAGACCTGAGGCTGACTCAGGTTAGTTTTCAGCAGAATGGGTTTTCATCTCCGGGCGGCCCTTCGCAACAAAACTCGCAGTCGCGCCCGTTCAACTACCGGCAAAACACTGTGGTGCTTTCCACACCAGAACCGCCAAGTGCCGAAATGGATTCCTTCCCGGAAGTTAACGTCACTCGAAACGGTCTCAGTCTTCTTGCCTAAAGGAGAGAAGTCAATGAACGCACTCAATCCGATTCTTCCCCGGGCGGCCTCCGCAGCCGACGATCCTTCGAGCAGCGGCACAGGTCTGCCCAGTTCTCAAGGACTGAACAATATGTTCCTGCAACTGCTGGTCGCACAACTGCAAAACCAGAGCCCCTTGAATCCGATGGACCCAACACAGTTCGTGGGCCAGCTCGCGCAGTTCAGCGAGCTGAGCGAGGTGACGCAGATCGAACAGATCCTGCAAAAAGCGGTGACGTCGGGTTCCGTGCCGGCAGCAACAGGCTCTGCACAGATCTCGGACTCGCAGCCAAATGGATCGGGAGAGCCTCTACCTGCCGCAATGCTGTCCTCGGCAGTTGCAGCGGCGCAGGCGGCCATCCCAGCTCCGTTTGCACCTTCATCGGTTCTCAATTCGAAGATTCAAGGAGTGTTCTAATATGCCGAACTTCTCCATTCCGCTGTCCGGACTCACGGCTGAATCCTCAGCGCTGTCGACCATTGCCAACAATCTGGCCAACCAGAACACGACAGGCTACAAAAGCAAGGTCGTTTTGTTCAGTGACTTGTTCTATCAGAACCTGGGGACGGCCGGCACCGGCGATCCGATTCAGGTTGGCGCGGGTGCGCAGGTCGGTGCCACGCCATCGCTCTTCACACAAGGCAGCGTGAGCGCGACCGGAGTAGCCACAGACGTGGCCGTCCAGGGCTCTGGCTTCTTTGTCGTGCAGGACCCCAGTGGAGTGATTCGGTATACGCGCGCCGGCGATTTTTCCGAACTCAATAACCTCTTGGTGACCATCAACGGAGAACAGGTATTAGGCTATCCCGCGGTTAACGGCGTGATCAACAATGGGGCTGGCCTTGCCCCGTTGCAGTTGGGAGCGGGAACCATCAGCCCGCCGACAGCAACGACTGATGTGCAGCTGACGACAAATCTGGACGCTTCCGCCAACATCGGCGACACCTTCTCCTCAACGATGACGGTCTACGACTCGCTCGGTGCCGCGCACATATTAACCTTTAACTACGCGAAAACCGGGTCGGGAGCATGGGACTATTCCATTACGATTCCCGCTGCCGATGTTGGGGGCACAGGCAATCCGGTTGTGGTGCAAAACGGGAGTCTCACCTTTGACGCCAATGGCAACCTGACCGCACCTGCTGCCGACGTCGCAGGGATCACGATCGGCACCGCGGCGGCTCCCTTGGCCGATGGCGCAGCCCCGCTCATATTCACATGGCAGCTATACAACAATGCAAACGGTTTGTTGACCCAGGTAGCTAAGCCGAGCAGCACCTCGTCTCAGAATCAAAATGGTACCGACAGCGGGTCCTTGGTAAAGTTCACAATCGGTTCCGACGGTACCATCATGGGCTCATTCAGCAATGGCAAGACGCAGGCCCTCGGCCAGGTCGCGCTCGCGACGTTTGCCAACAACGATGGCCTCGAGCTCCAGGGCAATACCGACTTCTCACCAACCCTTGCCTCCGGCCAGCCCGTCGTGGGGGTGCCAGGCGCGGGCGGACGCGGAACTCTTTCTGGAGGAGCGTTGGAGTTGTCGAATGTCGACATCGCGACAGAATTCGCGAATCTGATTGTCGCGCAGCGTGGCTTTGAAGCGAATGCGAAGGCCGTGACCACCTTTGATCAGATCACACAAGACACCATTGCGCTGAAGCAGTAACACGCGCTCGGTCCGGAGTGCAGCTCCTAATGTAAATCCGCGCCAAAGAAGAGCCGCGTTCCGCATAAGCCTCGTCTCATTAAAACTGACTCATGGAGAACTGAGGAGATCCAAGCCGATAAGAATGTCAGACTGGCGGCGTCACCATCAAAAGCTGTGACTGCTGATTTGAAAGGCCAAGCGAGAGCACGCGGGCCATGCTTGCTGTGGCCTTTCGTGCATCTTCCCGGCATCCGGATTGCACTGTCCTCAGGCATGCCCGAGGAAAAAGCAGAATCGAGCGCACCTCGTCGTCGACGCAGAATGGTAATAGTTTCCATTCTCTTGATTCTTCTGGTCACTGGTGTGGCCCTTGGGTTTTGGGCAAACCATGAGAATGAAGGATCGCGGGCCAGTGGAAATAAAGCTGCTACTTCTACCTTGCATCTGGAAAGCTTTGTACTGAACACCGGCGACAGCGATCAACGTGCCTACTTGCGGGTCGGCATTGACCTTGGACTGAATCAGGATAATCCGAGGCGCAGCGCTGAGGCTGTGCCGACTGCTCAGGTGCGGGACACGATTCTCGGGGTTCTGGCCGAGGCAAAGCTCGATGATCTGATGACGTCGACGGGCAAGCGAAAGCTGAAAGAAGAGATTGCGCGCGCCCTGCGCGACCGCCTGCCTGAACTGGGTGTGGAGGAAGTTTACTTCACTGAATTCCTGATCCAACGCTGATTGCGAGGAGAAACCTGATGTCTGCGGCATCGGCAGTGGTTGCGACTGTTCAGGGTTCGATTGCAGAGAAACAGGCCTGCAACGAAGAGGCTCGATGGCAGCCGGTACTGGGGTTGAACTGTAGCTTGAGCGTTGACATTCCTCTGCCCGGCATAAAAGTTTCTGATTTTGTCGGTCTGCGCCCCGCAACTGTGGTCAATACCGGCTGGGCTGTTGCTCGCGACGTGCCCCTGCGCGTGAATGGGATTCTGATTGGCTGGGGCGAACTGGAGGGAGCAGGCAGCCATCTGGCGCTGCGAGTGACGGAGCTGGCATGAGTATGCAGGAAATCTCGAAGTTGCCTTTGGTCGGCAATGGATGCGTCGCCGCAAGAGACAGCGTGTGGCAACGTGGCCGCGCATTATGGCGGGGGCTGGTTGAAAAAGGCAAGCGTCCTCAGAAAAGCCTTCGTCTCTGCGAAAGCTTATCTCTGGGAGAGCGCCGCTTCGTCGCAGTGATTGCCTATCGGCAATCGCGTTTCTTGTTAGGGGGAACCCCAGGATCTGTGGTTCTTCTGGCTCGTTTGGGTGACGACGGAAATGAACCAACGTTCACCAACGATGTGCCAGATGGTCATTGTCGGGAGCATACCCATTGATTGTTCGTGCAGCAAAGGCGTTTGTAACCATTGCAGCGATGATAGCGGTGCTTGTTGGATCCGCCATCGCGCACGGAACCCGTCCTCAGCACAGCATAGGGCTGAACTGGAACGGTCCGTCGGGAATGAGCGGTTCGGTGCCATGGAACATCGTCATCCTGCTCACGCTCTTGACGCTGTTGCCCGCGCTACTGGTCTCGGTCACACCATTTACCCGGCTGCTGGTGGTTTTCCATTTTTTGCGCCAGGCCCTCGGAACTCAGACCGCGCCAAGCAATCAAACGCTGATTGGACTTTCTCTGGTGCTCACTTGCTTTCTGATGCAACCGGTGGGGACGTCGATCTATGACGCCGCAGTCGTGCCCTTCGAACGGGGGCAAATCGATGCCTGGACAGCGCTTGCGGAGGGATCGCCTCCGATGCGGCATTTCATGCTCAAGTTTGTAAGGGAGAAAGACCTGGCCCTGTTTCTCGAAATCGGCCACTCGCCTCGTCCGGCACATCCCGATGATCTTCCCATGCGTGTGGTCGTCCCGGCTTACATACTGTCGGAATTGAAAACTGGATTCCAAATCGGCGCAGCGTTGTTCCTACCGTTCCTGGTGATTGATCTCGTGGTTGCGGCAGTTACGACCTCCATCGGAATGTTGCAACTACCGCCCGTGGTCATCTCGACGCCTCTGAAGATCATGCTGTTTGTCATGGTCGACGGCTGGAACCTGCTCGTCGGATCGCTGCTGAAGAGCTTTACCTGAAGGAGGAGACCCGCGAGATGGGATCGGAAAACCTGATCGAAGTGATGCGCCACACCATCGAAACCGCTCTCTGGATGGGCGCGCCTTTATTGATCATAGCGACCATCGTCAGTCTGCTGATCAATGTCGTGCAGGTGCTGACCTCGCTACAGGAAACAACGATTTCGACGGTACCTCGGCTATTTGCAGTGGCTGCGGCGGTCCTCATGCTGATGCCCTGGATGGCGCACCGGCTCTCGGCTTTTACCCTGCAGATGCTGTCCGACTTCCGTCCGTTTCTCCGGTAACCGTAACAGCCGGGTTCTCGCCGGCAAGCGAAACTTATGGAGACCTTGCATATCGAATCATTGCTTGCGGCGGGAGTCTTCTTGGGAGCCCGCATTTCCGGTTTGATGGTCTTCTGTCCCTTCTTAGGCAGCAACGTCATCCCAGTTCGACTCAAGGCGGTTTTGACAGTCCTGATCACAATTTTGCTCTATCCGCAGCGTAGCCCCGCACAGTTGGATTTCCGTTCCTGGCAGTGGGCGGGCATCGTGCTCAGCGAAGTCCTCATTGGACTGGTCCTCGGGCTGGCGGCAAATTTCATGACGGAAGCTCCGATGATGGCGGGTCAGATTCTCGGGGTGCAAATGGGGTATTCACTGGCCACTTTGTTCGATCCGCAAACGCAGGCTGACACTCCCGTGCTGGGCGAGTTTCATCGCCTGGCATCGCTTGTGATCTTTCTGCAGCTTGATGTTCATCACTGGCTGCTGCGAGCGATCGTGAGCAGCTTTTCCTATTTGCCAGCCGGTACTGCGCTGGCAACTTTTGCCGCCGCTGGCGGCCTGCTGCATGCGGCGGCTGGAATCTTCCTGGTGGCCGTGCAGATCGCCGCTCCCGGTCTCGTGGCCACAATGGTTGCCGATGTCGGGCTGGGCTTTCTCGGGAAGGCGTCGCAACAACTGCCGGTCCTGTTCATCGGGTTGTCGGTGAAGAACCTATTGGGCCTGGCGATTCTGGCCGCGGTAGTGGCCTATTGGCCGCAAAACTTTTCGCATCGATTTCAGGACTCAATCACCATCGGAGAACGGTTACTGCACATGACCCGCTGACCACACATGGCTGACCAGAACAAGACCGAAAAGGCAACCCCACGGCGCCGGCAAAAGGCGCGCGAACAAGGGCAAGTGGCGCGCAGCCGTGACCTGGTGGCCGGTGTGGGAACCATGGTGGCTGTTTTGCTTTTCTCGTGGCAGTTGCGCTCCTTTGTTGGCGAATGGCGCTCGGTTCTTCGCCACGGATTGGACTTTGCTGCTCCGCGCTCGGATCAGACCCCACTGCTCTGGCGGGCCGATCTGATGATCTTTAGCGGGATCGCGCTCGCGGCTGCACTTAGTTGGCTGGCAGCTACCGTCAGCGGAGTTGCCCAGGGTGGGCTGGTGTTTGCACCCGGAGCCCTTGCTCCCAACCTGAATCGGCTAAATCCGGTATCCCGTCTGGAGCAGCTTTTTTCTCTCCACGCAGTAAGCCGGCTGCTGAAGTCGATGTTGCCGACGGCAGCGATCGTTTGTCTGGCCGCGGCGCTACTGCGCCGTGACTGGTCGAAATTGACGAGGCTCCAGTACGGCGACCGATCATTTCTCCTTGGTTTTGCCTTCACCGAGATCTTCGAGCTCGCGTGGAAGACTGCTCTCGTCCTCCTGGCGTGGTCGGCCGCGGACTATCTGCTTGAGCGCTGGCGCCACGAAAACGAACTCAAGATGAGTCGCCAAGACCTGCGTGACGAATTCAAGGAGACGGAAGGCAATCCCACGGTCAAGATGCGCATACGCCGCCTGCAGCGTCAGGCGCGACGTCGGCGGATGCTGAAGGACGTGGAACGCGCGGCCGTCGTCATCACCAACCCTACCGAGTTTGCGATTGCACTGGAATTCAACATGCAGATGGAGGCACCGGTCGTGGTCGCCAAAGGACGGAACCTGCTGGCTGCGCAGATCCGCGAGATTGCACTCTGGCATGGCATCCCGCTGGTGGAAAATCCGCCGCTTGCCCACGCGTTGTACCGTGCCGTCGACGTAGGACAGAGTATTCCTCCGAAGCTCTATGCCGTCGTAGCCGAGATCCTGGCCGCGATCTGGCGGGCCCAGGCTCGCGCGACACAATCCGCTGCTGGAGGGAAAACTTAGAGCATGGCCGCCGAAACAGCACCGCCCAAGATTTCTGCTAGGTCCGGCTCTGCTTCCGAATGGATCATGCCGGTCGCGGCCGTGGCGCTGATCTTCGTCATGCTGGTGCCGCTGCCCAGCCTGCTGCTCGATGTGCTGTTGGCGGTCAGCATCACGGCGGCCGTGCTCGTGCTGCTATCGGCCATTCAAATTCTGCGTCCTTCACAGTTTTCGGTGTTTCCCAGCCTGCTTCTGCTGCTGACGCTGTTTCGTCTCTCCCTGAACCTGGCCTCCAGCCGCCGCATTCTTCTGCACGGAAATGAGGGAGTATCCGCGGCGGGCCGTGTTATCGAAGCCTTTGGAAGCTTCGTGGTGGGCGGCAACTACGTTGTTGGCTTTGTCATTTTCATCGCACTGATTGCCATTCAATACATCGTTGTGGCGCACGGCGCAGTACGCACAGCGGAGGTCACGGCGCGCTTCACCCTCGATGCCATGCCGGGCAAGCAGATGGCGATTGATGCCGACCTCAACGCCGGGCTGATCAACGAAGCCCAGGCGCGCGCCCGGCGCGAACAGATCGCGCGCGATGCCGAATTTTACGGGGCCATGGATGGCGCGGCCCGTTTCAACCAGCGCGATGCCATTGCTACGATTCTCATCACCGCCATCAACATCATCGCCGGCTTTCTCATCGGTGTTTTCCAGCTAGATATCCCGTTCCGCGAGGCCCTGAAGACCTACACCGTCCTTACGGTCGGCGATGGTTTGGTCACCATGATTCCGTCGCTGCTGGTGTCGATGGCCGGAGGCATGGTTGTTACCCGCGCTTCTTCGGATTCGACGCTGTCCGTCGACGTGGGCCGCCAATTGCTTTCCAGACGGCCGCTTCTGATCGCTGCCGCCGTGATGCTATCGCTGGCGGCCATTCCGGGGCTGCCGAAGTTCTCTTTCATCCTGCTTGCGGGTTTGACCGCTTTCTTAGCGTGGAGATCGTCCAAGCGGCCCCCGGAGGCGCCTCCCTCCAGTGAAAAGAAACCCGCTAAAGAATCCGTTGACGATCTGCTCAAGCTCGACGAACTCAGTCTCGAGGTCGGATACGGTCTGGTGCCGCTTGTGGATCAGAACCAGGGAGGCCAGCTTCTCGCCCGCGTCAAAGCACTGCGACAGAATCTCGCGCAGCAACTTGGATTCATCGTTCCTCCGGTGCACATCACCGACAACGTACGGTTGAAAGCCCGTGAATACGTGATTGCGCTGCGCGGTGTCGAAATGGCCCGATGGGAGATGCTCCACGATCATCTGATGGCTATCAGTTCTGATGCGGCGCCGCGTCCTCTGCCCGGCACCCCTACCAAGGAACCCGCCTTCGGCGTTGCCGCAGTCTGGATTGTTCCTGCGCTGCAGAATCAGGCACTGGCGTCCGGATACGCCGTTGTGGACCAGACCTCCGTGCTGGCCACGCACTTGGCTGAATTCGTCAAGCAGCATGCGCACGAACTGCTGAGCCGTCAGGAGACCAAGCGGCTTCTCGACCGGCTCGCCGAAGGCCATCCCAAGCTGGTGGAAGAACTCGTGCCCAAAATCCTCAGCCTGGGTGAGGTGCAGAAGGTGTTGCAGCAACTGCTGCGCGAGCAGGTCTCCATCCGCGATCTGCCGGGGATTCTCGAGACGCTGCTGGATGTTGCACCGACGACGAAGAATCCGGTGACCCTGATCGAGTCCGTGAGGCAGTCTCTTGGCCGCGCTTTGGTGCGCCCGCTACTGTCAGAATCGGGAAACCTGCGCGTAGTCACGCTAGACCACGCTTTGGAAGAAGAATTGGGGCGGGCCTTCGGTGCACCAGCTGCACCATTGCCGGCAACTGGTCTGCAGCCACCATTCGCTCGCCGCATTCTCGAGGGTATGAGGCGGGTCGCGGGCGAGCAGGTTACAGTCGCGGCACCTGTCCTGCTCTGCGCGACCCCGGCGCGCTATCACGTGAAACGTCTGCTCGAACCGTTTCTGCCGAAGGTCGCCGTTCTGTCCCCGATGGAAGTGCCGCCTGTTATCGAGGTTCAGTCGGTCGGAGTACTCCGATGACAAAGGGCGCACCTTGGCAGCTTGCGGCAAACCGATTGCGGGCATGAAGCAGATGAGAGCGCTATGAGCAAAAACACCGCGCAAGTCTACGCGAGCTGGCAAGACAAGGAAGATCGCGACCGCATCCTGCTTGAACAGCTTCCGCAGGTGCGATACCTAGCTCGACGCATTCACGAACGTCTGCCGCGCCACGTTCCCCTTGAAGATCTGGTGCATGCAGGCGTAATTGGGCTGATCGATGCGCTCAACAAATTTGACAGTACGAAACATGTGCAATTTGGCTCGTACGCCAAATTCCGTATCCGCGGGGCGATACTCGACAGCCTGCGGGAAATGGATTGGGGGCCCCGAGAGTTGCGGCGCAAGGCACGACGAGTCGAGGAAGCACACCGCAAGCTCAGCCTCGAGTTGAGCCGCGCTCCCAGCGAAAACGAAATGGCAGCAGAACTCCGCATGACACTTGCCGAGTTTCAGCGTTTGCTGGGCGAACTCGACAGCCTGGAGGTAGGCAGCCTTCGCGTCGAGTCGCCTTGGGACGGCAAAGAAGAGGATCTGTGCGATTACCTGCCCAACGCGCCCGAGGATACGCCATTTTTCCGCTGTCTGCGATCGGAAATGAAAGACCTGCTTGCCCGCCTCATCGCGGAACTGCCCGAAAAAGAACAACAGGTGCTTTCGCTTTACTACTTCGAGGAACTGACCATGAAAGAGGTGGGTGCAGTGCTTGGTATCGGAGAATCGCGCGTTTCTCAGATTCACTCGCTGGCCGTAGTGCGATTGCGCTCGCGGCTGGAGGAACTCATGAGCGTAAAGCCAGATCTGTCGCGCGTCGCGAGTGGCGGCGACTGAGGGCCACGCTATGCAGAAGGTTCTCAATCAGGAAGAAATCGATGCCATGGTACGGGCCGTGCGGGGCGAAGGCCATGTGGACGCGAAGCCTGCAAGCCAGGTACATGTCGAGCCTTGGGACGTACGCCGTACTGGACAGATCGGCCGGGAGCAACTTCAGACCATCACCCTGCTGCATGAGAGCTTTGCTCGCAACCTCACGCACTCATTAGGTGCTTACTTGCGGGTTGTGTTCGCGGCGAATCTGGTCTCCGCCGAACACCTGACATATCGCGAGTTTCTGCAGCGGGTCCCGGAGACAACGTATTTTGCCTCCAGCCGGCTGGATCCCACCGGGTTGAATGCTGCCTTGCAGCTGGATCTCAAAGTCGCTTTTCCCATTATCGACTTGTTGCTCGGGGGAGAAGGCAAGAGTCTTAGGGAAACACGTGAGCTAAGCGAGGTCGAGGTGCACATCCTTGATGCGGTGGCCCGCATTGTTTGTCGCGAACTTGGCGTCGCCTGGCAGACGCTTTCGCTGGAGTTCAACTTCGAGCAGCGACTAGACGCCGGCGAGGCGCAGCGCCTGATGCCTCCAGAGGAAAAGACCCTCTCCCTCAGTTTCGAAATCACCATGCCGGACGTTCGTGGCGGCCTGAACCTTGCCATTCCGGCGGCCGTCTCGAACGCCCTGCTGCGGAAGATATCACTGGATTGGAACCAGCGACGCCTAAGAGTGTCGGCTGATCACCGCCAGCGGCTCATGCGGCGGCTACTGGATTGTCCCTTTGAGGTTGAGCTGGGTGCCGGAAGTCTGCGGGTCCCAGTTCGAAAGGTCGCCGAGCTTTCGCCTGGCAGCGTTCTCAGATTCGAGCAGTCGGTAACCGAGCTGGCATCGCTGCTAGTGTCTGGATCTGAGATGTTCAAGGCTACACCAGCACGATGCGGCGCGAAGCGTGCGGCCAAGCTGGTTCTCCCGGCTGCCAAGGTTCCGGAATGGAACGTAAAGCTGGAGGAGAAAGAGAAATGACAGACTCCACGGCGCCCTCCGATCCGCGCGAGGCCTTGTCTTACCTTCAAGTCTGGGCCAATTCTCTGTCTCAGGCTCTGGGCGATATCGCTCGTGTTCCGTTTGCCTGCGTCCTTCAAACGGAGGCACCGCCCGGGGCTTCGGAGGTCAACCCGGATGATTTGTGGATTGTTGTCGGCTCTGCGGGTGCGTTGCGCGGCGAAATGAGCCTGCGGCTTTCTCCTGCGACGATTGTTCGGCTGGCGCAGATTCTGATGGGTGAGCCCGCGGTGCACGCCGAAGTGACATCCGAACGTCGCGAGGCGGCGTTGGAGCTGCTGCGCCAGGTCAGCGGCCTAGCGGCCACCGAACTTCGGACGCATCGCGGCGAGATACCGCTGCAATTGGAATCCTCCACAGGCGCTCCCTCCTGGCCACCTTCGTTCAGCGGTTGGTTTCTCATCGGGGAGGACGCATCTCGGATCCTGCTCGAAGTTCATCTCAGCGCAGCGATGTTGGCATCGTTGCGTGCGGAACAGTCGCAGACAGATGTTGCGAGTGCAATGGCGAAGCCCATGCCGCTCGGTCCATATGACGCGAAAGTGAATCTCGATCTCCTGATGGATGTCGAACTGAAAGTGATCCTGCGCTTTGGAGGCCGCCGGATGTTGCTGCGCGAACTGCTGGATCTCAATCCCGGCTCCGTCATCACCTTGGACCGCCAGGTGCAAGATCCAGTCGATATGTTGCTCGACGGCCGGGTGGTGGCCAGAGGAGAGGTTGTTGTGAGTGAAGGAAATTACGCGTTGCGGGTTACCGAGATTGGGCCCGCCGGCGGATAGGCATGGGGGCAACAAGCATCCATCTCGACGGTTTCGCCATTGCATGGCGGAATCTCCGCCACAAGCTAAGAGCGAGACGCGCTCCCAGTCCAAGCTGCGATCATTTGCACAGCTCATGGCGACATCTTCGCCGGCAGACCGATGGCACCCTTCTTGAGGGCTCGCGCTACTGCGAGGACCGATGTCTCGAGGCCGCTCTATTCGATGTTCTTGATCGCGTTTCGTCAGCACGAAAGCGTAGCGTGGTATCCCATCGCATTCCACTCGGGCTGTTGTTGGTCGCGCGCCAGCAACTCAGTGCCGAACGACTGCGGACCGCGATCGAGGCGCAACGCAGCTCCGGTCATGGGCGGCTGGGAGAATGGCTGCTATCGCTTGGATTTGTGACAGAAGAGCAAATCACCGCCGCGCTGGCTCGGCAATGGTCCTGCCCGGTACTGCGCACCAGTTCCTCGCTGCTTCGTCCCGGGCGCACTCCTCAGATTCCGTTGACGCTCCTCGAGAGCTTCGGCATGATCCCGGTGGACTACGTCGCGGAGACCTCGACTCTCCACCTGGCCTTCAGTGACGGCATCGATCACAGCTTGCTGTATGCAATCGAGATCATGATCCATACCCACACGACGTCGTGCCTCGCGCCGCCGAGTTTCGTGCGCGCGAATCTGTCAGACTTTCGACGCCACCGCAGCGAAAATGAGGTAGTCTTCAAAGGTCCGTTCGACGCTGTCGAGTGCTCCCATATCATTTGCAGCTACTCGCTCCGGCTTTCGGCCGTCGAGATCCGCCTGGCAAGATGTGGACCCTACGTTTGGGTTCGTTTGTTCCAGTCTGCGCGTCCGCCCATGGATCTTCTGTTCCAGACTGACACGGCTCACTGACCCATTCGGCGAGAAGCCCAGCGGCATCGCAAACCGGCAGGCAGTGCTATCCATAAGAGGAACATTCGAGCGTTGGTTCTGAACCTATGCTGCTTCCTTTCTCAGCACATATCTTCTGCTGATAGCCCGCGTTCTGGAAATTTTGATTCTCTTATGCGAGGTGGAACACCGCGTGCTTTGTCCAGGCACGGAGTTCAACATGGACAGTGGCTATTACGCAGCATGTGCCGGCCTGGCCGCACAAACACAGGCGCTTGAATTAGTCGCAAATAACGTCGCCAATCTCGGCACGGCAGGTTATCGCGGGCAGCGGGCAGTCTTTCGTTCTTTGCTCGCGGGCAACGGGTCGGTGCCGGCAAATTCAATGAACGCGGTGGTGAATGATTTTGGAGTGCTCGGAGGCAGCCGGGTTGATCTAGCTTCGGGAAGCTTGACTGCGACGGGAAACCCCATGGACATGGCGGTTGCTGGCAAGGGTTTTTTTGCGGTCCAGTCTGCATCCCGTACGTTGTATACGCGCAATGGAGGATTCCACCGCACACCCGACGGGCAACTGGTTACAGCGCAGGAAGACCGTGTTCTCGGTGAACAAGGTCCCATCACGCTGCCCAATGGCGTCGCGGCGGTGAGTGCCGATGGCACGGTTTCCGTTGACGGAACCGTTGTTGCGAAGTTACGGCTCGCCGAATTTGCCTCGGACACGAGCCTCACCGCTGTCGGAAACGCGCTTTACTCAGCACCAGAGGGCTCCGCGCTGGCTGCCGGGGCATCTGCCGTTCGGCAGGGCATGCTTGAAGACTCGAACGTGAGTCCGGTGGAGGGCGTCGTTGCATTGATCGCCGTGCAACGCAATGCCGAGATGATGCAGCGCGCCCTCACCTTGTTCGACGGCCAACTCAATCAGACCGCGGCGCAGGATCTCGCGCACGTGTAGCTGATGTTCGAGGAGGAACTTCTATGATTCGCGCACTATACACCGCAGCCAGCGGCATGATGGCGCAGGAGACTAATCTCGACAACGTCGCCAACAATCTGGCCAACTCGAGCACAGCGGGCTTTCGCCGGCGACGCATGCAATTTGAGGATCTCGTCTACCAAAACATGATCATGCCGGGGGCAGCCGCTTCGCAGCAGACGACCCAAGTCGCGGGCCTGCAAGTTGGTTTGGGTACGCGTACCGCTGCTTCCGAAGTGATTCAGTTGCAGGGTGACTTCAGTCAGACTGGCAACCCGCTCGACCTCACGATTCAAGGGCAGGGTTTTTTCCAGATTCTTCTACCCGATGGTCAAACGGCATACACCCGTGCCGGCAGCTTTCATCTCGATGCACAAGGCAATCTGGTTACGCAAGAAGGAAATCCCGTTCAACCGGCCGTCACCATTCCTCCCGGTGCGACATCAGTCACCGTGGCGCAGGATGGGACCATCAGCGTCACCCTTCCCGGGCAGACCGCGGCCCAACAGGTGGGATCTCTGCAACTGGCTTTGTTCAATAATCCTGGGGGCTTGAACTCGACGGGCAGCAATCTGTTCCTCGCGACCACGGCCTCCGGAGATCCGATCATCGGCACCCCGGGCGGCAGCGAGGGTCTGGGATCGATCGAGCAGGGCATGCTCGAACAATCCAATGTCAGTGTGGTCGATGAATTTGTGCAGATGATCGTGGCTCAACGCTCCTATGAGGCCAATTCCCGGGTCGTGAACGCGGCCGATCAAATGCTGCAGAACATCAACACCCTCGGACGATAAACAATTTCTCGCCATGAATCGCCTCGCGATAATCGTCGCCTTCGGTTCTCTACTGAATACCACTCTACCCTGTCAGGGACAGACTACTTGTGAGGTTGCAGTACTCGGTAGCGTCGAGGCGCATAAGCCGGATCTGTCTCTCGCGGATCTGCTTGTGCCGGGTACCTGTCCACCTATCCTTGCCTCCGCATCCGAAGTGGGGTTAGGCAGGTCGCCGCTGCCGGGTAGTGCGCGGATATTCGAGGGGGGCCAGGTTCGCGCTCTTCTCGAGCAGATCGTCTGGAAGTTGCCCGCAGAAATGAGGACCAACCTGATCGTTTCTGTTCCGGAGCGGGTTAGCGTACGCCGCAGTTCGCTGCTCTCGTGCAGCGAGATTGCAAGCAGGCTTTCTCCGGATCTTAACGAGATCGATTGTGCAGCTGCGGAGCGTGTATCTCGCGAGGCCCAACTTGAGATTGCAAGAAAGACATGGAATCGAGCTACAAGGACATGGGACGTCGTGGTTCGGTGTACCCGCCCGGGCGATTGCGTGCCTTTCCTGGTTCGAGTACCGCAAGGAGCTGGCGTTGCGAGTCCCCCTGAGCTCGGCTATAGACACCCGTCTGGCGCGCGAGACGCCCACTCCCTGTTTTCGGCTCAAGACCAGGTTCTGGTGCGGAGCGGACAATTAGTAACTCTGGTATGGGACCAGAAGGGAATTCGAGTCGTAGTAAGCGCCGTTTGTCTGGATCAGGGACGCCAAGGCGAAATTGTAAGGGCGCGGATTGCGCACACCGGTCGTATCGTCAGTGCCGTTGTTGTAGGCCGGGCGAGGCTGCTGGAGCAATCCTGATAAGAAAGGCCCATCAGAGATGAGAACAACAAATGCAGCTCTAGTCGTAATCGTGGGTGTCTTTCTGTTGGCTGGAGAGGCCGTCGGCAAACCAAAGCCCGGTGTCCCCAAGCGGGACACGCTGGCTGACTATGTTCAGCGCGTCTCGGCGAAAGCAACCGAAGCCTCGTCCACGACGCCGGGCAGCTTGTGGAGCGATTCCGGGCGCCTAGCAAATATGGTTGCCGATTACAAAGCGGCACGCATTGGGGATCTGGTGACAATCGGCGTGGCGCAGAATCTGTCGGCATCGAGCACAGGAAACGTGTCTGCGAATCGCAGCTTCTCGGCAAATTCCGGTATCTCCGCGCTGCCAGGGCAACTCAAAACAACTGGCGTTGAAAACTTGTTCTCACCTTATTCGAACCAGAGCCTCTCAGGCAAAGCACAAGCCACGTCTCAGACCTCCCTGAGCACAACGCTGACCGGGCGAGTTGTGGCGGTATTGGCGAGCGGAACTCTGGTCGTCGAAGCCGAGCGTCAAATCACGATGAACAACCAGCATGAAACGGTAATTCTCCGCGGTCTGGTGCGGCCAGGGGACCTTGATGCCACGAACACTGTCGCCTCGAATCACGTGGGCGATCTCGAGGTTGAAGTCAAAGGCAAAGGGGTCGTGAGTGAAGGTACCCGGCCCCCGAATCCGATCCTGAAGTGGATTCTACGGATCGTCGGGTTCTAGGAGGCAAGGCGATGACACACCTGGCACGGATAGTCTGTCCCGTCGTGCTGCTCGCCGCGTTCGCGGTCCGCTTGAGAGCCGCCGACGGCGAAGCGCACAAAGTGTTCATCCGCGACGTCGCCACCGTCGAAGGCGTGCGTGACAATTCACTGATTGGCTACGGATTGGTCGTAGGCCTGAGGGGAACCGGCGATCGCCAGCAGACGTATTTTACGGTGCAGACGCTGGCCAGCATCCTCGCACGCATGGGCGTGCAAATCCCGACAGCCTCGGTGCGAGTCAACAACGTGGCTGCTGTTTTTGTTACCGCCAGCTTGCCTCCATTCGCGCGACCAGGAATGCACCTGGATGTTGTAGCTTCGTCAAGCGGCGATGCCCGCAGCCTGGAGGGAGGACTTCTATTGCTGACCCCGTTGTACGCGGCGGATGGCCAGGTCTATGCGGCGGCACAAGGGCCCTTGATCGTCGGAGGGTACACGGCAGGAACCGCAACGAACTCCAAGCAACTGAATCACCCGACCGTCGGGCGCGTGCCCGGAGGAGCACTGGTAGAGCGGGAGAGTTCTCTGCCCCTTCGCGGACTGGAGCGCCTGTCTCTATTGTTGAACGATGCGAACTTCTCCACCGCTGAGGAGATCGCAAGCGTGATTAATCGGGAGTACTCTCCATCGATCGCGACCGTCATCGACGGTCGACGCATCGAGATCCGGCCTCCGTCGGGCAGGGACGATGCCGTTCCCGCATTGCTGGCGCACATTGAGAATCTCGAAGTTGCCATCCGCCGCCGGGCGAAAGTCGTGGTCAATGAGCGCACCGGGACCGTCGTTCTTGGAAAAGATGTACACCTTGGGGCCGTCTCGATTCTGCACGGGAATTTTTCCATCGCCGTGACCACGTCGCTTTCCGTCTCACAGCCAAATCCTATGGCAGACGGGCAGACGAAGATCGTTCCGCAGAGCGAGGTGAACTCCACCGAGGCCCCGGCCCGGAGAGTGGAGCTTGACGAAGGCTCGAGTGTCGCGGAACTGGTCACGCGTTTGCAGGCCATCGGCGCCAGCGCCCGAGATGTGGTTTCCATTCTGCAGGCGATAAAGGCAGCCGGGGCACTTGAGGCTGAACTGGAGGTAATCTGATGAATTCCGTTCCTTCGACTTCGCTCGCCACGATTCCGCCGCAATGGACGGGGGAGGTAGCCGCACCTCGCACCCTACAAGCGGCTCGCGATTTTGAAGCGAGCCTGATTGCGTCGCTTTTGGAATCGATGGAAAAGACGTTCGCCTCGGTTCCGGGAGACCCGACTTTTGCCGGAGCAGATGATTACAACTATCTGGGTACGCAGGCGCTGGCCTCCGCGATTGCCGCTCGTGGGGGCTTCGGCATCGCGAAACTCATTACGCGGACCCTGGCGCCGCACGAAGGTACGTATTAACTCCTTATTTTCGAATGGCAAAGACCGAACCAAGTCCCCTAAAGTTTTCCCAACTCCTGCCGATAGAAGCAGATAAAAGACAGCAACGCGGTGACTCCAGACGCGTGAGTGGCGGAAATTAAAGTTTCATAACGTGCGGCCGATACTTGAATTGCAAGCACGATTCAAGGCGGAGGAACCATCATGAGAATTGACTTCCACTATGGACCGCATCCGGCAACCGAGGGAGAGCGCACGAATGGGCAGAATAGTGCCGGAGCAGCCAGCTCAGTGAATCTGTCGCAAGCCGGCGAAGATCAGGCACAGCTATCGGGAGCACACGTGCAAGTGACGGCCCTGGCCGCACAAGCGTCACAACCTCCTGAGATTCGCGAGGAGCGGGTTCAGGCATTACGCCAGACGGTGGATAGCGGAACCTATCGGCTCGATCCGCAGAGAATCGCTGGAGCGATGGTGGGCCATATGATCTTCGGACCGGGCGCATAGAGTTATATTCCGGCCCCGAAACCATGGACACTAGCAGGGTTACAAACGAGTTCGACGCAGAGTTGCTATCACCGGCAGCATCGGTTCGTCCGATGGAGAAGCATTTCCCGTCGCGGGAGAGTAATGATAACGCCCGGCGCCGCCGTCCCGGCCATCAGGACGCTGACTCTGAGGCGGATCCGGTGGGAACGCCGCCCAATCATCAACTGGACCGACTGGCGTAAACCCTATGAAGCAGCAAGACTGCTATCCGCATCGTGTTCATGGAGTCCAAACTCCTTCTGGCAGCCGTGTCGATTCCCAGCAGACCTGCATGCAGCTGCTCAAAGATCTTTCCAGTAGTTTCCGTTCCAGTCAGTCGGCACTACTGGCGCGGGACATTCGGAGGATTGAGCAGCTCACTCAGGAGCAAGCTGAAGCGCACCGTGCTTTGTCCAGCTTTCTTGAGACATCGCACTCGAGCGGTTCGCTCCCCTCAGCCATTTTCTCCGGCCCGCGAGGCAATGCAGTTCGGCTGGAAGTTTGGCGAGTGTTGAAATTGGGGCGCATTCAATCCATCCTGCTCAGTCGGGCGCAACAATCCCTGCAGACCCTTTCGCACCTGCTGGCAGGGACACAATATGTTTATGCTCCGGCAGTAAGCTCGCTGAGAATGCCCGCTCGCCCCGCCGACAAGCTCTTTGAGCCCAGCGAGGAGGGTTAGCGTATGTCCAGCCTGAATACAAGTCTTGCCGCAGCGTTGAGTGGCCTTCAAGCTGAGCAGGGAGCATTGGAGGCGACTGCGAACAATGTCGCCAACGTAAATACGCCTGGCTATTCGCGCCAGGTTCCCCAGTTGGTTACGCGGGATCCCATTGTCGAAGATCGTCTGACGTTCGGCACCGGGGTTACCCTCGACAGGATTCAGAGCATCCGCGATACCATCCTCGAATCGCAAATCCAACAGGAAACTCAAACACAGGGCCGGCTCAATGCTCTGGTCTCTGCGCTCTCAGAGACGGAAACCAACTTCACCAGCACAACCGGCGACATTGGTACCGCGATTTCAAACTTCTTCGACTCCATAAACCAGCTTTCCACTAGCCCGGCGGACTTATCCTTGCGGCAAAACGTTCTGACTGCGGCTGGCAATTTGGCAAGTGCGTTCAATCTGGCTTCCAATCGGTTGACCTCACAGCGGGGCAATCTCGATACAAGCGTGCAGCAGGCCGTCGCTCAAATCAACCAACTGAGCGACCAGATCGCGCGACTAAATCAGCAGATCAGTACGATCCAGAATGTCGGGGAGAATCCGGGAACTTTCATCGACCAACGCACGCAGCTCACCGATCAACTCTCCTCCCTGATCGATGTATCAGTGATTCCGACAGACAACACCATTACGCTCACAACCTCCAACGGCATTCCGCTAGTGTCAGGGCAGCGGAGTTTTGGGCTTTCCACACAACTGGATGCATCCGGCGTGCAGCACATTGTCTCGCAAGGCTCCGACATCACTTCCGACGTCATCTCCGGCCAGCTCGGAGGTCTGCTCGAAGCCCGTGACCAGCAGATCCCCGATGTTCAGAGCCGGCTCGACCTTCTGGCTTCGGCACTAGCGGATGCCGTCAATCAAGTTCAAACTAAAGGTTTTGATCTGAACGGCAGTTCGGGAACGAACCTTTTCCACCCACCCTCGGCTTCCGGAGCAGCAACCGCTCTGTCAGTTGCAATCAGTGATCCGTCTTTACTGGCGGCAAGTTCCGATGGAACGCCGGGCAACAACGGCAACGCGGAAGCGTTCTATGCTCTCCGGAACCAGGCTCTTGTGAATGGCGAGACTCCGACAGACTATTACTCGAACCTTGTGTTCAATGTTGGCAATGCCACCGCCAATGCTAATGCCGAACAAAGCGCCTCCAACCTTGTGCTACAACAGCTAAACGATCAGCGCGCGAAGGTATCAGGAGTCTCACTCGATGAGGAGGCGGCCAACCTGATGCGATTTCAGCAGGCTTACGCGGCTTCGGCCGAAGTAATCAGCTCGATCAATTCCATGATGCAGACCGTCATCAACATGAAGAACTCCTAACCCGATGCGAGTGAATCCTAATCCGCTTCCTGACCTGATCTCCGCGATTGCTCAAACCCAGCAGCAGATCAACACCGATCTCGAGCAGATTTCTTCCGGTGAGAGCATCAACCGACCCTCGGACAACCCGGCTGGCGCAGCGATACTGGTGCGCAACACCGCTAAAACGTCTGAGACCGATCAGTTTTTGCGGAGCGCGAGCAGCCTCAGCGGCGAAATGCAGAATGCCGACTCGGCCTTGAGTTCAGTTGTGACCATTCTGCAACGGGCCATCAGCCTCGGCACGGAAGGTGCCAATGGCACCTCGAATGCCTCTGACCGAGCAGCCATTGCCACGGAAATCCAGGGGATTCAATCGGAGCTAGTCGGCATCGCCAATCTTTCGTATCAAGGTAATTTCGTGTTTGCCGGAACGTCCACCCAAGCAGCCCCCTACGTCCTGGATTCCACGAGCCCATCTGGAGTTCGATACACAGGGAACTCCAGAGTCAATACTGTGACTGTCGGTGATCATCTCGCGGTCCAAGCGAACCTGCCGGGATCGCAATTGTTCTCTGCCGCAGGCGCTGACATGTTTCAGGCCATTCAGAACCTCATTGACAACCTGCAAAGCGGGTCAAATATCGATACCGCCGTCAACGACGTCAGTACCGCCTACCAGCACATCAACGCACAACGGGTCTTTTACGGGAATGCCATCAACCAGTTGAATTCCCAGGAGACTTTTCTCAACAATCAGAAGACGCAACTCGCAGACCAGGCGAACACGGTTGGCGGGGCTGATCTTGCCAAGGTCATTAGCGACCTAGTAAACGCCCAGAGCGCGCGCGAGGCAACACTGGATGCGGTCAGCAAAACTCAGCAAACCAACCTCTTCGATTACATCAAGTGATTCTTCCCTATGGGCAGGGGATTCTCAAAGGGTCTCGCGTGACCTGCGCAGCCATTCGCCGGCCAGCCGCATACGATCGCGTTGCTGTTCTAGGCGGCTACGTTCTTCGAGCAACGTCGAATGTATCGACGGCAACAAAGCATGCAGACGCTCCACCACGATGCGGTATTCGGCTATCGCCTGAGCTGTAACGGCACTCACGCCGTTTTCCGAACGCAGTGATTGCCCAGCACGCATAAGGCAGGAGAGAAGATCGCCCATCTCTTGAGGGCTTACTGCTCGCATCGCGGGAGCATTCCCACAGCAAGGGGCAATCGTGTCAAGCAAATGCCGCAATTTGCCGGTGATCTCGTCGAGATCCGATTTGTGCGATCCAAGCATCGCGTATCACGCCTTCCAGTCTTCGTACTCTCGGCGTTCGCCACTCGTGTTCTCAAGCTCTGTTGGCACCGGAGCGAGGGCCTTTTCCACTTCCCCCCAGGCTTCATGGATCAGCAACAGATGAGAGATTTGTTGTTCCAGAGCAGCCGCTGATTGCGCGCATTGCGCCTCCACAAGTCCAGTGCGAAGCTGTTCGTAGAAACGTACCAGGTTCTGGGCGACTTTCCCGCCTTGCACTTTGTCGAGGGTTGCCTCGAGGTGACCAATCACCAGAATGGCATGATCGATTTCGCGTGTACGCGATTCCACGTCGCCACGCGCATGGGCAGCCAGAGCACGCCGCAGGTCCCCGATCGCCTGCTCGTAGAGGAGAATCACTAATCGCACCGGACTAGCGCCCGATACCGCCGATTCCCGGTAAGTCAATCCTGGATTCATAGACTAGAGTCCCGACGTTTTGATCGGGTGTGCCGAACTGCTATTCGTGCTGCCGCTGTCCATGGTCGCCAGAGTCTCGGTGACCTGCTGCAAAAGCAGTGGATAGGACTGTAAGGAAGCATTCACCAGGCTGAACTGCTGGATCATTTGCTGTTGCTGAGCGGTTAGCTGCCGCTCGAAGTTGTTGATGTTGTCGGCGACGTCCTGTTGTTGGATCTTGTTCTGCGCCAGGTCGACATTTAGCACGCCGTTGATGGAGTCCGTGAGGCGTGTGAGATCGCTGTGGAAATTGTCGGCAAATCCGGTCGATGTCGTGTTCTGAAAGAAATTCAGAAACGCGCTAGGATTCGAGTTTAGGACCTGGCTGAGGGTCTGACCATCCGAAGTGGTTCCGACGGTCAGCGTCCCGTCATCGTTCATGTTGATGCCCAGTGACGCCAGGTTCACCAGGCCGCCGTTATCTGACATCGAGTACGTCACGTCCGCGAGAAGACTCGATTGCAGCCCACGCAATGCGCTATCCGGTCCGAGAGGACCTTGGGAGTCGGTTGCTGGATCGACGGCGTACTGCTGGTTGATATCAGCGATGACCTTGTTATAGGCGGACACGAACGCGTTGATTGCATTCGTGGCTTGCTGCACATCCGGACCCACAGTCAACTGTACTGTTGTACCAGGGGCGGAAGCAGCCAGATCGATCGCTACTCCAGGAATCGCTCCCTCGGGGATCGTGTTCGTCGTGTATTGGTAGGGAACGCCGTCGATAGTGACCGAAGCATTGGTTCCTCCGACCGGGGCGGCAAAATTCAAGCTGGTTGGGTTGCTTGTGACGGTGATCCCTCCCGGTGTGCCGGTGTCGTGGCTGACGATGCTCAGTCGCGCTCCATTCACATCGCTGACCACAGATGCGGTAATTCCCCAATCGTTCGCTGCACTCTGAGTGTTGATCGAGCTTGCCAGCGTTGAAAGCGTGTCATTGGAGCCGGCTATAATCTGAATGTCAGCGGTCGTGCCTCCTGAGCCGCCGATCTGCAACTGCAAATCGCCGCTGCTCTGACCATTGGACAGGATGGACGCATTCGTTCCCCCGGCCACTGAATCTGCATAAATCAGCCCCTGTGTCGCGAGCGTATTGACCACCACGGTGTGGTTCCCGGCAGCCGCAGCAATGCTCGCCCGCGCCGTGAGGACGGAGGGGT
This sequence comes from Binatia bacterium, assembly GCA_035577905.1. Lineage (GTDB taxonomy): Bacteria > Acidobacteriota > Terriglobia > Terriglobales > Acidobacteriaceae > Sulfotelmatobacter. Next base: position 222,428 of record DATKAP010000021.1, read on the forward strand.
TTGATGAGGTAGCCGTCTGCGCGGTCAATGCTCCCAAGGGATCGGACAATGCATTGACAGCAGACTCGAGATTGTTCAGATCATCATTGATGGACTTTATCAGTCCGGCCTGGGTCTGCAGCGTAGTCTGCTCGTTCTGCCATTCCGTGAGTTGTCCGCTCTGTTGGCTTAAAAGTTGACTTACCAGGGAGTTGACATCCAATCCCTGTCCGCTCAAAAGGCTTGCCGGATTCAGACTAACCATTTGAAGTGACTCCCTTCGAGACTGCCGTGTTCTGGCTCGCGTTGCCTCGGCGATTGGCCTGCTCTTCCAATGCCTTTTCAATCGCCCGCGCCAATCCCAGGACCTGAGAACTCGGGATCTGCAAAATCACCTGTCCGGAGTGGTCGAGGTACTTGATCACGATCTGGCCGCTGCTTTCATTGTCTCGTTGCACTTGGACTTCATCCCGCGGAATTTCCGAAGACTCGGAGGGACGAATCGCCGGGGGGGCGTCTCGCATTGGTTCCGCTCCCGATTTGGCATGCGGCGGTCGGACTTCAGGGGTGACCGCCGACTGCGGACGAATGGCCCGGGTTGCCGGCTGTGCACCCGCAGCAGCGAGATTTTCTTGAACCGGATTGATGCTCATCGCGAGCTCCGGAATGGTGGAAGGAGGCGGCCGCCCGCCTCCTCCGACCGATCAGTTATTGCAACAACTTTAGAACCAGTTGTTGCTGCTGATTCGCCTGGGCGAGAGCGGAAATGCCGGTCTGCTCCAGGATCGAGTACTTCGTCAGGTTCGCGACTGCGGACGGAATATCGGCCGCCTGGATGCCATTCATCGCTGAGGTCAGGTTCTGTACCTCATTGCTGATGACGTTGCTGGCGCTCTGCAGCCGGTTGATGCTGGCGCCGATCTGGCCGCGAAGTCCGGCAATCGTCTGAATGGCGGAATTAATAACGGCTAGAGCCGATTGCGCTGCGGTTGAGGTGGAGATGTTCGACGAGGAGCCACCCGCGAACGTCGCCCCGTTCAGGAAGTTCAAGGACGTGCCACCGCCGCCGACGGTCGATGCCAGCGTGGCGCCTCCGGCGATGACACCATTCCCAGTTGCCGTCGCCGTCAGGGTCACCGTGTTGCCCGAAGCCGACGCAGTGGTATTCGCGTTAGCTGTGGTGCTGTTCGAATAGACCGTTCCGGCTCCCGGCCCACCATTGATTGCGGCTGCCAGATTCGCCAGAGTATTCGACAGTCTGTCTGCCGCCGTGGCGCCTGTCGTGTCGACCAGGACCTGGTTCGGCGTCGCCTGTGTAAGGGCGGCAACGAAGGCGTAGGTCTTCCCGGCGATCGTGACAGTATCAGTGCCTGCCGTCGGTAGAGCATTGGCAGCCAATTGCGCCGTGGCTGCTCCGCCCAGCAGGCCTGCGGCCGAGAGCGTGCCCGTTGTAACTGCGATAAAGTTACTCGCTTGGGTCGTAGTACCCGAACTGTCACTGATATAGATGGAAGTCGGTGTGGCGGTAAACACCTGGCTGCCATTGTAATTGGTGTTCGCGCCGATGCGATCAATTTCGTTCTGGATCGCAAGATACTCGGCCTGCAGTGCGGTTCTTTGCCCGTTGCCGACTGTGCCCGTACCGGACTCAGTCGCCAGCGTGACTGCACGATTAAGAAGCGTGGTGACCTGCGCCAGCGCGCCGTCAGCTACCTGCAGCGCACCTACGCCGTCGTTCGCGTTGCGAGCCGATTGCGTCAGAGCAGTAACGTTCGCCTGCAAGCCGTTGGCAATTGCCAGGCCGGCAGCGTCATCAGCTCCGGTATTAATGCGGGAGCCTGAAGATAACTGGTAAAGCACGCTCTGCAGGCTGTTGTTTGTGATAGACAACTGGTTCTCTGCGGACAGAGATGCGATGTTGTTCAGGATTCCAATGGGCATTGTGCCGCTCCTTCTCCGTTTAGTTTTTTTCGGTTCCCTAAGATTCCTCTTACCTTTTCCTAGGATGTTCTGCGAAGCTCGCATCCAGTGCCGCTCGCGGAACCCCGAATTCTGTCCTGTCCATCGGCAACCTCCCGTTCCCCTTTAGCCACTCGCCCGTTTTGCATCTGACGGTCGTAACTCGACAGTAATCAGTCCTCAGCCAACAGTCATCAACTAACCCTTCACTCTGCCGATGTTGCCCACAGGGGCACCATGCGCGTCCCTGTTGTGACTCGCATCTCGGAAGGCGGCAACGATGATTCACCTCACACGATTGAATAACAGAGCCCTATTCGTTAATTCGGATCTGATCAAATTCGTGGAGCAGTCTCCTGACACCGTAGTTACGCTCATCACAGGCGAGAAGATTGTGGTCCTCGAGAAACCGAACGAAGTTCTTGCCCGAATCGTCGCCTTCCGCCGTTCTGTGCTGGAAGGCGCAGATCCCGGATGGGACAGTTCATCTCTCCATTGCCTCACCCGGATACTGCCTGAGTCGAACAACGAGCCGACGAGGTGATCGTGGATAAGTCCAGCGTCACCGGAATTGTGCTGGCATTAGGTGGAATCCTGGCCGGCCTATTGCTGGAAGGCGGAAATCTCCGCCAGATTCTTCAGCCTACCGCCGCAATGATTGTGTTCGGAGGCACCATCGGCGCCGTGATGCTGCAGTTCCCTCTCTCCGTGGTCCTGCACGCGGTTCGCCGTCTCGGCTCCGTATTCCTGAGCCCTCGGAAGAGCCCCGAAGCGACAATTCGCCGCTTGGTGAAGTTCGCCCAGAAAGCTCGCCGCGAGGGCATCGTTTCGCTCGACGCCGAGCTAAATGAAATCGACGATCCCTTTCTGAGAAAGTCCCTCATGCTAGCCGTCGACGGCACGGAGCCGGACGAACTGCGCAAGATCATGGAACTGGAGCTGAACAACCAGGCTGAATATGAAGAACAGGTCCCCCAGGTATTTGAGTCCGCCGGGGGTTTTGCCCCGACTATCGGCATCATCGGCGCCGTCCTAGGTCTCATTCAGGTGATGCAGCACCTCGACAAGATCGACGAAGTTGGCCGTGGCATAGCCGTCGCGTTTGTGGCGACGATTTACGGCGTCGGCTCGGCCAATCTGTTGTATCTGCCGGTATCCGGAAAGATGAAACTCCGCATCCGCGAGGAGCAGATTGCCCGGGAGATGACTCTCGAAGGAGTAGCTTCCATTCTCGAAGGCATGAATCCTCACATGCTTGAAACGAAGTTGCTGGGATTTTTGGTCGACGCTGAAGAGCGCACACAGTCAGTAGACGGAGATCGCTAATCGTGATTCGTCGCAGACGCTCGCATCGGCATTCCAATCACGAACGCTGGCTGGTCTCGTATGCCGACTTTATTACGCTGCTCTTCGCGTTCTTCGTGGTGTTGTACGCCTCAGCGCAAGTCGATCAGAGAAAAGTCGGCCGCCTCGCGCTGGCGATTCAGATTGCTTTTCAGGAGCTAGGTGTCTTTCCCGCGTCCAACAGCAAAGTTCCGCTCAATATCGAAGAACCGATGCCATTCGGTACTGTGCAGGCAATCGAAAATGCAAAGCGCAACACAGAAATCGGCCGGGTCTCTTCTCCGCCTTCGGACACGCTGACCGCAGCCTCGCAGGAAGCGAACCTTACTGTTTTGCAGGCCGAATTACAGCAGGCGCTGCATCGCGAAATCGCATCCCACACCGTAGCTCTTCACCGTGAATCCGAAGGTCTTGTTATCAGCTTGCGCGAATTCGGTTTCTTCGACAGTGGGTCGGCTGCCCTGCGGCCCTCGGCATTGCCCGCCTTGGATCGAATTGCGTCCATCCTCGCCGTGCGCACCTGCCGTCTGCGAATTGAAGGGCACACCGACAATGTGCCCATCCACACGGCTCAGATGGCATCCAACTGGGAACTGTCGACCGCGCGCGCGACGGAATTGATCCGCTTGCTGATCATCCGCTATCGCTTCTCTGCGGAACGCTTAGCCGCCGCAGGGTATGCCGAATATCACCCCATCGCCGGCAACGATACGCCACAAGGCCGCGCGCAGAACCGCCGGGTCGACATCGTCATTCTTACTGAGCACATCGTTCGCAACGATGTGTCACTTGAAGCATCCACGACGAAGCCTTCCCCAGGAATTCGCTAATGGGATCAAGTCAGCGTACGTTCTCACCCGCTCCGTCGCACCTCCTCTAAAGCATTGCTCGTCCTGCGTCGATGAATGGGAGAGGCCCCGAACACGATTTCGCCGCGATAGTGAATACCGCCATGAAAGACGTGCCAGGCATGTGTAGTTCGTCCATGTACTCATTCTTGTCGGTCGATGGTCCGCCCGACCCTGAACTCGTTCGTATCCGGGATCTCATCTATCAAGTAGCTGGCATTTTTCATCCCGACACTAAGCTGCGCCTTTTGTTCGACCGCTGCGCCCGCCGGATGAAAGAGGTAAAGGCCTCCAGTCTCCGCGAATATTTCGAACATCTCACTTTGAGAGCCACGCGGCAAACGGAACTGATCGCACTGCTCAACGAAATCACGATCGGAGAAACCTGCTTCTTCCGCAGTCCGCCTCAGCTCGATGCCTTGCGCCAAATCATCCTGCCCAAAATCATGCGAGCGAAAGAAACGCTTCCGGTACGGCGCTTGCGAGTGTTGAGCGCTGGGTGCTCCACAGGCGAAGAGCCCTACACATTGAGCATGGTCGTACAGGAAGAGTTGCAGCGGGCGCGAGGCTGGAACGTGGAAATTCTCGCCACCGACCTGAACGAGCATTCCCTGGCGCGAGCCCGCGATGCGACTTATGGGGCTTACAGCACTCGTTACGTTCCGCTGCATTATCAGCAGAAGCATTTCATACCAGCCGGCGACGAACTGCAGGTACACCCGTCTGTGCGCAAGTGTGTGACTTTTAGGCGACTCAATCTTTCTGACGACGCTGACATGGCATTTATGAAGGGCATGGATCTCATCTTCTGTTGCAACGTTCTGATCTATTTCGACTGCGTGTCCAAACGCCGGGTCATTGCGCACTTCTATCGGAGCCTTCTTCCCCATGGATACCTCTTTCTTGGCCAGACGGAATCGCTCTATGGCGTCAATGATCAGTTCCGACTGATTCACCTCCCCGGAGCGACAGCGTACGTGAGAAGCGATCATGTGCAAGCCGGAGGACAAGGATCATGACATCGCATTCCAAGAAGTCACTTCTGATGTCACGCATCGAAGGACTGCGGCAGATTCCCACTGTTCCCGCCGTACTGCAACCGTTGTTGCAGTACCTGGAGCTTCCCTCTGAGCGACTCGATGTGCACAAGATCACCGAGATGATTGCTCAAGATGAATCCCTCGCAGCACAGTGCCTGCAAATGGCAAACAGTCCGTTGTTCGGGACATGGCAAAAGATCGAGTCTTTGAAAGCGGCGGTAATGGGACTGGGGATTCAGCGTGTCACCGATATCGCGGTGTCTTGTGGAGTGCTCAACATGATGCCGAAAGACCTGGGAGGCATTAATCCCGTTGCATTTTGGGAGCATTCGCTGGGTTGTGCATTGGTCTGCCGTCATTTTGCTCGCAAGATTTCTTATCCGGATCCCGGCAAAGCTTATCTTGCCGGTCTTCTGCATGATATCGGCATAATCGTGAACCTCTGGGTACTGCCCCATGAATTTCGTTCCGCCTTCGAACTCGCCCGGAGCCGGGGCATTCCACTGGCTGAGGCCGAGCAAGAGACTCTGGGCTTTACGCACTGCGAGAGCGGAATGCTACTGGCGGAACACTGGAGTCTCGCACCAGATCTTCGCGAGAGCGTGTCCCTCCACCATGCGACAGTTGAATCCGCCGAGCACGCGCGGCTGGTCGCACTCGTAGAACTTAGCGATCTGCTCTGCCGCATGAGCGGATTGAATTACGGGTACGTCGAGAGGAGCGAAGTCAACTTACTCAATCAAACTGGATTTAGCGTGCTTTCGAAAGGACACCCAGACCTGAAAGACTTCGACTGGGCCCGGCTGACCTTCGAACTTGAGTCTTACATGGACGAGGTGCACTCCCTCGTTTATGCGATTTATCGCAAATGAGCCTGAACTCAGACGTTGCTCCCCGAATTCGCGTATTGGTGGTGGACGATAGCGCCTTCATGCGCACGGCGATCTCCAGAATGATCGCCTACGAACCCGACATGGAAGTAGTGGGCACCGCAGGTTGCGCGTCGATTGCGTTCGAAAAGATCTCGGCGCTGAATCCTGACGTCGTCACTCTCGACCTCGTGATGCCGGGACTAGACGGCCTGGGCACACTACGTCACATCATGGCCCAGTCTCCCCGACCGGTCATCATGGTTAGCTCCTTAACCGAAAAGGATGCTGAGACCAGGCTGCAAGCGCTGAGCGCCGGCGCCTTCGACTGCGTACCTAAACAGTTGTCAGAGACTTCGCTCGAAATTGCGCACATTCGTGACGAACTCATAACCAAAATCCGCGCTGCGGCTCAGTCATGTCTGACTCGAGCCGCCGCGCCGGATCGCAGAAAAGCGCCTCGTTCGGCCCTGCCAGACAGGCTCGCCCCAGTGGATGTGCCTGCCCTTGTTGCCATGGGGTTGTCCACCGGTGGGCCGAAAGCCCTCGAGCAGATTCTCCCGCAATTTCCCGCAGACCTTCCTGTCCCTATCCTGATCGTACAGCACATGCCTTTCGGCTTCACCACTTCGATGGCACAGCGCCTGAACTGCTTCTCATCTATCACCGTTAAAGAGCCCGCTCAGGGTGAACTGATCCACCCGGGCACCGCCTATTTGGCACCGGCGGGTCTGCACATGCGGGTGGTTTCAAGGGTATCGGATTCAAAGCCGGCCATCAGTCTTTCGGGGAGTCCCAAGGATACCCCGCATGTTCCCTCCATCGACGAACTGATGAACTCCGTCGCAGAGGTTTTCCAGAACCGCGCCATAGGAATCATCATGACGGGAATGGGTTCCGATGGAGCCTCCGGTATGACGGCGATCTTTCGGCAGGGCGGCATCACCATCGGGCAGGATGAAGCTAGTTGTGCCGTCTACGGCATGCCCCGGGTATGTGCTCACCTAGGAGTTCTGACTCGCGTGTTACCGCTGTCGGACATCCCCGCTCATATTGTCAGAGCATCGCGATGGCGGAGGCACGCGTGAAGCCGCATCTTGCGAGATGCTATAAGCGATAGGAACGCAATATCCGTGTTGGCCTATTTCGGGCGGGTCAGTACCGTCTCGTACGGATCAAGAACGATCTTGTGAGCACCCGCCGGGGCCGACAACCGAAACGAAGACTCTTCGCCGTCGGCGAAAACTCGCCCTAGCAATACTAGCTGCTTTCCTACGACCGCATATACGGGAACGGACGTGACTAGCTCTTGCGGTGCGTCTTTTTGCAAGATTGTCCCGCTCACAATTGACTCCGAGCTTTTAGGAACAGATTTCACTCCCTTCAACTCCAGGCTCGGCAATGAAGTACCGTTGACCCATCCGTCCAGAAACCAATCCAGCGATTGTTTGCCTTCATACCTTAGTGCGGGCGGAAGATCTTCAGCAAACGTGTCCAGTAGTTCCCGCGTACTGATCATGCGCCCCTCATAACGCTGCCGAACTTTGTGCAATGCCCGCATGAAGAGTTCGTCCTTGCCGCCGGCAGCTGCCTTCCTATCCTGCTTTGCGGCATCGTTGAGCATGGTACGTAACATATGGAAGATCCACGCTCCCCGCCCATAACTGATTGCTTCGTACCCCCTCGGAAAATGAGATGAGAGCAGCCGTGTTCCGAGAGTCACCGGGCCGGCATCCATAGGCGCGACCCCGTCCTTATTCTTCTCCACGAGCTCGCGCCTGTACATATCCATAATCTGACGGAAGCCCTCAGGGTTCTTTTCCTGCAGCATCATGAGGGCGCAATAATTCGCCAGCCCCTCGGAGTACCATTGATCGCGGTAGCTGGACCATGTGATCAGATCTCCCCACCACTGATGTGCCGTTTCATGAGCTGGAACGGTGTCAACGAGCAGCATTCGGGTCGGCGGAAAATGCAGCTGCTCACGCTCATGACGATCAAGGAATGCATAAGATGATAGAAAGATGAGCCCAGGCCAGCCCTGGCTTTCCCTGCCAGGCAGTTGAGTTAGGGCCAAGTGACTGTAGGGATAAGGGCCGAATCGCTCGGAAAAATACTGAACCGCGCGAGCGGCTGCCTCACCGACGAGAACCTCATTCAGCGCTGGCGGTGGCTCTGTCGGCAGCAGCTGCGGCAGTGGATGAGTCGGATTGGGCCGCGCCGGTTCGATCAGTTGCATTTGCGCCGCCCTCGGGAAATCTTGTTCCACACCTTGCGTGGCGTACGTTTCAACCTGCACATCTCCCGCCTTGGTGTTCGCCTGGCGATACTTGCCCAAATTAAATCCCGCGACCGGAATCAGCCGATCCGAAATCCAACGAGATGTCTGCTCCCCACTCGCACTCGCGATACTATCGGTGGCAAACGGCGCCTGTTTTCCGGTCGCCACCAGCGTCCAGCCTTGTGGATAGCTGAATTGCAGATCGAAATTGGCCATTTCGAGGCCGCGATTGGGATACCAGGTACCCCGGGCACCTACATAAAGCAATCCGTCACCTGCCTGAGCCAACACCTCTCCCGAATAGATGAAAGTCAATTCGAACTTCTGCCCCGCTTTCAAAGGCCACGGCACAATCACAGCCATCACATCGTTGCCACGTCGAGCCAATTCCGAGCCTTCCATCGCCGGGTTGTGAATGAACTCGATCGGCTCGCCATTGAGCTGCACACTCTCAACTTGCAGGAACCGCGATAGCTCAAACAGTAGAGTTCTTGCCCCACCCTCCCGAACTTCACATTGCACAACAGCTTTCACACGAATTTGCTTGGGTGGCAGGACTTCGGTCGTAATAGCGAACTTGCGCAGCGCAACTTTATCGTTATGCGCGCTCGCGCCCTCTTCCTGTTCCGTATGCTCATTCTGCGCCTGCCTAAGCGCCACCGTCGTGAGAGAGAAGGAAGTCCACACGTCGTAATAGCTTTCCCCATCCGCTCCGGCCTTTGATTGACCGGCAAAGACTTGTTCTCCCGCCGTGGAATCAAAGAAAACGTCGAACACGCCGAGCTTCAATCCTTGCACGCGAGCATGCAAGAAACGGTCGGGTTTCGAGCCACTTATTCCCGCCGCATCGGCTTCCCTCTTACCATTTGTTGGAAGCATTCCGCTGAATGTGAGCAGCAATCGCATGGCGTCAGCGCTGGCCATGTTCTTCGCGGTGGCATTCCAGCGCTCGACAAATTCGTTTTTACTCTCGGCTTCGCGCAGATCTGGCCGCAATTCCGCGAGAAGGTCATCGTTGAACCTGAAGTACGCCGTAGCGAACCGCTCCTCCAAAATTGCCATTCCGGTGAACAAGCTTATCGATCTGCGTTCCACTTCGTTCGGAGGGAGCAGTAGAATCTCACCCTCCCCTTCGAAGAACGCCCCTGTGATGTGGCCCATGACATCCTGGGTGAAGCCGATCGTTCCATCTTCCAAGCTGATCTGTATAGCTCCACGGCTGAAAGATGCGCCTCGCACCAGATACACCCGTGACGGATCAAGCCCAACCTCTCCGAGTTGCAAATAAAGATTCCCGGCAGGTTTTTCCGCAGTGACCGGAGTCGTGGCAGGAGCGTTTATCGGATAAGAGACAAACCAGATCGCACTTGCCAGCAGAATTTGGATTGTGAGTGGTACCTTCGTCACGTAGGTCGCCTGCATCTCCGTTGCTAGAATGCGCCTGAATGCCACTACGTGTCACTCTCTTCTTAGTACTAGCCTCTGCGACCACGCTGCGAGGCGCACGGGCCGATACTATCCATCTTAAGAATGGTCGCACCATTGTGGCCGATCGAGTCCGCGAGAATGGCAACCGCTATGAATATGAAATCGGAGAAGACACATACGCGATCCCAAAAACCTCAGTAGACCGGCTCGAGGCAGGCGGCTCGCCAACGCACTCCTCCGGCGGGCAGAAAGCTGCCGATCTGCAGAGCTTTATGCCTGCCGACACACTAGCCAGTGAGGGCGACCTTGTAAGCACCATAATTAGGGACGGCAAAATCGACACCGACGCCTTGGCGAGACTGGAAAGCAAAAGCAACGCCGAATTGAGCGCCACGGCCGACTTTATTGCTGGCAAGTTTGAATTCGAACATGGCAACATCAATCAGGCGCGTCGATACTTCGAAAACGCCCTGCGCTATCAGGCCGGCAATTCAACCGTCCTTATTTATTATTCCGCAGTTTTGATCCGTACTGGGAATTCCACTCAGGCAGTTGATTATGCCCAGCGTGCGGTACGCGCTGCCCCGCAATCTCCCGACGCATACACGATGCTCGGCTATGCTCAGTTCGCTTCCGACCACACGAAAGATGCCATCGCTTCCTGGAAACGCTCTCTTACATTGCGCCCCGACTCGACCGTCCAGGGGTTCTTGGCGAAAGCTGAGCGGGAGCAGACTGCAGAAGCCGAATTTTCCCAGGGCGAGAGTGCACACTTCACCTTGCATTATGAAGGACACCAAACTTCCGAGTCGCTCCGAGCGCAGATTCTGCAGGCTCTCGAGTCCGACTATGACGATCTGGTTCGTGATCTCGGCAATCCTCCACGCGATAACATCCTCGTGACACTCTACACTGAGCAGGCGTTTTTCGACGTGACACACGCCCCAACCTGGTCCGGAGCCATGAATGATGGCAAGCTCCGTATTCCCATCAGCGGTCTGGGTTCGGTTACTCCGGAACTCGCCCATGTCCTCAAGCACGAGCTTGCGCACTCATTTATCACGCAGCTTTCCGCGGGACGTTGCCCACCCTGGCTGCATGAAGGCATCGCGCAGTTCCTCGAACCGAAGACTCTTGGCGGCGGAGAAGGGCATCAGCTTGCAAAGCTGTTTAGATCGCAGCACAATATTCCTCTCAATGTTCTCGAAGGCAGCTTCCTGCAATTTTCCGGGGCGGAAGCATACGCCGCGTATGCCGAATCCTTAGCCGCCGTTGCTTACATTAACGACACTTATGGCATGAGCGACGTCCAACGCATCCTGCAGCGAATCAGCCAGGGAAGTTCCACCGAAGCCGCCCTCCGTGCAACCATTCACTCCGATTACGGCCAGCTTGAGTCCGATCTGGCGCGCTATCTCGGCGAGAAATATGGCGAGTGAGGTTTGCACTCTTGCCAGGTTGCACCTTTCGCATCCGGCCTAAGTACTAGTGCGCAGACAAACGCCTTCTTGCTGGTTGCTTGCGCTAGGGTCTCCCATTATGATCTGCGCTATGCTGTCGCGATTCCTCTCTGGTTCAAGTGTCGCCCCACCGCCGGTGGAACCCGTTCCCACCGTCTTTCCCACAATTCAAGGAGTAGACATTGCTGCTGTATTCGTGGGTAAGCGCATTGCCGGAGATTTCTACGATTCGATTCGCGTTAGTCCCGAACGCGTTCTGATCGGGTTGCTCGATGTTGCCGGACGGCGCGAAAACAACCGAAGCCTCATGGTCGCCGCCCAAGAGGTATTCCGGACTTTCGGAGTGCAGCTTTTTTCACCGGCCGACATCAACGAATCCGATGCCATGACCGAACTATGTCTCCGCATCAATCGTCGCTTGATCGATGTCTGCTGCGGCGTTCATTCCTGTCCCGCTTTCATTGCTTGCTATCACGAGAAATTTGGTACGCTCTGCTACTCCAACGCTGGACACACTCCCGGCCTGCTCCGCGACAGCACCGGCGTCGCGGAATTGGCGTCGACGGGTCTCCCCCTCGGACTTTTCTCCCACGCGACCAGCGAGGCGCCGACAGTAGCGTTGGCTAAGGAAGCTTCGCTCCTTCTGGTGTCTCGCGGTGTTGTCGATTGCGAGGGCAATGGACGCTCCGGCGCTTTTGGCCTGGAACGGGTAAAGGATGCATTCGAGTCCGCGCCTGGTGGTTCAGCCCGCTCACTCTGCGACTCCGTCCTGAGCGCTATCGCTGACTTTTCTGGCAAGTCGCCAGTTTGTGACGATCGCACAGCCCTGGCGTTAGTCCGTGGTTCTGGATGAGATTCGGCCAACTCCAGCCAGTCATCTAGCGTCATAGAAGAGGGTGCAGCTTGCGCAAATGGTCCACAACGGTGCAGGCAGGTAGCTTGCTGGCCGAGGCCCCTAAACGATGTAGAATAACCGCATAGGTCCATCTCCGCTTTCTGCCGCAAGCTCAGAAGCGTGGTAGCCCAGAGATTCTTATGAAAAAACTCACACTAACCCTGGTTGCTTTGGCTTGCATGCCCGCGTTAGCCGCTGATCAAGTCGTCGAGGAAATCATAGCCCGCGTAAATAATCAGATCATTACGCGCTCCGAACTCGCGCGCAGCAAAGACCAACTTCGCGACGAAGTCAAGCAGCAGGGTCCCAATAACGCCGACAAAGCCTTTGCCGACCGCGAAAAAGATGTGCTGCGTGATCTCATCGACCAGCAACTGCTGTTGGATAAAGGAAAAGACCTCGGCATCAGCGCCGATACTGACCTGATCAAGCAACTCGACCAGATGCGTAAGGATATGAAGCTTGACTCTCTCGAGGCTTTGGAAAAGGAAGCCGAAAAGCAGGGCGTTTCTTGGGAGGATTTCAAGCAAACCCAGAAGAATCGCATCGTCACGCAGAAAGTCATCGGACAGGAAGTAGGCGGTCATCTCTCGCTCTCCGCCGAAGAAGCGCAGAAGTTTTATGACGAACATAAAGAAGAGATGCAACATGCGGAGTTCATCCGACTAAGCGAAATCCTGATTACTCCTAAGGCCGCGGCTCCCACTCCCGATCCCAATGCGACTAACTCTGGAACATCTGGCCAGAATCCCGTCGACGAAGCTGCCAAACAAACCAGTGACGCCGCAGCTCTCAGCGCCGCCGAGGCCAAAGCCAAAGACATTCTGAAACAGCTTCGCGACGGCGGTAATTTCGACGATATCGCCAAGAAGTATTCCGACGGCCCTTCTGCCGCCGACGGCGGCGCGCTGGGAACCTTCGAGCGCGGCAAATTAGCCAAGGAACTTGAAGATCGCACATTCGCGATGAAGACGGGCGATATCACTGATGTCATCCGTGTCAAACAGGGATACACGATTCTTAGAGTCGACGATCACGAGATGGCGGGCATACCCCCGATGAAAGACGTCCTTCCGCGCATCCAGGACGCGCTGTATTACCAGAAACTGCAGCCTGCACTTCGGGCATACCTGACTAAGCTCAGAGAAGAGGCCTATATAAAGGTGGCACCCGGCTACGTCGATACCGGTCGAAGCGCGAATCAGACTGAGCCCATCGAAACCGCGGCTGCCAAAGAAACGGACGCGAAGAAGCTGTCGAAGAAAAAGAAGAAGCTGGGAATCCTCTAACCCTCTACAAATGCGGCTCCGCAACTCGTCCCATAGTAGCGATGATGGCAGGGCTGCATTCCTCGAGGCCGGTACGATCATGGCTTCAAACTCCCACGAAGCCCGACTCTGATCTTCAGCAGCACGCGTTGCCCACCGCTTCGCTTGCGGATGTCATATACTCAGACATTCCATGAAGGACTTCTATATTTGCGACTGCACTCGTCACGAAAACAAAGTCATTACCTCAACCTTCGTTGTGGTCAGCAAGCAGATCAAGCCCAAGAAAACCGGGGAGCCGTACCTCGCGCTCACCCTTGGAGACCGAAGCGGTCAGCTCGAAGCAAAAATGTGGGACAACGTTGAGGAAGTTCTTGAGGCATTTGAGCAAGACGATTTTCTTAAGGTCAAAGGCCTCATCAACAAATATAAGCAACGCTTCCAACTCACGATTCACAAATTGCGCAAGTTGGGCGAATCCGAGATCGAGTTCTCGGATTATCTTCCGAAAACCACCAAAGACATCGACGAACTCTGGCGAACGCTCTCAGACTTTGTCGCGGGATTTCAAAATCCACATCTGAAGGCCCTAGTGCAAGCTTTCATGGGTGATCCACAGATCGCAGCCGCCTACCGCAATGCTCCTGCTGCCAAGACCCTCCATCACGCTTTCATTGGAGGCCTGCTCGATCACGTGGTGTCGCTTTTCCGCTCTTGCGACTTGATCTGCAGGAATTATCCGCAAATCAACCGGGATCTGCTTCTGGCCGGAGCATTCCTGCATGATATCGGCAAGATCCACGAATTGACCTACAACCGATCATTCTCTTACACGACCAAGGGCCAACTTCTAGGGCACATGATCATCGAATTGGAGATGCTACAAGCCAAGCTGGCCCATCTGCCCGATTTTCCCGATGAACTGAAAACTTTGGTGGAACACCTGATTATCAGTCATCACGGCGAATACGAGTTCGGCTCGCCCAAACTCCCCATGTTCCCTGAAGCCCTCATGCTCCATTATCTCGATGATCTTGATTCCAAGATGGAGTCCATGCGTGCCCATTTCGAACGTGAGTCCACGCTTGACGGTTCCTGGACAAGCTACAATGCGTCGCTGGGTCGTCCGCTTCTCAATACCGAGAAATTTCTCCCTCCGACGAAATCAGCGCTCAGTGAGGAATCCGTCTCGGAACCCGTGAGCGACCACCATGAGGCTCAGTCCCAATCCACCGAACAAACTCCGTTGCGGGGATTGGTCCCGCAGCGCTAAAGTACTTTGCTCTCGACATTCGTGGCTGGTGTCGGTTCACGGAATATCGAAGCCCAAAGATAGAGAAACTTCGGAGGCTCCGATCTCCGCTACCGGTAGCATTGGCCTTCCGAAAGACCCGACACTCTACGGAATGAAGACTCCCCACATATTCCTGCCGTTCGCTCATTCTGAAGGACGCCTTGTTTGTGGTCCGAAGAATGTCTCGAGGTGTGAGCATCAGTTGGCTCTTCTGCAGTCGGCCGAAGTGAAGGATTTTACATTGGCCTCTTCACTCTGTCTGAAATAATACCCGCATGTTCGATTTCTCCCGGTTTGAAATCCTCACCTTTGATTGTTATGGAACCCTGATCAACTGGGAAGCCGGATTGCTCCCGGCGCTCCGCCGGATACTTTGGGCTCATTCCAGTCACATGGATGATGTGCATATCCTTCAACTTTATGGGGATTGCGAGCAGCGCGCCGAGCAACCACCCTACCGAAGTTATCGTGACGTGCTCGGCTCAGTTGTACGCGACGTTGGAAAGAATTGCGGATTCTCTCCTACCGCAGACGAGGTCCAATCTCTTGCAGATTCTCTTCCGACTTGGCAGCCCTGGCCAGACACAGTTGGCGCTTTACATCAACTGAAGACGAGATTTCGCCTCGCGATCCTCTCCAACATTGACGACGACCTGTTCGAGCGAACTCGCCCACAACTCGAAGTCATATTCGATGAAGTTGTGACAGCCCAGCAAGCGCAGGCCTACAAGCCATCGCTCAAGCTCTTTGAGCTGGCACTCAGTCGAATTCAAGCACCCGCGCATCGCGTGCTGCACGTTGGCCAGAGCATCTACCACGACGTCATTCCGGCACAGGCTCTGGGCCTGGCTACGGTGTGGGTAAATCGCCCATCTGCGCGTCCAGGGGTAGGGGCGGTCAAGTCTGCAGACGCAAAGCCGGACATCATTGTTACAAGCCTCGAAGAACTCGCCGCATTCATCTTCAATGCCTAGAGCCTCGCGCAGCCACACAAATCGACAATCCCAAAGGTAATTCGCCCCCACATGGCAACTGGACCGCAAGTTGCAGCCTTTCGAAAGTCATTGCAATTGTGGATTAAGGCTCGTTAATAGCGAGCATCAATCCTCATTAGGGAGAAACGGCTGGGTGAAGATTCGTTGGGTTTCAGCCTGTTCATGGTTGCTCGCGATCAGCCGAGCCAGGTCAGCGTTTCAAGTTTCAGTGCGTCGCGGTCGATGAACACTGCGGGCTTTGCGAGGCAGTCCCGCAACCATTCTCAGAGCAGCCCGACGCGATATCCCGGCGAGAAGAATCGGCCGGGAAGATACAGAACCTTGAGGATTTCCGATGAGCGACGATGAGGCGATCGTAAAAGAATTCTTGGTCGAGAGCTATGAAAACCTCGATCGGCTTGATCAGGATCTGGTCGTGCTCGAGAAAAACCCGGCCAATCGCGATACCCTGGCCAGCATCTTCCGCACCATCCACACGATCAAAGGCACGTCCGGATTCCTTGCCTTCAATCGCCTGGAGGCCCTGACGCACGCCGGAGAAAATCTGCTGGCTCGCCTGCGTGACGGTGTGCTCAAGCTGAATCCGGAGATCACTACCGCACTCCTGGCCATGGTGGATGCTGTACGGGAGATGCTGAAGAGCATCGAGGAAACCGGAAAAGAAGGGGATAGGCAAGATAAGGAACTCATCGCCAGATTGACTACCCTGCTCGAACTCAAACCCGAGACCGCGGCCACGCAGCCGGAGACTTCTAAGACGGCGTCCACCTCGAAGGCTGAACCAGCAGCAGGAGCGAATTTGGGGGAGATCCCCATTCGGAGTGGCGCCAACTTAGCGGGTGATGCGCAAACGGCGGTCCAACAACAGCACTCCGCGGATCCGCGGCAGGTTGGGGAAGTCCCGTTCGACAAAGGCACGGTCAAGGGACAGGACATCGCGGATGCCTTGAATGCGCAACAGCAGGCCCGGGGGCAGAATGCGAGCGAGAGCACGATCCGCGTAGACGTTGGCCAGCTCGACCGGCTTATGAACCGCGTGGGGGAGTTGGTCCTCCTGCGGAATCAGATCGTTCAGTACACAAATTCAACCGAGGACAGCGAACTCCTCGGTACTAGCCAGAGGCTGAACCTGCTCACCACCGAGCTCCAGGAAAGCGTCATGAAGACCCGCATGCAGCCGATTGGGAACATCTGGAGCAAATTCCCGCGCACGGTTCGCGATGTCGCTCTCGGTTGCGGCAAGCAGGTCCGCATCGAAATGGAGGGCAAGGAGACCGAACTCGACAAAACGATTATCGAAGCGATCAAGGACCCTCTGACCCATCTCGTGCGCAATGCCGTCGATCACGGCATCGAGCTCCCTGACGTGCGGCGGGCGGCCGGAAAGAACCCGGAAGGTCTGCTTTTCCTGCGCGCATTTCATGAGGGCGGGCAGGTCAATATCGAAGTCACCGACGATGGCGCCGGCCTGGACTACGAGAGGATCCGCAACAAAGCCATTCAGAAGGCATTGATCAGTGCTGACCAAGCAGCACGCATGACCGAACGTGAGGTCACCAATCTGATCTTTCTTCCGGGCTTCTCGACCGCAGAAAAGGTCAGCAACGTCTCTGGCCGTGGCGTTGGTATGGACGTCGTCAAAACGAATATCGAAAAGATCGGCGGAATGGTGGATGTGCAGGCCAGGCCCGGCCTTGGATCAACCGTGCGGATGAAGATTCCGTTAACTCTGGCGATTATTCCTGCGCTGATCGTGACCACCGCGGGAGACCGCTACGCCATCCCTCAGGTCAGCCTTCTGGAGTTGGTGCGCCTCGAGGGAGATCAGGTGCGCAAAGGCCTGGAAATGGTCAATGGCGCTCCCGTGTACCGCCTCCGGGGAAAGCTGCTCCCGTTGGTCTACCTCAGGAAGGAACTTAACGCGGAAGCGTTATGCGATACGGGCGCAAGGGGCCGTATTCCTTCGAATGGTGGAGATGTTGAAACTACCAACATCGTTGTGTTGCGTGCCGATGACCGGCAGTTCGGCCTCGTCGTCGACGAAATCAATGACACCGAAGAGATCGTCGTCAAGCCGCTCAGCAAACAGCTGAAGAGTATCAATACCTATGCCGGGGCGACGATCATGGGGGACGGGAAAGTGGCCCTTATCCTCGACGTGGTCGGATTGGCGCAGCGGGCCGGCGTGGTCAACGAAGTCCGCGACCGCTCAGTGATGGATAAAGACGACAAGCAGAGCATCGATACGGCGGGCGGCGGGCGGCGCAGTGCCGTCTTGCTGTTCCAGCGCGGCGAAAGCGGGCGGATCGCCATTGATCTTGGACTGGTCGCGCGGCTGGAAGAATTCCCCGGCGATGCGGTGGAAATAGCCGCTGCGCAAGAGGTGGTTCAGTATCGAGGCGAGATCATGCCGCTGGTGCGGGTTTCCGATGTTCTCGGCGACCGGCGCAGCACGCCGTCTGAGACCAGCCAGGAGTCCCTGCACGTTGTCGTATACACGCATAACGGCCGCCGCATTGGACTGGTCGTCGACCGCATCCTGGACATCGTGGAAGAAGCTTTTGTCATGCAAACCCAGACCGGGCGCAAAGGCGTATTGGGCTCGGCGGTCATCCAGAAGCGCGTCACCGACATCTTGGATGTTCCCGGTCTGATTGCGGCTGCGGCCAGCTCCGCCCTCGCTGCCTTGAATTCATGAAGGAGAAGCTTGTGGCCAAGACGCAGCAGTTCTGCACATTCATCCTCGAAGACCAGTTCTTCGGAGTGCCGGTCGAACGAGTGCAGGAAGTCATCCGCTATCAGGAAATGACCAGGGTGCCGCTGGTGCCTCCTGTCATTCGCGGACTCATCAACCTGCGGGGTCAGATCGTTATGGCCATCGACCTGCGGCGTCGCCTGGGCATGCCTGACCGGCCGGACTCACAACTGCCCGTGAATGTGGTCGTACGCGCCGAGGATGGGGCTGTGAGTTTCCTGGTCGACGAGATCGGCGACGTGCTCGAAGCCGACGAAAGCAAGCTGGAGCGTCCTCCAGAAACCCTGCGGGGCCATGACCGCGAGTTGGTACGAGGGGTGTACAAGCTGCAGGAGCGCTTGATGCTTGTGCTCGATACCGAGAGGGTAGTGAGTGAAGCGGATACGGTGCGAGCGGTGAACTGAACCCTCGGCCGCAAGTTCATGAATCGACGATTTCCAAGAGGAGTTTCCAGAGGAGAAAACATGAAGAGTACGGCTAGCAGCGCGGCGGTCCGAACCGCTGTCCACAAGGACACCCTGTTATTCCAGCAGATGATGGAAAACGCTCCCATCAATGTCATGCGGTCTGACCGGGATTTCATCATTCGCTACATGAATGCCGCCTCCCGCAAAACCCTGGCTAAGATCGCCCATCTGCTGCCCTGCAAGGCGGAGGATGTTGTCGGTCAGTCCATCGACATCTTCCACAAGGACCCGGCGCGCGTGCGTCGCATTCTCAACGATCCGGCCAACCTGCCGCACCACGCCCATATTCAGTTCGGTTCCGAAACGCTGAGCTTACTTGCCAGCCCCCTCTATGATGCGGAGGACCACTACGCTGGCGCCATGGTGACCTGGGACGTGGTCACGGAGAGGCTTCGGCTGGAGGAGCTCAACAACGATTACGCGCGTCAGATCGAGGCGGTCCACAAGACACGAGCGACCATCGAGTTTCAGACGGACGGGACGATAGTGACCGCTAACGACCTCTTTCTTCAGGTGATGGGTTACGCCCTTGAGGAATTGAAAGGGCAAAACCATAGCATGTTTGTGTCTGAGGCAATGCGCCAATCCGCAGACTACCGTGAATTCTGGGCTAAGCTAAACCGGGGAGAAGCGCAACAGGCCACATTCAAACGGGTAACAAAAGGTGGCTTCGAGGTCTGGCTCTCGGCCATTTATAACCCGGTTAAAAACCTGCAGGGGCAGGTTTACAAGGTGGTTAAGTTCGCGACCGACGTCACCGCTCAGAATACACAACTATCCGAGCAGTCAGGCAAGTTACAAGCCATCAATCGAGCATCGGCGGTGATTGAATTTCAGATGGATGGGACCGTCATCAGCGCGAACGACAACTTTCTGAGAACTCTCGGCTATACCCTGGATGAAATCAAGGGGAAGCATCACAGCATGTTCGTCGACGAAGACTTCTGCCGGAGCGCCGAGTACAAGGAATTCTGGGCAAAGCTGAACCGGGGCGAATATGTGGCCGACGAGTTCAAGCGACTCGGCAAAGGCGGACGGGAGGTCTGGATCCAGGCCTCATATAATCCTATCTTCGACTTGAATGGGAAACCTTACAAGGTCGTTAAATTTGCTACTGATACCACGCCGCAAAAGATGGCGCTGAACGCCATGATGGCGGATGCCGCCATGCTGACGAAGGCCGCAGTGGACGGCAAGTTGGCAACTCGCGCGGACGCCAGCAAGCATCAGGGCGATTTTCGAAGAGTCGTTGAGGGCGTGAATGCCACGCTCGATGCCGTCATCGGACCCCTCAATGTCGCCGCCGACTATGTCGACAAGATCAGCAAGGGCGAGATTCCTGACAAAATAACCGACAGCTACAACGGCGATTTCAATCTCATCAAGAACAATCTGAATACCTGCATCGACAACATCAACTCGTTGGTGGCCGCTGCCGGCATGCTATCCAAGGCGGCTATCGAAGGCAAGCTTGCCACTCGCGCCGATGCGAACAAACATGGAGGCGACTATCGCCGAATCGTCGAAGGCGTCAACCAGACGCTCGATGCCGTCATCGGCCCCTTGAACGTCGCTGCCGACTACGTCGACAAGATCAGCAAGGGCGACATTCCACCCCAGATCACCGACAGCTACAACGGCGACTTCAATGTCATCAAGAACAACCTGAACACCTGCATCAAGGCGGTAAATGCCCTCGTGACCGACGCTGGGATGCTGTCCAAAGCAGCTGTTGAAGGCAAACTCTCGACCCGTGCTGATGCCTCCAAACATCAAGGGGACTATCGCAAGATCGTCGAAGGCGTCAACCAGACCCTCGATGCCGTCATCGGCCCAGTGCAGGAAGCCGGAGCCGTCCTGAAGGAAATTGCCGGCGGCGATCTCAGTGCAAAGGTCACCGGCAGCTACCAGGGCGATCACGCCGATATCAAGAACGACATTAACGCCATGACTGAGGCCCTGCAGAAAAGCATGCGCTCCATCGCCGAGAACGCTGCTTCCTTGTCAACGGCGTCCGAGGAACTCACCGCCACCAGCCAGCAGATGAGCGCCAACGCGGAGGAAACCTCGGCCCAGGCAAATGTGGTTTCTGCGAGTGCTGAGCAAGTCAACAAGAACCTGCAGACCGTCGCCACGGGCACCGAGGAGATGAGCGCCAGCATCAAAGAGATCGCCAAGAACGCTCACGAATCGGCGAAGGTCGCCACTGCCGCCGTCAAAGTCGCGGAAGATACCAACCAGATCGTCACCAAGCTGGGAGACTCCTCTACCGAGATTGGCCAGGTGATCAAGGTCATCACTTCCATCGCGCAACAGACCAACCTGCTCGCCTTGAACGCCACCATCGAAGCCGCCCGCGCCGGAGAAGCCGGCAAGGGATTCGCCGTGGTCGCGAATGAAGTCAAAGAACTAGCCAAGCAGACGGCCAAGGCTACCGAAGACATCAGCCGCAAGATCGAGGCCATTCAAGGCGACACCAAGGGTGCGGTCAGCGCGATTGCGCAGATCAGCGCAGTCATCAAGCAGGTAAACGACATCTCCAACACCATCGCCACGGCCGTCGAAGAACAGAACGCCACCACCAACGAAATGGCTCGCAACGTCGGCGAAGCCGCCAAGGGTTCGGGCGAAATCACCAAGAACATCAGCGGCGTGGCCGACGCAGCTAAGAGCACGACCCACGGTGCCAACGACTCCCTCAAGGCTTCGCAGGCGCTAGCCAAAATGTCGACCGAGTTGCGCGAACTGGTCGGGCAATTCAAGATCGAGGGCGATGCCCGCGGCTCCGCTACCCGCGCCAAGGGCGCGCAAGCCGGAGCCTGATTCCACTTTCACTGCGGGTGGATGCTCTCTGGCAACCTGGCGTCCACCCCTTTAATCGATGAGGGTCCGTATGCCTCCTGTTCGCGTGCTGGTCGTCGATGATTCCGTGGTCGTCCGCAAACTGCTCTCCGAAGCGCTTGCGTCGACTCCCGGAATTCAGCTGGCGGGAACCGCTTCGAGCGGCGCCCTCGCTCTCGCCAAAATCCCGCAGTTGAACCCCGAGGTGATCACGCTCGACATCGAAATGCCCGGCCTGAATGGAATCCAGACCCTTCAGGAGATCCGCAAGCTGTATCCAAAGCTTCCGGTCATCATGTTCAGCACGCTCAGTGAACACGGTGCCGCCATTACACTCGAAGCGTTATCCCGGGGCGCATCCGATTACCTCGCGAAGCCGACTAACACTGAGAGTCTCGCCTGCGCTATGGAGCAGGTGCGCAGTGAGTTGAGTGCGAAGATCTTTGCCCTGTCCGGCCGCGACCGGCAGGTCGCAGTTGGCACGCGAACGATCGCTCTGGGCAAACACCCGGCCGGCTCTAGCCGCATTGAGATCTTGGCTATCGGCACCTCAACCGGCGGCCCCAATGCGCTAGCCGACGTAATTCCTCGCTTGCCGGAGCGCTTTCCTGTGCCAGTGGTAGTGGTGCAGCACATGCCTCCATTGTTTACCCGCATGCTGGCGGAGCGGCTAAATGCCCAATCGCGAATCCCGGTGCACGAGGGCGAACAGGGACGCGCACTAGAAGCGGGGCAGGTCTGGATCGCACCGGGCGACTACCACATGACGGTCGCAGGTAACCGACAACAAGCCGTCCTGGAACTCAACCAAGACCCTCCCGAGAATTCTTGCCGTCCCGCTGTCGATGTTCTGTTTCGTTCCGTGGCTCGGATCTACGGCCCGAACGTCCTTGCCGTGGTGATGACCGGTATGGGCTCCGATGGGGCGCGCGGAGCCGCTCAAATCCGGGAAACTGGAGGGGAAGTATTCGTCCAGGACGAAGATTCTTCCGTGGTCTGGGGCATGCCCGGTGCCGTGGTTCATTCTGGATGCGCCAACAAGATATGCCCGCTGCCCGAAATCAGCCAGGAAATTGTCCGGCGAGTCAAACTGGGCAGAGCACAAGGCACAGCGGGAGCAGTGGCCGCACCGGAGTAATTTCAATCACGAACGATGTATAGAGAGTGAGAGCAAAGAATCTTGGAAACCGCGGTTACCAAAATTGTTACCCAGGTGGAAGACCTGAAAGATCCCGCCTATTTAAAGATTCGTGATCTGATCTATGAGATCTCCGGCATCTATCAGCCGCAGGAAAAACTCTATCTGCTGGCCTCACGTTGTGCGCGGCGCATGGCCGCGGTGAATGCCGCAACTCCCGCAGACTACCTTGCCCATCTTACGCTTCGTGCGAATCGAGAAACCGAGTTGCGGTCCTTACTGAACGAGATCACCATCGGCGAAACCTACATGTTTCGCAGTCCAGCGCAACTGGACGCTTTGCGAAATGTGATCCTTCCTCAGTTCGTCGCAAGCAAAGCTGCGATGGGATTCAAGCGGCTCCGGTTGTGGAGTGCCGGTTGCTCTACGGGAGAGGAACCTTACACCCTAGCGATGTTCCTGTTAGAGGAAAGTACCAAGTTGCTTTCAGGATGGACGTTCGACATCCTGGCGACCGACCTGAACGATCACTCGCTTGCGGCAGCCAAAGCCGGAATCTACGGTGAATACTCCCTGCGCGGCACCAGCGACGCCCTGAGAAAGAAGTACTTCAAGCCTCATGACGAAAAACGCCTGCAAGCGTCGGATCAGCTGAAGTCGCTGATCCGCTTCGAACGTGTCAACCTGAGCGATGACAGCAAAATGATTTTCATCAAGGGCCTTGACTTGATCTTCTGCTGCAATGTGCTGATCTACTTCGATCTCAACTCCAAACGCCGGGTGATGCAGCATTTCTATTCCAACCTGCTTTCTGGAGGCTATCTTTTCTTGGGCCATGCCGAGTCTCTTTTTCAGGTTGACGACCGGTTCCGCTTGATGCATTTTCCGGGAGCAATCGGCTATTGGAAGGCGTCGGCAAACTGCGTTGGATCTGATAAGTCATGAAAACACTCGACGAAATTCGCTCTTCAATATCGACTCTGGAATCGATTCCGGCGATCCCAGCGATTGTCCAGCCGCTGGTTGCGACGCTCAACCTGCCAGCCGAGAAGGTTGCAGTAGAGCAAGTCGTAGAGCTCGTGTCGTACGATTCCTCCATTGCCGCTCAGTGCCTGCGGATGGCGAACTCTCCCCTGTTCGGTCGCCGTAACGTAGAGACAGTTAAGGGCGCAATTGTGACCCTTGGCTTGAAGCGCGTGCAGTCGATATTGCTTGGCTGTTGTCTCAATCGCATCGTGCCTATGGACAAATGGGCCTTCAGCGCCACCAGCTTCTGGCGTCACTCCTTGGGTTGTGCCTTGGTTAGCCGTAAGTTGGCCTCTTTAATTGGATATCCGGAGCCCGAGAAGGCTTATCTCGCGGGTTTATTGCATGACATCGGCATACTCGTCAATACGTTGGCTTGTACCAAGGAGTATTGCCAGTGCTTCGCCGCGGCCGGCGACCGACGAGTTTCTCTCGAAGTGGTGGAACAGAATCTGTTGGGATTCACGCATTGTGAAAGTGGCAGAATCCTGGCTGAGCAATGGAAGTTTCCACAGGACGTGGTTGCTGTCATCGCATTCCATCATCATGTTGCCCATGCACGATCGGCTCCTGCGCTGGTGTGTCTGGTTCATCTTTGCGATCTCCTGTGCCGACTGCGCGACTTGGGATATGGATTTTACGAAGCAATGGGCGTTGATCTGGCTGGCGACCGGGCATGGGCCGACTTGCTCGAACATTGCCCGCAGCTTGCCACCCTCGATTTAACACGCCTCACATTGGATATCGACGGAGCAATGGACGAGATCATTGCCGTCGTTGATGCGGTGTTTCACCCCGAATCTTCCATATCACGGTGATTACCTCTCGTCATGCAATGGCACCTGCAGATGCGGAATCATAATGCCGACTGTTGTTTTCTTAGATAGCAGCTGACCTTAGCCACTTGGGCGAGCTTGTAATGGTTTTGCGATTGGGCACGCGAACAGAATGCGCCGCGCCGCAGGCTTTCAAGGTTTTGGTCAATTCAGCTGCAACGAGATTACTACCGGATTTCCATGAAACAAGAGGCTGATTTCCATGGTGTAATCGTCGGCAAGGGTGCACAAGCTATAGTTGCTGCCTGTGATCACCGTGGGCACTGAGAGCTTACAACTTTCGCTAATGCCGGAAATCTTATTCTTGAAATTGCCCGCCACCATGTTGCAGACCTCCCCCACAGCATCTTCCATCTGGCCCTTGGCTCCTTCGGCATCCGCACCGAGCATCTTCGTAGCCATCAGCGCAGCACACTGGCTGCTACACCGCACACTCAACAATCCGCACAGCGACCCGGCAAGGCCGACCATGGAGGTCACGTCGAGCGAGTCGAGAACGGTTGGCTCGGGTGCCAATTCGAGCTTGTCTCCCAGCATGAGGGCGAACACTTCCTGGGCCGAGAGCTCCAGTAATGGAGCCCAGTATTCGCGTCGATTCGCAGCGTCGGTGTCAGTCTTCGAGATGCTCATAGGTTTCCCGCCAATACAGGAACGATATGTTCTTTAACTTGATCAGCAGTAAAGGGCTTGCGAATATACCCGCGTGCGCCAGCGGACAGGGCCTGCACCACATGGCCTTCGCTGCCCTCCGTCGTGATCATCACGACCGGAACGCCTTTTGCGTTTTCAACGCCGGGAAGTTGCTTCACGAATTCCAGGCCGTCCATACCCGGCATGTTGATGTCGCAGAGCACTAGGTTGACCTTCTGTTCATTCAAGACCGCCAAAGCTTCCAACCCATTCCCAGCTTCGTACACCTGACCGACTTCGATCCCCGCTTGTCGCAGCGATCTTTCCACAATTTTTCGCATCACGGATGAATCGTCCACGATGAGCACAGAAATATTGTCCATGAATTGCCACCCGCCCCGTAGTTCAGATGTAGAACATGAGTCGAACTCTTCATAGGAGTTATCGGTGGCAACATGAACAACTTTAGCCTCGCAACCTTCCTTAAGAGTCGGGCTCCTTCTGCGCCCAGATCGCGCTTGTTGCACTCCGATGGGACGGACCCGCCTGTCCGCTTGACAGGTCCGGTTGCAGCGCTCGAAGTCTGGAACCGCAATCTCGAACTGAGGAAGTTCGCGCCGAGACCGTGGCTGTGAATGAGTTTTGCAGCCGAACGAGTAAAGGGCCGACGTGCACGCGTTGAATTTCTGAGAAGCTGTTGCATCCGCCAGCAGTAACCATTTCTACGATTACCGATGGCATCTTCGTCGGTAGCGGTACGATAGACTAACCCATTAAAGTTTCAATAACTTGCTTCAAATTACTCTGGTGGTTCTACTCCCTTCGGAGAGATTGTCGCCCCTCCACGCCACGCCTATAATCGACGTACTCTGGTGCACGATTCTCCGTTCAGGTTCCGGGTGGGGCTTGGGAGGGTGTAGTTTGTCTCCACGCTGCTCCTAGCGAAAGATTGGTGAAAGGACAACGCCCGGATATGCGAAAACGCCTGCAACTGACCTGGATGCTGACGGCTTCGACTGTACTCGCGACCTCTTTCACTCTCACTGGCAAGGTGTACGCGTCCGAGGGAGATCGCACGTCCCACGGCATCGCGACTAGCGAAGAGAACGGACGCACGATTTACGTCAATGATGATGCTCCGGCAAAAGAGCATGCGGTGGCCACTCCGCAGCCGCGGCGCTCTACTCTGGTGTATTGGAGCAGCAAGGACAATCGCTGGAAGCCGGTACCTTCGGCGAACACGGCATCAGGGAGGGCGGCGCGTTCGGCCGCAGCGGAAGTCAGCGAGTATTACGGACACGATTCGGCGCAATTGGCGAACGTCGAGATTCTTCAGGCCAATTCGCATGGACACCAGGCGTCGCCTGAGGAAATTGATCAATCGATCGTGATGGCTGCAGCCCGCCATAATGTCGATCCAAACCTTGTGCGCGCGGTGATCAAGGTGGAATCCAACTTCAACTCGAACGCGGTTTCCCGCAAAGGCGCCATGGGGTTGATGCAGCTCATGCCCAAGACCGCCCGCGAATTGAGGGTCAAAAACCCGTTTGACCCGGAGCAGAATGCTGATGCCGGCGTCCGCCATCTCAAGTATCTGCTCGAGAAATACAATGGGGATGTAAATCTGACGCTGGCCGCTTATAACGCGGGTGAGGGAGCGGTGCGGCGAAGTGCGGGCGTGCCCCGGATCGCCGAAACCCAGGACTACGTGCGCCGGATTACTCACCTTTATTACGGGGGATACGATTTTTCGCAATCCGGCACGAGCCGCGATCCTCTGCATGTTCAACGGGATGCGCGGGGTGTGCTTTACATCAGCAACACGGAATAGGGTGGGAGCATCTGTTTAAAAGCACGGGAGTGTGAAACTCCCACTTCTGACAAAATCGGCCAGGAGTGGGGCAGCCAGGATAATTTGTATTTGGAATCTCTCAGGTACCCAGGCAATTCAACTGCAACCGCGGATCTAGACTGTTAACGGACCGTCGACTTTGAAAACTACATCGAACCGGCGCATTTTGTGCTGGGGAGTGCTGCTGCTGCTGGCAGCGCTGCCAGCTACACTTGCGCACGCTCGTGTTCACCACGGAGAAGCCTGGGCGCGGGAGCGGTTTGCCGAGGCCGAGCGTATGCGCGAAGCTCTGAACGGCCGCCCGCCTGCCGAGCGCACGCGTCACGACTACCAGCGCGTCCTGAACGCCTATCGGAACGTCTATTACGGCGCGCCGACTTCGACCAAGGCTGATCCCAGCGCAGTTGCCGTCGCAGAGACGCTGGTCGAGATGGGACGCCGCTTCGAAGACGACAAGATCCTGCACTCAGCGATCGACCAGTACAAATTCCTCCGCCGCGAGTATCCCGGCAGCAAATACCGGTGCGACGCTCTCTTCACCATTGGCGAAATCTATAAAGACGACCTGGACGATCCCGAGGAGGCACAGGCCACTTTCGAAGAATTCCTGAAGCGATATCCGCACAACCGGCTGGTCGAGGATGCGCAGCAGGCCATTGCCGACCTTAAACGGGCGTCCGCCGAGAAGAAGGCTCAGGCGGAAAACGACGCGCAATCAGAGAAGAAGGCAGAAGCGAGGCCGGGGGGCGGAATCGGTGAGAAGCCCAAGACCTTGGCCGCGCAAACCGACAACACTGCAGCGCCGGAGGCAAAGGCAAGCGACAGCCGCACGGCAACTTCTGAGACTCAAGAAAATCGTTCCGGGCACATGCCCCGCGTGACGGCGATCCGCCACTGGTCGACTCCGGACTACACTCGGGTTGCGATTGATCTGGAGAGCGACGTCAAATTCGGTTCACAACGCCTCCCGAATCCAGACCGCATTTTCTTTGATCTGCGCGACACGAAGCTGGCTTCTACCCTGGTGGGTAAAACCTTCGAAGTGGACGACGGGTTCCTGAAAAAGATCCGGGTGGCGCAGTTTAAGCCCGGGCGCACGCGGGTGGTACTCGAAGTGGACAGCCTCTCGACGTATGAGGCTTTTCTGCTCCCGAATCCTTATCGGCTGATTATTGACATCCACGGGAAGAACGACAAGATCGCTCACGCCAAGCTCACGAAGGAAGAAGCAGCCGCGCTGGCCGATGTGGAAGTCCCAGCGCAAGCCGAAGTGAAGGCGCAAGTCCCGCAGCCCGTAGTGAAGGCTGATATGAAGGCTCTGGCGGGAAAGCCCGCGACCAAGAAAGAAGAGATTCACGGTCCCAAGGCCGCTGCCGACGAAGGTCCGGATGGCCATTCAGTCAAGGATTCCGAAGTCGCCAAGAACACTACGCCACCCGTTAAGAAGGTGATCGTCTACAACGATGATGACGATGACCCCGCCTCTACGACTGCCACGAAAGACGGCCCCACGAAAGGCTCCTCAACGCGCCGCAACCGCAAGACTGATAACGCAGACGAAGACTTGCCGGCCGAGAAAGCGATGAACGAAGTGAAGTCCG
The DNA here is from genome assembly GCA_035577905.1 of Binatia bacterium. GTDB lineage: Bacteria > Acidobacteriota > Terriglobia > Terriglobales > Acidobacteriaceae > Sulfotelmatobacter. The sequence goes on from DATKAP010000021.1 coordinate 251,234, forward strand.
CGCCCGCGCGGCCGAAGAGCAAGTCCTCCAAATCAACGGCAAGCGGGAGAGACCCTGACGTGGATATCCGTGTTGCCAAGCCAACAGCCAGTGGCGATCGCTCTTTGATTCGCACTCTCGGCCTCAAGATCGGAAGGATTGTGATCGATCCCGGCCACGGAGGCCATGATACCGGCACCATCGGTCCCAACGGACTGCGGGAGAAAGACCTGGTCCTCGAAGTCGGACGTCGCCTGGGGAAGCTGCTGGAGACACGTCTCGGCGCAGAAGTGGTTTATACACGCAAGGACGACACGTTCATCCCGCTCGAGACCCGCACAGCCGTCGCCAACCAGCAGCGTGCTGACCTGTTTATTTCGATCCATGCCAATTCCAGCCGAGACCCCGACGCCCGTGGAGTCGAGACTTACTATCTGAACTTCACCTCCTCGCCCGACGCGCTAGAGGTCGCGGCGCGTGAAAACGCCGTCTCGGAAAAATCGATCTATGAACTTCAGGACCTGGTGAAGAAGATCGCGCTGAAGGAAAAGATCGAAGAATCGCGCGAGTTCGCCGCGGACGTGCAGCAGTCGTTGCATAGCGGCCTGTCGGCAAAAAGTCCGGGGATCCGCAACCGCGGAGTGAAGAAGGCGCCGTTCATCGTGCTGATCGGCGCCAACATGCCTTCGATTCTGGCTGAGATTTCCTTCGTTTCTAACCCCGGTGACGAGCGTCGCCTCGAAACCAGCGAATACCGGCAACGTATTGCCGAGTCGCTCTACCGTGGTATTGCCAAATATGTCGACGGCCTGAGCGGTGTGAAGATGGCGAGCAAACTCGGCAAGACAGCGGAACAGTAAGTGACCTGCGCTCAAAGGGTTGCGGGAGTAACCACCCAGTGTGACTGATGTACGTTGCGACGAACTCAACTTCGATCTAATGTCCTGAGAATCAATGAATCTGAGACATTCGGATCGCCATTTGCACCCTCATCGCAAACACAATCACTCATTCGCCGCCGCCGCCGTCGGCCGCAGCGCAATGTCAAGGCGCCGAAGCAGCCGGATGGCACTCAATGCCGCCGTGGATCTATCCGGCGAAGATCGGCAAAAATCAACCTTTAGCGTAAAGGCTAAGGCCACGAACTTGAACCGTCATGGAGCTGCGGTGCAACTGAATCGCGAGTTACAAGTCGGCTCAGTCGTCAGGGTCAAGAATCAGCATGGCGCGCAGGTCTCTGCGCGTGTGGTGGCGCAAGTGCTCGCGATGCCGGGGCTTTCCACCTACGCAATTGAGTTTTTGGACCACGGAGACGCGGCGCAGAACTTCTGGGGAATCTCTTTCCCGTCAATTTCAAACGAAAAGATCAAGGAATAAAAAAGCCAGCAAGCTAGACAAAAGCCGGCTGGCCCCGTGAGTCTTACTCGACACGAACCTGTTCTATTGAATCGCGCTGCTGACCTGCGAAAAGACGTTATTCGCGTTCGATCCGATCAGGCGCACCGTACCCGCTACAATAACTAAAATGACTGCCAGCATGACGGAATATTCGGCGATGTCCTGACCATTCTCCTGGGACCACAACTGCCTTAACCACGCAAACGAACGATTGCCAGTCTCCTCCATGACTCTCCCCTTTTCCTATGCAAGCGCCGAAACTGGAGACGCATCGAATGCTTGTGGGGCCTGCTTTGCCGGCTCGGCAAAGTTCACTCCCCAAGCTTCTCTCTCCTGCGTCAATGCCTGCAGGCCTACTTGAAACTCGGATGTTCCTTTCATCTTTTTCGTCCACACCACGCGAAACTGCATTTTTCGCTGCCGGAAGAAAATCGTTACCTCATCTTGGGCGCCTAGCTCGCGTCGCACCGAGCCCAACCGAACACCCGTGGGCGTCAGGTCCAGTGTGTGAGCCAGCTCCTCAAAAGCTTTGCCGCTGCTATCTTTGCCCTTGATCCTCACCGGAAGGACGGCCTTGGTGCGGCTCCCCCGGCGCTTGTTTGTTTCCACACTGCTCACTGGCACTCCTTCACCAACAGTATTTTGCGAGACTAACCCAATTCTGGGAATGGCCCTGACGTGTAGGGGAACGGCACGAGAGTGATAGATGCACAGGTGCCGGGTTCTGCAGCACTTAGCTGCCATTTTCGGTGCATTCTAGCCTTCGGAGGACTTGTCACAGCTGCCTCTTTACGAAACTTTTGTGCCACACCTGTGGTCTAATACATAAGCGGGCTATGCCCGGATTCTCATGCGATCTCCCCGTTTTTTACTGGTTTCCCTAGTCGTTGGTGGGCTTTCTTCGGTTCTGTTCGCAGCGTCGACGCCAGGAGTACAGTCTCCTGCGATTCTTCCGCAAACGTTTGCCGGCTGGCAGATGCAGGGCACTGCGCAGACAAGCACGAATGCTGCCGTTGCGGATCCGAGCAACGCGGCCGTGCTAAATGAATACCGCTTCAGCGACCTGGCGACGGCGGCCTATACACGGGACGACGGCCGCACGCTCAAAGTTCGTGCTGCGCGCTTTGCCGATGCCTCGGGAGCCTTCGGCGCGTACACATTCTACCTGCGACCACAGATGAACAAGGAGCAGATCGGCGACCAGGGCGCGTCACTAGGAGACCGTGTGCTCTTTTATCGTGGACATATGCTGGTCGATGCGCAGTTCAGCAAGGAAACACCCATGTCGGGAGCCGAACTGCGCGAGTTAGCAGGAGCGCTGCCACGTCCTGGAGGCAATGCCGGAAACCTGCCGACATTCATTCAGTTCCTGCCGCCTCGTCAGTACATCGCGAATACACAAAAATATGTGATGGGTCCGGTGGCATTGGCATCGTTGGAACTGCCGGTCACCGCCGATGAAGTGGATTTTGGTGCTAGCTCTGAACTCACGCTGGGTCACTATGAGACACCAAGCGGCGAGGCCGTCCTGGTATTGATCTCATACCCGACTCCGCAACTTGCGGCTGAGCACCTGCGCCGCATCGAAGCCGCGCATGGCGTGACGGGCTCGGGGCAAGGTGGCGTTTCCATCATCAGCAGTGTGGGCACGTTCTTCGACAAAAAGACGGGCCCGATTGTCGCAATCGCATCGGGCGGAATCTCCGACAGCGATGCTAGAAATCTGCTGGCCATGGTCAACTACGAGGCCACCGTCACGTGGAACACTCCGACCGACAATCGCGAGGTCCGCGATTTGTACAAGCTGATCCTCAACATCGTCGTCCTGTGCGCGATTCTCGGTGGGTTGGCGATTATTGCCGGAGTCGCCTTTGGGGGATTCCGCATCTTAATGAAGCGCTTGTATCCCGATAAGATTTTCGATCGTCCGGAGCAGATGGAATTCATCTCGCTGCACCTGACGGAGACAGTCGTCCAGGGCGTACCTACGGGGGAGGGAGACACGGCCACCGATCTTCGCCGGAACCCCTCTTAAGGCCAGATAAGTCCCTTTAGAAGTATCGGCTTACGACCGCTTCTGGGCGGTTTTGTCTCAAAATGCTACAGTTTGGGGGAATGTTAACCCATTTTGTAAGTCGTTGATAATACTAGCATTTATTTCCCAAAAATCGCTTGACACCCCCGTTTTTTGGCTCATAAGATTTCGGCAGAAAGTTTTGACGGAATCTAAGCCTCCGTTGGAACTATTCTCCCTTGAAGAAAAGGCCGCCCAGTTGCCGGGTGGCCTTTTCGTTTCGATTTGCTGGTTCGAGTTACACCTGTGGTTGGTTTGTACAAACAGAGGGAACGTTTGCCCCGCGCATTCGTATCACTGATGAGATTGAGTACGATCGCGTCGGGAGATTGCTCAGGAGGATTCAATGTTCTGCGACGGATGCGGCACTCCGGTTCAACCCGGCCAGGCTTATTGCAGCAAGTGCGGTAAGCAGATTATCGGACCGGTGTCTTTTGCGCAGCCACGTCCGGGACGCGTGCAAGAACACGTCCGGCTACTCAGTTTGTTCTGGCTGGCGTTCTCTGCATTCAATACGGTTGGAGCGGTAGTGCTTTACGTGCTCGCGAACACGCTCTTTGCTCATCTGCGGGAACTTGGCGCACCTGAAGCGCCGGCGGCATTTCTCCGACCGCTGCTCAGTGTGATCGCAATCTTTCTCTTCGCCAAAGCGGCCATCGGATTCCTCGCCGGATGGGGACTGCTGCAGCGCGAAAATTGGGCGCGAGTCCTGGCTCTGGTTCTCGCTTTCATTTCGCTCTTCAATATTCCTTTCGGCATGGCGCTCGGCGTGTATACCATGTGGGTCCTGCTGCCGGCGGAATCGGAACGGGAGTATGAGGTGCTGGCGGAGACAAGCGCGGCGTAACTGTCTCGCGAATTGCGGTCGCACGGTCTACTGGTCCACACATCAGTAAGGGTGTCGGCGGCGCTCGATTTGGTAAACTAATCTCGTCCCTCAAAAGGCCGACGTAGCTCAGTTGGTAGAGCAGCCGATTCGTAATCGGCAGGTCATCGGTTCAAGTCCGATCGTCGGCTCCATTCCTTTCAATAGCTTAAGATCAGTCACCCGAAACCTGCTGATCCACATCCGCTGCACACGCAGTTTTGTCTTTCAGACGTCTATCTCCTTGGGGCCAGGTACCGCTGCTAAAGGGTCCGGTCTTTGACGGATGTGTCTGATGCTCCCGGCGTCAAGAACGAAAGGTACTTTAGTCGGAACTGCGCGAGGAATCGCCCGGTGTCAGAAGTGCTTAACTGATTGAAGAGATCAAGAACAAGGTCCTCCAGGTACATGATCCGGATGCGAGATCGAAATGGCTCAAGAGCACAAACCTTGATGACCGGTTCCTGCCGTCTCAAGCAGGTGTTTGCCTTCGGGAAGAGGAAAACAGCAATGTCACCAGCTGTCTCGTTCAGGTGCCAGATATTCCGCGCGATCTGGTAGTGCTCTAAGAACTTCTCGGGGCGGCAGAAGGGTCCGGAGAACCGACCAGCGAGTCGATGTCGGTAAACTCTGTCGAATTTGTCGATATGAGCTTCATCCGCTTTTGCCGAACCGAACTCCGACTCAGTGTACTTGATCTCGAAGTTGACTCGCCCCCCTGATTGCAAGGGGAGAGAAAAGTCGATGCACGTTCCCTCGGACAACTCTGGCTGGTACTCGAAGTCTCCCCTGTTTCCAGCGATTCCCTCAATGTTTAGTGCTGGGAGCAGCGCCCCAAGAGCCTGCCTGCCATTTAGCATCGGAAAGAACAGATTGAAACAAAGCGCCTGTGACGAGTTGAGATGGTGGAAGTCACGTTGAAGCTGAATGTGCTGGCCGGGAAACCATCTCCAGAATTGGTCCCTGAAGCTTGGCAAAATGTTCAGTTGGTGTTTTGCTTGAGGCAGAATGTGTGGGTATGCCTTGCCGTTCTGTACCCAGATTCCATCGTCCTCGACTCCCAACACGTCACGCCTGTACGTTGACAACCACCGCTTTGCACACCGTTGGAACTCATCGGATCGCATAGGCCCACAAGACTTGCAACGTCTGGGTTCAGCAGTATCTAGCCCGCCTTCGCCCTTGGTGGAAGTGGCTTTACATTACATCAAACGGAGCGATCATCTCGTGCAAACGACGATTCGAATCAAGCATAAGTACGGGTTGAGGTCAGAAACTTGAGGGACTCTCGAAGCAAGTCTCCTAGTTTAGACATAGAATGAGCGAGCTTGACACCTCCGCGTCCTCAATCTTCCCAACGGTCAGCAGCTTTCCATGCGCAGTGTCGTGCGTAACAGGACGCTAAGTCAGCAGAGCGTTGAGGGCTTTGAACACACTTTCAAAACGATTTACGGTATCGCCAGAGAGGTAGCGTGCCAAACGGCCGACATTCTCTGTGAAGAATCGTGCGGGTCGATAGTGATTGAAGGAACCGGATCGGAGCGGCTTCTTTTGCAGGTACTCTTCGATCGCAGCCAGACATCTTGGATGCCGTGCGTTAAGCTCAACGGCTGTAATTAGGTTGGGCAGTTGACCTCTGAATTCTTCGTTCACCAAACCCAAGTAAAAATCCAGTTCGAACATGTCCTCGATATCGGCCTCAGATTTTCCGGTAAAGTCAGCGAAAGTGAGGACGTGATCTCTCTGCAGAAGTTTTCGCTTATAAAGATTTTCAATCATCGGCGTGTGGGACTTTTGCAGGTCTATGAGCGCAGCCACGCGCAGGGATTTCTGTGCTCCGATCAACGCCACGAATGTCGGAATTTTGGCGGCGCCGCCCATCGGAGTGATAGTCCAAGCCGGGGACAGCCCCACTCGGCCACTTCCGAGGAGTAAGGCCGACATCGTTTGGAGATAAAGAAGGTCCGCGGCGCCTTCGACGATGAGGCTATCTGGACCGGTACACAAGGTTTGATAGATCTCATATCCCAAAGCGCCTTGAAGCGGGAACAAGCTGGCAGGCCCGGCATCCAACACGTCCGTGACGACCTTCGTGCCCTCTTCCGCTGCCGGCAATTCTTCGTACGAATCGATGCTTTTATCCTGGACGATCCGCACTCGCTCAAAATGCTTTGCATCTATCATGAATGGGGAATGGGTGGAATAGATCAGCTGATGAGTGTCCTTTAGTTCTTCCTCGAAGTATCGGAGCAAGTCCTCCTGGGCCTTGGCATGGAGTGAGAGTCCGGGCTCGTCTAATAGCAATATCACCCGCTGGGTGGTCGTTGTCCGCACTCGTGAATACCACGCCAGGAATGAAAAGAACCACACAAACCCTCGAGAGCGTGTACCCAGAGCGGTGTTTACGAAATGCTTCTGATCGAGAACCTCAGCCCAGATGTTGGTTCCTTCCCGCATGTTTTCCGGGTCGCCCGGCCGCGCCGGCCGAACATCAAAAACGAGGCGTAAATGTTTGTTCTGAGACCAGTACTTCAATATCTTTCTCGTCAAATGATTTCCGGCACCCTGAAGTTTGTTTTTCAAGTCTTGAGTCCGGTTGGGATTCAAAAGCTCGCCCAACTCCAGTCCGGCCAGTTCGATAAGACCAATCAGCGGATGGTCTGATCGCTGAAGTTGTCCTTCAATGATCCGTTGCTGGAGGGCCTCGATATTCTCGCAGCCCCGCATCTGGTAGTACTCATCGAAATACAAGAATTGCGGAATGTTGGCGTGAATGTGCTGGTCGAAGATGTACTTCGAAAGTCCGACTGCGCTTATGTTGTCCAATTCTGTGCGTAACGTCTCGCTCGCAGCCGTTTCCTGCAGCGCCTGCGCCGCTGCTAGCGCGTTCTTCTTTTCGTCGGGATCGGCAATCGCATTTGCAGACGCTACTGCCTGGTGGAACATTTCCTGGCGGGTGGAAGTGCGCTCGCGCAGAGCCTGGGCAAGAGCCGAGAGAGATTCCCACTTGACTCCTTCTTCTCTCATTACGTCCGTCAGTTTCGCCTTCATCAACATTGTTTCGCCGGCGATCTTCTCGTCCACTTTGAGATCGACATGGGTTTTGTTGTCGTAACCGCGTGTCAGCGTGAAGGCATAGCTAGGGATCACTCCCGCACCCAGGGCTTCCTCAATCGGTACGCGCTCGATGGCTTCGAGCACAAAGGTGGCCTTCGTCACTACCGCGTGCGTCCGCCTTCCACTCTTGACCTGCTGCTCATATTCGGACACACGAGAACGCGGGTAGTCCTCTGTCACGTCAAACGTCTCATCACCCTTAGTGATGGGATTAAGCCGATACAGGGCTTTTAGAAGTGCAGTTTTTCCTGCTTCGTTCTTTCCGACCAAACAGGTAATGTCGCCCACTTCTACATTGTCGGAGTCGGTGACCGACTGAAAGTCGTGTACTTGAAAGTTCTTGAGAAGCATAGAGTTGTCAGAACTCGGGACGGATTTCGCGGGGGCTAGCCATGGTATCTCTCCGGCCGCTTGGATTTCAACAGGGGTCCATCGGATTTTGTGTGGGCATTCTTCGAGGAGTTGGTCAGTTCGAAGGTCGAACTCCTGTAGCTTCCCTCCGCCTTTGGGAAAGCCAGTCCCTTCGTTTGGGGAGGATTCTTTCGCCGGTTTACTAAAATTGGAGCACACTATTCCCCAGGGAGGCTCGTTTATGCCCGAACTGCGCCAGAATTTCATGACCAAGGAATGGGTGGTGATTGCTACGGAACGCGCCAAGCGTCCCGACCAGATGGTCGTGAAGCGCGAGCGCAGGCCGCAGGTATCCTTCTCGCCGAATTGCCCGTTCTGCCCCGGCAACGAGAATATGACGCCGCCCGAGATCCTGCGCTTGCCTGACGGCGATAAGTGGATAGCGCGCGTGGTGCCCAACAAGTTCGCGGCTCTGTCTCCGGACGTGAAGCCGGAGCGGATCATTCACCGTTCGCGCCGCCGCATGGGGGGCTTCGGCGAGCACGATGTCATCGTGGAAACTCCGGATCACTCGCTGGCTATGGCCATGATGCCCGATTCACAAGTGGCTGATATCCTCCGGATTTATAAAATGCGCTATGACCTGCTCAGCCTTGATCCGCGCATCGCGCAGGTCACCATCTTCAAGAATCATGGGGTCGACGCGGGCACTAGCCTGGAGCATCCCCACTCGCAGATTATCGCCACCCCGGTCATCTCGTACCAGGTACGCCAGCGCTTCCAGGAAGCGATGCAGCATTTCGACGACTTCGGCTGCTGCATGTTCTGCCAGATCATCGACGAGGAACTGGAAGAGCAAAAGCGCATTGTTCTGACGAGTGAGCACTTCGTGGCTTTGGAGGTGTTTGCGTCGCCTGCGCCGTTCTGCACGCATATCTATCCCCGCCGCCACACGGCGAGCTTCGGCGATGTCAGTTCGAAAGAGCTCGCCGACCTGGGCCGGGTGCTGCGCACCGTACTGGCCAAGCTTTATATCGGCTTGGAGAATCCCGATTTCAATTTCACGATCCGCACTGCGCCGGCGGAGTGCGTTGGTGTGCGCTACTTCCATTGGTACATGAGTGTGATTCCCCGTCTCACGCGCACTGCAGGATTCGAACTCGGCTCGGGAATGTTCATTAACACAGTGATCCCGGAAGAAGCAGCCGAATTCCTGCGGAATGTTCAAGTCGACACTGCAGTAGGAGTAAGCTGAGCGAGGGGCGTCTCGACAACGAAGCAAAGAGCCTTAGAGAGCGCGAACGCGCCCCTCAAGAGGTAGAGTCGAGTCAAGTTTATCCATTTCTTATTTGTTGCACGCTGTTCAGGATGGGGACTCTGCTCGAGAGCGTCATAGGCAAATGCCCCGTTAAAGCTTGCGCGTTCGAACGAGAAGGGATGCGGCGTTGATCACACGAGCGCTCGGGCCAAGCAGTTACCCTGCTCATGGACTCTGATATCGGCGGCGTATTCATCCGGGATGTCAAGTCGATGAATTCTTCGAGATGTCTTCGGGTCGGAAAATCCCTGGGCTCAGATCCAGAAGTCATGCTCAGCGGCGGCAGCCCTGCCCTGTCCGGCACTGGCGGCGCGCCCCTGACTGGGCTCGACGCGGTTTCGTCCCGCGGCTTTGGCGCGATACATCGCTGCATCTGCGCCGCCGAGCACTTTTTCGAGATCCGCCGCGCATTCTCCCGTCGCTACTCCCAGGCTGAGCGTGACCTGGACCGCGATGCCGGCTGCCATAATGCTGCACCGGGCTACATGTGTACGCACACGTTCGGCCAATTCCCAGGTTTCGCTCAGTCGGCAGCCGGGAGCGATGATCAAGAATTCTTCTCCGCCATACCGTCCGACCGAGTCGTAGGGGCGAACCATGGCTGCGATACCGCTGGCGATGATGCGCAGCACTGTGTCTCCTGCAGCGTGGCCGTGGCTGTCGTTCACGTTTTTGAAGTGGTCGACGTCCACCATGATGACGCCCACAGGTTGGTGGTCGCGTTCCGAGCGCAACAGTTCGCGCTCCAGGATTTCCATAATGGCTTTGTGGTTCCATAGGTTGGTCAGGCTGTCCCGCTTGGCTTCGCGGCGCAAAGCTTCCCTGGTCATCATGAGCTGGTTCTGGGTGACCAGCATGCGAGCGCTCGAGCTGATGAATGACAGAAGAACCACTAACCCCGCCAGGATCAGGCGCTGCTGTGCGATGCGCAGCGACATGACCAGGACCAGCGCGGGATAGAGCAGATATGAGATCTCGGCGTAGATCCGCTTCTCGTGCTTGGGCGGCTCCAGCGGAATGACAGGCGCCTCGACTTGCTTCCATGCGGTGGCGATGGCCATGGGGACTAGCAAGAGAAGACTCCAGAGCGGATCGAACCATTCACCCGTCTTGAGGTTCTTGCCCGGACCGTATTCGTAGAGGGCGTCGATGCAGCCGGAGAAAGCCAGAAACAGTCCCATTGAACCAAACAGGACGCGCACGTCACGTGAGCGGGTCACGATGGAGCGCAACACGAAGGCAAGCGCCACCAGTGCGTAGCCAGCGAAATAAGGCGCCCAGACTCCGTGAGCCATTTCCCCTGTAGTTTCCGATTTCGGCAGATAGAAGAAGTACACGTACGCCGTGATGCAGACCAGCATGGCCTGTATGAAGTCGAGAACCAGGATGGCATCGATACGGCCGGTCTCGTGATCCGGGTCGAGAAATAGCGCCATGGCCAGTGGAGCAAACCAGAAGCAGAACAGAAGATTGGTGACCCATGAGACGAGCGGGGTGCGGGCAAGATCGTTGTACACGCTGAGGCCCTGCGCCGTCATCAAGAGCGCATACGCGCTGATCCCAAGTCGCCAGAAAGCGCGTGCCATGCCCTCGGAGCGCTCGGCGGCGAGAAGCATCGAGGCGATCAGCAATCCCCCGATCAGTAGCTGCATCAGATCGGACAGGAATGGACCCGGACTGTTCGTGCCCAACGATAGACAAACGCCAATATGTGCCAGCCACAGAATAGCCGCGGCCGCCACGATCACGCGTGAGCGGGTCAGAGTCATCAGGCAACCTGAAATTTGTACTGACCGGAGGGGAAATCCCGGAAGACCATTGAAACACTGACTACGAACACACCCTTGGACGCTACGAAGACCTAACAGTATGAGACCGCGCGTCCTTCATTGCATGTGCCTATAGTAACCGACGCGATGGTTACTACAAGGCCGAAATTAGCCCCAATTCTTGAGCAATCTGGCAAGGATTTCCACAGCTTCGCCCAGGTGCGAAAGTTCTCCCGGAGCGAGGCACTCGAGTTGCCCGGCCAGATCCGCGATGCGCCTCTCCCGTCCTGTCTGCAGCAGCCGCTTCCCCTTCAGCGTGGCAGCAATTCGCTTGCGGCGGGCGTCTGCCAGGTCTCCTGTGATCTCCACGAGGCGGCTGCGCTTGAGGCCGGCAACAATGCGGCTCATCGTCGGGGCCTTGACCTGCTCGGCAGTGGCTAGTTCCTTCAACGTCTTCGGTCCGCCAAAGACCAGCACTGATAGAGCTGAAAGACGAGCTGGGCCTTCCCCTGTGGCAATGTCCTGCTTGCGCACGTGACGCAACATATGAATTGCGGCGGAGTGAAGGCGATCGGCAATGATCACGGCTTCCCCCCTCCGGCTCTCGGTTTCAGGGGCGGCTGACCGGAGATCAGGCGTGATTGTCGATTTTGGCTTGCTGATTGAAGACGTACGTGTCATCAGTCTATTTGAGGAATATACCTTCCTCTCAGTGGCCTCGTCGGGTTTTCTCCGCGGTCTCAGCCATTCGACCTATCGAACCGCACAACGAATTTCCTGCGCAAAGCACTTGACATTTGCTCCTCAATATAGTTAGCTATGCTAACTAATTCGAGGGATGGAGGTCAATCCAATGAGCGAAGGCCCCGGAATCACACGGTTGGGGCAGATCCAGATTCGGGCACACGATGTGGAGCGTGCTGCCGAATTCTACGAAAAGGTTTTGGGATTGAAGTTGCTGTTTAAAGCGCCGCCGGGGCTGGCCTTTTTCGATTGCGGCGGGGTGCGACTGATGCTCGACCATCCGGCGAAGCCGGAGTTCGACCACGCCAGCTCGATCTTGTACTTCGCCGTACCCGACATCAAGGCGGCGCACGCCGGAATGAAAGGTAAGGGCGTGCGCTTCGAAGACGAGCCGCACGTGATCGCACGCATGCCCGACCACGATCTATGGATGACGTTCTTCCGCGACGCGGAAGACAACTTGCTGGCACTGATGAGCGAAGTTAAAAGAGAGGTGTGAGCGTTGGTCGTCACGCTCAGTTGTCGCGCGATGCGTGTCATCGGGAAGCCCGCGTTTGGTGCGGGCAGGACCTGTGCACTGGCGTGCAGCATGGATAGCGCAGTTCCAGGATGATAAAGAGATCAGGGCACGAGCAGTACTTTCCCGGAGAAGTGGCGCCCTTCGAGATCGCGATGCGCCTGCGCGGCCTCGGCCAGCGGATACTTCTTCGCAATTCGCATGTGCAGCGTGCCGTCGGCAATCATGGCGAACAACGCCGAAGTCCGCGCCAGTAGCTCCTCACGCGTCGCCGTAAAGTGCGCCAGAGTCGTACGCGCCATGTAGAGCGATCCTTTCTCCGATAACTTCGCCGGATCGACCGGAGGCACCACGCCGCTCGACATGCCATAGAGAACCAGCATGCCGCGCGGGCGCATGACGTTCAGATTCTTCTCGAACGTCGCCTTGCCCACGCCGTCGTAAACGACATCTACGCCCTTGACCCCGGTCAGCCGTTTTACCTCGTCCTCAAAATCTTGTTTTGTGAAAACGATGACCTCATCGGCTCCCGCTTCGCGCGCCAATTGAGCCTTTTCATCACTCGATGCTGTCCCGATTACGCGGGCCCCAATGGCGTGCGCCAGCTGTACGACCAGCAAACCAACTCCTCCGGCAGCGGCGTGCACCAGCACGGTCTCGCCGGGCTTCAATTTGTGGGCGTCGTTGACCAGGTAATGCGCCGTCAAACCATGCACCATCGCCGCGGTGGCCTGCTCATCGCTGATGGCCTGCGGCACGGGTACCAGATGCTCCTCCGGCGCGGCTACATGTTCGGCATACGACCCCAGCGTTCCACTCCAGGCGACGCGATCGCCGACCTTGAGCGCTCTCACCTGCGGCCCAATCTCGGTCACCACGCCTGCACCTTCCTGTCCCGGAATAAACGGCACCGGCATACGTAGACGTCCATCGCGGAATTGCGCGTCGATCGAATTTACGCCCGCGACGTTCACGCGGACGACGGCCTCCGATGGCTTTGCCTGTGGCGCCGGTACGTCGGCCAGCTTCATCACCTCTGGCCCGCCAATGTGCTCGACCCGAATCGCTTTCATGAGGTTTTCCAAATGCTACGTCTTGCGGTTTTGGAACAGAGTTCGGGGAGTCTCTGGCGAACTTACCAGAATGGTAAGACCTAAGACCTGACAACTGAGATCGACTTTTCTAAGGAATTAGTAACAGCTTCCCCGTTGTCTTGCGTCCCTCCAATTCCCGATGCGCGCGCTGCGTCTCTGCCAGTGGATACGTGTGCTCAATCCGCAGCTTCAGCTTACCAGCGCCAATCATGCCGAACACTGCGTTCGACCGCGCCGTCAACTCCTCCCGACTAGCGATGTAGCTCCCCAGTGAAGGTCGCGTGAAATATAGCGAGCCCTTTTGGGTGAGGATGATCGGATCAAAGGGAGGCGCCGCTCCGCTCGATCCACCGAACAGTACCATCATCCCACGCGGCCGGAGCAGATTCAGTCCTTTCTCGAATGTCGTCTTTCCCACGGAGTCGTATACAACATCAATACCCTTGCCGCCAGTGAGCCGCTTGGTCTCGGCTTCGAAATCCTGCTGCGTATAGAGGATGATTTCCTCCGCTCCGGCCTCGCGCGCAAGCTTCGCCTTCTCCTCGGTCGACACCGTCGCAATCACGCGCGCGCCGATGTTGTGCGCCATCTGTACCAGCAGCAATCCCACGCCGCCCGCCGCTGCATGTACTAGAGCCGTGTCGCCGCGCTTCAGCGGATACGTATCGTACACCAGATAGTGCGCGGTCATCCCTTGCAGCATCGTCGCCGCGGCCTGCTGATCGCTGACTTCCGCCGGAATTGGCACGAGCCGGTCGGCAGGAACAGCCGCGTATTCCGCATACGCACCTAGCACCGAGGTCCAGGCGACACGGCCGCCGCTCTTGACCAGCGTCACTTCTTTTCCGACCGAGACGACCTCGCCCGCCCCTTCCTGCCCGAGAATAAAAGGCAGTGGCACCTTGTAGCGCCCCTCGCGGTTGTAGACATCGATGAAGTTCACACCTGAAGCGGCCAACTTCACGACCGCCTCATTTGCTTTCGGCTCGGGAACGGGCAGATCCACCAGTTCCATTGCCTCGGGACCACCGACTTGCTTCACCTGGATGGCTTTCATGGAAGTCTTGGACTCCTGATAGTCACGAGAGACTTGGAGTAATGATTGCAGATTTCAGATTGCGGATTTCGAGATTGAAACATTTCGTCGCGGTTTCGATTTGCAAATCCAGAAACTGAAATCGGAAATTGACGATTTGAACTTCCTCTTCAATCTATTTCTTCTTCACTTCTGCCGTCCAGTTCTGAATCACTGTCAGCGGCAATCGCCCGGTATCACCTGTCGTGATCTCCAGGAACCGCTGCCCATCGCTGGTGACCGCGTACTGCGCCGCCGAGATGTTAGGAGAAAGATTAGTCGTGTCAAAGGCTACGTGCACAGCTCCCACTTCAAAGCTCGGCCCGTGCCCATCCACTTCCGCCGCCCACGTCTTCGTGCTTCCGGCAGTCTGATAGAAGATTTCTTTCCCGTTCCTGGCCCACCGCGGTGCCCAGCCACCACCCGATGAAATCTGCCATTTGGCGCCCGTCCACGGGAAGGGTGCTACATACAGTTCGTAGTTACCGGTCTCGTTGGAAACATACGCCACCCAGCGGCCGTCGGGGGAGAACTGCGCGTACATCTGCTCGCCCGGGCCCTCCGCATAGGGAAATGGCTTGCGATCGCCGTTCAACGGGAGCACCCAGATGTCCTGACCGTTCCCCAAGCCGAAGCTGCCGATGTTGTACAAAATGTATTGGCCGTCAGGCGACCAGTCCCACAACTGTTGCATCCCGTGTTGTCTCAACTGTACGGGCAGTATCTGCTTTTCTTCTGCGGACCGATCCACGGCCTTCACCATCACGGCGTCGCCCTTCCCGCCCGGCAGCGGACCGATATAGGCGAGCTGCTTTCCGTCGTGTGACCAAAGCGGACTGCTGTAGCCTTCGTTTCCGAAGCTGAATCGTGTGCGTGTGTTGTGCACCAGGTCGTAGATCCAGATCACGCTGAGTTGATCTTCGATGACGACAGCCGCTTTCTTATCGTCGGGCGACATCTGGACTTCTGTGTACGCATCGGGAAACGAAACTAGTCCAAGTTCCTTGCCCGTGATGTCAATCCAGGTCAGCCGCATCGCGGCGCCCGCTGGCCCAGGCTGATAAATCAAAGTCCCGTTATCTGAGGCTGTGAACGTCCCGCGCCACACGGCGCCGTCTATCTGCACATCGTCGTTCAGAGCAACGGCTTCGCCTTCCAGTATGCCTGAGGACGGATTGAATGGCTGTGCCATCAACGCGTTTTCCCGGACAAACAGCAGATACCCTGCCGAGTAAATCGCGTTCGCCAAGGTATGCACCACAAATTTATTTTCCTTTCCGTCAACGGAGGCCCAAAAGACTCCCGTTTCTGGACCTGAGGGCGCGTTGTGGTTGGCCGCGAAGTAAAGAAAGTGCTCTCCGTCTGGCATGAACTGTGGCCAGCGGTGCGTCGTGTATTTCTGAGTCAGTGTGGTCATCGGCGTCGGCGTGCCACCGGTTGCCGGTATCTTCACTAGCGGTAGCTGCGCATTGGGTGAGAACACGATGATTCCATTAGAACTCCACGCCCCACCGCGCGGTATAAGTCCGTCGCAGAGATTGATGGCCGGCCCCCCACCGATTTCGATTCGTTTCAGCTTGCCTCCGGCGAAGAACGCAATGGAATGGCTGTCGGGAGACCAAAAAGGGAAGATCGCTTCTTCGGTTCCCGGCAAAGGGACAGGACTTAACTGGTCCATCGAGCGGAGGAAGAGTTGCGTCTTGCCCTCCGTCCGTGCGGAAAAGATAATGCGCGCCCCATCCGGCGAGATCACTGGAGGCCCGCCATTGTCGCCCACAAAATTGAATTGTAGTTTCTCCGACGGCGCGATCTGCGTATGAATCACAGGTTTGCTGCCGCCGGAAAACCCGAGGACCAGGCTCAAGACAACGACCGCGATAATCGCCAAACCGCAGAACGTCCACGCGAGCCATTCACGGACTCGGATGCCCCGCTGCGGTGGACCCGCACTATACGTTGCCGATGTCGCCCCTTCTGCAATCCACCGCAATTCGCTCGCCAGATCGCCTGCGCCCTGCCAGCGCGCATCTGGATCTTTCGCCAGACACTTCTTAATTACTCGCTCCAGCGGCGCCGGCGTCAGCGGTTGCACCGTTCTGATCGGCTCCGGTTCCTTCTCCAGAATCGAGGCTGCTACTGACACTAGCGTCTTTCCCTCGAACGCGCGCTTGCCGCTGAGCATTTCGTAGAACACTGCGCCCAGGCTGAAGATGTCGCTGCGCGCATCGGCCTCTTTGCCTTCCACCTGCTCGGGTGCCATGTACTGAAACGTGCCAACGATGGTCCCCTGCTGCGTGAGCGGAGTCGCATGCGAACTGGTGAGGGTCGCTGTAAGCTCGGCCGAGACCGGTTTCGGAGCTGCGACCCCCTTGGCGAGGCCGAAGTCCATCAGCTTCGCGCCCGACTTGGTCAGCATGATGTTCCCCGGCTTCAGATCGCGATGTACTACACCTCGCCGATGCGCGGCATGAAGTCCGTCGGCGATCTCAGCGACATAACGGAGCGCCAGCTCGAGCGGCAGCGGTCCGCGGCGCAGGCGATCGGCAAGCGATTCGCCCTCCAGCAACTCCATAACGAGATAGCGAATGCTGGCGTGCGTTCCCACATCGTGAAGCTGGCAGATATTGGGGTGGTTCAGCGAAGAAATGGTGCGCGCCTCGCGTTCGAAGCGCTCGCCGGCCTCTGCCTTGTCTGCCAGATGAGCTGGCAGGATCTTGACTGCGACACTCCGATCCAACCGGGTATCGAGCGCGCGATAAACTTCGCCCATCCCGCCCGCGCCGAGAGGCGCGACGATCTCATATGGACCCAGCTTCGTGCCGGAAGGAAGCCCCATCTGGGGATGGATTATAGCCTTTACGAAGGTCCCTTAGGACTGTGTTTCGGGATCGTCTTCGCGCAAACCGGCGGCCGCACGGACCGCCCGTCCCAACTCCTCGGGGGTAAAAGCCACGCCGGACTCCAGAGCGGTCTGTGGTTTTTTCTCGGGCCCCCCAACAAAGCGATACCCTCGGCCGACCACGGTCTGCAAGCATTGTGGTTGCGCAGAGTCGTCGTCCAACGCCCTCCGGATCTTGCGAATCGCTGTATTGATCCCTTGATCGATATCGACGAAGACGTCCTTGCCCCACAGTTTGTCAGCGATCTGTTCCCGTGTAACGAGTTGACCTGAGCTTTCGACGAGGAACATCAGCAGTTGCAGAGGCAGTCCCTCCAGCCGCACCGGTGCCCCATTCCGAAGAAGTTGAAAGCGGCTGAAGTCCAGCTCGAACTCGCCGAAGCGAACCCTCTCATCCGGCATGAGCCAGCACCTTTCTAGGGGAAGGTTCGACAATTTTGGTCCGGGTCTCGACGGGGTGTCAAGCCGTATCCGCTCTTCAGGTCAATTCAGACGGCTTCAGAGTGGCTCCATGGACCTTTTCGTGCACATAAAGCAAGATGCCGTCGCTCAACCAGACGGGACGCAATTTCTCAGGAGGCTATCGATGAAATACGCGAAGTTGTTTGCATTGGCGCTCACATTGATGCCGTTGCTGGCGACGGCACAATTCAATGGCCGGGCGAGAATCATTACCGAGGTGCCTTTCGAATTTCGGGTTGGGAACAAACTCTTCCCCGCGGGCCAATGCATCATCGAGCCAGCGCTTCATGACACCAACGTACTGGTGCTTCGCAATATGGCGTCTAAGACCATTGTGCTGGCTCCTGCGAATTCCTCCGATTTGGCGGCCGCGGCTGACCATTTCGCCCTGGTGTTTCACAAATACGACAACACCTATTTCCTGAGCGGCATTAAGGTAGCCGGGCTCCACCAAATGTATCGCCTGCCCGAAGGCTGGAAGGAAGCCGAACTGCATGCACGGAACATACTTGCAACGGATCAGATTTTGCTCGCCTCGGAATAGTTTGCGCAAGGAGGGTTCGGGAGTTCTGGGAAAACTCCCGGATCCTTATTTTTCGACTCGCAACAAAGGCTTCTTGAACTCGGTCCGAAGGTCTTTGGCGGGAACAGATTCGCGCTCATGCTACCGATCTCCCGATCCCGACGAACCCCTTCGACGCCTGCACTCCTGCTAAACTCTGTCCTTCATTCCCAAGGAGGAACCATGTCCCAGAACCTTCCTCAGACTTTTGCCAACCACAGGCGCTTCGATCCGCTCTTCCACTTTTTCCTGGTCCCGGTGTTCCTGCTTGGAGCCATTCTCTCGCTCGTCCATTTCTTCTACCATTTTCGAGAGAGCGACTTTCGCGACAACTTCCACTCCTTTCTGTTGATCGTGCTGGCCGTGGCGCTCCTAACCCTCGTCTTCAAGGTGCGCCTGTACGCGCTCAAGGTGCAGGACCGCGTCATCCGGTTGGAAGAGCGGCTACGCCTTGCCCAGATCCTGCCGGAGTCATTGCGCACGCGCATCCCGGAAATTACTGAGGATCAACTTATCGGGCTGCGTTTTGCCTCGGATGCAGAGCTCCCGAAGCTGGTCGAACACGCCTTGAACGAGAAGCTCCAACGCAGCGACATAAAAAAGGCGATACAGAACTGGCGTCCCGATTATTGGCGTGTATGATCCGACTCCTGGCAATGAGCCGTGAGCAATGAACGTTCACGGTTGCCTCGCCACATATGGCTCACTGCCCACGGGGCTGACCGTCAACTTCTGCAAGACGCTCACAGCCGTAGCTCATTTCGTTTTCAGAGTCAGGAGTTTCTTGTACTCCATTGATTCCCCTAGGCTGTCCTAAGTGCCACAATTTCTCCACTACTAAGTTCACCGTATCAACCAATCACCGCGGCGAATCATCTGACGATCTCGATGAAACCAGACGAACGCGAACGCATGTACCAGTTGTGCGCGCTGATTGAGAAGGAGCGAGACCACCATCGTTTTCTCCTCCTGATCGAAGAACTCAACGAATTGCTCGGACGTCAGGAGCGCCGTCTCGAGGACAAGCCGCCAACCTCCGTCTGAGTCATCATCAATTCCTCAGGGTGCAGACTTTCAGACATCGAAAGACCTATGACAATGACGTGCGACCTGCGACCCGAGCCGTGGTCAGAGACTGCGGAGGTGGCAAAAACGATTTCTAAAAGCTCGCGCTTGGGCGAACAAGTACGCCGCCCAGATGTCAAGGTTCGGGTCTCGGATACCAACCTCCCGAGGCCAAAAAGTCATCACAGAGCACAGCTTTGTGGGTAACTGCCCCCAACGGTCCCGAAAGTAACCACTCGGGTCTCTTTTCGGCGATTGACCGTAGCACGCGTCGAGGGTACGATTTTTGGTAGAATTCACCGGAATTTAACATTTTAGAGAGGCCCCCGCATTTTCATTCACTCAGCATGCGTCCCGCCAATCTCTATTTCCGGACCTTCGCGCGTGTTTCGTTGATTCTGCTTTTCTCCGCCTGCCACAGCGCCCAGAAGCCGGTAACGCTAGTCCCTCCCGCCAAAGCTCCTGCGCTGAAACCGGAGCCTGCTTCGGAGGGCCAAGCGCAACCTCAAACGTCACAAGCTCAAGCTGACAAACAGCAGCACGATCCAGCCCCAGACCAGACGGCTTCCAAAAACACACCCGCACCTGAGCCCCAGCCACAATCTGATCCTATCGGCGATCTCGTTGCCAGGGCCGAGAGTGAGTACGAGGCAGGTATGGCCAACTACCACGCCGGCAAGACCGACGACGCTAAGCACAACTTCGACAATGCCCTGAACGCGTTGCTAAGCAGCAACTTCGATATCCGCTCCGACGACCGCCTGCAGAAAGAATTCGACCGCATTGTTCAAGGCGTGAATGATATTTATCCCGGCGGCCCGCAGCAGGAAACCGATGCAGGCCAAGAAGCGCAGCAGAAAGCCGAACCTGCGCCGATCGATACCACCAACGAGATTGCGCCGACCGCTGATGCCGGCACGAAGGCCAAAGCCGAAGCAGAACTGAAGCAAACTCATTCTGACCTGCCGCTGATGATGACCGACCAGGTCGCCGGCTACATCGCCTACTTTTCAGGTCACGGCCGCGGCATGTTCGAACGCGCCTACGCTCGCTCCGGCCGTTACCGCGACATGATGCTGCCGATCCTCAAGCAGGAAGGCGTTCCACAGGATCTTATCTATCTCGCACTGGCCGAGTCCGGGTTCCATCCACACGCCGTCTCCCGTGTGGGCGCGCGCGGCATCTGGCAGTTTATGGCAGGACGAGGCTTGGGTTACGGTCTCCACCACAACATGTATGTGGACGACCGGCAGGATCCTGAGAAGTCCACCCGCGCCGCAGCCCGTCACCTCAAAGACCTCTATAACCAGTTCGGAGACTGGTATCTCGCGATGGCCGCCTATAACTCCGGACCAGGCACCGTGCAAGCCGCCGTCAAACGCACCGGCTACGCCGACTTCTGGGAACTCTACAACCGCAAAGTCCTGCCACGGGAAACCAAGAATTACGTGCCGATTATTCTGGCCGCGACGCTGATGGCCAAGAATCCGTCGCAGTACGGGCTCGATAGCGTCGAGATGGAAAAACCTGATGACTACGACGCAGTCACGATTGATTATCCAGTGGATCTTAGCCTGGTCGCGGACTGCGTCGGTGCGACCACGGCTGGCTTGCAGGACATAAATCCAAGCCTGTTGCGGCGGAGCACGCCTCGAACAGGACCGTTCCAGCTCCACATCCCCGCCGGAACGCAAGATCAATTCCAGAACGCGATCGCCGCTATCCCGCCCGACAAGCGCCTGTGGTGGCGATATCACACGGTACATTCTGGCGAGACGATCATGGCTCTGGCGCGGACCTATCACACCACGGCCAAACAGATCGAAGAGGCCAACCACCTGGACGGGCCCGAGCTTGAAAGCGACGCGAAGCTCATCATTCCGGTCACTCCCGGCAAGCACGCCGATGATGGCGTGACCTATGCCAAGCGCATCACCCGCTACAGGGTTCACAAGGGAGACACCGTCGAAAGCGTAGCCGAAAATTTCGGTGTCTCGGCGCAACAGCTACGCCGCTGGAATGGCCTTCGCGGCAATAGCCTCGCTGGGCGCCATGTACTCGCTCTCCATCTACCGGTGTCGCCCAGTAATGGCGAAGCCGCGGTCGCCTCCTCCCACGCGAAGAGCAAGCACGCCGCACCAAAGACAGAGACCGCAGCCAGCAAGCCTCCAGCGACCAAGTCCGCTGAGATCGAGCACCTGAAGTCGGCAAAGAACGAAACCACTGTTGTTCACCACAAAGTGAAATCGGGTGAAACCCTGTATTCGATTGCGAATCTCTACAAGACAACGGTAGCCGCCCTCAAGCGAGACAACGGCAACGTCGCGGTGCTTCGCCCGGGTATGATCTTGAACGTTCCTGTCGCAAGATAATTTCTGCTGTTTCCTGGATAAACGTGCGCTAGCTGTTTATGTCGGCTGGCTTCTCGAATGACTTCTCGACTGTTGGTCTATGCTGTGAAACGCAGCAGTTAGGAACATCCTCGACTTCCTTCCGTGGCACAGTGGGGAGTTTTGCATCGGAGTCGGGGCGCCCACCTCCCAACCTACGTGAGTGAAATCACATTAGCGCCTTGATCCCGGGCGTACAATTTTCAGTTCGTGGCACTTGTATTTACTTTTGGTACCAATCACAGGAGGAGCGAATCTCATGAGACTTGCAAAATTCATTGTCTTGTTCGTAGTCTGCACATTGGCGATCTCGATCACTGTGCCGGCCTTTGCTGCCGACGGGGCCGCCACCTATAAGGCGAAGTGCGCTTCGTGCCATGGTCCCGAGGGCCAAGGAAAAGTAGGTCCCGCAGTAAAGGGCACCAGCCTGAGCTCAGATCAGATTGTCGATCTGATCAGTAAGGGTAACGACGCCAAGAAGGCGCCCCACAAGAAGGCGCTCGCTGGCCTCTCGGCCGACGACGCCAAGGCTGTTGCGGACTATGTAAAGACCCTGAAGTAGACGGGGTTCGGTTCTATTTAGGATGAGGCGGGGGCGGTCTGAGCCTCCGCTTTTTCTGTAAATGCCTCAAGCAATTGAAGATAAGAGTCTGGTAGCTGACTCAAGATAGTTCTCGCCACCCCGCCTGGCTCATGCCTCGCGCCGTTCGGTGATCAGTGGTTTGCCGGTCACGACGGATCCGGTGTTCGCGTTAGACACCCTCTGCGCGTGCTCCTGGATTGCCAACTGCAGTTGATGAATCGTGGCACTCCATTGCGGTTCCTTTTCGCATAACACTCGGGCACACAGTTCTCGGATGCGGTCTTCCAATCGTCTGGTCGGCATGGGGGGGCATGTCCACGTGACGCGCGCGACTCCTAAGATGCCGCGAGACTCCGCGATTGTTGGATACCCTACTTTCCTTAGGGATATGCCTGATATGGATGCTGTAGCCGTGGCGTGCGTTCGTCAGCTTAGCCCCGCACGACCTGACCCCGTGCCTTGAGATCTCGCACGCCACGAAAATCAGCTTAGCTTAGGTATCTGGAGTCCTTGCAGTCCGGACCGAATGTCGTGCTATAATCCGGCGCCGTTCCAGCAGAGTTTTTGTTGTCTTTTAATTCTCTCGTGCCCGCAGCCAGGGCGGCATATCCGCTCCCGGCCGCCACTGAAATCAGGAGGAGCAATGACGTTTTACGATCCCACGCTCTATGGACGTGACGAAGAAGAGGAATTTGGCGATAGCGGCGCGTACAGCGAGTCGCTAGAGGAAGACTACGAGGAAGAGGAAGAGGAGGAGGAAGAACCCGGCATGGCGGAACCCGAATCGGGTGAAGCCGAGCCTGAGCCAGCTCCTGCTCCTCCCGCTCCGCCCAAGCCCGCAGCCCCTGCCGGCGGAGGTGGCGGCGCCAAGAAGAAAGCCGCCAAGAAGAAGCCCGCTAAGAAGAAGGCGGCCAAGAAGCCTGCTAAGAAAGCCAAGAAACCAGCCAAGAAGAAGGCAAAGAAGGCAGCCAAGAAGCCCGCTAAGAAAAAGGGCAAGAAGCGCCGTTAAGAGTTAGCACAGCCTCGAGCCCCTCCGCTCGCGTCAGCAGTTATACCGCGCCCGAACGGGCGCGGTTTTCATTTCGTTCGATTCCCAAAGGACGTTTCTCGCGATACCGAACATCGACACTTCTCCACGCCCCTTCCGTTAATGACCCGCGAGTTGGCGACCGCCATGTATAATTCCCGCGCTTCCCCTTCCGAGGATCGTTCATGAAAATCGCCCGCCTATTGCAAGCGGTGTTCCTATCGCTGAGTCTCTTTGCTTTCGGGCAGACTTCGTTTCTTCCGAAGCCGCCCGACACGCCCAAGCATCCCGTCGTTGACGAATATCAGGGTGTCAAAGTTATCGACGATTACCGCTGGTTGGAGAATTGGGATGATCCCCTAGTCAAGCAATGGAGCGCCGCACAGAATGCGCGCACCCGTGTATATCTCGATCGCGTGCCTTCGCGGGCAGCGATCAAGGCGCGGCTGAAAGAACTCATTGGCGCCACTCCGCCTTCCTATTATTACCTGCAGTTCCGCTCCGGAATGTTGTTTGCCATGAAGGACGAACCACCGAAGCAGCAGCCCATGCTCGTCGTCATGCGCTCAGCCGAGGATCCCGCGAGCGCGCGAACCATTATCGATCCGAACGCGTCCAGTGCCAAGGGATCGCTTTCAATCGACTTTTACGTGCCCTCATCCGACGCCAAGTACGTCGCCGCCGCGATGTCCGAGAATGGATCGGAAGATTCATCGGCCTACGTGTTCGACGTAGCCGCCGGAAAGCAAATCCCGGATGTGGTGCCCCGAGTGAACTTCGCCACGGCAGGGGGAAGCATCGCCTGGAAAGGCGACAGTTCGGGCTTTTACTACACGCGCTTTCCGCAGGGTAATGAGCGCCCGCCTGAGGACGCCAACTTCTATCAGCAGGTGTACTTTCACAAGCTTGGCACGGATCCAAAGCAGGACACGTATGTGATCGGAAAGGATTTCCCCCGCATCGCTGAAATTCAGCTTCGCACCAGCGAAGACGGACGCTGGCTTCTGGCCTCGGTCGGAAACGGCGATGGCGGCCAGTTCGCCCATTACGTGATGGATGCAAGTGGTCGCTGGACCCAGATCACCCACTTTGAAGAGGGAGTCGTCTACGCTGCGTTCGGTAGTGGCGAGGGCAGCGGTGACAACTTGCTCTACCTGCTCTCGCGCAAGAACGCACCTCGCGGCCAGATTCTGCGGCTCTCCCTGACGAAGCCCGATCTCGGCCAGGCGAAGATCGTCGTGCCGCAAAGCGCTGGCGCAGGCGCCGACGAATCCGCTCGCGCTTCCATCGACTACTTCGTTGCCACGTCCGGCCATCTCTTCGTGGTGGACGTGCTGGGAGGACCGTCACGTATACGCCTCTTCGATGATCAAGGCAAGACGCTTGAGGCTCCGGTTGTCCCGCCGGTCTCGGCGATTGGCCAAATCGTCCGGTTGAGCGGTGGCGACGTGCTGTTGAATACGTCCACACACCTTCAACCACCTGCGTGGTACCGCTTCGAGGCAGCCACTGGCAAGACCACTCGCACTGCTCTGTTCCAGACTTCTCCCGTGAAGTACGACGACGCCGAAGTGGTGCGCGACTTCGCCACCTCCCGAGACGGCACGCGCGTTCCGCTCAGCATCATCCGCCGCAAAGGTACTACCCTCGACGGCACGCACCCAGTATTGCTGACCGGTTACGGCGGCTTTGGCGTCAGCGAGCAACCGTATTTCCTCGGATCATTCGCGCGTGTATGGCTTGATCTGGGAGGTGTCTTTGTCGACACCAACCTCCGGGGCGGCAGCGAATATGGCGAGGAGTGGCACACGTCCGGTAACCTCACGCACAAGCAGAATGTCTTCGACGATTTTCTGGCCTGTGCGCAATACCTGATCGACAACAAGTACACATCTCCCGCCCACCTGGCTATCATTGGCGGCAGCAATGGAGGCCTGCTGATGGGCGCAGCCTTCACGCAGCGGCCGGACCTCTTCCGCGCTGCGGTATCTTCCGTGGGCATTTATGACATGCTGCGCGTTGAGCTCGATCCCAATGGCCAATTCAATACGACTGAGTATGGCAGCGTGAAAGATCTCGAGCAATTCAAGGCGCTCTACGCCTACTCACCCTATCACCATGTCAAGGATGGAACTGCCTACCCGGCCATCCTGATGCCTACCGGCGAAAACGATCACCGCGTCAACCCGATGCAGTCGCGCAAGATGATTGCCCGGCTGCAGGCGGCCGACAATTCGGGCCATCCCATCCTCCTGCGAACCAGTTCAAGCGCCGGACACGGCTTCGGTACCTCCCTCGACGAGGCTATCGAAGAGAACGCTGACATCTTCAGCTTTTTGTTTGACCAGTTGGGAATGGAATACGCAGAAGAGAAGAGATGAAGGAGCGAGCTTCGTCGTGCCCTCTTGAGGAGGTCTCGTTATCGAAGAATCAAAGGATCTGACTTTCTACTTTTTCCCGCTGACCGCCCCCAGGCACCTGCCATACAGCTCCAACAGCTTGTCGGCATAGTCCTCAGGCTTGGCTGCCGATCCCGAGCCTGTGAATCCTACTCCACCCGCGGCCGTACGCCCGTAGCCGGTGGTCATGGCGACAAATTTCATCAGATCGAGTGCAATATCTTCGTTGCGGCGGGCAGCGCCCGAACCCGTGGCGGGTGCTTCTTCCATGATTCCTTCTCCTCTACCGGAAATGACAGGGATGTTGTCGTCTTGCTCAAAGTCCTGCAGCCTGCAAATGACGCGATTCATGACGACGAATGAAGACTCTTCTATCGATGATAGCAGAGGAAAGCAGGCCTCATGCTTTAGCGCTATGCCCTTCATGCATAGGTAAGGGCCTTGCGGTTCGTCGTTCACAGATTCTGCTGCTTTCATACCTGTCGGCGATGGAAAATCTCAGACGGCGGTTTCTCGAGCCCGAGCGCCGGGAACCGTCTTCCACAGCCGCAAAATTAACCAAACTGACCCGAAGAACAGAAACGGCGACGAGTAGAACCCAGGAGCGGGACGCGCAAACGTCACTGACGCAACGGTTCGCCCGAAAATCGAGAAGACCGTGTGACCCACACCGTTGAAGAACATGATCAGCGCGTAGAACCATGCTAGGGGCCGTAGCCAGCGCGCGCCCCGCGCGGCGACCGGCGTTAGCCCGAAACAGACTGCCACACCCGCGATTAGAGCCACCAGCCATACGCGAAATCCGAACGTCGGCATGGGGAACCATGCGTATCGCGCGCGCATGGCAATCACTGTTGGGTTATAGACATCAAGGAATCCGGTGGTCGCTTCATCGAATACGTGCAGTGCGAAGGCGACGGTGAGTGCGAACCAGGGTCGTCCGAAGTCCGACGCCACTTGGGATGTTGCGTGCATCATGGCGTGCACCTCGGGACAATTGTCGGCCTCAGCAGGCGATTGGGCAATGCAAAAAGGCAGGCCATAGGCGTTTGACTCAGAACGCAGCCATCCGCGTACGGTCATCTTGGCCACAAGTTTTACGGCGTGGGATCCATTTCCTCCGGCGCAAAGAAAGTGCCCATGAATCACAAAGTGTTCTGTATTCCGGATGTTCACACTTCCGCACTCCTGTAGTTCCTTAAATACGGTGGCACTTCTCTGACGGGGTCTAGGGTGGAATCGCTGATGGCCTTTCCGACCTTCATCTCGAGCGGGATCACTCCCGCCCACGTAGGGAACGAGTAATCAGACTCATCGTCGATGGGTGGTCCGGTCCGGACTTTGGCAGAGAATTCCTCGATCGGAACGCGCAGGACGGAGGTGGCTTTCAGTTCGCGCTCGTTCGGTTGCCGCGCGTCGTCCCAGCGGCCAGGAATAATGTGCTCCGATAAGATGCGCAAGGCTGCAAGCTTTTCTTCCGGGTCATCAACCAACGTCGCCTTCCCCAGGATCACTACCGAGCGATAGTTCATTGAGTGATTGAAGACAGACCGTGCCACCACTAGTCCATCGAGCAACGTGACGGTTACACAGACGGCGACGCCTTCTCTCATCTGACGCAACATGCGGCTCGCGGCGGAACCATGGATGTACAAGTGCGCATTCTTGCGGCCGTACGAAGTCGGGATTACGAACGGCTGGCCGTCTGTGCAGAATCCGACGTGGCAGATAAAGGCTTCATCGAGGATGCGATAGACCGTTTCGCGGTCGTACACGCCGCGCTCGGGTTCGCGGACTACACGCGTCCGCGGGGTAGGCATCTGATTGTCAGACATGGAGGATTGGACTCCGGGCTAGCGCCAAGGATGGATGAGGAAAAAGTGTACCATCCAGCGCCGGGAGCAGGATTAATCCATTACTCGGTCCCACGTTGCAGGTGGGTCGCGCAATTCTACGGCCGGCGTTAGGTTCTCGGCTTTCGACCTTGGCGAAGAGCGATGCGTGCCGGGATCGCCGACATCACCAGCGTGATGAGGTCATGACGACCGCGAAGCTTTGTTTCGGTTTTCGGGCATAGAAACATGCGAATTTGCTTCCTGCGGCTGTGAATTCATTCCACTCCGCTATTACGCCGCAACGGAACCTGAGGTTCAGCCAAGCCATTGCGGGTTGTGGTAGGTACCGTCAAAATCGTGGCTGGTCTTGTAACGCTCGAATTCCCCGTTTTTCGCGGCGGAATCGGTTTTTCCGAGGAGCGCCGCGACTTCGCTGGAGTTCATCGGCCTAAATGTGCGTGCGGCCTCAAGCGCCTGTTCCAGAATATCGATCGAATCGCATCCCGTGATCACTACACTGGTCGGCAAGTTCATCGCGTAATGAAGGCATTCGACCGGAGTCGCGGTTTTGCTCTTCAGGATCTGTTTGTCCCCCAAAGGCTTCATGCCTAGGACTCCGATCTTGTGCTCCACCAATACCGGCAGAACTTTCTTTTCGAAGCTATCGAAGTGGGCGTCCATCAGGTTTAGTGGCATCTGCACGGAGTCGAACGTGAAATCATGAGCGAAGGCTGTGCTGAGCATCTTGAGATGAGTGTCGGGACTCTTGTGCCCGGTGAATCCGATATAGCGGATTTTCCCTTGTTTCTTGGCTTCGAGCACCGACTCCACACCACCGCCCTTGCCGAAAATGCGGTCCGGGTCGGTATCGCGAATTACTTCATGAAATTGCAAAAGATCGATATGGTCGGTCTGCAAACGTCGCAGCGATTCTTCGATTTGCTGAGTAGCCGCCTGCTTCGTCTGGCCGTCGATCTTGGTCATCAGAAAAGCTTTCTGCCGATACCCGTCGCGCAGCGCCTTACCCATGCGCATTTCGCTCTGGCCGCCGTTGTAATCCCAACAGTTGTCTAGGAAGTTCATGCCGCTGTCGAGCGCGGTTCGGATGATGCGGATGCTTTCTTGCTCGTCGGATTGCATGCCGATGTGATATCCGCCGAGCCCGATAATGGAGACTTTCTCGCCAGTACGCCCTAGCGTGCGAGTGGGAACACTTTCGGCGGCATGGGAGAGCTTCTTGCTGAGAGAGGTGATTACAGTAGTGGCCGCAGCAGCCTGGAGAAATCGACGGCGATCCATAGAACCTCCACGCCTATCAGAGTCGAATACCGAGAAGCCGGTTGCAGGGACTTTTGCAATGACAGGGGACCAATTATATCTGCATGACCTTCTGCAATTCGGGCGTCGTGAGCCTTGGTTCAACGAACGTGAATTGACCGGCCTCATCTCTACGGGTTCGGAATGACGAAAACATGCTGTCCCTCATGGAGCGCGCGAAAGCGGCTGGCTCTTTCGATCTGGTCCAAGACCGGATGAGGCGCGCGCCGCGAAAGATTCACATAGTCGGCGGACATAGTGATCCGTGTGAATCGGTGCTAATCGGTGGCTATAAATCTTCTACCAGTTCACCTTCATCGCGAACTGGAACTGCCGCGGGTCATAAGCGGCTGTTGGCTGGCCCGCGTTGGTGAACAGAGGACTCACCGCAGCCACATTGTACTTGTTGGCAATGTTGAACATGTCAACGATGAAGTCAGCGCTGAAGCGTTCGGTGAAGTACACACGCTTGGAAACTCGCATATCGCCGAAGGCGGTCCAAGGCGTGATACCGGCGTTTCGTCCGAGATTGCCATCGAGCTGCAGGAGCGTCGGGGTAGTGCCGAGAGGGTTCGTTGCGCTTGGCAGAAAGCCAAGGATGCAAGGCTCCTGAAACACTCCCGTTGGCGAGTATTTCGATTTGACAGGAGTTCCGCAGGCTGGATCGACCGTGACGTTCGGACGGCTCGTCAAGGATGAAAGCTGCAGGTTGTCTCCGCCACCGGTGAGGATGTTAAACGGACGCCCAGAGCCGATTTCCAGTAGGGGGGCAAAGGTCCAGTCGCTGAAAACCTTGCTGGCGAAACCCTTGCCGCTCAGTTTTCCCGTCTGATACACCCCGCTAAATACGAACCGATGCCGCTGATCGAACAGCGACGTGGAACGGTCCACCGCAGGATAGTAGCTGTCTTGTGGCGTGAGCGTAGATTGCAAATCGGTGGAGTCGTCGATCGCGTGCGAATAAGTGTAAGAGGCGAGGAACTCGTAGTGCGTGCTGAAGCGTTTGCGCAGATTGGTGCTGAATCCGTGATATACCGAGCTGCCGTTGGAGTAATTCGCGTCCATGTCGCCGAAGGGGACACATCCGGCGAATGTAGTCGGATCGCAAGCATTGAAGCCCAAAGACTGCGCCAAAGCAGCAGCCTGAGGAATGCACGAGGGCTCAATGAGGGAATATAGCCCGATGATCGATGGATTCAGCCCACCGGGACGGAAGAAGTTCATCAGCGATGCATCAACGTATGGCAACGGGATCGTGAGAGAACCGCCGGCGCTGCAGCCGCTCACAGTAAACGGGCTGGAGGGCAGCGTCTGCCCAGATAGCGTCGCGTCGATGATCGCCGCATTGAGGTTCGCGACCATCAGATCGCCGCGGATGGTGTTCGCATTGATGGGACGGTTCAAATGACGTCCACCGTTGAAGTTGTAAGCGAGGTTCAGCGCGAAGCCGTGACCAAGATCGCGCTCAATACTGACGTTCGCCTGCTGCGAGTAGGCATAGACGAAGTTGTGCGACTGCGGATAACCGAACGGCTGGAATCCAAGCGGGAAGAAGGTCGAAGGGTTCAAGTAATTCTGGCCGAGAAAGATCGACTGCGTCGTGGACGCAACGCCACAATTCAAGCCGGCACTGGTGCAGGAAAAAAGCTGGTTATTCGGCGAATAATTCAGCAGTCCGAGCACCGCTGGGCCCTGTGGACCAGCAGTAGGGGAGCACGGAGACAGGCTCGATCCCGTGGCGGAAGGAATCAGTCCCTGGAATGCTTCAACCGCGTTTAGGTTTCCAGGGTTTCCCGCACCCTTGCACGCAGACCCCGGACCAAACGCCAGCTGTCCGCTCGAGGATCCGTCGGAGGCATCGCCCAGAAAGTAGAGACCGAGCAGCGGATGGTCATAGAACATTCCATACGAAGCACGAACTACGGTCTTGCCGTCTCCCTTGGGGTCCAATGCCATGCCGATACGCGGCTGGATATTGTTTTTGTCGGTCTGAATTCCCTTCTGCAGCCCGAGAACTCCATATGCGGGTGCTGCGAGCCCTTGTGGGGCCTTAAACGTCGGCGGCACTTCAACGTCATAGCGCACGCCATAATTCAGCGTGACGTGAGAATTGACGCGCCAGGAATCTTGCCAGAATGCACCGATCGGGATGTTGCGGAAGGAATCCTTTGGACTGCCCAGCCCTTGCACCAGGTCACCCGGCAATCCGGCGCCGTACGCCTGGACCGAGTTGAGATCCGGGAAGTTTGGCAGGTGTTGAGGATCCGGATTTACAAATCCGAGTGTAGCGGACGAGAAGGCTCCGAAGTCGTAGACACCGCCGTAGTTAACGGTGAAGATCGCGTCCAATGGCAGATAGTTGACGTCGACGCCGAACTTGGTATTGTGGCGCCCCATCGTCCAGGAGAAGTTGTCGGTGAACTGATAACGTTGCTCGGTACGCTGGATGTAGGAATACGGCTCGCGGCCGAAATAGGCAACGCCCGTGATGTTAATAGCGGGGGTTGAGCCATCGGAAGTGTGTGTGTTGTAGAAATACGAGAGGCCGCGGCGAGCGTATTGGAAGCGGAACTCGTTGACCTTGTTGTTGCCGATCGTCCATGTATCCTGTGCCATTCCTGCCACATCGCGATAGGTCTGCTCTGACGTGCGGGAGTATGCATTCTGTCCGAAGGGTTGGTCTTGACCGCTCACTTCGATGCCCGTCACGGTGCTGGGGCTCACGTTCGCGCGAAAGGTCAACCGGTGATTTACGCCTATATTGTGGTCGAGACGCAGGGAATAGAGACTGGTTCCTTCGAAGACTGGGAAGTTGCCTCGCTGTGATTCAAGGGTCCGATACGACCCGGGAACAAAACACGGGCCCGGCGGCGGGCAGGTGCTTGGGAATCCTGAAAAGGTGGAGAGTGCACCGCCGGTGAGTACGCCCACCAAACCTGACGGCCATGCGCCGTTCACAGCCATCCCAGACGATGCCCCGGCGAGTGTCAAGTATTTGCCGACCTCCAGCGCATAAGGGCCGCCAGGATTCGCGGCTACAGCCGCTTGCACGTTCGGATCCGCCAAAAAGGCGAGTTGCCCCGAGTGCAATTGGAGGTTGACGGTTCCCGGGGCCTGACCGAAGAACGGTGAAGCATCGAAGGGAATCAGTCCGTAGCCGTCTTGGCCGATCGACGAGAACCCCGTCTCGTGTCGGCGTGTGATCTCGTAGGAGAAAAAGTAATACGTTTTGTCCTTCTTGATCGGGCCGCCAAAGGCAACTCCCGCCTGCACGCGCGTGTATGCAGGATTCGCTACCGTACTGAACGGATTCACCGCCTGGAAAGCGCGATTGCGAAGATATCCGAAAACGTCTCCATGAAATTGGTTGGAACCGGAGCGGGTGATGATATTGACGACGCCGCCAGCGGCGCGTCCGTACTCGGCGGCATAATTGTTGGTGATGATCTGGAATTCCTGCACCGCTTCCTGCGAGACCGTCGACCGCACGCCGTTAACCGAATTATCCGTCGCATCAGCGCCGTCGACGTTTACCAGGTTCGAACGTGCGCGCTGTCCGCTCATGTTCAGGCCCGAGGTGGGAGCAGCACCGGTATTGGGTGCATTGTCTCGGACAACTTGGGAATCCGTCAGCGTAAAGTTGATGTAGTTGCGTCCGTTGATTGGGAGATTGTCGATGCGGCGCTCGCCAATGGTGTTGGTAGTCGAACTGCGGGAAGTCTCGATCAATTCCGCCTGCGAGGTGACCTCCACAACTTCCGTGGTACCCGCAACCGAGAGACTGATCGGGAGTTCGACCAATCCGCCAACCGTAATTGACACGCCGGTGCTCTGAACTCTGGTGAATCCTGGTACCGTAACTGTGACGGTGTAATTCCCCGGAGGTAGCTGACGGGCGTTGTATCCACCCTGTCCATCGCTGGTGGCACTGCGCTCCAACCCCTTCGCGACGTCCTGAACGTTCACACTCGCGTTGGTGACGATGTTTCCCTTGGGATCTTTGACTGTGACGTGCAGATCGCCGGTCGCGACGCCGCCTTGCGCATGGGCGATCACGGGCAACAGCAGCACAAAAAACGACACCGATAGCGTTTGCATTCTGCGGAACATAAGGTTCTCCCTTGAACTCGCGGACGCGAGAAGACAGCACAACCCGGTGCAACGGCGGATGGCCGACGTACTCACTCGACAGTAAGGCTGAATTGATCCCCGGGTGGTTTTTATAACAGAACCATGGCCGAAAACAAGTCAGGAATCGGCATGCGTCGTTCGGGAGTAACTGGCTTAATAATCACTGACTCGTGGCCAGTTCAGACCTCCGGTTGAACCTGGAATGGTTGCGGATTACGCCGTCACGGATTGACCGCGATGCGTACGGGAGCCGCCGGGTTCTGCAGTCGCCCAAGGAGCATCGCTCTACCACTTAACTGTTCGTAGCCGTGCACGATCGGGGCAGCGGCAAGAGCCGACTGCGGCCATGCCAGCGCGACATAGATCCGAAGCAGCGCGATGGTCGAATTGCGGCGCAGCAACAGAGCGTTATCAACGAGCTGGCGCGCGGCGTCGGCGGTGGCAGCATCGCTGGCAGACAAAGCGGTCTGCCCGATCGCTACCAGAACCGCCGCATTCTTTGCCGCAACGCGAATGTAGGCAGCAGCGGCGCGTAAACGTTCACGCTGCACGCTGCGAAACTCGCCAGCTGGCAGACGCCGCCGCAAGTAATCGTTCTCGGCCGAACTGACCAAGTTGCGAAAAGCCTCGATATCGATGGGTTCAACCTTTCGAGCCAGAGCCGAGCTTGGAGAAAGCTGAATACGAGTGGAGATGGTGATGCCCACGATCAACACAAGGGCCAAAGCAGCAGCGAGCACAAGAACCAATGCCAAAGTCATTGTTGTAACAGACGCTCCAATTCGCGGTTCCATACCGTCAGGTTGTTTTCCGGTAACGGAACCACAGACTTCCTAACCACTTTCTGGGGAATGAGAAGGTAGTAGAACCAGATGAGAACGCAGAGATGATACGTGGCCATGTTCAGAAATGCGAACAAGGTTCGGGTGTGCTCAGCAGGGCTTGCGTTCGCGATGATGCCCCACGTTGCCAGATGCACGCAGGCTGAGATGGCAAGTCCCAACAGAATGCCGAAAGACAGCCGATCCCAGGATAAGTGAAAGTACGCAGCAAGAAGGAAAAGAAAGATAATTAGTCCTGTTTCAATGATGAAGACTGTTTGTTCTAGAAGATGAGCTCCGGAGATTAGAATTTGGGGATTATCGCCGTGTCCAAAACCGGCGATTACGCCGGCAAGCAGAACCATGCACGCACCGAATCCGCTGACTAGAATTCTGCTGATGCGGCTGATCGAGGAATACTGAGTGAAAACTCGAGAGAAAACCTCCCCGATGACGAGAAATTTCAGGAGGCCTCCGAGCAAGAGGTTGACCCAAACGACTCGCCAATAATTTGGTGCTGAAACAAAAGGAGCAAGGTCAGCTCCGAAGACCACCAGATCTCCCAAAGCCGCTAGGATTGCAAAAGCTAGAAACGCCGGGAGCTCTCGTGACAGTCCTCGTTTCCAGATTAAAAATGCAACCGTCAGAAGAAAAAGATCGGGCGCGACCCAAAGATAGTTCCAAAGGATAGAGTGCGCCTGCAGCATGGCGGTGGTGAGGCACTATACCGCGATTCGCTGCAGGCGGCAACGCAGGCATCAATCTTGTTCGGTTTTCGTAAGAGCGTGTATCTGGTCGTGCCGCTATCTCGAAACCTGGTGCAAAATGTCTGAGCGTCTGGCTACGGCTTGCACATGCCGCCGCCGCACCCTGTGGTGTTTCCGCCGCCATCAGCCCTAGCGACTGTGGGGGTTACCAAAGTGCTGAGAAACAGGACTGCCGTTGCGACAGCGAGTAGCATTCGTTTCACGGTTGTCTCCTTTAAACTGCGAGTTGGACCGTGATCGTTTCATGGCTACTACCCCTCCGCAACGGCACAGAAGAACACAGGATTGTTCGGAATTTGTAACAAGATGAGCCTCAAATCTGCGCTGCAGGACATCAAGGAAACTACCCTTTCGGCCGTGTCCGGTCTGTTGGGTAAGCTGAGCTATCTGGCCTCCTTACGCGGTACGCTGGGACGCTACGAGCACTGGGGCATGGAGAACGTCCACGGGGTGGAATCATCAGACCGTGCCCTGCGTCAGGCTCACCTGGAGGTCATGGGGAAAGTCCTGCGCACGCCTCTGCCTTCGCTGATGGAAGACCTCAGGCAATCGAGCCAGGGCCGTGGGATCGCAGGTTTGGACTATGTCGAGGAGATGCGGAGGCACTTCGAGGAGCTACTGCCCGAGGGGCGCCAGAACACGCCGGCGTCCACCCACCTTAATTCAATACTGGTGGCACTTTCGAGTTTGGAGCGGAATCGAGGGCGTGCCACTCGGTCAACCTCATAGCCACCCCAACCACTTGGCCCAAGACCTCTGCGTCCTGCGGATGGCGGAGAATGCGCACCGGAGCGGGAGAAAGGGGGTGCGGTTGCAGCACGATCTCATCGCGCCGCATGCTGCACCATGAGCACGTATGGCCATCGCGAGTTTCCACGAAGTAGATCGGCCGCTCGTATTCTGAACGCCACGAACCTTCCACCACGCGGTTGCGCGATTCATCTACCTGAATAAAACTACCCGGTGGCAGGATCGGATACATGGTGAAATCTTCCGTACCGACGTAGCCGTACGTGAAATCGCTGTTGGCAAATTGTGCGAGGTAGGCGAGGGGAACGAGGCCCCACTTTTCCACCATGCGGCCGAGATTCGTGGTGCGGCGCTCGTCGAAACCGGGGTCCATGCGCACAGGAACTTGCACCGAGGCCAGTCCGGCTAAAGCTTCGGAAACGTGCGATTTTGGCGGCGAAACCAGGCCGAGGTCGGCCGGAGCATTGCTGATATCGACGCCATACCACGACATCAATTCGCGGATGTCACGCCGATAAATGATGGCAAGTGTGTACAGGCGATAAATGCTGGGTAATATGCCTTTTGTCTCGATGTCGGAAAGGCGACTGGGCGGAATCGAGAATTCTTCGTTCCGATACTTCTCGGCGATGCGCGCGCTCGAGTGTTCCACATCACGCATCGTGAGCCCGAGTTTCTCACGAAGGGAGCGAAGGCTTTTGCCAGCCGGTTGCATCTGTGAAACCTCGATACGAGTGACGAAAATGATATCAAACGGCGACAGAATTGTGTCTCAATTTAGATGGAAAAATCTCGACGCATTCTTGTTACGAATTCAGAACAGGTGTAACTTGGCGTCAAATAAGGCGCCCACTCCACTATCACGCGGCATTTACCCGCATCAAGGGCCTAGTCGTTGAGCGCAGTTGAGTTATATTTGTTCGGTTTTCGTAACAAGGCATTGCGCTTTCGTTTTAGCCGTCGGTTTTCCCATCCGTCTTTCACTACCTGCCAGGCGTTCGAATGCTCTCGACCAGCCCAAATTTCTTCCGTCGGTCGAATGACATTTGTCACGCTCCTTGCATGATGGTTGGCACTGGCATCTCGAAACAATCCAGGCGACGATGCCATTGCTGGACGGGAACGCTCTCGCGGCACCACAGCCAGCCACAGTATCAGGGCGCCGATGATCGTAACCTTCGAGAAAGCCCGTAAGCAACCGACCACTGCTGGAGCAGTCGTCGCCAGCCTGGAATCCGTCAATAAGAACTACGGCGATGTCCGGGCCCTCAAAGAGGTGAATTTTCGTGTGCGAGCCGGCGAACTGGTTGCGCTGCTCGGTCCTAACGGCGCCGGTAAGACCACTGCCGTCAAGCTCCTGTTAGGACTCCTGCAGCCCAATGCTGGAAAGGCGCGCGTTCTGGGGGAGGACCCGACAAATCCTGAAAACCGGCTGCGCACCGGCGCCATGTTGCAGGTGGGGCGCGTTCCGGAGACGTTGCGCGTGCGCGAGCACATCGATCTGTTTTCTTCGTACTACCAGAATCCGCTGCCAATATCCTCCGTTCTGGCCGTGACTGGGTTGGAGAAGCTGAGCGACCGCAAATTCGGCGAGCTCTCGGGAGGTCAGAGGCAGCGCGTGTTGTTCGCGCTGGCTATTTGTGGCAATCCCGATCTCCTTTTTCTCGATGAGCCGACAGTCGGGCTCGATGTCGAAGCGCGGCGCATGTTATGGGATGAGATTCGCCAGTTGGTCGGATGCGGCAAGACCGTGCTATTGACTACTCATTATCTGCAGGAGGCTGATGCTCTCGCCGATCGTGTAGCCGTCATCAGCAAGGGCGAAATCATCGCGGAGGGAACGCCGACCGAAATCAAGGCGCAAACGGCGGGCAAGCGCATTCGTTGTATCACCACTCTACCCATGGATGTGCTGCGCGCCATTCCGGGAGTCACTGAAGTAAGACAGGATCGCGAGGCCGTTGAACTGCACGCCGCTCAGGCCGAGCCGGTTGTGCGCCAACTGTTGGGCCGCGACGCCAATCTATCCGGACTGGAAGTCAGCGCGGCAGGATTGGAAGAAGCATTTCTCGCGTTGATCCAGGAGAGTTCGAAGAACGGAAATCACTGAGCGCGAGTGGGAAATGGCGAGTTCAGAGTTCTCGAGGTGAAGTAAATGAGCACGTTAACAGTTGTCCTCAACAACGCCCGGATGCAGCGAGCGTCAGTGCACACGGTCTCGATTTATCTGAAGGAAGCGAAGTACGAATTCTTGAAGTATCTGCGGCTTCGTGTCTACACGTTGTCAGTACTGAGCTTTCCCATCATGTTTTACATTCTGTTCGGACTTGTGCTGAATTCGAACGCAGAGATTGGGGCGATTCGTGTTCCGACTTACTTGATTGCGACATATGGGACATTTGGAGTGATGGGCGCATCGCTGTTCGGAACGGCTGCCGGCTTGGCCTCGGATCGCGGCCTCGGATGGCTGGAGGTGAAGCGTGCCAGTCCCATGCCGCCCTTCGCTTACTTCGCGGCGAAACTTGTGGTCAGTGTAATCTTCAGCGCAATCATCGTCCTGGCTCTCTGCGGGCTCGGGTTCGCATTTGGCGGTGTAAGGATGTCCGCAGGAACGCTCGCGCATCTGCTCGGAACTCTCGTCGCCGGCTCGCTTCCATTCTCGGCCATGGGCCTCGCGCTCGGATACTTCACTGGCCCTAACTCGGCGCCTCCAACCATCAACTTGATTTATCTGCCAATGTCGTTCTGCAGTGGCCTTTGGGTCCCATTTATGTTTCTGCCGAAAGTCGTTCAGAAGATTGCATTAGTCCTGCCGCCCTATCACCTGTCGCAGTTGGCACTGGGCGTGGTGGGTGCAGGAACGCATGAGCCCGCCATCCGGCACTGGGAAGTACTGGCGGCTTTCACCATGATCTGTCTGGGTGTGGCGCGGATCGGATTCCAGCGTGATCAGGAAAAGATGTACGGATAGCAATATTTGCAGCGTTCAGAGTTTGAATACTTTCAGTTTTCGGGTTGGAGTATTCACAGTATGAGAGGAAATGCGAAAACCTCACTGGCGACAGCCGCACTGATTCTACTGGGAATCTTCGCGTTGCTTGCCGGCGAGAAGTCGCTGACGGTGCTGATTCCCGCTGCCGTGCTGGTGTGGTATGGAGTGAATCCGCACTCCCGCCGCAGTAGGCGCAATTGACCGGAGTGCGAAAATAGAAATAGATCATGCCGCTGATCTTCTTCAAACCGTGTCCCACCGGTCGCCGCTGGAAGTTGCGATCGTGGAAAGAGGTGATCGGGGATAAGGATCATGGATGGAGTCCGCTGCTCTGGGTACTGTATCTCGGATTCTTCTTTCCTGATCCGGTGATCAGCCACGCCACTCTAAAAATCTGGTTTTTGGATCTCGTCGGCGCCGCCGCCTTTTTACTCTTATATTTCGGTCTGTTTTTTCTCGAGAATCCATACGCGCTGGCACATATCGGCGGAATGGTATTGCTGGGTGTGCTGTACCAGTACATTAACTTCGGTGCCTGCACGTTCCTCATTTTCGCCTGTGCCATGCTTCCGTTCTGTGCAGGGTCGCAAGCGGCTGCCTTCATCGGAATCGCAGTGATCGGAGCGATCGGCGGAATCCAAGGCTACTTCCTGCATGTAGACGGTTGGAGGATGTTCTATTCCACTCTGTTTCCGATGCTGATCGGTACGGGAAACACTTTCTTTGCCGAGCGCACCCGTATGAACCAGAAGCTACGCAAGGCCAACGAAGAAATTGAAAGCCTCGCCAAAGTGGCCGAGCGCGAGCGCATCGCGCGCGACCTGCATGACGTCCTGGGACATACACTTTCGGTGATCACCCTGAAATCGGAACTGGCTGGAAAGCTCATTGATCGCGATCCGGATCGCGCAGGAAAAGAGATTCGCGAAGTGGAGCAGATTTCCAGGCAAGCCCTCTCCGACGTGCGGGATGCCATTCGCGGATATCGCTCCAAGGGGCTCGTGGCCGAGTTGGCCCAGGCAAAATCAACACTCGAAACCGCTGGCTTGACCGTGCAATGCGACGCTGCCAGCAGTATGCAACTGCCTCCGATGCAGGAGAGCGTATTATCGCTAGCCGTGCGCGAAGGTGTAACCAACGTCGTGCGTCATGCCAATGCGCACACATGCCGCTTGCGGATCGAACAACAAAATGGAGTTTGCCGGCTCGAGATTGCCGATGATGGCCAGGGCTTTACCAGCCTGGAGGGCAACGGACTGCGCGGTATGCGCGAACGCGTCGAAATGCTGGGCGGCACACTGGAGCGCCGCAACAAATCCGGCACTACGCTAACCATCACACTTCCTCTCAAGGAACTGCAGGATACTCCTCCGCAAGAACATACAGCAGGAGAGAAGGCACGCGAAATTGAGTCCCGTTAAAGAATGCTCGACTGGCCGCAAGACGATTCGGGTGGTGTTGGCCGAAGATCAGGGCATGGTACTGGGCGCACTGGCGGCTTTGCTGGAAATCGAGGGTGACATTTCAGTAGTTGCACAGGCCCGCAACGGCAAAGAAGCGCTGGAGGCCGTGCTCGCACACAGGCCGGACGTCTTCATCACTGACATCGAAATGCCACACATGAGTGGCCTCGATGTCGCTGTCGAACTGAAGCGCCGCCACACCGGCACGCGGGTTGTGATTGTGACCACCTTCGCGCGCACCGGCTATCTGCGCCGCGCACTCGAAGCAAATGCATCAGGATATCTACTGAAGGATATGCGTGCCGAAGAACTCGCCGATGCCGTGCGGCGCGTCCATCAGGGCTTGCGCGTGATTCATCCTGAGTTGGCGACCGAAGCCTGGGGCGAGATGGATCCCCTCACGGACCGAGAACGCCAGGTTCTGCGCCTCGCCGGCGAAGGCATGGCCAGCGGCGACATCGCCAGCGAATTAGGCCTATCCGACGGTACAGTCCGGAATTACCTGTCGGAGGCGATCAGTAAGTTAGGCGCGAGCAACCGCGTCGAAGCCGCGCGCATTGCAAGGACGAAAGGGTGGCTGTGAGGGATTTGATCCTCTGAAGATCCGTAGGGACATCCGCCTCGGCTGTCCGCGGGGCGAAACTCCGCCATTGTGCGGAAGCGCTTAGAATCTCAGCCCTCACGCACTATGCCTGCGTCCTGCTTCTTCCCCGATTTATATGCCCAGGCCATGCGCGGGGTGTTGTGAGAGATCCCGATATGCCCTTCGCGGTTCAGCACAATAATGCCGCCATGGCCGTTGACGCGCTGCTTCAGATAGTTCATGGCTTCCTGCGCGGACCACTCAGGCAGATTCCCGGCCGCAATGCGGTCGGCCGTCCACTTCGCCAAAACGAGCTTCATGATCGGCTCGCCCCACCCTGTCGTCGACGCGGCGGCGCTTTCGTTGTCGGCATAGCAGCCGCACCCGATCAGAGATGAATCGCCAAGACGTCCGGGGGCCTTATTGAGCGTACCGCCTGTAGAGGTCGCAGCCGCAATATTGCCATTGCGATCGAGTGCAACGGCGCCAACCGTGTCGTGCGAGATGGTGACGTCATCGGAGTCGGCCGCGAAAAGATCGTTCCCGTCTTGTTTGGCATCGCGCTGGGCGAGTTCGGCCTGGTATCTGCGCAGGCGCTCGACCTCCCGCGGGATGATCAAATCTTCGTTCTTGCAAAGGGGAATGCCGTGACCGACGGCGAATTTCTCGGCGCCTTCCCCGACGAAATATACGTGAGGGCTCTCACTCAAAATCTTGCGCGCAGCACGGATCGGGTTGCGCAGATGCTCCACGCATCCAACGCCACCGCCGCGAAGCGTGGCGCCGTCCATGATGAATGCATCGAGCTGCACGCGTCCGTCCCGATTCAGAAAGCTGCCCCGCCCGGCATCGAACGTCTCGTCATCTTCCATGATCACGACGGCCTCCTCGACGGCGTCGAGCGCTGAACCACCGCGGTCGAGGACGCGCCAACCCCCGGCCAATGCTTCATTGACTCCACGGATGTGCGCATCGACCATGTTGTCGGGCATGGCCCACGCCCCACCGTGGACGACTAAAACGGGATCGGATGGCATTGGAGTCGTGAATCGGTACTGCGCAAAAATGAACCGATAGGATAGCAGGAGTGATGGAAGGTGCGTTTTCGGACGGCAGAGCCCTGACGATGCCGAGTATTGGAAACTCCGGCTTGCAACGCACTACCGCCTGATTGCTAGGGGTTCCCGGGGCCGCCTTGGTCTGCAAAAGACACTCGCACGTGCTTCATCAATTCCGGGAAAAACGCATGAAAGTCATCGCGAAACCCGGATTCATGCTCCTCAAAAATTGGCAATGAGGCTGAAAGATCGAACGGCCTTCGCAATCGGCAACTGATGCGTTTCAAGATATCGCTGATTCCCGACGTTCGATGATACGATCCGATCCAATCCTCCAGGCGCATGCGATGTAAAGCGCCTGCAGCCTGCTTCGGAATCTCGGGCAAACAAATCTCAAGGTCGCGATAGAACCAGTCGATAAAACTGCGCAAAGGAACCTTGGAATATCTCGCCCAATCGCGCGCCAGGAGATGGTCGAAATACATGTCGGTCAGGACGCCACCAAAGCGGCGATAAGGCGGAGGAAAGCGCGTCACGCAGGACTTCCATCGCGGATGCGAGTCTGTAAACACATCGATCTCACGGTGACGCCGTATGCCCTTCTGATAGGGCTCGGGGAGCACAGCCAACTGAGACGCCGTCGCGAGATCCGGCAGCAAATTCCCCACCCGAAAGTGCGGAGTGGACTCGGATAAGTACAGGTGAGCGAGCCAATTCATCGAATGAATAGAGTAAGCGTCCTCGCGCTATGCGGCTTGACCCGGACTCAAACTGACTGGCGGGTCTTGCGTGCGGGTCCAGGTGTAGCGCATGCGGTGGATGACCGTGATCGTGCTCAAAACCGCGATCAGCCACAATACCGGAGCCATGCGGTTGAACAGCGCTCCCAGGATCACCAGCACCAGCCGTTCGGGCCGTTCCATGAACCCAACGCGGCAGGATCCGATCAGGCTTTCTGCTCGGGCTCGGGTGTAGCTGACCATAATCGCACTGATCATGACAAATGCGGTGAGAACGACGTAGGTATACCGTCCCCCACGGGCGTAGTAGACCAACAATCCCAGGAACTGGCTGGCATCGGAGTAGCGGTCGACCACCGAATCGAAGAAGGCCCCGAAACGAGTGACGCGATTCGTAGCGCGCGCGACCTGACCATCCACGAGATCGAAGAATCCGGAGAAAATGATCACCAACCCCGCATAGATGAACATTCGCTTCTGGTTCGTCGCATTCGCTGACCCGAACAGGACAGCAGCCCAGGTGTTGACGACCAGACCCATGAACGTGAGGACGTTCGGGTTGATGCGTGACAGTGCCAGCCAGCGGACGACCGTATCCAGCAAAACTCCGCAGGCCCGCCCGAAAGCGGAGGTCCAGGAAGCAGCCATGAAGCTATTAGTGTACCGAGAAATGACTCTCTAAGGCTACACGCCGCAGACAGGACCAGCGAACCGGGTGGGGCACACGAATGAAGAGGGATAGTCAGACAAATGACAGGCGTCGGTCTCACAAATGAAGGTCACACAAACAAGGGGTACATTTTCGACACCATGAAGTTGAACAGGACCCTCACCCCAAGAATTGAAGGTATCGGGCTTAAGCTTCGGCCTGTTTGGGCTCGTCGTCCGCGTCATCGTGGATGGTAGTAAGACTCAAAATCTCCAGCTCGCGCTTGCCGTTCGGGGTCACAACGACCGCCTCGTCTCCGACTTTCTTATTCAGCAGTGCACGCCCGATAGGGCTGGTGGTCGAGATCTTCCCCGCCGCCACGTCCGATTCTTCGCTGGTGACCAGCTTGTATTCGACTTCTTCACCTTTGGTGTTGTCGTAGACCTTGACTGTCGATCCCAAGCCGACCTTGTCCTTAGGGATGTTGTTCATGTTGATCATGGACAATTCGGCTAACCGCTTGCCCAGCTGGCGGACGCGCGCCTTCACGAATTCCTGGCGCTGCTTGGCCATGTGGTACTCGGCGTTTTCGCTGAGGTCGCCGAGCGCGGCGGCCTTCTTGATCTCTTTGGGAAGCTCGTGGATCAACTCGTGTTCGAGCGCGTTGATCTCTTCCTGCAGTTTTCGTTTGATCGCGTCTGTCATCTTGATTTTGAAGCCGGGTTACCAAGTGGCCGGAGGTACGCCGAGGCTTGGGACATTATAGCGCGGGCTTCACGCTTTCATGGAACTGCTTGATTTGGCTCACCTCAGCGCCGACGCAGCCGCCGAGGTTTGCTTGCTGCACGGATTAGGCAGAACCATTGGCAAAATCCAGTCATACGCAATCAGAAAGATGAACTCTGGAGGGCGAATAAAAGACGCAAACTGGGCTATCCCCCTCACTTGTCAGAGGCGCCTCAGTCAGAGGCGCCTCCTTTCGTCAACTATCGACCACGCTGGTTACTGTGGACATCCATGCTATGGCTTGACCAAAGGAATCTGCGATGACAACTGCAGTTCGACCATGAGGCCGAGACGCCGGTCGATTTGGTAGAACATCGCGGTCTTCTTCGGAGAAATTACCTTCTCGAATTCGGGCATCCACTTCAAGCGAAGTTGAGCCATCTCTGCCTCGGTTGTAGTCCAACGCTTGATAAAACTATTGGCTTGTTCGTCAGTCAAGTTATTGTAGCTTTGAGCATATTCCTTAATCAGAGCGTACCGCGTGTCATAGATCTTCGAGTGGTCGACGACGTAGCGGTCGTACACTGGCCAGAACTTGACGGCTTCGGCCTCTGTCAGTGGCAGATTAGCCGCAACAATCTTTTTTCGCTCGGAGCGAATGTCCTGGCGCATGAGTTGGACGGTGTCGTCGGCCACCTGATCAGCGGAAACTTTTGGCGCGGCCGCGGCCTCTTGAGCGCACACAACGCCGGTGGAAATCGCTACCAGGAACCATAAGCACACAACTGTCAAGATATTCTTCCTCAACGTGAGTTCTCCTCGTTTGGATAGATAGGGCTAAGCGAAACTAGAGGAATTGCGAGCGAGGTTGAACTGGCAAAACTTCCAGTGCTCAGGACGAACGACATTGACACGTGAAACGCACACTACTCAAGGGTCAGCCGGTCCTACTGTTGCACGAAATGCTGGTTGGACAATGACAAATCAACCAACCGAAACTAGCGACGGGTTTGTTCGCGCAAAAGCTCCGTTGCACTCCCTTATGAATTACACGTTACCCTTGCATTGCGGTTGCAATTTGTCCCGGGCGTAAAGCCGAGGCAAAATCATTAATCT
The DNA here is from genome assembly GCA_035577905.1 of Binatia bacterium. Lineage (GTDB taxonomy): Bacteria > Acidobacteriota > Terriglobia > Terriglobales > Acidobacteriaceae > Sulfotelmatobacter. Next base: position 295,870 of record DATKAP010000021.1, read on the forward strand.
CACCGCCCGGAAATGACGGCCAGGATGTCGATTTCATGTTTTGGTCTTCGACGTTTCTATAGAAGGATGGATCAAAGACATAAGGGGTTCATCCAACCTCATCCAAGGAGATCAACATGCGAGTCATGGTTATCGTGAAGGCCACGAAAGATTCCGAAGCCGGGGTTCCGCCCAGCAAAGAGCTGATTGCCGCGATGGGCAAGTACAACGAAGAATTGGTGAAAGCTGGCATCATGCTGGCGGGTGAGGGCCTGCACTCCTCGGCGAAAGGCAAGCGGGTCCGGTTCGCGGGCGGCAAGCGGACCGTCATTGACGGGCCATTCGCCGAAACCAAAGAACTTATTGCCGGTTACTGGATCTGGCAGGTTCGGTCCATGGAAGAGGCGGTCGAGTGGTTGAAACGCTGCCCGAATCCGCATTGCGAGGACTCAGAGGTGGAGATCCGTCCCGTGTTCGAGGCGGCGGACTTTGGAGAAAATTTCACGTTCGAAGAAAGGGAGCGCGAACAACGGCTGTGCGAGCAGATCGCTTCTCGAATGGTAAGTTGAATTTTCTCTTTTTCCGTGTCGAATTTGCAAAAGACCATTCGACGTCATGATAGAAGCCGGAAATGATGGCCCAGAGGCCCTTCGCACGTCCCGGCTAGACGCTGGCGTTACGATCCGCGCCGGGTTGGAAGCAGATACAGCCACAACAAATTCCAAGGAGACTGAAAATGAAATTCCTGAGCATCTATAAGACGGTTGAACGCAATACCCCTCCTTCGCCAGAAGAGATGGCCGCCATGGGCAAACTGGTCGAACAGGGTTTCAAAGAAGGCTGGCTGCTGGCTACAGAGGGCTGCTTGCCGACGGCACTGGGTGCACGGGTGCGCAGAGATGGCACCAAGATCAGCGTAACGGAAGGTCCGTTCACCGAGTCTAAGGAAGTCGTCGGCGGCTTTGCAATCCTGAAGGCGAACTCGAAGGCGGAGGCGGTCCAGATGGCAAAAGACTTCCTGAAGTTCGTCGGCGAGGGCGAGTGCGAGATTCGCCAGATTTTCGAGCAGGGCGGACTCGAACCCGATTGCGTGAAGTTGGCCAGCGAGGTTGCGCTGAAAGCCTAGAAATGGTGTGATCGGTGGCAGTGCCCGCTACCGAAACCCATCGTGCGATTGAAGCCGTCTGGAAGATCGAGTCGGCCCGCTTGATTGCCGGGCTGACTCGTCTCGTCCGCGACGTCGGAGTGGCCGAAGAGCTGGCGCAGGATGCTCTGGTGGCTGCTCTCGAGAAGTGGCCCGAGTCCGGGATCCCCGAAAATCCCGGTGCCTGGCTCATGGGCACCGCCAAGCATCGTGCCATCGATTTCCTTCGCCGCGGCACGCTCATCGACCGCAAACACGAAGACCTCGGCCGCGAGATGGCCGAGCGCGAAATGCAGGCGCCCGACCTTGCCGCTGCCATGGACGACAACATCGGAGATGACATGCTGCGGCTGGTCTTCATTGCGTGCCATCCCGTGCTTTGGACCGAGGCCAGAATAGCGCTCACCCTGCGGCTGCTGGGCGGGCTGACCACCGACGAGATCGCCCGTGCTTACCTCAGTTCCGAGGCGACGATCGCGCAGCGCATTGTGCGCGCCAAGCGGACCCTGAGCGACGCGCAAGTTCCCTTCGAGGTGCCCCGGGGTGCGGAATTCGACGCGCGCCTGTCTTCGGTTCTGCAGGTCATCTATCTCATTTTCAATGAGGGTTACTCCGCGACAGCCGGCGATGACTGGATGCGTCCAGCTCTCTGCGAAGAAGCGCTGCGGCTGGGACGGATTCTGGCGGGACTCGTCCCCAACGAGTCTGAGGTGCACGGGCTGGTGGCATTGATGGAGATCCAGGCATCACGCTCAAAGGCTCGGGTGAACTCTGGGGGCGAGCCGGTGTTATTGCTCGAGCAAGACCGCTCCAAATGGGATCACCTGCTCATCGGTCGCGGGCTGGCGGCGCTCGATCGCGCTGAAAACCTTGGTGATCACCCCGGGCCGTACGCCATTCAGGCTGCGATTGCCGCATGTCATGCGCGAGCGATTACTGCTGGAGATACCGACTGGGTGCGGATTGCGGCGTTGTATCGCGAGCTTGGACAGATCGAGCCCTCTCCCGTGGTGGAGTTGAATCGTGCAGTCGCCGTAAGCATGGCGTCGGGTCCCGCCGCAGGACTTGAGCTGGTGGATGCTCTGAAGGACGACCCCGCATTGAAGAACTACCATCTCCTGCCGAGTGTTCGCGGGGACTTGCTGAAGAAGCTAGGGCGCAGGGATGAGGCGCGCGCGGAATTCGAGAGAGCCGCATCGATCACCCGCAATGCACGCGAGCGCAATCTGCTGCTCGACAGAGCCCGGGCCTGTGGCGACTAAAATTCGTTGGTCTTCAAGGTGTTGAACAAGAACGCTAGTAATAACTCAACTTACGACGATAGGTTGTGCCGGATCCGAACGCTTCGTCGGGGTGAGAGCGGCCAGCCATCGTCTGCTCGGTCCAGTTGCCATAACCATCGTATTGGTAGGTGTATTGCATTTCGTAGACGGAAGGCGGCTCAGGCGGCTTGGATTCCCCTGCAGGAATCATAGCCCCCGCTTCAGTGAGGCTGAATGTTCTGCCCACTTCCGAATTCATGGTTGTCGTGGTGAGCTCCGAAACCCTGTCTCCATAATCGTTGTATTTCGTGATGGTGACCTCGTCGTCAAAAGGGCCGCCCCTCCTGTGACGCTCAGTCACGCGACCTTTTTCGTCATAAGTGTAGAAATTAGCTCTGTTCTGCATGGCGCCGCCCATAAAAGCACCGATCGTCTTAAGCTGTTCTGGATTGAGCTTGGAGCGTAATTCTTCCGGAAGCGGGACACGGGCCGGGGCATCGGCGATCTGTTCCTCAGAGATCACACGACCTTCCAGGTCGAACTTGCGCACGATATGCCCCACCAGTTTCCCGTCTAGATCGTGGAACTCCGCACCCGTTGCCACATCCCGCTCGTTGTAAAACGTGGTGAGGGTACCGCCCAGATAATCAGCAAAGCCTAGGTCAGTTCCTTCCCATTGTGGTGCATAAGCTGTGTTAGCATCGAGTGGCGTTGGCTCGAATGTTACGGTAAGAGACTTGCGCCCCTTCTCGTCGTATTGGTACCGAGTTTGGGTCTTGTCGCCAGACCTCATCCCAATCAGCCTTCCGACGTCGTCGTATAAGTAGGTCGTCTCCGAATCGGGTGCGGATCCCGCTTTGCCGGACGTGGTCTTGGAGAGACGCCCGTCAGAGGAATAGTTGTACTTCGTTACCCACTCCGACTCATCCGAGCTTCCCTGTCGCTGCTCGAGTTTTCGGCCGTCAGGTCCGTACTGCGTCGTGTTGGTCGTTCGCACCCTCTGGCCATCGGGACCAGGAAATGTCTGCTCCTCGGTGACGGTCTTAACTGGACCTCGAAGCCCTGCTTTCTCGCTGTCAGTCATGGATGGAGCTGTTTGCGATGATTGTTGTGGGTGGGCGATCCACGAAGGAAAAGCTATCAACAGCAGAACGCTGGCGAAAGTGAGCCGAACGTACATGTGCGCAGCTCGCGGAAGGACGAACCAATTCTACTCGCCGACGTTCTTGCCACAACTTCAAAGTTCCTCGATGACTTAGCCCGCGCCAGCTCTACACTTGCCCAATATCATCGTGATGTCGTCATACTGCTCGCCGGGGCCCAGGGTTCTCACTTCGTTCGTAATAGCCTCCACTGCCGCCTGACACGGCAGGCCACGATAGTGGCTCAATCTCTGAACTAGATTCTCCTCGCCGAATTCCTCACCGCGATCCGTCAGGGCTTCTGTCACTCCGTCCGTGTAGAGTGCGAGTAAGTCACCCGGCGCGAGTTCGAATTCTGCGAACTCACACTGCCAGTCCTGAAATAGCCCCAGCAAAGTTCCCGTGGAAGCAAGACGACAACATGCACCGCCGTCGCGTACGATCAGGCCCGAGAGATGTCCGCAGTTGGCGTAACGCAACCGCCGCGTCGCATCATCGTATTCGGCGAAGAACAGTGACGCGTACGCGCTGTCGACCGTGTTCTCATAAAACAGGCGGTTCACGGAGCTCAAAAAGAGTTCAGGATGCGACAGCGCCACGGCCGACTGGCTCCGCAGATTCGCCTGCAGGTTGGCCATGAGCAGCGCTGCGGCAATGCCTTTCCCCGACACGTCGCCGATCACCAGTCCGAGCCGCTGCTGCCCTAGATCGAGAAAGTCAAAATAGTCTCCGCCGACCTGTTGCGCCTGCAGGCACATGCCGGCGTATTCCAGCGTTCTGGCGTGCGGACGAATCTGCGGAAACAGCCGGGCCTGCACTTGCTTGGCAATTTCGATCTCCTGAGCCGCCCGACGTTCCGCCTCCTGTTTCTGAGCCAAATTGCGCCGTTGCGCTTCCACGCTGCGCGTGAGTTCGTCGAAACCAGCCAGGCCGAAGGAGTTTCCATCAGGATCTTCAAACCGCGTATGGATTCCGCCCCACATCGGAACCTCCGGCGGATACTGGAACTTCACGCCACGCGCTTTCCATTCCTCGTACTTGCGGTGCACATCCTCTGTGATGAACCATATGCGCGACTCAGGCCGAATGAGCTTCTCGGCGTCATGCTCAGGCCGCAGGAGTGTTAAGCCAATATGGGCATTTCCGTCCGTCGGTGCCACTTCGATCCATCGCTGGCCATCTTCAAATCGGTGATCGACCACAACACGGAACCCCAGTTGATCCACGTAAAACCGAAGGCTACGCTCATGATCGCGGACATAAACAATCACGAAATGGAGGCACAGGTATGGGTCCGAGTCGTCCAGGCGCAGGAGAGATCGATCTACGCCAAACGTTGCCTCATAGGTTCCCATCCGCGAGATTATACGGCCGACGGCATCAAGGCACCGGGGATCAGGGCTCGGGGGAATTGCGGCAAAGTCTCGCGCCAACGGCGACTTGAGCCGCGAGGTTACGAAACCGTGCTATCGATAGGTTAAGCTTGGAATTCCGACGCTTCCGGGAAGCGCAGATTGCATTTAGCCAGCGTCGCCGTCAGGAGCTCCTCCACCTTCGACTCCTCGCAGTTGCGGGCCATGGCAAGCTCGCTGACCAGCAGATAGCGGGCGCGCTCCAACATCTTTTTCTCGCGGAAAGAGAGCGGCTTCGCCTGGTGCAGAGCGATCAGGTTCTTCAGCACGCCGGCCACTTCGAGCAGCGATCCCGTCCGCATGCGCTCGGAATTCTCCTTGAAGCGGTCTTTCCAGTCTCCGTTCGAGCCGTTCCCGGCAATGGAAAGCAGGTCCAGCACCTTCTGCACTTCGCCGTTCTTGACCACCCGCCGCAACCCAACGCTCACCGCGTTCTGGCAGGGCACCATCACGCGCAGGCTGCTGGCCTTGATGTGCAGCAGATAGAACCTTTCGACCGTCGACCCTACCGCTCTGCTGCTGATCTGTTCAATCACACCAACACCATGATTAGGGTAGACGACTTTGTCACCAATGTGGAAATTCGAATCGGTAAGGCTCATAAAAGGCACCCAGTCGGCCGGAGGGTTTCAAGGGGAAGAACGTGTGTAAACTACTGTAAACATGCTACTCCTCCGCCATTAGGGAAGGCAAGGGAGGGTAAGTTCTGGCTTCCGGCAGTGTAGGGACGGACGCCTTCGTCCGTCCCGCAGGCGAAGCCCGCGCCCCGCTCGGTGACTACCCGCTCCACGATCAAGTTCGGAAATCCAAAAAATTGAGAGCCGGAAGCGAGAGTCCGGAAGTCGTCTTCACCGGTGCCGATCCATCCAATTCTGCAGAATCAGGATGGCGGCCATCCGATCGACGGCCTGCCCACGCTTTTCGATCGAGAGGTCGGTTGCGCGCAGCAGCCGGGTTGCTTCGGCAGAAGTTAACCGCTCGTCCCACAGGTGAACGGGAAGTTTGAAATGTTTGCGTAGGTCGTCCGCAAATGCTTGAATCTTCTCGGCTTGCGCCCCTTCAGCACCGGACATCCTGAGGGGCAGACCGACGACAATTTCCTTCACTTCATAGTCGCGAATCACGTGGTACAGGAAAGCGAAGTCATACTTCTTATTCTTCCGATGGAGAGTTTCAAGGCCTTGAGCCGTGATGCCCAAAGGATCCGAAACCGCGACCCCAATTCTCCGAGAACCAACATCAAGTCCGAGGATTCGTTGTGGTGCAGTGGATGAGGCCGTCGAAGTCACAGGAGGATTATAGAGTGGCTTCCGGCGCTCGGGGGAGGTGGCCCGAGCGGGCCAGATGCTCAATCGACTGATACGCTCGATTCCGCCGCGATCTGACCCACCATTTTTGCGGACGCCGGACGCCCGTTTCAGTGTCCCCGCATTGCCTTGCGATAAGCGGTTACATTCTTGTTGTGCTCTTCCATCGTCCGCGCGAATCGATGATGCCCTTGCGCATCAGCCACGAAATAGAAGTAGTCCGTTTGTGCCGGGTGCATCGCGGCTTCCAGAGCACTCCTTCCTGGGTTCGCGATGGGGCCTGGTGGCAACCCGGCGTTCCTGTACGTGTTGTAGGGCGAAGCAAAACTCATATCCGCGTGGTGCAAGGCGCCCTGGTACGTTCCCGCCAGCAGCTCCGCATAAATAATGCTCGGGTCCGCATCGAGCGCGATCCGCTTATTCAGGCGGTTATAGTAGACACTCGCGACTTCCGGGCGCTCCTCCGGAACCGACGTTTCCTTCTCCACAATGGACGCCATGGTGACGATCTCGTGCAATGACGGCGTGGGCCGGATGCCTTCCGAGATCATCGTGAGTTGCTCCAACAGCCCTAGTTGTGTTGCAACTGTACGAAACTGCTTCACCATCGCTGCCGCCATCTCGTGAGTACTCATCATCCGGGAGAACTCGTACGTTTCCGGGAACAGATACCCCTCCAAGGAGCGCGCAGCCGGATCGATGTCGCCGATCAGAGCCGTGTCAGATTGGGAGACCTTCAGGAAATCCTCGGCCGATCCAAGGCCCGCCTCCTGGATCGCGACGGCAATGTCAAACATCGTATAGCCTTCCGGAATCACGACGGTATGGAGGTACACATCCCCGCGGCGCAGGCGCTTCTGGATGTCAATGATATTCGCAGGTTTATCAAATAGGTACTCACCAGCCTTGAGTGATCGTCCGCGATGAATGTAGCGCCACAGGATGAAGCCTTCCTCACTGTGGATCACACCCGCGGCCTTTAATTCCATTGCGATGCGGCGGGTGGAGTATCCGGGACGCAACATAACGAACGTCTGGCCTGCAGGCTGCGCCGGGCTTAGGACAGCCCACGCGAACCAACTGGCGACGCCAACGATTCCGATCAACAGGAGCCAGATGATCTTTCGCACTGTAGGTCAGTGTAGTCGAGGTGTCTGCAAATTGCGGCTAACGTTGGTGATGCGGCCTTTGGGAGGGATTGAAAGACGAGGGATTCCGGTCCGGGTTGAGTCTCTGTTTACAAAGTCGAAAGTACCTGGCAGGCGCCGGAAGTAACCGAGGAAGGCGTGGGCGCCCCATGCTGTATATGTTGACAGTGGTTTTGAACCTTTTCAAATCCGGTATACTCAAATGGTTTAGAAGCTTCGGCTTAATTCATGAGACGTCAGCCAATTTTTTTGTCATTCATCCTGCTTTTTGTCCTGCTGCCCAGCATGGGGTGCCTGTTCCGAACTCGCCCCGTCGAAGAGCAGTATTCGAAGGCTCCTCTGCAGGAATCCACCCAGCAGGGCCTGATCAACGCCATTAACCAGCAGGCCGAGGCGATCCATACCCTAAAGGCCACCGTCGACATCGACAGCTCCGCCGGGGGAATCAAAAAAGGGCACGTCACCGATTACAAGGAAATCCGCGGCTACGTTCTCGCCAAGAAGCCCGACGAGCTCCACATGATCGGATTGATGCCGTTTGTTCGTACGACGGCGTTTGACATGGTTAGCGATGGGCGGGAGTTCAAGTTATGGATTCCGCCCAAGAACAAGTTCGTCGTCGGGGAGAACCGAGTCGCCACCACGAATGCGGATCAGCCGATGGAGAACATCCGTCCTCAGAACATTTACGAGGCGCTCTTGATCCGGCCGATTGATCCGAATACGGAGATCGCCGTCATGGAGAACGGCTATGAGACCCTCCATGATGGCAAAGATCATCGCGTCTTGCAGGAAGACTATGAGTTGACAGTGATCAAGAAGTTCGGCGACGGATGGATTCTGGAGCGCAAGATCATCTTTGGGCGCACGGACCTCAAGCCACACCGACAGTTCATCTACGGTGAGGACGGGAAGGTTGCCACCGATGCCCGTTATGCCGAATACAAGGATTACAACGGTTTCAGCTTCCCATCGCGTATCGAGATCTATCGGCCACAGGAGGAGTACGACATTACACTCAACATCCTGAAGCTGGATATCAATACTCCGCTAAGGGACGATCAGTTCGTCCTCGAGCAGCCGGCCGGCGCGCAGGTGGTGCATCTCGACCGTCCGCAATCGACTCTAGTGGTGCCGCTCAAGAGTCAATAAGGCGTTCAATCGTCCGCATCAGCATTCAGCCCTTATGAGTTGATTTGTCGCGGTGCCTCCGCAAGAATTGGTTACTGAAGGCTGACGGCCGAGAGCCGACAGCTAATCCCTATGATGAACAAAATGGTGGTAGCGAACCTGGTGCATCGGCCGATCCGCTCCCTGATCAGTATCATTGCGGTCGCGCTGGAAGTGACACTGATTCTGCTGATCGTTGGCCTGTGCTACGGGATTATGAACGACTCGAAGAACCGCACCGCAGGCATTGGCGCCGACGTGATCGTGCAACCGCCCGGGTCGTCATTTTTGGCCGGCATCAGTGGCGCGCCGGTTTCCATCAAAGTCGGCGACGTCATTCGCAAGATGCCCCATGTGAATGTCGTGAGCCCCGTCATCTGGAACATCGCGACCGGTGGAGGGTTGGAAGTCATTGATGGCATCGATCTTCCTAGTTTCGAAGCTCTGGGCGGCCCGTTTCATTACGTCGCCGGCGGACCTTTTCAGGGACCCGATGACGTACTCATCGACGACTATATAGCCCGGCAGAAACGTGTGAAGGTCGGCGATGCTATGCTGATCTTTAATCACACGTTTCGTGTGGCCGGGGTTGTCGAAAACGGAAGGGGTGCACGGAAATTCGTTCCCATTGCGACCTTGCAGGATTTGTTGGGCGCAGCCAATAAAGCATCGGTGTTCTACGTCAAGCTCGATGATCCTACAAATGCCGACCGGGTCGTTAAGTCAGTAAAAGCACAGCCGGGAATGGAGTCTTATTCCGTCCTGTCCACGCAGGACTATCTCAGCATGATGACCCCGAGCAACCTGCCGGGATTCCGGCCCTTCATCGGCGTAGTCATCGGTGTCAGCGTGAGCATTGGCTTCCTGGTGATTTTCCAGGCGATTTACACGGCCGTTATGGAGCGTACGCGAGAGATAGGAATTCTAAAGTCGCTGGGCGCGTCGAAGCTGTACATCGTCAATGTGGTATTGCGGGAGACCTTGCTGCTCGCGCTTGCGGGCATTGTGCTTGGAGTGCTGGTCAGCCTGCTGGCGCGGGTTGGAATCCAGCATCGGTGGCCGCTGGTCCACATCGACCGAAGCAACGAATGGATTTTGCGGTCGACAATTATTGCCATTGTCGGGGCGACCGCCGGAGCCTTATATCCCGCATACAAGGCGGCGCAGAAGGACCCTATTGACGCTTTAGCGTACGAATAGATTTCTGAATTTCTGATTGTGCGAATTTCTGATTTCTAGTAGCATCTCCGTAGAGTTGAAGCAGTTCTCCGCGTGCCTGAAGTGGAGCTTGGATTGAAAGGGCTCGGCTTCAGCCACTGAGGTCAGTCACTAGCAGCGGGAACTGCATCCAGGGAGATTGCCTATGGGACGCGAATACGCACGCCTCAGGGAGCGCAACCAGCTGACGCTGCCGGCGTCGGTGGTCGAGCAGATGGGGCTCAGGCTGGGCGATATAGTGGAGTTCTCCCCGAACGGCAAGGGTGGAGTGCAGCTGCATTCAGCGAAGATCGTGAAGGTCGGATCGGCCGAAGCCCGGCATGAGGAGCAGGACGCCCAGAACGACATTCAAGAAGGCCGCTACACGGTTATTCGCAACCTGGGCGACTTCCGCAAGCACGTCGAAAAGTTGCGAAAGGGCGAGACTCCGAATGTGGAAGAGACGCAGACCGACCATCTTACTGACTCGCAACGTCACGATGTAGAAGCCGTCGTTGAGACGACCCTGATGAAGCTGCTGTCCAACTTGGTCGAGGCCGAAAAATCCATTCGCAAGCGTCACCATGAAGAGAGAACTGCGCAGCGCCGGCAAGTTTGATCGCAAGCTTGCGAGTCTGTTCGAGGCGCTCCAGGGGCGGGAGAAGGAACTGCAATCCCGCCTCGATGAGCTGGTAAAAGGCCTTCTGGACGGGGGCATCACCAAAGCTCCCGTGCATCATCCCGCTGACGAGACCTGCTGTCTTCCCCTCATTGATAATTACGTCGTCGTGTTTCGTCCTGACAAGTCAGTGGCAGCGGGACAGGACAAGACCGGCAGAGACCCCGTTCAGTTCTCCGGCGCGAAAATGTTTGACTTGCTCAACATCGAAGACGAGCAAGAGTAAGGCTGTACTCCATTGAGGCTGGAATTCGTTTCGCGTGTGCGGTCCGGGGTAACTCATTGCACGTGTGGGGAAAGCCGCCTTTTCCTGTACGGGTTGCCGGTGGGAAAACTTGGTGTCTACCACCTGGCAATCAGGTCAAGCAGGAATCCGAGAGTCATCAGACCGAAACCGATGCGCCCCGCCACCTCCGCCCTCCGCGCGAACAGAAGCTGCAATGCATAGGCGGAGGTCAGGACTCGATCATGGTCATCGACGTAGACCCCTTGCGCCTTCCTGACGGCTTCCTGCACCGCCTCCTTTCCGCGTTCCGAGCGCGCGCGCCGCACCGCAAACAGCGCCTCCAGAGACAACACCGTGCCGCCAAGGAATCCGAAGATAGAAGCTGCCAGCTCATACGTGTGTTGGGTCACGGTACCTCCGAGCAAACGAACGTCGCGTGCGCAATCGAGAGTGATTTGACTTACTTGCGCAGATTTCCGTCGACCATGCGCCAGATCCCTAGAGGATTGGCTTCTTTTAGCTCATCCGGCAGCGCGCTGTCGGGGAAGCCCTGGTAGCACACCAATCGCGTGAAGCGGAAAATCGCCTGCGTGCCCACCGACGTCGAACGTCCATCGGAGGTCGAGGGATACGGTCCGCCATGCACCATCGCATGTGTGACTTCGACCCCGGTTGGAAACCCGTTGAAGATCAGACGGCCAACTTTAGTTTCGAGGATCGCTATGAGGTCGGCAAAATCACGCAGGTCCTGCTCTGTGCCGTGGATGGTTGCAGTCAGGTGGCCTTCAAGTGAGCGAGCTATCGCAAGAATCTGTTCGCGACTCGAGTGTCGCACCAGCAGCGTGGTTGGACCGAAAATTTCCGCTTCGAGATCAGAACCTAAAAACTTGTCGGCATTTGTCTCGAACACAGCTGAGTGAGCAAAGAATCCCTCTGCCCCTGCAGGCTCTTTCTCCGCAAGCACCGTCACCGCCGGGTCGGCCCTGCGCTTCGCAATCGCAGAACCATAGGAGGAATGAATGCCTTCAGTCAGGAGGTGGAATGGCGATGAGCCGGCCACGAACTCGCCGAGCTTGCTGGTGAACTTATCAGCGTCAGGGCCCTGGCCTAGAAAGACCATGCCCGGCTTCGTGCAGAACTGTCCCGCACCCAGCGTGAACGATGTGTGCAGACCTGATGCGATGTTCTCAGCACGCTCCCGCAAGGCACCCGGCAGAATGAAAACCGGATTCGTGCTGCTCATCTCGGCATAGAACGGAATCGGCTCGGGGCGGGAGGCGGCGACATCCATCAGGATCCTGCCGGCGGTGCGCGATCCCGTGAAGCCACCCGCTCGTACCAGCGGATGCTTCATCAGGGCGGTGCCGATCTGCGAGCCATGCCCGAATAAAAGTGAGAAGACTCCTTCGGGCAAGCCGCATTCGCGAACGCTCTCTTGCAGCGCGCGGCCAACCAGTTCACTGGTTCCAGGGTGCGCCGCATGTGCCTTCACGATGACGGTGTTGCCGCCCGCCAGTGCGGAAGCGGTATCGCCGCCTGCGACCGAGAAAGCCAAGGGGAAATTGCTGGCTCCGAAGACAACGACCGGTCCGAGCGGCCGCATCAATGAGCGGATGTCGGGCTTGGAAAGCGGCTTTCGTTCCGGATCGGCATGATCGACGCGCGCGTTCACCCACGAGCCTTCTTCGGCGACTTGCGCGAACAGGCGAAGTTGGTGACAAGTGCGAGCCGTTTCCGATTGCAGCCGCGCTGCGGGCAAGGCGGTCTCCTGAGCAGCCCGTTCCACGATGTCGGCGGTGATTGCCTCGATCTTCTCGGCAATCTTTCGCAGAAAGGCGGCGCGTTCCTTACCCGAAGTGCGGCTGTAACTCTTGAATGCATCGGCAGCAATGCGCCCTGCGCGGTCGACCTCTTGCGGCGTCGCCGGGATAAACGGCGGTTGCAGTTGCTCACCCGTCGTCGGATTCCGCGCGTAGAGATGCTCTCCAGAACCTGCGCCCTCCTGAAAACCGATGAGTGAGCGCCCAGACAGTTTTGTCATTTCACCTAACATAGTTCACTTCCTGTTCGGCAGCGCATACGAACCGACGGACTCGGGCCGCGTTCGTAGTGCTCCCCCGATTATTTTTTTGGTCTGCTCGAGTTCGTCCCCCACTAACTCCAGCCGTGGCGGCCGGACACGAGCGCTTCCCATCCCAACCTCCGCCTGCACCAATTTGATGAGCTGAACGAATTTTGGGACCGTATCCATTCTTAACAGTGGCAGGAACCAGCGGTATAGTTCAAAGGCCTTCCGATCTTTTCCTTGCACCCCGTAGTTGAACAAGTCTACCGATTCTCGCGGCAGCGCATTGGCAAGACCGGCGACCCATCCGGTGGCGCCAACGCCAATTGCTTCCAACACCGCGTCGTCTACACCTACGGAAATTTCCAGGCGATCGTCGACCAGCGCCCGTATCGCCGAGACGCGTCTCGCGTCGGTACTCGACTCCTTCACCGCTTTCAGGTTCTGAAGCTCCTCGGCCAATTCCCGAATCTGCTCGGGAAGGAAATCGGTTCCATAGGCAATCGGATTGTTGTACAGCATGCACGGCAGCGAGGTGGCGCGAAACACCGCGGCGACGTACGCTTTCATTTCGCGCCAGTCCCCCAGGTAGACATACGGTGGCAACACCATCAACCCGGTACAACCGAGATCGCTGGCCGCTTTTGCGATGGACACCGCTTCAGACGTGGTAAGAGATGAGACGGATGCGACCAGGCTTCCAGAGCCACTTACAGACTTCCCTAGCGTGCCGAGAACGTCTAACTTTTCGCTGAAGGAAAGGGTTGCACCTTCGCCCAACGATCCGAGTGCGACCACACCAGTGCAGCCATTCTCGAGCAGCCAGCGCGAGTGCTCCGCCAGGAATCCGTGATCAACGGTGAAATTCTCGTGGAATGGAGTGGTGATCGCTGGCGTAACGCCTTTCCAGTTCATTGAAGTTCTCCTGTGACTTCTGCGATCGGTGGTACAGCCAAATCTTCGACGCGCGCTGGAAAAACCGGTGGACGCACCGAATCGGGACTCCACTTAAAGAGGAACTGCGTCGCAGGTCCGCAGATACGTCCCTGGCATGGGCCCATGCCGCACCGCGTGTGCAGCTTTGCCGCGCGCCAACAGGTGTGTTCGCGCACGCGGGAATAGGGGACGTCCTCGCATCGACAGACCAGAGTCTCCGGCGATGGCAGACTTCTCAGTTCGGAGCGCAAACAGAAAGTCTCGTCCAGCAAACGCGCAAATTGGCGAAGTCTCTGACGCTTGGGAAAGAGTTTCTGCGCTGCGGTGGTGTTGCCGGTGGCCGAAAGGCCGGCGATCTGGCCTTCGATCAGCGCCAAGTCAACGCCACCGATTCCAGTCGGTTCGCCCGCGCAGAAAATATTCTCCACCGTTGTCTGGAGGAGGTCGTCGACCTGTACGTAGCCGTGGCGGATGCGACATCCAAGTAGGGTTGGCAGCTCTGTATTGGGAACGAGATGAAATCCGCAAGCCAGGTAATCGCATTGAATTGTTTGAAGCTTGCCTTTGTGCGAAACTGTGACCGCTTCGAACGTCTGCTCGCCATGCGCACAAAGCGGCCAACTGCTCGTAGCGAGTGGAATTCGTGTAATGTCTTTCCGAAGATCAAAAGCTTGCGCGACCTTTTCGGGATACCGGAGGAGGGAGATCGCGAAGCGTGCCAACTTCCTCCCGGATGCCTGCTCGCAAATCAGTAGAATCTTTGCGCCTTGCTTCCGCAGATACGATGCAACCGCGAGCAGCAAAGGGCCACTCCCGGCAACCACCACACGCTTGCCGCGGATCGGTAACCCCGATTTCACCATGGCTTGCAGGCCGCCTGCCCCCATGACATTCGGCAGGGTCCATCCTGGAAAGGGCAGAAACCTCTCTCTCGCGCCAGTTGCCAAGATCAGGTTGCGATAACTCAATTCGCAAACGTAATCAGTGCTTTCCGCCATGAGGATGCTGCTTGCAGGCTGATGAAACACCCTCTTTCCGCACAGGAGCGTGACGCCACATCTCTTGAGTTGTTCGATCCAGGTCAAGGCATCTGACGAATGCTTCCCATCAGACGCTCCACCGCGCCAGATCTGTCCTCCAACCGAGAGGTTCTCGTCAACGAGGCCCACACGCGAACCGCTTTCCGCAGCGCGGACCGCGGCCGCGATCCCCGCGGGACCTCCACCCAGGACCAGAACGTCGAACCTTGCTCTTGAGTACTTACTCATCTGTATGAATATCCATTCCTGGTTCGCACAACATCTGGCAGGTTCTCGAATGCGGGATTCCATTCACGATCGCGCGGCATTCGAAACAGATCCCCATTCCACACAATGGGCCTCGAGGTTCGCCGGCGACGGAAGTCCGACAAGGCTGTCCCGCGATTGCCATGGCGACCGCGACTGTCGAGCCCGACGGAACCGGTACCGCTGCGCCATTCACCCGTACCATGAGTTCACTGGGCATGGACATGTTCCTTTGCCATCCGCGAGGGAAGATAGGGCTCGACGGCGATCTCCGGTTTTGAGCCTGTCACCTGATCCACCAGAATTGCGGCTGTTGCCAGCGATGTAGTGATCCCCAAGCCTTCATGGCCGGTCGCTAGAAATACCGACTCGAAACCAGGACAGGGTCCAATCAGGGGCAATTTGTCAGGCGTTGCCGCGCGAAAGCCAGTCCACACGCGCACGGCTGACATCTTTCCCAGAGCGGGCATATATTTCTGCGCGCGGCGAACCATGCTTGCCAGCATAACTTGATCTACTTCCTTATGCTCGGCGCCATACTGCCGCGAAGACCCGATCAGAATTTGTCCCGTCCTACGAGGCTGCACGTTGAAGGCTACGGAGTCACGGGAAACAGAATGCGCGCTTTTCAGATATCCAAGCTCGACCAGTTGATGACGAAGAAAACCAGGATAGCGGTCGGTAATGACAAGGTGGCCTTTTCGCTTCTTGACATCGATGGCCGGGTTGAGCTCTGCCGCGTTGGCACCGGCGGCGTTGACGACAATGCCTGCTGCGATTTCCTGCCCGTCATTGAACCGTACGCGTCGTTCTGATATTTGCGTCGCTGAAGCACCGAGCCTCAACCTGGCGCCGCGTTGTTGCGCGCGAGCCATGAGGAAACGTGCCGCGCATGGCGGATACAGCACGGCATCATCGGGAACCAGCAGGCCGCCTAGCAAGCCGTTGCGCAGGTTCGGCTCCGCTTGTTTCAGTTGGCCGGCATTGAGCACTTCGACCGCGACTCCTCGCTTCTGGTAGTACTCGCGCTTGCGGAGTACCTCGGCCATCTCTTCTTCGTCGGCTGCAACCCAGATCGTCCCGGATTGCTCATATTCGACATCTGGCGGCAGTTCCATGTGCAATTCCTGCCACAGGCGCTGCGAGTAGTGGGTTAAGGCAAACTGCGCATCGGAGTCATCCATGACCACGATGTGTCCCATGCCGGCTGCGGTAGCGCCGCTTCCCACCACGTCGCGATCGACAACGACAACTCTCAATCCGCGCCCGGCAAACGCATCTGCGCAGGCTGCCCCCACGATCCCGGCACCGACAATCACGATATCGTAAGTATCTTTGGTCATGCTTCGCTCAGACACGGATTCCCATGCAGAGTGGATCGTTGGGATTAAGAATCAACTCCGCCTCGGCATTTACAAAGGCCAATCCCGTAATGCTGGGATAGACCTTGCCATCTCTAATCCTTACCGTGCCCTCAAACACGCTTCCAACGATGCTTTCCTGCTTCCAGATGTCGCCTTCCTTGAGCTTGGCATCAGCGTACAGACAGGCGAGCTTTGCGCTGGTGCCCGTGCCGCACGGAGAGCGATCGTACGCCTTGCCGGGACAGAGTACGAAGTTCTTGCCATCGACGCCGGGAATCTGAGAAGGCGCAAAAAGTTCCACATGATCGATTTCTTTTCCCTGATCGCCTGTGATGGCATTTTCGCGAAGCGCAATGCGGATAGCCCAGGTGAAAGCAGTCAGTTCACCGACGTTCTTGAGACTCAAGATCAGGGAATGGTCGCGTACCAGGAAGAACCAGTTGCCTCCCCAGGCCACGTCGCCGTGCACTTCACCGTAACCCGGCACCTTGACTGCGACATTGGCAGCGCTGCGATAGCTGGCAACGTTGTTTACGGTGACCTTGCCATCCTCGTGGAGCAGCGCCGAAACCACGCCTATGGGTGTCTCGAGCTTGTGCTCGCCTGGAAGGATGCGATTCATGTAGGCGAGCGTTGCAACCAGGCCAATAGTGCCGTGTCCGCACATTCCGAGATAGCCAACGTTGTTGAAGAAAATGACTCCGGCCGCGCAGGCACGGTCGACGGGTTCGCAAAGCAATGCGCCCACAATTACATCGGAACCTCTAGGCTCATTCACCACGGCGGAGCGGAAGTCGTCGTGATCACGACGGAATCGCTCGAGTCTCTCAGCCAGAGGTCCGTAACCCAGGTCAGGACCGCCGCTAACGACGAGGCGAGTCGGTTCTCCTCCGGTGTGGGAGTCGATGATCTTCACTCGTGTATCGCGGACGCTCGTCATCCGCATGTTGTCACCCCAGCCGGCAACCGCCACCTGCAAATTTGAGAAAAGCGCGCCCATGGATATAATATCCAATCTTTAAACTTTCGTCTTTCGAACGGGACCTCGCGGAGCAAAGAAGATCTTTATGGTGCCAGAAAACTCACCTCAGAGGCTGAAGCCGGGAAACAAGGCGAGCATTTAGCGCCCCAAGCAAGCATAACCTGATTTTCCGAAATCTCATTCAGCCGTCCAGGGCCATGAAAGGCTATTGGCTTGCGGTAGTATTGATGTTTCGCGAACCCGCACTTAATGGATAGCCCTGCGGTATACTGCCCAATCGAGGAACTCTATTCTGTACAATACGGCCAAAATGGGCGCTGAAACCGCATCATACTCCGGGATACCACGTCAGTCGCTTCCGTCTGCCGTGGCCGACAAATTGCGTGATCAGATTATTCGGGGAGAAATTCCCGAGGGCGCGCAACTTCGTCAGGATGCAATCGCCATGCAGTACCAGGTCAGCCGCATTCCGGTGCGCGAAGCACTTCGGCAGCTGGATGCCGAAGGGTTGATTGCCATCGTCCCCAACAGAGGCGCTATTGTGCCGGCGCTCTCTCCGAGTGACATCGGCGAGCTGTTTTCGATCCGCGCGCTACTGGAGCCGGAGGTGCTGAAGCTTTCGATTCCTCATCTGACGGAGGAAGATTTCGCCGAGGCCGAGACCGTTTTGCAGAAATACGTGCACGAACTGAAGAAGCAGGAACATGTCTCTACGTGGGGACGTTTGAACTGGCAATTTCACTCAATCCTCTACTCGCGTGCCAACCAACCTCGCTTCATGGCCATTATCCGTAACGTGAACAACAGCGGAGAACGCTACACCCGCCTGCAGTTGTACCTGACGCATGGGGTGAAACGCGCAAACGAGGAGCATCATCAGATCCTCAAATTATGCCGCGAGAAAAATGTTGCCGCAGCTTGTGACCTGGTTCGCGAACACATTCGCCACGCCGGCGATTCGCTCAAGGCAGTGCTTGAACAACGGCGAATTGAGGCGCAGCGCGAGGAGGGGAATCCGGGACGGCGATCGAAGTCGTAAGAGCAGCTGGTTTCCGTCCACAGCAACGATCCGGCTCAGCGAGGCAACCTAGCTCTAACCCGAAAGTGGGGCACCGATAGATATCTGAACGCCTGCGATCGGGACGACGTTGCCGACAGATGGCGCGTACAGAATTGACAGTTGCGGCGCCGATCAGATTGAATGAAAGATGTGCCTGGGCGAGCATTGCGCAGGCTCTAATCCACTTCAAACTCAGAACAGGAGCCACGCATGTCCGCACCCAGCCGACGTCCGGAGATTCGCCGGCGCCGTACCCGCAGAGAGAAGATTGTTCAGCTTCGCAAGCGTCTGGCCGCCGCCAAAACCGACGTTGACCGCTCCCGCATCACGGCTAAGCTTCACAAGCTTTCGATATTGTCGCCCGGGCAGCCGCTGGTGAAGTGACCCCGGACGTTCTTGCACAGAGGCATGGTAATCCTTAGTCGGCGGCGTGCGAACTTAACTCGGCGCGATCACCTTTGGCGACATCCTGATAGACATCCAGCACACGCCGGACGGAGTTTTCCCAAGAGAACTTCGTGACCTGTTTATATCCGCGGTCTTTCATGCGGTCCCGCAACGCCTGATCCATCAGAACGCGATGCAGCGCGCGCATAATCTCGAAGACATTTTCCGGATTCACCAGCACCGCTGCGTTTCCTACCACTTCTGGCAGAGAGGTCGCATTTGAGGTGACCACGGGCGTCCCGTGCGCCATGGCTTCCAGGGGAGGCAAGCCGAAGCCCTCATAGAGTGAGGGGAAGACAAAAATTTGGGCCGAATCGTAGAAGATCCGGAGGACTTCGATCGGAATAAATCCCAGAAAGCGGACGTCATTTTGCACGCCACTGCGCACGACGGTCCGGCGCAGGTCGGGATTGCCCGAGAGGTCGTCGCCGATGATGATGAGCTTCAGTTCGGGATATGCCTGATCCTTCTCGAGTTCGGTCTTCAACGCCGAAAACGCCTCGATCATGCGAACGACGTTTTTGTGGGGACTGACGCGTCCGGCATAGAGAAGAAAGGGATAGTTCACCTGATAGCGCTGCTCGATAAGTTCACGATCGGCAGGACTGGCGTGTCCGCGCAGGAAACGTTCATCGATAGCATTGTAGACAACGTCGATGCGGCAGGTCGGAATCTCGAAGAGCTTCTCAATCTCGGTGCATGTAAACTTTGATACTGCGAAAATTCGCGCTGCTCCGCGCAAGACCTGCCTAGTCATTTGCATGTTCCACGCGCCCAAGAACCCCGTGTGTTGCCGCGCGCGCGACATGTGCTCGAGCATGTCGTGAACTGTCATCACGTATGGACACGGCAGCATGCGCGGCACGGAAAAAAGATTGGGGATGTGGACCAGATCGCAATGTAGGCCTTTGAGCGCCGCGCGAAATTCCTTATATCCCCGAAAGGAGTGCTCAGGAGCCACCGCCGCCACGTTATGGAAGTTGGGGGGCATGGTTCCGATTTCCTGAACCTTGGCAGGAGGGCCAATCAGAAAATACTGATTCTCGTGGTCAATGCGGCAAAGTGTGCGGATAATGTTGCGGATGTACGTGCCGACGCCGAACTCCGTCATCCGCCGGATATCGATCGCGATCTTCACCGATGAAATTTAATCACAATTACATGCAGCTTGGATGTGACTTTACACCCGCACCTCAGCCTGCGCCCTGGCACGCCGTTCCGCGTAAAGCGGGAAGGCTTCACACAGCTCGAGCACCTGATTGCGCACTTTGCTCAGAAGAGCAGCATCAGTCCGATGCAGCAGGGCCTCTGCGATCCAGCGGCCGATCTGGCGCATCTCCGCCTCCTTCATGCCGCGCGTCGTCAACGCGGGAGTACCGATGCGAATGCCGCTCGGCTTTAGCGGGGGGTTCGTATCAAACGGGATCGCATTCTTGTTGACCGTGATGCCGGCCTCGCCCAGAGCCTTTTCCGCCTCGCTGCCCAACATGCCCTTGGAGAAAACATCCACAAGCATCAGGTGCGTGTCAGTGCCACCGGAGATAATGCGGAAGCCTTCGTCGGCCAGGGTCTGGGCCAGCAGTTTGGCATTGGCCACGATCTGCCGCGCGTAGTCGCGGAACTCGGGCTGCATCGCCTCGTGGAAGCAGATTGCTTTCGCAGCGATGATATGGACCAGCGGCCCGCCCTGCATGCCGGGAAATACAACCTTGTCGATCGCCTGGGCAAATTGGGCTTTGGAGAGAATCATTCCTGAGCGCGGCCCCCGCAGAGTCTTGTGCGTGGTCGAGGTCACGATGTGGGCGTGCGGTACCGGCGAGGGGTGCAGGCCACCTGCAACCAGTCCCGCGAAGTGCGCCATGTCGACGAGGTAGAGGGCGCCAACTTTGTCAGCGATCTGCCGCATGCGGACGAAATCAATGATCCGCGGATACGCGCTGCCGCCGCCGATAATTAGCTTCGGGCGTTCTTTTTCGGCGAGTTTCTCCAATTCGTCGTAGTCGATCGTTTCAGTCTCCTTTGTTACACCGTAGGGGATGATCTTGTACGTCTTGCCGGAGAAATTCAGGTGATGGCCGTGAGTGAGGTGTCCGCCGTGGGCGAGGTTGAGGCCAAGGATCGTATCGCCGGGCTGCAAGACGGCAGCGTATGCTTCCATGTTGGCTTGCGAACCGGCGTGCGGCTGCACGTTGGCGTGCTCGGCGCCGAAGAGCTGCTTGGCCCGGTCGCGCGCCAGGTTTTCGATGATATCGGTAAATTCGCAGCCACCGTAATAGCGCTTGCCGGGATATCCTTCCGCATACTTGTTCGTAAATACCGAGCCTGCGGCCTCGAGCACGGCTTCGCTGACGAAGTTCTCGGAAGCAATCAGCTCCAGGCCTTCATGCTGGCGTCTTGTCTCGTTATCAATGGCCGCGGCAATCTGCGGATCAGTTTCGTACAGCGGACGATACATCCTGGAATTGTTCATCTCGTTTCCCTGATTTCGTAAATGTCGGCCCGGTGCAGTTCCATGTAGCGTTCCGACGCCTTGACCGGTGTGAACTCAAATTTCGAGTACAGCGCATGCGCGTCGCGAGTTAGCAGGATCCATCGCCGCAAGCCCTGCAGTTGCGGATGCCGCATGATGCACTCCATCATCCACTTACTCAGACCGCGGCCGCGGTACGCTTCCAGCACGAACACGTCGCCCAAGTACGCGATGGTTGCGAAGTCAGTAATGACCCGCGCGAACCCGACCTGGGAGAATTCGGCGCCGACTTCATGATAAATCCCAAAGCACAACGAATGCTCGATCGACCTCGCCACAACCTCCCCCGGAATTCCCTTCGCCCAGTAGCAGTTCGTCAGGAAGCCGTGGATCACCTCGAGATCCAACCGGGTGCGGTCGGTACTGATCAGAAACTTCCCGCGCCGCGATTCAATCGCATCATGCAGGCCGCAGATGGGACTTAAGTCCATCACCACATTCTAACGGCGACCAGCCGTCAGCACGCAGCAATCAGCATTGGCCACTGAAACGCACAAAGGGCCGAGCCCTGAGTGCTCAAAAAGCCGTTCGCAGGAACGACGCCAGCTGCCAGCCGTCCATGTATTTGTAAGGAGTTTCGCCGGTGGTGTAATGGCCGCAGGGCAGCACTACGGCTTTGTGGTCCAGAGCGTGACGCGCGAACTCCGACACGACTTGCTGTGAAAATTCCGGCAGGAAAGTCAAGTCATAGGCGGCATAGATAATCAGTGATTTTTTCGGCCAGCGCGCGAACTGGTCGAAGTACGCCATGGGACTGATCGCCAGCCAGACCTTACGGAGGTGCTCCAGATCGATCTGACCTTCCATGCCCTGGCGGATGTGGCGCGTCGATTGTCCGTGCCATACGACGTCGGCGAAGTACGTTGAGGCGTGGTTGAAAGCCGCCACCCGGATCCGCGGATCGTGTGCCGCTGCGATAAAGGAATAACATGAGCCCAGGCTCGTGCCTACCACTCCGAGCCGGCTGAAGCCCTGTTCTTCGAGCCAATCGAGGCAGCAGCGGATGTCGACGACTCCCTGTCGCGCCGCGTCAATCGTCCGCCCGATGTTCGCCGAAACTGCGTAGTCGGCACGCTTAATGTCCACGGGCATCCGAATATCGTGATAGGGCATGCTCAGGCGCAGCACTGCGATCCCCAGCAGATTGAGCACACGGCACAAGCTGACGTAAGCGATCGCGTCTGAATTCCAGTGGGGCAAGAGTACGACGGCGCGTCGTCCGCGGACGGGAAACCATCTTGCGTTGGCGAGATTATTTTCCGAATACGGCGAGACCACCGGGGAGGTGAATCGCAGAAATTCTGCGAAGTGCCCTTTAACCTTGGACTCCAGCCTTGGGTCCGGCACTTCGCGAGTCGAGAAAACCTGCACTTCGCGCCGCTCCAGCCGAAAGTCGCGAGGTTTCGAATAGGAGTAAAACTCATCGCTGTTCGCAACAATTCGGCGGCTGTACTCCAGGAAGAAGGTATCGGGATTTCTCGCCGACTGTCCCGGCGCACACCCGTTGCGACAAGGCCATTCGCGGGCCCATTCCGCGCCCCACTCCAGCGGACGCACTACACGGTTGTTGTCCACCGACGTGAGGCGGTGCTCCCAGTCATACATCCACTGTGCGTAGCGGGAAGGCATGGAGAACTGAATAGTCTAGCAAGCTGCTGTGTCGGAGCGAGACGAGAGTCAGCCAACTGCAGCAATCGGGAACTGAGCGCCCGATTTACTGGTTTGGGTGGATGGTCGCCGAAAGGTCGAGGAGACGGATACTACGGTGCCGCCAGTACAACTTTGTAGAGTGCGCTCCCGTGCGGACGCAGCCTGACCTCTAGGCCCTTGGTCCCGTCCACGGACCTGTGCGTCCATAAATCCCGCACCTCTTTGACGGAGCCAACTATTCCCAGGTCCATCCACGACAGGTACTGACTTACAACACCATCATCTCTCAGATTGAAGGCAGCGACATAATACTGGCCGGATGAAGCGCCATTCGCGACCCACACCCGAGCTCCAGCATCCAGTTGTTGCTTCGCGCCACTACTGTGCTGGTTGACCTCAAGCACTTCGTCATTGGTGATCAGAGCGGTCGTGGCCGCGTCATTGCTTGGGAGATCTCCGCCGAAAATCAACGGGGATCGGAAGATGCTCCACAAGGTCATCACCGTCTGTTGCTCGTCCGGTGTGAACTTGCTGGGTGCGCCTCCACCCTCTGCGGTCGTCACGCGCAGCTTGCCGAAGGGAAGCATGTCGGCATCGGGCCAGGTATTGTTCTTACCCACAAACGGAGCCCAGTCACGCGCGCAGTCAAATTGCTGACGCAAGAGCTTCCAGTCGTCCCAGAAGTCGTCTGAGATGCGCCACATCTGCGCATACTTCTCGAAGAACTCCGCCTCGGAAAGAGGCGCGGGGCCGGGCGAGATGCTCAGTACGATCTCGCGCCCAGTTTTTCGAATCGCCAAGCTGAGTGCCTTGATTTCGGCCGGCTGGTACAAGTGGCTGCCCATATCGTCGGCCTTGATGAAGTCGACGCCCCAGGATGCGTACACTTCGGCAATGGAATCGTAGTAAGCTTGCGACCCTGGCTTGGTGGTATCCACGCCCCACATGTCGGGGTTCCAGCGGCAGCCGTTTTCCTTGTCGGCGATATCGGCTGCGTGATAGGACGTGCCCTTGATCGGGAGATTTCTCTCGACTGCCTGCCTGGGAACGCCACGCATGATGTGAATTCCGAACTTCAATCCCTTGCTGTGAACATAGTCCGCGAGCGGCTTGAACCCTGCGCCATTTGCAGAAGACGGAAAGCGGTTGACCGCCGGCATCAACCGCCCGTACTCGTCCATCGTGAGCGGCGCCCCCGGCTTGTAGTCGTGTCCCTGCGCGTTCGGCTCGTACCACTGGATGTCGACGACAATGTATTTCCATCCGTACTTCGCCAGATGTTCGGCCATCCAGTCGGCATTGGCCTTCACGTTTCCTTCGCGGACGGTGGTGCCGTAGGAATCCCAACTGTTCCAACCCATAGGAGGTGTTGGGGCAGGAGAAGACTGTGTCAGGGCGGAAACACTGAGCAGAATGACCGCAAGGAGGACGCAGTTCGGATTCATGCTGCGCATTGTAATTGCGCGAGAGTAATGTGTCAGTGCAGAGAAAAAGGCCGACTATGCAGCCGCCCACATTGCTGATCCGGGTAAATCCGCGGCGATTAAATCAGATGTCCAGATTCTTCACGTCCAAGGCGTTGTCCTCAATGAACTTGCGCCGCGCCTCGACATCTTCGCCCATCAGCGTGGTGAAGATCGTCTCGCACTCGGCGATGTCTTCCAGTTTCACGGAAAGCAAGGTGCGCCGCTCGGGATCCATAGTCGTTTCCCAAAGCTGCGGGGCCGTCATCTCGCCCAGCCCTTTATAGCGCTGGATGGAGAAATCCTTTCGTCCCTCGTTGATCACGTGGTCGCGTAACTCGCGGACGTTCGTCTTCTCAACGACCTCCACTTCCTTGCGCTTCGGAGTCTTTGCAGCCGCCTTCTTCTCAGCCTTATCTTCGCCCGCTTCGGCTTCAGCGTCCGCAGCGTCGCCATTTGAGGCAGCGGAAGCAGCCTTGGCAACGGTCTCGACCACGAACGGCGGTTCCATATAGGTCTCGATCAGCTTGTATTTGGCGATCATCTGCCGGCATTCGGCGCTAGAGACCAGTTCCCAGTTGATGATGTGCTCAGCGCCGTGCTTGTTCACGAAGCTCACTTCCCATAGGTTGTGCTCCTCGTCAAACTTAGCTTCGACGCTCTTGAAGCCTTCTTCCTTCTGCAATTTATTAAGCTCTTTTTCCAGGCGTTCGATTTTCCTGGGAGAAGCTTTCTTGTCTCCCTCGAAGTCGGAGCGTTTGGCCAAGTCGAGCCTGGGTATCAGTTCCGTGACACGCTCATCACGAACCCGCTTGTCGACTTTCTCAAAGAAACCGAGATACTCGTCGAGAACGGTCATAAACTTCGCAAGCTCTCTCCCTTCGAGCTTGGCCGCACCTTCTCCGTAGCGAATCGTAAGGCCGTCAGCCGCTTTCTTGACCATCACCTTGACGAATTCGCGCTCGTCCTTGATGTATTGCAGCGACTTGCCCTTCTTCAGCGAGAACAGCGGCGGCTGCGCGATAAATACGTTACCGCGCTTGATCAAGTCCTGCATATGTCGGAAGAAGAATGTCAGCAACAGCGTGCGGATATGGCTGCCGTCAACGTCGGCGTCGGTCATCAGGATGATCTTGCCGTAGCGGAGCTTCGTCGCGTCGAAATCGTCCTTGGCGATGCCGGTGCCGAGCGCGGTGATCATGGCGCGGATTTCCTCGTGCGCCAGCATCTTGTCGTAGCGCGCCTTCTCGACGTTCAGGATCTTTCCTTTCAGAGGAAGAATTGCCTGGAAGCGCCGGTCGCGCCCCTGCTTCGCCGTACCACCTGCGGACTCGCCCTCAACCAGGAATAGCTCGCAACGGTTCGGATCGCGCTCGGAGCAATCCGCCAATTTGCCGGGCAGGCCGCCGGAATCGAGAGCGCCCTTGCGGCGCGTCAGATCCCGCGCCTTGCGAGCCGCCTCTCTCGCGCGCGCCGCGTCAATGGCCTTGTTGATGATCTTCTTGGCGACCGTGGAGTTCTGTTCGAAGAAGGCGCCCAGTCGCTCGTTCACGAACTGCGTGACCGTTCCGGCGATATCAGAATTCAGCTTACCCTTCGTCTGTCCTTCAAACTGGGGCTGCGGCAGCTTCACGCTGATTACCGCGACCAGGCCTTCGCGCACGTCATCGCCAGTCAGGTTCTCTTTGACGTCTTTGAACAAGCCCATCTGCTGCCCAGCATAGTTAATGGTGCGGGTCAGCGCCGTGCGGAAGCCAGAGAGGTGCGTGCCGCCGTCAATCGTGTTGATGTTGTTCGCGAAGCTGAAGATCGTCTCGGAGTAGGCGTCGTTGTACTGTAGTCCGATCTCCATGTGGACGCCATTGCGGTCATCCTCCATGTAAATCGGCTTATCGTGCAGGACCTGCTTGCCCCGGTTGAGGTGCTTGATGAACTCGGCAATGCCGCCGTTGTATTTGAATTCGGAGCGCTTCGCCTCGCCCGTCTTCGAATCGGTAACGCGCTCGTCCGTTAACGTAATGACGAGCCCTTTATTCAAGAACGCGAGTTCGCGTAGCCGCTGAGCCAGCGTATCGTAGTTATATTCCGTGACGGTGAAGATGCTCTTGTCGGGCAGGAAGTGTACCTTCGTCCCAGTCTTTACCTTGGCAACACCAGCCTTCTTCAACTTGCTTGTCGGCTCGCCCTTCGAGTAGGTTTGTTGCCAAGTCGCGCCATCCCGCCAGATTTCCAACTCCAGTTCTTCACTAAGTGCGTTCACGCAAGATACGCCAACACCGTGTAATCCGCCCGAGACTTTGTACGTCGAAGAATCGAACTTGCCGCCGGCGTGCAGCTTTGTCATCACGACCTGTGCCGCAGATACTTTCTCGCCATCGATCTCCATGTCGTCGACTGGAATGCCGCGTCCATCATCGACAACGGTAACGGAGTTGTCGGTCTCGATCGTGACATCGATTTTGGTAGCAAATCCCGCAAGCGCCTCGTCCACGGAGTTGTCGACGACTTCGTATACGAGGTGATGCAGCCCAAGCTCACCCGTCGATCCGATGTACATCGCGGGCCGCTTGCGCACCGCCTCCATGCCGCCGAGGACTTTGATCGAATCCGCGGTGTAGTCGCTGTTCCCGTTTCCTCCGTTGATCGGAGTCACTTTTCCGTTTTTTGCCTTGGTCTCTGTGATGGGGGTATTGATCTCTTTGGTGGCCATTCCGCTCCGCGAAAATGTCCCGAATTTTTTGTCGCTAATGCCCTGGAAATTGGCTGGGAAATCTCGTCGTGATTCTCAATTGTCTTGAAGTGCTGGAACCACTTCAAGTTGTTGAAATTTCTAATACTTACGATCAACGACGACTATGAAGATTATACCACAAGGAAGCGACGAAAAGAGGTGCGTCAGGGCGCCGAATCGAGTCAGTAACAGGTGGAATTTGAGGTGCTTACGAGGAGTAGCGGGCAAAAAGAATGGGCGGCTGTTAGCCGCCCATCTCTATTGGAAGCATGGAGGGTTCTTATGCGGTCGCGGGCCGCTCTCCGCCCTTGGCACGTCCTGGCTGTAACTCGGGTTTAATCACGTGCTGTACGCCATCATCTGGCTTGGAGGACGGCGGCGGCATCGGCGGCAGTTCTTTCCCGTCAACGAGCATCTTGATTTCGTTCGCATCGAGAACCTCACGCTCGATCAGGGCCTTCGCCACTTTTTCGAGCGTGTCGCGATTGTCCGACAGGATCTGCTTCGCCGTGTTGTACCCATTATTGACGAGTTTGCGGACTTCCTGGTCAATCTTGATCGCCGTATCCTCGCTGTAGTCGCGGTGCTGTGCGATCTCGCGGCCGAGGAAGATTTGTTCTTCCTTCTTGCCGAAGGTCAGCGGGCCGAGTTCGCTCATGCCCCACTCGCAGACCATCTTGCGCGCCATATCCGTGGCCCGCTCGATGTCGTTGCCTGCTCCGGTGCTCATCACGCCCAGGAACATCTCTTCTGCAATGCGTCCGCCCATCAGGATGGCAATCTGTGTCTCAAGATAGTTCTTGTAGTAGTTGTGGCGGTCATCCACCGGCAACTGCATGGTGACCCCCAGCGCCATCCCGCGCGGGATGATCGTGACTTTGTGTAAGGGATCAGAATGCGGCATCTTCGCCGCTACCAGTGCATGACCAGCCTCGTGATACGCGGTATTGCGCTTCTCTTCGTCGGTGAGAAGCAGCGACTTGCGCTCCACTCCCATCAGAACCTTGTCCTTGGCCAGTTCGAAGTCGTATTGCAGCACGGCCTTGCGATTCTGACGGGCTGCTGCCAGAGCCGCTTCATTCACCATATTGGCCAGATCGGCTCCGGAGAAACCGGGAGTGCCGCGAGCCAGCACGGAGAGATCAACATCGTCAGCGAGAGGAATCTTTCGGGTATGCACCCTGAGGATCTCTTCGCGTCCGCGCACATCCGGACGACTGACCACTACCCGCCGGTCGAAGCGCCCGGGCCGCAGCAAGGCCGGATCAAGCACATCAGGCCGGTTGGTCGCGGCCATAAGGATCACGCCTTCATTGGATTCGAAGCCGTCCATTTCGACTAGTAACTGGTTCAAAGTCTGCTCACGCTCATCGTGCCCGCCGCCGAGACCAGCGCCGCGATGACGTCCGACTGCGTCAATTTCGTCGATGAAGATGATGCAGGGAGCATTTTTCTTGCCCTGCTCGAACAGATCGCGCACCCGACTGGCGCCGACACCAACGAACATCTCCACAAAGTCGGAACCTGAAATTGAGAAGAAGGGAACGTTCGCCTCGCCGGCAACCGCACGAGCCAGCAAAGTCTTGCCCGTTCCTGGAGGCCCGACCAGCAACACGCCCTTTGGAATGCGCCCGCCCAGCTTCTGGAACTTCTGCGCCTCGCGCAGGAATTCGATAATCTCGCGCAGCTCTTCCTTCGCCTCTTCGACGCCCGCCACGTCCTTGAACGTTACCTTCTTCTGCTGCATCGAGAGCAGGCGCGCGCGGCTCTTGCCGAAAGACAACGCCTTGTTCCCACCCGTCTGCATCTGGCGGATCATGAAGAACCACAAAGCGCCCAGCAAGATCAGAGGTGCCCACGTACCCAGCAGAGTCAGCGGCAGGCTTCCGCTATTGATGTCGCGAAATTTGATCACTACTCCCTTACTCCCCAGGCTCTTCAGCAGCTCGGGAGTGAAGTAGTTCCCTGGGAGATTCGTATGGAACTGCGAACCGTCCCGGTGCTTGCCGCGCACTTCCATGCCGTTAACTTCGATCTCGCGAATATTGTTCTGGTCGACATCTCCCATGAACTGGGTGACGTTTATCTCTTGATCCTTCTGGCCGTCCCGGGCACTCTTGACTACTTCCCACAACAGCAGGGCCGAGACCCCGATGAGCAACCAGAACAGCACAGTTTTAACCGTTGAGTTCACCTAAAAGACTCCTAAAGTGCGGCGCGCCGACAAGCACGCCCAATGGCATTAGATGCCCGAGAGAGACGCTTCGGACCAGCTAAATTCCCAGCCTCAATTCTACATATTTCGCGGCAAAAGCATAGAACCACTTGAACATGACTTAAGTCACAGAAGCGGTTCAGCTTGCAGCGGCAAGGTACGGCAGATTGCGATTCGTCTGCTCGACTGCCCCCAGGCCATATCCCACCAGAAAAGTCTCGTCGACCAGAAATCCGAAATAGTCCGGCTGCAGCGGCACCCGGCGAGCCGCTTGCCGATCGAGCAGAGTCACCAGCTTCACCGACGCCGCCCCTCTCGCCCGCAAATCATTCATCAGAAACTCGCTGGTAACGCCGGAATGCACCAGCCCCTCTACCAGGAGGATGTGCTGTCCGCGAATGTCTGGCTCATGGCTAAAGAATATTTCCATGACATCGTTGCCAGGTTTCGCCGGCGGACGGGTGTACTTCGGTTTGATGAACTGGCATACCACCGGGACCTCAAGGGCCCGCACCAGGTCGGCCTGGAACATGAACGCATTCTCAAGCACGGCCAGCATCTGGATTGTCTGCCCCCGATAATCGTCTGAAATTTGCCGGGCTAGTTCCTTAACTCTCTTCTGAATTTGCTCCGCCGAAATGACCTGGCGTAATGACTCACCCCTTGATCCACTCATGCGACTTGCAAGCCCTCCGGTTCCCAAACCTAGACTCAGGTTTCGTCCGCTTCAGACCAAGGTCTGTCGCGTAACAGAACGCCGCTGCAACCCGGCTTCACCCCATATTCCGCATGAGTTGCAAATCTCCGAACCCACACGATCTGATCACCTCTGACAACCACAGGCCACAGCGTACGTTCCGGCTGGGTGAGGTGGCGCTCCTGCAAAAGTTCTTTGATCTTCTTGGGGGATTTGGTATGCGCCGGCCAGAACCGGTCCCCTGCATGCCAGTTCCGCACCCGTAACTGTCCGGGAAGGGAATCCGCATCCAGGAGTTCGTCCGGATTATACTCCGCAACCTGATCCGCCGGAATGCGACAGGCCTCGATCACAATTCCAATCTCTGGCAGAATCGCTCTGCCGGGTACAGCGAGTTCGTATTCATAGTCCCGTCTTGGGTTGGTCTCCCGCAGATCCGGAGTAACGAACAGGAACTCCTCCCGATGCCGCACCAGCTTCCACCCGAGAGGCAGCATCAGTTCCTTTGCAGGGTTCCTTTCCACCGCCGCAAATCGAACGATCTCCTCCACTTGTCTAAACTCAAGCGGAATCCCGGCATGTCCTCCGATGGCCTTTACCACGCGACGCTGCACGGCGACGGGCTCACTCAGGAACCACGGACGGCTCACCGAGGCATTGGCTACGAGCCAAGGCGTACTGTCGATTCTTGACTGAAGGTCGGCGTCACCAGAAGGGGCCAGTCGATTGCCCGCAAGCGAAATCTGCACGAGAGCGCCGCTCTGGTGTACCCACTCGGGCTCGACCCAGTGCACCGCGGTTCCCATCCATCCGGCAACTTCGTTCTCCCAGTACTCCTGCTCACCACGGGCAATTTCCGCCAATTCTGCCAGATTCTCGACGACGGCAGGATTGAACTCTTTCTGAAGCAACGGGAGAACCAGCTTCCGCAGCCGATTCCGCGTGAAGGCATGATTGGCGTTGGTAGAGTCTTCCCGCCAAGTCTGCCGGCTATCGATGAGGTACTGCTCCAGTTCATGCCGCCGAATACCAAGCAAAGGGCGCACGATCTCACCACTTACTTCACCCTCGTCGTTCTCAACCACAATCCGCGGATGGATTCCACTCAAACCATTAATACCTGTGCCGCGGATTAGACGCATGAGAACGGTCTCAGCCTGATCATCGAGAGTATGGCCGGTGGAAATCTTGTCGAGCCTCCGAAGGGTAGGAGCTTCTGAGGCCACACCGCCTTCAGGGCTGTGACTCGCCGCTCCTTTTCGCGGAGGGGCTTCAGTCCCCAGGGTGCTTTCCGAACCTAGAAGATGCCGAAAGAACCGATATCGCAACTCCCTTGCTGCCGCCTCCAGACTGAGGCTTTCCCGGGAAGCATAGTTGACCACATCACCGCTTTCAGGAAAGAACTCCAACCCATGCGTCCGCGCCAAATCAGAGACGAACCGCTCATCTTCGTCCGACTCCGCCCCTCGCAGCTTGTGATTGAAGTGAACAACGAAAAGAACGATGCCCAAATCAGCCTGCACTTCCAGCAGCAGCCGCAAGAGGGCGACCGAGTCGATCCCGCCTGAGACCGCGACGCCAAGGCGGTCCCCTGGCTTGAGTAACTCTTGTCGCTGAATCTCCGCTAGCACGCGCTCCACCAATCCAGGCACGAAAACATGGTACAACCACTGAACTGAGGGTGGTCATCTCCTATGCGGATTGTTCTTCGGGCTAATCCGTGATGAGTTCACATACCTCCATCGAGGCCGCTGCATGCAATACGACGAAAGCACCAACGGACGTGAAGTGGAAGTAACTGCTGGTGAAGAACTCGATCTCGCGTTGCCTGAGACCCCAACTGCAGGTTACCGCTGGCGTCTCAAGAGCGGAGGTGATTGCGAGTGTTCTCTGCTCGGGTCATCGTTTGCCGGAACCGAAAAACTTGGCGGCGCGGGCACTCACTTTTGGCGCTTTCGCGCTCCCGCATCTGGAACCTGTTCGATTGTTTTGGAGTACCGGCGATCCTGGGAAACAAGCTCCGAACCGGCGCGAACTTTCACACTGAAAGTTCGCGTCCGGTCTTGAACGTGATGCTGGCGCAGGCTGCTAGTGCTCCCAGCCTAGCGCTTTTTCTTCTTAGGGGTTGTTTTCTTTGGCCCCGGCTTCTTCGTGCTTCCGTCGTCCTCTAGCAGTCGAATCGTCCAAAAATCATCCGAGAGATTGGACTCAAGAAGGTACTGGTAAGGCATAGTGAAATAGCCCTTCATTCCCCAATTGGGTCCCCACGAATTGCGGATAATAAACCACTGATGGTGGTCGTCGTAGCCGACCGCGAGGACGGCGTGGCCTCCCACGACGCTTTCGCCTGGTTGTGGCATGTTGAGGTGTCCAGAGTGAGCGACTTGTGCGCTTTCAAACGCGTCATAGACAGTGAATCCGAGAACAAACGGATAGCCTGAGGCCAGGCATCCCTTGAACTGATTCAGCACTCGGGTCACCCGATGGTAGGAAGTCACCTGGTTCTTGGCGCCATCGCTATACGCGGTTGCCGGAGGTTTCTCGGTGAATTTGCTAATGTCGTACGGCCAGTCGGCCTCGGGTGGAGCACCGAGCTTGGCAACAACTTTCATGCCATCGCGTATCTGAGCCCCACTGTCGGAGTTGACCGTGTGCTCGATGACGCGTTCGTTGTAGTAGATAAACAAACGGGACGGAACGAAATCGCTCATCCCCTGCTTGAGGCGCCCAAACTCAATGGCTCCCGCGATCGCGTTTCCGGTGCAACTTCCGAGTTGGCCCTGATCGTAAACTGGCGGGCAGTGGGGACGCAGGTCTACTGCCGTTGGCAGAGCTGTGATAAACGCTGGCGGAGCCGAATAAACCAAGTCACGCTGATCTGGCAGATCCGGGACCCATCCGTAATGTCCAATACTCATACACGCACCCCTTTCGGCGTGGCCTGAAAGCCACGCAGTCCTTGTCGAGATGAACTGAAAGAAACCTTCGAGGGGAAGAGAACAACACCTTACCTCGGGTTTGGGTTTCGCACAATGTGATAGTGAGGTTTGTGCGGAATTCGTATCATAGTCTGACGGGGCAGGACACAACGGAGGAAAAGTACTGGCCGGGTCCGGATTCAGCTCATTCGCATCTTACCTTTCGGAGATGGATCGTTCCGATCGTTTTCTTGTATCCGCAGCGTGAATCACACCACTCCGTTACTCTCCCAGTAAGATCGCCATTTTTGGATTTCCCGAGATCCCCGCGAAAGCCGCCCATGCCAGTGCCAAAACTAATCCCAATCTTATTGTCGCCTTTCGGTTTCCAGCTCCAGAACGTTTCTGGCTTGAAGTCATCCCGCTCGCGCGGCACAAGACTGCGAATGGCAAAGGTTTTCCACTTGGGGTCATTCCGAAGCTGAAGCTCAAGCCTCTGTGGAATTACTTTGATGGCCTCATTGGGTGGATCCCAAGCCAGGGAAGCTACTTCATAGCAGCCTGCGAGCGGGTAGGTTGCTTGATTAGAACTCTGGCAGTAAGCCGCACCACCAAGCACCAGCAAAAGAACACGTCGAAGCATTAGCAAACCTGTCTCAATCGCCCTTCAAAAGTTGCGGGAACCTTAGAGCCCAGCACTCTTTTCCGCAATCAGCTTCCCAATCTTCTCGACAAACTCCGTCGCTAGCATGTCCTCGGTCTTTTCTTTTCCGCGGGTACGGACATTCACCCTCCCCGCTTCCGCCTCCTTGTCCCCGACGACAAGCAGGAACGGCACCTTCTGTAACGCGTGCTCGCGAATCTTGGCATTCATCTTCTCGTTGCGCGCATCGACTTCCACACGCACGCCGATCTCATTCAACTGCGCAGCGACTTTGTTCGCGTACTCGGCATGGCGTTCGCTGATCGGGATCATCACCGCCTGCACCGGCGACAGCCATACCGGAAACGCTCCGGCGTAATGCTCGATCAGCACTCCGAAGAATCTTTCCACCGACCCATACAGGGCGCGATGCACCATGACTGGCTGCTTGCGCGTTCCGTCCTCCGCGACATATTCCAATTCAAATCTTTGTGGCAAATTGAAATCGAACTGCACGGTTGAAAGCTGCCAGAGTCTGCCGATCGCGTCCACCAGTTTGATATCGATCTTGGGGCCGTAGAACGCGGCTTCGCCCGGAATCGTCTTGTACTCGATCTTCAGCTCCTGGAGGACCTTCTCCAGCGACTGTTGCGCGTGATTCCATTGCTCTTCGCTACCGACGAAGCTCTTGCGGTCATTCGGATCCCAAGTCGAGAGTTCCGTCTGAAACTTGTCGAACCCGAAATCGCGCAGGACGTCCTGGGCGAACTCGACGCAATCGGCGATCTCTTTCTCGATCTGCTCCGGAGTGCAGAAGATGTGCGCGTCGTCCTGCGTGAACCCGCGGACGCGCAACAGCCCGTGCATGACGCCCGACCGCTCATAGCGATACACGGTGCCCAATTCACCAAGTCGAACTGGCAGGTCGCGATACGAACGCAATGAATCCTTGTAAATCAGAATGTGCCCCGGACAATTCATCGGCTTCAGCCGATACTCGGCGTCATCGAGTTCCATCACGTCGAAGAAATTCTGCGAATAGTAGCCCTCGTGCCCCGACGTGTAGAAGAGCTGCCGACGCGCCACGTGCGGCGTGTACACCAGGGCATATCCGCGCTTGATGTACTGCTCGCGCATCCAGTCTTCCATCTCCTTGCGGATGATTCCGCCCTTGGGATGCCAAAAGATCAATCCCGGCCCGGCGAGTTCCTGAATCGAGAAAAGATCGAGCTGCTTGCCTAACACGCGGTGGTCGCGCTTCTTCGTCTCCTCAATGTGCTTGAGATGATCGTCAAGTTCCTTCTTCGAGAAGAATGAGGTCCCATAAATGCGCTGCAGCTGCGGATTGTTTTCATTACCCAGCCAGTAGGCGCCCGCAATGTTCAGCAGTTTGAATGCCTTGATCTTCCCGGTCGATGGGATATGTGGTCCGCGGCAGAAATCAATGAACTTTCCGGTGCGGTAAATAGAGATCTTTTCGTCGGGCTTGGTGAATTGCTCGATGAAATGGCACTTCATGAAATCGCCTTCTTTCTTGAACTCCGCGAGGCCCTGGTCGCGTGGCAGAAACTCGCGCGCGTACGGGATGTTCTGCTGCACCAGTTCCTGCATCTTCTTCTCGATCTTCTCCAGATCCTGGGGCGTGAATGGCGTAGGGCGATAAAAGTCGTAGAAGAATCCGGTGTCGGTAGCCGGACCGTGACCAAGTTTGGTCTCCGGGAAGAGTTCCAGCACAGCCGCCGCCAGCAGGTGCGCGGACGAATGCCGATAAACTTCCAGAGTTTCGGGATCCTTCTCGGTCAATAAGCGAAGATCGATATCCTTCTCGAGCGGACGTGCCAGATCGATCAGATCGCCATTGGTTTTGGCCACCAGCGCCGCATCGGCCAATCGCGGGCTGATCGACTTCGCAATGTCAAGCGCAGTCGTGCCCTTGGGAACTTCCTTCTCGCTTCCGTCTGGAAGCTTCACATGAATGCTGTCAGCCATAAGGGAAAACCCGTAGTCCTACTGAATTCTTCAGTTTATTGGAGCGGATTCCAGAGGGTCAAACCTTAGATTCGCATTAAAGTACTCTGCCACAGCAGTTACGCACTTCGCCGGATACCTACACGGAGGTCTGTGCCTTTAGTCTGCCCAAGGCGCAATTGACTGGCCTATTCGGAGGGCCAGACGATGCTTTGGACAATCGCGGTATTGCTTCTGATCCTTTGGTTGTTGGGGATGGTCAGCTCCTACACGCTGGGAGGATTCATTCACATCCTGCTGGTACTCGCCATCATTACGGTCCTGATTCGCGTGATTCAGGGCAGAAGTCCGGTGGCTTGACGAAGCAGCACAGACGGGTCTGAGTACATTGAATCGGAGGAAATCATGGACAAAGATCGCGGGGAAGGAAAAGTGAAAGATATCGCTGGCCGCGCACAACGCCAAGTCGGCGAATGGACCGGGGATAGCGAAGCGCAAGCCAAGGGCGCGGCGAAGCAAGCCGAAGGTAAAGTACAGAACGCCTGGGGCAAAGCAAAAGACGCGGTGAAACAATCGACGGATCGAGCGGATGATGCGGACACCGCTGAAATCGAGGACCAAGAATCCGCAGCTCGTCGTCGCCGTGCTAGTTAGACACTGAAGTACTCATGAATGGTGTCGGGAGAGTGCTCGCCACTCTCCCCTTATTTTTTGCCGCCAACCTATCCGACGTCCCTGATGTGCGTGGCGATGTACCACTTGTTCCCGAAGGCGTCTTGGACACCGGCATTTCGGTCCCCGTAAGGCTGGTCCGTTGGTTCCTGAAACGATGTAGCCCCAGCCGCCAAAGCCTGCCGATATACCGCGTCCATATTCGGCACGTAGAGATAGAACATCGCCGACATGGGCTCGTATTTGCCGTGGGCCTCACCCATCTCCAGCACCGCATCGCCAATCCGCACCACAGCGTGTTGAATCACGCCATCCGGCGACGAGTACTTTGCGACCTCCTGCGCACCAAAAGCACGCTTCAGGAAGCTGATGAGGGGCTCTGCGCGTCGCGGGTGCAAATAGGGATTAACGCTTTGTAGACCTTCGGGGATGTGACTCTTGCCGCGGTGGGTCGCAATGTACCAGAAGTTTCCGTGAGGGTCTTTCACCGTTGAGGAGCGTTCGCCATACTCCTGATCTCGCAGGTCATCAATCAGAATGGCTCCGGCAGCGACAGCTTTTGCCGTGACCGCATCCGCATCTTCCACATACACGTGCAACGCGCCGGGCTGCAGGGTTCCAGGGAACTTCTTTCCAGGTAGTCCCCCACCCATCATGAGCGTCGTGTCTCCGATGCGCATCTCTCCATGCACCCCTGTTGGCATCACCGCGCGCATGATTTCCTCAGCGTCGAATGCCTTGTGCACGAAATCCAGCATCGCCAAACCGTCAGCCGCTACAAGATAGGGAGTCACGGTCCGGAAGCCGCGTGGAACTGGGCTTACACCCTTCTTCCCGGCAGCCTCGCCGCCCTCCGGGCCGTGGGTGAGCCCTTGCATCCGCCGGTGCATCTCCTCCACCGGCATTTGTTCTGTCACGGTAAATACACTCCACGTATAACCGAAGGGGTCCTCCAGCATAGCGTCGCGATGTCCATAGAATTGATCCTTGGGCTCGCGCACAAGCTTCATCCCCTCCGCCACCGCATCCTTTGTGAATGCATCGACGTCGGCCACCTGGATCGACATCCAAACCGGGGAGTGTCCTAGCGTCTCCGCGCTGAAGCGCCCGCCTTCGGGCCATTCTCCAGTCACATTGATGGTCGAGTCGCCGATGGTGAGCTCGGCGTGGGGAATGCTATCGCCAACTTGGAAACGGAACTTCTCCCTGGCCCCCAAAGCGCGCTGGTAGAACTCAATGGCTTTGGCAGGATCTCGGAATGCCAGTCTTGGTGTTGCAGTAACGCGGACGGCTGCTAGGGGCTCGGCAACGGTGGACATACGCTTCTTGCCTCCTAATTCGGATTTCAATCGTGCCTTGAAACTCGCACTCGGCAGATTGCGCAATTCCGCCGCGATGCGCACCAGGGGCCCGATTTCCTCCGCCACCTTGTTCCGACCATCGTCTCGCGCCAGCATGGCGTCGAGCGCTTTGTTCAATTGCTCGATCTTCTTCTGATCACCGCTTCCGTGTTGTAGAGAGCGCTTAGGCATTCGCACCCTCCATGCGCGCCTTCAATGTGCTCAGCGCGCGAAACTGTAGCTGCTTCACTGCCCCCTCGGTCTTGCGTATTACACTTGCGACTTCTTTGATACTTTTCTGCTCGACGAACCTCAGTAACACCACTCGCTTTTGTTCTGCCGGCAAGTTCTCAACAAGCCGATACAATGTCGCCCGACGTTCCACTTCTTCAATCTCGGCAGGACTGACCTGGGCCGATTCGATCGCCTGGTCATCCGCCAGCTCCCGTCCCGATCGCTGCCAGCGGTCCGATATCAGGTTCGCAGCGATCCGGAACAGCCACGCAGCAAACGGAATTCCGCGCCACTCGAACCGCTTCAGATTGGCCAGCGCCTGGTGAAACACTTCCGACGTGAGGTCTTCGGACTCTGCCCGGTCCTGCACGCGCTTCACAACGTAGGCGTACACTCGCTCGAAGTTGAGTTCATAGAGGTCGGCAAAGCGAGCGGGGTCCGCCTGCGCAGCTTCGATCAGAAGCCGCTCGTCTGCTTCTTTCTTCAGAGCCTTCAACGAGTTCTCCGCGGTTTGGCCTTACACCAGCTTAAACGACCATGCACCTTAATAGGTTACGGGCGGAGAAAACAAATATTTTGATGTGCCTGCCCTCTCCGTTCCGGCATCGAACTACCTATCTCTTTTCGAGCAAATGGAGGGCATAGAGATGGAATCTGTCACAGGCATATTCACTACCCGGGAAGCAGCCCAGCAAGCCTATGAAAAACTCCGCCAGGCTGGCATTTCAGTCGACGAGATTACACTTCTCACCCCTGGCAGCGCGGATCAGATTGGCAAGGAAGTCCAGTCCGTCCCTACGGAGGCCGCCGAGCAACCCGGAATGGGCAAAGCGGTCGGGGCCCTGGTAGGTGGCGGAGTCGGCATTACGGGAGGGTCCGTGCTAATGGCGCTCGTCCCCGGCGTCGGACCGATCACCGCTTTAGGACTGCTTGGCGCTGCCATCGTCGGCGCCGCGGGTGCCACCTTCGGGGCCGCAGTTGGCGGTAAGTTCGAGACCGCCACCTATGAGGGTCTTCCTGATGACGAGATCTTTCTCTATGAGGACGCGCTCCGCCATGGCCGTAGCGTAGTTATCGCACTTGCCGATGACAAACCTTCTGCATCCGCGCTTCGAGACGTGCTGAGGCGCGAAGGGGCCGAGTCCATCGATGCGGCTCGAGACCAGTGGTGGACGGGCCTGCGTGGTTCCGAGCAGAACCACTACGAAGACTCGGGCAGGAACTTCAGCGACGACGAGGAATTCTTTCGCCTTGGCTTCCAGGCCGCCATGCACGCTCGCACTCGTTGCAAGGAGTTTGATCAAGTCTCAGCGGAGATGGATGCAGCCCTGGAAGATGTTGAGCACCGTTTCCCCGGGAAAGATGTGGAAGAGCCATTCACGCGGGGCTATCAACGCGGCCGCGAGCACTACCAGCAACTCTGCGATGAAGGGAAAAGGGCTGCCTGACGGTATTCCGGTCCGCAAGAGGCGGGAACGCCGTGACGCGGCGAAAACAACAACCCACGATACAAGCCGTGGGTGAACTGGGAGGATCGATCAGAGTCCGGGCCGAAGGAGTGCTACGCCTCGGAATCTCCCCGGTAATACAAGTCTTCCAGTGCTTTCTGCACTCTTGCTGACAACGCTTCCATGTCCCGCAGCGTCAGCCCAGCCGTCGGAATCGGCTCACCGACGCGCATTTCCAGCGGGCGGCTTTTGATGTGATACGTGTTCATGGGCAACAATTCGTAGGTTCCCACCAGAGCCACGGGAACAATGTCGACCTGCGCCTTGATCGCCAAAAAGAATGCTCCCTGCAGAAACGGCTTGATCTCGCCGTCCGGAGTGCGCCCGCCCTCCGGAAAAATCACCAGGGGCATACCGCCCTTCAGCCCTTTCAAGGCCGCGCGAATGCTGCCGATCGACCGCGAAGGATTCTGCTGATCAATGCAGATTTGCCCGGAGCGCTTCAGGTGCCATCCCACCACTGGATATGCCAGCAATTCTTTCTTGAACGCGATCCGGAACTGAAATGGCAGGTTCACATACAAGACGGGAATATCGAGCGCCGAGGCATGATTTGCGGCGTAAACGTGCGGCTTGGCAGTGTCAATCCTCTCGAGCCCAATCACGTTGACCGGCGAAGAGATCGTTTTCATGATCATCCACGACCACGCCCTGGCGAACCAGTGCATGATGCTGCCGTCGCGGTCGAAGAATCCGGCAACCAGGCCCGACGGGCCCAGGATCAGCGTGTAGAGCCAAATAAGGGGATCGAAGATAAAGTACGACCGGAGAACGCTCAGCAAACCATATTTACGTTCTGGACTGGCGTGCGGGATGTGGCGCGAGCGTAGCTCCGCCTCGACCGGCGGAGCTACCACCTCTCCGTTACCAACTTGCTCAACTGATGAATTCACTTCCTGCACAATGCCATTTTACGGAAAACCATCTGCTACGCGTGCTTAAGGGTGCAATGCCAGTTCCTGCATCGCTTCCCCGACCAGGTAGATCGAACCCGTGATCACGACGACATCTTCACCGGTCGCTAGTTCGCGGGCCCGCTCCAGCGCCATGGGTACTTCAGCCACAACTTCAATCTTAGTTCCTGTCCGACTTCCGGCTTGGCGAATTTCTTCCGGTGATGTGGACCGGGGATTACTCGGCCGAGTGGCGATGATTGTTCTCGCGATTGGAAACAGGATTTCAGCCATCTCCGAGATTGCCTTATCGCGCATGGCTCCAAAAACAAAAATCACTGGACGGTCTTCATAGCGCTCCGAAAGGGCCGAGCGCAAGGCCCAAGCGCCTGCCGGATTGTGTGCGACGTCCAGAACAATTTCCGGCCAGCCCCGATGAGCGGGAATGATATGGAAACGTCCCGGCCACTGCGTTTCCCGGATTCCCCTCTCAATACTCGCAGCCGAGATTCCGCTGATTCCCTTCTTGCTCAACTCCTCGGCAGCGGCGATCGCCAAGGCCACGTTTCTCAATTGATGCCGGCCAATCAGCGGCGATTCGACCAGAATCTGTCGTCCCATTACTTGCAGCGGATAGCGATAAAATGCAGGCTCGACGCCATGGGTGGTTGCCTCAGCCCTGGTTAACAAGTACCAGCTGCTTGCAGGTGAGACTGGCGGCACATACTGTACGGCGTTCACACCTACAGCATCAAGGTCGAGAATCGTATTTCCGATGACGTCATTCGCTTCCGGCTGCTGCGGCAGCGTGACAACCACCCCCGCCGGTCGAATGATACCCGCCTTCTCGCGTGCGATCACGCCCACGGTGTTGCCTAGGAATTTCTGGTGATCAAGCGAGATGTCGGTAATCACGCTGACCAGCGGTTCGACCACGTTCGTTGCATCCAAACGGCCACCCATTCCGACTTCCACAACCGCGATCTCGATTTGCTGCTGCGCGAAAAGCGAGAACGCGATCGCGGTCATCATCTCGAAAAAGCTCGGATGCCACGGCAGTTCGCTGTTCGCGACAAGGCGCTCGGCCACGACATCAACATCCCCGTGGAGCCGGGCAAAGTCCTCATCCCGAATCGCAACTCCGTTGATCCGAATCCGCTCGTTGATTCGAACCAGGTGCGGAGAGGTATAGAGCCCTGTCTTCAGCCCCGAGGCTCTGAGAATGGACGCCAGTGTCGCAGCCGTCGATCCCTTGCCGTTGGTGCCGGCAATCAGCACACTGGGGAATTTTCGTTCCGGATGGCCCAGCGCCTCGAGCAGCACGCGCATGTGTGCCAGGTCGAACTTGTGCGACGGCGTCTGGGCCAACTCATGCCCAAGCGCAAACATACTCGCGACTGCGGTATCGTAGGACAACAATTAAGCTCTCGGCCGTCAGTTTTCAGCTCAAGTCATCAGATTACAGCAGAATTGCAGACCAAAGACGGGACAACGAGGCCTGTTGAAAGAGAGCCTGCCGAGTGAGTCTGCTTCAGGCAGCCATAAAATCCAGCGCTCGCGAGATGTACGGCTTCAGCTGTTTGCGCGGCACGACCGCATCGAGCATGCCATGCTGCAGCAGGAACTCGCTCCTCTGAAAGCCCGGCGGCAGTTTCTGCCGAATGGTTTGCTCGATAACTCGCGGCCCGGCAAATCCGATCAGTGCCCCCGGTTCGGCAATGTTCAAGTCTCCCAGCATTGCGAAGGAAGCGGTCACTCCGCCAGTGGTCGGATCGGTCAGCAGTGAAATGTAGGGGACCTTGAGCTTATCCAGTTTGGCCAGTGCCGCGGAGATCTTGGCCAACTGCATCAGGCTGATCACGCCTTCCATCATCCGTGCCCCGCCCGAGGCCGACACGATAATCAAGGACGTTCTCGTGTCCCCGGCTTTTTCGATGGCCCGGGTAATCGCCTCGCCCACCACCGCTCCCATGCTTCCGCCGATAAAAGCGTACTCCATCACGCTGGCGATCACCGGTTTGCCCATCAGCTTGCCCTGCGCATTGATCACCGCGTCTTTCAGACCCGTATCGTGCTGTGCCTGCTTAAGGCGCGACGAATAGGGCTTCAGATCGACAAACTTCAGCGGATCAGTGGAAGAAATATTGCTGTCAAAAATGGTGTACTGATTGTCGTCGAGCAGTTGCGCAAGCCGTGTCCGCGCGTCGATCCGAAAGTGCTTGTCGCACTTCGGACAGACGTTCATATTCTCTTCCAGATCCTTCTTCCAGATGATCTGCCGGCAATTCTCACACTTCACCCACAACCCTTCGGTGCGGACTTTCTTCTCGCCCGAAGTGTC
This sequence comes from Binatia bacterium, assembly GCA_035577905.1. Lineage (GTDB taxonomy): Bacteria > Acidobacteriota > Terriglobia > Terriglobales > Acidobacteriaceae > Sulfotelmatobacter. The sequence continues at coordinate 338,479 of DATKAP010000021.1, forward strand.
CAACTCGCCGGATTCGCGCTTAAACCAAGCCATTTTAGTCGCGGGTCCCGAATCCTGAGTCCTGGGCCGCCGAACTCAAGCGGCGCGTGACTTTCCTCGCGTCTTGAGACTCAGGACTCCGGACTCCCATCAGTACTCAATTCCTCTCTGCGCCATCACGCCCTTTTCATACGCGTGCTTCACCTGGCGCATCTCCGTGACCGTGTCGGCGATCTCCACGATCGTCGGATGCGCGTTGCGACCCGTTAAGATAACATGCACCATCTCGGGTTTCACCTTGAGGGCTTCCACGACTTTCGACGGATCGAGCATGCCGTAGCTGATGGCATAGTTAATCTCATCCAATACCACCAGGTCCCACTGGCCAGATTGAATCGCCTTCTCCGCTTCCGCCCAAGCCTCTTCAACCATCCGCACGTCTTCAGGATCGGGCTTTTCGGCTCCGACCTTCACGAAGCCGCGGCCCATCTGTTTCATCATGAACTTGTCGCCGAACACTTGCACGGCATCGAGTTCGCCGTAGTGCCAGGACCCTTTCAGAAACTGCAGCATCAGCACGCGCATACCCTGCCCGACAGCTCGCAGCGCGGTTCCCATGGCGGCAGTGGTCTTGCCCTTGCCGGGCCCCGTATTCACGATAATGAGACCTCGACGTACGTCCGCCATGTAGGCTCGAATGCTGATTCTACTAGATCGATATCCGCCTTGCGCGGCCGCTAAGGGGAAAAGGGGCTTGTCCACAAACGGACAGTCGACGGCAGGAGTGGACAGGGCTGAGGAAGGAACCTCGGCCTATGCCCTCATCTGTCAACCAGTTAGTCGTGCGAGAGGTGGAACGGAGGTTGCACTTGAGGAAACAATGACTGTTAGAAAAGTGCGAACGGAACGTCTATCTGTTTAGTCTGTCACCTGTAGGGGCGTGCACTCCCTACCGACCCAAGGGCCCACGAGCGGGTGGTGTGAAAATGAAATCTCAGTTTCAGCACTTTTCCACGGAACTCCTGCATCCAAGGATTCGTAGCTCGGTCCAGCGGATCTCTGTCCCCTCGTCAACCGCGGAGGTCTCATGGTAGTGAACAAGTGTTCAGCGTTTTTGTTCTGCGTGCTGGTAAGCCTGCCGGTCTTGGCCGCTCAGCGCGTTTCTGCCAGGCCAAGACCTGCACTGGACTCCGGGGACCAGGAGACCATTCGCGAGATCGTCGAAATGGAACGCCAAGCTAAAGAGGCCAGCCTGCGCCGCGATGTCGATTTCTCTCAGCGGACGCTCGCCGAGGATTACGTAGCGATTACCCCCTTGGGTCAGGTCACTACCAAACAAGACACGGTATCGGCGCGGAGGAGCGGCCAGCTGAAATACGACACGATCAACGTGACGGATATGGTCGTCCGCGTTTATGGCGACACCGCCGTTGTGACCGCTCGCGCCGATGTGAAGGGCCATCAACTAGGAGAGGACTTCAGCGGCCCCTATCGGTACACCAGAGTTTGGGTCCGCCGCACAGGGCATTGGCTGGCGGTAAGCTATCAGGCTACCGTAACGCAATAAGGCGAGCTTCTCCGTTCCCTCAAATGATCTCTTTGGCGTAATTCCCTAGATTGTCTCAGTGCCCGGAGTGATACGGGTGTCCTTTCAGAATCGTGAACGCTCTATAGATCTGTTCGAGCAGAACAATGCGGGCCAGTTCGTGCGCCATGGTTATTTTCCCAAGTGAGATCACGCTTGCGGCATCAGACTTCGTTTCGGTCGCAAAGCCGTCCGCCCCACCGATGGCGAAAACCAAGGGAAGCGGATTGCGTTCCTGATGGTCTCCCAGAAACTTAGCGAATTCCTCCGACGTGAACTCCTTACCGCGCGAATCCATCAGTACCAGACAGGATTTCGTGCCGCCCTTCGCACCCTTGCCGAATTTGGCCAACAAATCAGCCTGGTCGCGCAACGAGACTCCTTCTACCTGCGCATAGCGCGAAATCCGCGTGAGATATTCGTCTGTGAGCGAAGCGAGGGCTGGTTCTTTTGTCTTGCCGATCCAGGCAATCTTGATTTTCACCATCTATTCCAGTGTAAGTCGTTGGAGCGTCTTCGCTGCCGTTGCACAGCCTGAAGTGTAAAGCCTCTACTGTCGATAGAAGAAGAGATGGTGTGCGCCTCGTCGACTGAATCAGAGCGCCACCAACTTGGGTCATGGCTCGCCGCCGGCTAATCGTCATTGTCGCGTGTACTCTGCTGCCGCTTCAAGCCGCAACGATTGCCGCTTTGCACGGCAAGAGGGCAGCCGCTCTCATCTCTGACTTGGTGCAGATCGGACTAGGTATGACATGCCTATGCGCCTCGCTTCAGGCACGATCGCGTTCCGGAAGGGCTTCGTGCTATCACTGGACCTGGCTCTCGGTATCTTTCGTCGGATTCATACTGGCTCAGACCCTTGGAACCTACATCGATGTCTCCTCAGACCACTCGTGCGACCGGTTGGATGACATCCTGTTTTCCCTCTCCGTTATTCCGATGGCCATGCTCCCGTTCGTAGACCCAGATCGCGAACAGAGCCGCTTCGACCGCTTGCATGTCTTGGACTTTGTTCAGGTCTCATGCTTCTGGGCAGCTGTCTATCTCTATTTCAGAGACACAACCGGCCTCGCTCTTGCCACCGTCGGCTGGGAAGGTTTCGGCTGGTCATCCGCTCTTGTTTTCCATGCAATCTTGACCCTCTCGTTCGTACTTGGCGCGGTACTGGGCCGATCGAGAGCAGCACTTTCGTTCTTCGGGGGAATGGCTGTATATGTGTTTGTGGCTGGCCTGGCCGATTCCTACGCTGCGCTTCCAGCTAACAACGTGCAGTCCGGGCAATGGTTCGACCTCCTCTGGAGCTCTCTACAACTGATTCCGCTGTTCGTCGCGCTGACATGGAACCAGGATGCATCTCTGGTTCCGCTGCCTGCCCGCACAGAACGCATGGTCCTCAGTCATCTCCTGCCTTTGGTCTACCCCTTCTTCGCCGTCCTCCTTCTCGTTCGTGATGCGCCGCGTAATGCCAGCTTGTCATCGGTGATGGCTATGGTCGTTTTCGTTGCTTTGGGGGTTCGCATCCTCATTGCTCAACATCGGCTGCTCCGGGCACAGGACACCCTGGAGTATGAGGCCTCGCACGACGCCCTGACGGGCACGTGCAATCGAGCCTCGATCCTCGAAACTCTCAGCAGGGAGTTCCTGCGCCACCAGCGCACCCATGAGACTCTCACCGTCATGCTGGCGGACATCGATCACTTCAAGACCGTCAATGACACCTATGGACACATCGTCGGAGATCAGGTTCTTGCGGAAGTCGCGCGACGACTCACTGCCTCGATGCGCGGCTGCGACGCGGTTGGACGGTACGGCGGAGAGGAATTCCTGATTATTCTTCCCAACTGCAGCGCCAGCGGCGCCATCACCGCGGGCGAAAGATTGCGCAGTTGCATCGCTGAAGTGCCGGTATCGACCACCGGGGGACCTATTTCGGTCTCCATCAGTATCGGTTCGGCGTCTACTTTTTATGCCAGCTCCTCACCGGGTCAGACGCTGCTTCTGCGCATGGCCGATGATGCTCTTTATCAGGCGAAGGCTAAGGGACGAAATCGGGTCGAGCAAGCCATGGTAGCTTGCGATACGAGCAGCGCAAACGGGGTTGAAATGTCCTGTGCGAAAGCTGGAAGTGCATAGGCCCGGCTTGGACCATTTTGTCGGGACACCTGCAGCTCAGGGTTCGAAACCATCGGAGTGGCTGCGTCGCTACCTCTTCACAGTCTTTCGCGTCTTTGTCGCGCGCGCCTTCTTTCGTGTCTTCGGCGCCGTCTTGAGATCCCCGGGCTCCAGCCTGTTGGCCGACTTCCACAAACGCTCCAGATCGTAGAATTTCCGCGCTTTCTCGGAGAAGACGTGCACCACAAAGTCAACGTAGTCGATCAGTACCCATTCGGCCTGGTTGTACCCCTCGACATGCGTGGGCCGCAATCCAGCCTTTTTGAGGCGTAACTCCACCTCGTCCGCGATCGCCTGCACCTGCCGCGGATTTGTCCCATTACACAGGACAAAGAAATCGGTGAAAGCTCCCGACCCTTTTTCCATCTCCAGAATGCTGAGTTCTTCGGCTTTTTTGTCGAGACAGGCTTGGATCGCGGCAGCGACTTGCTTCTTCGGTTCAGTCTTCTTCATTCAATCATCGATCGACGAAAGTCTTTTGCGAAGTCCAATTGTAATCGAGTTCACTGAGAGTCCCGGTCGCTATTACTGACCGGACTTCTTGGCAGCCGCGGCCGCACGCTCACGCAATTTCGCCATAGTGGCCTCTGACGGATCTTTTCGCTTGCCACTCTTGTTGCGGCGCTTGGGCTTCGTAACGTAGTGATTTTGAGCCATGCAATTCCTCTTACAGCAATTCGGCGGTTTGGGACGCCTGCCCGGGTTTTTGTTTTGACCTATCGCCACTGGGGGCGACATGGAAAGACTGGAACCATCATAACTGTTGTCATCGATTTCGCGGGTTCCGGACGCGCATTATTTATATAGTCCTACCTTCTTGATGTACTCTGCCACCGCGGGATCCAGAAACCGCCCGAGCGGCTTGCCCGCGTTCGCAGCTTCTCGGATGGCGGTTGCCGATGCAGGTTGATGCAAATCCTCGACCAGGTGAATACTGACGCCGGGCAGGATTAGATCGCCAGTCGCAGCCTGTTTGTGAAACGGCTTGGTTATTTCCTCCCTGGGACGCAAACTCTCCGGCAGCGCGTTGGCCACGTCAGCCAGCGAGTACCCAGGGCGCCCCGCGACGATGAACTCGCACTCACGAAACAGCGCCTCCGCCTGATGCCATTTCGCAATCTCCGCAAATGCGTCCATACCAATCAAAAGAAACAGCCGATCACTCCTCTTGAACGACTGTTTCAAACGCCGAATTGTGTCGATGGTGTAGTTCGGCTTGTCCCTTTTCCTGCTCTCACCGTCTTCGGGGGCTTCCAGCAGGGAGGGCACCAACACTTTCTCGGTCTGCGTCGCTAGTGCCAGCATCGCAAATCGGTGCACGAAGGGTGTGTGAGGTTGTTTCTGTTTGTGGGGAGGAACGTTGGCCACGACGAAATAGACGCGCTGCAATTTGCACCGTTCCACCGCCGCCCGCGCCAGCGCCACATGACCGCGATGAACGGGGTCGAACGTTCCTCCAAAGAGTCCAATGTTCATGAGGGAGAAACAATTCTACCTTCTATTTATAGCCTGCGCCGACGTCGATCGAAGCGATCGGATAACTGCGCATAACCGCGGATTCCGGAACCGTATCATCCACGTCCCGCGTTAATGTCCTTCAGCTGTTTAAAATTTAAGCAACCGTTGAAATCGGCCAATGTCCGGATGGCCAATGGCTCCCCGTCTTATTGTCTTGCTATGTCCGGATGAACTCCTGTAACTATCTTGTTTTACAGAATGTCACTAGGATGCGTTACATGCGAGTAACCCTCCCCCTACTACGCATTCCGCCTGCCCGTGCGCCCATCCTGCGGTATGGGGTGGCTGTGCTCAGCACTGCCTTGGCGCTGATCCCCACGGTCTTGCTGGCGGATGTTTCCGAAAGCCGTCTCGCGTTGTTCGGCGTGGCCGTCATGGTGAGCGCCTGGTACGGCGGATGGAAGCCCGGCGTGGTGGCCACTGCCTTTGCCCTTACCGTCAGCGCCTATTTCACCCTGGCAGGCGACCACACCCCGGATCAACTGCGCACCGCCATCCTCCGGCTGTCACTCTTCTTCTTCATCGCGATGCTGATTTGCTGGCTGAACGCAGCGCTGCGCGCGGCCCAGGAAAACCTTCGCCGATCGGAGGCGAACTTTCGCTCACTTGTAACGAATGCTCCCTACGGCATCTGCAGTTGCGATTCCAGCGGCAAAATTCTCGACGCCAATCCTGCGTTCCTTGAACTACTCGGCCTAAGTTCACCTGGCGATGTTATCGGTCAGCATATCTACAGCCTGTATGCCGAAAGCGAAGAGTGGTTTGATCTGGCCGACCATCTTCGGTCGGCGGCTCCCTTCAAGGGACTGACGGCCGAGTGGAAGCGCAAAACCGGCACGACGGGGGTTCGGGTCTCGGGACGGGCTGTGCCCAACGGCCGCAAAGAGGGTATCGTCTTCGAAATCTTCGCTGAGGATGTGACCGAACGCCGTGCGCTGGAGCAGCAGCTCCGTCAATCGCAGAAGATGGAAGCGGTTGGCCGCCTGGCCGGGGGAATCGCCCACGACTTCAATAATTTGTTGATGGTAATCTCTGGCTATTCAGAATTCCTGCTCGAACGCCTCGGCGGCGAGCCTCACCTTCGCGGGCCGGCACAAGAAATCGCCAGTGCCAGTGAACGGGCATCCGCGTTAACCCGCCAATTGCTGGCTTTCAGCCGAAAGCAAATGCTCGCTCCTCGAATCGTGAACCTCAACGATATCGCGACCGAGAACCTGAAGATGCTTACGCGCATGATCGGTGAAGACATCGATCTGGTCATGACCCCCGGCAAGAATCTCTGGTCCGTCCGCGCGGACGCCGGCCAGATCGAGCAGGTCATCATGAACCTTGCCGTGAATGCCCGCGATGCGATGCCCTCGGGCGGCAAGCTCACGATCGAAACGGCCAACATCACACTGGACGAAGAGTATGCGCGGGTGCACGCCCCGTTGCGACCGGGCGACTACGTGATGGCCTCGATCAGCGATACCGGCGCGGGAATGGACTCGGAGACCCAGTCGCATATCTTCGAGCCGTTCTTCACTACCAAGGGACCGAAAGGAACTGGCCTGGGTCTGTCGACTGTGTATGGCATCGTCAAGCAGAGCGGCGGATACATCTGGGTATACAGCGAAGTGGGTCGTGGCACAACGTTCAAGATTTATCTCCCGCGCGTACCTTCGGTAGAAGAACCCCTGGTGCAACCCGCGGTCTCCCCACTCCAGTTCCAGAAAGTGGAACCCGGCACGGAAACCATCCTGCTGGTGGAAGATGAGGCGAATCTACGATATCTCGCCAGGCAGTATCTCGAAAAGCAGGGGTACAAGGTGATCGAAGCGGCAGATGGCGCAGTGGCCATGCAAATTGCTGTGGCACACGAGGGAGTTATTCATCTGCTGTTGACCGATGTGATTATGCCGGGCATGAACGGACGCGAGTTGGCCCAGCGTATTTCGGAAATTCGCCCCAACGTGAAAGTGCTGTATATGTCCGGTTACACGGAAAATGTAATCGGGCATGACGGCACGCTGGAGGCTGGCGTTCGCCTGCTCCAGAAACCCTTCAACCTTCGCGATCTGAAGAGCAAGGTACGCGAAGTGCTCGATGCAACTCCAACTCCCCCGGAGGTCGTTATGTCGACGCAATCTGCTGAACCTCAACCCGCAATGCGAGCCCGGCACGCTCCGCCGACGCGCGCACAACGATTCCAACTTCACTTGCCTTTGCGCTATCGCCGGCTCGGCGAGACGCAGTGGCACGTGGGCACAACCGAAAACATCAGCCGCTCGGGACTGCTCTTTAATACCGACGACCTGCTCCAACCGAATTCTCAACTCGAAATCAACCTCGTCCTGCCGGCCGAGATCGCAGGCCTTTCCGGAACCGAGGTTGTGTGTCGTGGAGAAGTCGTGCGCACTATTGAGCGCAAGGGCGAAGCGGTGAGTCCGGGACTGGCCGCACGGATTCTGCAGTATCACTTTCAGCACGGCCCTTTGCCGAGGGCGTAAGCTAGTGCCGGGTTCTGTGGGGAAGTTCTCTGGGAGAAGGCGGCCGGCAGGCCGCCTTTGATCTTGTCAGGGCAACTACGAAGCTTCTGTTTCGGCCTCGGATTTCTTAAGATCCTGCTCGCGGAGTGATTGGACCTCCTCGGCAATCGCGTATTTCAGTTCATCAATCCCTTTGCCAGTAACTGCCGAGATCTCGTAGAGCTTCAGCTTCTTCCTTTTTGAATACTTCTTGAGCGCAGTCAGCTTGTCCTTGTTGGCCACGTCGATCTTCGAAGCGACCATGATCATCGGCTTTTCTTCCAGGTGAGCGCCATAGCTGGCCAGTTCGCCGAGAATCACCTCTACGTCCTTCACGACGTCATCGCGTCCGCTGGAGTCGGAAACATCTACAAGATGAACGAGAAGCCGCGTGCGTTCGATGTGGCGCAGGAACTGCGTGCCCAGCCCAGCGCCAGTGTGCGCGCCCTCAATCAAGCCGGGAATGTCGGCTACCACAAAACTGATCTCATCCCTGGCATCACCGACGGCGACCACGCCAAGATTTGGCTCGAGGGTAGTGAACGGATAGTCGGCAATCTTCGGGCGCGCCGAGGAAATGCGCGAAATCAACGTGGACTTGCCCACGTTCGGGTAGCCCACCAGTCCCACATCGGCGAGCAGTTTCAATTCAAGCCGGTAAGAGCGCTCTTCGCCGGGCCGGCCGGCTTCATGCTCGCGGGGAGCCTGATGAACGGAGGTTGCAAAGCGGGCGTTCCCCCGTCCCCCGCGACCACCGCGGGCGACGATGAATCGCTGATCCGGCTGAGTGAACTCAAAAGCTCTCTCGCCACTCTCGTCGTCATAGACGATCGTGCCGACCGGAACCTTGAGGACGATATCGCCACCGTCGCGTCCGGTCTTGTTCGAACCTTCGCCGTGATGTCCGCGGTCTGCCTTGTGCTCGGGATTGAAGCGAAAATGCACGAGCGTGTTGTGGCGCTCGCTGGACTCCATAAGGACGTCGCCGCCCTTGCCGCCATCGCCGCCAGAGGGACCGCCGCGTGGGACGAACTTTTCGCGGCGGAAGGCCATGCAGCCATTGCCGCCATCCCCGGCCTTGACTCGAATTGTGGCCTCGTCGATGAACATCGAAAAACATCCTTGGTTGTTAGTCGCTAGTCGTTGGCCTTCGTCCGCCGCTCTCGCTTCATACCGAATGTTACGATCGAAAGATTTGGCTAGCGACCAAGGACTAACGACCAGCGACCAAAAGAAAATGCCTCGTCCACTGGCGAGGCAGTTCCGCGGGCACTTGCCGCCCGCCGAGGATTCGTAACTCTCTACTTCGCTTCTATGGGTTCAACGATCACAAACTTGCCCATGGATCCCTTGTCCATGAACTTGATCCTGCCGGTGATCTTGGCAAAGAGAGTATCGTCTTTGCCGCGGCCGACGTTGAGACCCGGTTTCACGCGGGTGCCGCGCTGCCGGACGATGATGGTACCCCCTGGAACCACCTGTCCGCCGAATGCCTTGAATCCAAGCCGCTGCGAATTCGAGTCGCGGCCGTTTCTTGATGTGCCCTGTCCTTTTTTGTGCGCCATAAAAACAGTTCTCAGTGGCCAGTTGCCAGTATCAGTCAAAAGCTAAATCGAAACAGACTATTTCTTTTTCGCCGCTTTCTTTGCGGCCTTTTTCGGGGCGGCCTTCTTCTTGGCCTTCGGCTTTGCCTCAGACTCTTCCTCGGCGGCCGCTTTCACCTTCTTTGGCTTGGCTTCCTTCTTTGGAAGATCAGGTGCCTTGAAGGTTTGTCCGCCGAAAGCAATCTCGGCAATGCGGACTGAGGTAAACGGCTGGCGATGTCCCCGAAGCTTCTTGTATTGTTTCTTCCGCTTATAGTGGAAGACCAAAACCTTTGCGCCGCGGCCCTCGCCAACAACTTCGCCGACCACGCGGGCATCGGGCTGATTGCCGACTTGTCCTTCCTCGCCCGAAACTGCCACTACCGGGAACTCAACTTGGCCGTCGGTGCCGTTGAGTTTCTCCACTCGAATCACATCGCCGGGCGCCACCCGGTACTGCTTTCCACCGGCGCGGATAACCGCGTACATACGTCTGCCTCCGTCAAATGTCGTGTGAAACCAGGCGCGGGAATGGCCCTCAAATGCAAATCCCTCAGGGCGCACACTCTTGCTGCCCCGGGCGCAGCTGATTTCCTGTGCTTGCTGTGTTTCCGCCCCGGCGCTTCAGCAGCCAAGGCAGGCGTCCCCCAGAACGGGTCGGCGAGTACAGTCAAACTTGATTATTTTATCGTGCGTTGCAGAAAGTGGTCAAACACCTTCAAAAGGTAAGGACGGACGCCTCGTCCGTCCCCAGTCGAAGCGAGTGCCGCGCTAGCCGTGCCCTGCAATGCGCGAATTATGAGATCGCAATACGCGCCGCGCCAAAAGCTTGCTCTGGGGGCTGTCCCGGAAGAAGGCGCCCCGGGGCTACACTGATACACCGTTTTGTGCGAGAATTCCGCCGGATTCCCGGAGGGAATACACTGATGCCTAAGCGTTTCTTTGCCGTTTCGCTGTGCCTGTTCCTCTTCACTCTATCTCTCGCCGCTCAAACCAGGAAAGCTGCCGCCAAGAAGACCGCCAGCCCCGCTCCCGACAAGGCTTATCTTCAGAAGATCTGGGATGGTTGGGCCACACTCGATCCTGCCAACACCGCCAAGTTCTATGCGACCGGCCCCCACACCTTCTTTGACATCGCGCCACTGAAATACAACAGCTGGGACGAATACGAAAAAGGGGTCAAAGGAGTACTGGCCGGATACAAGAGCGCGAAATTCACAGTGAATGAAGATGCCGCGGTTCATCCGAGCGGCGATCTGGTCTGGGCGACCGCCACCGTCAAGGAAGAGATGACCAACAAGTCGGGGAAAGTCGAGATGGGCAGTTTTCGATGGACCGTAGTTTTCGAGAATGAAGACGGAAAGTGGTTGATCGTGCACGAGCACGTTTCAGCGCCACTCGGTTAAGAATTGGCCACGGATCAGCACGGATTCTCGCGGATCAGTATCACCCCGTCTGCGTTATCCGGGACAGTCCGTGAAATCCGTGGCGCCGTGCTCAATAAGACTTCCAGAAAAAGTACGCCGTCATTCCCGAGCCCACGAGCACAACAAACCAGCGAATCCATGCCTGGGGTAGTTTCATGGCGTAATGTGCGCCAAGGTATCCGCCGGCAATGCCGCCAAGAATCATCACAATGCCGTGTCTCCAATAAATGGCACCTGCTATCACGAACGTGACGACGGCGACTCCGTTGATCACCGATCCCATGACGCTCTTGAGCGCATTCATTGCATGAATGTCGGTCATGCCGAGGGCCGCCAGCATCGCGAGCATGACGATCCCCATGCCTCCTCCGAAGTAGCCTCCGTAAACGCCAACGCAGAGTTGAAAGAATGTCGCTCCGGCAAGGGCTACGTTAGTGGACTCGTGCTCTATGAGAGATTTTCGTCCGCCCGCGATCTTCTTTCCGAAAGCAAATAGAAAAGTTGCACCTAAGGTCAGCCAGGGAAGCACTCGCATGAACGTTTGCGCAGGAGTTTTCAGGAGAAGAAATGCCCCGGCAACTCCACCGATGAGGCTCGCAGTGAGAAGCGGAACTAGGACGCGACGTGGGACATCGAGGCGCTTGCGATAGGCGCCGCCGCTGGCCGCTGCCCCGGTCCACAAAGCAATTGTGTTTGTTGCATTCGCCGGGATCGGGGGAACGCCCGTAAATAACAAGGCGGGAAATGCGATGAAGCTTCCGCCACCCGCCACCGAGTTCAGGGCTCCGCCCAGAGCCCCGGCCAGGAACAATAAGATGATGATTGGCAGTGTCAAGCTGTTAGGTGTATCAGAAAGCTCCCGCCCCGCCAAATGCACTAACGTTTGCGCGAGCTCTACGTCTGAGGCTGGGGAAACTCATAATGAGAATGTTGACCGTGTTCTCTCTCGCGCTTTTAGCTTTTCCACCCTTTGCGCTCGCAAGATCGAAGCCTGCGCCAACTCCCTGCGAAGCTCCACAACAGAAACAATTCGATTTCTGGATTGGAGAATGGGATCTAACCTGGCCCGGCGAAAAGGCGGGCGAAGTGGGCCATGGCACCAACAGCATCAAGCACATTATGGATGGCTGCATCGTGCAGGAGAATTTTTCCGGTGGCGACTCCATGCACCTGCGCGGCACCAGTGTCTCGGTCTTCGATACAAATTCCGGTCATTGGAAACAGACGTGGGTCGACAATGAAGGCGGATATCTTGATTTCATTGGCGAATTCAAAAATGGCGAGATGATCTTGCAGCGCGAAACACCCCGCGATGGCACGAAAATTTTGCAACGCATGGTGTGGAAGAACATCTCTTCTAACGAAATGGATTGGAGTTGGGAAGCCTCGCGCGACGGCGGCAGAACCTGGCAGGTCAACTGGCCGATTCATTACAGGCGTAGAAACTGATGCAATCGGGAATAGCTGGTTACCTCTGTAATCAATCGTGGGCGAGCAGATTGCTAAATTTTAAACTAACGTCGACGTTAGAAATTCGTCCACACAAAACACAACTGCAGTGTTCCCGGCTGTTGCCACGAATTGATATGGACTCTGCTATCCGAAGCGCGTGAATACCGTCCAATCTAACGTTGCAAGAAATTCAGAGAAGTAGGGAACCGTGACTGTGCGCAGCACGTAATTGGTGGAGTGACTGGAAGGCCAGTAGGCGTGATCTGGCCGGAATGAATTCAACATCAAAGCGGGGTCTGGGGATTCTCTCACACTCGGTTTGGCGGCCCAGGTGAGAAAACCCCCAAGCGGAGACGCAAGCTTGTGGCTTGCGCTCAACCCCGGCGGGAAGCATTGTAGGCGATTCGCGGCGAAACACAAGTGTTTTCTCCGCGTTGTTCGCGAACCGGGCCGCCCCTAACCAATTCCGATTTTTCGGGGAAGAAAAGGAGCAGCTATGAAGTTCGCGACGGTGTCGAAGAGTCTGGTCGTAGGGGTGGCTCTGATGGTGGCCTCCAGCGCATTTGCAGCCAGCAAGGCGAATCTCACATTGAACAATGCAACCAGAGTCAATGGAACCCAGCTGAAAGCTGGCGAATACAAGCTGGAATGGGATGGGACCGGGCCAAATGTCGAAGTCAGTATTGTTCAGGGAAAGAAAGTCGTGACTAAGTTTCCTGCGAAGATCGTCGATCTGCAGAAAGCTCCCAGCAATGATGCCGCTCTGTTGAAACAGAATGGGGATGGAAGCACAACGCTCGCCGGCGTCCGTTTCCAGGGCAAGAAGTATGCGCTGGAACTGGGTGACGGAGGCGACGGAATGCAGGCAGGATCGAGCAAGTAAAAAGTGAAGGAAACTGAAAGCGGGGAGTGCTTGCACACTCCCCGTTTTGTGCCTGCACGAACCTAGTTCGGCGATGCCAGAACATCGTCGTAGTAATTCACCATGGCACGCCTTGGCCTCATCTTCAAGCCCTTGAGTGGAACCTTTTGTTCAACGGAACCATTCCCCATCAGCCGAGCCCGGCCCAGAAAAGCGATGTTTCCATCGGCCAGTTCCAAATACACGGGCACGATCATGCGAAACTTGTCGTCCACTCCTGACTGACTCAGCTTTACACCCATCACCACATCGCCATCAGGACCAATATCGAAGGAGGCCTCTGTTTTATACGATGGAAGCTGTGTTCCGTAAACATACTCGTTGAAGAACCAGTCCATGCGGTGATTTCCGTCCACGTCCATCTCGGGTGTCATATGTTTCTCGATCATCGCCTTGAAGTCTTCGGTCGTGGCCGCTTTGCCGGAATAAGTTTTCACGAAATCGCGCATGGTTTCTTTAAACTGTTGATCGCCTTGTTGCCGGTCGCGCATCATCATGCGGATCATGTGCAGAACATAGGCGCCTTTGGGATAGATCAATCTGCGAGTAGTGTCGAAGCCAGTTCGGGAGTTGCTGGTGCGGTATCCCATGGTGAGAGGACCGGCATCAATCGCCCGGAAGCCTTCCGCATCTCGCTCGAGGAGCAGATCACGTTCATCATTCCAGAAAGTGAGAAACTTCCTGGGATTTTTCTCAATTAGTGTGAGATAGAGCGACGCCGACATGTCAGCAAACCCCTCGCTCATCCACTGATCGCGGCCTGAACTGAAGCCGACCGAATGTCCCCACCATTGGTGCGCGACTTCATGCGGTGTCACAACTTTCCAATATCCTCGATCTCCCCAGTCCATCCCAAGCTCGTGGCGCACCGTGGTATCAAAGTAATAGCAGATCGGGATCCAAACGAGCTCCGGCCAGGATTGTCCGAAGTTGCATGCCGCCTGTTGTGTTAATTGCATGTGAGTGAATAACGGCGGCCCAAAGTAGTCCGTATAGAGCTGGATCGCGAGTTCCCCTTCGACCAGAGCTTTTTTGTTCAAACCGACTGTGCTCATCGAGCCGAGTGCCGTTTCCGTCGAATGGGAGCCCAACGTGGGCAAGTCTGTGCCTTGTTCCGCCGCATGCTTCAAAGAGTCGACCCAATCAGGAGACTCTATATTGGCGTAGGATTGAATTACGTACGGGGGTTTTTCCAACTTCGCTTCTTCGACCTTAAACCTCCCGAAACTAAACCCCGCCACCGTTTGTGGGGCCTCACTCTTCCACATCGTCACACTCTGCCCGCCCTCATTGCTCTCGCTCAGGCGAATGCCGGTGGCAGCGATCTGCATTCCTTTCGGAATTCGGAATGTCATGTCGTAAGTCGCATACTCTCCAAGGCCGCCGGTGGGATTGCTTGGGTACCAGTTCGAGCGCGCGACCGGGAAGTAGTTGCCACCGCCGCGGTTCACCACGGCCTCTTTCCCCGCGTACTCGGTGGTGACGGCAAATTTCTCTCCCACTTTCAATGCCTTAGGCAAGATGACTGAGAACTGCGCATCCTCATTCTTGTCTTCTTGAATAAATGCGAGGGCCTGTCCATCTGCATCTTTGACGCTTCGAACCCGTAGCGTAGGGAACAAGTCGAACGGGACCACACGGAGCCCATCCAATTGCGCTATAAACTCGGTCTTCGCTCGCCCGATGAGATTCGCGTTCTTTTCGAAAGTAGTATCCAGTTCTTGATGAACGATCTGAATCGGATAGCCTATGGTTCCCGGCTTACGCTCGCCAGACATCGGGAATGATGCCCACTCTCCAAATTTGTTTTCGTCGTACGTCACGAAAGTGACTTGATCGCGCCCTTCGTGCGGGTCGATCTCGTATAGCTCCTGCCCGTTGTAACGCTTGCCGCGGATGAAGGCGACGAAGAGTCCACGAGGGTTCGTACTCAGAAGATCCTCCAGGATGCGAGCCTCCAGGTTCTCCTTCAGCTTGTGTCGTGTAACATGCTGGCTGTCTTTCAGCGGTCCCGCGTCACACCCGGAAGCGCCGGCGGTACCCAGGTTCTTCAGGTCCTCGTAGGAAGAATCGGTAAACCGCAATACCATCTGGCTGAAGTTCTCGCTGAATTCGTCTTCTTTGGTCAGCAACTTCAGCATGCTTCGTTCCGATGGCGGTGGGTCGAGAATAAAATTTCCGTCACCGGTGAAGACCGCTCCGGTGACTCTGCCATTCACGGCCGCGACGAAACATATCGCACCGGAGCGTAAGTGGAATGTACCCGCATCCCGCTTGAATTCAACATTGCTTACGCTGACCGCCTCATTGCTCAGGGTCAGATTGCGCAAGGCTTGATAGGTAGGGTCGGCATTGGGACCAGGCGCAGCAGTCTGCCCAGCAACCGTCGCCGGCAGCAGAAACAGAGGAACAAAGGACAGAATTCTGACAACACGATGCACTCTGCCAGAAGACACTCGTGCGGCAGAGCGCGCAACGCGCCGAAGAGCTGTTTGCACAGGGAGCCTCCGGGGGAAGAGGAAGCGCCATTATCCCCGTTCCCTCCGAAATTGCAAGTGACGGCCGTCACAGCGCGATGATCAAATGCGCTTCGAGGACGTTACGCTGGCTCTACGCGAAACCAAAACAATAAGGAGCGCATGCGCTCCCTCCAGAAAATTGGAATGCGGGTTTCGTTCAATACTTCGGCACCTTCGGGTCCACACGATCGGACCACGCAGTGATTCCACCAGCCAAGTTGTGGACCTTGGTGAAGCCCGCCTGCTGCAGGAAGGCAACGGCTTTCGCACTTCGCCCACCCATCTTGCAATGGACGACAATCTCGCGGCTGGAATCAAGCTCGTTCACGCGCTTGGGCAGATCGTTAAGCGGGATCAGATACCCGCCAATGTTGCAGATCTGATATTCGTGTGGCTCACGGACATCGAGCACGAACAATTCGTCCTTCGCGTCCAGACGCCGCTTCAGTTCTTCCACCTGAATTTCGGGAACTCCGCTGCTCACCGGCTTCTCCTCACCACGAATTCCGCAAAACTCGTTGTAGTCTATCAGCTGCGTGACGGTAGGATGCGTTCCGCACGCCGGGCAATCTGGATTCTTCCGCAGTTTGAGCTCGCGGAACTTCATGCCCAGCGCATCCACGAGCAACAAACGGCCGATCAAAGGCTCGCCAACGCCAAGGATCAGCTTGATGACCTCGGTAGCCTGCATTACGCCAACCAGCCCCGGGAGAATTCCCAGAACTCCGCCTTCCGCGCAGGAGGGAACAAGTCCAGGCGGTGGTGGCTCGGGATATAGGCATCGATAGCATGGGCCGTCTTCCGTTGCAAAAACGCTTGCCTGTCCTTCAAACCGGAAGATCGACCCGTAGACATTCGGTTTCCCCGTCAGCACGCAAGCATCGTTGACCAGATAGCGGGTAGGAAAATTGTCGGTGCCGTCGGCTACAATGTCGAACTCGCGGAAGAGCTCGAGCGCATTCGCGCTGCTCAGTCTTGTATCGAACGTCCGCAGATTGAGAAAGGGATTGATGGCTTTCAGCTTGTCGGCAGCCGAATCCAGCTTCTTGCGCCCTACATCGGATGTACTGTGAATGATCTGGCGCTGCAAGTTGGTGTAATCCACCACATCGAAATCGACCAGTCCAAGCGTGCCCACGCCGGCGGCAGCGAGATATAGCGCGAGAGGTGATCCCAGCCCGCCTGTGCCGATACACAGCACACGCGCGGCCTTCAGCTTCTGCTGCCCTTCCATGCCCACCTCGGGCATGATCAAATGCCGCGAATAGCGCAGGATTTCGTCTTTGTTGAGCGTCACTGGAATCTCGGTGGTGGTTGCCATAATATCCTCGTTAAATCTTTCATCTGCCTTCCTGCCCCTGTCGGTTCAAGGTTTCGAACCTTCAGACCAGAAGGAACGAAGGAGGGAGCTACCAACAGGAAGGGCAACAGATACAACAGCGTGTTGGATTGGCAGGTTTCAATGCAAAAATCCTGAATGCGCTGTTCAGGCCGCGCCTCCCGCAATCGAAGGCACAATAGAGATGTTATCACCGTCCTTCAGCGCGGTGGCTTCCTTCTGCAGATAACGGATGTCCTCGTCGTTGACGTAGAGATTGACGAAGGCTCGTAGCTTTCCCTCGTCGGTATAAAGGTGTTTTCGAAGCTCAGGGTGTTGCGCGACCAGCGAGTTCATAGCCTCGCCGACGGTTGTTCCCTGCACGTCGACGGAAGCCTGCTTGCCCACGTACTGGCGCAATGGCGTTGGAATGTGAATCTTGCTCATAGGTCAATTTTAAAGCAATACCTTGCTGTACTCGAACAAGCGCATACCGAAAAAATCGGACACCCGACCAGACGCGGAATAGCCGTGTTTTTCATAGAACCGGACGGCCCGTTTCAGCGGTTCGGTTGTTTCCAGCGTGATGCAGCAGCAACGGCGGGCTCGAAGCTCTGCTTCTGCCGCCTCAAGCAAACCTGTAGCCACTCCTGTTCCTTGCCACTCAGGTAAGACGGCCAATCCTCGGAGATGACCGTCCGTCCCTCTCGCTACGCACCCAATAGTTCCGACAATTCTTGCGCTGGAAACCGCCACGAACAAGAACATCTCGCGAAGGCGGCGCTCGACCCCGCCGGAATTCAGGACTGTATCAGCAAATGCCCCGACTCTGTAAAGCTTCCGATATTCAGCAAAGGCGGCGGCCAAACAAACGGCAATTACCTGTGCATCCGATACGTCTGCCTTGCGTATCTCAAAATCGAACCGCCGAACATCGCTGTCGTTCAAATCGTCCCATCCGTCGGCGGTTGCTACTCCTGCGCTTCACGTAAGAGATGCAGTTGTGGCACGGCAAGATTCACACCCCGGCCCTTCGCGATGGGGCTGGTCGCGACTGGCCGAAGGCGAATCGCACGCTCCTCGCAAGGCACTTATTCACTTCAAAATCCATACCTAAAATCTCAACGGGAGAAACTCCAATGACCATCTTCGATTCAAACAGGCCAAGGGTGATCGACGCAGGCGGACCCGGAGGCGGCCTGCTACGTTTGATCGGTTTCGGAATCATCGCCTTCGTTTTAGTGATCCTGCTGTTCAGTTCAGTAACGAAGGTCGGCACTGGACATGTCGGAGTGCTGACGCTCTTCGGAAGAGTCACAGGAGAGACACTGGGTGAAGGAATTCATCTCATTAATCCACTCAAGACGAACAACGAAATGTCAATCCAGACACAGACCATCAAGGAATCCGCGAGCGTGCCTTCGAGCGAAGGGCTGATGATGGCGCTTGATACATCTCTGATCTACCACCTGAATCCCGATCGCGCCGCGGAGGTATTCCAGCGTATCGGCGCCGACTATGAAGACAAGGTGGTCGAACCTACGTTGCGTTCCGCTATCCGCGAGTCCACGGCTTCGCACACGGCGAATGCGCTCTACACTGGCGAGCGCGAGATGGTGGCCAAGCAGATTTTCGAACAAGTCAACGACCAATTGGCAAAACGGGGCCTCTCGGTGGAAAGCGTCCTGCTGCGCGACATTCAGCTGCCCGCTACCCTCAAGGCGTCGATCGAGGCCAAGCAACAGGCGGAGCAAGAGGCCCTGGCCATGAACTTCCGCTTGCAGAAAGAAAAGCAGGAAGCCGAGCGCAAGCGCATCGAAGCGGCCGGTGTGCGCGACTTCCAGCAGATTGTGGCTCAGGGCATCACGCCCTCGCTGCTGGAGTGGAAGGGGATTGAAGCGACGGAAAATCTGGCCAAAAGCGCAAACTCGAAAGTCGTCGTCATCGGCAACAACAAGAACGGGCTGCCGCTGATCTTGGGACAATAGTGTTCCTGTGGGGACAGCCGCCTCGGCTGTCCCTCGCCCGCAGGGCGAGCGCAGGCTGCTACCATAAAGCCGTGTCGGCTCTGCTCGAGGTTCGCCATCTCACGATTGAATTTTCAGCACAGCCCGCGACCTCGACCCTTCAGGCGGCCGGGCAGCCGGGGGCGTCCCTACCGGGATCTCCCGCTTCGCTTGCGGCAGTTCGTGATTTGAGTTTCTCCATTGCCCCCGGCGAAGTCCTCGGACTGGTGGGCGAATCTGGCTCAGGAAAGTCCGTTACATCTCTGGCGATCATGCGGTTGCTCCCGCCGCAAGCTCGTCTCTCGGGCGATATCGTCTTCACCGCGAATGGAAGCGGCCCGCGAGATCTGCCGGGCCTCGACGATGAATCCATGCGCCAACTGCGCGGATCGCACATCGCCATGATCTTCCAGGAACCCATGACCGCCCTCAATCCAGTCATGCGCGTCGGAGAGCAAGTCGCAGAAGCCGTTCTCGCGCACAACACCGTTTCCCGGAAAGAGGCCTGGAATCGCGCGGTCGAGGCGATGAATGAGGTCGCAATCTCCGATCCATCCCGCCGGGCGCGAGATTATCCACATCAACTTTCCGGCGGAATGCGGCAGCGCGTGATGATCGCGATGGCCATCGTCAATCGCCCCCAACTGCTCATTGCCGACGAACCGACCACTGCGCTCGACGTCACGATTCAGGCCCAGATCCTGAAATTGCTTGGGGAATTGCGCAGCAAGTTCGGGCTGGCTATGCTATTCATCTCCCACGACTTGGCAGTTGTGTCACAGGTGGCAGATCGGGTGGCAGTGATGTATGCGGGCTGCCTTGTCGAGCTCGGCTCGAAGCGCGATATCTTTCAGTCGCCGGGCCATCCCTATACCCGTGGATTGCTGCATGCTGTTCCAGATCTCAAGACCGATCGAAAACGCGCGCTGCAGACGATCGATGGCGCCGTGCCAGCCTTGAAGAATCTACCGCCAGGGTGTGCTTTTGAACCCAGGTGCGAATCCAGGGTTCCCGAGTGCGTGCGCCACCTGCCGCCACTGGTCGAGGTCTCAAGTGGTCACTGGGCCCGTTGCCCGGTGGTGAACGCCATTCAAAAGGTCTGAGTTCGTAGATACCTAAGGTTCCCTGAGAACAATTAGGGGAATGCAGCGGTCCCACAACTTCGCCTTCGGGTCTATAATCGGCAATTTGTCCGGTGCTCTGTGCGCATACTGCTGATCAGTGACATTCACGCCAACCTGGAAGCTCTCGATGCCTGCTTGGCGGCAGCCCCTTCGTTCGACACCATCGTGAATCTCGGGGATATCGTCGGGTACGGAGCGAGTCCTAACGAGGTGGCAACGCGCTCACGTGAACTGGGAAAGGTCTTCGTCCGCGGCAACCACGACAAGGCTGCCACAGGCTTGATGGATCTGGACGATTTCAATCCTATGGCCGCCGCGGCGGCCATCTGGACGCGCGATGCATTGAGTCCGGAGAACCTGCAGTGGTTGCGCGATCTGCCTCATGGGCCGGTCTGTTTGCCGGATTTTCCCGATATTCAGTTGGTTCACGGCTCTCCCAACGACGAAGATGAATACGTTGTCTCGCTCGGGGATGCTCTGGCACCGCTGATTACGCTCACGATGCCGTTGACGTTTTTCGGACACACGCATTTGCAGGGAGGATTTTTCGCAAACGGGTCTTCCGCCGATGGTTTCCGGCCTGAGTATCGAACAGTAGGTCAGGCGGAGTCGGTCGCCCTGCATCTCAGGACGAACGCGCGGTACCTGATCAACCCCGGATCCGTAGGGCAACCGCGCGATGGAGACTGGCGGGCTGCTTTCGCGCTCTACGATACCGAAGCCCAAATTGTGCATTTTCACCGCACGCCTTATAACCTGAAGGCGGCGCAAGACCGCATCTTTTCAGCGAATCTGCCTCATCGTCTTGCGACTCGCTTAGCGGCGGGGCGATAGGGATCAAGGATCATCCCTGCAGGGGACACGGCGGTTCACGTAGGAATTAAACTCATTGGATGCCATTCCCGCAAAAATCCAAGCCGCTCTTCGACCTTCATGAAAAGCCACCCGCGAATTGCCTGATCGCCTATACCGACGGCGGAGCGCGGGGCAACCCGGGGCCCTCGGGTTATGGCGTGGTGATTAAAGACGCAACCGGGAAGAGGATTGCCGGGCTCAGCGAGTATCTGGGTCATCAGACCAACAACTTCGCTGAATATCAGGGACTGATTGCGGCGCTGGAGTACGCGCTGCAGCATGGGCCGAAGGCGCTGAAAGTGGTCAGCGATTCGGAGTTGCTGGTGCGGCAGATCAAGGGCATCTACAAGGTTAAGAATCCGATACTGCAGGATCTGCATGCGCGCGCCAAGGAATTAATTGCGCAGCTGGATTGGTTTTCGATTGGGCATGCATTACGCGAGCATAATCAGGAGGCAGACCGGTTAGCCAATGAAGCCATGGATCGCGGGATGGGGCGCAGCCCCCGGCCTGCGGAGCCGATGGCACAGGCTCTGCCGCTACAGGAATTTGAGGGCGTGGTGCGGGACGGAAGGATTGAACTGACCAGCGGCAGTCTGCCAGATGGGACGCGAGTGCAGGTGCGCGTGAAGCGCAGCCCAGTGTAGGAATGGACGCCGCTGCCTGCACTGAGCGCAGTCGAAAGGTCCGTCCCGCGAGCGAAGCCCGCGTGCTGCAAGTCCAATGGCACGACTCCCTTCGCGGGACGCCGAATGCACGCCAACACCAATCTACTCGGCAGCAGACGTGTGGTCGTGAACGATCTTCCAGCCGTCAGGAAATATGCGAAAGACAAGGGTGAACCTTCCGTGAGGTGTCTTGCCGTCCGGCATGCTTAATTGCCAAACGCCACGCACGAAGGCTGCGTCGTGGCCGAGCATCTCTATACGTAACTCGGAAAAATCCAGCTTCCCCATTTCGTGCCCGGGGCTCGTATAAGTGGCGTGGTAGCGATCGACCGTCGCCTGCCACCCTTTGGATTCCTTAGCTCCGGAGAAAAAGGTCAAGTCCGGCGACTTCCAGTAGCCCTGCATGAACGCGTCAAGATCATGACGATTCCAGGCCTCCTGCTGTGCGTGGAGGACCTGTTCAATGGCGGCCTTAGGTTCCTCACTTGGATTTTGGCCGGAGCCTGCAAGACACAAGACAACGCAAATCACAACGGATGCTGCGATGAATTTCAAATTTCCTCCGCTGATCTCAATGGGATTCTTCCGCTGCTGGGGCCGTGTCTGGAGTATCCAGCTTTTGTGCGACATGCACGGGAATGGGTGATGGCTGAAAGTCACCAGCGTCTTTGCCGCTCATGGCAGCCGTCACGAAGTTCATCCAGATTGGCAAGGCAGCATGCGCGCCCGTTTCTTTTGCCCCGAGCGACTTCTTTTCGTCGTAGCCGACCCAAACCCCGCAGGTCATCGTGGGGGTGAATCCAACGAACCATGCGTCGGTAAAGTCATTCGTTGTTCCAGTCTTGCCCGCGACCGGAAATGGCAGCTTGGCCGCGGCGACACCCGTACCGTGCAAAACAACTTCGCGCAGCATCCACGTCATAACACGGGCGGTGCGTTCGCTGATCACATCCTTCACTTCGGGAAAGTCCTCTTCTAGAACTCGGCCTTCGTAATCGGTGACGCGGGTGATATAGCGGGGACTCACCCGGACGCCATCATTCGGGAAAACGCTATATGCCGCGGTCTGCTCGAGCAGCGTCACTTCTGCCGATCCCAGCGCGACAGGCAGATATGGTGGAATCTTTGAGGTAATGCCGAAGCGCTCGGCGTAATCGATCACGCTCCTGATGCCTACTTTGCTCGCGAGTTTCAGCGCAGGGATATTGCGCGATTGGGCTAGGGCGCGTCGCAGCGTGATGATGCCCTCAAACTTTTCATCGTAGTTGTGCGGCGTATA
>DATKAP010000022.1:0-3862 GCA_035577905.1 Binatia bacterium
CTTGACAGAAATCGTGGAGATGGTGAAGTCGCGAAAACGATCTAGACCATCCCGGGTGGCAACCCAGATATTGCCCTCATGATCCTCAAAGAAACCTAGGACCAGATCGCTGGAGAGACCTTCGGGCCGCCCAAATAGATCAGTCCTTCCCTGGTGCACATGTAAAAGCCCCCGGTCCTGCGTTCCTATCCACAGACTGGCATTGCGGTCTCGGAGCAGATAAAAGGGATTGAGCCCCCGCCCGGCACCCGGAAGCGGATAGGTCTCGACTCTCCCGTCAACAAGTCGTCTGATTCCAGTCTGTGTGGCGATCAGGAGTGCGCCGTTGTCACCCTCGCTCAGGTCTCTCGGCATTTCTGCCATCGGATAGAGCTTCGGTGGACCGGGCTTCCATCTCCACACCCCGGCCGGCGTTCCCGCCCAAAGAGTGCCTTCGCCATCCTCAAACAAGTGCGCCACTGAGCGTCCGAAACTCCCGTCCGCTCCGTAGCAGTGGGCCCTGCCGCCATGAATCACGCAGAGTCTCCCAGTGGGCGCCGCAGATCCACCGGCCCAGACACTTCCGTCACGATCCTCAACGAGAGCAATAACATCCTGTCCAGCGAGTTCCGGGTAGAGAGTCAGCCTACCGTCCTTCCAACTTGCAAGCCCTCCACGTGTGCCAATCCAAATGCGCCCATCGCGCGCCGCAAGCAGGCTTCGAATATCGCCGCTCGGAAGAGGCTCTCCCTCTGGCGCCTGCCATGGGACGCTCCGAACGCCATCGAAGCGAAGGAGGCCAAATTCCGTACCTAGCCAGAGATAACCATCGGGCGTCTGCGCAATTGCGTTTATGATGCCTTTGAAGATGCCGTCGCGGGCCGTCCAGGCGGTGTGTCCGTATTGATTGATGTCGAGAGATGGGTTTAAGGCGGAAGCACATGGGCAGCACGCCAGGAGGATGATGGTGGCACAGGCTTGAGCCTGTGTTCCGATCACGGCTCGTCGATTTCGATCCACTCTCTCCATCGCAGGCACAATTATCCCGTTCCCATATAGTTTGCACCCAAACCGGCCTCGCGGCATTCTTCCTGCGAACCCCATCGGGTGAAAGATTGTCCCCCTTTCGAGGGTGTCCCCTCCACGTTTGACCGGGGTATACTTAATCCACCCGGATGACTTCCAAGTGGGTCTTATCTGCGTTCATCGGCCTGTTTCTGCGGCTATCTTCTCCCTTGCTCGCGCAGAATGCCGAAATATCCGGCCTTATCACCGATCCCTCCGGTCTCGCCGTCCCAAGCGCGCGAATCACCGTGCAGAATCCCGCCACTGCTGCCACCCGAACCGTAACCTCGAACCAGCAAGGCGAGTACAGCGTGCCCGCTCTCCTGCCGGGCCCATACAACATCACAATAGAGGCAAACGGCTTTAGAACCATCCACCAGAATGGCATCGTGGTCGAAGTGGGCCAACGGGCACGGCTGGATTTCGCGCTGACCGTCGGCAGCAACGCGGAAACGATCACGGTGGCGGGGAGCGCGCCGCTGCTCAACACCTCCGATGCATCGGTGAGCACTGTCATCGGCAACCGGTTCGTGGAAAACTTGCCCTTGAACGGGCGAAGTTTCAGCTCACTCATCGATCTGACGCCGGGCGTTGTGCTGGTGCCTTCCAACAATTTCGACCAGGGCCAATTTAGCGTGAATGGCCAGCGGCCGGATGCCAATTACTTCCTGGTGGATGGAGTGAGCGCCAACCTGGGAAGCGCTGCCGGTGGCGGCACTCTTTTGCGCCAGAGCGGGGCAGGCCAGTTGCCGGCAACCAGCGCGTTTGGAGGAACCAGCAACCTGGTGTCGCTGGATGCGCTTGAAGAGTTCCGTATTCAAACTTCCACCCTTGCGCCGGAATATGGGCGTACTCCGGGCGCCCAGATATCGGTGGTCACCAAATCCGGCACGAACAGGTTACACGGCACTGCGTTCGAATACTTCCGCAACGACAAGCTGGATGCCAACGATTGGTTCGCTAACGCCAAGGCTCTGGCGAGGCCCGCACTGCGGCAGAACGATTTCGGTGGCGTGTTGGGCGGGCCGATCGTCAAAGACAAGCTCTTCTTCTTTGGATCGTACGAGGGGCTGAGGGTACGCCAGCCGCATGTCGCGGAGACGTATGTCCCGACGCTAGCCTCGCGGCAGAATGCGCCCGCGGCCCTTCAGCCGCTGCTTAACGCCTTCCCTTTACCGAACGGGCAGGATCTCGGTAACGGAACGGCCGCTTTTTCGGCGAGCTACTCCGACCCGTCAACGCTAAATTCTTTCGGCATCCGGATCGACTACCGGCCGTGGGAAAGACTCACTATTTTCGGAAGGTACAGCGATGCCCCATCGAGCCTCGATCAGCGCGCCGGTGGCGCCTTCCAGTCGAACTATAGCAACGTTGTGGCTCTAAAGTACCGGACCCAGGCCCTGACCCTCGGGAGCACTCAGACAATTACGCCCCGATTGATAAACGAGTTCCGCTTCAATTACAGCCGGAGTCGAGGGAAGAGCTTCTATACGCTCGACAACTTCGGGGCTGCAGTGCCCCCCCCGGACTTAGCGCTATATCCCTATCCGTCGATTGCTTCTCCGCAACAGTCCAGTTTTGAATTTTTGGGCGACCTTAATCCCTATGGCCTTCGATTTCTCACGGGGACGACGGGTGATAACCTGCAGCGCCAGATCAACGTGACGGACGAGCTTTCCCGCAACATTGGCGCGCACCAACTGAAATTCGGGCTGGATTATCGCCGTCTCAACGCGGAACCTGAACAGGTACCCTATCAGATCCAATATGTCTACTCGTCTTTGGCAAGCGTTCTGACCAACACGGCGCTCGAGGCATTCATAATTTCGAGGACACCCGACACGCAACTCGTCATCTCAAACTGGAGTTTGTTCGGTCAAGACACATGGAAGGCCACACGCACATTGACGATTACTTATGGACTTCGGTGGGAGTACAATGCCGCGCCTTCATCGCCCAATGGCACTCTTCCGTTTACGGTCACGGGTATGGATAATCTGTCAACCGTAACACTGGCCCCAGCGGGCACGCCGTTGTGGCACCCACAAAAAGACGACTTCGCTCCACGGCTCGGTCTCGCCTGGCAGCCGTTCCCGAATCTTGTCCTGAGAACTGGCGCTGGCATTTTTTTCGACCTCGGATATTCCGATGTGGCGAACGGTGCCACGGCATTTCCATACGTTCAACAAAAGCTGATTCTCAATGTCTCATTTCCGTTAAGCGCAGCCCAAGCCGCGCCAACTCCCTTTACGACGGTGCCCCCTATTTCGTACCTTGCGGTCGTAGACCCGAATCATGTCTTGCCCAGAACTTATGAGTGGAACGCGGCGGTCGAACGAACACTCGGGAACGCCGATGTCATCACGATCACCTATCTCGGGGAGGCGGCGCGGAAGCTAATGCGGCTGGACCGTTACCGCGCGCCGAATGCCAACTTCACCGCTGGCGAGTTGGATGTAATAAGAAATGGTGCGGATTCGAACTACCAGGCCCTGCAAGCCCAGTACCGCCATCGCCTGGCATACGGTCTCCAAACCCTCCTCTCTTATACCTGGGCTCATTCGATCGACAATGTTTCCTCGGACGGCAACTTTGTGAACGTGCCGACGGGCGCGGTGTCTTCGGAGCGTGGTTCGTCCGACTACGACATCCGGCAAACATTCTCAGGCGCAGTCTCCTACAACATTCCGGCACCGGGCAGCGGAATCTGGAAGTCGATTTTCGGGAACTGGTCGACGGATTCAATCGTTTACGCTCGCACCGCGCCCCCGGTGAATGTGGTCACCGGATTGAATCCCTTCGGCGGCTACTTGTCCGG
>DATKAP010000023.1:0-5798 GCA_035577905.1 Binatia bacterium
CGTCAAACCCATGTACGGTGGATTTCTGTACTTGCGTGGAAACGCGGATCAGGCAATCAAGTTGGCCGAGCGTGCAATTGAAGAAGACCCGCTTGACGTGTGGGCCCACATGAATCTGCATGCTTATCTCCAACCCGCCGGCCGTGAGGACGAAGCCCTTGCGCAGTTGCAGAAAGTAGTGGAACTCGACCCAAATCAGGTCGTGGCTCTTGCTTCCATGGTGATGATCCACGCCGATAAGGGCAATACCGCGGAGGCTTTGAATATCGCTCGCCGGGCATACGCGGTAGGCCGGTGGTTCCCCGATACTGTTGGCCTGCTCGCTGCACTCCTGCGGCGCGACGGAAAAGAAGAGGAATCAGCATCCATTGCAAAGGAGCTTGGTTCCGGAGAGGTGCTTGGCTATGCCCGCGCCCACGCGCTTTTTCATCTGATCTGTGGCGAAATCGACCAAGCAGCCGATTGGGTACAAAAGGCTATTGAACAACGCGATTCCTCGATGAGGTTTTATCTCGGTTTCGTGATCTGCAAGGGATTGCGCGCCAGCCATCGCTGGCCGAAGATCGCGAAAATGGTCAATCTACCCGCTTGAATGGCCAGTCCCATCACCGGACTCAGAACTGATCTGAACCTCGAACCGAGCGATCAGTTACTGATCGAATTGGGCATCCGAAGTGACGCACGCTCAAAGGATGTAAACTCGCTTGCGAGCGGATGACGGGCAATCCGGAAGTTTACTTCTGCATCAAGCGATCAACGCGTGTTTCACACCACAACTCTTACACCCCGACAGTCTGGCTGCTTATTCTTCGTCTGCGGCTATAATGGCGCACGCGCATGACTCTGTCCGCAGGGACCAAGATCGGACCGTACGAGATTGTCGCGCCGCTGGGTGCTGGCGGCATGGGCGAAGTTTACCGGGCCAAGGACTCGCGTCTGGGCCGCGATGTCGCGATCAAAGTGTTACCCGCATCCATGTCTCGCGATGCGGACCGCCTCCGAAGATTTGAAACCGAGGCCCGGGCGGTTGCCGCGCTGAATCATCCCAACATTCTTTCACTCCATGACATCGGCACGTACGAGGGTGTGCCATATCTGGTTTCCGAGTGTCTTGAAGGCCAGTCGTTGCGGCAGGAATTGAGCAGCGGTGCTCTTCCGCAGCGCCATGCCGTCGAATATGGTATGCAGATCGCGCAAGGCCTCGCCTCAGCCCATGATGCCGGAATCGTTCACCGCGACTTCAAGCCGGAAAACATTTTTATCACGCGCGACGGGCGTGTGAAGATTCTGGATTTCGGTCTGGCAAAGCTGGCTCGTCCCGAAACTACCTCAGATGAAGGCGCGACGATGGACGCCGAGGTTACTTCGGCCGGCGTAGTGTTGGGAACCGCCGGATACATGTCTCCTGAGCAGGTGAGGGGTGAGTCAGCCGATGCCCGGTCTGACATTTTTGCGTTGGGTACAGTGCTGTACGAGATGCTCTCCGGCAACCGCGCGTTCCACCGCGACACGACGGCGGAGACGATGACGGCGATTCTTAAAGAAGAGCCGCCAGAGTTGAGCACTCTAAGTAAACCCGTATCGCCGGCGATGGAACGGATTGTGCGACGGTGCCTGGAGAAGAAACCGCTGCAGAGGTTCCAATCAGCGCGTGACCTGGCGTTCAACCTGGAAGGCCTTTCGGGATTTTCGTCGCCGAGTGGGACAGGAGTTGCTGCGTCTAAGGGCAGTTCGGCTAGCAGGATCGTGCCGGTCTTCGCTGGAGTGTTGCTGTTGATTCTTGTCGCTGCAGCAAGCTGGATATTGGCGAGAAAGTCTGCGAATCTGCCGCTTCCTGCATATCGCCAGCTGACATTCGATCGGGGCCTCGTGTATTCCGCCCGTTTTGCTGCTGATGGTCGCTCGATTTACTACAGCGCAAGCTGGAACGGGCAGCCGTTGCAGCTCTACTCCACGACTCCCGGCAGCCCGGAATCGCGTCCGCTGAGCCTGGTGAACTCGACCTTGTGGGCGGTTTCCTCGTCAGAAATGGCGGTCTCTGTAGGCTGCATGGATCGGTATCTTGGACTCTGCCAAGGCACTCTGGGTCTGGTGCCATTGGCAGGCGGCACGCCGCGAGAAATAGCGGAAGATGCGCTTGGGGCGGACTGGACTGCCGATGGCAGCGAGATGGCGGTGATCCGCGAGGTCAGCGGGAAGTACCGCATCGAGTTTCCGCGCGGAAAGGTGATCTACGAGAGCGACCGCACCCCGGCATATGTTCGAATTTCGCCACAAGGGGATGCGGTGGCATTCGCAGAGTTTTACAACGTTGATGGCGACGCTGGGTGGGTAGTAATAGTCGACCGCAAGGGCAAAGAAAAATTGCGCCGCGGTCCCTTCATCAGTGTTGAGGGAGTCGCGTGGTCACCTTCAGGTGACGAGGTTTGGGCCGCTGCCACTACCACCGAAGGCTGGGCCAATGCCATCCTGGGCTTTGGACCAAACAAAAAAGACCGGGTTGTGCTGCGGCTGCCCGGAATAACACGTCTGCACGACGTATCGCGAGACGGACAGCTCCTGATTTCAAAGGAGTCGTGGAGAAGTGGGCTGCAGTTCCGCGGCCAGGGTGACGCGAAGGAGCGTGACTTGGCATGGCTCGACTACGCAGCCCTGCATGACCTCTCGAGCGATGGCAAGGAGATCGCCTTCGATGATTGGGGTTCAGCCGCGGGCGCTACAGGCTTGGGTTATCTGCGGAAGACCGACGGCTCGCCAGCCGTAAAACTAGGAACATGGGGACAAGCGGTTTTTTCGCCGGACGGCAGTAGGGTTTTGGTGTTCGACCAGTCATCGTTAGGATCGGTGAAGTTCGATATTTTGCCGACTGGCGTCGGCGAGCCTCAGAGTCTCAGTCCCAATCACATGCAGCAGGCCGCGTCGCCGGGATGGATGCCCGACGGGAAGTCGATCTACTTTGCAGGCGCTGACGGACAGGGCTGGAGAATGTATCTGCAGGATGATGGCGGCGGCTCTCCCCGCGCGGTGACGCCGCTGATTTCGGTGAAGCGAAATCATTCCGAATCGCACCTGGTATCGCCAGATGGCAAGTTCATTTTTGCGCGCGATGTGAACGAGCGCGGGAAGCTCTATCCGATCGACGGTGGAGAACCGCGATCCATTCCGGGATGGACCCCCGAAGATATGTGGGTTACCTGGGGGACGGACGGCCAATCAGCATACATCTATGACGATGACAAAACGTCGGCGAGACTATATCGGCTGAATCTCAGTTCTGGCAAACGGGAGCAAATTCGGACCTTGGCTCCAAGTGACGCCGATGGGGTAACAGCCGTTCTGAACGTCCGCATGACAGCCGACGGAAAGACGTATGCCTATTCGTACGACCGGGAACTTTCGGAACTCTTCGTGGTTGCGGGCGTGAAATAAGTCCGGTGTTCTAATCTCTTCCATTCGTAATTCCTATGCCTTCCGTGTGATGCCCTCTTCGTAGACGCTTCGTAATATGAAGCGACCAAAAGACTATTCATCTGCCTGGAACGATTGACGGGCAACCCGGAAGTTATCAGCTTCCTGGTCGGATTAGTACCGAGAAACGGGCTTGTCGCCAGCAATCCCGAATTGTCGGCATCCGTACAATGCGAATCGCGGGATTGCGCATTTGAAAGTGGCACCCGACACGTCAACTTACTTTGTGTTGATCGTATCTGGTGCCACGGTGTCGTCGTTAGCCAGTCGTCAGGCCGTGGCTCCAAAGAGCATGGCCTCTACTCTTGCGGCAGCCTCGTCCTGTATGTGTGGAAGAACGTGAGCATAAGTGTCCAACGTGAAGGCCGTGCTGGCATGCCCGAGTTGCTCAGAGACAACTTTCGGCGACACTCCGGCTGCCAACGCGATGGTGGCCGCCGAGTGGCGCAAATCATAGAGCCTCATTTTGGGCACACCCGCAATGTCAAGCATTGATCTGAAATGCTTGGCGAGATAGTCGGCACTGATAGGCTGACCCGACGGCGTTCTGAAGATCAAGTCACAGGCCTCTGGGTACGAATCCTGCGCATCCGCTTTAGCGTGCAGATCATGAAGAAGGGAAAGGATCCAGTTCTGCAGCTTGATTGGACGACGGCTTCTCAAACGCTTGGTATCTGAGAAGCACCATTTCCCGTTCAGTCTCCGTATGCTACGAACAACGCTGACCGTTTGTCGTGCCCAGTCAATGTCTTGCCACTTGAGACCCAAGTATTCACTCGGGCGCATACCAGTCGTGAGTGCGACTGCGAGTACTGGCCCATACTTTGTGCCCTCTGCGACCTTAAGCAACACCCTCGCCTGTTCAACAGTCAGAGACCGCATTTCGTTTCGAACTTGCTGCGGCACTTTGAGTCCATCGGCCGGATTCTCAAGCAACAAGCGCCACCGCACCGCCTGCTGCATCGCACCTTTCATCAGCACATGCGCGTAACGGATAGTGCGAGCGGACAGGCCTAGTTCGGTCATATGCTGATACATTGCCTGAAGATCCAGAGGTCGCAGTGCGGCCAGAATTCGTTCACCGAGAACGGGTCGGACGTACCGGTGGAGCATGCCCTGATAATCTTGGAAAGTTTTCGGGCGTACTCTCGGTCCTACGGCTGTCTCAAGCCATCGATCGAGGTATTCGTTCAGCGTTATCTTGGCCCCTTCCAGATCGCGACCCAAGTCACGCTCTCTCAGTTTTCTTGTCAGATATGCTTGGGCTTCTCTCATACTGCCGTGAATCGTTCGGTTGTGGTAGTTGCGCTTCTTGGTTTCAGAATCGCGGCCCAGGTAGACCCGGATGAGCCATCTGCGGTCGCCTCGTGCAATGATTTGGCCGACTTTGCGAGCCATAGAGTTTCCTCCTTGGCTCGCAACAGAGGCACACAACTGGCGCACTCCTGCCGCATCAAAGCACAGAAATTCAGTTGATTGGATAAGAAATGGCTGATCGGCCGTCCTATTAAAAGGAATGTCAAGAGAAAATACTTCAACGTCGGCGAGAGACCGGGACTGTTCTCGGCATTCAGCCCCGACGATCTCCTCCCCGGCAGGTTCTAACCGTCTCGCCGCGCGGCTGAGCGCGGCAGCATTTTGCCATGAGCCTGGGTTTCTCATGCGATCAGCTCGGCTTTTCTGAAACGATGAACAAGCAGACCGGGTTTTAAATGGCAACCATGGTCCTATCGGAGGCTCGTGGCCTAGTGCTTTCTTGGGTTATCCGAGGGGGCAAAGGGTTAGTCCTGAGACTTCGCGCTGTTCAGCGCAGCCGAACGGCCGATTGGTTACTCTCCCTCGAACCCGATCGTCTGCAGAGCCGTGCGCCGGCGGATCAGATGAACTTCTCGGCGTAAGCAGTGCTCTGAGACGCTAAGCTGCTTGTGATTTCAGTTCTTCTGGATCGAACCGCACTCCTTTCTTCCAAACTGTCAGCGTAATGGTGGCAATCTTGCGCGCCAGAGTCAGCCGTGCCAGAGAAGGTTTAGTTCCTTTGGCCAGCAGACGCTCATAGAACTCATGGAATGGTCCAGGACTACTGACCGCCTTGTGCGCGGCGCCTTTGAAAATGCCCTTGAGATCATGATTGTGGTCTTGATTCAGTCCATGCAGTTGCTGCGGTTTTCGGGAATGGAGCAACTGTCCGTCCACGTAGCGGTATTGCGCACTGTCATGCGTCTCCAGTGCCAGTCCACTGTAGGCCCACAGCTGCCTTTTGTTGCGGAAGCGATGCGGCGTTTGGATGAAGGCGACTAAGTGAGCCGATCGGATGGAACCAATGGTCGGGA
>DATKAP010000024.1:0-6257 GCA_035577905.1 Binatia bacterium
CGCGCAGACGGGAACCCGTCCAAGAATCCTTCGTTCTGGACGAAAAGCGTGCACTTCGTTCACATCTACCAAAAGAGTGGACCATTCTGGTTTCCGGTCTCGACCGAGAGCGTCACCGAAGCCCGTCTTTTCGGAACAACAGGGTTGACGATCGAATATTTCGACTACAAACCGAAAGCCACACCTGCGCCGCAAGATTCGATCGAAATCGCGCAACGAGGATCACGGCCGTGAAAAGGATCGAAACCCTATTTGTGGCAGCAGGACTCGGTTTGTTCGCGGTGGTCGTCTCAAGGATCGGATGGGGCGCCGCACTGCACGAACTTCGCACCGTCTGGATTGCCCTCCCGCTTGTGGTGGGACTCAGTGTCGTGCGCCTGTTGCTGCAAACGCAAGCCTGGAAGATGGCGCTCCGCGAGGAGGGCGTGGAAACGAGCTTTGGCGAACTCGCCGGCATTCGCATCGCCTCGCAATCGATGGGTTATTTGTCGGTCATGGGTCCAGCCATCTCCGAGCCGATGAAGGTGAAGCTTCTGGGGAACGATTGGAAGAACTCAGCGGCCGCAACCGTAGTTGATTCAGGCGTGTATTGGTTTTCATCCACGGTCGTTGGAATCATCGGATGTGTCGCTGCCGCGACAGTCCTGGCACGAGGCGCCCACGGCGCAACGCTTTTCGCGATCGCCGTCCTGTTTGTTCTGCTTGCCGCACTGCTCTTCCGCAAGAGACCGCTCCTGACTTCTGTAGTCAAAGCATGCGGCAAACGCGCTCCAGGCTGGCTCCAAAAGGGAACCGAGCTTGAGAAACAGATGAGGACTTTTCGTGAACGACACCCTCGGGCGCTGCGATTCATGTTTCGTATGGATTTGATTTGCCAGGGACTGCTGATTCTCGAAGCTGCGCTCGTAATTTCCTGCGCAAAATTGCCGGTTCACATTCTTATGGTCCTTGGTATCGAAGCCGCGGTTCGCGTCACAAAGATTGCGACCGGTTGGATCCCAGCGCGGTTGGGGGCCGACGAGGGCGGCACCGTGGCGGCATTCGCTGCCTTTGGGCTTTCGCCGGCGGCGGGCTTACTTCTTGCGCTCGTGCGTCGATCCCGCGATCTGTTGTGGTGCCTGGTCGGGCTTGGTTGGCTTGCCTGGAGATGGTACCGAAAAGAAGAAATTCACGTTCTCGTGGAGGTCCAATCACCATGCAAATAGTTATCGCCATTCCAAGCAGCGAGGAACTGCATCGTCACGGAGGGCTGGAAGAAGCGCTGCTCTGCGACGTATCCGGAGTTCCTCTTTTGATCCGCATCCTGGCAACCGGAATCCGCGCTGGTGCTGATCGCGCGCTGATCTTGCTGCGCGAGACCATTCCTTCTGAGGTTGAAAGGGAACTGCGCTCGAGCAAGATTTTAGGCAGATTAAAAGAGCTGGCGTTTGTGGAAGTCCCGAAGTTTGACCCAGCTTCGCTGGAAAGTTGGCGAGAGATCTCGGAAACGCTTGACGAGGAGTTGTTGTGGCTTCCATGGAACTGGGTCACCAACAAGCATGGCCTGAACGGACTGAAGCCGATGGAAGGTCGGCCGGAAATATGGGATCGTCCCTGCCGCTTGTCGAGCGCGGCCGTTCTTTCTGCGGAACGGCCAAGACAAGTGCCTGGTCTGTGCGACCAAGGCTTCGTCGTCACGTCTCGAAGTTCAGCGCTCGCGGCAGAGCGATGGCTCGTCGCGCATTCGGGCAAGCCTTTGGATGGGATCTATTCGAGGTTCAACCGCTGGTTGTGCCGTCCCGTGGTTCGAGCCCTTGCGCACACCCCGGCGAGTCCCAACATGGTCACCTTTGCCGGCCTTCTGGTTGCCGTTGTTTCGGCCTATTTTTTCGCCCAAGGGAATTATCTCGCGTCACTCATTGGCGCAATACTGTTCTTTCTCTCCGGGTTGCTGGACGAAGTGGATGGAATGTTGGCGCGGGTTCGCTTCGCAGATTCCGCATTCGGCACTTGGCTTGAAGGCACAGTCGACAACATTACTTATTTCCTTCTCTTTGTCGGAATCACGATTGGTCTTTACCGGCAACGTGGGGCTCAAGAAGTGTTGATTGGCGAAGCAGCACTGATTGGTTCGGTCCTCGCAGTTCTCGTAATCTCGTGGCAACGCAAGCGTTCGACCCGTCCCGACAAACCACACGAATATCTCGGCAACGTCTATCAACTTCTAGACAAGGATCGAGGCAACTGGGTTTCCCGGGCAGTGAGAGAAGTGCACATCTTCCTGAAAAAGGGAGTCTTCATCCACTACGTGCTGGTGTTCACGGCGCTAGGACTGCTTCCCGTCCTGATGCGTCTGGTGGCTTTCGGCAGCAACCTCACTTGGGTTCTCGCTCTTTATTTCAGCTACAGATTTTTCAGGCGCTCGACGGCGGGCGCGCAAACGATTGAATTCTCGAAAGCAGTATAGGTGGAGGTGATTCATGAAAGCACTAATTCTTGCAGCGGGCCGCGGTACACGAATCCGGTCGGTTCACGGCGAAAAACCAAAATGTCTGATTGCGTGTGAAGGGGAAACCATTTTGGACCACCAGGTCCAGGGTCTCCTTTCCGCAGGCATTCGGGAAATCGGAATCGTCGTTGGTTATGAGAGCCAGCAGATTCTAAGCCATGTGTGCGCGCGATACGGCAGCAAAATGGAGCGATTCCGCTTTCTGTTTAACCCGAAGTTCGAGGTCACCAACAATATTTATTCCCTCTGGGTTGCTCGGGACTGGCTCAGTGGCGAAGCGTTTATGTGCCTCAATGCGGATGTTCTTTGTGACCCTGAGATTTTGAAACCTGCGGTTGCGACCACCGCTCCGATTTCGATGATCGTAGATCCGGAATGGCGCGACGAAACGATGAAGGTAGTTATTCAAAATGGCCGGGTTGTTCGGATGAGCAAAGGCATCGCGAGAAATGAATTCAGCGGCACTTACATCGGGATGACCACCTTTTCTCTGGGAGTACAGCAACAGTTCTTCGCTACCATGCAGAGTTTGATTGCCGCCGGCAGGGTCAACGACTTTTTTAACGTCGCCGTACAGGACCTGGCTGACCGAGGAGTCATGGTAGGCTCGACCAGCACCGCCGGTCTTCCCTGGGCTGAAATTGATGACCCGGCGGATCTTGCGTTTGCTCGCGAACACGTCTTTCCCAAACTGCAATATGCCGCCGCAGCATGAGTCTCCGATGGACGAAGTGATTTCAGGTGGTTTTGCGCTTCCGCGCATTCAGCTTTGGCCGCGTGATTCCATCCGGGTTGTGGACTGGAATATTGAGCGCGGAACGCACTTAGCGGGAATCATAGAGTTCTTGAAGAAGTGCAAAGCCGACCTGATCTTCCTGCAGGAAGTGGATCTGAACTCGCGGCGCACGCATCATTTGGACGTGGCTCGCGAAATCGCGAGGTCGTTGCAGCTGAACTTTGTATTTGGGAAAGAATTTGAGGAACTAACACAGGGCTCAAAGGAATCGCCGGCTTATCAGGGGCAAGCTACGCTTTCCCCCTGGCCAATCAAGAATGCGAGGCTCATTCGCTTCCGACAGCAAACCACTTTCTGGGAACCGCACTGGTACTTGCCGCGGATCGAACCCTTTCAGGAACGTCGCGGTGGAAGAATCGCTCTTGCCGCCGACATCGAGGTTTCAGGCCAAGTATTGACCACTTACAATTTGCATCTTGAGAGCAAGGAGAATGATGCGTTGCGCTTGTCACAACTAAGCGAAGTCCTGGCGGATGCCGTTTCTCGCAATAGAAATCGATCCACCCTGATTGCCGGGGACTTGAATCTGAACGCAGGGGAAGGCGAAGCGGCCACAACGCTCCGTAAGGCTGGTTTTCAAGACGCCGTGGGGTTGCCGCACCTCTGCACACGGCCAGCGCGGGGATTGTTTGATCAAGGTCGTTCGATCGACTGGATTTTCCTCTCTGGTTCCTTGCAGCCGAGTGATGGCCAGGTATACGGCTATGTCCGTGTATCGGATCACTTTCCGATTTCCTCTGTGCTCTCTCTGACATCGTAAACAGCCGCGGTCGGGAATAAATCCCTTTTCGGCCAAGGAGGCTCGTCGCGTGTTTTGGCCCTTTGTTCTGAACGCAAAGGCGCCAGCTGCCGAACTCATGCTGCTACTGGCAAGAACCGTCGTCCACAAATTGATTCGAGGAGGCCATCGACGCCAACGACTGCCAGCAAGTCAGAAGTTTTTGTTCCAATGGGTCGTTGCTTAGCGAGTTTGGCGCAAGGTAGTCCCTACTCGCTGTTATTTTCAGGTACTTGTCGGTGAGTGCGTTCATGTTATTGAACTCGTTCGTGAGCAGCGGAACGGCCTCGTGATCCATATCTGTGCTCGCCCCAGCCTCAACATGCTTCAGGCTTGATTCAATTTGCCTTCTGAAATTCCCAAGCCATTCCTCCGACAGAGGATACCCTCGCTCAATCGCACTCTTGAGTGCAGCGTGCCATTCGAGGATCTGCCTCATGGTCTCAATTCCCGCTTCAAGGAATGGCTTTGAGTAGCCGACTTGAGTTGTTGGAAGCGGCTGCACCGCAAGCGACGAAGCCCCTGCGCCCGTTGGCAACGTCAGAATGACTTTATTTTCTGCGAAGCGCAGCGATCCACTCGTCATTCGCACCAACGCGTCCACTTCCACGTAGTCTTTGCCTTGCAGTTGAATCACGCTCGCCTCTCCCTGCACGCCGTCGATCAAGAGAAACCTCGTTTGTTGAGCCATCAGGAGCAGAAGCGGCAGGAACATAATCGCAATTAGCATCACCGATGCTCGAAGTGCGTTCCGTGGCATGTCACGTATCCCCCAATAACGGCCCGCGTAGCGAGTCTCTGCGAAATTTGCAGGATCACGCGCCGTCTCGTCGGACCAAGGCTGGGAAGAACCGCAAGCGAAGTGCCAATCGAAATCGATGAGAAACATAACCGTTACAGGCTTTTGCCGCCACTTTGGTGCCCGCATGCGGGCACCGCTTCGAACAAATAGAGCACCGGCTGCCTGCCTCGCCTGAATCGCCATATTAATCAAGGATTTACAAAGACGCGTTCTCTTGAACTTTGGCCATCTCAATGCACATATGAATCACAAAGGGTTTAGGTCTCTGCCTCGTGGCCGACGATCACGTCTCGATGTGTTTGTCAGCAACACATCCAGCGACCAGTGTGGAGAGATACTCGCAAATGACAAACAGCGCGATTCCGGGCATTACCTATCCGACGATTCTGCTGGCGGTGTTCGCTAACCAGCTATGTCTACCGGTTCCCGCAGTCTTGTTTTTGATCACAGCTGGTGCGCTTGTCGGGTGCGGGAACTTGAATTTCAGCATCGTCGTTCTGGTGGGGATAGTGGGTTCTTTAGCGGCAGATTATGCGTGGTTTATGGCAGGACGCTGGGGCGGGTTCCGAGTCGTGCGGGCTCTCTGTGCATTCAGTGCGAACGGGCAGCGTTCCTCTATGAGGGCCCGGACGCTCTTCTCGCGATGGGGACTACCTGGCTTGGTCTTATCAAAATTTGTTCCAGGCCTGGATGGGCTGATGCCGCCGCTTGCGGGAGCGCTCAAGGTCACGACCGTCCTGTTCCTGCTCTTTGACGCCCTGGGAGCGCTCTTCTGGTCGGCCGGTTATTGTTTCCTCGGATACCTGTTTTCCGACCGCTTTAATGTAGTAGCGGCTACGGTCGCTCGCCTAAGCAGAATCCTGGAGATTGTGCTGGGCTGTGTTCTCTGTTATCTCCTGTGGCGCGCCTGGGAGCTGCTGCGCACGATGAGGCAACTTCGGCTTCGCACGATAAGCCCTGCAGTGTTGCACAAAAAACTACAGGCCGGTGAAAGGATAGCCGTGGTGGACCTGTTGGATGTTGAAGGGCAAGAGGAGCCCGCTAACGTTGCAGGAATCCCCGGCGCAGCGCGGATCTCTCCTACTCCTTTGCACAGTTCAGTTAAAGTCCGAGTACCGACCGATGTTCAGTTGATTCTATGTTGTTCGTCACGAAATCAGATCACCAGCGCCCGCACAGCCGTTCTGTTACGTCGCAAGGGAATCGAAAACGTA
This sequence comes from Binatia bacterium, assembly GCA_035577905.1. GTDB lineage: Bacteria > Acidobacteriota > Terriglobia > Terriglobales > Acidobacteriaceae > Sulfotelmatobacter. The sequence goes on from DATKAP010000024.1 coordinate 6,079, forward strand.
TGGGTTCTGGAAGGAGGTCTCAAAGCATGGCGGGAACTCAATCTGCCCGTCACCACGGAACTCTGCACTGCTGCGCAGGTCGCTGCTCGTTTCGGAGTTGAGCTCCCGGACTGAAGCTGGGAGTCTTCGCAAATCACACATGTGTCGCGAAGAAGCCTGCTCGGTCCTGTGACACATGA
>DATKAP010000025.1:0-2846 GCA_035577905.1 Binatia bacterium
CCCAAGCGCTGGACGATCCAGTGTTGGTTGTAGCGCTCACGAAATTCCGCCAGTGCGTACCGCAGTTCCTCCACGTTCTGGAATATCCTGACCCACAGCAACTGCTCTTTCAGCGTGCGAATGAACCGTTCGACGCAGCCGTTGCATTCCGGCTGGCGCACGAACGACGGGGAAGACTCCATGCCCAGGAAAGCGATTTCGGCCTGATAGTCGTCGCTCATGTACTGGCTACCGTGGTCATGCCGGTTGCGGATGCCCGCAGCCGCGCCGGCACGGAAGCCGCCGCAGTATTGGCGCACTCCCTGCCGCAACGGCTCCAGAGCCTCGAAGCGCGTGGCTTTCTTGGCCGCGTGCAGGCCCACGCATTCCGTAGTGCAGTGATCCACAGCGACGAACACCGTCACTTGGCCTTCTTCGACGGTGGTGGTCACAGTGTGGTCGCTGGCCCACACTTCGTTAGGCCGCTCGGTGAGGATCGTGCCGGTATGCGGATTCTCGGCCCTGGGAAGCGCGCGTGACGGCGCGAGCAGTTGTGCTTCGCGCATCAGCCGCAGCACCCGCGCCTTCGAAGTGCGCACTTCTGCAAAGCGCAGCCGTGCCCACACTTTGCGATGGCCCTCGCCGTAAAATGGAGAAGCATCGATGACCTCGCGGATCTTCTCGAGCAATGCCGCATCGCTCCAAGCAGTCTTCGGTCCGCGCCGTCCCAACACTCGCCTAGGCTGTGCGGCAATTCCTCGTCGATAGTAAAAGCTGGAACGCGCCATCTCCCATTCACGCGTGACACGCACCACGCCGTAACGCTGTCCCGTGAAGGGCGAAGCGGCGCGGCTCATGGCTTCGACCTCCGCCAGACCAAAGGGCGCCCGGCCTCCATGCGGTGAATCTTCTCCCGCAGCAACTCGTTGCTCATGCTCAGATCAGCCACCAGCGATTTCAGCCGCTGCGTCTCTTCGTCGTCCATATCGACTTCCCGCGCTTTCAGGTTGGCCGCGCCGCCCTCCAGGAACTGCTCCCGCCAGCCGGACAGCGTTGCCGCGGTCACGCCCAGTTCGCGCGAAAGGGTTTCCAGGTCTTCTCCACGTAACAGCCGCAGCACCGCTGCAAACTTGCGTTTCGCCGACCAGCGCCCCCGGCCGTCACGCCGCTCTTCGGGAGCCCCTTCACTCGCCCTTCGGGCTCCCTCCGGGCCTCCCGAAGCTGGTTCTCTCTCCTTGCTCATACACACCTCCTCGTGATCTCTGATTCATTTTCATCACAATTCGGTGTCCAAGAAAATCCTAGGGCGCGGGATCTCATGCATCCGATTCCCTCCAACCAACGGAACCAGGTGTTGGCGGATTTGACTGCGAATCGTGACCTGGGTTGGTCGCTAGTTACCCGGAGATCACAAATAGCAATTCGCCATCGTGAACAAGGCGGACAGAGGAATAACGCATCTGTATCATGCCTTTCCGCCCGCTTTGCGGCCAAAATTCCATGCCAACGGAGTGTCAGGATCAAGAAAGCCTTCGGGAGATGCGCCACAAGCACGAACCGCGTGAGCAATCTCGTCTTTTGTAATAGCTACGCCCCGCCAGGTTTTGCCGACCATATCGGGATCAATGCTCACGAGTTGCGCCAGATTCCGACTCATAGATCTAAGGCCCATAGATGCCAATCCATCGAGTAAACCGGAGATCATGCACCCGCGCCAGTTCATCGTAGGCCGACTTGACCCGTTGAACTGGAACAGGAAGATTCCGCCGGGACGAAGAATCCGTATCATTTCGCAGATCACGCGAAAGACAATCTCACGGCTGGGCATATGCTGAAGGACAAGATAGCTAAACACCAGATCGACATGATTATCGGGGATCTCCGAAATCGATTCACCATCAGAAAGCACCCAGCAAATATTTGAAAACTCAGACAAGTAGGATTTGGCGCGGGCTTGCATCTCCGACGAAATGTCGACAGCGAATACGGACTGAAAGTGCTGCGCAAAACTGCGAGTCATGCGGCCGGCTCCACAGCCAAACTCGACAACCGATTTGCCGGAGGCCGCAAAGCCAAAAGTCTGGAGAACCGGTTCGACAAGCCGGGCGTAATCCTGTTCACCGGAGGCAAAAAAAGAAGGTCCCAATCCTTCCGCCAACTTGCTATGTACTGGAAAGCATTGCGTCGAGCGCGCTCGTCCCAATCGCGTCGCATCGTGTCTTTCGCGCTATACAAGTCGATCCCTCCGCAGCAAGAGCAAGCTATCGCCACGAGGCAAGGCCCACAACGGAAACCGCGCCTGCGGGAAGCTCTTCAGTATCTTACAACCGAAACGCCAGTCTCTACAGTCGGGTTATGCACGGAGCGCTCGTGCCCCTGAAGACTTTGGGTTTGCTATAGCGGGTATTCTTTTTGAGTACCCAGCGAGACGGTTGGTCACCCGGTCAGCTTTCAATCTACATTTCAGCCACGGTGCCGCGCAGAATACGGTCGCTGCGATCTCGATGTGACAGCCCTTCACTCCGGTCCGCTGTCGGAATCGCCACTGTCTTTAATGCCGGTCGTTCTAGGCGAGGACCGTTTGAGGACTCTGCTGTCTTTGCCTCGCGAGACAGCGTTGGTTAAACTGTGGGTAAATTTTGCGCTGCAAAGTGATTGCGGAGCTTGAACCAGGGAGTGTTGGGCAACGTGTTCCCTAAAAGTTCTTTCGTTGCTGGTCGTAAAGCCAGACTCTCCCGTAAGACGAAGGAAGGGCCAATCGATGCAGAACGCCTCCTATCGAACTGTGAACACGCTACTCACGCTGTTGCTAGTGATCGTCTCAACTGCCATGAAAGTGATCCTTGCAATTCGTTGGCTACCAGACT
>DATKAP010000026.1:0-4782 GCA_035577905.1 Binatia bacterium
TTGATGGTGATGTGCTTGCCATTGCTCTCCATCGTTAATTGCTGCAGGTAGGCAGGAAAACGCTTGAGATATTGTTCATAGGGGAGCACGGCCACGGTCTCGGCCTCGAAAAAATTGTTGTACCAGATTGCCAACAGCCCCATCAGGACGGGCAGATTCTTCTCGAAGGGAGCCGTGCGAAAATGTTCATCCATCGCGTGGAAGCCCTTGAGCATCAGGGCGAAGTTCTCGGGGCCGATGGCAATCATCGTGGAAAGCCCAATGGAGGAATCCATCGAGTACCGTCCGCCGACCCAGTCCCAGAACTCAAACATATTGGCCGTATCGATGCCGAACTTCTCCACCTCCGCGGCGTTGGTTGACACCGCGACAAAATGTTTGGCGATGGCCTTCTCGTCTCCACCCAAACCGGAAAGTACCCAGGACCGTGCGGTGCGGGCGTTGGTCATGGTCTCCAGCGTGGTAAAGGTTTTCGATGAGACGACGAACAGCGTCTCGGAGGGATCCAGGCCCTCGACGGCCTCTCGAAAATCGGTGGCGTCGATGTTGGAAACAAAGCGAAACCTGATCGAGCGATCCGAGTAATACCGCAATGCCTCATAAGCCATCACCGGTCCCAGATCGCTTCCTCCGATGCCGGTATTGATCACATTGCGGATACGTTTGCCTGTGTGCCCTTTCCACTCGCCGCTGCGAATACGCTCCGAGAAAGCAGCCATTTTGTCGAGTACCGCGTGCACCTCGGGCACGACATTTTTTCCATCGACCAGGATGGATGCCTCGCGCGGAGCTCTGAGAGCCGCATGCAAAACCGAGCGACCTTCCGTGATATTGATCTTCTCGCCGCCAAACATGGCATCGATCCGCTCGCGTAAGCCACTCTCTTCGGCCAGCCGAACGAGCAGCCGAAGGGTTTCGTCGGTGATCCGGTTCTTCGAATAGTCGAGGAACAGACCCACGCCTTCCGCCGTCATGCGCTGGCCCCGCGTCGGGTCGTCAGCGAAGAGCTGCCGCAGATGCAATTTCCGAACTTTCCGAAAGTGAGTGGCTAGGTCCTTCCACGCCTGCCCCTTCGCAGGACGGGCGCCAAGTGCTTGTGCGATCGTCGCCATTTCGATTTTCCTCCCCGCTCGGATTTGCAATCTCCGGCCAAGCTTGTGGCCATTAGACCGTAGCAGCAGTTCTCATTGGGCTGGCCAGGCCATAATCGGCAACTCCGACGAGGGCGGCCCGCGTGGTGATCACATGAATGGGAATCCGCTCCAAAAGTTCGGCGAAACGTCCTTTACGCTTGAAATACTTCATGAACAGCGGACGTTCGAGCATCGGCAGGGTATGCACGACGACTCCACCCCCCAGAAAGATGCCTCCTGTCGAGAGCACCTTTAACGCGACGTTTCCGACTTCGCTGGCGAGTACTGAGGCAAACACCTCGATCGTCGCTTCACACAATTGGCTTTGAGCCCCGGAGTCGAAGGCCGCCTGGATGATCGCAACTGAAGAATCTCTCGCCGCTGCGACTTTTTTCGCCACCTCTGGATTTTCCGGAATCTGCTCCACATCGCGAAGGTATTCGTAAATGTTGGGAATGCCGATGCCGGAACAGACAAGCTCAAAACTGACGTGATCGAATTTTCCGAGCAAGTACTCGAGTAATCCGAGTTGACGTTTATCAGTCGGCGCGAAATCAGAGTGTCCTCCCTCCGAGCTGTGCGCCACATACCGCGTACCTTCCCAGGTAAGAAAGGACTCGCCTAGCCCGGTGCCGGGCGCGACTACCCCGATTGCGCCTTTCTGAATGGGGTGCCCTGGATTCAGTGTTTTCAGATCGCTGGGCCTCAGGATCGGAACTGCCCGCGCCATCGCCTCCAGATCATTCATGAGATGGACTGCCTGCAGGTTCAAATTGAGTTCTTTGGCGAGCGCAGTCTCCTCGACGATCCAGGGCAGATTGGTGGTTTTCACGCGCCCTCCAATCACCGGACCGGCAACATCAAAGCAGGCGCGATCTACCGGCATCTTTACCTTGGCGAGGAACTCTTTCACCATGGCTTGCAAACTTGGGTAGTCCGCGCTATGTACGGTCTCCTGCGCCAGTGGAGTATGGGGACCGGCTTCGAGTGAGAAGATCGCAAGATCAGTTTTCGTGCCGCCAATATCTCCAGCAATCAGCATCGTCTTCGCTCCTGTGGCGATTCGCTATATGGTTTTGTAACGTTGGCTATTCGCCCTCGATCCACTCAGCCCGTAGTAGAGAATGTAGAGGTAGCAGATCACCGGCAGGACGAAGGCATGGTGAATTCCGACACGGTCAGCGATCATCCCCTGCAACACCGGCAGAATGGCACCGCCGACAATGGCCATATTCAGAAGACCCGATGCGTTTCCAGTCAGCGGGCCAAGTTCGGCTACTCCCAGACTGAAGATTGTCGGGAACATGATCGAGTTGAACAAACCGACGCCCAGGATGGTCCACATGGCAACATGGCCGGTGGCCGCCATTGAGATGAGAACCAACAGCGCTGCGAAAATCGCGCACAAGCCCAGCAGCGATCCCGGTTTGAATCGTCCCAGCAGTCCGGCGCCAACGAAACGACCGACCATCGCGCCACCCCAATAGAACGACACAAACCCGGCGGCCGCCTTGGCCGAGAGATGGGCGATATCCGACTGACCCAAGTAATTCACGAGGAAACTTCCGATGGAAACCTCTGCGCCCACGTAGGTGAAGATGGCAATGGAGCCCAGGACGAGGTTCGGATGTTTCCAGATGGAATCATTTGTCTTGGCACCGCGTTGGAAGGAAGCAGCGTCGATCTTCGGCAGCTTAAAGCTACCAATCAGAACCGCCAGCAGGATCAGGGCAACTCCGATGACGCTGTATGGCAACTTGACGGACGCCGCTTCCTGTACGCGATAAGCATGCAGAGCCTGCGGTGTCAGTTGGTGCAACTCTGCGATAGCCAACGGCGCTGCCGCCAATATCAGCAAACCGCCTACTTTGGGAGCAATCGTTGTGCCCAGCGAGTTGAACGCCTGAGTCAGATCAAGACGACTTGACGCCGTTTCCGGCTTCCCCAGGACAACCACATAAGGATTTGCTGCAACCTGCAGACCCGTGATTCCGGCAGCCAGGATCATGAGAGCCGTGAGAAATAGTGGATACGAAGCAGCGGAAGCCGCCGGCAAGAATAGAAATGAACCGACCGCCATGGTTAGCAGTCCAACCACCATGGTCTTCTGATATCCGATCGTGTTCACCACCCTCGACCAGGGAATCGAGAACAAGAAATATGCCGAGAAGAAAGCGAACTGCACCAACATCACCTTGGCGTAACTCAGGTCAAAGATCGCTTTGAGGTGCGGAACGAGTATGTCATTCAGGCAGGTGAGAAACCCCCACATGAAGAAGAGTGTGGTGACGACAGCCAGGGGCCGAGCGTAACTGACAGGAGCCGATGCGGTCGCAAGTTTACTTCGTGCGGATACTGGAAATTCTGTGGTTGCCATTTCTAGTCACCTCGAATAAGCCGCAGTATTGAAATCGCCTTGAAATCTGGCCGGAAAGTGTTTGTCGAGTCTTCAGCCAGCTGGTGTCACTCCTTCTCACCACCAGTGTTCAGCCTGTACGCCGTAGGTCAGTCCACTCGTGCGATTCTGATAGGGTGTTCCGCCCACAAGGCCGCGAAAGCTGTCCGACCAGTTTGCATACGTCGCGAAGGCGCGCAGCACCGGCCGGCTGAAGAACTTTCTTCCCCCTCCGATTTGCGGTGCGATCGTGTACTTGCGTAGCCAGCCATCGTATTGCCCGGGGCTGTGGGTGTGATCGAATCCAGCCTCGAACGCCAGTGAGACGTGTTTAGTAAAGAAAACTTCCGGTCTGGCGCCAAACGAGACCCACTGATTCCAGTCGTGTTGTGGATTGCCGTCTTTGGTCCTCTGGTAAACAAAGATCGGCATAATCGCGAACCTGTCGTTTGGCTGCACTAGCAGATGTTCGGTGACCACAAGTCTTGCTGTGCTGTTGATAAACGGCGTCGGATCGTCGACTGAGGCAGCGAAGTTGCTAGCCGCGCCAGTTCCGTACCCAAGTTCGAGCGAGTTATAGCCACCGTGCCACTCCAGGCGTTGATGGCGGAGCCCGAACGCGTATCCGTTCGTTGTTGGAATTAGGTTGCCAGTTGTAGTCTTGCCACCTTTGGCGTTAGCGAAATTGAACCATGTAGACCAAAGACCCGCAGGCCCCTTTAGGTCATAGAACCGCACATCGACGTTGCTCTTGGCGTAGTTACCGTTTTGGGTGACGATGTCTGGCCTCGCGCCGGAAAGGAAGGCCACAGCCAGCTTGCCGATTCCAAGATTGAGGTCCTCAACTCCAGCGCCATAACCGCTCATATCCAGCGTATAGAAGTCATTGATATCAATGTGCTCGCGGCGGTAGTATCGCTCGCCTGCCCAGAACTTGGCATCCGGCTGGCTCTCAAACACGTTGCCGGCTTGCACGAAGGCTTCGCGAAAGCGGAATTGATCATTCCCGGTGCCGTTGGCGAAATTGGCATAATTGGCGGAGTTCGTGGTGTTGGCCTCCACCATGAACTCGCTCCTGATCCATGTCTTATCTGAATCGTGCTCTGGGTTCACCCAGTTATTGACGAAGATCAATTCCGCGTAGGTTTCCGCTTCATTTCCCAGGCGGTATTTGGCATCGGCCCCCGGCGCCTCGAACGCAACCTGCTGCCCTCCCACGCTGTTCAAACCGTAACCAGAGCGAAAATATCCGTG
>DATKAP010000027.1:0-2342 GCA_035577905.1 Binatia bacterium
CTTCCCAAGCGCTCGAACTCCTGCTCCTGAACGGCACGCAACAATTTCGGCTGCAGCTCCAGGCTGATGTCGCCGATCTCATCCAGAAAGAGCGTGCCTCTGTCTGCCAGCTCGAATCGCCCTTTTCGTTGCATCAAGGCCCCCGTGAAAGCTCCGCGCTCGTGCCCGAACAGTTCACTTTCCAAGAGGCCGGAGGGGATGGCGGCGCAGTTCATTTGCACATAGGGACGATCGCGGCGGGAGCTCAAATTGTGAATGGCGCGTGCGATCAGCTCTTTTCCCGTGCCCGTTTCCCCATGAAGCAGAACGGTGGAATCGGTCGGCGCGACGATCACGACATGATCGAGGACGTTTCGAAGCGCTGGGCTCTTTCCAACAATGCCTTCGAAGCAGTCCTCAGAGCTGACCTCTGGTTCGAAATAGAACTGATCGGCTTCGAGCCTGCTCACGTTGGGAAACCTTGTTCCTGCGAAGCCTCCGAGATCTGTGAAAGTAACAGTCGCCATAGTCTGCTCCCTACCTTTACAGTTGCAGTGCCTTGCGAACGCTTGTACGAAGAAAGTCCCTAGCCGAGAGATAGCCTCTCTGCGTTGCCGCTGTCTTACGACGGATGCTGGCACCGGATGCCAGGCCGATGGTTTCCACATTCATAGCCGCCACAATGGGAATTTCGGCTGAGCCACCGTCCTTAACGAGACTCAACTGAGGTCTTTGTTTCGTGCGGTGAGTGTGCAATAACCTGTGCCTGCTCACAAGGTCAGATCGGGTGATTGTGGACTGAGAATATGGTGGCGTCCCTTGCTTGTACTTCCGGGAGAGGAAGATTGCATACTTTTGAGGGATTGAAGGTTACCCTTTTGGGGGATTGAGGGTTGTCTAGTGGACTGTCGCAGTGAATTCGTTAGTACGTAGGCGGCGAGAGGGGTTCGAGTATTTCCATCGGATGGGATGGGCGTTAGCCGAGTAAGCGTTGATGTAGCGCCGGAGTTTGCGGGCCAGGTCGGGGACTGAGGTGAAGATGCCGCGAGCGATGACCTCGCGCTCGATTTTGGCGAACCAAAGCTCGACTTGGTTGAGCCAGGAAGAATAGGTTGGGGTGAAGTGAAACTGGACGTGCGGATGTCGTGCGAGAAAGTCGCGAACCAGTTGGGTTTTATGAGCGGCGAGATTGTCGAGGATGATATGAATCTGCTGCCGAGGCGAGCACAAGGAGATGACTTCTTCGAGGAAGGCGACGAAGTCTCGGCTGGTGTGGCGGGGGGCAGTCTTTCCGTGCACGCGTCCGGTCTTGGTGTCCAGCGCGGCATACAGAGAAAGGGTGCCGTGGCGATAGTACTCGAAGCCGTGACGTTCGGCGCGACCCGGCGAGAGCGGCAGCACGGGGTCGAGCCGATCCAGCGCCTGAATGGCGGTCTTCTCGTCGATGCAGAATATGGCTGCGTGTTGCGGCGGGTTCAAATACAGACCGAGAATGTCCGCCGCCTTGCGTTCGAACTCAGGATCGTCGCTGGCCAGGTAACGCTCCAGGCGATGAGGTTTGAGGCCGGCTTCTTTCCAGACCCGGTGCACGGCGTCCTTGCTGATTCCCAGAGCGTTCGCCAGTTTGCGGCAGCTCCAATGCGTGGAGCCATCGCTGGGTTTCTTGCGCGTGGCCGACAGAATCCGGGCGCGCAAGGGCGGCGTCAGCACCGTCGCTTTCTGGCCGGGATGATAGGTGTCGAGTCCATCGAGCCCGTGCTGCAGGAAGCGCTGTTTCCAGCGGATGATCGTGGGAGCAGTGGTTTGCAACCGGTGTTTGATGGTGTTGAACGACGCGCCTTCGGCCAGCATCAGGACCAGCTTGGCGCGAAAGACGTATCCGGCGGGCAGGGAGCGCGACTGCGCGATACTGCTGAGTTCGGTACGCTGGCTGTTGGTAAGGGTGACGTCGCTACTGGTCGCCATACCAGTTTAGAAGCTTAACAGCTAGTAATGGTTACTTTGCGACAGTCCACTAGTTTGCCAAATTCCGGAAATGGAATGCGATCAAGCGTCAGCTCGATATTGGCCCTGTTTCCGTGTGACGACAGGTGAAGGTAGCGGCTCCCGGAGTCCTGAAATTGGTAAAGCACTTCGTCTAATTCTCTCTTTGTCCGAATGTACATGTATTTCACTTTGTGATCGGCTAGACGGAGGATGTCTCGCAGAATTCGACCCTCGCGCCGACGAGCCTCGTCGTCGAAACCGAGTGATTCGACGATGTATAACGAGAACTTCGTTTTGCTTTTCGAGCTAAGTTTCGTCTTCATACATGCCGGCCGCCGGGTCACCCCGTTCAGCGAACCTGGGAGAGGTACATCTCG
>DATKAP010000028.1:0-2009 GCA_035577905.1 Binatia bacterium
GGGCGATAATTGAATGGCAGCAACACCGTGGGATCGGATGACCAATAGAGGTCAAAATGGGCATAGGTATCCCGTGAATGCATGCGCATCATCAATTCGACGGCCACCGCGGTGTCTGATTCTTCAGGGTCGGGCAGGCGCCAATCAGCATAACCACCCAACCGTAAGGTCTTACAGTACTCCTGGGCTTCTTCGAATGCGACCTCTTTTCCATTATCGCCTTTCTGCCACATTATTTTCTTCCTGGTATCCGTCATAGTACCGTTTCCGTTATCGACAAATCTCCCTTCCGCAACAACGGACGATCCTTCCAGAGGGAGAGGATTGCCCCGGACCCCCATCTGTTCGGCTAGCTCAGCCGTTTGTGGTCGGCCAAGAAATATTACCACGAAGGCGGTGAACATCAGCGAGAATCGCAACACTCTTCCCATCTTGATATCTCCTTTTTAGTCTGAAAAGCCTGTAACGAATCACCGTGCGACCTAAGTCCTGTGAGTTGCCGGTGAGCCTCCTGGAAGAACCTTTGCCACGCCCCAGGCTGCCCCGTAGAGCACGCCGAGGAAAACGACATCCGTTGGACCGACAGGCAAATCCCATTGATAGGCGATCCAGAAACCGAGGAATGCCGCCACGCCGCCGATCAGTGACGCCAACATCGTGAACTGGCGCATATTGCGCGCAAATAAGTGCGCCGTCAGCGCAGGGATCAGTAAAAATCCGAAGGCGATCAGGGGACCGACACTGAGCACAGCCATCGAGACCGTCAGACCGATCAGCAAGTAGAGCAAGACGTCCCAGAAAAGAACGTTCTTGCGAAGTGTGATCGCCATTACGCGGTCGAACGACACAAGAAGCAACTCCTTGTGGAATAGTCCTAGCATCGCAATGACGATCGTCAGCGCCGCAGCTGTCCATGCGAGATCGGAACTGTGGACGGTGATGACTTCTCCTTTCAGCATATCGAGCCAGCCGATCTCCCCGTAAGGGTTTTTGGCCAGCAACAAAATGCTCAACGCCGCAGATACAACGTACGCTGTGCCGAGCCGGCTCTCGGGCTGGCCGCGGCCGCGTCGTTCCAGAAATGCCAGCACCAGAATCGCGGTCATCGAAAATGTGATTGAGCCCACAAAGGCGAGTTCGTGTGCGCTGTGTGAGCCGTGGTCGGTCAAACGGAATCCAAGCCACAAAGGAAGGGAAAGCGCAACAGCGACGCCCGTTGACGAGATCTGCGGCAACGCCACGCCCATGAATACCAGCCGACGCACCACAAGAAAGACCCCCACGAGCGGGCAAGCAAAGCCAACGAGCACACTGGTATAAACCGAGTTACGCAGGAGAAAATCCGGAGAGAGAATATGGCGTAACGTTTCCATGTCAGCCGGCCCCTATTTCAAAAATCTCCGTTAATCGTTCGGGCGTGAGCAGTTCTTCGGCAGCGCCGTACTCAACCTTCCCATGGTGAAGCCAGACGACCTGCTGGGCGTGTTCGCGCACCAACGCAAAGTCGTGCGTGACGAACAGGACCGCAATCTCCCTCTCCTTGATGACCTGCCAGATGAAATCGAGCACCGCATGCGTCGCTGTGGGGTCCACACCCGCCGTCGGTTCGTCAAGCATCAAGACGTCAGGCCGCGTCGCCAGGGCGCGGGCGATGAGCACTCGCTGCTTCTGGCCACCGGAGAGTTCAGCAAACCGCTTGCGGGCAAACTCCTCAGCGCCCACGGCTTGCAAGCATTCGCGCGTGAAGTTACGCTCCACAGACGGGACAAACCACCCGGGTCTGACGCGTCCATACGTACCCATCAGGGCGACCTCCAATCCCGTTAGAAGATAAATTGGATCGAATTGAACCGATTGAGGGACGTAACCGAGAACGAGCGGAGTTCCTGCCGGTGTAAAGGTGTGGATTCGGCCTGAGAGAGGGGGAAGCAATCCAAGCAGTGTTTTGAGAAGAGTTGACTTCCCCGAGCCATTCGCACCGAGAATGGCTGTGAAACTGGCCCGGGAAA
>DATKAP010000029.1:0-4009 GCA_035577905.1 Binatia bacterium
GCCGCGCGCGTCGCTCTGCTCGGCAGCCCAACTTGGGCGCACGCCATGCAGTCGCTGTTCGGCTAGCCTGCACGTTCCTGCTACCTAGGTGATCCCATATCTACCGGTAGACCTGAGTCATCATAGCGACGATTGCGATGAGTCGTAGCGAGGACAAAACCAGTTCGTGGATGGTCGGCCACCCTCACCTTGGGATTACTTCAGGCTTGCCCGTCATACGGGAGCAATCTCGAAATGGCCGATGATCGCCTTCGGACGAGGTCAGTCCCACATGTGGCCGACCGGCTGGCCGATAGCTTGACATTCCTAAAGCGTCGAGACTGTAATGGTGTCTCTCAGCTATCCGCATCAACCAACAACTCATCCGACCTGCCGTTCTGTTGGAAATCAACTGAAAAGGAGAAAAACCGTTATGGACAGAATGCTGGTAGTGGTTTTCGATAACGAGAGCAAGGCCTACGAAGGGTCACGCGCTCTTCAGCAATTGGAGGGAGAGGGCAGCATCGCTGTGTATGCAGCGAGAGTCGTTGCCAAGAACCCCGATAGTACGACAACCGTGAAGCAGGGCACTGACTCCGGTCCGTTGGGTACTCTGACAGGCACTGCGGTCGGCAGTCTCGTCGGTCTATTGGGCGGTCCTGTCGGTGTGGCAGTGGGCGCCGCCAGTGGCTCCCTCATCGGAGCAATGGCAGACTTTGACAACGTGCGCGTTGGAAGCGACTTTCTCGCGGACGTTGCAGAGAGGCTTACGCCCGGCAAGGTCGCTGTGGTCGCCGAGGTGGACGAGGAGTGGACCACTCCTGTGGACACACGCATGGAAGCACTGGGTGGCGTGGTTTTACGTCGCAGCCTTTGGGAAGTAGAGGACACTCAGGATGAACGGGACATTGCATCGATCAAGGCAGACATGGCCCAGTTGAAAGCCGAACATGCCGAGGCCAAGGCGGAGCGCAAAGCGAAGCTGCAAGCTCGGATTGACGTTCTCAACACAAGGCTGCAAGAGAGATTGGACAAATCCAAAGCAAGACTCGAAGCTATGCGACGAGAGGCAGATGCCAAGGTAGAGGCGCTGAGGGCAAGGGCAGCCGAATCGAAGCAGGACATCAAGGCCAAGCTAGAGCAGCGTGCAACCTCCGTAAAAAGACAATACAACGAGTGGCTAGATCGGCAGGAGAGACGTGCTAGTTGAAACGATCTGCCCAGTTCAGGTCCCGGCCTTTCTGCGCACGTCCGAGGAGGAAGGTCGGGACTGCACTCTATTTCCATCAGCCGCCCCTTGCTAGCGTTCTTGTATTTCTTGCGATAGACTCCCTCCGTCCTTGAAAGGGGGCCCCTATGGCGCAACAGAATCCGTCCAACATTGTGCGGCAGGCTTCGACATGGTCCATTGTGTGGGGGGTTTCTCTCATCATCCTGGGAATGCTGGCGGTGGCGTCTCCCTTTCTCGCCGCCGTCGCGGTCAACGCGTTTATCGCCTGGCTCATTTTTTTGGCAGGCGTCGTCCACTTGACCGTCGCTTTTCACACACGGGAAGCTGGAAGTCTGATCTGGAGACTGCTGGTAGGGCTCGCGTATATCTTTTTTGGTGTATACCTGATTGCGCATCCAGCGCTGGGTGTAGCATCGCTCACTTTGGTGCTGGCATCGCTCTTTCTGGTTGAGGGCATCTTGAATATCGCCCTGTTTTTCAAGGTGCGCTCAGTGCAAGGATCCAGTTGGCTTCTGATCGACGGGATCATTACCTTGCTGTTGGGGCTAATGATCTACACGCAATGGCCGTCGAGTTCCGCCTGGGCAATAGGCACCTTGGTTGGCGTGAGCTTGATCATCAGCGGCGTTACGCGGGTGATGCTGTCATTGGCCGTGCGCAGGGTCACGGACACGATCTCGTCAAAGTTGGCCGCTTAGTCGACGCACCAACATCTGACGTAGAACTGACCCTGTCGAAGCAAGTAGGGATTCGAAGCTTCGGGATAGTTCTGTCCCCTCAAATTTCGGATTAAGCAGGGCAAACGGAGTAACACATGGGAGGCGTGGTTCCATTAGGCGACGCGTCGCGACGCCCTGTACGTGTGCCCCTCGTCACCGCCCTCATCATCATCGTGAATGTCTTGGTTTTCGTGCTTGAGTTGATGCGGGGCGAGTCGTTCGTGATGCAGTGGTCAGCGATACCCGCCCAAATTGTCGCTGGTCATCACTGGATTACCATTCTGACCGCAATGTTCATGCACGGCAGTTGGTCGCACATCATCGGCAATATGATCTTCCTCTGGGCCTTCAGTCCCGAGATCGAAGATGCGATGGGCCGGGGCCGCTATCTTGTTTTCTACTTGGTTGGCGGGCTGGTGGCCATGCTCGCCCAGGTTGCAGCCGACCCACATTCCACAGTGCCAAATCTGGGTGCGAGTGGGGCGATCGCGGCGGTGATGGGCGCGTTTCTGGTGACCTATCCTCGGGATCAAATTCGCACGCTTTTGTTCATATTCGTTTTCGCACGAATTAGATTCATCCCGGCGGCCCTGTTGATCGGTCTTTGGTTTGTCAGTCAGCTCTTCCACGCAGGCGCTGTGGCGCACGTGCAGACCGGCGGGGTGGCATACCTGGCGCATATTGGCGGATTTATCTTCGGAGCCGCCACAGCACGGCTGTTCGAAGATCCGCGTCGACTCGCCTGACAACAAAGCATGGATTGATTTCTATGACCAATCGTCTGGGGTGCCATCAATCCAATTCGACTGGACAGCGCCCGAAGCACACTCAGCTATTGCTTCTGTTCCAGAATGCTTTTTATCGTAGCCAGGGATTTTTGAAGAGAGGAGGCCGTCCTGCCAACGGCCGCTTTTCGAACGATGGATCCCTTAACGCCCGTCAGGCCGGCTTGCTCTGAGCCCATCTCCTTAATGAGGTAAAAGCCGGTTTGCTCGCGGTTAACGCTCCCGCGAATGCAAAACGTGAGGTCCAGGGCAGTCTCGAAGTAATGGCTTGAGTAGAGCTGTTTTTCGGCGATTGCATACGCTGGTTCGTTCGCCGACTGGCCCCGCATGGTTACAACTTGCACGACGCGCAGCGTGGGTTTCAGCCCGAATTTCACTTTTGCCCAATAAAGAGTGTCCTCTATGTTTGACGACCTTGCATTGGGATAAGCCAGTAGGTAGCGATGAAGATCCGGTAGGTACTCTGGCAGAACGCGCGTGTAGCTAAGCATGTACTCAAACTGCTTTTGCACATCTGTCGGACGGTTCTTGTCATGGTATGAGCCTAACGCCTCGTTGCCGATGCGGCGGTATTCATGCAACCGCTCAATCGCACCCCGCTGAAGTAGTTTGTTTACCTGCTGGTCGAGGTCCGGGGCATCCCAATTGATTGATTGCTGAATGTTTTCCATCGCCAGCGCCGGAAGCTGAACGTCACAGTGGCGCGGTTTGCACTCTTTTAGTGCCTTGATGTCATCGCTATCGAAGGTGAAGCCTTCCAGATCGGTGACTTGGGGAGGATCGCTGAATTTTCTGATCGCCACGAATTCGGAGAGCGTCCGAAGACGGTCGAAGTCAGTGGCAAACCGAAGGTAACTTTCGGGAGGGGCGTTGATATATACCGCGCCAAAAACGAAGATCTCATCCGGAATGCGAGACGGCAGGATCTTTCCAATCGCTTTGCCGGCACGGATATCGGCAATCTGGTCGTGGCTGAGGCCGATGGAATTCTTGAAATAATCCTGCAGTTCAGCGCTGGTCTGGCAAGCTCCTGGAAGCGAGAACTCAATCATCAGACTGAGGCAGACGAAAACCATCTTCGCTGTTCGAATCATGCAAAACCTCCAGGCGCACACGTCCTGAGTTCCTCAGTTCGCGGGGTGATCCAGGATCGTCTCCCGCAACATCTCAAGCACCACCAGGGTGAATGAGAGGGCAACAGGGCCAACGAAGAGGCCCATCACACCGAATGCTTGGACACCACCCAGTAGAGCGAAGAAGACCGCTAATGTGTTCAGATTTGCCCGCTCGCTGAT
>DATKAP010000030.1:0-3644 GCA_035577905.1 Binatia bacterium
CGCCTGTTTTTTCTCGATGCCAGTGGGGGGCACATCTTCTCAGCAAATCCCGACGGTTCGGACAAAAAGGTGATCTTCACCGGTGGTCGAGTCCCCGATGGAATCGTGGTGGATGTTGAGGCCGGTCACATCTACTGGACCAATATGGGGGTTCCAACCAGGAACGATGGCTCCATCGAACGGGTGGACCTGGACGGTAAAAATCGCAAAACCATTATTCCCGAAGGCGGGACATTCACCCCAAAGCAGCTCCATCTCGAGAAGCAGAGTGGCAAGTTGTATTGGTGTGATCGCGAGGGGATGCGCGTCATGTGCTCGAATCTCGATGGTTCAAAGATCGAAACCCTCGTGGATCCGAGCCAAGGTGATACTCGCCCCGGCAAGGACACAACCAAATGGTGTGTGGGCATCACGGTTGACCCCAGCCGCGGCAAAATCTACTGGACGCAAAAAGGCCCGGAGAAAGGCGGCGTTGGCCGCATTTTTCGCGCGAACATCGAAATCCCCAAGGGGGAAACAGCGGCCAACCGTAGCGATATCGAAGTGTTATTCGACCGCTTGCCGGAGCCGATTGACCTGGAGCTCGATCTCAAAAATCGCATCCTTTATTGGACCGATCGTGGCGACCCGCCACGGGGCAACACCGTCAACCGGGCATCCATGGATGCAAGACCCGGCGAGGCTGCGCCCGAGATTCTGGTCACCCACCTGATGGAGGGCATCGGCATCGCACTCAATCTAAAAGGAAATCAAATGTTCTTCACGGATCTGGCTGGCCAAGTCTATTCCGCGAGGCTCGACGGATCCGAGAAGAAACCGGTGCTTTTTGCGCAGGGAAATCTAACTGGCATCGCCTACGCGGAACTGCCGGCAAACATTGCGTGAATCCATCCAAAATCGATAAAGCGAATATCAAAACACAACGCGAGAGGAGTCGCGAATTATGTCTTACAACAAACCAATAAAACGTATCGCAATCGTCGGCACCGGAGTCATCGGCGCGAGCTGGGCAGCACAATACCTGGCTCGCGGGTTCGACGTCGTTGCGACCGATCCCGCGCCGAATGCAGAAGCGAACTTGAGCAAATATGTCAATGAAGCTTGGCCGGAGCTAACCAACATCGGTCTCTCCAAGGGCGCATCACGCGATCGCTTGAGCTTCACGACCAACATGAAGGAAGCGCTCTCGCAAGCGGATCTCGTCCAAGAAAACGCACCGGAACGTCCGGATTTCAAGATGAAGCTGTACGCCGAGATGGACGAAGTGACCCCAGTTGATTCCCTTCTCGCTTCGAGCTCATCGGGGATCACGCCGAGTGTGATTCAATCGCAGTGCAAGCGCCCGGAGCGTGTCGTCATCGGACATCCTTTCAATCCTCCGCATATCATTCCGTTGGTCGAAGTCGTTGGGGGGACTAAGACCTCGCCCGAAGCCATCCAACAGGCAATGACGTTTTATGCTTCGATCGGCAAGAAGCCTATTTATTTGAAGAAGGAGCTTCCCGGCCATGTAGCGAACCGGTTCCAAGCCGCGCTCTACCGCGAAATGCTTTACCTGATTGAGCAGGGCGTGCTGAGTGTCGAGGACACTGATGCGGCTGTTTGCTATGGACCGGGACTTCGCTGGGGCGTAATGGGCCAAAGCCTGCAATGGCACCTGGGCGGCGGCGCAGGTGGAATCAAACACTTCATGGACCACCTCATGGATCCGTTGCAGGGCATGATGAAGGCCCTGGGAACTCCAAACATCACGCCTGAGCTAAAGCAAACAGTTATCGACGGGGTCATGCGGGAAGCGGGCGGACGCTCAGTCGATGAGTTGGCTCAAGACGAAAACCGGGTATTAATCGGACTGCTCAAGCTAAGGGGTCTAGACTCCAAGGCATCAGCGTCGGCCGTAAAGTCGAACCAACCTAAGTCAGCGGCACAGAGAGCAGCGGTCAGAGCTGGTTCATAGGACTGAATGAAGTGATGAAAGTCGTCGATCAGCCAACACCTACCAAGAACCCGTCCGGAATGGCTCGAGGTACGACCACAAAGCAGACCATGAAGGCAGTGCGCATTCATCAGTATGGCGGTCTTGAAGTGTTGAAGTTCGAGGAGGCACCTCGTCCGCAACCAGCCGCTGGTGAACTGCTCATTCGCGTTCATGCTGCGGCGGTCAATCCGGTGGACTGGAAAATACGGGAGGGTTACGCCAAAGACCGTATCCGCCATTCATTGCCGTTGATCCTGGGTTGGGATGTTTCGGGCACTGTTGAAGCGACCGGGCCGGGCGTCACCAGATTCCAGAAAGGCGACGAAGTGTTTACCCGGCCGGACATCGCTCGCGACGGCTCTTATGCCGAATACGTCGTAGTAAGGGAATCTGAAGTAGCATCTAAGCCCAACTCGTTAGACCACGTGCATGCGGCGGCGATTCCTTTGGCAGGACTCACGGCCTGGAAAGGCATCTTCGACACCGGCGGGCTAAGCGCAAGGCAGAAAATTCTGATTCATGCTGCCTCCGGCGGCGTCGGTAGTTTTGCTGTCCAGTTCGCAAAGTGGAAGGGCGCTTATGTCTTCGGCACCGCCTCAGCAAATAATCTCTCCTTTCTTAAAGAACTGGGAGTGGACGAACCGATTGACTACCAGAGGACGCGGTTCGAGGACGTGGTTCACGACGTGGACGTCGTCTTGGATGCGATCGGAGGAGAGACCCAGCAGCGCTCGTTCGGAGTGCTGAAGAAGGGCGGCATCCTTGTTTCTATTGTCGCGCCGCCGTCGCAAGAGGAAGCAGCCAAACATGGAGTACGCGCGACCCATATCTTTATTCAGCCAGATGCCGCGGAGCTAAGTCAGATAGCCGGGCTCATCGACCACGGAAAGGTGAAACCATTTGTCGAAACAGTGTTGCCACTCTCTGCGGCCCGAAGAGCGCAAGAGCTCAGTGAAACCGGGCACGCACGGGGGAAAATCGTACTCAAAGTTGCATAGGAACACTTCGTGGGCACCAAGAACACCAATTCAGCTCAACCCAAATGAAGGAGAACTAAGATGACAGCAACAGCAACGGCCGCAATCCCATCCGCCGCGCCAGCCGCAGCAAAGGGCATTAAACAACCAAAGCCACTACCGGTGCCAAATAGCGACTTCTACATGCTCGCCGAGACCTTGCCCGCCGAGGAACTGGCGGTTCTGAAGCAGGTGCGTGCGTTCATGGAAACCAAGGTCGCACCCATCATCACGAAGTATTGGGTCGAGGATTCGTTTCCGTTTGAGCTTTTGCCGGCGATCAAGGAGCTCGGCATCGGAGGCGTCGGCTTGAAAGGTTATGGCTGCAGGGGCGGAAGCACGCTGCTGGCCGGCCTGGTGGCGATGGAGATGGCGCGGTTCGATGCGTCCATCGCGACATTCTTCGGCGTTCACAGCGGCTTGTCGATGAGTTCGATTTATCTTGGCGGGTCGGAGGAGCAAAAACAGAAGTGGCTTCCCCCCATGGCGCGCTTTGAAAAGGTCGGTTGCTTCGGTTTGACCGAGCCGCTCGTAGGTTCGGGAGCATCCGGCGGCCTGACAACAACCGCGAAGCGCGAGGGGGACACCTGGATTATCAACGGCCAGAAGAAGTGGATCGGCAATTCGCCCTGGTGCGACATTGCGATCAT
>DATKAP010000031.1:0-15854 GCA_035577905.1 Binatia bacterium
ATTCTGCATTGCCTGATCGGCGCTGATCTGATAAGTCATAAACGGCAGATCGGCCACAACCAGGGCGCGGCTCACCCCTCGGGTGACAGCCTTGGTGTGGTGAAGGACTGCATCCAATGTAACCGGAATCGTCGTATCCAATCCGAGAATGACTTGCCCCAGGGAGTCGCCGACAAGTAGTAGATCGATCCCTGCCTGATCGAACAACCGCGACATGGTTGCGTCATAGGCGGTCAACATGACGATCCGCTCGCCGCGCTGCTTCATTGCGGCGAGATCGGTCACGCGCAGCTTCCTGGGCATTCCTGTCATTCGGCTCACCTCCACATTATCGCGGCTTCCGCGGTGACTGAGCGGCAACCGAGACTCCAAACGATTCGGCGTCTGAAAGACGCGGCAATTGGGCTGAAGACGGCGCTCCCCGCGCGCCGGTAAGCGGCAGCTATGCGGTCTGATGTCGCGTTTAGTGGCTTCGTGTCGGGACTCCGACATCCCTGCTCTGCGATGAGTTAATAATGCCTGGCGTGGGGCTTCTAAACCATTCAGAATGCAGGATTCGATAGTCGCTGCCCGCGCAGATCGAATGGACAATTGTGTGCCTCTGAGTAGCTGACGGATGAAGGATCTGAGAGAGGAAGATTCAATGGACCCATTAACCACAAGCGCGGGCGCGCCAATCGCCGACAACCAGAACAGTCTCACCGCGGGGCCGCGGGGACCGGTCTTACTCGAAGACTACCAACTGATCGAGAAGCTCGCACATCAGAACCGCGAACGAATTCCGGAGCGCACTGTCCACGCGAAGGGTTGGGGGGCATTTGGGACGCTCACTGTGACGAATGATATCACCAGGTTCACCCGCGCGCGGATCTTTTCCGGCATTGGCAAGAAGACCGATCTGTTGATCCGCTTCTCGACCGTCGCCGGCGAATTGGGTGCAGCGGACGCGGAGCGCGACGTTCGCGGATTTGCGATCAAGTTCTATACAGAGGAAGGCAATTGGGACCTGGTCGGCAATAATACGCCGGTCTTCTTTGTTCGAGATCCGTTGAAGTTCCCTGATTTCATTCACACTCAAAAGCGCCACCCCAAGACGAATCTCCGCAGCACGACGGCGATGTGGGACTTCTGGTCGCTGAGTCCGGAAAGTCTGCACCAGGTTACGACGCTATTTTCCGATCGCGGCCTGCCGCTCAGTCCCAGGTTCATGAACGGCTACGGCAGTCATACATACAGCTTCTGGAACGAACGGGGCGAACGGTACTGGGTTAAATTCCATTTCAAAACGCAGCAAGGGCATCGCTTTTTGACAAACGAGGAAGCCGCCAAAGTAGTTGGAACAACCCGGGAGAGCTTCGGCGAGGATCTGCAGAGCGCGATCGAGCGCGCCGAGTTCCCTCGCTGGACCATGCAGGTGCAGATCATGCCGGAGGGTGACGCGGAGAAGACCTCGTACAATCCCTTCGATCTGACCAAGGTGTGGCCGCACGCCGAATATCCGCCAATCGATGTGGGCGTCATGGAGCTCAACCGTAACCCCGAAAACTATTTCACCGAGATCGAGATGGCGGCGTTCAGTCCTTCGAACAAGGTACGGGGAATCGGCTTCAGCCCGGACAAGATGTTGCAGGCGCGTGTTTTCTCCTATGCTGATGCACATCGATACCGGCTCGGAACGCACTATGAGGCGTTGCCGGTAAATGCGCCACGCTGCCCTGTTCGCACTTACCACAAGGATGGAGCGATGCGGTTTTTCCAGAATGGCAGCGTGAATCCGGACGCCTACTACGAACCGAACAGTTTTGGCGGCGTCATGCAGGATTCCGCATTCGTGGAACCTCCTTTGCGAATTTCCGGCGACGCCGCGCGTTATGACCATCGGCAGGGGAACGACGATTTCAGCCAGCCCGGTGCGCTATTCCGCCTCTTTGATTCGGGACAAAGACAGCGCCTCTTCTCAAATATCGCGGCTGCCATGAAGGGTGTCCCCATGGAAATCATCGAACGGCAGCTTTCATTGTTCGACCGAGTGGACGCGGCGTACGGCGAGGGTGTGCGAACGGCCTTGGCCGGGCAGGAGGCTCCGGTTGGAGCAAGAAAGTAGAAGCCACTCCTATGAGCCCAACCAATATTTTTGCCCCGGCATCCACTCCCGCTGATTCGATTTTCGGGCTGTCCATCTTTGTGATCCTGACGGTCACTGGGATCTTCGTTACCGTATGCGCTCTGCTCACCTACGCCATCGTGAAATTCAGAGGCAAACGTGGCGATGACCGCAGAGAGCCCGCTCAGATTTACGGAAGCACCCAGGTGGAGCTAGCCTGGACCGTGATCCCGGTTCTCATCGTCGTGGCACTCTTTCTGGCAGCCGCACGCGTGATTGCCTCGGTTCAGAACGCGCGGCGCCCGCCCGGCGCATTGGAGGTGGTTGTCACTGGACACCAATATTGGTGGGAATTTCGCTATCCTGGCTTGAACATCGTCACGGCCAATGAACTTCACGTTCCATTAAGCGCACCGGCGCATCCAACCCCCACATTCTTGAAGCTGCTCTCCGCAGACACGGACCATAGTTTCTGGGTGCCTCGCCTGGCGGGCAAGGTCGACCTGATTCCGAATCATCCCAATGAGATGTGGATCGATCCCCGTGAACCCGGGCTTTTCCTTGGGCAGTGCGCGCAATATTGCGGAACACAGCATGCCAAGATGCTGCTCCGCGTCTACGTGCAGCCGCGCGAGGAGTTCGATCGCTGGGTGCGCGAGCAACAGCAGTTGCCATCCGGCGCGGCAGTATCAGCCGGACAGCGCGTCTTTGAATCCACCGCGTGCGTTAACTGCCATGCGGTATCGGGCACACCGGCAAAAGGCACATTTGGTCCGGACCTTACGCACCTCATGAGCCGAGACACGATTGCCTCTGGCGCGGCGCCCAACACGCACGAGAAGCTGCGCCTCTGGATCAAGAATCCGGACGCTCTCAAGCCGGGATCGAAGATGCCGGCCATGGGATTGTCTGACCACGATCTCGATGTCCTGACTACCTATCTGGAGACGCTTCGCTGATGTCTACCAACACCATCGCACTATCAGAGTTTCCTACGCCCCGCCCGTTTACGCTGCGGCTGCACCAGTGGGTGACCACGGTAGATCATAAGCGCCTCGGGGTGCTCTATGTCCTGTATGCCCTGATGCTTCTCGTCGCGGGCGGCATCGAGGCGACGATCATGCGGCTACAACTCATCCGGCCGAACAACCACATGGTTTCACCCCAAGTTTTCAATCAAATGTTCACCATGCATGGCACGACCATGATTTTCTTCGTGGCCATGCCCCTGGTCTTCGGATTCGCGAACTATCTCGTGCCGCTCATGATTGGCGCTCGCGACATGGCATTCCCCCGTCTCAATGCATTCAGCTTCTGGATGACCGCAATGGGCGGACTGTTCCTGTACTTCAGTTTTCTGGGAGGCGACGGGTTGTACGGCGGGGGAGGCGCGCCTGATGTGGGCTGGTTCGCCTATGCTCCTCTCACTGCAAAAACCTTTTCGGTAGGTCATAGCACGGACTTTTGGACACTGTCGCTTCTGGTTTCCGGCATCGGCAGTATCGGCACCGCGATCAACATTATCGCCACTATTGTGTCCATGCGCTGCCCCGGCATGACGTTCGGGAAGATGCCGCTGCTGGCCTGGATGAATCTCACGATGTCCGCGCTGGTGATTATGGCCATGAGCCCCCTGACTGCGGCACAACTCATGCTCTTGATTGACCGTTATCTCGGGGGCCATTTCTTCGATACACAAGCCGGAGGCTCGGCCGTCATCTGGATGCACTTCTTCTGGATCTTCGGACATCCCGAAGTATATGTCCTGGTGCTTCCTGCCTTCGCGATCGCCTCGGAGGTCATTCCTGTCTTTTCCCGCAAAGCGATGTTCGGGTACAAAGTGATGGTGCTCGCGACCGTGGCGATCGGATTCATCAGCATGAGCGTGTGGGCTCACCACATGTTCACGATCGGAATGAGCGCGGCAGCAAACGCGTTTTTCGTATTCTCCACCATGGCTATTGCGGTGCCGACTGGAATCAAGATTTTCAACTGGCTGGCAACCATGTGGGGCGGTAAGATCCGCTTTGCCACGCCGATGCTGTTCTGCATCGCCTTCCTCTTCCAGTTTCTGGTCGCAGGATTGACAGGAGTCACGTTGGCCGTGGCTCCGTTCGACTGGCAACTCGGTGGTTCCTATTATCTGGTTGCTCATTTTCATTACGTAATTGTGGGCGCCATTCTCTTCGCGCTTTTCGCTGGATTCTACTATTGGTTCCCGAAGGCGTCCGGGAAGATGTGTAGCGAAGCGCTTGGAAAGCTGCACTTCTGGCTGTTTCTGATCGGCTTCCATCTGACCTTCGACTTCATGCACATCCCAGGGCTGTTGGGGATGCCGCGACGAATCTATACTTACGAACCCGGCCGCGGCTGGGACATCTGGAACCTGATCGTGACCATCGGCGTCGCCTTTCAAGCGGCGGGGATCCTGGTATTTGCGACCAATCTGATCTGGTCATATTTCCGCGGCAAGGTGGCGGGCAATGATCCCTGGGACGCGTGGACGCTGGAGTGGTCCATCAATTCGCCGCCTCCGGAGTACAACTTCGCCCGGATCCCGACCGTCCGGAGCCGCCGCCCGCTCTGGGATCTCAAACATCCCGAAGATCCCGATTGGAGGTATGAGTAGCCAATGAGCACCTTATCAGTGAGCCTTGCAGGAAACAACCTGGAGTGGCGGCTTCCTTCGCGAGGGCGCGTTGGAATGTACTGCCTGATCGGCGCTGAGGCCGCAATATTCACTATTTTTGTTGTGGCTTACCTGTTCTACGTCGGCAAGAGCGTTGGCGGTCCGAACCCCAAAAATGTTCTGCACGCGCCCCTCTTCTATACGGTCTGCCTGTTAGCGAGCAGCGTCACGATTCACGTGGCCCTGCGCAGGCTGGTTGAGGGGAACATTGCGGCCTTTGCACGTCTCTGGCTTCTCACGATTTTCCTTGGAGGGACATTCCTGTTCGGGACGGCGCGCGAGTGGGTTCAGCTTATCTTTCAGGATGGACTGACAATCAGGACGAACCTGTTCGGCACGACTTATTATTCGCTAGTCGGTCTGCATGCCTTTCACGTGACGATGGGTCTGCTCGCTTTGATTATCGTCGCGATGTTTCATTTCGCAGCCCGGCTACGGCGCGAGCACACCGAACGCCTGGAGGTTTTGTCGATGTATTGGCATTTCGTGGATGCGGTCTGGGTGGTTGTCTTCCTGGTGGTTTATGTCATCGGAGTTTAGAGGAGCAGCAATGGACATTCAAAACAAAATTGAAGTGCCCGCCCCAACCGCGTGGCCAATCGTGCTTGCGTTTGGTTTGACTCTGGTGGCCGCCGGATTGGTCACAGCGGCTTCTCTGAGCATGCTGGGTGCGGTATTGGCCGTGGCAGGCGCGGTCGGATGGTTCCGCCAGGTGCTGCCCGTCGAGTCTCACGAATGGTCGCCCATAGTCGCGGAAGACATCACGATCGAGACGCCATTGCAAAGTGTGGAACGAGTGATGGACCCCTCCCCGCGCGTCTGGCTGCCGGTCGAAATCTATCCCATCTCCGCCGGAATCAAAGGTGGTCTCGCCGGCGGCGCGGTAATGGCACTGCTCGCCGGCCTGTATGGGATCGTGAGCGGAAACGGCGTCTGGTATGCCATGAACCTTCTCGTGGGAGGATTGTTTCCCTCGATGGCGACCGAGACTCCCAGCCAGATTGGGGTTTTCAGCATCTATCGCTTCACAGTCGCCGTTCCGATCCACTTGCTGATTTCGCTCCTGGTCGGTCTGCTTTATGGAGCAATGCTGCCGATGCTTCCTCGGCGCCCGATCTTACTAGGTGGTTTCGTGACGCCGCTGCTGTGGTCCGGGCTGATTTATGGAGGCCTCGCATTTATCAACCCCGTCATGAACGGGCACATTGACTGGGTCTGGTTTGTCGCGTCTCAAATCGGATTTGGAATTGTGGCGGGCATTGTCGTTGCGGTTCAGGAGCGAATTCCCACGCGGCAGCGGGTGCCGTTGCTCATTCGGATGGGCATCGATGCTCCCGGCCTGGTGCCGGAACATCAGGAGGACCTAAAGCGATGAAATATCGCCCATTGGCAATCACAGCCATTCTGGGGCTCGCATCCTGCGGAACGCAGGGCCGCCGGTTCGCGGAGGCGCCTGTCATTCGCCCCAACGAAGTTGCCGATTTTCGCGTGCTCTATGGGCAAAATTGCTCGGGATGCCACGGCATGAATGGAGAGGGCGGATTGTCCGTCGGGATAGGCTCTCCTGTATACCTCGCCATCGCCGACGATGCTACGATCCGTCGCGTCATCCAGGCGGGCAGGCCTGGAACCGCCATGCCTGCGTTTGCCCAAAAAGCTGGCGGGTTGCTGACAGACACCCAGGTTGACATCCTCGTCCAGGGAATTCGGGATCGTTGGGCCAGACCCGACTCTCTCGGCAAAGACAAGGCCCCGGCGTACGCGTCATCCAACCCCGGCGATGCCGCCCGTGGGCAAAACGTCTTCCTGACTTTCTGTTCTTCCTGCCACAGCCAGGATGGCCGGGGCGGCAAGGGAGGCTCGATCGCAGACAGTTCCTATCTCGCCCTGGTGAGCGATCAGCATCTGCGTACCGTAACGATCACCGGCATGCCGTCCCTCGGCGCGCCGGACTGGCGCGGTAACGTCCCCGGCAAGCCGCTGTCCGATGCTGACGTCACCGACGTGGTCGCGTGGCTCGTCACGCAGCGTACGCCTCTGTTATCGCAATCGATTCCTAAAGGAGGTTCTGAATGAGTGTCCCCGGCGGACTTTCCAGACGCCAGATGTTCCTGAAATCCGCAATGCTGTTCAATGGCATCGTGGGCGTGCTTTTGGGTATACCGATAGTGGGATACCTTCTCTCTCCCGTCACCAAGGGACGGAAAGCGGGCTATGAAAGCTGGATTTCGCTTGGCCCGATCGATCAGTTCCCCTCCGGTGAGACGCGACTGGCGACGTATCGCAACCCAATCGCACACGCCGGGGACGGAAACACAGCGGACATTCCCTGCTGGGTGCGTCATACCGAAAGCGACCATTTCCAGGTTTTTGCCATCAACTGTGCGCACCTGGGATGCCCCGTGCGCTGGTTCCCGCAATCCGGCCTGTTCATGTGTCCTTGTCACGGTGGAGCCTATTACCAGGACGGCTCGCGCGCATCCGGACCTCCCGAGCGAGGCTTGTTCGAATACTCGTTCAAGGTTGCCGACGGGACACTCCACATTCAGGCGGGCGAAATGCCCACGCCCGGCCCTTCCGCTCGGCTTTATCAGATTACTCCCACTACTCAGAGGCCGCCATGCGCCTGATTCCCAAACTCGGCAACTGGCTCGATCAACGGCTTCAGCTCGGAGCGCCGCTCCGCGAGACGATGGAGCACCCGATCCCGCGCGAAACCGCAAGCTGGGCCTATGTCTTCGGTAGCGCGGCGATGACCGCGTTCGGGTTGCAACTCGTCACGGGAATCCTGCTCGCGCTCATCTATGTGCCCTCCGCCGGCGAGGCATGGGGCAGCTTGCAGATTCTGAATCACCAGGTAAGCCTCGGCTGGTTCATTCGCGCGCTGCACGGCTGGGGCTCGAATTTCATGGTGGCCATTGTGCTGATCCACATGGTCCAGGTGTTCCTCTTCGGTGCCTACAAATTTCCCAGAGAACTGACCTGGATTCTCGGTGTATTCCTGCTGCTGATGACGTTGGGAATGGCGTTCACCGGCCAGGTCCTGCGATTCGACGAGGACGCTTACTGGGGACTGGGGATCGGGGCATCGATTGCCAGCCGCGTGCCGGTGTTGGGGCCGCCGCTGGTTAAGCTGATGTTGGGAGGTCCGATCATTGCCGGCCAGACGCTCTCCCGCTTCTTTGCGCTGCACGTGTTTGTGATTCCCGGTTCGCTAATGGCATTCGTGGGATTGCATGTACTGCTTGTGCTCAAGCTGGGTATCAATGAGTGGCCGATGCCCGGACGCCTGGTTCGCCGCTCCGATTATGTCGAGAAGTATCATGCCTTGACGCGTACGGACGGAGTGCCGTTCGTTCCGTACGGAGTCTGGAAAGATGTCGTCTTTTCCGGTCTGATCCTACTCTGCATTGCCGCGTGCGCACTCTATTTCGGTCCCTTCGGCCCGACCGGCCAACCCGATCCGCGTGTCATACAGACAGCGCCACGCCCCGATTTCTTCTTCCTGTGGCTGTATGCTCTTCTATCGTTGCTTCCGCCGGCGATGGAAACTCCGGTCCTGTTGATCGGACCGGCGATCGCCCTGGTCGTGTTGCTGGCGCTCCCGTTTTTTTCGGGCGAAGGTGAGAAGAGCTGGAAACGGCGACCGATCGCGGTTCTGACGATTCTGTTGGTAGCTGTTGCGCTGGGCACGTTCACCAATATGGCGAGCCATGCGCCGTGGAGTCCGGTGATGGACGCCGGGACCGGAACCCCGGTGCCGTCACACTTTCTGGCCGGTCGAACGCCACTACAAATTCAGGGAGCGCTGGTCTTTCAATCGAAGCAGTGCCACAACTGCCACGCGCTCGGTGACGGCGGCGGCAAACGGGGGCCGACTCTCGACGCCGTTGCAGTCAGGCTGACGGAGGACCAGCTGGTTCGGCAGGTGCTGCAAGGCGGCGGCAATATGCCCGCATATGGGAAGAATTTGAATCCCGCGGAGACTACGGCGCTGGTGGCGTTCTTGAAGACACTGCATCCGTCGGGCCAGACTCCGGCTCAGGATGCTTCCCGTACAGCCGGAGCGAGGCCGTGAAGTTGTCATTCATCGCACTCGGGCTTGCCGTGCTATGGATTGCGGTTGCGTCGCCGTTCGCACACCTGACTCATCACCTTTTGACCGCGCACATGGTGCAGCATCTTCTCATCATGATGGTGGCGGCTCCATTGATTCTGCTTGGAGCGCGCTCGATCGTGATCCGATGGCGTTTTCACTCCGTATTGTGCTGGCTCGCGGGAACAGTTACCGTTGTCGTCTGGCATGTTCCCGCCGTATTTGAATTGGCGCTGCAATCACCTGGGTGGCACGATTTCGAGCAGGTCACATTCTTCGCCGCGGGAATTCTCTTTTGGTGGCCAGTGATCCAGACGCGGCGTGTCGCCGCAGACTCGGCCCGCTGGTTGGTTCCGGTGTATCTGTTGCTTGCGACGTTACCGTGCGACGCCCTTTCCGCATTTCTGGCATTTTGCGGGCACGTAGTATACCGGCCTTATTTAGCCGGAGGCGGACATTTTGGAATGTCGGCGCTTGAAGACCAGGCGTTGGCCGGAGCGCTGATGTGGGTTACTGTCACGTTTGCCTACTTGATCCCTGCGCTCGTAGCGACCGCCAGGCTTCTGTCGGACGAACCAGAGCGCATCGTTGAGATCGGAGTTTGTTAATGGCCGATTGTTCCATTTCCTCACTCGAGATTGTACCCGTCACACGCATATCGCCGTGGGCGGCCGTACGCGCCGTCGTGCCCGATTTATTGACTCTGACAAAACCCGAAGTCAATTTCCTGATCGTCATCGCGACGTTGGCCGGCTTCTATCTCGGTTGGCCGAATAATCTTTCGTTGCCAATCGGCCGCCTGCTGAATACGCTGTGGGGTACGCTGCTGGTAGCGAGCGGCACGGGCGCCCTGAACCAATACCGGGAGCACCGCTTCGATGCGCAGATGCGGCGGACTTGGAGACGCCCCGTTGCTGCGGGCAGGCTGAGCCCGTTCACTGCTTGCTGGTTTGGAGTCTCACTCTCCGCTATCGGAACCGTTTACCTCCTGATTACCGTCAACGCACTCGCGAGCGGACTTGCCGTCCTCACATTGACGAGCTACCTGATTATCTATACTCCGCTGAAACGCAAAACACCGCTCTGTACCCTGGTTGGCGCCTTTCCAGGTGCGATGCCGCCGCTGATCGGGTGGGCTGCCGCATCCGGGTCCATAATCAGCGGCACAGCCTGGATCCTGTATGCAGTTCTGTTTCTATGGCAGTTCCCTCACTTCATGGCAATCGCGTGGATGTACCGTGAGGACTACGCGCGAGCTGGTTACCGCATATTTCCGGTCCACAGCCAGGGCAGCTTTCTAGCGTGGGTAACCTTAGGCCCCACATTTGTCCTGTTGATCGTTGGCCTCGTGGCGGTGGCTGCCTACAGCGGGGGCATGCTCCAGTACGGAGCAACAGCCCTCCTGGGATCGGGTCTTATCTATTACGCGACTCGCTTGGTGATTGCGCCGTCGGGAACCGCCGCGCGTGAATTGTTGAAATCGACTATCGTCTATCTGCCATTGGAGTTTTTGATTCTAGTGCTTGGAAAGGGTTGACACTTCAACATTCATCCAAGACGTGCAGAGTGGCGTTGACCGCTTCTCGCATCCGCGTCGGTCATCTTACGTCGCTAGCAATGTGGACGCGAGAGACGGTTGTGATTCGCACGGAATTTCAGCGCTGCTGTTTTTGGCGCCGGGCCGGTTTTTGGCAGTCGTCGCCATGTCTCAACTCACGAAGCCAGCCGCCTGTGTGTCGACCAGGCGGTCAAGCCACGGTCAGAAGCGCTGAATAGTTTGCGGGCCAGAGAACGCAGGCTTTTCGCCGACCGCCAAATTGGGGACGCGGAATCCGCCCACCCAAACACCCACCCATTTGGCGAATACGTCAATAGCTCGCGCGTCAAGGGATGAGCAGGCCCGAATTTTCGTTCCCTATATTGGAGTTTGGACGAGCGAGTTTTCTCCAACGATGACTTGAGAAGCTGCGACTCGGCGGGATGTGTTTGGGGCGAGCCGCGGCGGGAAATAATTGAAACCAAGGGATGAGGCTCGAACCCGCGACCTCCGACGTGACAGGTTTGCGGTCTGGGCCTGCCATATCAATGATTTACCTGTATTATCAGAGGCTTGAAGGCGTCATGGTCCGACAAGCATCGCCATGGAATGCCCCAAAACGATACATCTAGTTCACGCCTACTTCACGCTAGTTTCACGGCTGATCAAACCCTATTTCATCGGACGAAATGAACCTGCGAAGAGGCCCAAAAGGAGAGAGGTGACAGCCGCTCTAGACCTATCGCTTTGAGTACCGCGGGGCAAGGATTCTCGGAATTTCCCTCAAGTACCGTGCACCGGCCTTCCCTCTTTTTGTCGCCAGGCAATCTCGTCGGCGAGCCCACACTCAAGCCAGTTGAGTTGTTGGCAGTCCGGGTTGCCTGTCGAAGAATCCCCAGTCCTGAACACGGAGATCGAGGGTCCACTCCAAGAGCAGTTGTGCGGGGCAACGATTCTCGGAATTTCCCCTTAAGTACGCAGACTACAGCCTCCCTCCTATCGCCGCGCATCGTCCACAATCAAGCGAGCCTGAACTGTTGGAAGTCCGGGGTCCCTTGTCGCGTCATGCCCCACCGTCCTGAAGTGAGTTCGACTGCCGCACACCAAGGGTGCAGCCTCGCAGGTTAAGGATTCTCGGAATTTCTTACGGCCTGAAGCAGAATCCCCGGACCGCCCTACCGACTCAAGATGGGCAGAGATTCTCGGAATTCTTTGAAGAGAGCGTAGTGAACCCCTCGGCTGAGGGGACGGGCTTCGATTCTCGGAATTTCCGTCTGTCCAAGTCTCTGAACGTGGCACCAAGCAAGGAAGTCGGCCGGGCAGGGGCGGGATTCGCAAATTGTCCTCTGCTGGACGGCACGAGAAAAGGGGGCCCGACGTGCTCGGAATTTCGTTCGATGGGCGAGGCCGCTCGCGGAGGTGTCCGATTCGCGTGCGTCGTTGACCCGCACCCAAAGGATGCGCTGCTGGGCCAGAGTCGAGGTTTCAGCTTCTCAGTCCGCCAAGTCGGAGCGACCCAGGACAAGGGGCAAGGATTCTCGGAATTTCCACTGCCTGCAAATTAAACTCGTGAGAAAGCGCCGCAAGCGCAAACCTGGGTTTCATGTGTTTCCGCACCTAACCAACATTGTCGCCATAGCGCAAAACGAGCGAAGGAGACCTGTGGTTCGGCGGATACGGCGGCCTTTACCGGCGGCAGCACCCTTCGTGAATGTGATTTATCAGGACCGGGCAGGCACACTGTGGATCGGTGTGGTCACGGCAGAACGGCCTGGGGCGCTTTACTGCTTGCGCGACGGTAAATTGGAGCGGATCAGTGGTATTTCCGGCGTCTCCCACATGATCGAGGACCGGGACGGCCGCGACCGAAAGATCTCAGCGCCCCCGGGCAACAACACGTTCGATTTCCGCTTCGCCGCCCTCAGCTTGTCCGCTCCGGAAAGGTGCGCTTCAAGTACCGGCTCGAACCATACGACAACGAGTGGATGACGCCGGCACGCGACGTACTGCACATTATACGAACATGGCTCCCGGCGAATACTCGTTCCGCGTGATGGCTGCGAACAGCTACGGCATTTGGAACGATGCGGGAGCAAATCTGCGTTTCGCGCTGTGGCCGCACTTTTCCCAGACGAATTGGTTTACCGCTCTCTGCGTGATCGCTTTTCTGGGACTGTTGTGGATGGTCTACGAGTTCCGTCTCGTGCAACTGCAGCGGGCGTTCAACATCCGCCTGGAGGAGCGCGTCAATGAGCGCACTCGTGTCGCGCGCGAGCTACACGATACCCTGTTGAAGAGCTTCCACGGTCTGCTGCTGCGCTTTCAAGACGCCCGGAACCTGCTTCCGGGAGCCTCGGATGCGGGGCAAGCCCTGGATGCAGCCATCGACGATGCCGCACGAGCGATCACCGAGGCGCGGGACACGGTTCAAAATCTCCGCTCGTCCACCGTGCTCACTAACGAATTGGCGAAGGCGCTGGAAATGTCGGGACGGGAACTGGTTGAAGAGGAGAGATCCGCCAATAAGGACGTTACAGCCTTTTCGATAGAAGTTGAGGGCACGTCACAGGAGTTGCACCCGATAGTGCGGGACGAGGTCTACCGGATTTCGGCGGAAGCGTTGCGCAATGCGTTCCGCCATGCGCGGGCCAAGCAAATTAAAGTTGAAATCCAATACGATGCGCGGCAGCTTCGAGTCCGCGTTCGAGATGACGGCGTCGGTATTGACGCAGACCGGATGCCGGAAGGACGCGCGGGGCATTACGGCATACCGGGTATGCGCGAGCGCGCCAATGGCATCGGCGGACAACTCGAAGTCTGGAGCGAGCCCGGAGCAGGTACAAAGGTGGAACTGACGATCCCGGCTTCAGCCACGTACGCAGTTCATGCCGGCGGGCGTTTTCGGTTGTTTAAGGGCAAGGCGAGGACGAATTCATGAGCAGCGACCAAGTTGTGCGTACCAGCGGGATCGCACGACGATGGGAATGATGCAGGAGTCGGTGCACTAGAGAGTGCATACGACGGAGCTGCATCAGATAGTCGCCGAATTGGATGAGCCTGGTAGAGCTGTCCCTCGACGGCACCAGGAGTGCGACGTTTGAATTGTCGAGTCACTTCTCCAATCTCCCACCATTGCGGATTTGCCTCCCCATTGTCTCGGCCAAGTGTCGGCAATCCGGCTACGCGTCGACGGTCCGGACATTGGTTCGGCATGAATGAAACAGAAGGGCGTGGAGAATGAGCGAGTTCCGTTACGGGCGAAATGGAATCGCGGGTGCCTCTTAGGGTATGCGAACGGCCGAATACGGCGTTCACAACGAAAACACAAAGGACCAATGAAATGTTTCCAAAGAGCTTGTTGACGGTATTCATCGCGGGTGCGGCTTACCTCGCGGTGCCACTATATGGACAGTCGGTAGAGGCCGGACGGCAGGAAGTCGCGGTGCAGGCCTTCGGCAGCTTCGTCAAAACCACTACTCAAGACGGAATCGATAACGCCGCGACCGATAGTGGTGGCGTGCTGGCCAGCTACCGCTTCTTCTTCGGCACCCATCATGGCGTTGAGGCTAACTACGGCTATGCACGCAACACGCAGAGCTACACTTCGGCGGCGGGCGCCCTCGGCGTGACCACCAATTCACACGAGGTCTCGGGCGCCTATGTCTTCCGCCTGCCGTTCCGCAGAATCACTCCGTTCGCTTTGGCCGGCGTCGGCGCGTTGGTCTTCGACCCAAAAGACTTCTCGATCGCCAGCAGGCAAACCCGCGCAGGGTTCGTTTATGGCGCCGGCGCCGACATCAACCTTTCGCACCACATCTTCATGCGAGCGGAGTATCGCGGATTCGTATATAACTCCCCAACCTACGATCTGCCCACGCTGGCTGGTCTGGATCGCGTCACGCATCGGGCCGAGCCCTCCGCTGGGTTCGGATACAGGTTCTAACAGCTCTCGACGAGTGCTCTGTTTAGCGGACCGCCCGCAGACGCTGCCCGGGAGTCTCAGACAGCTTTGCACGGCACAGCCCGCATCTCGAGATAGCAAACATGTTCAAGAGATTTCGCGGGAAGATCGGTACCCGAATGGTGCACCCTGGCACACCAATCGCCCATGTGGCCTGCCCACGGCCACGACAAATGCCGTACGTGAAAGCTTCGACGCCTTCGTTATTCAGAATGGAACCAGATTGCGACGTGGAGTGAATCAGTGTTACTAGCGTTCGCCCTAATTGTGTTGGTGCTTCCGGCGGGGTACGCGCAGGCGCCAAATTCGCATGGAGACCGCGAAACGCCCCACTTCCGGGTGGACGTCTGGGGCGATGTCGCGGCTGACTTCAGCACGCGAGTGTCCTCTTATTTCGAACTTCGCAAAGAATTGGAAAAGGGTGTGCCGGCGCTGCAAGTCACGAACGATCCGGCAGAGATCTGGGGGGCGATGCGTGCTCTGGCGGAAAGGATCCGCAAGGCACGGCCCAAGGCCAAACAAGGCGATTTCTTCACCCCGCCCATCGCGGCAACGTTCCGGAAGGCGTTGCTCCTCGAAATGGACGCCAATAGTTGGGCGGCCGTGATGGACGACAACCCCGGCAAGTTCGCCGTCCGGATTAATGGCTCATATCAGGGCGGAAAACCGTTCTCCACGGTTCCACCTACCATTCTGGCAGTACTACCCAAGCTCCCAGACGACATCCAGTATCGTTTCCTGGGACGCCAACTGATTCTGTTCGACGCGAGGGCGAATGTGATCCTCGATCGCATCCGTCATGAAATACCGTTGCAGGAACAGAGACAGAGCGACTACTAGGAGGGACCAGGAGATGAAGGTTTTCGCGATTTGGGTAGAGTTCAGGGCGCCGTGGTGTGTGCCACCGAACTAGAGTTTTTACGGATAGCGCACGTCGCATCGGGCATTGGAGAAACGAATCATGAACAACACTACACAAGATACGAGACAGATTCTGGAGTCCAAGCTTCTCGAACTGACTAATCCTTCCGGGTGGCGGGATGCCATCGCTGTGCGCCCCAGCGCCGACCCCACGGACACAACCCAGCAGATCGTAGAGCGTGAGATGGCCAGCCGCGAGCTGAGCCGTAATGCGTCCGTGGTGCGCGAGCTTCGGGCCGCGCTCAATCGCGTGGCGGAGGGCACCTACAGCCTTTGCGTCGACTGCGGGGAATCGATCGCGCCGAGGCGCCTGGCCGCGGTGCCCTGGGCCGCTCGCTGCCTTTCCTGCCAGGAGGAGGTCGAGACCAGCGACGCGCAGGATAAGGCGTTGGCAGCATGAGGAAGAAGCCGAGCCTAGCAACCTACGCCCGTCCCGGATATCGCGCCCAATGTCGATGAAATATCTGCTGAAACCGCTGATGTGACGGATGGAGCGATACTCCACAACCCTGGCATCGAGATGAACAAGTCCCACAATCGACGCAC
>DATKAP010000032.1:0-3536 GCA_035577905.1 Binatia bacterium
TCTTTGCTGTTTCTCGGCCTGGTGTTGCGCGTCTCGACCTTGCGACGCTCGCAAATCGTGCGCAAGCCATCGTTCCCGACGGCCGCGTCCAAAGCGTCACATACACAGAACCCGATCAGGCCCGCGTGGATTTCATTCCCCTGATCAATCCGACTACCGGCCAACCCTTCGATCTCGGATTCGATGATTTTTTTCTCGATCCCTGGACTGGCAAAGAGCTCGGCCGCCGAAGGAATGGGGATCTCTCCCAAGGGCGCATTAACTTCATGCCTTTTGTTTACAGCCTCCACTGGAGGCTCGCAGCCGGTAACCCGGGCCAATGGACGCTGGGCATCATCGCCTTGTTCTGGTCTCTGGATTGTTTTGTAGGTTTCTACCTTACGCTTCCTCGCGGTCGACGTAGATTCTGGCGGCGGTGGAGTTACGCTTGGTGGGTCAAATGGAAAGCTACCTCATTTAGAATCAACTTCGATCTTCACCGGGCAGCAGGGCTTTGGATGTGGGCGATGCTGTTCATTTTTGCGTGGTCAAGTGTAATGCTGAACATTCGTCCTCTGTACGAGCGCGCCATGGCTGCCGTATTTGCTTACGAGTCGCCGCGCGAAACTTTCATGATTTCCGCCAAGCCTACCGATTCACCACGGCTCGATTGGCAGGCCGCACAATCCGTCGGTAAGCGTCTGATCGCTGACCAGAGCCGCATCCACAGTTTCACCGTTGGCCAGCCTCTCGGACTTGCCTACTACCCTGAAACGGGGGCCTACTTTTACGACGTACGCACAAGTCGCGATGTTTTTGAACGCTCTCCCAAAGGCGGCACAACTTCCGTGATGTTCGACGGCGACACCGGCGAACTTCGCTTCCTCTGGCTACCGACCGGTGGTCGCACTGGAAACACTGTCGAGAGTTGGCTCTACGCCCTGCACATGACGCGTGTTTTTGGGCGACCCTATCAGATTTTCGTGTGTTTTCTGGGTGCTCTCGTTGCCCTGCTGTCTGTCACGGGTGTCTACATCTGGTGGCGGAAACGTCAGGGGCGACTCTTGGCCGGGCGAGCGGTGCTCCGAAAAGCGGGCGTCTGAGGGAAGTTATGAAGCATGAAATACCATCGGGTCCCGTGGGTAGTCTTTCCAGCCGGAGTTCAGGAGAACTGCCTTGGGACATTGTCCTTCCGTGGGTAGTTCGGTTGCGATTCACGATTTCCGTGGCTCAGGTCCTGATTGCACTGGCCGTTCAATTTCTGCTCCAGATTGATCTGCCTCTCGGATGGATCTTTGTGATCGCGGCGCTCACTACGGCCAGCAATATCGCCCTTCGATCGCGAGTCTCCCGGCCCCCTGAAAAATGGGAGCTTCATCCATCGAAGCTGATCGCGCTGTTGTTCTTCTCAGACACCGTTGCTCTTACCATCCTGCTGATGCTGACCGGTGGTGCCACCAATCCCTTCACGGTCCTCTATCTCGTTTATATGACCCTATCTGCCGCGATTCTCAAACCCACCCAAACTTGGGCCATCGGTGCATTTTCGACCTTGTGTTTTGGAATACTCTTCTTCTTTTATCGCCCAATCTCACAACTGGAGATGGCTCATCACGGGTCCGGCGCGAACCTTCACTTGATCGGAATGTGGATCGGTTTTCTTATTACCGTGTTCTTGGTCGCTACCTTCGCAGGGGCGATGTCTAACCTGCTCCGAATCTGGCAGGCTTCGCTGATTGAGATGCAGAAGAATCTCGCAAAGAAAGATCGACTGGCTTCTTTGGCAACCCTTGCGGCCGGGGCTGCGCATGAACTGAACACTCCGCTCGGAACCATCGCCCTTCTCTCCAAAGAATTGGAACACCAGGCGGAAAATTCGGCCTCGCACGCCGAATTCGCGGATGACTGCCGAGTTATCCGCCATGAGGTCGACCGCTGTCGTCAGATTCTTTTGAAGCTAACGGGGCCAGGTTCGGAAACCGGTGTTCGAGAACGTACGACGCTGTCTGGCTTGATCTCTGACATTCGAGGATTCTCGGAGGGCCTTGATCATCCCCTCGAAATAGCGGTCCTGCAAAGTGTGGACCTGCGATCAACCACGATTGCTCGCGAACCGATCCTTCAATCCGTCACCGCCCTCTTGAAGAATGCCGCTGACGCCAGTCCTGGCAATCTGCCGATCCATCTCTCGATTCGGGTGGCGGGCGATCGTCTTCAGTTCTGCATCGAGGACCACGGCACCGGTATGACCGAAGAAACACTACGCAGAATTGGCGAGCCGTTCTTTACCACTAAGGAGCCCGGCAAGGGAATGGGACTCGGTACCTTCCTCGCCATTGCGTTTGCCGAACAACTCGGTGGGCGCCTCACCTACACGTCTGATTTGGGAAAGGGAACTCGTGCAGTATTCGAGATTCCCGTTCACCAAGAAGTGGAGCGAATACTTGGCGCTTAGCACCAAGCCGTTGCCCCTCCTTGCCCTTGTCGTCGACGACGACGATGTGTTTCGCACTCAACTGCGCCGCGCGCTCGAAAAGCGACATTGGAAGGTTTACGAAGCGTCGGACGGAGACCGTGCGGTGCAACTGGCAGAATCACAAACTCCGGATCTCGCGATTGTCGACCTCCGCTTGCCAGGCATGCCTGGCCTCGAAATCGTTCAGCGTTTGCGTGGACTGAGCGAGACCACCACCATCATCGTGTTGACCGGTTACGGAAGCATTCCTGTGGCGCTGTCGGCTGTGCGTGTGGGTGCCGATGATCTTCTGACAAAGCCCGCCGACGCCGACCAAATTATGGCCGCTTATCGCAAAATCGTCCGGGAACTGGGCGATGCAGAACCGGATTTGAAGGAGCCCGAAATCCCAAGTCTTGCCCGCGTGGAGTGGGAGCACATAAACCGTGTGCTTGACGATTGCAATGGCAATATTTCGCAGGCCGCGAAACTGTTGGGTTTGCACCGTCGGTCTTTACAAAGGAAGTTGTCAAAGTATCCTCCCCGCAAGTAGTCAATTGCGCTCCCAGACTAGGAAGTGCGGGGTGTGGTGGGGATACTGGCTTTGCGCAATAGCAAAGATCGAACGCTCTCATCCAGGCCATCCCTGCGACGATTTGCCACATTCCCAAGGCGTTTGGTTTCCTCTAGTCTCTCCGGGTGGCCAAAGAGATGATCACCCCCGTCAAGGTGATTCCATCTCGTTGTTCGGACCCCAGCGAGGAGCACCTCCAG
Organism: Binatia bacterium; assembly: GCA_035577905.1. Lineage (GTDB taxonomy): Bacteria > Acidobacteriota > Terriglobia > Terriglobales > Acidobacteriaceae > Sulfotelmatobacter. The sequence goes on from DATKAP010000032.1 coordinate 3,209, forward strand.
TTTCGCGAAGGGAACGATGGTCTCATGCGACGCAGGGCAGCCGCTTGGAGCTCGTCTGGATCCACTCCCACCCTCGGGCCTGAACCACCGAGCCGGGTTCCAGGCCGCTGCCCATCCCTAGTCGCGGATGTCTGTAGCTGGATCTCTACACAGAAGGGAGTCGATAACATGAAGTTCCATGGACGTAACTTCGACCACAGCATTTCCGATTGCCAACGCTGCGACTTGACTGACAACGCCTCCCCGACTACCCCGATGACCACGACCGAAATTCGTCCTACTCCCCCGCAGACGGATGTCCTCCAGGTTTTGAACGAGGTCTACCAAC
>DATKAP010000033.1:0-2486 GCA_035577905.1 Binatia bacterium
CTTTTACGCCACATCCCTTCACAAGGGGGTCTTTGCCCCTACGGGCACAGGCTTCCTGTATGTGAAGCGCGAACGTATCCGGTCCGTTTGGCCGCTGTATGGCGCGCCAGACACCGAGGCTGACGACATCCGCAAGTTCGAACACCGCGGTACCGCTCCGGTTACTGCCTTTGCCGCTGTCAATGACGCTCTCGACCTTCACCAGACGATCGGCTTCGAGAACATGGCAGCCCGATACCGCTATCTAAAAAGACTCTGGGCGGACCGGCTTGTCAGTCATTCCCGGTGTCGCTTTAACGTGAGTCTCGAACCAGAGCACTCCTGCGGAATCGCCACAGTCGTAATCGATGGTGCCACACCGCCGAACCTTTACGAATACCTGTACACCAAGCGCCAAATCTCCACGTGGCCGATCAGAGATTCAGAATTTGCAGGCCTGTGGGTGTCGCCATATCCGTTCACGACTCCCGCCGAGTTGGATGCGCTCGCGTCAGCCCTGACGGAAGTGGCAGACAGAGGACTTCCGAGTTGAGAAAACGGGACACGTCTTGGTCGTGGGGCGCACAAGCTGGCGCGGAGGATTCTATGAAGCATCGATTCAAGGTTGGCGTGGTGTTGATGATTGTGTTTGGCATTCTGCCCGCGCCCGCCCAATCGCAGTTTGCTCTGGGAGCGATAGAAGCGAAACCCGGTCAAGTCGCATCCGGCCTCTTGCCAGTTCCAGGCGGCGCGGATGGCGACACCAGCATACCCATCACCATCGTTCAGGGATCGAAACCCGGCCCGGTTCTCGCGTTGATCGCGGGCGTTCACGGGTCGGAATATGCGCCCATTCTTGCTTTGCAGCGTGTTCGCGCAACTCTCGATCCGAAGCAACTCGCCGGCACGGTGATCCTGGTGCAGGTCGCCAACCTGCCATCATTTCTTAAACGAACGATCTATTACGGCCCCACGGACGGAAAAAATCTGAATCGGGTCTTTCCCGGCAGCGCCGACGGCTCTCTCAGCGATCGCATCGCGTTCACTTTGGTCGAGAAGGTCATGAAACCGGCCGATTTCGTGGTGGACATTCACAGCGGCGACAACAATGAGATGCTCCGTCATTATGTTGTCTACTACGCTGACGCACCCGATGCAAAGCTGGTGGCCCAGTCCAAAGGTATGGCGGAAGCATTCGGCTTTGACCTGATCAAAGCCGCGACGGGCAGGCCGACAGAGTTTGCCAAAGCGACGTACAGCACGAACGCAGCGATACTGCTCGGTAAGCCAGCCCTCGCAGTCGAATCCGGACAACTTGGGCGACCGACCGAGGAAGCCATCGAGCGAATCGAGCGCGGCGTGCGGCAACTGCTTCAGCATCTCCGAATGGTCAAGGGAGATCCCCCGCCACATCATAACTTCACTTTGATCAGCGTAGAGCAGACCTTGCGGAGCGAGGCAAACGGGCTGTTTTATTCCACAGTGGATGCAGGCCAGTTAGTTCGCTCGGGCGCAAGACTAGGCTACGTCACGGATTTCTTCGGAGAGCCGAAACAAGAAGTTGTGGCCCCCTTCGATGGCCTGCTGACGATGGTGGTCGGCACCCCACCCGTCAGCACCGGCGAGCCCCTGGTAACAATCGCAAAAATCGAGCAGAAGCCATGAGAAAAAGAACACTGTTAATGTGTTTGGTTGAAATTGGCTGGGCGGTTGCGGCGTTTGGCAATCCAGTCCTTTGGGGCGGACTGGAGCCAGGGGCCTACGATGTGGGATTTAGAGTCCTGGCGTTGGTGGATCCCACGCGCGCCTACGGCAAGCGTCTCGCCCGGCCAGTTCAAGTGAGCCTGTGGTACCCGGTTACGCGTAACCCTGCTCGTTCTGTAACGAGCCTGCCCTTTGGCGATTATGTTGCCTTGTACATGACACCCGTTTCACAGGGACATAACACCGAAAGTCGAACCGAGGCGTTTGAGCGGTATAGCAAAGAATGGTTTCCGAAAGAGCCGCAATCGAGCGTCATCCGTCTTCTTGAAACTCCCGCATTTGCGCAGCGCGGCGCACCGCCGGCAAAAGGGCCTTTTCCGCTAGTCATCTACGCTCCGGGCTATGGCGCCATTCCTCTGACCCACACGCCGACCGCCGAGTACCTCGCCAGTCACGGCTACGTCGTTGCTCTAAGTCCCTCGCAGGGAGATTCGCCCGCCGGCATGACCTTCGATGTGGCCGGGCAGGAGCAGCAGATTCGTGACATCGAGTTTACCCTCGGGGCACTGCGAAACAGGCCCACGATCGATTCGTCCAAGATTGCCTTGATCGGATTCAGCTTCGGGGGCGGTGCTGCGGTCGTTGCGGCCATGCGAAATCTCGATATCCGGGCGGTTGTCAGCCTGGACGGAACAGTCGCCTTCGATCACACCGTCGACATTCTCCGCCAGGCAACAGGTTACGATCCGGCAAAGTTTCGGTCTCCTCTGCTGGTGCTGAAGGCGGAAGGAGATCCCGAGGAG
>DATKAP010000034.1:0-3040 GCA_035577905.1 Binatia bacterium
CTGAGAAAAGCCGCAAGCAGCCATGCGCGTGCAACGTATTGAGTTGCCGGCTGCCTAATATGGCCACAAACATGCCTTGGCACAAGCTGGAGACGACTGGCGAAAACGCGGATGGCTTGCGAAAACGGAAACGTCGCAGATCTCTGAGGATGGATTCATTTGCTCAGAATCGCGAACTTTCAGGGCGACGATGAAGCCATCCGCTTCGCTGTCAGGCTTATCAATGACCTCGTGTAGGCTGCGCGTTTGTTACCGAAAACTCGATAAAGACCGACATCAGAACCTGCTCTCAAGTGCAGAGAAGCGTGATCTGCATGGTGTCATGAACAGGAACGTACCGCTTAAACCGCGCAAATACTTTTCAAGAAGCCATATAAATTGGAATCCCTGGATTTTGACTTGCATGCTAGTGACTACAATCGTGATGCTGATTCTCATCGAGGTGCACATTCAGCGGGTGACCATCCATCCGTCGTTCCTCCGGTAAGTGAAAGGATCATGCAGCACGGCGAGCCGACGCACGGATTGCCGCCGTTTGGCTTCTTTCACTTTCCCATGATCACCCTAGCGGCCACGAAGGACATCCTGCCGATTTGAGACATTGGAACCTCTACCTGTTTGAGTGACGGTCGTTGCTTTCTGTTCGGCGACCTGTGGTCATCACGGGCTGGGACAGCGATCCTCCTGATGCCCACATTCGGGCACGGACCTCGAGTGGGCATGCCTACCTTCACAAGGATTCATCGCAGAGCAAGCTAATGAGTTACTTAACAAGAACTCTGATTGGCAGGCAATCTGCAATGCCTGCAATGTGAGTCGTGACCTCTTCTGCCATGTTCAAGATCACGCAAAACACGTTGCGCTACTTCACTCTCGCCGAGGTCCTGCTGATGGCTGCGATGAATCAAGTCGAAGCCAAACAGAAGGTAAGTTCGACCACGCGGCGCAAGTACGAAGGGAGCGGTCAAGAGTAGGTTCGAAGGAGACGGGTACTATGTCCAACGTTACAAAAGTCAAAAAGGAAATTCCAGACGAAAATCGATCTCACACCTTTTCGGTTCATCCCGCGCAGGGAAAACTCGGGGTGATGATTCCCGGCATGGGCGCGGTCGCAACCACCTTTGTTGCGGGCGTGGAAGCCGTGCGCCGGGGAATTGCTTCGCCGGTTGGCTCGCTCACTCAGATGGGCACGATCCGCCTCGGAAAACGGACCGAAGGACGCTCTCCCAAGATTAAGGAATTTGTTCCCCTCGCCCGCCTCGATGACTTGGTGTTCACCGGGTGGGACATTTTCGAAGACGACATGCACACCGCCGCCTTGAAGGCGGGCGTACTTGAGCGCGACCTACTCAAAAAGGTAAAGAGGCGGCTGAGCGCGATCAAGCCGATGAAAGCTGTGTTCGATCATAACTACGTCAAAAAAATTGACGGGCCGAACGTCAAGAAAGGGAAAAACAAGCTCGATCTCGCCGAGCAGTTGCGCCAGGACATTCGCGACTTCCGTAAGTCCAGCGGCGCCTCGCGCCTGATCACTATGTGGTGCGCCTCGACCGAATCCTTTATTCAACTGACCGCCGCTCACCAGAGTCTCAAGGCGCTCGAGAAGGCGATGAAGGAGAACGACGAGACCATTGCGCCGTCGATGGTTTATGCCTATGCGTCGCTCATGGAGGGCGTGCCCTTCGCCAACGGTGCGCCGAATCTAACTCTGGACATTCCGGCGATACTCGAGCTGGCGCAGGAACGGGAACTTCCGATATGCGGCAAGGATTTCAAAACCGGCCAGACGCTGATGAAGTCGGTTCTAGCCCCCGCCTTCAAGGCCCGCCTGCTTGGCGTCAGTGGATGGTACTCGACCAACATTCTGGGCAACCGCGACGGGGAGGTGCTCGACGATCCAGGGTCATTCAAGACGAAGGAAGAGTCGAAGTTGGGTTTGCTGGAGCATATCCTTCAGCCGCAGCTTTATCCGGAACTCTACGGCAAGATCTTCCACAAAGTCCGGATCAACTATTACCCGCCCCGCGGCGACAACAAGGAGGGTTGGGACAATATTGATATCTTCGGCTGGGTCGGCTATCCCATGCAGATCAAGGTCGACTTTCTCTGCCGCGACTCGATCCTCGCCGCGCCCATCGTGCTGGACTTGGTGTTGTTTCTCGATCTAGCCCAACGCACGCCGGAACTGCGCCGGCTCGGCATCCAGGAGTGGCTGAGCTTTTACTTTAAGTCGCCAATGACCGCGCCAGGGCTTTACCCCGAGCACGACTTGTTCATTCAAATCATGAAGCTCAAGAACACGCTGCGCCACCTGAAGGGCGAAGAATTGATTACGCACCTGGGACTGGAATACTACGACTAGGAGGGACAGACTCTGTCTTCTCTTCGTTCGGCAGGCTTAAGGTTTCAGATGCAATTCCGCGGTTTCATTATCGCTTGCGCGCTCGGACTGGCCCTCTTGCTGTATGCCGAACGGCGTCCTGTGGCTTGTCCGCAGGAGCGTTACTCCCAAGTGGTGGACCTGACCCGCCCTGCGCGGGTGAAGGCGGACTCAGAAAGAAAATCCGGTACACGTATTATTTCCCCAGCCGCCATGATTCCCGGAACGGGGGGAGCGGCGCAGATTCCTGCCGAACGGTTGATCGCACCGCTGGTGGTGATGGACTTGAATGCGCCGTCCGCACGAATTTCTGTCGATGATATCGCCACCTGGGAAGCACAGCATGGGAATGTACCGCAAGGAGCGATCGTTGCGGTGCGGCGTGCTGGACCTGCCGACAGCTACTCCTCAGATCAATTCCCCGTGTCCGCCGATGCAGCGCAGTTTCTTATGGATGCGCGCTACACACGAGGCTTCGTTGTCGAAACTCCAGCCAACTTCGGCTCTGATCGCACGCTCACCCGCCAGATCGCTCTGCACGGAAATTACGTTGTCGAGGAATCGACACCGTTGGCGGCCCTGCCTGAGACCGGATCGTTAGTCATCGTTGCCCCAGAAAAAAACAAAAACGCCGCCGAGAGTCCGGTGCGCGTTCTGGCC
>DATKAP010000035.1:0-3324 GCA_035577905.1 Binatia bacterium
GATGCGGGAACTGAATACTCATCTCTCCGACGAAAAGCTGCTGCTGTTCACCGATGGGGAAAGCAGCGGGCGGGAAGAGGCAAATATTCGTGAACACCTGGCGGCGTGCTGGTCTTGCCGGCTTCGCATGCGCGAACTCGACGATGCGATCGCCGAAGTCGCCCGAATGCACCGTGAGAACGCACAGCCGCTCCCGCCGCACGATGGCCCTCGTGCCTTATTGAAAGCACGGCTGCGGGAATTGGCGGCAGCCACCCAGGCCTCGGCCGTGCGATTGAGCTTCAATCGGATCATCCGAACATGTGCATCGTGCGCCGCGATCGGGCTGATGCTCGGCATGTTCTGGGTAGTTAGAAACTCCGACGAACGCGCCGCTGTTCCGCGGCCCGATTTGACTCCCGGTGCGGTCCGCGCCACGACAGTGGCGGATATTTGCAGTGACCACCTGAGCGGCAACGGCGAGGTGCTGCCCGCTGTCCAACGCCGGGTATTTACCGAATACGGCATGCCGAATGCGGAACCGCGAGGTTACGAGGTCGATTACCTGATTACACCCGCTCTAGGCGGATCAGACGACATCCGCAATCTTTGGCCGCAGCCGTATCGGGGCTCTGCGTGGAACGCGTACGTCAAAGACGCGTTGGAGGACCATTTGCGCGGGATGGTGTGCAGCGGACAACTGGACCTGGCCACCGCACAGAATGAAATCGCGGTCAATTGGATTGCTGCCTACAAGAAATACTTCCACACGCGTCAGCCCTTGGCGCGGCACCAGAGAGTGCGCCGGGAGGCCGGGGAGTAGACGGCGCTACTCGGACGTCGCTGACATTGCGGGCGCCGGCCATCGAAGCGGTCGCCATGTGATGAAACAGGCGCGGCATCGGTTACTGCTTTTCGCCGCACGACCCAGTTCTCCGATCAAGCCCTTCCGTTTCCGCCCAGCCGCCGTAATGCAATCTGAACCATCGTGCGTCCGAATCGGTGCCGCATACGAATGTGACATTCGTAGCACGACTTGTGTTAGAGTCGAGGCTTCAATCATGCATGCCGCCAGAACTGCTCTCCTCCTGTTGATTGCGGCCGGTGCCTACGCTCAAGTGCAGCCGGCCAGCGATAGCGTGCAAGACGCTTCGAATCCTTTCCTCATCAAGACCACGATCGTGGTCACCGGCACCCGAACCCAAACGGAATTGCAGCAGTCGCCGGTCTCCACGGGCATCCTGACGCGGACTGAACTGGACGCACGGAACACTCGGACGCTGGATCAGGGGTTGGGTTTGATGGAAGGAATCTATTCATTTCGGTCCAAAGGTTCACAAGATACCCTCGCGGGCGTTGGGATGCGAGGTTTCGACGGGCGAGGCTCAAACCAGACCAGAGTACTGATCCTGCTGGATGGCCAGCCGATCAATGATGCGTATACGGGCTCTGTTTTCTGGGCCACGCTGCCTGTCAGCGAAGTGCAGTCGGTCGAAGTGGCGCGGGGTCCGTTCTCCTCGCTTTACGGCGGAAACGCGATGGGGGGAGTTGTGAACATCCTGACCCGCCCCGCGGATCACCGCGAAATCGAGGTGTCGGGGCAATATGGAACCTACAACTCGGCCGAATACACAATCCGGTATAGCGAGCGCTTTTGGAAGAAGCTCGGTGTCGCTGTCAGCTACCAAAGGCAGCAGTATGGTGGGTACTCGACGAATGACGTCTTTGCCAGCGCAACGGCAGTGAGTTCCGCCACCGGTCCGTTCATCCCCGCGCCCGCGTTCCTTCCCACGACCACCGGCGGCTCCCACTACGTGGTGGGCCAGCAGGGGGACAACTGGTTTAACCAGCACGTATTCCGCAGCAAGTTCGACTACACCTTCACGTCGAAGACCACCGCCTCGTTGCAGTACATCTACCGGCGATATGGCTACGGCTACGACGCGGCGCAATCGTCCATTCTGGATGCCAACGGGCAACCCACGCAGAGCGGGACGTTCTTCTTCAACGATGGCACTCTGCGCCGGTTCTCGCTGACGCCGGGCGGCTTTCTTTCCGGACCAGGCGAAGGCGTGTCACAGATTGCCAATCTTCAGGTCTTTCACACCTTCTCGCCGACGCAATATGTCCGCGTGTCCGGTGGCGTGCAGGACGTGCCATACGACTACTACCTCACCCCTGGCAGCACCGCGCTGGCATCGAGCGGACCGGGACAAACGGCAGAGCGTCCGAGCCGGGCCTGGCACGGCGACGCCCAATGGAATTGGATGATCTCCCCCAGGCAGGAGCTCGTGATCGGCGAGGAAACGCGTAACGATCAAAGCACTATCACCGAATACAATCTCTCGAACTGGGCGATTCGCGACAGTCACATCAGCATGGCCACCTACGGGCGGGGCAGAGCGTTGACCCAAGCGGAGTACATCGAGTATCGGCGCTCCCTCACCAACCGGCTGCACGTGACTGCCGGCGGCCGCCTGGACTATTGGAGAGGTTACGACGGCGAGTCCATCCCGAGCGCAGTCGCGGCCCCGATGAACTATGCGGACCGGACGTCCACGGCGCTTTCCGGGAAGCTCGCTGCTGCATACGATTTCGGTTCCGGTTGGACGCTGAGAAGCAGCGTAGGTTCCGCTTTCCGTAATCCGACCGTGTACGAGCTCTACCGCACGTGGAAATCCAGCACGGGGACCACCTATTTCTCTAACCCGCAATTGATGCCTGAGCGGCTCAAGAGTTGGGAAGCTGGTCTTCGCAAGTCCATCGGCCGCACTTTCGACGTGGACGCCGCCTATTACGAGAATTGGGTTCACAACCTGGTGTACCGATCCACCGATCTCGTGGATGACCCGACCGGAACGAGTCAGAAGTATTACAACGCCGGCCAAGGGCGGACCCGCGGGGCCGAACTGGCAGTGCGTGAGCGCCTTTCCTCGTGGCTCCAACTGCGTCAAACCTACACGATTACCGATGCCCGGATCGTCCAAAATCAATATGTGCCGGCTGACAACGGCCGCCGCGTACCGTTCGTTCCGCGAAACATCACTTCTTTTTCCGTCGTGGCCGACCGCCGCGGATGGACGGCCTCCATCAACGGGCAGTACTTCGGCAAGGTGTACAGCACCGACCTCAACACCGACAAGCTGAAAGGCGTGTACGGCGCCTACGATCCGTTCTTCCTGGCCGATGCGACGTTGAGCTACCGGTTCGAGAAGTTCGTCACTGTGTTCGCCAGCGCGCAGAACATCTTGGATCGCCGCTATTACGAATACTACTTGGCCCCTGGACGCGTGGTGTCGCTCGGGCTGCGATTCCGCCTGTGAAACGGTCGATAAAGTGCGCGCT
>DATKAP010000036.1:0-5938 GCA_035577905.1 Binatia bacterium
TTGCCGATCTCTCGCACGATCATTAACGCACACAACGGTCGGCTCTGGGCAGAAAACCGAAATGAGGGTGGTGCGTCGTTTCGATTTACACTGCCGATCGCAGAGAAGGATGCCAGGACATGAGCGCGACAGCTCCCATCATTCACGTTGTCGACGATGATGCGTCTTTTCTTACTGCGATCTCGCGGCTGCTCCGGGCAAACGGATTCTCTGTAAAGACATATTCATCAGCGCATGAATTTCTGACACAACGTGATGCCGATGCACCCGGCTGTGTCCTGGCTGATTTGCGGATGCCTCAGATGAATGGACTCGATCTGCAATCTGCTCTCGCTCAGGCTCCCACTCCACTGCCGATCCTCTTCTTGACCGGGCATGGAGATATTCCGTCGTCCGTGCGAGCTATGCGCGGTGGTGCCGAGGATTTCCTGGAAAAGCGTGCTCCAAAAGAAAGGTTGTTGGACGCCGTGATGCGCGCCCTTGGTCGCGATTCACGGGAGCGCATGGCGCGCGAACGGCAGCGTGAGTTACGCGCCCGCTTCGACACGCTCACCGAGCGCGAACTCGAAGTGCTTTCTCATGTTGTGCGGGGACGACTCAACAAGCAGATCGCAGGGGATCTGGACATCCACGAGCGGACAGTGAAGCTACATCGCACCGCAATTACCTGAAAGGGAAGTGTTCTTGTCCGGGGTAGCGAAGGTGGGAAGGTGAATGGATTCCGTCAGTTGAGCTTACGTTGTTCACTCAGCCGGTCTGCCCGCACAGGCCATGCCATTCGGTCCAACTTCTTTAGAGGCCGGCGCGAGTTGCGTAATTTTGGTAAATTGCTGTCGCAGCCTCTGCTCGTACTCTGCAATCTGCCGTTCAATTTTCGCTTCCTCTTCCTTTCTGCGCAGCAGATCCTCCCCGTACCGCTTTAAAAAATAATCAATTGTTTCGACGCGGAGCTTAATAGTGTTTGCCGGCCGGTTCTCGTCCAGGTCTTTGAAGGAGAAATAAGGCGTGCCCGAGCGTTCCACGATTTGTTCGACCACGCTGTAAATGGGCGCGTCGTGACCACACTTGAAGCTGGAAATTTCCACCGCCACGAGGTTGGGGTGGCGGGCAGTGAACTTGGCGGCCCAAATCTTGTGGTTGGAACTGGCCGAGTTGGCTGTTTTCCACACATCGGAGATGTCAAGCGGGTGGCTGATTATACCCGCACGTACTTCACCACCGAACAGACGCTCCAGCAAGTCCTCATCCAGCGGCAAGGTGCTCTGCGAGAAGACCGGGTAACCCAGGTTCTGAAACTGCTCCAAGATCTCGTGATTCACGCCGGGATCGTGGTGGTACGGGCGTCCCAGCATGACGATACCTAACTTTTGGTGCGACTCCAGCTGGTCGAGAACCTCGCGAGCACGGCGGCGAATGCTGGATTCAAATCTTCCTAACTCCCGGAAGCCGACCTCGATGGCGCGCTTATTTTCCTCCTCCGAGAGGCCAAGAATCGGCGCCCACGCTTGGAACATTTGGCGCGCAAAGAACTTGTGATCCGAAAGATTCACCAGCGGGTGTACATATCGAATGTCGTGTTCGCTAAAGAGGTCCGTTTCTTTTGTGAAAGCTGCTTCCACGGTCTCCGGCGTCACCGACACTGTAGGGCAGGCGTTATGCCCTTTTATGCTTACAAGCGGTGAGGCAAGCACATCGAACATGGGGAAGAAAATCACCTGCAGCGGTTTGTGCGAGTGCTTGTTGAAGATAAGGTTGTGGACGTGCGCGATGGAGATTTTTGAGGGATAGCAGGGATCGATCGAGCCACGGCTCGATCCGGCGCGGTACATCTCCCCGCTGGTGAAATCCGAGTAGACAATGTTTTCTGCCTGCAAGCCCAGGCTTTCCAGATAAGAACTGAATAGCGGTGCGTAGGCATACATGTTCAACACGCGAGGAATACCGATGCGCAGCTGCCCGCGTTTTTTCATCAGCGCGACGCGGCGGCGGGCGGCGGCGGTCCAGGCACGGGCGGGGATTGGATCAGCAACGCTTTCCGGGTGGCGCGAACGCCATACTTCGCGCGCGGAAAGCTCTACCAGATTTGGGTTGGCGGCTTTCCTGGCGTCGAGATCGGCTTTGATGCCGCGCATAGTTTCCACATCCTCCACCGCACCTTTTTCGCAGGTGGCGATGATCATGCGCTGCTCACCCCGCTGGAGCGGCACCTTGGTGGGGAAAGACGGTGGTTCCCAACTTTCCGCGCCTCCGGTTTGTACGTCGAGGAAAGTACGCAGGCAGGCATTCTTGCAGAAGTGGCAGCGCGTGCCTTCGCTGTGCGTAGTGCGGTAGCTGGTCTTGCGAACGGCGTCCAAGCCGATGAAGGTGGTTGAGTGCCCATTGCGCCACAAGCGGATGGCCTCAATGGCGGCACCGATGGCTCCCGATTCGCCACAGTGCTGGTGAACAACAATCTCTGGTTCTTTCCCCAGGGAGCGGAAGCTGGCGCGCAGGAAGTCCACCTCTGCCTTGACGACCGCAAGATTGTTCTGTGTGCCGCCCTGCAGAATGAAACGTGTACCCAGAGCAGCAAGGTTCGGCACTTTGGCGACATACAGAAAAACATTCTTGGGCAGTACCGTCGCCAACCCGGCCAGTATCTCTTCAGCCCGCCAACCCTGGCGCTGGAAATTGACGATGTCGGATTGCAGGAACACAGCGCAGCCGTAGCCGAAGACGGGCATAGTATCGGCGGTGAAAGCAACGTCCGCATAGTTCTGGACCGGGATACCAAATCCTTCCGCTGTGGACTGCAGGAAATAGCCATTGCCCGCCGAGCACTGCGTGTTGAGCTTGAAATCCTTAACGCGGCCATTCTTGAGGACGATGAGCTTGATATCCTGCCCGCCGACATCCACGATGACCTGTGCATCCTTGTAGAAGCGCAGCGCCGACTCCGTGTGCGCCACAGTTTCTACCAAAGCCACATCGGCGTGCAACACGCTTTTCAGGATGTCCTTGGCATAGCCGGTCGTGCCCACGCCGAGAACTTCCAAGATCGCACCTTGGGTTTCTACCTGCTGCCGCAGATTCTCGAAAAGGTCAATGGTGTCCTGTATCGGGTTGCCATTGGAGAGTCGGTAGGCCTTGCAGAGAACCTCGCCCTTCTCCGACAAAAGCACTGCTTTGGTGGAAGTCGATCCGCCATCGAGGCCGAGAAAAGCCTGGACGCGCTCGCCGGGCTGGAAGGTCGCCGGAGTAAATCTCGGACGCTGGTATTTGGCGGTGAACTCTTCCAGCTCTGTCCGCGAAGCACACAAGCCGCGACTGCCGGAAACTTGGTTTTCCTTTTGACGTCCTTCGAGAATGTAACGCTCGAGACACTCAGTCCCCAGGTACTCCCCAACCTCCGAGTCTTCTCCTTTACCGAATTCCACCGCGCCCAGAGCCGCAAAATACAGCGCGTTCTCCGGAGTTTTGATTACATCTTCAGGAGCACTATCGGACGGCAGCTCGATCGCCCGCTCTTTCCAGATGAGAGGAATGTTGTGCTGCCAAGCCTCGCGCATACCGCGAATGAAGGTGTTAGGTCCACCGAGCAGCAGCACGTGCGGGCGCAGCGTGTGCCCACGAGCCAAAACGGTGAGGTTCTGCAAAACAATTGCGTCGAACAGTGAGGCCATCAGCTCATCCGCAGGAATGCCCTGTTTCTGCAGGCCATTGATATCAGTCTCGGCAAATACGCCGCACTTGCCCGCGACGTGATGGACCTTGATCCCCTTGTAGCCGAGGTTGCACAGCTCGTTGGGCGGAATCTTCAGCTTGGCATTGATCTTGTCGATGACCGCACCGGTGCCGCCCGCGCACTTGTCGTTCATCGACGGGATCTTCTTCCTGCGGCCATTTTCTCCGTCCGCCTTGAAAATGATGATCTTGGCGTCCTGTCCACCGAGCTCGACGACCGAGTTTACTTCGGGATGGAGTTTCTCCACCGCCAGCGAGACAGCGTTTACTTCCTGCACGAACTTGGCGCCGATCAGAGGGCTGAGTCCATTGCCGCCAGAGCCGGTGATGAACATACGGCAGTTGTCGGGAGCAATTCCGGCTTCGGCTTCCATGCGCTGCAGGAATTCCAGGAGTTTCTCGGGTTGGCGCGCCTCATGGCGCTGGTAGTCTTGCCAGAGGATGCAGTCGGTTCCTGCTTCAACGACCACGGCCTTGACCGTGGTGGACCCTACGTCCAGGCCTACGCGATAGCGGATACCGGCCCCTTGTATGGGTTCAAGCGATTCAGCCTGACGTTCAGCGACACACACGCGTTGTTCAGTTGTATCCACCAAAATTCCTATTGCGTCCGGCTCTCGCCTGGCAGTCTGGCAAGACGTGCCCTGCCATCCATCAGGCTGCTCACGTGCAAAACAAAGTTGGCGGCAACCCCGGCAACGCCTCGGCGGCGTGGAACCGGATAAAATGGACTCCGCAGTTCCCGATGCTCAGCGACGTAGGCCTTGATCTCATCGAGTTTCTTGCCCGTGGAAGCAAGTGCCTGCTCGAACTCCGCCTTGGCCTTGATCTTGGCTTCGCCTAGGGCCATCTGCACACGGCTGTGTGCGTTGATCTCTCCCTCCCCCGAAGTCTCGATGGGCAGGAAAATCATTTCCCGGAAGCGATTCACTACCGCTGACTGCACGCCATCGGACTGGGAAGACGGCATGCAACCGAATGGCTTCAAAGCCAGTACCATGTGACACAAGCTGTTCGTTGTGTAGTAGACGTTCTTAGCCACTTCCAGATGCCCTTCGCCGCCGCGGGCGAGTGAGTGGTAAAAGGGATGCGCCACACGTGCCAGCTCACTCTGTGGAACGAGACGGTGCGTGAGTCGTCCCAAGTGGTGGGTGGTGCGCGCATGCTGGCGGTTCCAGATGCCTTCGCTCAGCCACAACAGCAGCCACTTTTTGCGAAATTTCCACTCGTTGGCCAGTTTCTTCTTCAATTCCCACCGACGTGCGTCAGGATAGGGGGCATCGAGGCCTTCGTTTGCTTCAGCATGGGCGCGGGCCTGATGCAGGAGATAGGTGACCCAGCAACCGATAGGTTCCACGCAGACGTGGGCGCCTTCCTGCTCCAGAAAAGCAAACAGGTTGAAGTTGCCGTCACCTTCGGTGAGTTGTGCCCAAAACTCACCCGTGATTTTGACAATCGGTTTTACGCGCATGCGATCTACTTCGACTTGGTTCAGACGCCCGCGGGCGACATGCATAACTTTGAGGAAGGCCTCGCCGTAGAGGTGATCCAGAACCTTGCCCAGCGTGTTGAAGAAGTCTTTAAGCTTCTTGTTCCGCGCCAGGCGTTCTGAAATCCATCCAGGCGTTTGCTCAAGGACTTCGTAGCGCTTCCGGTTCTCCAGGAAATTACTGATTTGATCCACGACTTCCTTGATTGCCTGGTCGGTTGCACCCGCAGCAAGCTCGTAGGGACGGATTTGGTAAACCATGTCGTTGATGACATCGCCCAGGTTCAGTGCGTTGAGCGCACCCATGCCGAGGTCTACGGTGAACTTCAGGCCGGGGTTGCCAGATGCAGCCTTGACGCCATGTTCCTGCTGGAAAAGCAGAATCCGGAAGCCCCCGAAGCCCGCATTCTCGAGCGCCATGCGGTACTCAGACTCGTACATGCCGAAGCGGCAAGGTCCGCAGGAGCCGGCAGTGAAGAAGACGTAGTTGTCAAGAATTTCCTGGCGCGAAAGACCTCGAGCTTCTAGCGACCTCAGAAATTGGATGAGGTTACCGACCGTGAAGTAAGTCGGATTGCACTGGCCGTTGTTGCCATACTCCTTACCGATCTGGAAGGCGGCTACGTCGGGGTCAGGCAACATCTGGAAACGATAGCCGCAGCCACGGAACACGGCTTCGATGAAGCGTTCGTGTTTCCAGGTAAAGCCTCCGAAAAGGATGGTCAC
>DATKAP010000037.1:0-2621 GCA_035577905.1 Binatia bacterium
AACAACGCTTGCGCGTCGTGCTCGGACAGAGGCGCGGTGGGCTCATCCATCACGATGAGCCGGCTCTCGAATGCCACCGCGCGTGCAATCTCCACGATCTGTCGATCCGCCAGGCTCAGTTCGGCAACGAGACGGCGGGGATCGATATCGCGACCCAATTCCTCCAGTACACGCCTTGCCCGGTGGCGCATCTCCCGGATATTCACTAGCCCGCCCACGACGGGGTGGCGTCCCAAAAAGACGTTCTCCGCAACGCTCAACTGTGGCACCAGGGCCAACTCCTGGTGGACGAAACTGATTCCGAGCGCCCGCGCGTCGCGTGGCTCCCGCAGGTGAATCGGACGATTCTCCCAGAGCAACTCTCCCGAATCCGGTTGCAGCACTCCGCCGATGATATTCACGAGCGTCGACTTGCCCGCCCCATTCTCTCCGACCAGCGAATGCACCTCGCCGGGTCTGACATCGAAGACGATTGACGTCAGGACCCGGGTGTCCCCGAACGCCTTCGAGATGTTGCGCGCTTCGAGTAGCGGAACGAAGTGACTCACGTGGCTGCACCTGGTAGCTCTGGCCCGGGTCCTCCGAGGGCGGAACGAGGAAGCCGGACAGGCCGCCCTATATCAGTGGATCAGGATACCAGCTCCGGCGCGAATTGGATCTGCCGGGCCCGGGCCAATCACAACCGGGGTGGCGACGAGGGTCGAACCGGAAGGTTGCCGACATCAGGCAGCGTGAATGGGAAATACCGCACCTCCGACCTGCTCTCTCCACCGACTCCAGACGAAAATGCACATAAGATCTAACGAGGCTCCGCCTCAGACCGACGAGTTGTATTTCGGCAGCAGCGGCGCATAGTGGATAATCCGAACAGTTGGCTCCGGTCGAGCAAGGAACTGGAAAAACCAGCTCCGTCATTGGACCGCAAAGCGGTAGTTTGGTCCCGAAAGACCGGTGTCAACCGGAGCCGAAATGAGCATACCACGGACGGTCGCTGAGATCCTGCGGGAGCATGTGACCCTGGAGGTCGAAGGCATCGATCGGATGTACTTGAACGTGTACGTGCCCGCACTGCAGCGGGCCGGAGGAGTCGCCAGTTTCTTCCGATTTCATCTTGGTCATCGTTTTGCCTCCAGCGCATTGATGGATCCCATCACCAAGACCTTCATCGCGCGGATGGAGCAGTTTGCCAAACAACAAAAAGTGCCCATCATAGCTTTTGAGAAGGGGCAACGCAAAGATGACGTGGCGGCTGAGTACCGGAAGAAGTTCACGGCCCAGGAAGGGGTGTTGTTCATCGGCAAGGCGCAAGAGAAAACGCCGGTCTTTCGTACCGAGCGGCGGCGCAATGAGCAGACGGGGGCGACGTATCCATGGCTGGTGCGCTCCACGGCGATGGTGAATCACGTTTACCTCTACTGCATGGATGGGGACTTCGGCCCCTTCTTTCTGAAATTCTGCACCTACTTTCCCTACAACGCCAAGCTTTGCCTGAACGGTCACGAATACGTGAAGCAGCAACTGACGAACCGAGGCATCTCCTACGAGGCGCTGGATAATGGCATCCTGTCATGCGCGGATCCCAAACGAGTGCAAGCCCTCTGTGATGGTTTGTCGGCGGAAAAGATCGATGGGCTGCTGCGCAAGTGGTTCCGCAAACTGCCGCATCCATTCACTGGCAAGGATCGACAAGCCGGCTATCGTTATCAGATCTCGATTCTGCAATCCGAGTTCTCGCTCACCCAAGTGCTGGAGCGTCCGGTTACCGGACGAGTCTTCTTCGAAGAAGTGATTCGCGAGAACCTGGATATCGGCCGGCCCAGCCAGGTACAGTTGATATTTGATCGCCGGGTCAGCCGTCGCACACCCGGCAAGTTCCGCACGCGGGTGATCACCGAGGGTGTGGTCCCTTCGCTGCATGTTGACTACAAGCACTCTCGCATCAAGCAGTACCACAAAGAAGGACGCGCACTTCGCACCGAAACCACCATCCACAATACTCGTGATTTCGGCATCGGCAAACTACTGAAGAACCTGCCGGCCCTGCGGCAGGTCGGCTTTCAGGCCAACCGACGTCTACTGGACGTCCAAACTGTATCCCACGATTGTTCGATTGGCGAAGACGCATTTGAAAAGGTGGTTTGTCCCATCGAAGTAGAAGGGCAAAGGGCGTCGGCTTTGCGGTTCGGCGATGCGCGTGTGCAGGCATTGCTCAGCGTGCTGGTCTTGTTCAGTTTCCAGTTGCGGGGATTCACCAATCAGGAAATGCGAGCCTTACTGGCTCAACTGCTGGGCCTCGACCCAGCCAACTACCCCGCTGGCCGGATGACCTACGACCTGCGCCGCTTGCGCTTGCACGGCCTCATCCAACGCATACCGAAAAGCCATCGCTACGAAATCACACCGACGGGTCTGAGAGTTGCTTTGTTCTTCTCCCGCACCTATGCTCGGCTCTTGCGTCCGAAACTCGCCGAGATCATGCCGACCGCACCACCAGGGAATTCCACGCTACGCATCGCCTTCGATCGAATCCAGACTGAAATTGACAGATGCTGCCAGGAGCAAAAACTCGTCGCTTAAAACTTGACTCAATTACATTACAATCTCTTGGGTAAGGACTCTAG
>DATKAP010000038.1:0-3942 GCA_035577905.1 Binatia bacterium
CGCACTTTGCTGAACTCCTCGCAATACGCCGACAGCGCTTGTGGTAGTCCCGAATCTTGCAGCAATGCCGGATGAAGCTCATGCGATATGTGGCGGATGTCGGCCCCGATCTTGATGAGTTGTTGCTGCAAGGCACTGACCATTGTTTTCGCTTCCGAATCTGGCGGCACCTGATTTCTCACCTTGGCCAGCCTGAGGGTGAGCGAAGTGATTTGCTGGAGGATGCCGTCATGCAGTTCTCCGGAGATGCGCATCCGCTCCGCCTCCTGCGCTTTGATCATCTGCTCGTTCAGCGCGCGAATCTCGACTTGGTGCTGCTCCAACAACGCCTGACTCTGTTCTAGTAATTCATGCCGCCGCTCCACGACGCGGACGCGGAGCCGGTAAATTGTCCAGATCATTGCCCCGAACGTTAGCAGGCACAGTGTGCGAAACCAGTTCGTCTGGTAGTAGGCTGGGGGAATCGCGAAGTCCAGAGTCGCGCCTTTTTCGTTCCATACGCCGCTGTTGTTGCAGGCAACGACGCGGAAGCGATAGTTTCGCGGTGGCAGATTCGTGTAAATAGCCTGTCGACGATTACCCGCTTCTTGCCAATCGTGATCCCAGCCTTCCAGCTTGTAGCGAAAAAGAACCTTCTCCGGCGAGACGAAGCTGAGCGCCGTATAGTCGATCGTCAGATCTTGGAGGAGTGGGGGCAGCCGTAAGTCACGCGAGGGGTCGTGGGTCTTGCCATCAACCGTGACTTGCTCGACGTGTACCGGCGGTGGCAGGTTGTTGAATGGAAGATGCCGCGGATTGACCATAGTAATCCCGTTCCCAGTTGTGAACCATATTTTGCCGTCTGGGGACTTGCCGACTTTCGGGTTTGCCATCGGTACGGAAACATAACTCCGCATTCCATCGGAACTGTCAAAAACCGTGACTTGGATTGAGCGATTCGGCTCACCCTCCCAAGTCCTCACCTCGGAGCGCGAAATGCGCACCAGGCCGCACGCCATCGACAACCACAATGAACGGTCGTTATCTTCGATCGACCATTGCACTTGATTGCAGGGCAGCCCATTCTTGCTGCTCAACGTGATCGCGTGTCCGTTTTTCAACCGGCTGAGCCCACCCTCCGTCGCGGCCCACAGTACTCCCTCAGCGTCGACGCGCAAGTTGCTGATGGAGCCTTCACCAAGACCCTGGGCAGACGTGTAAGTGGCACGAACCTGGCCATCCTTCCAATACGCCAGGCCTCCCTGGTAAAACCCCAGCCAAATGCCGCCCTGCAAAGGATCGACCGCCAGAGCCATGCCGAGCTCTTTATGCCCAAGCCGACTCCAGGGAATCTGCCGGACAACACGATCCCCTGACAATTGCAAAAGACCGTGATCCAGATTGGCGATCCAGATATTTCCAGCAGCGTCTTCATCCATGCCATACACGACCCCACCGCGGGCATCGCCGATTGAAACAAAGCGGCGGTTTTCAAGGTAGCCGATCCCGCCCGCCCCCGCGACCCAAATTCGCCCGTCGTGATCCTGAAAAAGTGTGGCCCACTCACTTGTTGGCAAGCCTTCAATGACAGCCCCCCGTACAGAAGGCCGCTGCGGCGTGCGGACTCCACCCCCTTGAAAAAACGTGATCTGCCCCTGATTCGATCTGCTTAACCCGTCGAAACTGCTAACCCAAGTACTGCCATCCCGGGCCACTAAAAGCGATCCCCCGAAGTTTGGGAAACCCTGATTCGCGGAATACGTGACCCCCGTGAGATCACGAAAGCGGTCCAAGCCGTTCGAGGTGGCGGCCCAGACATTGCCCTCACGGTCCTCGAAAAGAGCGGTCACTGTATCTCCGGAGAGACCTTCCGTCTGCGCAAACGCATCGATTCTGCCTTGGTGTACATGTACGAGGCCGTGTTCGATAGTTCCGAACCAGAGGCCGCCATCGCGGTCCCGCAGACGCGTTCGCGAGAAAGATTGCCTTGCGGGGAGGGGAAACGGATAGGCTGTCTGCAGCCTCCCGCCCGCGAGCCTGACGACTCTGCCGTGCAACGCGATCAAGAGTTCGCCGCTATCATCTTCAGTCAGACCTTGGATACCGGACGGCTCACCTGCGATTGGATAGAATTTGGGAGGTCCAGGCTTCCATCGCCACAGTCCCGTCCGCGTTCCCACCCATAGGTTGCGGTTACGATCCTCATAGAGGCCAAGCACTCCGTTGCCGAGAGAGCCGTCTTCTCCGTAGCACGTCACAGCGCCGCGCTGAAACGCGCAAAGCTTCCCCGGCGGGTTATATGCGAATCCGCCAGCCCACACGACGCCTTCCTGATCCTCGATGAGCGGAAAGATGACCTCTTCCGCTAGCTCTGGAAAGAGTGTGAGTTTGCCGTTCTTCCAACTGGCAAGCCCTTTCCAGGTGCCGATCCAAAGGGTCCCATCGCGTGCCACAAGCAGACTCTGAATCTTGTTGCTGGGGAGGTGCTGATCCGCCGGTGGTTGCCACGGGACGGCCCGCACACCATCGAAGCGAACCAGTCCGAATTCCGTGCCAAGCCAGAGATAACCGTCCGGGGTCTGGACAATCGCGTGGATAATGTCCTTGGGAAAGCCATCGCGGCTGTTCCAACTCTTGTGGCCATACTGGCTGACATCGTGGGAAGGGTCCAGGGCGAAGGAATACGCGCGGCATGCCAAGAGGATGGCAATTAAGGTGCACGCTTTCACCCGCGTTCTTCGCATAGGTCGATACATCTTAGTCCAGCACCGCCAATCGGAGTGAGCTTCTAACGCGTGCTGTCAAGAGGCTGACATTAGATGAATTGTTGACAGCAAACTCGGCCCGCAGGTGTAGGCTTATAGCCTCCGCCAATGCAGATTGGGGTGGTATCTGACTCGTTTCGCACCGGCCCTTAGCATACTTCTTGCCGCTCTCTTCTTCATCCCGATCCTGTCCTCGTCGGCACACGCTCAAGCAGAAAGTGCGAGCATTCGAGGTTCCGTCCTCGATCCCACCGGCGCCGTCGTCCGGGACGCCACGGTTCGTCTGATTGACATGGATCGCGGAGCTCAAACCGAACGGCCAACTGAAGACAGAGGCTTCTATACCTTCGCAAATGTTCGTCCGGGTCATTACTGCATGGAGGTCGAGAAGAGCGGATTCAAAATGGTCCGGCTGCAGGGAATTACGGTCAATGTTCTCTCCAATTTGGAGCAGAATTTCAGACTCGAGGTGGGAAAAGCCTCGGAATCGATCACGGTCGAAGCGAATGCCGTGAATGTGAACACCATGGATGGCACGGTGAGCACGGTTGTAGATCGTCACTTTGCAGACAACCTGCCGCTGAACGGCAGAAGCTTTCAAACACTGATCCTGCTTACCCCCGGTGTGGTCGTCTCTAGCACCGCCGCCGACGACCAGGGACAATTCAGCGTGAATGGACAACGCGCGGATGGCAACTACTTCACCGTGGATGGCGTCAGCGCCAATTTCGGCGTCACCGGTTTTCCACCGCTGATGCAGTCGGCCGGTGGAGGTCTACCCGCGCTCAGCGCAATGGGAGGAACGAACGGCCTCGTCTCCGTGGATGCCATGCAGGAGTTTCGCGTTCAGACGTCGTCGTTTGCTCCGGAGTTCGGACGCACGCCTGGTGGACAGATATCCGTGGCAACACGCTCGGGAACAAACCGCATTCATGGCACACTATTCGATTACTTCAGGAACAGTGTGCTCGACGCAAACGATTGGTTTTCGAATTTCAACCAACTGCCGAAGCCTGATGAGCGGCAGAATGATTTTGGTGGCGTATTCGGTGGGCCAATCATAAAGGACAAGACGTTTTTCTTCTTCTCTTACGAGGGCCTGCGACTCCGCCAGCCTGCCACGCAGGAGAGCATCGTTCCGGACGCGGCCTCGCGACAAGTTGAAACGCCAGCCGGCATATCCATTCGTCCTTATCTC
>DATKAP010000039.1:0-5812 GCA_035577905.1 Binatia bacterium
GCTTTCACAACCCTGCCGACATTGAATCCTGATCTCAGCGACCCGGCCGCGCTTAAGCAGTTAAACCGGATCCGACTCGACGCCAACTTCCGCTCCCCCATTGCAGATCAGTTCTCACTGGAAATCCAACGCGCATTGGAGCTGAACACAGTATTCCGGATCGGTTACGTGGGCACGAAAGGCACCGCACTCTTCCAGACCCTCGACGGCAATCCACGGACCCTGTGTTCAGCGGTTCCGATCAGCATAGACCCGTTTACTGGCGCTACCACGGTTCTGGGCTGTCCCCGGCTGGATCCCAGTGCCGGCGCGATGAGGCTCTATGCCGACACGGGGTCCTCCATCTACCATTCCATGCAACTCAGCATGGATCGCCGGTTCAAGAGCGGCCTCAGTGCCGGCGTGCATTACACCTGGAGTTCCTTCATTGACACGGCGTCGGATACTTTCAATGCTTCGGTCCGCGGAGAAGTGGCCATTGCGCAGAACTCCTTCGACCGGAGTGCAGAGCGCGCCCGCTCTGCCTATGATCGGCCGCACCGCTTCTCCGTCAATGCCATTTACGAATTGCCCGCATATCGCAGTCAAACGGGCGTCATTGGACGGTTGCTAGGCGGCTGGCAGGTAGGTGGATTGCTCACGATGCAGAGTGGTACCCCGTTTGGGGTACTCAACGGTTCTGACCCGACGGCAGCGCTCAGTGGTATAGACGCTTTAGTGGGCGACCCGATTCGGCCCAATCTGAATACCGATCTTCCGATTTCCAGGATGTCAATCCAGAGACTTCTGCAAGCGGGGGGCGCATCACTATTCAGCACACTCCCACCGTGTACCCGAATTGGTACGACCTTGACCTGTGCCCCGGGTGACCGGTTCGGGAACGTTGGCCGTAACGTCCTCCGTGCCGATGGGATCGGCAACCTGGACCTGAGCATTTCGAAGACGACAAGGATTGCTGAGGGCCACACACTTCAGTTTCGCGTGGACTTCTTTAATCTGACGAATACGCGAAACTTCGGTATACCCGAGGCACGCATCAGCAATTCCGGGTTCCTCGATGAGAAATCAACCGACGGCGGCAACCGCAGGATCTTCCTGGGCTTGAAGTATTCATTCTGACTGCAAGTAGAGCCGGGTGGGATTGTCGCCCGCCCGGCCCTCGCCCAGTTCGGAGACCCAGCCTATCCACGCCATCTCAGTCTCCGACAAACCGCGTGCCGGTAAATGCCGGGCAGGTCGTCGCCAGAAGGTTTCCGTCGGAATCGAAAACTTCTGATTGCCCCGATCCTGCTACGGCAGTGGCGTCTTGATTCATGGCTACGTCGAACTTGACGACGTTCCAGCCGACATTGTTTCCGGCCCCATCGAATCTGAACATCTTGAAGCTCAACTGATAGTTGTCTCGGTGAACATGGCGCCAAATGCCCACGTGCGCCGACAGCAGAGCAGGATTGGTGGCAGGAACAACGTGCGCGGTGCCGCCGAGTTCATACTTATGGAGCCCACGAAAACTGGCTAGCTGGGTGCCGGTGGTGCAGTCCAAGACATCTACCTGGACATCCCAGACTCCGACAATTCTGTTGTGACGAGCGTTTTTGTTGTGATGGGCGGCCACGTCTTGTGCCAATGTGATCGTCTGCATGCCGCCAACCAACATCAAAAGCAATATTGCCCCAAGTTTCCTGCGGATGTTCATGGTTCATGTCCTCCTTCAAAAATGACTGCCTTTAAGTTCACACCGCGCTCGAGCGCTATTCGTAGACCTCAGCCACTGCAGTGGAACCGGTGAATAGCACTCGCCCGTCGGATAGCCGAGTCGCTCGCCTCTCGCCGTTGGCCACATTTGGGTCGCCGGCCATGACAAAGCTTGAAGTCGCCGGGTCGAACAGTTCCGCTGTTGAGCCGACGACCAAAACTCTCCCATCCGCGAGCAGCGTCGCAGAATGCCCCGACCGTGGCTCCCCCATCACCGTTTCCGACGAATAGCTCGATGTGGAAGGGTCGAAGACCACCGCCGTGTCGTACGCCGCAGGGATGTCTGAAAGGTCGCACGGGTCAACGCCTCCTGTGATCAATACCCGCCCGTCGTTCAGCGTGGTGGCGGTGTGCCCCGCACGACGCTTTGGCAGATCGACGCTAGAGTTGAAACTGTTGCTCGCCGGGTCGAAGATGGCGAGCCCAGAGCCATCATCGGGGCAAATGTTACCTTCGCCGCCGGCCACCAACACCTTGTCGTCCATCAGCAGGCTTGCCGTGTGCGACGCTGTGGGATTCGGCATTCCTCCCGATGGGCTAAAACTCCGTGTCGTTGGGTCATACAGTTCTGCGGTTTGCGTAGAAGAAAATCCGAAGTCGTTCTGGTTGCCTTCGAGACCGCCGGCGATGAGCACGCGCCCATCCGCGAGCAGCGAAGCGGTGTGACTGAATCGCCCGCTTGCCATGTCCCCAATGCGGGTGAAGCCACCCGTAGCGGGATCGTAAATCTCCGCGGAAGCGTCACTGCTCTTCCCCAGATTCATACCACCCGTGACCAGTACGGTTCCGTTGTTCAGCAATGTGGCTGTGTGGAGCGAGCGGGCGATGAACATCGAACCGGTGGCGGAAAAGGTCTCGGTAGCGGGGTCGAAAAGCTCCGCGCTCGATAGGGGTGGGCCGGAACACTTGCCGCCGTCGCACTTTACACCTCCCGCGATCAACACCTTGCCGTCGGGGAGGAGGGTGGCGGTGTGGGAAATGCGCGGCTCCAGCGTAGAAGAGTTCAGCATTCTGAATCCGCCGTCGGTAAGCACGACCGCCGCCGTCGCGGCCTTGGAGGGGTCAGCCACTGAACGAGCGGTCACATGGAAAGGCCCGCCGCTCATGGGCGCTGTGTAGACCCCATCGCCGGTGATGAGGCCGCCGCCAGTTCCTTCCTCCACCGTCCAGGTCACATTCTTCACGACCGTCCCCGCCACCTCGGCCACGAACTGGTGCTGCCGTCCACGCGGCACGCTGGCGTTCGAAGGTAGGGACACGCTGACCGCGCTGACAGTCACCAGCGCACTGGAGGACTTGCTCGGGTCTTCCACGCTGGTGGCGACTACATGCAGCTCCATTGCCGCTGCGGGCGCCGTGTACAAGCCAGACTGGCTGATGGAGCCTCCGCCACTGCCTTCCTGGATGCTCCAGGCCACAGCGTGATTGCTGCTTCCAGACACAGTGGCAGAGAACTGAACCGTAGCGCCCTGATCCATCAAGGTGGACGCGGGGGAGATGTTGACGGCGATGACTGGAGGTGAGTTATTGGTGCTGCTCGCGGACCCTCCACTGCAGGCGGACAGCATACCAACAGCAAGGATTGTTGAAGCCAACAGCAGTGCGCGAAAACGAGACGTTTGCGGTCCCCGTCGGAAAGAAGCTAGACCTGCTGTGGCGCATTGCTCTAGTGCTTGAGCTTTCACATTGGATCTCAAAACTAAAACCCTCATTTGCTTCCCCACAGTCTGGCGCACTCGCCGGAAAGTCTTCGTGCTTGGCAACATGCCGTTTTAAGCGTTCGGCGTCCATGACAGGGAGATGTTTTGTGGATGCATTTCAGATGAAAAGCAAGCGTGCTGTATGACTTACCGGGATGGATGTCAGATGGAGAGCTCGGTAAACTGTTGGACCACAACCAGCTTTGGAATAGACTTATTTCCGCGAGGAAGAATGTCGGCACCAACCGCAAATTCTGGTACGGTTCGCTTCGGTTGCTTCGAGGCTGACCTGCGCTCCGGCGAGTTGCGCAAGGGCGGCATCAAGGTCAAGCTCGAGGGCCAGCCGTTTCAGGTCTTGGCAGTGCTGCTGGAGCGGCCGGGTGGGTTAGTAACCCGCGAGGAATTGCAGAAGGAGTTGTGGCCCGACGAGACCTTCGTTGACTTCGAGCAGGGCATCAATGCGGCTGTAAAGCGCCTGCGCGTGGCATTGGAAGATTCCGCGGACAAGCCACACTTCATCGAAACCCTACCGCGCCGCGGTTACCGTTTCATCGGGCGCATCGAGAATGGTGCGCACCCTGTGTCGGCGGCCATCGAGGAAAACCGACTCTGGCCGACGCTCGCGACCGCGGAACCGCTCTCCAAAGACACCTTCCCGACGGAAGCCGAGATTCCTCGCAAAACAAGTGCTCGTCGACGGCTGGTGCTGATCGGACTCCCTGCGATAGCCACATTCTTTCTTCTCGTCTTTGGGTTGAATCTGGGCAACTCGCGTGACCGCCTGCTTGGGCGACCCGCGGAAGGGGAAATTACCTCGATTGCCGTACTGCCGTTGGAGAACCTCACTGGTGATCCGGAACAGCAGTACTTTGTGGATGGCATGACCGACGCGCTGATCACGGAACTGGGGAAGATTAGCGCACTCAGGGTCATTTCCCGCACTTCTGCGATGGCCTTTAAGGATTCGAAGAAACCTCTGCCAGAAATTGCGCGGCAACTGGGGGTGGATGCGGTGCTGGAAGGGGCGGTGGCCAGAAACGGCGACCGCGTGCGTATCACTGCCAGGGTGATGCATTTGTCGCAGGAACGCACCTTGTGGGCGGAAAGCTATGAGCGCGATCTGCACGAAATCTCTGCCCTCCAGAGCGAGATTGTCTTGGTGGTAGCCGACGAGATCAGGGTCAAGTTGCTGAACCAGGAACAAGCCCGCCTGGCTCGGGTCCGCCCGGTCAACCCACGCGCCTACGAAGAGTTTCTCAGGGGGCGCTATTTGCAGGCAAAGATGAATCCCGACGACATGCGCAAGGCTTTGGTTTATTTCCAGCACGCCCTGGAGATCGATCCCAACTATGCGCCTGCCTACATCGGCATCGTAGACGCTTACACGATCGGCGGGGGATTTCAGTTGGGTGTCAGCCTTAAAGAAGGCGTCGCCAAGATGAAAGAAGCCGCCTACAAAGCCGTAGAACTCGATGACGCCACGGCGGCAGCCCACTATGCGCTCGCCAAGGTGAAATACTACGAGTGGGACTTGCCGGGGGCGGAAAAGGAATTTCAACGGGCCTTGGAACTGAATCCGAGCGATGCCCAGGTGCGTCGGCATTACGGCCACTTTCTCATCGCCCTGCGCCGCCACGCCGATTCGATCCGAGAGATGCAGCACGCATCGGTGCTCGATCCCCTTTCGCCTCTGCTCGCCACAGAAGTGGGCTGGACCTACTATTACGCCCGCCAGTATCCGCAGGCCATCAAGCATAGCCGGAAAGCTCTCGAGATGGAGAGTGACTTCAAATATGCGCAGCTGTTGCTTGGGGAGTCGTACTGGCTGCAGGGCCAATTCGAGGAAGCCCTACGATCAGGATGGCCGGGGCCATACCAGCCGGATGGAAACCGCCGCGCCAAAGAAATCTACGAGCGAAAGGGAGCCCAGGCAGTCATGCGTTGGTTAGTCGAGGATCAAGAACGGCAAATGGCCAAGGGACCTCTTGCTGCTCGTGATTTGAACCACCTTGCCGCCTCGTATTCCGAATTGGGTGACAAAGAGCGGGCCCTTGCCTTGCTGGAAAGAGCTTACCAGGAACACGATCCCTGGTTGCCGATGGACATGGCTGCACCACGATTCGATCCACTGCGCTCCGACCCGCGATTCCAGGATCTGCTCCGCCGGATCGGCCTTCCACTCGCTCCACGATTCATGGCTGGTTCGTAAGCCACTCCGAGCTAAGAGTTTTGTCGAGAATTGGTGACAATGTTTCAGGCGTCTTCACGCCTGTGCTTGCCAAGCACTCAAAGTCGTTTTCGCTGATCGATTGCGTCTCGGTCGGAGTGGACCGGATGCAGCGCAACTTTGAGCCCAT
>DATKAP010000040.1:0-72172 GCA_035577905.1 Binatia bacterium
TGTAGATCTCGAGTTGAGCAACAAGCGCGCCGATTCACAGGCGCTGGCCGCGACAATGAAAGCGCGGGCATGTACGCGTCGCTCTTCCCGGGTCATCTTATCGATGTACGAGACCGCAGTAACCTTGCCACCCTTTCCCACGACGAGTTCCCGTGCCATGGCACCGGTGATCATGGTTAGCCGGCCGGTCTTCTCCGCGGGAGGAATCATCACCTGGCTCGAACTGAAATTCGAAGCCGTCTTGCATCCGCGGCCGCATTGCGCGCAGTAGTGGCAAGCTGGACGCCCGTTCAGCGGCCTGGTCAAGATTGCCAGGCGGCTAGGGATGCACAAAATGTTCAGCCTGTCGCAGGACTTTTTGATGATCGTCTCGGTGCAACGTGGTTTCGGCGGTGGGAGAAAGATGCCGTCAGGAGCGCTGGGAATATTTTCCTTTGTCCCAAACACCCCGATGTAAGACTCGACTTTGTCGTAATAAGGCCCGACGTCGTTGTAGCTGATCGGCCAATCATCACCCATCCCGTCATGCGAGCGGACCTTGAAATCCACGGGCGCCATGCGCAGGGCGATGCGACCCCAGTGATTGGTCCGCCCGCCGACAATACGCGAACGAAACCAGCGGAACTTGGACCCAGGAGCGGAGACGTACGGCTCGCCGTCGATCTCCCATGCGCCGTTGGGCGCCATGAACTCGTCGTTGAGTTCGTGCCGGGCTCGTCCGCCTACATCCGCGCCGCGATGGGGCAAGTCGTAAGGCCAGACGTGCTCTTTATAATCGCGATCAGGAACGATCGGAGGTCCTGCCTCAAGCAAGGCGACGCTCAGGCCCCCCTCCGTGAGGACTTTCGCAGCCGTACCTCCGGCAGCACCAGAGCCAATGATGCAAACATCATATGTTTTCGGCGTACGTTTAACCTGCATGATCCCCAGTGAAATCTGTCCCCATAAAAGTTGCCGCCGCGGGAGCGGCGGCATACTATGCGTCGTTCGGCCTAGACCGTTAAGTTCGATAAATACTCGTAACTGCTCTTGATGCTCGCGAGCGGCTGCTTGGGATGGTCGTGCTCAACAATATAGTGCTTGATCCCGGCCTGGTCGGCATGAGCGAAAATGCGCTTCCAGTCGATCACGCCGCTGCCCACTTCAGTTAAGTCGACCGTATCCCCGAAATTCTGCGCGCCCCCGGTCGAAACCTTCGGCATGGTCTTCACGTCTTTGACATGCACGAGCGGGAATCGGCCAGGATACTTCTCGAAGTACTTGACCGGATCGGTACCCGTGGTCTCAATCCAGCAGAGATCCATTTCCATCTTCACCAGATTGGCATCACAGAGTCGGAGCAGTTCGTCATAAGGCAGTTTCCCATTGGTCGGCAGGAATTCGAACCAGTGGTTGTGATAAGCGAATTGCATGCCCGCAGCCTTGGTCTGCTCGCCGGCTTTGTTGAATTTGTCGGCAGCCTGTTTCCAGATGTCGGGAGACTTGCGCAGATCCTCGGGAATCCAGGGGCAGACGATGTATTCCAATCCGATGGCCTTGGAAAACTCAATCACCGACGGGAACTTGTCGTCGAGTTCGTCGTATTGCACGTGGGTGGACGGCGCCTTCAAACCGTTTTTCTGGAGCACAGCGTTGACTTGGTCCGCGGTGCGCCCGAAGTAGCCGGCGAATTCCACTTCCTTGTAGCCGATTTGAGCAACCTTGGCGATCGTGCCTTCGAAATCGTCCTTCATAAGGTCGCGGACGGTGTAGAGCTGCACTCCGATGTGGTTGATCTTTTGGCCGGCCGCCCACAGGAAACGACTGGGCAGCAGACTCACGGCTGCGGCGGTGCCGGCAGTTTTCAAAAAACTACGACGATTCATGGCATGGAAACTCATGATGGCGTTTCCTCCGAATGCTCTGTGGGGACGGAAGTCAAATCCGCAGAAATTATACGCGGGACACGCAAGGTTTGTAGTTCAGGAAAAACGATTTTTCCCAATTCGATCAAATGGACTGACAGGCCGTGAGCAGGAGGCGAGAGGACGATGGCGCGGCCGCCCTCTCGCGCCGGATTACTTGGAAGATGCGACCTGCAGATTATTGTCGACTGAAAAACTCCCCGGCACGCCTTTCGCGCGAATGTTGGCCAGGTCTTTGTCTCCCTGGCTGTCCACGACGCCTTCGAGTGTCACGTGACCGTTCTTGACAATTATGCGGATCGGCTTCTGCACTCCCAGTGAATATTTCTCCAGTCCGGGATCACCGTAGATCGCGTGGAAGAGGCGCAAACGCAACTGGTCATCCATGGAAGAAGGGGGCAACACCTCGATCTGGTTGTTGACGCGTTCTACGCCTTCGATGCGCTTCACGGCATTCTCGGCATCAGATTTCAGGACGGGCCTGACAACCTGTCCCACCAAAGTCACCGTACTGTCGTCGACTTTGAACGCGATGTAATCGAACACGCCAAAATACGGTAGCATCAGCAACTCATGTCGAACCTCGCGAATAATGCGCTCCTGCGACTTGGCGGTTTGCCCCTGTTGACTATCTTGTGCGGCTGCGCTCAGACAAAGCAGCGCAAGCAAAGTGGCTAGACTAAACAGCGATTCGGCTCTCATTTCAACCTCGCTAGTGCAACACTACGTGGATGCGGTTGTGGGGATTTGAGTTGGTCTGAACCCAGCGAGATTGTAATCTCGAACCGCGGAGAATGCATCCGCCAACATGTGCCAGTATCAACCACCCTTCGCGCAAATCAACCGACGGGGGTAACCGCTCAAGGACGCGGTTCCGGCCCCAGTCGCAGACCATTCTTGTGATCCAAGAGTCGGATCTCCGTGCAATTCTTTAGAATCCAGTCGGC
This sequence comes from Binatia bacterium, assembly GCA_035577905.1. Classification (GTDB taxonomy): domain Bacteria; phylum Acidobacteriota; class Terriglobia; order Terriglobales; family Acidobacteriaceae; genus Sulfotelmatobacter. The sequence continues at coordinate 2,852 of DATKAP010000040.1, forward strand.
CCCCGCTTCCTTTAGCGCAACAGGTTGCACCGTCGTCGTGAAGGCAAGGACCCTAGCTCCTGCCGATTTCCCGGCTCGCACTCCCGCGGGAACATCCTCCAGCACAATGCACTCCTCGGCAGAAAATCCGAGAGCCGCAGCGCCTTTGAGATAAGGCTCGGGATGTGGTTTGCCATGCTGAATGTCATTCGACGTGATCAGCTTGCGCGGAAGCGGAAGGCCGGCCGCCTGGATGCGGACTTCGGCCAGCGGCCGCGTACATGAGGTCACAATGGTCCATCGGTCCGCGGGAAGGCTCGCAAGGAGATCGAGTGCACCCGGCAGCGGGACCACACCCTCGAGGTCTTCGATCTCGCGGCGCTCGACCTCCTGATTCTCCGCCTCGTGATCGGCGTTCGGCAGATACTCTCGAATCGTGGTGAGGCTAGGGCGGCCGTGGGCTCGAGCCACCACTTCGGCGGGATTGAAACCGTGCTCGATAGCCCATAGCTTCCAGACACGTGCAACGGCCGGTGTAGAGTTGATCAGAACTCCATCCAGGTCGAACAAGATTGCAGCACAGGAGATTTCGTTCATCATGAAGTAGCGGCGGATCGGCAATTGCACATGGTCCTGTGATTCTAAACCAGAACGGGATGAACCCCTTTCCGCTCGGAGGGTGACGGCGGTCACTTGTAGCCTTATCCGGCATCACCTCATGTTTTTTGGATCTGAAATAGAGTTGTCATAGATTACCGGATGTTTTTTGGATCTAAAATAGAGTTGTCATAGATTACCGGGGAGGCGTGCGCAATGCTTTCGAAATGCGCCAATCCCGCCTGCTGCGAGAAGTTTTTGCGTCTGCATCAGGGCAAGATCTTCCATTTGAGTCCAACTCCGGAAGTGGAGGCGGCTACCGGAGGCTTTGCGCCCGCGCTCTACGAGAGATTCTGGTTGTGCGATCGATGTTCCAAGCAAATGACGGTCGTCTGGGGAGGAACTGAGGCCACGCTAGTTCCGCTTCCGAAGCCCGCCGCCCAAAACCCAATGTCTGCAGGGGAAACAGAAGAGAAGCCAAAGCCAAAACGCCGCATTGCGACAGGCGGATTGCAGTGGCGGTAGAAAAAATATCACTCGGGCATGGAAAATCTGTATTCGCCGGAAGGTAATCCAGACACGCCAGCGTACGTCGGAGTCGCGCAGCGAGGTCGCCGATCAGGATTGGACGATCTTTTCCAGCGCCGGGCGATTGCGGATGATGAGCGTCGAGCCCTTCAGTTGCAGCAGCTGTTTTTTCTTGAATTCGGAGAACAGCCGACTGACAGTCTCCCGGGTTGTTCCGATGATCTCCGCAATTTCTTCGTGTGTGAGCGTCAGCTTCACTTGCGTCCCGTTGTCGCTGTTGAGAGACTTCGGTGTCCACGATAGCAGTAGCTTGGCGAACTTCTCCGATGGCGAGGTAGCCAAGCCGAGTGTGCGGATTTCTTCGTAAGCAGTGTAATAGTTACGGCTCAGCTGCTCGGCAACGCGCAACGCAACTTCCCCGTGGTCTTTGAGGAACTGCAACAATGATTCGCGGGGAATAAAGTTGGCCTGGCCGGGTTCCATCATCTCGGCGGTTACTTCGTACGGCCGGTTCGAGATGACCGAATTCAGCCCCAGCACATCACCGGCTTCGGACAACTTGGTGATGATAGTCTTGCCCTCGCGTGAGGATGTGGAGAGTTTCGCTTTGCCAGCGCAGAGCACGAATACGCCGCGGGGCTGTTGTCCTTCGATGAAAAGCATCGCCCCCTTGGGATACACCGCGGTTGATTTGATTTCGTTGAGGCGTTGCCCGGCATGCACCGAGAGATTGCAGAAAACATGCTCTTCACGAACCGGACAAGTAAGGCAATTATCAAGAATATTAAGACCGTAAGGGGCGCGCATTTCGCTGCACCTCCCATCCGATTAGAGTGCACTGGCGCACTTTTGGGTGTGATCAGAGTCACAAGCCCATGTGATCAGGGATATGCTCTTCATGCGCAAGCAGATACAAGCTCTGACCGGATTCAATCGTGGGAAAAAGCAACATTGGTTGAGCGTAATCTCTATCCGTATGAAAAAATAACTGCATCCGTGGAGGAATTCTGTGAGCCAAGTGTCGAGCTCACCAATCACGTCGCCTGTTGGGAAAATTTACACCGCCCCTCCACCTGCACGCGGTGGGCTTGAACCGCTATTCCTGCCACGATCCGTGGCTGTGATTGGGGCCACAAACCGGCCAGGCACCGTGGGGTTAAGCGTTCTCACGAATCTACTCGACAGCAAGTTCCCGCTCAAGATTTATCCCATCAATCCGAGCCATCCCGAGGTAGCCGGGATCAAAACGCAGAAGCGAATTGCTGATCTTCCTGGCGGAGTTGATCTGGCACTTGTCGTAACGCCTGCGCAAACAGTTCCGGCGATCATTGGGGAGTGCGTCGACGCTGGTGTCAAATCGGCCGTCGTGATCTCGGCCGGATTTCGCGAGCAAGGCGTAGAGGGCGCGCGCCTGGAAGCCGAGATCAAGAAGCACCTGCAGCGTGGATCGCTCCGGCTGATCGGACCGAACTGCATGGGATTCATGAATCCCACGATCGGCCTGAACGCCACGTTCGCCAAGGCCATGCCGAAGAAAGGCAGCGTCGCTTTTCTCAGCCAAAGCGGGGCACTCCAGACCGCGATTCTCGACTGGAGCCAGAAGGAACACGTCGGCTTCAGCGCAATAGTATCGACTGGCTCAATGCTCGATGTGGGGTGGGGCGATCTTATCTATTTCTTCGGCGATGACCCGCACACCAAGAGCATTCTCATCTACATGGAATCGGTAGGTGATGCGCGATCATTTCTGGCGGCGGCTCGCGAAACCGCACTGAGCAAGCCAATCATCGTCATTAAGGCCGGACGGTCGGAAGCCGCTTCCCGCGCGGCTGCTTCGCACACCGGAGCGTTGACGGGAAGCGATGACGTGCTCGAGGCCGCCTTCCGCCGCTGCGGCGTTCTGCGCGTGCAGAATATCGCGGACCTCTTTTACATGGCGGAGGTGTTGAGCAAGCAGCCGCGCCCGCGAGGGCCGCGCCTCAGCATCGTGACCAATGCGGGAGGGCCCGGAGTTCTGGCGACCGATGCGCTGATGGCGACTGGCGGAGAGCTGACCGTGTTCTCGCCGGCCACGATGGAGGAACTCGACGGATTTCTTTCTGCCCATTGGAGTCACAACAATCCCGTAGATGTCCTGGCCGACGCTGACGCCGAGCGATATGTAAGGGCCGTGGATATTGTCTCGAAGGATCCGGCAGGCGACGGACTGCTGGCGATCATCGCGCCACAAGGTCTCGCGGATCCCACAACCACCGCGCAGCAAATGTCAAAGTACGCTAACACGACAGGCAAGCCGCTTCTCGCAAGTTGGATGGGGGGAGAGGACATCGGACAGGGAACCGAGATTCTCAATACCGCCGGTATTCCGACATTCTCGTACCCCGACACAGCCGCCCGGGCCTTTACTTATATGTGGCGCTACACCTACAACCTGCGGGGGCTCTATGAGACTCCGGCGATGATCGAGGGCCCCGAACCCGCGATCGACGCGCGGAAGAAAGCTACGGAATTCATCCAACAGGTTCGCGCCAGCGGCCGCACCATGCTGAATGAATTCGAGGCCAAGCAGGTTCTTGCATCGTACGGGATTCCCGTCGTAGATACACGAACCGCAGGCAACGCAGACGAAGCTGTCGCGACCGCAACGGCAATCGGGTATCCAGTCGCCCTGAAGCTGTTGTCGAACACCATCGCGCACAAAACCGATGTGGATGGAGTACGTCTCAGCCTGCAGAACGAAGACCAGGTGCTGGGTGCTTTCCGGTCGATTCGCATCGCAGTCACGGAAAAGGCCGGAGCGCAACACTTTCTCGGAGTGACCGTACAGCCGATGGTGCGACGCGACGGATATGAACTGATTCTGGGCAGCACCATCGATGAACAGTTCGGACCGGTGATCCTGTTTGGATCGGGCGGGGTCATGGTCGAGGTCTACCGCGACCGGGCCTTGGCTCTGCCACCGCTCAACACAACTCTGGCCCAGCGACTGATGGAACAGACGAAGATCTTTGCAGCGCTGCAAGGAGTGCGCGGGCGCAAACCCGTCGATTTGTCAGCGCTCGAACAAGTGCTGGTGCGCTTCAGCCAGCTCGTTCTCGAGCAGCCGTGGGTCAAGGAAATCGACATCAATCCCCTGCTCGCCACCCCGGACCGGCTGCTGGCCCTCGACGCACGCATCCTCATGCACGACTCCAGCCTGCCTGCGGAGAAATTGCCGCGGGCGGCGATCCGTCCGTATCCCTCGCAATACATTTGGGATTGGAGTCTGAAAGATGGAACGCGAGTCACGATCCGGCCCATTCGTCCCGAAGACGAGCCGCTGATGGTGCAATTTCATCACACGCTCTCTGAGCGCAGCGTGTACCTCAGGTACTTCTGCTCGTTGAGCCTGAGCACACGAGTCGAACATGAACGCCTCGTCCGCATCTGCTTCGGCAGTTATGACCGCGGCTTCGCACTGGTCGCCGACCGCAAGAACTCCGAGACTGGACAACACGAGATTCTCGGAGTCGGGCGCTTCAGCGCGATTAGCAGAAGCGATGCAGAGGCAGCCGTCCTGGTGTCAGATCAATGGCAGGGACGCGGACTTGGCACAGAGCTTCTGGCCGGGGTGGCACGGGTCGCACGCGAAGAAAAATTTAAACGCCTCTGCGGAGAGATCCTCCGTGACAATTTACCGACGCAGGCAATTTTCAAGAAAGTGGGATTCACGCTGCGGCCGATGGAAGACCCATCGTCGATATCGGCCGTGCTCTCCCTGTAGGGGCTCCCAGTCCGGGCCCCCTTCACCGGGGAGGATCTCGAACATGGAAATCCCAAGTCTCGCAGCAGCGGCGAGATCCTGGGGCACGCTTTCGAAGCTCATTTTCGAGGTGGACTCAGGCGATGGAGGAGGCGGGTTTTGTAATCTCCAGTTGCGGCTCGAACTTCACGTTTGTCCCTAACGCGCGCGAAACCAGGCACAATTTCTCGGCGCGCTTGAGTAGTTCCAGAGCGCGATCGCGCTCCTCGCTCGATCCGATCTTCAGATTGGGACGAACCACAATCTGGGTAAAGGTATACCCCGATTCCGCTTTGCGTACGGTCCCACTAGCTTCGACCTGCAGGTCGGTGAAGTCGAAGTGCACTCCGCCCGCAATCGCGCGCAAGGTCGTGGTATAGCACCCGGCGACCGCAGCCAGCAGCAACTCTTCCGGGGTCCACCGCCCCTCCAGGCCCCCGAATTCAGTGGGGGCAGTGAAATGGATGGCATTGGGGGCGGAGTCGGACTTGGCTAGCCCAGTGCGTCCGGAGGTCCACCATGCAGCCACTCGATATGCGTGCTCTTCATTCATGATCTTGCGTCTCCTTCAATTGATGGGGCTGCGGCGAAGCAACCCGACGGAAACTTCCTGTCAGCCCGCCGATTAGGCTGCACCTGCATTCGCCGAGATCGCGCGTTCGCGCTCGATTCTGGCGATCTGCACGCGTAGCCACTTCGCCAGCGCCTCTTCCATCTCAACCTGGCTGCCGGTGCGATACATATCCTCGACCGTCACGCCATCGGACGTCAGCGGGATGAAGCGGCATGGGATGCTTTCCTTGCGTTGTCCTTCTGGCACGAATTGTTCGAGCCGGCAACTCTCGCAGGGATGGGGTCTTGCGGGATCGCAGAAATTGGGGCAAATTGGAGAATCTTCGAAAATCGCCGGTGCGCGCCAGGGGGCATGTGGGGAGCGCCCATAGCCGCCATCTTCCAGAAAACTCAACTCGAACTTCAGAATATCGAGAATGTCGCGGTCGTCTTGAGCCATAGGGCACCTCATTTGCGCCTCAGGATGCCAGAGGGCTTCGAGGAAGACCGTATATTGAGTCACCGGGAATCGTGATTGGAATCACACTGATGAGGCTCGGCCTAACTGCCCCCACTCGCAATTGGCCCAATTTTCAAGGAAGTCTGAAACGGATCGCGTGACCACGCACACGCTAGACTGTGATTGAAATCACATTGCGTGGGAATACGGGACGAACCCCAAACCTGCTGCCGACCCGTCAACGGGCCAGCTGTTGGGCTGGGTCGACTCTGTGCATGAATCACACTCGCATGTGATCTCACTCACCCTCTAGGGCAAACTTCGCGGCAATTGTCTTTCGCAAGCGGAACCTGAGAACTTAAGGCTCAAACGCGCAGCAGGGATCCGATGCAAACAAATCCCCGGTCATGACGTACGCACGCGCCCGCGATCCTCCGCACAGATTGCGAGCCTGACACCGGCCACACTTCCCTTTCAACCGCGAACTATCCCGCAGAGAGACGAATAGAGGAGACTCACAGTAGACCTCGGCCAAAGACTGCCGGGTTACATCGCCGCCGGCAAGCGGGAGGAAGCGGCTAGGATAGACTTCTCCTCGATCATTGATAAACACCGTTGCCTGACTGTCACTGACGCTTCTGAGCGCGGCCATGAAAACATCGACCTCGGTCAACCGCCCCCGCGACTCTCGGACTCTTTGCTCCAAGAGGTACCGCCGGTAGTGCTGCCCTTCGGTTGTTTTGATCTGAAAGTGCACCCGTTTTGTCGCCGTGTAGAGCTTGGCAAAAACCTCTTCATGCTCCTCGGCGCTCAACATCGTACCGGCCTCGTCGCGGGTTGCCGGTACGAGGAAGACAACATTCCACAAGACAACGTCGAGCCGGGTAAGAAGTTCGATCATCGAATCGAGATCGTGGACGTTCCGCCGCGACAGGATGGTATTCACCTGCACGGGCAGTTGCACCTCGTGACATATGCCGATGATTTCCAGGGTGCGCCTGTGCAGTCCTGAAACTCCCCAATGACTGTCGTTGAACGCCGCTGTGGATCCGTGCAGCCAGAACCCAACTCGCAGCAAACCGCATGCTTTCAGGTCCTCGACAATGCCCCGCTCAAGTAAAGGTGTGGGCAGCAACGTCAAAGAGGTGCGGACGGAGCGTCGCGCCGCGAATTCAATGATGGGAAACAAATCGGGACGCGTCAACGGATCGCCCCCCGAGAGCGCCAGCACCGGGACGTGCATCGCCGCAACGTCTTCAATCAGGTGAAATGCCTCCGCGGTCGACAGGCAATTCGCTCCGCGGGCACGAGTCTTAGCCGGATGCGGATTGGCTGTCTTCCACGAAAACGCGCGCGTCACCTCCCACGTCACTTGGGACGGCCGCAGTCGAAGACCGCGCGAATTGCCGACTGCATTGGTTCGCGAATCTGCGTTAGACACACTGCTGTGGGGTGGCTTAGCGCTCCCGGCGGATAGTTGCGAGGCCGATGGCATCTTTTCGATCGTAGAAGCGACCCCGCTTGTGAGCAGTGCGAAATTGCACAGCCACCCGTGATAACAATCACAAATCACACGCAAAACTCGTGTGATTTATGTCACAGGGCCGCGTGACTTCTGCCATAGGTCGACTTTCCCCAGCATGCGAACCTACCCCTGCGAGTGAGTTCTCAGGGTACGGGACGAAAGCGTGGGCCTACCGCAGTCGTGGTGACTGATTGCGGCCGTCAGCCACCGGGAAACCCCTGCTCTGTGATATCGTGCGAAGCGAAAAATTCTTCCTTAGGAGGAAGGGAACACAATGAAATCTCTGTCCGTTCGAGTAGTCCTAACTGCGCTACTGGCCTGCGGTCTAATCGCCGCCTGCGCGTCACCCGCAGTCGCCCAGGACGCGGCAGCCACCTATAAGTCCAAGTGCGCCATGTGCCACGGTCCCGATGGCAAGGGCACAGCCACGGGTCAGAAAATGGGAACCCATGATTTCGCTTCGCCTGAAGTGAAAGCGGAAAGCGATGCTCAGTTGACCGAAATAGTCACCAAGGGCAAAGGCAAGATGCCGGCCTACGGCGGCAAGCTGAAAGATACGGAGATTAAAGACCTGGTTACTTACATCCGTAGTCTGGGCAAATAGAAACTGCAGAGAAAGGCGGCCGCAATGCCGCCGCAGCAAACCAACTTGATTCTGAAGAAACGGCGGGTGAGAGCATGTCCACGCGAACAACACGGAATCTTTTTGCGCCTGGAGTTGCCCTCACCCTTCTTTTAGCGACGGTTTCTCTCCCCGCCACATCGAAGAACGACCCTCCCAAGCCGACCGCGGATGAGTGCCTCGCCTGTCACAGCGACGCCAGCCTGTCACACGAAGTGAACGGTAAAACCGTCAGCCTTCACGTCGATCCCGAAGCATTCAAGAATTCCATTCATGGCAGCATGTTTACGTGCGTTGACTGTCACACCGACGTAAAGAACGCCGCGCACGAAACTCCGCCCCAGAGGATTTCCTGCGCCACCTGCCACGCCGACGAGCAAGCCGCCTACGATCGCAGCTTGCATGCCAGGGCCATGAAAGGCGGCAACACCAATGCGGCCACGTGCGTGGACTGCCACGGCAGCCCGCATGAGCTGCTGCCAGCAAGCGATCCGAAATCGCGTGTCCATCACACGAACATTCCTGCGACTTGTGGAACCTGCCACAGCCAGAAGTTCGTGATGGAGAAGAGCGGACTCAGTGTGCAGACGGTCGCCTCTTATGAACAGAGTGTTCACGGACATGCGGTCGCCAATGGTTCGGAAAAAGCTGCGGTCTGCACCGATTGTCACGGCACGCATGAGATCCTGGATGCCAAGGATTCAAAATCTCCGATCTTCAAATTCAACGTGCCGGAGACATGCGGCAAGTGCCACGAACAGATCTCGAAGGAATTTCAGCAGAGTATTCACGGGCAGTCGATCGCAAAAGCGAACTGGCAAGCGCCAGTCTGTACCGATTGCCACGGCATCCACTCCATCAAAGCTCACGGGGATCCAAACTCTCCTGTCTCCGCCCAGAACGTTGCGCAGCTGACCTGTGCGCGCTGCCACGAAGGCGTACGGCTCTCACAGGAATTTGGCATTGAAGGCCGCCGGGCGACGACATACCTCGCCAGCTATCACGGACTGGCGTCACGCCTGGGATCGCAAATCGTAGCGAATTGCGCCAGCTGCCACGGGACGCACAGCATCTTTCCCTCAAGCGATCCGCGCTCAACGATTCATCCCTCGAACCTCGCGCGCACATGCGGACAATGCCATCCCGGGGTTACGGAAAAGTTCACGTCCGCGAAGGTTCACGTCGACGCTCCACTATCCGCCGATGTGGGCAGCAAAGCAGTCCGTTGGATACGGAAGGCGTATCTCAGCCTGATCTTTCTGGTGATTGGCGGCATGCTGGCGCACAATTTCATCATCTGGCGTGCCAAAGCGATTGCCCGCCGCAAGCTGGAGCATCGTTTCGTCACGCGTATGCCGATGCGTTTCCGTTGGCAGCACGCCGCGCTGCTCTCCAGTTTCATCGTGCTGGTGCTCACAGGGTTTGCCCTGAAATTCCCGGATTCGTGGTTCGCCTCCATGCTGTCGCTGGGAGAACGCATGCGGCACTTGCTACATCGCGTAGCTGCCGTGGTCCTGATCGGGGTCAGCTTCTTCCACCTGTTCGATGTCATCCTGACGCGCCAAGGACGCCGCCTGGCGCGTGATCTCTTCCCTACGCTGGACGACGCTATGGGAGCGTGGCAGAATCTCACTTACTATCTCGGTTTCTCGGATCGCAAGCCGGAGTTTCCGCGTTTCAACTACGCGGAAAAAGCGGAGTACTGGGCGCTGGTCTGGGGTATGTTCGTCATGGCGGGTACCGGTATCATGCTATGGGCAAAAGTGTTCTTCGGAAATCATCTGCCACGATGGTGGCTCGACGTCGCCACGGCCATTCACTATTACGAGGCCGTGCTGGCGACTCTCGCCATCGTTGTCTGGCACTTCTACCAGGTATTTCTGGACCCCGACATCTATCCCATGAACTGGGCCTGGCTGGATGGCAAAATGCCGCTGCACACGTACGAGGAAGAGCATGGGCTTGATTCGAATCCGGTTATTGAAGAACCGCGGGATACGGAATCAGACGATGTGACGGAAGAGGAACCCGAACCAACTGAGGCCAAGCATGGAGACTGACAAAACTCCACCGCCGGCGGTGGAACCCTGGCACCGCTCGCGTATGGTGCTGCGCAATCCCATCAGCCTTGCGGGAGTGGCGCTGGCGATCGTGAGTATCGCAAACATTTTCATTTTCTTCCTCATCGATCAGATCGCGACCAAGCCTGCCCCTTACGTGGGAATTCTCGCTTACATGGTTTCGCCAGGATTCCTGATTTTCGGCTTACTGCTGATGCTGGTCGGCGTATTGATGGAGCGGCATAAGCATGTTGCGCCCTCGGCGTTCTATCCCCGGATCGATCTCAACGATCGCACGCAGCGCGGCGCTGTCATCTCGTTCGTTACGTTTTTATTTGTGTTCGTTGTGGTGAGCACGGCCGGCAGCTACAAGGCATATGAATTTACCGAGTCCACCACATTCTGCGGACAGCTCTGCCATACGGTGATGATCCCGGAATACACGGCCTATCAACTCTCTCCCCATGCGCGTGTTGAATGTGTGGAGTGCCATGTGGGACCGGGAGCAACCTGGTTCGTGAAATCGAAGCTGTCGGGCACCCGGCAGGTATTCGCTACGATCTTCAACACGTATCCACGGCCGATTCCCTCGCCGGTGCAAAACCTGCGCCCGGCACAACAGACGTGTGAGCAGTGCCACTGGCCGAAAAAGTTCTATGGCGGCCAGCTGAAAGTCTTCTCCCATTACGCGAATGACGAGAAGAACACGCTGCGCCAGATCCGCATGATCATCAAGACCGGCGGGGGAGATCCGGCCACAGGGCAGCCCGAAGGCATTCACTGGCACATGAACATCGGCAACAAGATTGACTATGTGGCTGCGGACGAGCAACGGCAAGTCATCCCTTATGTTCACGTAGAGGACATGCAGGGTCGCGTCACCGAGTATTACGCCAAAGACTCAACATTGACGAAGGACCAGATCGCCAAGGCGCCGCGCCGTCACATGGATTGCGTTGATTGCCACAATCGTCCCACCCACATCTATGTACCTCCCGACGAGGCGGTCGATCAGGCCATTCTTGCCCATCGCATCGACGTCTCGCTTCCCTTCATCAAACAGCAAGCCGTGACGGTTGCGACGGCGACCTACAAAACGAAGGAAGAAGCCATGCGCGGCATTGCCAGCGGCGTTCAAGGCTTCTACGAAACGAAGTACCCGGACGTGGCCAAGTCAAAGCAGCTGGAGATCCGCAACGCTGTCGTCGAGATTCAACAGATCTACGGCCGCACGACATTCCCCGACATGAAGTTGAACTGGCAGACGCATCCCAACAATCTGGGACATTATTACTTCGCGGGCTGCTTCCGCTGCCACGACGGACAGCACCTTAGCGCGGATGGACGTGTGATCAGCAAAGACTGCAATCAGTGTCACACGATGATGTCGGAGACGGAAGGCGGAGCCACCGCGATTACGACGGCACCCCCTGTTTTCCAGCACCCCGTCGACATCGGCGACCTGACGCAGGTCAACTGCGCCGACTGCCATACAGGCGGCACCGGGCCGTAGCCTCTGCCAGTCTTGCGTAACGGACGGTCATTCCTGTAGCAGTAGCATCTTGACTAACCGCCCGAAATGCGAGAATCTCAGCGACACTCCCTCCACGAATTTGGGAATGTGCGCTTGAAATCCAACCTATCTTCGCTGATCGCGGCTGCCGACACTGGGGACGCTTCCGCCACGCAAGCGTTGTTCAGCGCTCTCTATTCCGAATTGCACCGCATGGCGAGGCGCGAACTGGCTCGTCGCGGAGGCCCACTCACTTTAAGCGTGACCACTCTGTTGCATGAAGCCTATTTGGACATGGCGTCCAGAGAGAAGGCAAGGTTTCCCGATCGCTCTCGCTTCATGGGATATGCAGCCAGGGTCATGCGCGGACTGATCATTGATCATGCGCGCAGCCGACGGGCTCAGAAGCGCGGAGGTCAATTCGAAATCACATCTCTTGAAAACGACAACGTTGGTAACCTTGCAGACGAGCGTGAACTGCAGCGCATTAGCGACGCGCTCGATCAGCTGGCGAAGCTCGATGTTGAGTTGGCGGAATTTGTCGACCTGAAGTTCTTTTGCGGGTTCTCCTTCGCCGAAATTGCTGCGATGCGCAATTTGTCGGAGCGTACCGTGCAGCGCAAGTGGGAAAAAGCGCGGATCTATCTGCATCGGGAGTTACGCGCCGATCTGCAAATGTGAGGTAGCGATGTCCACCTTAAGCCCGGACCAATGGGGCGCCCTCAGCCCATACCTTGATAAGGCGCTCACGCTGTCGGAAACGGAACGCGGGCGTTGGCTCGAAGCCTTAGGCATTGAAAACCCTGAACTCGCAAGACAGGTGCAAGAACTCCTGAGCGAGCATCAGGCGGCGCAACACGAGGCATTTCTTGAAACGGGCCCGCTTACAGCTCTGGAAAGTCCCGGACTGGCTGGTCAAGTTGTTGGGGCCTATCGCTTGCTCTCACCCATCGGCCATGGCGGGATGGGTATCGTCTGGCTGGCGGAGCGTGCTGACGGACGTTTTGAACGCAAAGCAGCGGTCAAGTTTCTCAGTGCGGCCCTGATCGGCCAGGGCGGTGAAGAACGATTCAAGCGCGAAGGTGCGATCCTCGGGCGACTCTCTCACCCCAATACTGCCGAACTTCTGGACGCAGGCGTCACTACAACAGGACAGCCTTTTCTGATCCTCGAATACGTCGAAGGCGAGCCGATTGACCAGTACTGCGATGCGCGCCGCCTGGACGTGCGGGCCAGAATTCGTTTGTTCCTGGATGTACTTGGAGCCGTTGCCAACGCGCATGCGAACCTCATCATCCATCGCGACATCAAACCATCGAATGTGCTGGTCAGCAGAGAGGGGTCGGTGAAGCTACTGGATTTTGGCATTGCCAAGTTGCTCGAAGGGGAGGGAGTAAAAGGCGCCGCAACACTGATTACGCGCGAGTCCGGATCGGCATTCACGCCTTTATTTGCCGCTCCCGAACAGCTTGCCAATGGCGCAGTCACGACGGCCACGGATGTCTATGAATTGTCGGTTCTTCTTTACGTGCTGCTGACAGGCCAGCACCCTGCCGGAAGCAGCGTGCACTCGGCGGCCGACCTCGTGAGATCGATCGTCGAACTTGAACCTCCACGTCTGTCCAAAGTGGTCATGTCCGAGGCCGGCAAGATCGCAGCCGAGAATCGCGGCACAACTTCGGAGAAGCTCGCACGGCAATTGCGGGGCGATCTGGAGGCGATAGTCCAGAAAGGGCTGGCGAAACAGCCGGACCAGCGCTACATCACCGCAGAGGCTCTGGCCGCTGATCTGAAGCGCTACCTTGCAGGTGAGCCGGTCATCGCGCAGCCTGAAACTACCTGGTACCGGACAAAGAAGTTTCTCGTCCGGCGCCGCTGGGCGGTGGTGTCCGTAGCTTCGATCGTAGTTGCCCTGGCGGCCGGTCTGGGCACCGCATTGTGGCAGGCCCACATTGCAAAGAGAGAATCCCGCGTAGCTTCCGCGATGGAAGGCTTCCTAGAAGATATTTTTCGCGCCAATAGCTCTTATCAAGACGATCCGATCAAAGCCCGTCAAACGACAGCCAGGGAATTGCTCGACATTGGAGCCAGGAAGATTGATCAACAATTGACCGATGTGCCGGAAGCGAAGCTTAGAATCCTGAGTACGCTGGGAACGATGTATGCCGATCTGGGTCTGGCAGATGAGGCAGTCAGCCAGCAACGCAAGAAAGTCGATCTGGCCCGCAGTCGTTATGGCAAAGATTCGTTGGAGGTTGCTGGACCCTTGATCGATCTCGGGAGCGCCCTGCACTCATCAAGCTCCGTGGGCGACAGGGAGGGCGTACTGCTGGAGGCGAAGCGCATTCTCGACGAGCATCATGATTTCACCTCAAAAGAGCGCGCAGATCTTTCGATGCAGATGGCGCAGCACTACGAAAGCTCGGATCTGCAGAAGGCCCTGCAGTATGCGCGAGAGTCAGTCGATGTCTATCGGCACTATCCAACCTCGCCGATGCTGGCCGAGGCGCTGTACGAGGAAGCCATTCTGCTTCCAATGATGGGACGGTCGCGCGAGGCAGAACCGCTCCTCCAGGAAGCGATTCAACTCTCGGCCAAGCTTGAAGGAGACCCTAACGCTAGCTTGGCGCGCTTCTATGCTTACCTTGGCCAGACGCAGCAAGACTTGACGGAGTTCGCAGCCGCCGATGAAAGCCTCCGGAAAGCGCTACAGGCGGCCCGCAAGCTGAATGGCGAAGACCACGTCGACACGCTGGAGACGGAATTGCGCCTGGGAGCATTTCTGAGTGCGACCTCGCGTACGACAGAGGGCCTAGAGCATATCGAGCGTGCGCAACAAATCCTGTTGCGTACCCATCGCGACGACGATCCTTTTTTCGCGCCGCAGGTTTATCTCGAATATGGACGTTCCCTTGCACATGCCGGGCGGTGGGAGGAAGGCCTGACCTACGTTGAGAAGGCCGTTAAGAATCGCCGCAAGAATCGGCCCGGGACCCGCTATCTCGCGCAGATGCTCTATCTGCAGGCTTCGATTCTCACGGATATGGGTCACTACGCTGAGGCTGGACGGCTGCTGGACGAGGCCGACGCTATCGCGAAAAAGGTCAATTACCCGACACCCTACATCGCAGCGGACGAACGCGCCAGACTGTTGATCGCAACGGGCCGCAACGGAGAGGCAGATTCGGCACTAGACACCTTTCATCCAATGGCACCGCCAGCGGGCGCATTGGAACTGGACTCCCTGAAGTTGCTGGTGTCGCGGGCGGAGACTGCTTTAGCACGTGGTGACGCCGAGTCAGCGAGCCGGCTGGCGGAGGAGGTTACGCAGGAGCTTGCAGCCAGCACGGCCAGGGATTACCTGAAATGGCTTGAAGCTCGTGCTGTCTTGGTGCAAGGTCGGGCGGACCTGCAACTCGGTCATCCCTCCAATGCGCTGCCCCGGCTGCAACGAGCCATTGAGCTGCGGCAGAGTGCCGTCGATGCCACAAGTCCCCTATTGGCCATAGCACAGATTGGATTGGCCGATTGTTACCTGGATCTGGGTAATAAAGCCAAGGGCGTTGATTTAGCCAGGATCGCCAAACATGCTTTCAGTTCACATCGCGAACTTGGAAGCCAGTATCTGCAACCTTTGCAGTCCCTTGAGAGACGTCTCCACCAAGCAGCCCTCACGCCCAGTCATAGCTGAGCGTACTCCCTGGCCTGAACTTTTTTGTTTCGCTTTGTCGTGTTCTGTCCTCCGTCTCCGATCTCCTCTAATAGACTCCGGGCCTCTCAGGTCATATCGGGGAAGTGGCTGAGAGGCTCCGGTTTTGTGCCGGGGAGATGAGGAATGGAGTTCTTACCAAAAACTCTCGCAATCGCGGGGTACACCTTATTGTTGGGCATTGCTGCTCGCGCCCAGATGATCGACAACACTCAAGCCACCAACAAGGCGAGTGCAGGAATCAACAAATCGTTGGTTGACGAGGTCGGAGCAGGCCGCGGCAGCGTCATGGTGCCGGGATCGTCGCTGTTTATTATTAGCCGAGATCCGTTCCGTTCGATTCGCCGCGGACGGCAGTTGTTCCAACGAAAATTTACCCAGGCGCAAGGTCTGGGCCCCAATGAAGGCGATGGTGTCGGTGATCTGAATAGCAACGTCGCGATCGGCGCCGGCTTTTCGGATAGCTGCGCCGGGTGCCATAGTCGCCCGCGCGGCTCGGCAGGGTCTGGAGGGAATGTCGCGACTCGTCCCGACAGCCGGGATGCTCCACATCTGTTCGGACTGGGTCTGAAAGAAATGCTCGCCGACGAGATGACGACCGACCTTCGGACCACGCGCGACCTAGCCGTGAAGCAAGCCCAGCAGAAAAAGAGACCTGTCATACTGAGGCTCCGCAGCAAGGGAGTGCAGTTCGGCAGCATCACCGCAAACCCTGATGGAACAGTCGATACCTCGCAGGTCTCCGGTGTAGATACTGATCTGCGAATCAAGCCCTTCATGGCCGAAGGGTCCGTCATCTCCATGCGCGAGTTTATTGTTGGAGCTCTACATAAGGAAATGGGATTGGAAGCCTCCTCAGATCCCGATCTGATTACCGCCAGTTCCGGCGGAAGAGTGGTTACGCCAGCAGGCATGGTACTGGACGGATCGAAAGACAAGATCACGCCGCCGCCAACTCCCGATGCACAGAACGGGAACGAGATCGACGCCGCCCTTGTAGATCACCTTGAGTTCTACCTGCTGAATTACTTCAAACCGGCTCACCATCAGCAGAACGATGCTACCCAGAGGGGACGAGCTGTCTTTGATCGGATCGGTTGCGGCTCTTGTCACATTTCAGACATGACCATCAATCATGACCGCCGCGTCGCGGATGTGGAGACCGATTACGACCCGGTGAATGGTGTATTCAACAGTCTTTTTGCGACGGCCAGTCCGCTATTTGCCACGAAAGATGATGGCAGCGGATTCCCGTTGCTGAAGCAGCCCTCGGGAAATCCTTTCGTCGTAAAAGACATCTACACCGACTTCAAGCGCCACGACCTTGGAACGAATTTCTACGAGCGCAACTGGGACGGCACGCTGCAAACCCAATTCCTGACGCGGCCATTGTGGGGCGTCGGCAGCACGGGACCGTATGGCCATGATGGTCGGAGTATGACGCTGAACGACGTCATTCTGCGCCACGGAGGCGAGTCTTTGAATTCGCGTAATGCCTTTGCAGCCTTGCCCTGGTATGCCCAGCAAAGCGTGATCGCGTTTCTGAATTCACTGGTGCTGTTTCCTCCGGATGACACCACCTCCAATCTTGATCCGGCAAATCCTACAAAGCCGAACTTCCCGCAATATGGTCACGGCAGCATCAAGCTGACGGTGCTGTTTAACGATCCGACGGATCCGGAATAGCGTACGACCACGACCGTATGGGAGTTCTTGGGAGAGTTCCCGGCCCTGGTGTGCTCGGCGGGGTCACTCTAGTGATCGGAGTTCTTCCTGCTGAGAGATACTGCAGCAAGAAATCGAATCGCTAACTAGTTGAGACTCAGCGGCTTATCTAGATCATGTGATTTCCATCACACCCCCCTGTGAACCTACGTCCCGACAGAACTATGCCCCTTCGTTCATCCTCTATCTATCGCAGGACCACGCCAGTGGTTCCCGTCGAGAAAACTGAACGGGGGATTTCATGAAGCGTAAGTTCAAGACCATGGACGGCAACGAGGCCGTCGCTCATGTAGCTTATGGGGTCAGCGAAGTCATTGCCATCTACCCGATCACCCCTTCATCTCCGATGGGCGAATGGGCCGATCAGTGGGCGTCAGAAGCCGTGCCCAACGCCTGGGGAAGCATTCCGCACGTGGTCGAGATGCAGAGTGAAGGCGGGGCGGCCGGCGCCGTGCATGGCGCCCTCCAGACCGGTTCTCTTGCCACGACCTTCACGGCATCGCAGGGATTGCTGTTGATGATCCCCAACATGAACAAGATTGCCGGCGAACTGACGCCGGCGGCTTTTCATGTTTCGGCGCGCACCGTTGCTACCCACGCGCTCTCGATTTTCGGCGATCACTCCGACGTGATGTTCTGCCGTACCACCGGGTGGGCCATGCTCTGCTCGAATTCGGTGCAGGAAGCGATGGACCTGGCACTGATCGCACACTCCGCTTCGCTCGAGACTCGCATTCCGTTCCTGCACTTCTTCGACGGATTCCGCACTTCGCACGAAGTCAGCAAGATCGAAATGCTGAACGAAGACGACATGCGGGCCATGATCAACATGGATCGCGTGATCGAGCATCGCCAGCGCGCGCTCTCTCCGGATCATCCAGTATTGCGCGGCACGGCGCAGAATCCCGACGTCTTCTTCCAGATCCGCGAGACGGCAAACAAGTATTACGACGACGCGCCTGCCAAGGTGCAAGCCGTGATGAACAAGTTCGCCGAGATCGTTGGACGGTCGTATCACCTTTTCGATTACGTCGGCGCTCCCGACGCCGAACGCGTGATCGTGATGATGGGTTCGGGCGCGGAGATTGCGCACGAGACGGTTGACTATCTCAATGCTCACGGGGAGAAGGTGGGTGTCCTGAAGGTTCGCTTGTATCGCCCATTCTGCGTGAAGTCATTCATGGAGGTTTTGCCTGCCACCGTCCGAAAGATCGCCGTGCTTGATCGCACGAAGGAGTCCGGTGCGATCGGCGAACCTCTGTATCTCGATATCGTCGGCGCGCTGAATGAAGGATTGAAGCTGGGATACGGGAGGCACGCTCGCTCCGCTCGCGGGGCGGACGAAAGCATCAGTCCCTACACAGTCGTCGGTGGACGCTACGGCCTATCGTCTAAAGAATTCACGCCCGCTATGGTCAAGGCTGTGTATGACAATCTAAAGAAGCCACAGCCGAAAGACCATTTCACGGTTGGGATCAACGATGACGTCACTCACACCAGCCTCGAATACGATGCCACATTCTCGACGGAACCCGACAGCGTGGTACGCGCCATGTTCTACGGGCTCGGAGCCGACGGCACGGTAGGAGCGAACAAGAACTCAATCAAGATCATCGGTGAGAACACGGACAATTACGCCCAAGGATACTTCGTCTACGACTCGAAGAAATCGGGCGCAATGACGGTCTCCCACCTGCGCTTCGGACCGCAGCCGATCAAGTCAAGCTACCTCGTTTCGAAAGCGAACTTTGTCGCCTGCCACCAGTGGATCTTCCTCGAGCGGTACGACATGCTCAGTTCCCTGGTGGAAGGCGGCGTCTTCCTGCTTAACAGCCCGTTTGGTAAAGACGAAGTGTGGGATCACCTGCCGCGCGAAGTGCAGCAACAACTCATCGCGAAAAAAGCGCGGTTCTATGTGATTGACGCCTATCAGGTCGCCAAAGATGCCGGCATGGGCTCGCGCATGAACGTCATCATGCAGGTATGCTTCTTCGCGATCTCGAAAGTTCTTCCGGGCGACGAAGCGATCGAGGCGATCCGTCAGTCGATCCGCGATACTTACGGCCGCAAGGGCGAGGAAGTGGTCAAGAAGAACATGCTCGCAGTTGACGAGAGCCTCTCTCATCTGTTCGAGGTAAGGGTCCCGGCAACTGTTACGAGCAAGGTCGAACTCCCGCCGGTATTCCCGGGGGCCCCTAAATTCGAGCGCGAAGTGCTGGGCACCATATACGCGGGAAAAGGCGACGAACTTCCGGTGAGCGCCTTCTCTTGCGATGGCACCTTTCCGACCGCCAGTGCGCAGTGGGAAAAGCGGAACCTCGCTCTGGAAATCCCAGCGTGGGATTCGAAGATCTGCATCCAGTGCGGCAAGTGCACCATGGTCTGCCCGCATGCAGTCATTCGAATCAAGGTGTATGACAGCAAGGAGCTGGACAGCGCTCCGTCAACATTCAAGTCGTGTGAAGTGCGTGATAAGGAATGGGCGGGTATGAAGTACACCATCCAGGTCGCACCTGAAGATTGCACGGGATGCGGCGTCTGCGTCGACATCTGCCCGGTCAAGAACAAGAGCGAAGTGCGGCTGAAAGCCATCAACATGGTTCCTCAGCCTCCGCTGCGAGCGCCGGAAAAAGAGAATTGGGAATTCTTTCTGAAGATCCCCGACCTCGATCGGCGCAAGATCAAGGTCAGCACGATTCGCCAGCAACAGGTGCAGGAGCCTCTGTTCGAGTTCTCCGGTGCCTGTTCGGGATGCGGCGAGACGCCTTATGTGAAGCTGGTCTCGCAACTCTTCGGCGACCGCGCCGTGGTGGCGAACGCCACAGGCTGCTCGTCCATCTACGGCGGCAACCTGCCGACGACCCCCTGGGCGAAGAATGCCGACGGCCGGGGTCCGGCGTGGTCGAACTCGCTGTTCGAAGATAACGCTGAATTCGGCCTTGGTTTCCGCGTCTCCATCGACAAGCAAACCGAGTACGCGCAAGAACTCGTGCGGCGTCTGGCTGACGATATTGGCGAGAATCTTGCCACGGCCTTGCTGACAGCCAAGCAAAAAGACGAGTCCGACATCTACGACCAGCGCCAGCGCGTGGACTTGCTGAAAGAAAAACTACAGAAAGTCCACAAGCTCGAAGCCAAGCAACTTCTCGCCGTCGCCGACATGCTCGTGAAGAAAAGTGTCTGGATCATCGGTGGTGACGGATGGGCTTACGACATCGGCTACGGCGGTCTCGATCACGTGCTCGCCAGTGGACGCAATGTCAACCTGCTTGTTCTTGACACCGAGGTCTACTCCAACACTGGAGGCCAGGCGTCAAAGTCCACACCACGTGGCGCAGTTGCGAAGTTCGCCGCCGGAGGCAAGCCGGGTCCGAAAAAAGATCTGGGGCTGATGGCCATGACCTACGGCAACGTCTATGTCGCCAGCGTCGCCATGGGCGCGAAAGACGAGCACACGTTGAAAGCTTTTCTCGAGGCTGAAGCCTATGACGGACCGAGCATCATCATCGCTTACTCGTCCTGCATCGCCCACGGCATCGATATGACGACCTCGATGAGCGATCAGAAAGTTGCAATCGAGTCCGGTCAATGGTTGCTATATCGGTACAACCCCGAGAAGGCCGCCATCGGCGAGAACCCGCTCTCTCTCGACTCACGTGCGCCCACGCGCAAAGTGCAGGAGTATCTGCTGCAACAAACGCGGTTCAAGATGCTGACGAAGAGCAAACCGGAGGATGCCGAGCGCTTGTGGAAGGAAGCCCAGAAAGACGTCGAGAAGCGCTTCCACATGTACGAATACATGGCCGCACGCAAGCCGGAACAGGCTGCTGCGCCGAAGGAAGTGCCGCCCACGGCGGCGCCTGCAAAACCGAACCCGGTGGGCACAACAAAATAAGGTATTCCGGAAAGAGAATGCGGTGAACCTAGGAACCAACCTAAGGAGAAAGCGATGATTGACCTCAGCACAACGTATCTCGGCCTGAAACTAGCGAACCCTCTGGTCGTCTCGGCTTCCCCGCTCTCCCGCGACGTCGACGGCATCTGCCGCCTTGAGGATGCCGGTGCGGCTGCAGTCGTGCTGTATTCGCTGTTTGAAGAACAACTCCGCCAGGAAGAGATCGACTTGCAATACCATCTCTCTGCCGGGACCGAGAGCTTCGCCGAATCGCTCACTTACTTCCCGCAGGCGAGCGAGTTCCACACCGGGCCAGAAGGGTACCTTAATCACATCCGCAAAGCGAAAGCGTCCGTCCGTATTCCCATCATCGCCAGTCTCAACGGCTCGACCCTCGGTGGATGGACCAAGTTCGCCGGCGAAATCGAGCGCGCGGGTGCCGATGCCATTGAGTGCAACATCTACAACATCCCGACGGATGCGAAACTGACGGCGGCGGATATCGAAAAGACCTATCTCGACATCGTGCGTGCCGTGAAGGGCACGGTTACGATTCCCGTTGCGGTAAAGCTCAGCCCATTCTTCAGCAACTTCAGCAACGTAGCGCATCGATTCGTCGAAGCCGGTGCCGACGGCCTGGTACTTTTCAACCGCTTTTATCAGCCGGACATCGATCTCGAGGAATTGGAGATCCGCCCTAATGTTCTGCTGAGTTCGCAGCAGGCGCTGCGTCTGCCGCTCACCTGGATCGGAATTCTCTACGGCAAAGTCAAGGCAAGCCTGGCTGCCACCGGTGGCGTTCACACCGCCGAAGACGTGGTGAAACTGCTGATGGTCGGCGCGAACATCACAATGCTCTGTTCGTCCTTGATGCGGCATGGCATCAACCATCTGCGTCACGTTGAGCGCGAACTGCGCGAGTGGATGGAAGAGCACGAATACGAATCGGTGCAGCAGATGCAGGGCAGCATGAGCCAGACCAAGTGCGCGGATCCGTCCGCGTTTGAGCGCGCCCAGTACATGCGCGCCGTGAAGGGTATGACGCACATCCACATGGCCGGATGGCGCTAATGGAAAGATTGGAAGGGCGCGGCGATAAGCCGCGACGCACGGGCCACTATATAGAGATTGGGCTTTAGCCCCTGAGGGTACTATTGTGTCACTCTTTCATTCGCCCGGAGTCATCTTTCACGAGCATAGCCTTCAAGCACCTTCTTCACCCACAACCGAATCCGCTCTCGACCATGCCCGCCGCGAGCGCCGTCGCGCTTTGATTCTTCCGCGCGAACATGGCGCCTGGGGCCTGCTCCTGGTCCCGATGGTCACGGGGGCCGGTGTTGCCTTCCATCAGGCGAGCCACATCTTCCCCCTGATCCTTCTCCTGACCGCAGCTCTGGCGCTCTTCTGGCTGCGGACCCCACTTGAATCTCTTATCGGCACCTCGGCCATGCGTGCGCAGACGCTGGAAGAGTCGCACACCCTGCGCTCAGTGATTGTATTGTTGGCGGGAGTTGCCGCGGTCGCGCTGGCAGGGCTTCTTTGGGCAGGCAGAAACGCTGATCTCTGGCCGCTGGGCGCGGCAGTC
Source organism: Binatia bacterium (assembly GCA_035577905.1). Classification (GTDB taxonomy): domain Bacteria; phylum Acidobacteriota; class Terriglobia; order Terriglobales; family Acidobacteriaceae; genus Sulfotelmatobacter. The sequence continues at coordinate 25,383 of DATKAP010000040.1, forward strand.
GCGGCCGCATTTGTTGCCCAGGCGACTCTCAAGAAACTCGGCCGCCGTACACGCATGCTCTCTGAGATGGTCGGCACCATCGGCCTCGCAGCGGCCGCGCCCGCTGCCTATTACGTGATCACGGGAGAGTTCAACACGACTGCATGGACCCTCTGGCTCGCCAACATCCTCTTCGCCGGAGACCAGATCCACTACGTCCAGTTGCGAATCCACACGGCGAAAATTCAGGGATTCCGCGCCAAACTCGCTCGTGGCTGGGCCTTCGCCTTGGGGCAGGCATTGATGACCGCGATCATCACACTAGCCTGCATGTCGCGTCTGATGCCCCCGATTGCCTCGTTGGCCTTCGCTCCACTTCTTTTCCGTGGATGGTTCTACTTCATCCAGGAACCGACGCAACTCATAGTTCGGCGTTTGGGCTGGAGCGAACTCAAACACGCCACAGCGTTCTGCGTGCTGCTGATCGCGACTTTCATCCTGGCAAGGTGACCGCATTCACCTCAGCGTCCCGAGAGTTGAGGTCCAAAAGAATCCCAGGGACAGCGGCTGAACACCGCCGTACCTGGGAAGAATGCTCGCGTGAATCTTCGTCTGCTTTAGAAGATGAGTTTCCCTCCAAACTGCAGACGCCGCCGGCCGATGCCGTCGGTGATGATGTTGGCGCTCCCGAAGTTGCTGTCGCCGCCGTTAGGGTTAAAAGCCAGGCTGCCGAACTGGTTGTCTCCGCCGACGTTCGCGGCATTCACATTGACGTTCGGAATACCGAGCCACTGGTGGTTGAACAAGTTGAACGCCTGGGCCTGCAACTGGAACGTGAGACGCTCCGTAATTCGCGTATTCTTGAACACCGCCAGATTCATCGTGTTGATGGGCTGGCCACGCTGTGTATTTCGGCCCACTCCGAGGAAGGGCGAACCGAAGAATTTCTCTGCATTCACGTCGTTAACGATCCAATGGACCTGGCTGAGGCTCGTCGGAGCACCCGTGGTTAGATTCGTGATGCCGCAATCCGCGGCGGTGGCATCGCCGCAGACCCCCACAGAGTTGAAGGCCGCGCTTGCGTTGCCCAGGATGGGCCGGCAAGTGTCAAGCGTACCACCGGTGAAGTCCGTGGGATCGCACAATCCTTGACCGGAGTTCTGCACGGCCGTCCATGGCTGACCACTGGTGTAACGATACGTGCCGTTGATCTGCCAACCGCCGAGCAGGTGCCCTACCAGGCCAGACTGCTGGTGGCGGAACGGCAAGTCGTAAACCCACAGCAAGCCCAGCACGTGCGGATAATCGTAGCTGCTAACGGCACGTTCCGCCTTGCTCACGTCAAACGGGCTCTGGGCGAGGTTGAAGAGCGTCCCCAGGCCAGAGAGCGACGAGAACGCCTCGGAGGCGTTGTCAATCGTCTTGCTGAAAGTGTAGGAGATCTGTCCGGTAAATCCATGCCAGTTCTGCAACCGGAATTGGGTCTGCAGGCCGTGATAGATGGAGTATCCGGTGTTGGCATACTGAATCACGCGGCTGTAGTTGCAGTTTGCGTACCCCACGGGATTGCCGAACTGATCGGTTCCAGTGGACCCGGGTGCGCCGGGAGTCGTGCATGCGGTCAGACCCGCAGGGACAAAATTGCCGAAGCCGTTGCTGGTCAGCGCCAGGACATCGGGGTTGCCGTTGATCTCCTGGAAATTACCCACACCGTGATTGCCTACGTAGCGAACTTCGGCCGCCATCTTGCTGCCGATTTGTCGTTGAACTCCCAGGTTCCATTGCTCGGAATAGGGATTGCGGAAGTTGTTGCCGAACTGAAGTTCGGTGGCGAAACCTGGATTGCCTTTCGACGCCAACGGAAAGAGCGCCGCGCCGATGCTGGCACCATCCAGGGTGGGGATATTAGGCAAGCCTGCGGGTGCCCCGGTTGAGTCCGTGATGGTGGCAAGATTGGTAAACGGAGAAGTTCCGCCGATATTGCTTTGCAGGTTGTAGTAGCTGACATCGTATGCAATCCGGAAGCCGCCGCGAACGACCGTCTGATCTGTCCCGAGCAGACTCGGCAGGATATGCGGCGTCCAGGCAAAGCCGACTACCGGTCCGAAATTCTTGTAGTGGTTGGGAATGTGCGGCACCGTGGTCAGGCTCAACGGCAGCGACTGATCCCAGAGAGCGTTCGGTCCCTGTTCTCGCGCTACGCTCTCATCGTGCAGCAGGTTTCCGGCTTGCTGATAGAACTCCCAGCGCAACCCGAGATTGACGGTCAGGTTGTCCTTGAGCCTCCAGTCGTCCTGGAAGTACAACGCGACATCATTCTCCTTGAAGCGCAGCACATTCTCCCCGTATGCGACCTGTGTTTGCAGGGGGGCATTCTGGATGAAAGAGTTGAAGTCGGGATAGATGAAGAACCCATTCTCCTCGAACAGTCCGTAGTTCGGGGAGCGTTGCCTATCATAGGACCCGCCCCATTTCATCACGTGCCTTCCATGAACGAAAGAGGCGTTGTCTTGCACTTCGTAGACGTTGATGATGCGGCCTTGAGGAAATACGAGCAACTGGCCGACACCCAACACCGTAGGATCAAGAATAGCTATCTGGGGCGGACAGGCACCCTGATTCGCCAGCACGCAGGTGGGGAACCCGCCGCCATCGAACTTCGATAGCGCACGCGAGTAGCTGAATCGAACCTGATTCAGCAGTGAAGGGCTGAATGTATGAGTCAGGTCCAGGCCGACTTGCTGGTTGCGACCATAAACCGTGTAGATTTGTCCCTGTGCGCCGGCCGCTCCGCCGATCGGGAGGTTTGACTGCCCTTGCTGCTGGAATAAGTAGCGCCCGAAGAAGCGATCCTTGCTGGTGAGCTGAACATCAATACGTCCCGTTCCCTCGTAGTCGTTGAACGGCTGGGTAAGAGAACGCGTCAGATTGCCCATCTCAACGGGAATGGTTACATTGGTGGGTCCAGTGACGCTTACGTTCTGAATGTTGCTGAAGGTTGGGTTCCCGATATTCAGCGTTGCCGGGCCCCACTGCGCCAAGGCAGCAACCGCGGGAGAGTTGGGAAACGCTGTCTGCAATTGTTGAATTCCCGTTGCATCCGGGGTCAAGGCTCCATTGGAAAAGATTGGCGCGCCCGCAGACCGGTTACGCTGGAAATTGCCCGATCCGAAGAACCATATTTTGTCGCGCTTGATCGGGCCCCCCATGGTCCCGCCGAATTGGTTCTGAACATACTGCGGGACGACGGGCTTGGTGCAGCCCGTGCTCGGATTTACTCCGGGTGGACAAAAACCAAATAGCGAACTCTTCTCCTGGTTCTGCAGAGAATCAAAGTGGTTGCCCTGCCAGAATTCGTAGCCCGTGCCGTGAAACTGATTTGTGCCACCCTTGGTGACGTAGTTCACGACACCACCCATGTTACGGCCGTATTCGGCATCGAAGTTGGTGACGACCTGCAACTCGGAGATTGCATCCGGATTGCCGAAGAAGAATGACGGGCCACCGATCGTGTTGTCATTGTTGTTCTGGCCATCCAGCTGAAAATTGTTTGAGCGTCCACGCTGGCCGTTGATGGAAAGGGCGGCCCCGTTCGTATTTTCAAAGCCGCCGCTGCCCACGGTAGCCACGCCAGGCGTAAACAGTACGAAGGAGTCATACGTATTGCCAAGCGGCACGTTTGCCACTTCCTTAGGGGTGAAGGTCGCGGATATCTGGTCGGTCGTGCGCTCGACAATTGGCGCGGCCCCTTCGACAGTGACGACCTCGGTGGTATTCCCCACATTTAGGCGGACACTTCCAAGAGACGAGTCCTTGCCCACTGCGACTACGACGTTTGCCGCGGAATACTGGGAAAACCCTTGCGCTGAAACTGTGACTTTGTAATTGCCCGGTGGCAGTAACGGGAGTTGGATGACTCCGCCATTGGAACTGGTGGTGTTGAATACACGGTTGGTCTCTTTTTGTGTGGCTTGTACATCTGCGCCGGTAACCACCGCACCCTGCGGATCCAGAACAGTGCCGGAAATCGAGCCGGTCACAATGCCTTGTCCGAACGCCAGTTCGGCAGCCAAGAGCAACATGACAACGGCTACGGCTGCTCTCTTATAGTCAAAAAACATATCCGCCATGAAGGCCTCCAAATACAGATTGTGTGGAGTCGCAATTCCTAAGCAGAATCGAACACCCAGACTGAAAGCAAGCAGTGCAAGACGGTCGCCAAAGCCGCTCAGGAGGCCATCGCGAACACGTTTCAACGCCAGCGTTAGACGCAAACATTCGAGACGATTTGTTGCAGACCTTCCCTGTTGGCTGAGGACAATCCCTTTGCCCAGTTCATAAGAATCGTTTACACGACGTGAACCCAACCGGCTCATGAAGTAGCCCGTTGCAATCACCATGCGGACTGTCGCAGGAAGGACAGAGATCAGCAGTTCCCGGGTGTTATCTCAATGATCTGGAACGTTACCGGTTGATCTCCGCATGCGGAGACTTAACACCTGCGAACATTCGCGTCACACAAATACTGTTCCTAAATGCTGCATTGTTGATCTCTGTTATGACGAGCGAATCGCCGGTGGCAACAGGAATGGAACTTGGCGACATAGCAACTCGTCTCACTCTCTCCAAGAAACGGTAGAGGTGGAAAACGGAAATATGAAAGTCCGTACGCGGAAGGATGGAATTAAGGATGGCTCGGCATCTACTGCTTTTGTCGTGCGGCGGGGAACTCCTCGGCCAGGAATGCATCGATTTGTTCATGAACCGCAGTCGGACACTCCAGATAGGTGAAATGCCCGCAATTTTTCAGGGTAATCAGCTGTGCATCAGGTATCGCCCGAGCAATGTGCTCAGCCGATGACGCGGGAATAAACTCGTGATCACCGGAGAGCACCAGCGTTGGGACCTTTAGGCTTTTGACTTGCGGCAGCAGGTCGAAGTCGGGATTTGCCCATGTATCTTGCATCAAACGATCTTCAACGGCTCTCGCCTTCAGCACGCCCACCTTTGTAAAGCTCGCGTGCATCCTTGCAATCAGTTTCTCGTAGTCCTCTTGACGCGCTAGCGCCGTCTTGAAGTGAATGCGGTAGTAATTTGTCACAGCTTCGGGATCACCTTCTTTATAAGCGACAGTCTCGGCGATGGCTTTCTTCTGAGCGACAGCTTCCGCTCGCTTCTCGAGCCACTCCTTCCTCAATTGCAGATAATCCTCTCTGGAAGCTGGCCCCGGATTCATCAAAATCAGATGAGAAACGTGTTGCGGATATTTGAGAGCATACCCGAGCGCAAGTACCGTACCCCAAGAATGCCCGAGCAATATCACGGAATCGAGGTGAAAGTACTGCCTCACCTTCTCCATATCGGTGATATCGGAGGCGAGCGTGACGTCTTCGGGCTGAACGTGGACGGCGGATTTCCCGCGTCCACGCTGATCGTAATAGATGAGGTGAAAGGAATCGGCAAGGCGATCCATCTCGGGCAGAAGATAGCTTTGATCAAAATCCGGACCACCGTGTAAGACAATGATCGCCGGCCCTTCGCCTACCTCGCGCGCATAGAGCTCCGCGCCTCCAACCGGCACCCGGGTCTCACGTACCAATTTGCTCAATTGGGCGTAAGCCGGCCTGCAGAGACTTGAAGCTAAACTGGCGCACAGCAGAAGGGTGAGAGCAGAAACCCGATTCATACTCATCGCGTAACCTAATCTACTCACTGGGAATCGATGGCCTACGGAACGAGCACCGCCGCCCCATCGACCGCGTCTTTCTTCACCGCTATCAGAGCCTCATTCGCCTGATCGAGTGGGAACACCGTCACCTTAGGACGCAAACCTATTTCTGCCGCAAGCGCGAGGAAGTCTCTCGCGTCAGCACGCGTCATATTCGCCACGCTGCGTATCTGGCGCTCACCCCAAAGCAGCGTGTCATAGTCGAACTGCGGCATGCGATCGAGATGAATCGCATTGATCGCCGCTACTCCACCCTTTCTCAAGCTTGAGAGCGCTGCGAGAACCACATCGCCACTCGGCGCAAAAGTAACGGCACGATCGAGTTCGATTGGCGGTTTGTCTGTCTCAGTGCCAACCCAGGTCGCACCCATGGACTCCGCCAGTTCACGATGTGACTTGCCACGAGTAGAAACATACACATCACAATTCCAGGCCTGCAGGACGGCTATGGCAAGATGCGCGGATGCGCCAAAACCAAACAGACCGACGCGTTCACCGCGCTCCACACCCGCCACACGCAGGCTGCGAAATCCGATGATGCCTGCGCACAACAGCGGAGCAGCGTGCAAATCATCAAGTGCATTGGGGAGGGAGAATACAAAGTCAGCGCGAGCGAACGCGTACTCGGCATAACCACCCGCGACGGTGTACCCGGTGAATGTAGGTGAGTCACACAGATTCTCGAGACCCTTCAGACAATATGGACATGTACCATCCGTGCCGCCCACCCAGGACACTCCGACACGCGAGCCCAGAGGAATCTCTGCCGTGGCGCCATCGATGACCTCGCCCACGATCTGATGGCCGGGTATGATCCTCAACTGCTTCGGCGGCAAATCACCTTCGACGATGTGGAGATCGGTGCGGCACACGCCACAAGCGCGGACGCGCAGCAGCACATGTCCGGCTCGCACACGGGGATCAGCGACATCAACAATCTGAAGAGGACGTTCTGAAATGGGGGCAGACGCGGCGAGGATTGCAGCTTTCATGGCGGATCACTGGCTGCCAAGAATCAGACCTGAGAGGAGAGTACCACCTCTGCCGGATCCCGAACCAATGTCACTTTATGTCGGTTCCAGCCAACGGGCCGGCACGCCAACCGCTGGTGCGATGCTCGCTGCAGGATGCGCTCGCCCGTTGCGGTGCGCTGGGTCGCGAACACGGTTGTGGACTGTGCACCATATTGCTGCGATTTGTCTTGACTTTCGGGATAAACGAAAGTAATAGTGTTAACTCGTAATAATACGAAAGCCGCACATTGGAGGGTGTTATGCGTGTCTGCCGCAGTTTGGTTGCGTCCCTGTTGAAGTGCGCCTTTGCATTGATATACGCGGGTGTGGCCACATGTGCGTTTGGGCAGGCGAGTTATACGGCGCAGGTCCGAGGTGTTGTGAAGGATCAGAGCGGCGCAATGATCACGGATGCCATGGTCACGATTACCAATGATGCAACGGGCATCTCGAACACGGCGCATAGTGACGCGAACGGCTTGTACATCCTGACAGGGCTGCGTCCCGCGGTGTACACGATCAAAGCGGACAAGACCGGGTTTCGCGCCGCCGAGCAGAAGAATGTAGTGCTGCAAGTCGATCAGCAGACGACGATTGATTTTGAGATGCACCCACTAGGTGTGAGCACCACAGTGGAGGTCACCGAAGCTGCTCCGTTGCTCGACACCGAGAACGCGGCGATCGGGACGGACGTAACGAACGAATACGTGCGCGACATTCCACTGTACGGTCGTAACCCGTTTGGACTCGTCTTTCTCGCGGGTGGGGTGACAGAGACCACGGGTTCAGATCTCGGCTATCCTGCCGGTACCAACTTTGTCTCTAACGGCCAGCGTAACGCCACCGCCCAGATTACTCTCGATGGAAGTCCTCTCAGCGCACCGGAACAGGGCGAGGGAGGCAACTCCAATGTTTACTACCAGCCATCGGTCGAGATCGTGCAGGAATTCAAGGTTCAGAACAACAGTTTTTCGGCCGAGTTCGGAAACAACGGCGGCACCATTGTCAACATGGTGCTGAAGCAAGGTGGTAACGCATTCCATGGAAGCGGGTGGTGGTACGGGCAGCGATCCAACTTCGATGCTCGCGACTTTTTCAACACCGGAGAAAAACCGGACCATGTGCGGGATCAATATGGCTTCTCGCTCGGCGGTCCGATCATTAAGAATAAGACCTTCTTTTTCGTTGACTTTGAAAAGGTTCGCCAGCAAGATCCGGTCAACCTCGTGGGAAGAGTCCCAACCGACCTGGAACGTAGCGGTGATTTCTCACAGAGCCCAGCAAACCTACCCAAGGACCCTGCCGACGACCCCGATGGCTTGTCGGTGGATGCGGGTATCTACGATCCATGTGCGGGAAACCAGCTATCGCTGACTCCTTGTGCGCACGATAAATTCGCAGGGAACGTAATTCCCTCCACCAAAATCGATTCCATCGGGCAGGCTCTGTTGAACCTGTATCCGCATGAAAACATTCCCGATGCGGTGTATCCGAACCCAAACTGGCGCAAAGTCATTGTCAGCAGTGCTCCGGCCTGGCAGTTCGATGCCAAAGTGGATCATCAGTTCACGAGCAAGCACAGAATTGCCGGACGTTACAGCCGGCATCATGATGATTCCACCGTGCCGACGGTAATAGGGAGCGATCAGGGCGATGGCTTGACTTCCTTCACGAACGTGCAGAACGGGGGTCTGGAGTACAACTGGTCGGTTACATCGACTGCACTTCTGACCAGCCGCTTCAGCGTAGACCGCGTGAATCAACCGGTGGCCAACAACAAGTACCCAACGCTGAGTTCCGTAGGCTTGTCGCCGGATCTTGCCGCCAACGGCCTCGACCGCATGATCACAATCGGTGTTGACGATCCTTTCCTTTCACTGTTTACGCAATGCTGTGTGGATACGCACTTTGCTCATACGCTTTACAGTTACTCGGCTGGGTTGCAGTGGGTGAAGGGAAGACATTCGATCAAGATCGGCGGAGAGCAGCGCATCTTCTTCAATAACTTCTGGCAACCTGACAATCCCACCGGCATCTTTAACTTCTCTCGCGATGTAACTACCTCACAGCCTAACAACGGCTTGGGCGACGATGATCATCGGCAGGGAAACCCGTTTGCAACGATCCTGCTGGGGTATCCTCATGATGCCTCCGTTCACATCGTTCCTGCAGTGGCAGATAAATCGAAAGAGACCGCCTTCTACGTGCAGGACGATTGGAAGGTTACGCCCAGGTTGACGGTAAATATCGGCTTACGGTACGAGTGGAGCACGCCCTACAACGAGCGCTACAACCGGCTCCAATTCAATGACTTCACCGGGGACACAGGAATTAGTATTCCGTATGACCGGGATGGTACTGGCACATTTCCTCAGTTTGGGCAAATTGGGGAGATCAGGGGAACCTCGTTGTTTCCCACCTCTGGGCACCGCAACTCTCCTGTAGACCGAAACAACTTTGCGCCGCGTCTGGGATTCGCATATCAACTCGCGAATAACACGGTGGTGCGGGGTGGCGTAGGAATGTTCTATGGAATGAACGTGGCCACCAACTTTCAGTACGCTGGGCCCGCTTTTGCCAAGACAGCGCAGATGTACTTCAGCAAAAACAACTTCGACACTCAATTCGCGTGCCTTGGGCCTTCAAACATCCAGACGAATTGTTCGAGTCCATTCCCCGGGGGCCTGGCGCCACCGCAAGGCACCAAATATGGAGACCTGGCGCAATGGGGTTTCGGCAATTCGAGCGACCTGGACACCGGCACGGTACGCAGCGCGGAGATCTACCAGTGGAATCTTGGCATCCAGCATTTGTTTCCAGGCCAGATTGTGATCGGAGTGGACTACTCGGCGAATCACAGCACACATTTGCCCTGGGCCGGGGCAGGAGGAATTTCCACGCGCAATCGGAACTTCCTGCCATCTCCGATTCGCAGCGCGCTAGTAGCGGCGCTGAACCCGACTCACGATCCAGCCAGCACCGCCGTAACGGACTATCTCAACACGGAAGTGCCCAATCCATTCCAGTGTTTCTTCACCACCGGCGCCGCACTGACGGGTTCATGGTGTCCGTCGAGCCCGATTTTCAGTGCGGCCGACGTGGTGGACTCGCGGTATACCGACGACACAATTCCGCAGCAATTACTGCTTGAGCCCTACCCCCAGTTCGACGGCGGATTCGAGGGATTGCCGACGTTGAATGCGAACTCCTGGTATAACTCTTTACAAATCCGATTCCAGAAGCGCGCGAGCCACTACATCAGCTTTGAAGGTAACTATACGTTCTCCAAAGCTACGGACGATTCTGCTGCTGGGCGCAACGCCTGGTTGGGGAACCTACAGTTTGACAATCCACAAGTACTCGATAACCTAAAGGTGGAGCATGCGATCGGAGCGAACGACACTCCCCAGCGGCTAACTGCAGCGATCATCATTGACCTTCCCTTTGGCAGGGACCGCTGGATCGGGGGCGGGATGAATGGCGTGCTGGATGCCATCGTCGGCGGGTGGTCCCTGAACTCGGTGGTCACGCTGCAAACCGGGCAACCGATCTCACTTTACAATGCCGCGGGACTACTGGTGGACGGCAATCAACGTCCTAACGTGATCTGCCCTCAAATCTCGACCGGCCTGAGTTATCGGGATGCCGCCATTACGGGAGGGAGTGTCATCAACCAGGATTGTTTTGGCGATCCTGGCGACAATATTCCGGGCAATGCGCCAAGGTACTTCAGCAACTTACGGGGGGAAGGCATCCACAATCTGGACACGTCGCTTTCCAAGGAATTCCAGATCCGCGAAAACCAAGTTCTGCAGGTACGTGCCGAGATGTTTAATGCATTCAATCATCAGCGCTTTGCTTTTCCGGATGTTGGATCGGGAGACGGCGCCCTTGGTCAGGTAACCTCTACCACGAACAACTTCCGCAGGATGCAGTTCGGGGCACGCTACCAGTTCTGACGAGGTTCCTTGTGGCCTGATCTCGCCGGAGCGGGATCAGGCTTTCTCTCCTTCTGTGGCTGTCAGCGGCTCCAAGGAGATGCAATGCGACGACGATCCTTCCTCAAGACTAGCGGTGCTCTCGCGCTGGGCGCAGGACTCGCAACCGACTCGCTGCTGGCCAAAATTCCACCACATAATTTCGACAAATACGATTTCGGCGGCGGGCCTCCTGTTGCGGATCGGCTATACCAGGGACCGTTCTCGGCCGATGACTATCCGTCCTGGTCGGTCGTTATGGCCCTCACTGCCTCGCGCGAGGTCGTGCCGAACTACGGGATGGGGCTGATCACCTACGTCTGCGATGAAGTCGGGCCTGCGAAGAAAGACGGGGAGACTCTGGCGCAATCGATCGAGAAAATTGTGGCCCTTCCGCTGGGCACGAAGTTGTATCTGCGGGTGAATTGGAAGGACGTGCAACAGCGTCCTGGACGGCTGGATTTCTGTGAGCACTGGAAGCTGACATTTGAGTTTGCGAGGAAATACCAGAAGCGTGTCGGCTTCCGCGTGATGATGAGTAATCCGGACATTCAGGATTCTCCGCTACCGGGGTTTCTGCGCGACAAGGTTCCGATGATCAAACTGGGCGATTGGCTTGGGCGGACACGCTATGAACCGAGATATGACGACCCAGCCTTCCAGGCGGCGTTCCGCGAGTTGGTGGACCTGCTGGCGGATGAGTACGACGGGCATCCGGATTTGGAGTACGTGGACACGTTCATGTATGGATTCTGGGGCGAGGGACACACTTGGCCGCTGGAGAAGAATCCATTCCCGGATTCCGTCACGGCGGAGAACACGTTCGTAAGCATGCTTGAGTATCAACTGTCACGCTGGAACAAGATTCCCATGGCGACCAACACGCAGCCGGACTTTAGCAAAGTCGGCAACTCGGAACTGCTCGATCGCACTGTGCGGAGTTGCAACTGGTTGAGGACGGACACGATCTTCATCGAGAACGAGCAGATTGACGAACTAAGCAATCGTCCGCCGTGGACGGGAGTGACGGTGGAGGTTGGAATGTCGGATGGCTCGCCACAGAGTCTGAAGTTAGATGAAGGCATACCTTACACCGATAACGTTGTTCAGCATGTGCACGACGTAGGAGCCTGCTATTTCTCGCTGTGGAACTGGCATCGCATTCAGGCGGATCGGATTCTGAATTATTACCGCCAGTTCCCTGAGGCGATTGATGGGCTCGCACGGCAGATTGGGTATCGGGTGCGGCCGTCGTGGGTGTGGACATATGAGGAGGGTGGATATCCGGGACTCATTATCGGGTTCGTGAATGATGGGATCGCAGCGGTGCCCGGAGTACTGCGAGTTTCCGTCGTAAGTGACGACGGTAAAGTGAATGTAGGCGGATCGCTGGACGCGGGATATCCGCTGCCGGGAAAAGTACGTCAGGCCAAGTTTGCTCTACCGAAGGGCACCAAGTGGCAGGGGTTGCGGCTGAAGGCGGAGATTGAGGTGAAGGGGCAACGATATCCGGTACGTTGGGCTTGTCGGCAAAAGCTGAACAAGGATGGGAGCCTGACTTTGCGGCAGACGGTTGGGCTTGGGTCCGAGGACGAGACTGGAGGGGTTCCGCGCGGACCGGAGTGAAGCGAGTTCTTTTTTTCTGCGGTCTCAGGGATGGTCTCGGCAGCCTCAGCGGTAAAACCTGTCAACCGCCGAGATCGCTGAGAATCGCAGCGAGGACACAGAGGTTCAGGGACACAACATGAATAAGAAATTCTCACTCGCAATCCTGGTAATCGTGTCTGCATGCGTACTGATCGCCGCGCCCGCGGAAAAGCAGGACTGGACAAATTACGTTCGCATCGGAGCTTATGGGTTGAAGGGCGGCGATGCGGCGGATATTGTGCGGCGGGCGCAGGAGAGTAGTGTCTTCGGAATTGAGGCCGACAATGACATTCCCGGACGATACGAAAGCTTCCTGAATCCCGAGGCGAAGCTGAAGGCGATTCACGATGTGGCAGAGGCAGCCCACAAAGTTGGGAATCACGCCTTTGTCTATATCGCGGGGACAGAGTGCATTACGGCGCATGGAGACAAGGTGCCGCATACGCTGGCGAAGGATCACCCCGATTGGCTACAGCGGAAAATTACCGGCGAGCCGGCGATTTTTGGTGGCGGTACGGCGTTCTGGATCCGCGAAGGCGACGAGGACGTATGGGTCAGTCCTTATGCGACAGAGTGGCGCAAGACCTATATGGAGCGCGTGCGGCAGATTGCACAAACGGGGATTGACGGTATTTACATCGACATTCCGTATTGGATGACGCATTTTGAGGGCTGGGAAGACACGTGGGCCAGTTTTGACGATTACACGGTCGCTGCGTTCAAGCAGAAGACAGGACTCGATGCTAAGCATGATGTGAAAATTGCGGACTTCTCAGATCCAGGATTTCGCAAGTGGGTGGAGTTCCGGATCCAGACCTTCACCGATTTTCTGGCGGAGATCGATCGCACAGCCAAAGCCGTGAATCCGGAGATCAAGACGATTCCTGAGATTTATCCGGGGATTGAGGAAGAGGCCGTGCGCGTTGGCGCGGATGTATACAGCCTGTACCCCGTCGTCGATGCGATTGCCCACGAGTATGAGTTTGGCAACGGGGATCATATGGCCTCGGGGCGGGCACCGCTGGATTGGTTTCGCTATCAGGTGGGGATGCATTCGTTCCGTGCTTTCGCGCAGGGGAAAGCGACCTGGATCCTGAATTATTCGTGGGATGGCGACAAGAAGGTCGACAAGCGCGAAGCCATGATGAACCTGGCAATGTCGCAGGTCATGGCGGGGGCGAATTTCTGGGATGCTCCTGGGCATTCAATGGCCGGGTCGAATGATCTGGCGACGCGGAAGAAGATTTTTGACTGGATTCGCGAGTATGAGAAGACGTTTTATTTGCCTCGCACAGCAATTGATCCGATCGGAGTTTACTTCTCGCCGGAGACGCGCAATCTGTACGCTAAGGAATTCCTTGACTCCTATCGCGGGGTTTTGATTCTGCTGATGCAGAAGCATCTCGAGTTTCAGATAGTGACACCGCGGACACTGGGCGATTTCAAAGGGAAGACGCTCGTGCTGCCGGATGTGCGGATCGTAGGCCACGGCGAGAAGAAGTGGCTGAAAGATTTTGTAGGCGGTGGAAACCGGCTGGTTGTCACGGGAACGGATGCAACCGAGCTAGCAGACTCGCCCAATATCCTGCGGATACAGAAGTGCCCGGGAAAGGCATATAACGTAACATTGGAGAAAGACTTTGAGAGTTCGTCGCCGGATTCGCAGCGCGAGTTCTTCGCGGCCATGCAGGGTGGGGACGCAGTGCGGATTCAGGCTTCAGCCAAGGTTGCAACCTCGATCGCGCGCACCTTGGATGGACATATCAACTGCTTCCTTGCCAATTTCGCCGGCCTGCGAGGCGGAGTAAACCCTGTGCAGACGCCCCAGAATGGAGTCGAAGTCAGCGTTCGTTCGAAGACTGACGGGAAGGGATTCTTTCTGCCGTTCCTGGGACAGGCACAGCAAGTCACCGGCAAGCGTAGCGGGGATTTCATGACATTCGACCTGCCAACGGTCACCAGGGGTGCGGTGTTCTGGTTCGAGCCGTAGACGTTCATTTCACTGCGACGGCAAGGAGCTTCTTCGTATCGCTTGCCACGGGTTCATATTCAGGATCGTTCCCGGCCCTATGCAGTTCGATCCCACGACTTCGATCGGGACACCGCTTCGTTCCAGCGCTCGCGCAGGGCTTGCGCTTGCGAGGGCGCCATTTGCGGGACGAAGCGGCGGGTCTTCCCTGCTGCCAGCGTATCGAGGCCAGAGGACCAGAATCGGACGGCGAGGCCAGCCAAGTATGCCGCGCCCAACGCGGTAGTCTCGATCGAAGGTGGGCGGACTACCGGCACCTGGAGAATGTCGGCCTGGAACTGCATGAGGGCGTCGTTGGCGGAGGCGCCTCCGTCGACGCGCAGTTCCCTGACGGCGTCGCCGGAATCGCGGCGCATGGCGTCGAGCAAGTCGGCGACTTGAAAGGCGATACTCTGCACGGCTGCACGCGCGATGTGGCCAGCAGTTGTGCCGCGCGTGATTCCAAAGATCGATCCGCGAGCGTACGAATCCCAGTGAGGTGCGCCCAAACCGACGAACGCTGGAACGAAGTAGACGCCGCCGTTGTCGGGCACAGACTTTGCAAGTGCCTCGACTTCTTGCGAGTTGCGAATAACTCCCAAGCCATCTCGCAGCCATTGCACGACTGCTCCTCCAACGAAGACGCTGCCTTCCAACGCATATTCCGTCTTGCCGCCAATCTTCCAAGCGATGGTTGTGACCAGTTGATTGGAGGAAGGGACTGCGCGGATGCCGGTATTCTGAAGCATGAAGCAGCCCGTGCCATAAGTATTCTTGGTCATGCCGGGCTGGGAGCATTGCTGACCGAAAAGGGCAGCCTGCTGATCTCCGGCGATTCCGGCGATCGCAATTCCTTCGAGTTCCTGCACGCCGCGAACTTCACCGTACGGCTCACTCGAGGAGCGGACCGAGGGCATCATCGAAAGCGGAATCCGGAACAGGTTGAGCAATTCTGAATCCCATCCGCAGGTATGGATATTGAAGACCATGGTGCGCGAGGCGTTGCTGACGTCCGTCGCGTAAACCCTGCCCCCTGTGAGCTTCCACACCAGCCAGGTGTCGACTGTTCCGAAGGCGAGCCTGCCCGCGTCGGCGAGTTCGCGAGCGCCGGGAACATTGTCCAGAATCCATGCGATCTTGCTGGCTGAGAAATAAGCATCGATCAGCAAGCCTGTGCGTTGCTGGATCAGAGGAGCGTGACCATCTTTGCGGAGTTGCTCGCAGAAGCCTGCGGTACGGCGGTCTTGCCAGACGATTGCATTATGGATGGGTTCGCCAGTTTCACGGTTCCACACGACCGTGGTCTCTCGTTGATTGGTGATGCCGATTGCAGCAACGTCGGACGCCCTTGCCCCTGCTTTCGCAAGTGCCTCTTGCGCAACCGTGATTTGCGAAGAGACGATTTGTTCGGGATTGTGTTCTACCCAGCTGGGGCGAGGGAAGACTTGATCGAACTCTTGTTGGGCAACCGACCGGATCGAGCCTTCTCGGTCAAACAAAAGTGCTCGCGAGCTCGTTGTGCCTTGATCGAGTGCCAGGACGTATTTCACCGAGCCTCCGTTCTTTGTACAACCACAAAAAGAGTTGCGCCGTCGCTCGGGGAGTGGCGATCCAACCTGCACACCACTCCGCACTTCCGTACCGGACGCGCATATGCCGCCGCTTCGCGACCGGATTGCTAGCGATGTGTCAGCGACTGTGGCACCAGGCGAGCAACACTTAAGACGCCCGTAAAAAGCGCCGGATTCCGAAATCGTACAGAGCCGCGCCCACAAGACCTCCCAAAAGGGGGGCCACAACTGGAATCCACCAGACGTGCGATCCATCGGTCAGGCCATTATTGCGAAAACCTGCAACAACGGTGAAGAGGCGTGGCCCAAAATCGCGGGCGGGATTGATTGCGTACCCATGCATGCCCCCGAAACTCATACCGATGGCCACGACAACCAAACCGATAAGCGCTGGCGTCAGGTTCGCGCCCGGCGGTGCGTTGAATTCATCAGTGATCGCAAATACCAGCAAGACCAACAATCCTGTACCAATAACCTGATCAAGAAAACCTGCCTGCGGCAGACCCGGGAATGCAGGAAAGGTCGTGAACACACCGGCAGTATTTTCCAATTGCGCGTCCACGCGATGAAAAGCGGGCGCATAGTTCCAATACACCAGAGCGGCTGCTGTGAAAGCTCCTGTGGTTTGGGCGATTGAGTAGGGAGCGACTTTGGCCCAAGGAAACCTGCGGAATACGGCCAGGGCCAGGGTGACTGCGGGGTTCAGATGGGCGCCGGAGATCTTGCCCGCGATGTAGATGCCCATGGTGACACCCAGTCCCCATCCGAGTGTGATGTTGGTAAAGCCTCCGTGAATGACTTCTCCGGGATTCTTGTTGGGGAAAAGTACCACCATGGCGACTACACCGGTGCCGAACAAGATGAGGACAAAAGTACCGAGGAACTCAGCAACCAGTTCCGCAGGTAAGCCGGGTTTTGAGGTCATCGCATCTCCAAACGAGACAGCCTACATGGACCGCGAAGTAGTCTACCAAGGCGCAAAGGAATGCGGTTGATTTTCTGGACTGGAGCTCAGCAGATGAGGATCTTGTATCCTTCCACTCCCAACCAATTGAAGCAAGAAGCGGAGCATACTGTTTTTTCTGTTTCCGTCACTGGCGCACACTACTCACAAAATCAATTTCGGGGGGACATTTTTCTTGACATTTGGGGTCAGTCTCTTAAGATAGAGAAATATTTATTCAGGACAACGGATATTTATTCATTATGAATAAAACGCTGCGCCAACGGGCCGTTCTCGATGTACTGAAGCACGCACCTGTCGCGAGCCAGGAAGACCTGCAGCGACATCTGCGCCGGCGCGGGTTCAAGGTTGGACAGGCAACGCTCTCGCGCGACATTCGAGATTTGAACTTGAGCAAGACAGCGCACGGCTATTCCCTTCCTCACGGTGATGGTGGAATCGGGGTTGCGCTGCCTCCGGCTTCCCGTCTGGTGAAGGAGTTCGTGCTGGATGTTCGCTCAGCGCAGAACCTGCTAGTCGTAAAGACGATCGTCGGGAGCGCGCAACCGGTAGCGGCAGCGCTGGACGAAACCGACTGGCCCGAGTTAGTAGGGACGATCGCCGGCGACGATACCATCCTTATTGTATGTCCCGATAAGGAACAGGCGAGGTCGTTGGCTGACAGGATCGAGGAAATGCTGGGGTGACGGCAGCAAGGCTCAAAACCGCAGTGCTGGGTGCAACGGGATATTCCGGCCTGGAACTCACCCGGATTCTTCTGCGACATCCTCGACTGGAGAAGCCGGTTCTGTTACGGCGCAGCGCGGATAACGGATCGCCCGCTGATCTCGCCGATGTGTTCCCCGTCCTCTGCGGAAACGGCGGGTATCCATTACATCCGCTTTCGTGGAGCGCTCTGAAGCAGAACAGTGTGCAATTACTATTTCTGGCGACGCCACATGAAGTCTCTCGCTCGCTGGTGCCAGAAGCGATCGCTCACGGGATGCGCGTGATCGATTTGAGCGGAGCCTGGCGGCTGAAGCAGGAACAGCACCGGGCGATTTACGGATTTGAAGACTCAGACGCAATCACCGCAGCCGATCTGACGGAAAAAGCTATATACGGATTGCCTGAACTGAATGGTGATCGAATCGCAAATGCGGCGCTCGTGGCTAATCCGGGCTGCTACGCTACATCGATCATACTGGGGTTGGCTCCGCTGTTGAAGGCTGGAGTAGTCGATCGCAGCCGCGGGATCGTCTCTGATTCGAAGTCGGGCGTATCGGGCGCGGGCAAGGAACCGACGCCGAAGACACATTTTGTATCGGTGGCCGACAATCTCTCGGCCTACTCAGTGTTCAACCACCGGCATCTCGGCGAGATTGTCGAGCAGCTCGGGCTCGGGGATCAGGAGTTGATCTTCACGCCACACCTGTTGCCGATTCCGCGCGGAATCCTGTCGACCATCTACGTATACCTGAATCGAATGATGACGGCTCTCGAAGTCGAGTCGTGTTTCCGGAACTTCTATTCCGACAAGCGCTGGATCCGGATTTTTCAGACTCCGAAGCTGCCACAAGTGCAGTTTTCGCTGAACAGCAACTATTGCGATCTCGGATTTTGTCTTGCGGAAGATGGGCGGCGGCTGGTGCTGATCTCCTGCATTGACAACCTGCTGAAAGGCGCGGCTGGACAGGCCGTGCAGAACATGAATCTGATGTTCGGGTGGGGTGAGGAAGAAGGGCTGCAATGATCATCGTAGTGAAAATTGGGGGAGCGGCGCTGGAAGAGGCGGCTACGTTGCGAAAGTGCGCTCGAGCAGTCGCGGAGCTGGCACAGGATGGCCATCGAGTGGCCGTGGTACATGGCGGTGGCAGCGCGCTGACCCGTGTCCTCAAAAAGCTGGGCAAACAGAGCGAATTCGTCAATGGATTGCGGATCACCGACGCCGAGACTCGCGACGTGGCGCTCATGGTGCTGGGTGGCATGGTCAACAAAAAGCTGGTGGCCGCGATCCAGGCGGCAGGTATGCCAGCGGTCGGATTCTGCGGTGGAGATGGGATGACTTTCCGTGCAAGGCGCAAGCATGTGAGCGGAAACGACCTGGGATTCGTAGGAGAGATCTGTTTTGCTGAGCCATGCTGGATTGAAGCACTGTGGCAGCAGGGTGGAATTCCGGTGCTTGCATCCCTGGCG
Organism: Binatia bacterium; assembly: GCA_035577905.1. Classification (GTDB taxonomy): domain Bacteria; phylum Acidobacteriota; class Terriglobia; order Terriglobales; family Acidobacteriaceae; genus Sulfotelmatobacter. Next base: position 44,445 of record DATKAP010000040.1, read on the forward strand.
CTGGGAGCAGATGGCGAGTACTACAACGTGAATGCTGACGAAATGGCAGCTGCGTGCGCGGCGGCTTGCCACGCGAATGCGCTTATTTTCCTGACCGACGTGCCTGGGGTCAAAGACGCTCAGGGCTCCGTCATTCCATGGCTGAGCACCAAGCAGGCGCAGGAAATGGCAGCTGGATCGGTGATCAGCGGCGGAATGTTGCCGAAGCTCGCCGCTTGTACGCAAGCTCTGAAGCAGGGAGTCGGCCGAGTGCGCATTCTACCTGCTACTGAAGCGGAGGCTCTGCCGCAATTCTATTTAACGAAGCTGAACTGTGGCACGGAAGTTACGTATGCATAGAACAGTAGTTGAAAGGAATATAGAAATTGGAACCTAAGGTGAACGCACAGTTACAAAGCAAAACGCCCATCTTGCCCGATACGTTTCCGGGCATCTTCTGGTGCCCGGACCTGGTGTCGACACGGGACCTGGGCCCACAGGGCGTCGAAGCGGTGCTGCATCTGGCGGAACTGATGAAGTCACGGCCGTCGGTTTTCTCTCGTGCGCTTGCCGGAAAACAGATGGTGATGTTCTTTGAGAAGCCGTCGCTACGAACCCGATTGACCTTTGAAGCCGGGATGTCGAGCCTGGGCGGCACCACCATGTTTGTCGATCAGTCCAAGAGCCGACTGGATGCGCGCGAGAGTTTGAGCGACATCGCCCACAATCTGGAGCGCTGGGTTGACGTCATTGTGCTGCGGACATTCTCGCAGGAAACGATCACAGGCATGGCACGGCACGCATCGATCCCAGTAATCAATGCGCTAAGTGATCTTGAGCATCCGTGCCAGGCACTGGCGGACTACTTCACACTGATCGAGCGCTTTGGAGATCTGAAAAATATCACGTTGGCCTATGTGGGAGACGGAAACAACGTGGCTCACTCGCTTTTGCTCACGTGCGCGTGCGTCGGGTCGTCGATCCGCATCGCGACGCCAAAGGGCTACAACTGTAATCCGCAGATCGTTGCAGATGCGCGAAAGATCGCAAAACAGACGGGCGCACGGTTGGAATTTCTCACGGAACCTCATGCTGCGGTTACAGGCGTCGATGCTGTTTATACCGACGCCTGGGCCAGCATGGGGCAGGAAGGCGAGGCGTCGCAGAGAGCCACGACTTTCGAATCGTACCAGGTAAATCGCGCGCTCATGTCGGAAGCCGCGTCCCACGCGGTGTTTATGCACTGCCTGCCGGCGCATCGCGGCGATGAAGTCACGGACGAAATCATGGATTCGGAACAATCCGTTATCTTCGAGCAGGCGGAAAACCGGATGCATGTTCAGAAAGCTATTCTTTATTTACTGTTGGGCGGCGCGGTGCGCCTGCCCGTAAGGAGCGCTCATGCCTGAGAAAGTTGTTCTTGCTTATTCCGGCGGTCTGGATACATCGATCATTATTCCGTGGCTGAGGGAAAACTACTCCTATGACGTGATCGCGATGGTGGGCGACGTCGGACAGGGAGATGACATTGAAGCTGTCGTCGAAAAGGCATACAAGACTGGCGCCAGCAAGGTGGTCGTGGAAGATCTACGCGAGGAGTTTTTGACTGGCTACGTCTTCCCTGCTTTGAAGGCCGGCGCGGTGTATGAACATAAATATCTGCTGGGTACATCGCTGGCGCGACCAGTGATCGCGAAGCATCAGGTCGAAGTCGCTTTGCGCGAGGGCGCAACGGCCGTCGCTCACGGATGCACAGGCAAGGGCAACGACCAGGTGCGCTTCGAATTGACCTATCAGGCGCTCGCGCCGGAATTGAAGATCATTGCTCCCTGGCGGGAGTGGACTTTGAAGTCGCGCGAGGATTGTCTGGACTATGCCGAGGCGCATGGAATTCCCGTGTCGGCGAGCCGTCAGAAGATCCATAGCCGCGATCGCAACTTGTGGCACATCAGCCATGAGGGAGGCGAGCTGGAGGATGCGGGCAACGCACCTTTGGCAACGACTTGGCAGATTACAAAATCTCCCCAGGAAGCACCGGATAAGGAAGAGAAAGTCAGCATTGGGTTCATAAAGGGAGTTCCGGTGTCAGTGAACGGTTTGGAAATGGACCCGGTGTCGCTGCTTGAACTGCTGAACGAGATCGGAGCCCGTAACGCGATCGGACGTGTCGATCTTGTTGAAAATCGGTTCGTCGGCATCAAATCGCGTGGCTGCTATGAAACCCCTGGAGGAACGCTGTTGATCACGGCGCATCGGGAACTCGAGGCACTGTGCCTGGAGCGTGATATAGCGCACTTCAAGCAGCATATCGGGCTGAAGTACGCGGAGCTTGTCTACTTCGGCCAGTGGTTCACCCCGCTGCGTGAGGCTTTGGATGCGTTCATAGAAAAGACTCAGGAGAACATGACAGGAATCGTGACTTTATCCCTTTACAAGGGAAACGTCGCGGTCGCGAGTCGGCAGTCGGAGCATTCGCTATATCGGACGGACTTGTCATCGTTCACGATGGGAGCCGAATACGACCAGAAGGATGCTGAAGGATTCATCCGTATTCTAGGACTACCCTCGCGTTCGCGGGCGCGCTCGCGAGTCGAGGTTGCGCAATGAAGATGTGGTCGGGGCGGTTCCGGCAGCCGCTGGACCCGGAATTCGAGCGTTGGCAGCGGTCGTTCAGTTTTGACTGCCGGCTTCTGCGCTACGAACTTGTCGCCAGCGCAGCGCATGCGACGGCGCTGAAGAGTGCCGGGATTCTGTCGGCTGATGAACTGATCAGCATGCTGCAGGGGCTGGAGCAGATCGGGCAAAAGGCTGCCGCTTCTCCAGCGTTCCTCGACGATGGGGAAGCAGAAGACGTGCATCACTTTGTTGAGAAGCAGCTGGTGGCTCTGATTGGCGAAGTGGGATACAAGTTGCACAGCGGGCGCAGTCGCAATGAGCAGATTGCGACGGATTTGCGACTGTTCGTTAGGGCGGCCATCGATCAACTTCGCGAGGGGCTCGCGGAACTGTGCGGTGTGCTCCTGGATCGTGCAGAGCACGCCGGGGACACGGCAGTTCCCGCCTATACACATCTGCAACGGGCGGAACCCGTGCTTGTGGGACATTGGCTGCTCGCGTATATGGAGATGCTTCTGCGCGATGCCGACCGTTTGGAGGACTGTCGCAAGCGGCTGAATTTTTGCCCGCTGGGATCAGGGGCTGTTGCGGGGGCAACTTTGCCGCTGGATCGTACGTTAATGGCCGGCAAACTCGGATTTGAAGACCCAACAGCCAATAGCATCGATGCAACGAGTGATCGCGATTTTGCGATCGAGTTCGTGCAGACTTTATCGGTGCTGGCTTTGCATCTAAGCCGGTGGGCCGAGGAGATGATTCTGTTTTCATCACAAGAATACGGGTTTGTGGAATTGCCTGAGCCTTATTCGACGGGCAGCAGCGCGATGCCACAGAAGAAGAATCCGGATCTGCTCGAGCTGGTACGGGGTAAATGCGGGCGCGTGATCGGTAATGCGACTGCTCTTATGGTAGCTCTAAAGGGCCTGCCGCTCGCTTACAACAAAGACTTGCAGGAAACACAGGAATCACTTTTCGACTCGGCGGACACAATGCTGCAGATGTTGCAGCTCGTTACCGGATGGATGAAGGCAGTGGAATTCCACTTGGAAGAGATGCAGCAGGCGGCGCAGTCCGGGTTCATGAATGCGTGGGCTGCGGCTACATATCTGGTGAAGCAGGGCGTACCTTCGCGACTCGCCCATGAGCGGATCGGAAAAGCCGTACAGATGTGCCTGGAGCGAAATTGTGCGCTCAAGGATCTTTCGCTTCAGGAATTGCAGTCATTAAGTCCGGCGTTTGGCGAGGACTTCAAGAAATCACTTACACTCCCCGCGGTGCTGGCTGCCCATGATGTTGTTGGGGGAACAGCACCGGGACGGGTGCGGCAGGCAATTGGGGCCGCCAGGAAGAAAATTGAGTCTCTTCGCGAGGAGGTCCATGCGCACGCGTAAAGCCATCTTGCCGGATGCAGAAAATATCCACAAACTGATCGGAGCATACTCGGGCGACGGCACACTGCTACCGCGCTCGCTGCCTGAGATTTGCGAGAACGTGCGCGACTTCGTGGTTCTCGAAGATGACGACGGGCGCATCATCGGATGCGGCGCACTGCATCTCTATGGCACACACTTGGCCGAGATTCGCTCGATCACTGTCGCGCCCTGGGCGCAAGGCCGAGGCGGCGGGAGCAAGCTTGTAAAGGCATTAATGGCTGAGGCCAAGCGGCATCAGGTGGATTGCATTTGCCTGTTCACCCGCAAGCCGGACTTCTTCGCAGGACAAGGCTTCTCGGTCGCTCAGCGCGAGGACTTGCCGGACAAGATCTACAAGGACTGCCATGCGTGTCCGCGGTTCCACTGCTGCGATGAAGTCGCAATGGTGCGCGGGGATCTGCCAAAATTCGCCATCCTTCCTGAGCCGGCGAATTGGCTGGTGAAGTTGCAGGGATGGTCGCCAAACGTGGGAGAACCGACCACGTCAAGCTAGCAAATTGTCGCTTGTCATTAGCTTATCCAACGAGCAGGAGGTCAAGAACCGTGGCCTTGGCAATGGAGCACGCCAAGGTACGCACTCCACGGTCCAACCACATCACGATATTGATAGGCCATCACTCGTGACAGTTGGTGCAGGTGGGTCAGGTCATGCACAGCCCAGGTCGCCAGTAGTTGTGCGAGAGTCACCACTCCCAATGCCGGATGGTGGCCACGGCGATCAAAGTCTGATGGTTGCAAGTTCAGTGCACGCAGCGCGTCAAGGTTTCCGGATCGTAGTTGCGCGAACTCGTCCAGCAATTGCGCCAGCGACTTGCCCGCGCTCTCTCTTTCCTGAGCAAGACGATCGAAGGGATCAAACGCGCGGCTCTCACCTTGCTCCAGGATCATGCGCGCACGCGGCATCCAGTCGGTTCGCTCTCCATGAATCAGGTGCCCAACGATGTCGTAGGGGCTCCAGCTTTTAGAGCCTTCATTGCTGACCGTCCATGCGTCCGGCAGACCCTGTAGCAATGCGTTCAGGGTGGAAGGCGTGCGTGAGAGAAGTGCAATCGTCTGTGGCAAGTCGAATCCCATGGTTTCCCCTAAATGAAAGATTTCTCGCAGGAATAGATTGACTATGTATCCCGCACGATGCACTCAATCTATCGGAGTCACCTCAATGCGGATCTTAAAACTCGGCGGACAGCCGGGCCGGATGTCCCCAAACTGCCTTTTGTCTACAGGGAGAGTTCTCAGGAAATTATTCTTTCATTTCTCCGGTCGATTCGAAGCGAATGCCAGCCAGCTTCTTTCCCGAGGAGAGGACCTCGCGGATGTTGGCGCGGTTTGGACCGGCCTGAGCAATCGCCACGGAGAGACATTTGACTGCTTCTTCAAGCGAAGTGCCCTCGGGAAGACGGAAGATCCACGGGATGTTTGTCGATGTCAGAGTACGATCTGCAGAAATGGCTACAACCGGAACAAATGCCTTGACCGCAATCTGCTCGGCTAGATGGCTCGAGGCACGATCGAGTGCAATCAGGGCGAGCACCCGATCCTTGTAGACAGCGTTGACCAGATCGTTTGAGGCCTTGCCCCACGCGGCCTCAGAGGGAATCGCCACCAGTGAGAAGCTCTTGCCGTTCCCACTCAAGAGCTGAGCGATTCCAGGTGACTGAATAACGGCGTCGGCATGCGGACCGAAAACCCCGATCTTGAGATCATTCTCGCTTTGATTTGCGACGGGCGGGCCAGAGTATTGAACACCGTCTTCCCCGACCATTGCATATATCTTTTCCATCGTGATGCGGCGATACGTGATCTTGCCATCGTGAACGTGAGCTAGAAACATCGGCGCTATGTTTTTGCAGTTCGGGTCGAAAATCATATCCCCCGTTACGCCCTTGTAGCTGGTCAGCCCAGTGAGAGCATCGCGTATGCGTCCTTTGTTCAGACCCGCGCGGCAGATGGCATCAAGCAAAATCCGCATCTGGTCGTAGGCAAGCGCCGCGAAGTGATCTGGCTTCTCGTGGTACTGCGCTTCATAGCGTCCGACGAAATCCAGCCAGCGCGGGTCGGTTCGAGAAGGATCGTACGGATATACAGCCTCGAACCCTTCAGCGGCAGGCCCCGCAAGCTTCAGGAGCTCATCACCAATCGTTCGATGGCTGCCGAAGACCTGTTGCTTCATTCCGAGTTCCTGCATCTGCTGCAGGATTCCAGCCGTTGCACCGACATCATTCCAGAGAAGGATCGCATCGACGCGTGAATCCTGGATCACCTGAAGCTGGTGGCGAAAGTCGGTATCACCGCGCATGAACTTCTGCTCGATGACAACCGGGTGTCCCAGGCGGCGGGATGCATCTTTGAACTTCACGACTCCGAAGCGGCCGTAGCGATCATTAATGCGCAAGATCGCGACTCGTTTCAGGCCGAGTTCGGTGTAGATGTGGCGTGCAAGCGTGTATCCCTGAACGCGATCGTCCTGAATGACGGTGTGATACCAAGGAATGATGGTCTCGGGAACGGTGGGGTCGGTGGACGCGCTACTCAGCAGTGGCGTTTCCGCCTTCAAGGTGAGGCGCAAGGCAATGTGAGTCGACTCGGAACTGATGGAGCCGAACATGGCCCAGACTTTGTCGTCATAGATCATGCGGACAGCGTCGTTCGACGCCGCGCCCCATATGGCGGAGTCTTTCGACACACCGGTGCCGCCGCTGCTGATCTGCCAGTTGTCGTAATCGTTGTGAGTAACCAACCGAAAAGGCTTGCCGCCGTAACCGCCGGCGGCATTGGCCTCGTCGATCGCCATCTTTGCCCCATTGAGCATCCGGTTGCCCAAGACCTGGTCAGGATGATCGTAGAGGGGAGCCAAAAAGCCAATACGAATCTCCGTGAGGTCTTTGGGGTCGGGATCAGGGATCTCGCGCGCCGCGCCGTTGTATTCGATCAGGTCCTGGTAGTACTCGTAGTAAGGCGTAGTAAATTTCGAGAACGGACGCAAATCCTCGGGCGCACCGGCGTACGGCTTCAGCGACCGGTTGGGGGGTGGGCCAGGAGGATTCTTGCCGCACGAACACGGGGGCGTGTTCTGCGACCAACCTGCACACACGAGCACTGTAGCGATCAAAGCAACGGACGCGAGACGCATGGCGCTTCTCCTCAGTCTTACTCCACAGGCGATTCGCGACGGAACATTGCGATCGCTTCGATCTCGACCAGCAGATCGGGCCGGCAGAGTATCGCCTGAATTCCCGTGGAAGCCGGCAGCGGGTCCAGTCCCTGCTGTTTGTAAAAGACAGTTCGCTCCTCGTTGAACGCCTCATAGTCACGCTCGATATCGCGCAGATAGCATGTCGTGCGGACGATATCGTGCCACGTCGCGCCTTCCGAGGCCAGCAACTTGGTGATGTTGTCATACGTGCGACGAACCTGTGCACGGAGATCTCCAACGTGCACCGTGCGACCTTGGTCGTCAATGCTGGCGGTGCCCGAAATCAAAAGGATGGTCAATCCTTTCAGATCGATGCGCATGCCGCGCGAGAAAGCGCTTCCGTAGTCGTAGGCTTCATTCAGCGCTTCGTGATTGGTAATGGCCCGCTTTACGACCGGGGCTGTGGTTACTTCTGCGAGTAGTTCTTGCACATTCATAATGATGGCTCCTGGATAACTACTTTTTGCGCTTGCTAACAACCTTTGCTACTGTTGCCGCACTCTTCTGGCGAATGCCGTGGCTCAGGCCATGGGCAGTCGCCACCCAAATGTCGTCGCCCTGGAAGTCAACCCCAAGGACGTAGTTGTGTGATGGAGCGGTCTGTACAAGCACCTTCTTTTGGAGATTTCCGTCTGCATCGGTGACGAGCATCTCCGGCTTGTGGGTGTCGAGTGCTGGACGGTAGACCGCCCAATTCGTGCCGTCGTAATAGGCGAGGCCCTTGTCGGTCGAAAACCAGGCACGGTTGGCATCGACTCCCTTAATCTGGCTGAGAAAGTTGCTGGGCAAGCCGCTGTCTTTCTTCAGGAAGTTGTGCCAGTACCGGCCGTCATAACGGCTGGCGCCGAAGTACGTTGCCACCCAGAGAATCTTGTCCACGTAACTGACCGAGGTCGTGATTTCGTGGATCAGCCCCTGGTCTCTCATTACGACCATTTCGGTTTCGCCGTCGGGGTCGTTGTAATCCTTCCAGCGTTCCGTCTTTTGGTCGTACTCGAGCACTCCACCGCCCCAGACTGCGTAGTAGACCTTGTCCTCGGCAGGACTCACAGCATAGGTCCAGATCTCGTACATGGGCGTGTTGAAGGCGTTGTACAAAGACCACTGGCCGGTATGAGTATTGAGGCGGCTGGCACCGGCGGCGGTGGCGGTCCAGACGTAGTCCCCCTGCACACCAACGCCGTAGACAATGTCATTGCTCAGTCCCGAGTTCAGCTGCGTGTAGGTATCGATGCGCCCGGCAGAGATGCGGCTCAGTCCACCCATCGTTCCTGCCCAAACGTCACCAGTATTTTTGTCGAGGGCGAGCGACAGCACAGCTTGATGCGCGAGGCTGTGTTCTTTGGCGTCCGGATTGGGCCGGAAGATCGTCCATTTACCGCTTTCAAACAACCCTAGACCGTTGTCGGTGCCCGCCCATACGCGACTGCCGTCCACCAGGACGGAGTAAACATGGTTGTCGGAAAGACCATTGGCCGTGGTGAAGTTTTCCCACAGGAACATCGGCATGTCCTGGGCGGCGGCCAAGGGTGCGGTGACAAGCAGCGTCAATGCGAACCACGAGATCGTCTTCATAACGTTTTCAGGTACTCGATCAGATCGTTTAAGTCATCTTTGGTCAGGTCGTTGGTCACACCGTGAGTGTCTTTGGGGTTGTAGATCGTCCAGATTTCTTCCAGAGACTTCGCGGAACCATCGTGAAGATACGGTGCTGAGTCTGCCACATTGGGCAGTTGCGGCACATCAATGACCGCAGAGCGGTCAGTTGATTTCCCGGTGCCAACATCGAACTGCCTCTGATTGGTATATTTCGGGCCATTGTGGCAATAAGTGCACTGGTTAGCGTCAGGAATCGGCAAACCCCTCTTGGTTTTCGTCCGCTCAAAAATCGCTTTGCCGTGTTCCTGGGCCGGTGTCAGTTCCCCGTTTGCCAATCGATACCGATTTGGCCGGTAAGGGAGTGAATAGACATAAGTAACCAGATCCGTTAGCTCTTGCTGGTTGAAACTCTGTGACCGGAAAAAAAACTTTTCGGTGCGGGGGCCGCACTCCGTCGGCATGTCAGGGTTGCCGCCATTCCACTTAAAAGGCTCAGTCCCGGCAAGATTCTCGAGTAGACGGTTGTCGACGATATCCTTGCCGAATCCGTCGGGTTCCAGGTCCCATTCCAAACCATCGATGGTGGAGTCGAGGTGGCAGTTCAAGCAGCCGAACTGTCCCTGGAATGCGAAATCCGCGGTGTAAAAGAGCCGTTCGCCCCGGCGAAGAACATCAATGCTTTTCGGCCCGCCGAGGTCGATCGTGGAGATAACTTTCTCGGTTTTCGTGTCGATGACACTCAAGGTGTCGTCGAGACGGTTAGCTACGTACAGACGCTTGCCATCGAGGGAGAGAGCAACCCCACGAGGATTGTGGCCAACGGGGATTCTTGCAGTTACATAATCGGCTGAAGCCGATAGATCGTTGGCGAACGACTGGTGTCGCGCGCGAACAGCCTTGAGCAGCCGAGGAACATCAATCGCCGTAACGCTCTCAGATCCCGCCGTCGTCAGAAAGATTTTCGACTTGTCCGCCGTGATTACCACGCCCCACGGAAGAGCGTAGTAGCGATCGAGTTCATCGATCGGAATCTGGACCATGCCACCTACATCATCCCCGAACAGAGTGAGCGAGTCGCCGAACACGGCCCCGTGTTCCACGTGTGCCAAGGGAATAAGGTTCTTCGGTCTGAGTTGCGCTACTGCGACAAGCTTTCCATCTGCGGAGGTCGCGGCGTGAAATATGCCCGCAACATTGTGCAGAGGCTTCCGGTCAATGACCCTCCGGCTGGCAGCGTCGATGACCGTAATCTCTGATTCCGGCACGCTGCGAAATGTGCCAAGGTTCGGATAAATGTGGGTGCAATAGATCCATTTTCCGTCTGGAGAGATCGCGAGGTAGCTGGCCCCTCGGCCTGCAACCAAGCGCTTTGTTTCCTGGCCAGATGCGACGTCGATCACCGAGATGTCACTGCTGAGCCGGTTCGCCACATACAAGGTCGCTCCCGACTTGTCGATGACCACTCCGGTTGGTTCGAAGCCCGTTGGCAGCGCTTGAATAACTTCGCGTCTGGCGGTATCGATCACCGATACCGTATCGGACCAGGCATTGCTTACATAAAGGCGGCGGCCATCTGGAGAGAGAACGATGCCGCGGGGAACATGCCCTACGCGAATGCTGCCGAGGACCTTCCCTGATTGCGCCTCGACGACGCGCACTTCATCGCTGTCTTGACATACGACGTAGAGCAAGCGCCCATCTAGCGAAAAGGCTATCTCGATCGGAGATAGATACCGCTCTTTCAGAGATGGGCCAGACTGCTTTGGAGCGGGCTTCGCGGCGATGGCGAGCAGTGCGACTGTGAGAATGCCGAGAATCTTTGGGAGCTGGCGGAATGCAACGTTCGAGACGCCGCCCGTGGTCGCAGTTGCCGGCATTACGGTTCCTCCACCGTGAGCACACGGTCGACTGCAAGGTTTTCGAGGACCTGGTCCTGTCCGCTCGGCCAATGAATCGTAAGTTTTTCGGCTTTCGTGGTGGTACCGAGACCGAAATGAATGCGGCCGTCGTCTTGCGACAAGTAGCCCGAGCCGGCGAAGCGCTCGGCGATCATCTTCCGGCCACCGGCCAGGAGTTCAAGGTGCGCTCCGATCCCGTCGCGATTGCTCTTCTTCCCTTTCAACTTCACGGTGAGCCAGTGATTGCTGTTATGAATAACGTTGTGCAACAAAGTGGCGGGAGCACCGAGGTTCACGACAAAAGCATCGACCTTCCCATCGTTGTCGTAATCGGCAAAACAAGCGCCACGTGAGACTGTTTTCACATCAAGGACTGGCCCAGCTTCACGCGAGACGTCGGCGAACTTGCCGTTGCCCAAGCCGCGAAATAAAGATTGCTCCTGGGGGACAAGATGAATCAGTCCACCGTGGAAGATCATGATGTCAAGCCAGCCATCATTGTCGAAATCGTAGATGCCCGTGCCCCAGCTCACGTATTGCGCGGTGGCTTGAGAGATTCCGGAGCTCGGGCCAATATCTTCAAATCCGTTCGCGCCAGTGTTCCGCATCAGGCGGTTGTATTTTGAATCGGTGACCCAGAGATCGATACGACTATCGCCGTCAATGTCGGCCATAACCGGGCCCATGGCTGATGTGCCCTCACCGTTCTGACCGTATGCAACGCCTAAATCGCCGGCTACTTCTTCGAAAGTGCCGTCGCGCTTGTTGCGGAAGAGAAAGTTCTCGGTTTTGTCATTGGAGACGTAGATATCGGGATATCCATCACCATCGAAATCTGCAGCGGTAACACCCATGGTGCGGCCCTTGTAGGCGCCGATTCCCGACTTGTCGGTTACATCAGTAAACGTTCCATTGCAGTTGTTGCGATACAGGCGGTTGGTGTCGCCGGCATAGTCGAGCGGTCCAGGATAGTTATCGGCGGAGTAATAGTTTCGGTACTTGGGGTCGAATTTGACATAGCGTCCAACAAACAGATCAACGCAGCCATCGCGATCGTAATCTAGCCAGGCGGAACTGATCGACCAACCTTCAACTTGAATGCCAGCTTTTGACGTTACGTCCGTAAAGGTGCCATCGCCGTTGTTGTGATAAAGAATGGCCTTGCCATAGCCGGTGATGAAGAGATCAATGAAGCCGTCATTGTCGTAATCGGCAGCGATAGCAGCCATGCCGTATATGTTTGCGGCGACCCCGGCTTTGTCGGTCACGTCTGTGAAGGTGCCGTCACCGTTGTTGCGGTAAAGATGATTGTGCGGCGGAACTGCGGGCGCCTGCTTCAGTGGATACGGGTGAATGCCGTCTTCAAGCGGTTTTCCGCTTGCGACGTACAGATCGGGAAAACCGTCGTTGTTGTAGTCAAACCAAACGCACCCTGCGCCAGTGCTTTCGAGCAAGGAGCCCAGTTTTTGTGACCCAAAGTTGTGAATGAATTGAATACCAGATTTTGCGGTGGCGTCGTCGAATCGAATTGCGCCAGGTGCACTAGCCTCCGGAGTTTGGGCGAGCACAGTGGAGGATACAAGTACAAGCCAGAACAATCTCACGTTAGTGTCCTCCTGCGCTTTGCGTGCTCCCGGTAAGGTCCGCGGGCGTGGTGGATTTCAGCAGAATCTGTGGCACCGCATTCTCGGGCGCTGTCTCGGGGCCAGCGTGGCATCCCACGCAGACACGCTGCTCGCCTCGGCGCATCCAGAAAAACCCTGCCTCGCGCTTCAAGGCCTTGCCGGAACCATCTATCAGCTCGAATTGCAGAGGCCGTTCGCTAGGAACCTGGACGAAGAACGATCCGTCGCGCTCGACTGGAGCAGTGCCGAGCAGCTTCGGATGCCCCGAATCGTCTCGGCTGTACAGGCGCACGGAGTGAATCGCGCCTGCTGGGAATGGATATTTTGAGGTGTAGGCGTTCAGGCAGAGCAGATTCCCATTCGGCCAGTCATGCAATCCTGTGGGATGACGATTGGGAGCCGCATGCGGCGCAAATACCACCGGCTGAACCACATTGAGGTCTTGTTCCGAGAGAACAGGCTTCAGATCGCCCGCATTTGGCGTCCACCGCACGAGGCGGTAAAAAGACTTCGCATCGGGCCGCCACGCCAGTAGCCATTCGGCGGCCGCGCTTTCGGCGATCTCCCCAGCATATTCGCCGCGAGGCGTGGCCATGTTGAGTTGCTGGGCGCGAGCAGCAGTAAATCTTGCCAGTCCCCGCGAGGTGGCAAAGACTGTATCGCCGGAACTGTGCTGCTTGGCTGCGTAACGAGAAACTCCGTGGTCGCAGCGGTAGGCCTCGACTCCGCTGCCATCCGAATACACTGTATAGATCTCAGGGGAGCTGCCAGCACCCATCGGGTAGGCGGATTCGAACAAAATGCGCCCATCACGAAGCACGTCGGTCGGTAACGCATTGGAGAGTGTGTAGGTTAAGTCGAGCGTTTTATTGCTCGACAGTTCCTTCGTCTCAATTACGAACCGTCCAGCCACCTTTCTCGCATAGACCAAGCGGTCGTCTGGAAGGTAAAACGGGCGAATACAATCGTCTGGGAAGGAGGTAATCGGACGAGCGTTTCCGGATGCCAGATCGACTTCCCAGATCTTCCACGGATCGCCAGCGTGGTCCTTTCCCGAGAACAGGACCTTCTGACCATCGAAGGAGAGGGCTGCATCGGCCGAGGCAGCGAAATTCGGAATCAGCCGACGCTTCCCGCGGTTATCGTTCAAAACAATTTGCGCGCCGGAGGGAAACCGATCCTCTCCACGGAGCCAAGCCAGTGGGTCGAACACCTTCGCGACGGTGTACAAGAGCGGAGTAGCGTCGGCCTCGGTTTGAGCCGCAGGAGTGGCTGGTCCGGAGGCGACGAGCAGGAGAGCGAAAGCCAGCAAAGAACGCCGCACTAATCTGCTCCTCCTGCCACGAGAAGTTGCGGGCGGAGCTGCCGGGATTCCTGTTGCAGTTCGATGTAGGGCTGTAGATCGGCCATCATGTGGCGGAACTCGCCGAATGTGAGCGACTGATTGCCATCGCTCATAGCCTTCTCGGGCGTCGGGTGCACCTCGACCAGCAATCCGTCTGCACCTACAACCGCGGCGGCGCGTGAGAGCACCGGCACGAGACTGCGCACCCCGGCGGCATGACTAGGATCAACGATCACGGGGAGGTGCGACACAGCCTTCAACACGGGGACGGCTGCAATGTCGAGCGTGTTGCGCGTTGCCGTCTCAAAAGTGCGTATGCCGCGCTCACACAGGATGATCTGCGGATTACCTGCCATAGCGATGACCTGCGCGGAGCGTAACAATTCTTCCAGCGTCGCGGTCATGCCGCGCTTGAGGAGAACCGGTCGCCCGCAGCTTCCCAGAACTTCCAACAGAGAATAGTTCTCCATGCTGCGGGTGCCAACCTGCATGATGTCGGCGTATTCCGCAATAACATCAACGTCTTCTTCGCTCATCACCTCGGTAACAATTGCCAGGCCCGTCGCTTCCCGCGCCTTGCGCAAGATCTTGAGTCCTTCGACACCCAGACCTTGAAATGCGTAAGGAGAAGATCGCGGCTTGTAAGCGCCGCCGCGCAAGATGCGCGCGCCCGCGTCTGCGACGGCTTCCGCCGTCTGCATCAGCTGCGCCTCCGTCTCTACCGCGCAGGGCCCGGCCATGACCACGAAGTCGCCGCCGCCAATCTCGATACCGCCAACCTGGACGATGCTGCGAGAACAGTCATCTTTCTTGGCGACAAGATCGAAACACGAGAATTGTCCGTTCCACTTGGGATTCATCGGCGGGGTCATTCTAGTAAGCCCCACATGTGCGATCACTAGTAAGAATCCGCTAGAACACGCGAGAATAGTGGGATTTGCGAGGATTTATTGATCTCGATCTATGGATAAGTTCTTTGGATGGATGAGGAAAGAACCGTCTTGTGATTTCAATCACGCATCAGCGAGACGGCGCTCACAATTCAGCATGAGCTGAGACATTGATACTCAACTCGAGCCTTCAGACCTTGCAAAGACGTGGAGAACAGGACTCACGATTGAGTTTGGTGGCTGATGGTCTGTTACGTGTCTTCGAGGACGCAGGCCGATTAGCCGTACCCTGAACCCATTCCGGCCTTACTTGCCATGTTGCTCCCGGCAGTCGGTCGTAGGACAGTCATGCAACTGGTCCAGCGAGCTAAGAGTTTCACTGGACAGACCGCTCTCAAAATCTCCTACATCTAATCCTTTTTCACGGTAATGCCGATGAATATTGCACTTGGTATCTAATGTCGACTTTCCATCGTTCATCCAACGTTGCGTCTGTCTGGCACGGGCAGAGGAGAACAAGCTATGCAAAACATCGATTTCATGAAGAGCCAGAACGGGACCAATGCGATAGCGCCCTGTGAACACTGTCTAGGAGATGGGGAGCATGAGCCCTGGTGCGTAACGCGCGATCCGAAGGTTCAGTACGCTCATGCCATAGTCAAAGACGCTTGCGCTTTGACTTATAGAGATTCGCTGATCCTGCACTCTTTGGGAGTGACTTGGCGTAGTCGCGCTCAGTAGTTGTCAAACGTGGCACACCAAGCCAGGATGCTTCGCTACCTGAACGCGCTGATTAAGGCTTGGTCTCGATCAAAACCAGTCCTTGCGACGGAACCTTGAGCATTAACGTTTCATTCTTGACGGAATACGACTCGGGCGGAGAAAGCTTTGCCGCCGCGCGCAGTTTCTCGATTTGTTGCTCGGTCGGATATCGCGGCGAACCCATCGCTTCATAGGCTTTGTGCACGTCGCCATGATCGCGATCAAGATACGTCACCTGCACACTCGGTACTCGCGCATGCTCGAATCGCAACTGGATTTCCTTCGACGGTCCGCTCTTGCCCGGATCGACCATGTTCCACGCGGCGATCGCCATGCCTCCATCTTTGCGACGCGTGACTAGTACATCCTCCGTAGATGCCGCGAGACGCTCGTCCCCCAGACGATGCAGGAGAAGAAATGCATTAAACGCCGGCTTGGGGATACCTCCGGCTGCAATCAGTCCATATCCGCCATAGAACGGCTGCTTGACGACGCCTTGCTCCTCGAAAACATCCGAGAAGGTCCAATACGACAATTCATCAACCAGCCCAACGCACTGGCGGATTGTATCCGCTAGCCAAGGTCCCATGTACGTGGCATCGGTGACGTCTGGTTCATTCGCGTAGCTGGCGTTGAATTCCGACCAGAGCAGCGGCAGATTCGGCATGGCAGACGACTTGATCTGGTCGTGCACTTTGGCGACTGCGCGGCACACCATGCGGTTGCGGGGAATCTGTTCGTGCGTGCCGAAAACATCTTCGGATTTGTCGTTTCCGTAGACGTGCGAGGACACGAAATCGACCGGACTTTTGTTATCCGCGCAGTGTTTAATGAATGCGTCAGCCCAGGCGGCTTGAGCTGTGGAAGGACCGCCCACACGCAAGCGTGAACTCACAGCTTTCAGATCGCGCGCCGTATGATCATAAAGCTCGAAATAAGTCGATTGGCGTGGCTCCCCTGCCCAGAAGTCGATGTTGGGCTCATTCCACACTTCGAAATACCACTGGGAGACTTCATCGATTCCGTAGCGCTCAACTAGGTGCTTTGCGAACTGCTTGACCATCTCGTCCCACTTGCCATAGTCCTTGGGAGGAGAAACATTCTGCTTGTACCAGAACGCGTGCAGCGCGTCTTTGTTTGAGGCGAGCTTCTTTGGCATAAAGCTCAACTCGACAAAGGGACGAACCCCGTTGGCAAGCAGCCCGTCATAAATCTGATCGACATAAGAAAAGTTGAGAACAGGGTTGCCTTGCGCATCCTCGTCGTAGACGCCAATCTCGTCATGGAAGATCGCATGAAAGCGAACGTATTGCATGCCCGTGATTTTCTTGACTTCGCGCAGGTCTTGCCGGTAGCTCTCGCGTAGAGAAAGAATGGCTCTCCCGGAACCGTAGAAATGCTCCCAGAAGTGTGGAAGCGGCGTTGCAGGCGCGCTAGCGTCAATTGAAATCGTCTCGGCCGCGGGAGTCTGTGCCGGGAGCGGGGTGGAAAAGGAGATCGCAACCACAAAGGTAAGGATTATGTAGGAGATAGAAGATCGAAGTAAATTAGACATGGTTTTCGCCGATTTTTTATCAGAAACTGCAGTACTTCTCTGCGGAGATTTCAACGGCCCACGGCAACGATGAGGCTAGTTTGAAGCATCGGTACTACATGCAGGTGTTTCGGCTTCCTCTTTTTCTGTCGTGGGAATCTCGATCAATACATATTTGGTCTTTTTTGTGGGGTCATAACGCGGAGTAAAGGAATGTACGAAACCGCGTCGCGCTCGCTCCACTCGCTGCAATTCATATCGGGCCTCGGCCTTTTCCCGGGTCGCGAACCCCTCGCGTGGTGAAAGCGTATACTGCACGCGCACCGTACGATTCGTGGCGCCATCCCACCAGCATTGTGTTTCGCGCACGAAATACCCGAGCTGCCCGTCCACGGTCTGCTCGCCAAAAGATAGTTCGTAGAATTCCTGCCGCCAGGCTGTCGGTTGCAGTGTTTTTGTTTTATAGAGTGTCTCAATCATCAGTCGAGCCGCTGGCCGTGATTGTACCCCGAATTTGCCTCATTCACAGTAGGTTACTTGTTCGCGAGCAGCGTATTCAGCTTGGAGAGCACCTGAAAAGCGTCAGCAACATAGAGGACGTCGGCTTTTCCGCGCGCCCATCCACAGTTCGGATCGAGATTGATCGCGCGTCGCTCGTTGATGAACCGCCAGCCAACGACGTGTGGTTCTTCTCCATGGCAGCACGTTGAGAGCCCTTTGGGATGACGCGGCGTCGATCCGGTCTGCCCCACCTGGTTGAGGTGGGTCATGAAGCCTAGCACCGCCTGATTCTCGCCACTTTGGTCGACCAAAGACTTGCTGCCGCCGAGCGAGGCGCCGGAGTTTTGCAAGAATTCGAGAATCGCGGTCTCAGCCTCGGGCACGTGGGTCTTGCCATCGGATTGCTTCTTGCACCAACCCGCTCCCGCCACAAACAGAAGCTTAGCATCGGGACGAATGGTTTGTGCGTCACTGTTCGGCATCCGGATTTTCACAAAATTGGTACGTTTGAGTTCAGGGGAGACGGGGACTTCGATCGATTCGACTCGCGCAGTCTCTGCCGTTCCCGACCATGGCTCGTGACATCCGGAATCTACGAGTAAGAACCACGGGCGCGCGGTTCGTTGAATCACTGCCTCAAGCCGTTGGCGATAGAACCAACGCTTGGCGGAGATGGCAGACTCAGCCGCGTCGATTGAAGTGATGTGCGTGTCGACTTGCCCATTCAGACGATACGCCACTCCTGGAAGCACGCGATGAAAACGCGAGGTACACGGAGCAATTACAACGTCGGGAGAAGCTGCACGACAGATTGCCGCAGCGGCAGCGGCATCCGTCGAGTATCGCGGATGGCCAAACTCCCCGCCCGACACGGCCAGGATGCGAGCTTGAGTGGAAGCGAGGGTCTTCGCAATATCCTGAGCATTTCCGCCGAGCAGGCCGATCGTCAACGCGCTGCCAGTACCGGCGGCCAGATCGACCGCCGCGCCGAGCGCTTCGAGGGCTGCTCGCGGCAGTGCCGTTCCTGCTTCATCTGCATGAGCGAGAAATAGTAAGTTCTGTGGCATCAATTCCTCTAACACACCTCTTATATATCTGAACCCATGAGCCGCCTAATCCTGCGCGATCCATTCAGCTAACTCAGCCGCAATCTCATCCGGCGACCGATCTTTGACGATTCGGGTTTGCCGCTGTTGCTTGGGCGGGCTGACATTTACATACTGCAAATTCTGCGCAAGCGATCCGGCCTTGGCCCTCTGTAGTGCCGGCATGATGGTTCGCATGTTCACCATTCCGACTTGCGGATTGTTCTTGGGTTCTGGCAAGTTACCGGTCGCCCACCCAAGTACGACAGGCGGCCCCTCGCAGGTCGAGACGAGATGCCGCCCACCTTCAATACGTTCCAGAATTTCGAACGAGCCATCGGGTTGTACCGTGATCTGATCGACCCCCTGGAATTGATCTCGGATCGTCAATTGCTCACCGACGAGTTGCATCGTAATGCCACCCCCCCGCGAGGCAGACTCCCATCCGCCAAAGAGCAGGAGACGCGAACGGTCGAGACCTGCAATCGATTCAACGGCTTCGGCCAAGATCTTAGCGACCGAATGGGCATCAGCGAACCCATTTGAGGGAATGTCGAGCGGCACGAGTTCGAAGCTCGCCTTTTGCGCGATGTTCATCATCACTTGCTGCAATTTTGCTTTCGGCGCCACGCTGACCAGCCAGATCTTGCTTCCCGAAAAGTGCGAAACAAGGTTTGCGGCCTCGTACAGAGCATGAGCGGACCACGGATCGAGCACGGCCGGCAACATCATCTCGTTCTTCAGCGCCGGCCCGGCTGGTGTGGTAATTGGCTCGAGTGTTTGCAGTGGATCGGGCACGATCCCTGCACAGACGACAATGTGATAAGTGTTGCTCATTGTTCGGGTTTCAGAGTTCAAGCTTTCAAGGTTGCGAGCACTATCGGTTGAGGTTTTAGAAATCGAGACTGTAAAACATGCCCTCTTCAATTGAGTGCCGAGTGCAATCCGCCCGCTCCGGTGCGGAAGTCGATATTCCCGTCGTTGCAGTTCCACAAACAGGCGCCGCAGTACACACACTTCTCTCGATCGAATGCGGGAATATCTTTCTCGCCACGAGTGATCGCTTGCCCGGAGCACATCTCGACGCACAGTTTCGCTTCGCATTTCTGACAGACTTCGGGGCAAATGAAAGTCACGTGATTGGCATATCCGGGCGAGGCCTGAACGCTGCCGCCCATGAGCAGTGCATCCTGCTGCGAAATCAGTAGCTTGCCATCGACCGGAATCTGCGGCCATCCGCAAAGGTCCATGATGCGATCGTGTAGCGAACTTCCCTGTTGCGCACACTCCTCTTGTAACTTCCGCAACTCTGCCGCCGGGATACGCGATGCAAAATACGATCGAAGTGATGACGCGGCCTGCCGTTTAGAGGATGTTCCGAACGAGACAGTTCCGCCAGTGAATCCTGCGAGCACCGTGCCGATCAAACCCGCAACAACGCCATGCTGGAATCCGTTGCGGGCATCCGCAGCGGCCCGAGATTCTTTGTCCACCCAACTCTCGCGGCGACGGCGCACATACGCTTGTTCAAGATTCTGGCGCGTAAATGGCTTATTGTTCTCGAGCAACTCAACGACAGCCTCAGCCAGTTGCACGCCCGTGGTCCATGCCTCATCCACTCCCGAGTTTGCGAGGACGTTAGTACTGCCCGAACCTTCGCCGATGCGCGCGTATCCATTTCCAGCGAGAAAGGGTTCTCCGTGACGGCCAGATTCTTGCAGAGACTTTGCTCCCCATGACTTCAAAGTGCCACCCTGCAGATGCAGCCACAAGTACGGGTGCAGCATGAAATGTTGTAGATAGCGATAGGCTGTGCGAACGGGAGACCGGAACCACGAAGGAATAAAGATGCCCAGGGAGGCCAGCCGCTCGGGATGGACGTATAGAAATCCAAAAATCTCCGGCTCAGGGAATCCGATGGTGTGCAACACCGTTCCAGGTTCAAGGTCCGAATCTTCGCACAACTCGACGACCATCTTCATACCGAGCGCCCAGTCTCGATGCTCATGGCCTTTCGGTAACCCGAAGTGCGCGTCAAGCTTGCGTCCGACAGCACCAACCGGTCCGTCCCCCACGACGGTGAGAGCTGCACGAACGTCCATCCCGGACACGAAGCCATCACTCGGAGAGCCATCCGGATTCACTCCCTGATCGATCAACCGCACGCCGCAAACGTTATCGTTTTCGATCAGAGGCTCGCTAACTGGCATTCCCGGCCAGAGTTGCGCAACTCCGGAACTCGTCACCTGCTCGCCGACCCATTGATTGAACTGCCCCAGTGAGAAGATCATGCCGCCGTCTTTGCGCATGAACTTTGGACTGAAGGGCAACTCGACCGCGTGATTGCGCAGGCCGAGAACCGAACCGAATGCGTGGAGCAGGCGATCTTTCGCCCGACTCGCGAATGAGCGGCGGCTCGCGCCGATCGGATCCAGAAGATAAACGAGCTTTTCCCGTTTCACCGGCGCTGCCATGGGAATCTGTGAGAGGTCGACCCCCGGAAAGCTCGCCCGGATTCCTCGGGCCCGTGTCACCGCGCCCGACACGCCGAAGCCTAACCCATCCGCCCGCTCGTAGCAGATCACTTGCAGGGGCATACCCGGCAAAACCGCGCTCTCAAATCGCGGCGTCCCGTCATCTTTGACAAGCTGGCTCGCAAGCGTAGTGAGGAATCCTCCCATCGCCGGGCCGAAGCCGACGCCGGCGATGTCCACCGACATCTGCTGCCGTTCGAGGGGGAAGGGGGAGGATGGAGCGGGAGCGCTCATGCGGGATAATCCAGCGCCTCAGGAATCATGATCTTCGAAATTGCCTCGGCAGCCCGGTCTTTGGCCAGTCGTGCCCCGGTAAGACAGCCGGCCAGCTTGGCATATAGAGACAAAAACGGAGCCTCTCCGGAACAGATAACGCATGGTCCAGCCTTTTTAGGATGTGAACCGTCCTTCCCGATTACATCCAAACGATAGGAGTTGATCCCGGGCATGAAGCCTTCGAGTTGCTCCAGTTCGTCCTCGTGCCAGCAACCGCGAGTTCCTTCTTCATCCCACGCCGGATGCCGGTTATAGCCGAACACCAGTTCCGCGCAGATGCGTGCCACCTCGCCGCTGGCTCGCGCTGATTGCACATGGCAGAGATCGCTGAGAAAATTAACCAGACCGGGCAGTCCTTCCGCGATGGAGGGATCCCCTGCGCCCTCGCGTTCCAAACGAAGCACATCCAGAATCTGGCAGCGAGTCGCCAGCATCCAGCACAGGGCGTCGGCAAGAGGAAACGTCACGCCTTGACGCGCGCTTTGATACAGCTTGCCGCCTTCAGCATCCTTGGTGTGCTGCAGATGATTGAGGCTCCAGAGCCACGTCGTCATCGCCGTGGCCAGCGCACACGCCCCGCTCCGGGGATGATCGGACGCTATTACTCGCATTTCACGGATCCAGTTGCGGAATTGCGCGAGAAACACCGGATTCGTCATCGTCACCGAAAGTTGACGCCGCTGCACCGCCTCGGGCCCTTCATACGTGGCCTCGAGCTGGGCGTCCATCCATTTGTTTCCGAGAAAACCGGGGCAATCTTCGGTGATGCCATATCCTCCCATCAGGCTCACGGCCTCTCGCATCATCTGAGCACCCCAACCGGTGTTCCACAACTTGGCCGCAGGGCAGAGAACGTCAGCCAGTGAATCAAGTGTCACGAAGCGCAGGAGCAAGTCGGAGTTGAGAGCATCCTTTCGAGCACCGCCGGCTGGCAATTGCATTAAAGCAACTGCTTGGTCCGCAGCTTCCCGCAACATCTTCATCTTTGCCTTTGCGCCAGTGACACCGCGCTCGGCATACAGCTTCTCCATATCTTTCTCGAGCGGATCCAGTTCGTCGAACGTGCGCGCAGCAGCAAAGCCGAGCGATGCGCTGGCCTCCCCGGTTGCCCAGACATCCACAAGCCGGTGCAACGAATCTTCCCTTGCCTGTAATCCGAGCTCATAGCGCACGGACCCCGGGGTTGCCGTTTCGGCTCCACGAAACCTGCCGCGCTGGTAACGAATCACAGGCTCCACGGCCGACAGGAGCTTCGCAGCCGTCATCACCCCGACGGTCACCCGCGTCCGGCGAAACACAGCCTCGATGATCTCGCTATGATTGAATCGCGGGACGAGCCCGCGATCTTTGATTTCGTATCCGCCGATGATCCGGCTGGCCGGCACACGCAGGCTGAAGATGGGATCTCCCGTCGACGAAAGCTGGTGCACCATCTTCTTCGTAGGCGTGCCCCGGTCAAACGTGCCCGGATCTCCCTCCTCGAGAATGACCATGCAGCTGCCCTTGATCCGCTCGTCATCTGAGTCGACAGCTGCTGTCACAAAATTCGCAAACCCGATATTGGTGATGAATCGTCCACGCTTCTCGATCTGGAGGACAGGCTCTTCCCCATCCTTCCACTCGACGATTCGCATTTTCCCGTTGAGCATGCCGGTATCGACGCCGACGTACGGTATCGGTTCCGTCAGGCAAAATGCCCCGCGCAAAGGCTTACGACTCTCTCCAGGCTGCGGCGGGGCGGCCAGTTTCATGTAGTGGCTGTGCTGTTCAGGCGTGCCCCGCTCGTGGATGGGGGCCAGCGCGAGGCAACCGGCAAGACTTGCCGTGGCCGCACCTCCATCGACCCAGGCCAATTCAAAAGCGACAAGTGCCAGCGCCAAATTCTTTGGTCCGGCGAAAAGGCCGCCGTGTTCTGGATCCATGAACACGGCCGTAATCCCTGCCTCATCGAATGCCTCGAGTAACGAGGCTTTGCCCTCGGTCCACTCGTGCGAGTTCCGGCCGCCGTTCGCCACCAGCCTTGCCACGGGACCCCGCGCTACAGCCCGCGTCCCCTGCACGAGCATCTGCAGGTCGAAACGGTTCGCGAACCCCCACTGCACCTGACGCGCCGCATCGGTGGGCAAAGTACGCAAGGTCTCTCTTTGCACGGGGGTCGCCGTCGCCATAGGCCTCCTTATGGTCGTAAAGGTCCGGAAGCGATTCTGACGTTCGGGCAGCAGAGGGTCTGTGATTCAAATCACAGGCTCGTATGATCTGAAATTGAGTAAGGAAAAACGCCGTCAGTGGAACTCAAACCCCGAAGACGATACATTGACGCACATGCATAATACCGGGGTCCTGTGTTCTTCTCTTCTTGCTGCCGTCTCAGTTTTCAGTTTCACGCCGTACACAACTAGGGCCCATTCAAACGCTGCATCCCCGGAATCGCACGACTGGCCGGTCTACGGCGGATCTGCCGAATATCTGCACTATTCGCCACTTGCCCAGATCAGTCGCGCAAACGTCAAGCAATTGCAACTCGCGTGGACGTACGACACCGGCGAGCAGGGCGGCCTGCAAACCAGTCCCCTGGTCGTCCATGGTGTGCTGTATGGAATATCACCGACACAGAAGATCTTCGCCGTTGATGCAGCCACCGGAAAGGAGCTGTGGAAGTTTGATTCCGGGATCAAAGGCATGCAGCCAAACCGGGGACTCTCCTACTGGTCAGATAAGGGCGACAGACGAATTCTGGTCGGCGTTATGAATTTCCTCTACGCTCTGGACGCGAATACTGGGAAACCGATTCCATCGTTCGGAACCGATGGTCGCGTGGATTTGCAAGAAAATCTTGGACGCGAGCCGCGCTTTCAGTCCGTCGCGCTCACCACTCCGGGGATCGTCTATAAAGATCTGATCATCGTTGGGGGGCGTAATCCTGAAACTCTGCCCGCTCCGCCCGGCGACATCCGGGCGTATGACGTTCGCACCGGCAAGCTGCGCTGGTCGTTTCATACGATCCCACACCCGGGAGAATTCGGGTATGACACCTGGCCGAAAGACGCATGGAAGACAAGCGGTGCCGCCAACAATTGGGCCGGGATGTCACTCGATGTTCAGCGAGGAATCGTCTATGTTTCGACTGGCTCGGCCGCATCTGACTTTTACGGCGCCGATCGGATCGGCAATGACCTGTTTGCAAACTGCCTGATTGCCCTGAATGCCGAAACGGGCGAACGCATCTGGCATTTCCAGGCCGTTCGACATGATTTATGGGATCGCGATTTCCCATCCGCCCCGGTTCTGGTGTCGTTGAAACGCGACGGCAAGGCCGTCGATGCTGTCGTGCAGACCAGCAAGCAAGGCTTCCTGTTTATCTTCGATCGTGTCACGGGCAAGCCGCTCGTCCCGATCGAATATCGAAAATATCCGGCAAGCACTCTGCCCGGCGAAGTTGCTGCCAATGAGCAGGGTCTGCCTACATGGCCCGTGCCTTACGCACGTCAGACGCTCACTGAGGACATGCTGACCACACGCACGCCGGAAGCCCATCAGTGGGTACTCGATCGTTTCCGCGCATCGATTCACGAAGGCCAATTCGTTCCTTTCCGTGTGGGAACAGACACCATTGTCTTTCCCGGTTTTGACGGCGCAGCTGAATGGGGTGGTCCTGCGGTCGATCCCGATAGCGACATCATTTACGTCAATTCGAACGAAATGGCGTGGACCGCCTCGCTCTTCGAAGACAAGGGAGAACGCGGCGCGAAGGCGATCTATCTAAGCCAGTGCGCGGTCTGCCATGGTGAGAACATGCATGGCGCCCCGCCAGACATTCCATCCCTTGCAGCGATCGGCGACCGCAGAAGTGCCGCCGACATCGCCTCCAGCATCCATGGTGGCAAAGGTCGCATGCCCGCATTTCCCAACCTTTACGAAGACCAACTCAGCGGATTGGTCCAATTCCTTCTTACCGGGGAAAACAAAGGGGTATCCAGTTCCGGGACGCTGCTGCCCGGCATGAAGTACCGACTTACCGGTTATCGGCGTTTCCTTGATCCCGATGGCTACCCTGCGATCGCTCCACCTTGGGGCACGCTTAACGCAATTGATTTGGATACCGGCGAGTACAAATGGAAAATCAACTTCGGTCAATATCCCGAACTCGCAGCTAAGGGAATGAAGAACACTGGTTCAGAGAATTATGGTGGACCGATTGTAACGGCCGGAGGTCTGCTCTTCATCGGAGCGACGAACTATGACAGAAAGTTCCATGCCTTCGACAAGTCTACCGGAGAACTACTGTGGGAAACCTCTCTGCCATTTGCGGGCAACGCCACCCCGGTGACGTATTCGGTGAACGGCCGACAATATGTGGTCATTGCTGCTGGCGGCGGAAAGGATCCTCGATCGCCCTCCGGCGGCGTATACATCGCTTTCGCGTTGCCTATCCACGACAAGAACTGAATCAAACTCTACAAGAAATGATCGGGCTGCGGGAGCGCAGGTACGGACCGAGGCGAGGTGATAACAAAATAGCTGGCGGAGAGGAATACGACACCGTGGCGAGTCAATTTTCCAGTGTTATCGGTAAAATCCATCCTTATCAATAGCATCCCGTTCGTCTCTACGACTCAAGAAAGCCAATTCTGATCCTGAAACTCGGCTAATTCTAGTGCGGACTAGTACAGCAGGAATAAGGTCTGCCTGTGGCGCTTGCGCGCTTGACACAATTTTGTCCGCGAAATAACGTGCCAAATGGGTCGGGACGCAACAGTGGCACGCTCGCTCACAGGAGACCATACATGCGTTTCATCGCCTGCCTTTTTCTCTGCTTATCTGCAAGCATGATCAGTGCGCAAGATCAGCCGAAGTTCTCGCCCGCCCAACAGGAAGTGCTCAACGTCCGCAACGCGCTGAGAGAGACTGCTCTAAGGCGGGATATGACGGCTTGGTCTCGCTATGTCGCGGATGACTGCATCTTCAGCACCGATGATGGTGAACTTCATACGAAAGCCCAATTCATCGAACACGTTGGAAAGCTGCCCCCCGAATACGACCGCTCGGCGAACCCCCGGGACTACATCGTCCACGTGTACGGCAATACAGCAGTGATTAACTTCCGCCTCACAGGACACGAGCAGTTTACGGATGCCGACATCATCAGCGAACAGCGGCAAACAGAGACTTACATCAAGCAGAACGGTTCGTGGTTATTGGTTGCGAGGCAGTGGGGCAATTTGCCCGTAAACTTCCGCAAGCCTGTCGCCGTGGACGCGAGCGTTTATAAAGATTTTATTGGTGAATATGAGTCGCGCGCAGGTGATGACTTGGATGTGGTTTCTGTGAAGGACGGGAAACTATGGTCGCGGTTCGGGAAGGATGAGGATGAGTATTTGCCATTGGGTCCCGATACGTTTTTCGTTAGGAGTGATCTCGGAAGTGTCACGTTTTCTCGTGACAGTGAAGGCCATGTGATTGGCTATACATACCACCGCGTTGACGGACAGGAAATCCACGTCAAGAAGATCAAGTGAGCACTTGGACAAGCGCGGAGGCCAAGAAATATGGCGGAGAGAGTGGGATTCGAAAAGGCTCTTTCGGTCAGACTCTTTGCGTTCAATAAGATGCCCAAAACCGACGTCTTTACCGTTACTTACCTTTTATCACATCTGGAACATGAGTCGCAAAAGAAACGTTGATTCACTCGAATTGCCCTAATCACGGTATGGACGGTATGGATGGAAAATATTTGGCTGATTCAAAGTGTTGAGTCTCAGTACAGATGTCCGCCTGCTTCTAACAAACGGTTGGAGAGGCCGATACCGCGAGCGTGCCGCGACAGATGGCATGCTACGTAAGATTTCCGACATGTCTGTGTCAAATTTGCCTCAAACTACGGCCCCGGTCTAGCCGAGAGAGTCACCACGGTATAGTGATCGATCCGGCCTAGAGTAAACTCGCAGACGCTCCCATGCATGGAGAGGCCAGCCAGCTGAGGCTGAACCGCGTCCGGCGAAAGGAATTTTACCTCCCAGTGGCTGAGGTCTTGGACGAGCCCGCTCAGGTCCAGCCGGACTTTCACGTTCTCTGCCGGGGTCTGGTGATTGTAGTTGAGCAAGTGAAGAATAAAAGTTTGGCCGTCGGGTTTCCGAGTCAACTGGCCCAGCACGTAACCGCGCGGCTCCAAACTGAGGCGAGGCCCTCCTGCGGCGTCTTCGGCGCGCGCCGCAATTCCCGGCTCCGCCCTTCCGGCCCTGATGATAACGCCCCCGCCGGCGGTAAACGCATGCAGCCGGGCTCCTTGCTCAGCGCTGAGCTTGGGCAGGTCAGCGGGCATCACCAGCACCTTGAAGTGGTCAGGGGGGATTCCCTTGTCCAGGTGCGCGAGCACTTTAGTCTCGAAGAAGACGCTCTGCTTGAGGAATTCATCGGCCAGCGGGTTGTGCGGCTCTGCGGAGAGCAAGGCGATCCGCGCC